>CAWIOF010000004.1:0-1332205 GCA_963837715.1 uncultured Actinomycetes bacterium | reverse complement strand
CGGAGTTCGACGAGGAGTGCGACCTGCTCGTCGCCACGGGCGAGGCCGAGAAAGCCGGACGGGCCGCGGCCTGGCGGGACTTCGACGGCTGGCAGGTCACGAACGAGCGTGAGCGCCTGCGCTCGGAAGAGTCCGGCGAGGAATGACCGCCGGCCGCAGCCTCGTCTCGGTCAACGTCGGCATGCCGCGTGACGTCGAGTGGCGAGGCCGGACCGTCCGCACCGGGATCTGGAAGGCCGGTCGACGGTCCCTGTCACGTCGGGCGCACGAACCTCGCCGGCGACGGCCAGGGCGACCTCGCGGGACACGGCGGCGAGCAACGCGCGGTGTACGTCTACCAACTCGACTCCTACCGCTACTGGGACGAGCACCTCCGTCGCGACGGCTTCATCCATGGTCAGTTCGGCGAGAACTTCACCGTCGACGGTCTCGGCGACGACGAAGTGTGCATCGGCGACCGGTATCGGATCGGCTCGGCATCCTTCGAGGTCACCCAACCGCGGGTGACCTGCTACCGGCTCGGCATCCGTCTCGACGAGCCCCGCATGCCCGCGCTCTCGTCGCCCACGGACGACCCGGCTTCTACCTCCGCGTCCTCGAGGACGGGACCGTCCGCGCCGGCGACGAGATCACGAAGATCGCAGCCGGTCCAGAGCACATGACGGTGCGGCCGCTCAACGCGCTGCTGTACGTCGACGCGCAGCCCGAGGCCGACGACCTGCGTCGCGCCCTGCGCATCACCGCGCTGAGCCCGGGATGGAAGGATTCGATGCGCGCTCTGCTCGAAGCCGGCGCATCGGGAGCGCTCGCCGGCGGGAACGCCGGCCTCGTCCCTCCGGCGCCACCTCCCGCGTGGTCCGGCTTCCGCGCCCTTCGGGTCGTCGCGAAGCGGCCCGAGACCGTCGACGTCGTGTCCCTGGAGCTCGAGCCCGACGACGCGACGCCGCTGGCGCGTGCCGTGCCCGGCCAATTCGTGACCGTGCGGCTGCACTCGACGGGGAGCGGCACGTCGCTGCTGCGCAGCTACTCGCTCAGCGGACCACCCGAGGGCGAGCGGTACCGCATCAGCGTGAAGGTCGAGCCTCGCGGCGCCGCTGGTCACGTCGTGCGCGACGAGATCGAGGTGGGCGACTTGATCGATGTCGCCGCCCCGCGCGGCCGGTTCGTCCTCGACGATCGCCGAACGTCGTCACAACCGATCGCGCTCGGTCAGCGCGGGCGTCGGAGTGACGCCGGTGCTCGCGATGCTGCACGCGCTCGGCGCGGCGCGGACGCCCGGCGACGTCTGGTGGGTTCACGGCGCGCGCAACCGCGACGAGCACGTCTTCGCCGCCGAGGCCGAGCGACTCCTCAGCTCGCTGCCGAACGCACACCGGCTCGTCTTCTACAGCGCGCCGGGCCCTGACGACGTTCCCGGCGTCGACTACGACGAAGCCGGTCGCGTCACCGCCGACGCGATCGTGGCCGCGGGCGCACCCGTGACGAGCGACTTCTTCCTGTGCGGCCCGACCGCGTTCATCGACTCGATGCAGGCCGGCCTCGGCGCGCTCGGCGTCCGATCGGTCGACGTGCACATCGAGCACTTCGGCGCCGAGGACCCGATCACGCCGGGCGTCGTGTCGGAGGCCGCGCGACGCACCACATGCGCCCGACGGCGCGGAGGGCACCGGAGCGCTGGTGTCGTTCGTGCGCAGCGGGTTGCGGGTCAGGTGGGACGACCAGTTCGCGAGCATCCTCGAGTTCGCCGAAGCCTGCGACGTACCGGTGCGCTGGTCGTGCCGCACCGGCGTGTGTCACACGTGCGAGACGGGACTGCTCGACGGCGGTGTCGAGTACGACCCGGACCCGCTCGAGGCGCCCGCGGTCGGCAACGTCCTGCTCTGCTGCTCGCGACCCGAGCGCGACGTGACGCTCGATCTCTGACCCGTCCCCTTGGCGGGAAGCAATCGTGCACGGAGAACACCCGCATCGCGGCTCCTGTGGAACCGTGCGCGCGAAGTCACGATGGACGCGGACTTCGTCGGATAGTCGGCTGCGCCTGTGGGACGCGTCAGCACGGTGACTGCGGTCGTTGACCCGCAGATCGCTGCGATTGCTGCGACCACTGGGGCGACGCCGGTGGCCCTCGTCGCGAGTGGCGCCGCCAGGATGACTGCAGCTCCGGTCAGGGTCACGACCGGTCGAATGATTGGGCAACGCACGATCGGCGCTGAAACGGCCCAGAGGAGTATCAGGAACAAGCCGACCGGGATCGCGACCGTGTAGCTCACTGCCGTTGGTGACAGCCCGATTGGTCGCCCGGTCTGTTCGATCGCCAGTTCGAGGCCTGCGCCGAGACCGGCGAGGGCTGCGAAGACCCCGTATTGGCCGAACCCCCAGAGAAATGCTCGATTGCGGTTTTGGGCGAGGCCCGTGCCTACCGGCTCGAGGAAGTAGAGCCACCAGAGGGCGAAGATCACGACGAGGCCCGCGATGGCGATGGTGACGAGCTCGGCGCTGACTCCCCCGGCGGTGATAGCGGATTCGACCTTGGACGATGCGGCGAGGATGCATTCACCGAGAAGGAGGATCGCGAAGAGTCCGTAGCGTTCGGCGATGTGATGGGGATGCCAGCTGGTGCGTCGTGTCCGTTCTGCCCACGTCGGCACTGCGAACTCGAACGCAACGAGGACAGCGAAGATCGGCAGCAGGGAGTCCGGTTGGAGCAGTCCCGTTTCTGCACAGACGAGGCGCAATACCCACGCGATCTCCAGGCCTGCGATGCCCGCGGCGTAGCTGAGGGCTGTGCCGCGATGGGTCGGGTCTCCTGCTGCGGCGCGAAGCCAGAGCGCGATCAGGCCTACTCGCATGATGAGGTAGCCGAGAGTGATCGCCAGGTAGTCGTTGTCGTTGAGCGCGGATGGCACTCCGGCAGCGAGGACCAGTACGCCGGCCATCTGCAGCAGCGTAAGGAGCCGGTATAGGACGTCGTCGGTGTCGTAGGACGACGCGAACCAGGTGAAGTTCATCCATGCCCACCAGATCGCGAAGAAGACCTGGAGGAACGGCGTCACCGTCTGGAGGCCTTCGCCGTGCGCGATCTTCTCGGCGACCTGTCCGGTGAGTCTCGAGATCGCGACGACGAATGTGAGGTCGAAGAGCAGCTCGAGCTGGCTCGATGCGCGGTGCGGTTCGTCGGGCGCTCGCGCCGTCATCCGCACCCGGATCTGGTTCACCCTGACCCCAGGAACATGAGCAGCTGGGCCGCGGTCTCCTCCGGGTTGTCTTCGGCGAGGAAGTGCGATGCGTCGATCGGACCGCCGTTGACATCGTCGGCCCAGGGGCGCCAGACGTCGAGCACGTCCGCGTACAAGCGTGGGAGCCCGCTTCCCCCGACCACGGCGTGAACCAAACCGCGCGACGTGGGGATCTCATGGCGCTCGAAGTCGGTGAACCAGGCTTCGGGCCCAAGTGCGTCTCCGAGCATGCTCATGTTGTCGCCTCCCACCACTGGCACCACCACTCGGCGCCGACCAGGATCCGCAACTTTGGGTGCCAGCAGTACGAGACGGCCGCGGTGTTCTCGAGGTAGTAGATGCAGTTGTCGCACTGCTCGGTGCTTTCTGGTGTGCCTCTCAGCCCAGCGTTCGAGGCGCGGATCCGGAGCTCCATCGAAAGCTCCTCGTCGACCTGCTTGGGCTCGGGTGCGAGGCTCGTCGGATCCTTCATGCCCTCACCTCCCCGTCGTGGGCGGCGAGCCAGTCCGCGAAGTGCGTGTCAGCGAGTTCCGCGTGCTCACCGGGAACGAGGGATCGTTCGCTCAGCACCGCCCCGAAGTACGGGGCCTGCGGGTCAGCGACCACTTCACGTGGATCTCCTTGGGCGCGCAGGCCTCGCCGGATGGC
Source organism: uncultured Actinomycetes bacterium (assembly GCA_963837715.1). Classification (GTDB taxonomy): domain Bacteria; phylum Actinomycetota; class Acidimicrobiia; order IMCC26256; family JANYLB01; genus JANYLB01. The sequence goes on along the minus strand of CAWIOF010000004.1, from coordinate 1,328,321 downwards.
GTCGTCGAATCGAAACTGGTCAGGTCCGGCGATCTCGAGCGTGCCGTTCCGAGGAGCGCCGAGCGCGACCCTGGTGACCGTGTCTGCGACATCGTCCGACGCGATCGGCTGCCACAGCACGGACGGCAGTCGCACGGTGTCGCCGCGCGTCGAGGTGTCGGCGATGCTCTTGACGAACTCGAAAAACTGCGTTGCGTGAACGATCGAGAATGGAATCGCTGAGCTCTTGATGAGCTCCTCCTGCGCGATCTTCGCACTGATGTAGCCACTTTCCGCCAGACGCTCGGTACCGACGACTGACAGCACCACGAGGTGCTCGACGCCGGCGGCAGCGGCCGTGTCGATGATGTTGCGGGTAGAGGTCACGAAGAAGTCCAGAACCGCGGCGTCTTCGAATGAGGGTGAGTTCGACACGTCAACAACGACCGACGCACCCGAGAACGCGTCGGCGAGTCCCTCGCGGGTGAGGGTGTTCACACCCGTGTTCGGCGATGCGGCAACCGCGTCGTGGCCCTGCTGGCGCAGGTTGGTGACCACCTTGGAACCGATGAGGCCTGTGCCTCCGATGACAACGACTTTCATGGTGAACCTTCCTCTCATGGTGGGGGTGCCGGCCCCGCACCCGTCAACGGGCGCGGGGCCGGCAGCTGGGGTGATCGGGCCTAGCTCTCGAGGAACGCGAGGAGGTCGGCGTTCACCTGGTCCTGGTGCGTCGAGGTGATCCCGTGGGGCGCGCCCGGGTAGTAGATGTCCTTCGCGTTCGCGATGAGACGAGCGGCCTTCACCGCGGAGTCCTTCACGGGAACGATCTGGTCGTCCTCGCCGTGGATGAGCAGTGTCGGGACATCCACCTTCGCGAGGTCGTCGGTGAAGTCGGTCTCTGAGAATGCGCGGATGCTCTCGTACGCGTTCCTGAGGCCGGACTGCATGCTCCAGAGCCAGAACTGCTCGAGCGTTCCATCGGAGACGTCGTTGCCATGCCGGTTGGCTCCGTAGAACTGGATCGCAAGGTCCTTGTAGAACTGCGACCGGTCGCGGGTGAGCGCCGCACGCATCTCGTCGAAGACTTCGATGGGGAGACCCTCAGGGTTGTGCTCGCTCTTGACCATGATGGGCGGCACCGCGGAGATGAGGACTGCCTTGGCGACGCGTGTCGTGCCGTGCCGTGCGATGTAGCGCGTGACTTCTCCTCCACCGGTGGAGTGGCCGACGAGCGTGGCGTCGTGAAGGTCGAGCTCCTCGATCACTGCGGCGAGGTCGTCTGCGTAGCCGTTCATGTCGTTGTTCACCGACGCTTGGCTGGAGCGGCCGTGGCCGCGCCGGTCGTGGGCGACGACGCGGAATCCATTCTGCGCGAGGAACAGCATCTGGCCGTCCCATGCGTCCGAGCTGAGCGGCCAGCCGTGGGAGAACGTGACGACCGGGCCGGCCCCCCAGTCCTTGTAGTAGATCTCGGTGCCGTCGTTCGTGGTGATGGTGCTCATTGATCTGCTCCTTGGTGTCGGATGTCGGATGACGTCGTCACCGTCGCGCCCTGTCGGGTCTGATCGAGTCCGTCGCGCACCCCAGTCGCGGTACCTGCGGGTCCCTCTGCCGCGCTCGAAGGCTGACCGTCGCGAGGAGCGCACGGAGCACGACTGCCGAACTCGATGTGGCCGGACATCGAGGTGACATCGAGGAACTCGGCCGGTTCGGAACCGGTTGGTCGCACGCCGGAGTTGGGCAAGTACATGGTCATGAGCCGAGCGACCTTCGTGAGAAGCCGCCGGTTGTGTCGGTGGCTGCGCCGGCCAGCTCTTCCAACGCGGCTTCGGCTTCGGCCTGAGTGTTGAACTCGGCCAAGATCGACTCGCCGTCGACGGCGATGCTGCCGTGGATCGCCCACGTCTGCGCGTCGAGCTGGATGAGGTTGCAGTCGAAGCGAACGTGTTCGTCGATGAGCTCCGCGACACTGCGGCCTTTGAATCTCGCGCCTGCGAACGTTCGTCATTCATGATGCGCTCTCCGTTTCGGGGTGTCGGTCTGGGTTGCCATGGGTTGGTCGCGCCGGTGCCAGAGGCGACCAACCCATGGCTCGTTACCGTGCGGCGCCGACAACCGTGACTGCGTTGACGGCTTCGACGATCGACGCGGTGACCTGCTCGGGGCTCGACAGGCTCAGCGCGTGAGAGGCGCCTGGAACTTCGGACGTGGCCCGGGCCCCTGCCCGCTCAGCCATGAAGCGTTGCAGCGCGGCCGGGATGTTCAGGTCGAACTCGCCGTACACGAACCACGACGGGGTGCCCTGCCACGCCGGCGCGGCCGTGGGCAGACCTTCCGAGAGGGCGACTTCGGTGACCGGACGCTGGGTCGCCGCCATCAGCGAGGCCTGCGCTGCCGGGACGTCTGCCGCGAACTGGTGGCGGAAGACCTCCGACCGGATCACGAGCTCGTTGCCACCGGAGGACACCGGGTACGCGCCGAGCGCGTCACCGAGGGTGCTTCCCGGGAACTGGGTCGAGAGCGTGAGCGCGGACTCCCCGTGCTCGGGCGCGAACGCGGCCACGTAGACGAGGCCGACCACCGCGTCGTTGCCGGCGGCAGCTTCGGTGATGACCATGCCGCCGTAGGAGTGCCCGACGAGGACGACGGGAGCGCTGATCCCCGCGATCACGTCGCTCACGTACGCGGCATCTCCTGTGACGCTGCGGAGCGGATTGGCGACCGCCACAGCATCGAGGCCGCGCGCCTGCAGCTGCTCAATAACAGGGTTCCAGCTCGCCGATTCGGCGAAGGCGCCGTGGACGAGGACGACAGTGGGCTTCTGGTCAGACATGGTGGTCCTTCTTTCTGGAGTGGGTTGACGTGATCACCGTCGCATCCACGCCGTACGGATCGAGTCCGTGCGGCACCCCAGTCGAGGCCCTAGCCGACGCTCCCTCGAATGCAAGAAGGTGCGTCTGATCGCCCCGCGCGTGATGCGCGGACGACGCGTTCATCGAGGAGAAACGCCTTGTGCTCGGGCAGGTCACCGGTGGTCCAGCGGACGCTGTGTTCGCCGTGCAGCTCGGTGGCCAGCGCTCGTCGTGCCAGCCTGCTGTGGAAGCGCTCCTGGAAGCGCCACACGGTGAACTCGCCGTCGCGATCGAAGCCGAGTCCGAGCAGCCCGTGGCCGATCACGTCGTGCACCGCTCGAAACCGGTTAGGCGCCGCCCCGCTCACATCCCATGACGGGATGGAGTCGGTCGCGTTCGCGAGCAACCGTCGATACCTCGAGGCGCCGGTCACGTCTCACGGAGGTGATGAGCTCTTCCGCGCTCGTGAATGGCGCAAGGCAGCTGGTGAAGGAGATCCGGACACCGCCGGGTCGATCGGTATCGGCGATGAGCTTGAAGAGCTGGTCAGACTCTCGGGCGAGCGCTGCGAACGCGCCACGAGCGAGAGCGTCCCCCATTCGTGGCGCTTCGAGATGGGCGGACGCGATCCGGCTCGCGGCCGTGGGATCAACTCGGAGCCGGTTCATCGGCCGTCTCTCCCGATGTCAGCCCGATGTGCCAGTCGTCAGTGACGTCGGCGATGGTCGTCTGCATCAGGATCTTGGCCATCGTGCTCACCCTTGCTGTTCGGCGAGCGCTCCCGTACGCACCACCTGATCAGGGTCGAGACGCAGGAGGTCGGCCGCACGTGCGTCGAGCGCGGTTCCGTCCGGGAGGAAGACGGTGATCGAGCCGTTCACCCGCGGTTCCTTGGTGACTCGGACCGGAATGTACGCGACGTTCTCGTTCGATGGAGCCGGCCAGTCCTCGTTGAAGTAGGGGCGAAACGTTCCGTTCATGTGGCGCGCTCCTTGGTCGGTGGGGAGTGGGAACACCGTCGCATCGGCCCGCGACCGATCGCGTCCGTACCCCACCCCAGTCGGTTCCCTGGCCGTCTGCCGGACCGCCCATAACCGTGCGCTGACTCGATCGCGCCATGACTGGGGTGTCCACTCGGGACGCCTACCGACGCGATCGTCCTCTCCCCGACGCGACCGTTGCCTGACGACCCGACCACCGACAGTCAGGAGCTCACCATGACCGTCAATGTTGCAGGAATCGATCCCCGGTTACGCCGTCGGAACCTGGGTCATCGACCGAGACCTTTCCGAGATCAGCTTCTCGGTCCGGCACACGATGGTCGGCCACGTGCGAGGAACGTTCCGGGAGTTCAGTGGTCAGATCGTCACACGTGCCGCTCCACTCGAATCGAGCGCCGCTGCGACCATCGAGATGACCTCAGTCGACACCGGGAACTCCCGACGCGACAACCACCTGCGCTCGCCCGACTTCTTCGACATCGCCGCCTACCCCGTCATGACGTTCCAGTCGACCGAGCTGCGACACGACGGCTTCCGATTCGCGCTCGACGGTCACCTCACGATCAAGAACACCACGAATCCGATCTCGCTGGACCTCGAGCTGCCACGCTTTCGCCGTGATCCGGACGGAGGCCCCCGGATGCAATGCACGGCGAGAGGTGAGCTGAACCGCAGCGACTACGGCGTCGACTTCAACCTCGTGCTCGAAGCCGGCGGCATCCTCGTCGCGGACCGAGTCAGCATCCACCTCGAGATCGAAGCGGCCCTGAACCCGTGAGCCCGGTCGACACGGCGGCAGACGAGCGGCGCCGCCCGCGATTGGACCAAAATTGTTGCGTGACCGCACTCGAGGCCGCACCGCTCTGGGGCAGAAGCCGCGAGCTCGCCGAGCTCGAGTCGCTGCTCGGCCGCGCCCGCAGCGGACGCAGCGGCGCCTTGGTCGTGTCCGGTGAGGCCGGCGTCGGCAAGACCGCCCTGCTGAACTACGCCGCAGCGCACGCTGCGGCATCAGTCAGGACCAAGAGCATCGTGGCGTCAGAATCAGAGATGGAACTCCCGTACGCAGGCTTGCAGCTGCTGTGCAATCCCATGATGCAGGCCATCGGGAACCTCCCAGCCCCACAACGCGAGGCGCTCGAAACGGCGTTCGGACTACGCGCTGCGCCGGCGCCTGGCCCCCTCCTCGTCGGCCTCGCGGTGCTTGGTCTGCTCACCGAGTTCGCTGAGACACGGCCGCTTCTCTGCATCGTGGACGACGCCCAGTGGCTCGACGAGGACTCTGCGCAGGCAATCGCCTTCGTTGCCCGCCGCCTCGACGCGGAAGGAATCGTGATCGCGCTGGCGATGCGCACGGTCGGCGAGAGGTTCGCTGGTTTGCCGCAACTCGTCGTCGAGGGACTCGGAGACGACGACGCACGCGAGCTGTTCCAGATCGCAGTCCCAGGACCAGTCGACGTGCGTGTGCGCGATCAGCTCATCGCTGAAGCGAGGGGCAACCCACTCGCGCTCCGCGAGCTCCCACGAGCCTTGGGCCCCGCCGAGATTGCCGGCGGCTTCGCGCTCACGAGCTCGATGCCGTTGGAGAGCCGCATCGAGCAGAGCGTGATCGCACAACTTGAACCCCTCCCGGAGCCGACCCGCCTCCTCTTGCTGCTCGCGGCCGCCGACCCGACCGGAGATCCGGGGCTGCTCTGGCGAGCGAGCACGGAATTGGGGCTCGGACCGGAGAACTTCGACCTGGCCGAGCGAGCCGATGCCCTCGTCGTCGGCGCGCGAGTCGGCTTCCGGCACCCGCTGGTGCGCTCGGCGATCTATCGGGCCGCATCGCCCGACGATCGGCGACGTGTCCACGCCGCGCTCGCAGACGCCACCGACGTCGAACGCGACCCTGACCGTCGGGCGTGGCACCGAGCCAGCGCAACGTTGCGACCCGACGAAACGGTTGCCGCCGACCTCGTGCGGTCAGCTGCGCGAGCACGAACTCGGGGCGGCGCCGCCGCCACTGCAGCCTTCCTGGAACGAGCGGCTGCCCTGACGCCGGCGCCGTTCGCACGCGCGCAGCGGTTGATCGCGGCCGCCGAGGCCAAGCACGACGCGGGCGCGCCCGAGACTGCACTTCGGCTCCTCGACACCGCGCAGGACGAGCACCTGACCGTCCTTCAGGAGGCGCTCATCGCTCGGCTGCGCGCCCGGGCAGGGTATGCACTGCGCCGCGACAGCAGCGGCGCCCGACAACTCCTTGCCGCGGCGCAGGGTCTCGAACCGCTCGACCGGGCACTTGCACGCGACACCTACATCGAAGCCCTCGCGGCCGCGATCTACGGAGGCCGGCTCGGCGATGCCAATGAAGTCGCGGCGGTCTCGCAGGCAATCCTCGAGGCGACAGCCGATGACCACTCAGATCGAGCTCACGATCTGATCTTGCGAGGCCAGGCGCTGCTCGCCGCAGAGGGACAGACCGCTGCGATCCCGACCCTGCGCCGAGCGCTGAACGCGTTCCTCGAGAATCCCCCGGACGCGCACGAGCTGCACTGGATGTGGTTCGCCTCCCGAGCCGCGCAAGACCTTTGGGATGCCCGAGCGCTCCGTGCGCTCGCCGATCGACAGGTCGAGTTGGCACGCGCGGACGGAGTCCTCACGGTTCTACCGATCGCGCTGAGCTTGCTGATGCTCGCGCAAACCGTCGACGGCGACCTCGACGCAGCCGACGCGTCCTGCGACGAGATCGACGCCATCAAGGAAGTCACCGGCCACCCGCTGCCTCCGTACGGCCGCATGTTCCTCGCGGCCTATCGCGGACAAGCCGAAGAGGTGGGACGCCTGGCCAAAGACGTCCGAGTCGACGGTGAAGCCCGAGGCGAGGGCTACGCATTGAGCGCCGCGAACTTCGCCGAAGCCATCCTCTACAACGGCCTCGGCCGGTACTCCGAGGCAGTCGAGGTCGGGCGCCGTGAACTGCCATACACCCACGAGTTGAGCCACGCGATGCGAACCTTGCTCGAGCTCGTCGAGGCGGCGACACGGACGGGCGAGGGTGAGCTCGCAGAAGAGGCGTTCGTGCGCCTGGCGGGTGTCACCACTCCCCTCGGAAACGACTGGGCGCTCGGTGTACTAGCCATGGCCGAAGCACAGCTCCGTGAAGGCGGCGAGGCAGAGCGCCTCTACCGGGATGCGATCGAGCGCTTCGAGCGTCAAGGCGTCCCGATCATGATCGGGCGTACCCGGCTCCTGTACGGCGAGGCTTTGCGCCGCCAGAACCGGCGGGTTGACGCGCGCGAACAGCTGCGGGCGGCCTACGACCTGCTCTCAGGAGCCGGACTGAACGGCTTTGCAGAGCGCGCGGCACGAGAGTTGAGCGCGACCGGGGAGACGGTGCGCACCCGCACAGTCGAGACCCTGAGCCAACTGACGGACCAGGAGCTCAACGTGGCGCGCCTAGCCCGTGAAGGGCTGACCAACCGAGATATCGGTGCGCGATTGTTCATCAGCGCGCGCACCGCCGAGTACCACTTGCGCAAGGTCTTCATCAAGCTCGGGATCGCGTCGCGTGCCGAACTCAAGACCGCACTTGCCGACCTCGAGTAGCCGGCTCTTCGCCTGTGCCCGGGTTCCGACGCCGCGATCCGACCTCCATGACTCTGGTTGGGCACCGACCAGAACTTTCGCCGCGCGCTGTCGCGTTTGGCAGCAGAAGATGCGCATAGATGTGGCATGAAGGAGACAGCGCCCACCCTCACAGCACTCCAAGGATTGATCACGCGATCTCTATCGGACACGAGGAGCGCCCGCCTGCGACGAGCCCGGGCGCCGGCGACAGACAACTACCCTCTGACCTGCACACACAACCCCCGCCCTCGTAGCTCAGGGGATAGAGCATCGGTTTCCTAAACCGTGTGTCACAGGTTCGAATCCTGTCGAGGGCACTGCCGACGGGTCACCGCTCACCGAGCGCTTCGAGCGCGTCGTCGACGAACCAGCACTGCGCGTCGCGCATCTGCTCGACGGTCATGTCGGGGCGGCCGTAGTTCGCCCAGTCGGCCGCCCAACGCGGGAGCTCTCCGGCGGGACGTCTCGCAGCCGCGAGGTCCCAGAGCGGGAGCGTCCGCGCGTCGACACCGGTGCGTGCAACGTAGCGGTCGGTGAACGCGTCCACCGCGTCGCGACCGAACGACCACGCGCACTCCAGGCGCGTGATCCCGACGTCGGCGAGCGGGTCGCCCAGATGGGCGTTCTCCCAGTCGATCACCGCGACGATGTCGGAACCGGCCCAGAGCAGGTTCCCGAGCCAGATGTCGCAGTGCAAGAGCGCGGTCCGTTCGGGTGGCGGAGGAGGCCAGTTGGCCCGCAGAACCTCGACGATGCGCCGCTCGCGGAGCGTGTCATCGAAGGGCTCGGTGCATTCCGCGAGGACATGGGAGACACGCTCGGTCCGACCGGGAAGGTCGACCAGGGCGGGATCGGCAGCGTCGAGCGCGTGGATCGAGGCAAGCACGTCGGCGATCCGGCGGGCCTTCTCCGTGCCGTCGTCGGAGGTGCAACGGGGTTCGCCGTCGACGTACTCCAGCACCATGTACGGCTGTTCCGACACGGCGCCCGACCCGTCGAACAGGAGCGGCTCGGGAACCGGGAGACCCCGGGCCCACGCGGTGTGGAGCAGCCGGTACTCGACCACCATGGGAATCGAGCCGCGCTCGCGACGCGCCCGGCGAACGACGAAGCGCCGTCGGGATCCGTCGGCGACCTCGACGTCGACGAGGGTCATCTCCGACGAGAGCCCCCCGGGAAACGTCGACACCCGTATGACACGCGCCCCCGGCGCCACCGCTTCGGCGATCCGGGTGAACACAGGCCGGGCGGGCGCCTAGGGCGCGGCGACGTAGCGACGGGCCGGCGTGCCGGGTGGGTTCAAGATCCCTGGCTGTGCGTCGGGGTTCTCGACGCACACCTCGCACTCGAGACCATCGGGATCCCGGAAGAAGATGCTGAGCACCGGTCCGAAGTCGGTGACGAACTCGTCGGCGGCGCCGCGGGCGATGAGGCGCTCACGGATCGTGTCGAATGCATCGAGCGATGCCGCGTGCACCGCGAGGTGATCGAGCCGACCGCGCCCGAACCCGGGGGTCTGGTGGTCGGCCTCGGTGTTCCCCTCGATCTCGAACACGTTGAGCTCGGAGTGCGGGCCCACGAGGATGAAGGAGAGCCTCATCCCCGCCTCCGGTGGCATCTCAGGCGCCTCACCGACGGTCGCGTCGAACACCGAGACCCAGAACTCCTGGAGCCGATCCGTGTCGTTGGTGAGGACCGCGACGTGGTTGAAGCCGTCGAGCAGCACGGCCCGAACCTACACCGGCATCGGATGGCGGCTGAAGAAGTTCCAGATGATGTCGGACGCGTTGATCGAGAACGTGGTGAAGCCGACCGCGGCTTCGATCGCGCGGGAGAACTCGCTGCCGGGCCACGCGTGACCGCCGTCGGCGATCCGGTAGAAGCCGACTTCCTGGCCGAGCGGACAGAGGTAGCGGACCAGCGTCACATCGCTCGCGACGGGCACCTCGCTCGGCGTCGCCGAGCACGCGTTGCGTGCCGCCCAGGCCGCGACGATCCCCGGCGTGGACGCGAACGACACCCACGTGTCGGCGGTGCCGTGGAACGTGACCGCGGGAACGGCACGGCTCGGTGCACATCCGGCGGGATTGCGCATCCCGGCGACGAGGGCCACCGCGGCGAACCGATCTGCGAATTGGCATGCGATCGACGACGACATGAACGCGCCCATCGAGAGGCCGGCCGCGAAGACGCGACGGGTGTCGAGGCACAGGTCGTCTTCGACGCGATCGAGCACCTGGCTGATGTAGGCGAGATCTGCCGACCCGAGTGCCGCGTTCCAGGCGACCGGATTCCCGAGACCCTGCGGGTAGATCACGACGAAGCCGTTCGCGTCGGCGCGCGGCGCCCACTCCGACATGGTGGTGTGGACCGCGCCCTTCCCCCAGTCCGTGGATCGCGAACACGACCGGCGCCGGCTCAGTCGGGTCGTAGCCGGCGGGGACACGCCGCAGGTAGGTACGGGCCACCCCACCCGACGTGATGTTCATCGTCTCGAGCCCGGGGGTCCGGGGCGTGGCGGCGGTGCATCCACCCGACGGGATGGTCGTCGGGTCGGCGCTCGGCGCCGTACCACCGGGAAACCACGCGCACCCGGCGAGCGCCGCCGTGAGCACCACGACCGCGATGATCATCCGTGACCGCATCAGATCTCCCCCCGGAACGAACTTCGATTCAGCCTGAGCGAACGCTCATTCAAGCAGGTCCGGGGATTCGGTTCACGCCGAGCGGGGTTCGAGCAGCACCACGGGGATCTCGCGATCGGTCTTCGTCTGGTAGCCCGCGTAGTTCTTGTGGGCGGCGGTGATGATCGGCCAGAGCCGAGCCCGCTCCTCGGCGTCGGCCACCCGGGCACGCATCGGCTGCTGCTTCCCCCGCATCGACACCTCGACGTCGGGGTTGTCGCGCAAGTTGTGGAACCACGCCGGGTTGGTGTCGTCGCCGCCCCGGGAGGCGACGATCGCGTAGGTGTCGCCCTCGTGCCACGGCGACGTGAGCATCACGGAGCGGGGCTGACCCGACTTCCGCCCGATCGTGGTGAGCTCGAGCACCGGCATGCCGAGCGCATCCCAACCGAAGTGACCGAAGCTGACCGCGAGCAGGCCGCGGTGCAGACCGTTCATGACCTTCAACATCACATCGCTCGGCATCGGCGCACCCTACTGTCCGGGCCGGATCTGCGGCGGTGCCGGTACGCTCGCCGCACCCGTCCGAACCAGGAGCACCGATGACCGACAAGTCCGCATTCACCGACGACGAGTGGCACGCACTGACCGACGCGCCACTGATGGTGACCATGGCCATCTTCGCGGCCGGTGAGCACGGTCCGATCTCGATGGTCAAGGAAGCCAGCGCGAGCGCGCGCTCCATTGCGCAGCCGGGCGACCGCGGCGTGGCGAACGACCTCGTCGCCGCCATCGCCGCCGAGGCCGACACCAAGGAAGCCCGGCACGACATGAACGAGCACCGGGGCAAGGACCTCGACGCGGTGATCGCCGGCGCGCTCGCCGACCTCGAGCCCGCGGCCACCGCCCTCCGCGCGAACACGTCGGCGATCGAGGCGGCCGAGGTCGCGGGCTGGCTCGTCGACATCGCCCAGGCGGTGGCGAAAGCGGCGAAGACCGTGAACCCGAAGGAGCAGGAGACGATCGAGAAGATCACCGCCCTGTTCCAGGTGACCTCGACCTGATCGACTCCGGAGGAGCTACTGGGCGGCGAAGAAGTCGAGGATCAGGTCGGACGCGTCGATCGTGCGGGTCGTGGCGCCGAACTGGGGAAGGTCGACGAGGCCGTCGGGCCAGGTGTGGCCCCCGCCCTCGACGGAGTAGAGGGTGGCGGAGAGACCGGCGTCGCAACCGACGAAGGTCCGCCGCTGGATGTCGGGCTCGATGCGGGCCTCGACGGGGGTGGTGTCGCACCCGTTCCGAGTGGCCCACGAGGCGGTCAACGGCCCGGCGATGGAGTACGGCACGACCGGATCGGCGGTGCCGTGGAACGCCAGCATCGGCATCTTCACGTTCGGGTCGGAACAAGCCGGAGTCAGTGCGGTGACGGTCGCGAACGCATCGAAGCCGATGTCGGACCGGCAGACGACCGCCGACGAGAACGCGGCGCCGTTCGACATGCCCGTCGTGAAGATGCGATCGGGGTCGATGCAGAGGACGGAGTCGAGGTACCGCACGAGGTCGTCGGTGTAGGTGAAGTCGACCGACGGCGCGGTGTAGTCCCACTGCTTGTCGATGCCGTTCGGCGTCACCACGATGAAGCCCCGCGCCGCACCCTTGGCGTCGAGCTGGGTGTAGAGGTACTGCTCGGTCGCAGTCGACCCGTGCCCGTGGAAGTTGAACACGATCGGCGACTTCACGTTCGGGTCGTAGGTCGACGGGACGGTGAGGAAGTAGTCGCGCGCCACCCCACCCGACAGCAGCTTCTTCGCCTGGAGGTTGCCGGTGACCGCGGCCTTGCCGCAGCCGCTCCCTCGTGGGGTCCCCGGCGTGGGCGGGACCGGCACACACGCGGCGAGCAGGAGTGCAGCGCCCACGATCCCGACCATCACGACCATCCGCGTCCGACGCACGCTTGGATCCCCCACCGCTCGGCGTCTTGAGGTCGTACGTTACCGATCATGGACCATCACCCGGAACGAGCCCATCGTGCTCATCGGTCCGATGGGCAGCGGAAAGACCACCATCGGCCGGCTCCTCGCCGCCCGCCTCCGTCTGCCCTTGGTCGACAACGATGCCCTGCTCGAGGCGCACGCGGGCCGGACTGCCGCCGAGATCGCGGGAGACGACGGGGTCGACGCGCTCCACGACCGTGAGGCGGCGGTGCTGCGTGACGCGCTCGACCGTGCCGGTCCGGCGGTGATCACCGCCGCGGCGTCGACCGTGACCGACGCCGAGCTCCGAGCCCGGATGCAGGCAGCGGCGTTCGTGGTGTGGCTCACCGCCGCACCGGAGACGTTGGCCCGACGTACCGACAGCGGGTCGACGGGTCGGCCGCGGCTTGGAAGCTGATCAGCTCCTGCTCGCCGAGGAACAGCGCCTCGCGCGCGACCCGCTGTTCGCCGAGGTCGCCGACCTGCTCGTGGGAACCGACGGCACCGTCGACGGCGTCGTCGACGACATCGTGGCGAACCTCCGCGCCATCAGCTGAGGATCAGCGAAGGACGCGCCGCAGCGGCTTGCCGCTCGGGGTTCGCGGGATCTCCGCCACGATCCGCAACTCCTTCGGCAGTTCCGCCGGAGGGAGCAGGTCGCGGCGAAGGCCCGCAGCTCGTCGATCGACGGTGGCGGGGAGCCCGCGGTGAGCACCGCGCAGCACACGACGCGTTCACCCCACTCCGGGTCGGGCACCCCGACGACACACACGTCGGCGAAGGCCGGGTACGTCTGCAGGACGCGCTCGACCGCGGTCGGGCTCACGTTGACGCCACCGGTGATGACGAGGTCCTTCAACCGGTCGACGATCTCGAGTCGACCGTCGGCCCCGAACCGCCCGACGTCACCGGTGCGCAGCCAACCGTCGCCGGTGAACGCGGCCCGCGTCGCCTCGGGATCGTCGCGGTAGCCCCGCATGAGCACCGGCCCGCGCACGAGCACCTCGGCCGACTCCGGCGCGAGCCGGATCGAGACACCATCGAGGGGGTGTCCGTCGTGCACGCACCCGCCGAACGTCTCGGTGAGGCCGTAGGTGGTGTGGACGTGCACCCCGACGGCAGCGGCGCGTGCGAGGAGGCCGGACGGAACGGGACCGCCCCCGAGCAGGACCGTCCGGAACCGATGGAGCGGTGCCCCCGCGTCGAGCAGGCGTGCGAGCTGGGTCGCGACGAGGGAGACGAGGGAGCAGGCGCCCGCGGCCCGGCCCACGGCCTCGGGATCGAACCGCTCGTGGACCGTGACCGGGGTGCCGGTCACCTCGCCCCGCAGCACCACGGCCCGCCCGGCCACGAATCCGGCCGGGATGCACAGCAACCACCGGTCGCGTTCGGGATCCACGGCCAACGCCCGGCTGACCGCCAGGCACGACGCCTCAACCGACGAGGGTCCGTGCTCGACCCAACGGCGGTCCCCGGTGGTGCCCGAGGTCGCGACCACGACGGGTTCGCGCGCCGCCCAGGCCCGACGGATCTCCGCCACCTCGCCCGCGATACCCGAGTCGCCCGGCCGATCCATGGCTGGCTACCGTAACCGTAGGAGCGATCACTCCCAAGATCGGAGCACCCGTGGAGAACCCCATCCGTCCCGGCGCGAGCTGGACCGCCGCCGAACCCGGCGCCGGCGAGCCCTTCGGCGACATCCGCTACGAGACCGCCGACGGCATCGCCAAGATCACGATCTGTCGGCCCGAGGTCCGCAACGCGTTCCGGCCCCAGACGCTGTTCGAGCTGCAGGCCGCGTTCGAGCTCGCCCGCAACGACACCGCGGTCGGCGTGATCATCCTCACCGGTGAGGGTCCCGATGCGTTCTGCTCGGGCGGCGACCAGCGGATCCGGGGCGACGACGGCTACGTCGGGGACGACGGAATCGGTCGCCTCAACGTGCTCGATCTCCAGGTCCAGATCCGACGGCTGCCGAAGCCGGTCGTGGCGATGGTCGCGGGCTACGCGATCGGCGGCGGTCACGTGTTGCACGTGGTGTGCGACCTCACCATCGCGGCCGACAACGCCAAGTTCGGCCAGACCGGACCCGAAGGTCGGATCGTTCGACGGTGGCTACGGGTCCGGGCTGCTCGCCGCGTCGGTCGGACAGAAGAAGGCACGCGAGATCTGGTTCCTCTGCCGACAGTACGACGCGCAGCAGGCGCTCGACATGGGACTCGTGAACACCGTCGTGCCGCTCGCCGAGCTCGAGGAAGAGACGGTGTCGTGGTGCCGCGAGATGCTCGACTTCTCGCCGCTCGCGCTGCGCATGTTGAAGGCGTCGCTCAACGCCGCCGACGACGGCCTCGCCGGGATCCAGCAGCTCGCAGGCGACGCGACGTTGCTGTACTACATGAGCGAGGAAGCCAAGGAAGGCAAGCAGGCGTACCTCGAGAAGCGCCGGCCCGACTTCGACCAGTACCCGAAGCGCCCGTGACGATCGACGCACGACGGTGCTGACGACGGTACGCGGGTGACGACCGCGGGCGAGTGGGTCCAGGGAGCACGACCGCGCACCCTCGGTGCCGCGGTCGCGCCGGTGCTCGTCGGGACGGCTGCGGGCGCACTCGGTCGCGAGGTGATCTGGTGGCGGGCGCTGGCCGCGTTCGCCGTTGCCGTCGCCTTGCAGATCGGCGTGAACTACGCCAACGACTACTCCGACGGCGTGAAGGGCACCGACGCCGAGCGCCGGGGGCCGATGCGGCTGACGGCAACCGGCACGGCCGCTCCGGCCGCGGTGAAGCGGGCTGCGTTCGCGAGCTTCGGAGTCGCCGCGGTCGTGGGTCTGGTGCTCTCGCTCGCGGTGAACCCCTGGCTGCTGCTGCTCGGCGTGGCTGCGATCGCCGCGGGGTGGTTCTACTCGGGAGGGAGTCGGCCCTACGGCTACTCGGGCTGGGGTGAGGTGGCGGTGCTCGCGTTCTTCGGCTTCGCCGCGTGCGCCGGCTCCGCCTACGTCCAGGCGGAGACGGTCCCGGCCGCGGCGTGGTGGGGATCGCTGGTCGTCGGCCTCCCGGCGTGCGCGGTGCTGCTCGCCAACAACATCCGCGATGTCGACACCGACCGCGCGACCGGCAAGCGGACCCTGGCGGTCCGGATCGGTGCGCCGCGCGCACGCGGACTGTTCGTCGCCTGCATCATCGGCGCGTTCGTCGCCGTGATCCCGATCGGACTCGACTCTCCCACCGCCTTCCTCGCGATGCTCGCGATCCCGTTCGCGCTCGGCCCCACCCGACTCGTGCTCCAGCGCGTCGACCCACCGTCGCTCGTCCGCGCCCTCGTCGGGACCGTGCGACTCGAAGTCGTGGTTGCGGCACTCCTCACCGTCGGCCTCGCGCTCGCGTGAAGGAGCACAGTCTCCGCATCGGCGACCGGTCGATCACCCTCATCGAGGGGCCGGCCGGGTGGGGCGAGATCTCCCCCGTCACCGGCTATCCCTGCGATCCTGCCGCGGCACGGCGAGCCGCGGTCGAAGCTGCGTGCGACGGCTTCCCCGAGCTGGTACGTGGTTCGGTCGTCGTGAACGGATTCGTTCCCGACGCCGCGGAGATCGATGCCGACCTCGCCGACCGGCTCGCGCGCTTCCGGTGCGTGAAGGTGAAGGTCGGGCGCCGGGATCCCGACGAAGACGTCGCCCGGCTGCGCTCGCTGCGCGAGCTCCTGGCTCCGACGGTCTCGATCCGGATCGACGCGAACGGCGCGTGGGACGTGGACACAGCCGCCAACGTCTTGCGCCGGATCGCGCACGCCGGCATCGCCCTCGAGCTCGCGGAACAGCCGGTCGCCACGATCGCCGAGCTCGCCGAGCTCCGGCGGATCGTCGACGTTCCGCTCGCGGCCGACGAGTGCGTGCGCAGCCTCGACGACGCGCGGGCACTGCGCACCGCAGGCGCGGCTGATGTGCTCGTGCTCAAGGTGCAGCCTCTCGGTGGCGTGCGTGCCGCGCTCGACATCGCCGAAGCGGCCGGAGTGCCCACGCTCGTGTCGTCGATGTTCGAGACGTCGATCGGGATCGCGGCGGGCCTCGCGCTCGCCGCTGCGCTGGCCACCGCCCCGCGGGCGTGCGGCCTGGCGACGCTCGACGAGCTGTCGGGCGACGTCGTCGCGTCGCCCCTCCGACCGGACGGTGACGTCCTCAGCGTTCCCGACACCTGGCCGGCGCCGGCTCAGGATCTCCTCGACCGCTACTCCGTCGTCGAGCCGAGCTCGTGAACGAACCGCGTTGACGCACTCCCCCAGCGCGACGGGCTGCGCGAGCGGCAGCGCATGACCGCCCGGGAGCGTCGAGTGTTCGAACAGGAGGTTCCGTCGGCACATCTCGGCCGCGATCTCGCCGTACTTGGCGTCGTCGGCTCCGGTGACGACCCGAACCGGCATCGACAACTCCTCGAGTCTGGCCCACGCGTCGGGCATGGCACCCTGGCCGAGCGCGGTGAGCTGGTGCACGAGCCGCGCGACCGAGTTCGTCGCGACCCGATCGTCGAGCGCGGCCTCGTCGCGCGAGAGCCCGGCGAAGAGGGGTTGAGTGAGCCACCGTTCGAGGAACCCGGACACCCCGTCGCGCTCGACCTCGGCCGCGAGCCGCGCGTCGGCCTCCGCCCGGGCCGCCCGTTCCGCCGGATCGGCGATGCCCGGGCGACGCGCTGACGAGCGACGAGCCCGGCAACGAGGTCGGGTCGGTCGAGCGCGAGGTGCAGCGCAAGGCGGCCCCCCATCGAGTATCCGACGTAGATCGCACGTCGGCCCGCTGCTCCGATGGCATCGACGGTTGCGTCGAAGTCGAGGTCATCGGGAACGTCGAGCGCGATCGCGTCGATCGACGGGTGCAACGCCGCGAGCACCGCGTTCCACGTCGAGGCGGGCTGCGAGAACCCGGGTATCAGCACCATCCGCACCGGGCCAGCTTCGCGTGAGTGCGGCCGCGGCGCGCGACGCAACGACCGCGTTCGCCCGGACCCTCGTCGACGAGTGGGTCCGATGCGGGGTGGAGCACGCAGTCATCTCGCCGGGATCCCGTTCTGCGCCCCTCGCGCTCGCGCTCGCCCGACGACCCTCGGATCCGGCTCCACGTCCACCTCGACGAACGGTCGGCCGGGTTCTTCGCCCTCGGTCTCGGACGCGCCACCGGCCGATCCGGCGGTGGTGCTCTGCACCTCGGGAACCGCCGCGGCCAACTTCCATCCCGCGGTGCTCGAGGCGAGCCACGGCGGGGTTCCGCTCATCCTCGCCACCGCGGATCGGCCGCCCGAGCTGCGCGGCGTCGGCGCGGGCCAGACGATCGACCAGGTCGGCCTGTACGGAGACGCGGTCCGCTGGTTCGTCGACGCCGAGGTACCCGTCGATCGGCCAGGAGCAGGTGAGGCCTGGCGCGAGCTCGCGGCGCGCTCGGTCGCCGAGACAGTCGGACCGCCGCCGGGCCCGGTCCACGTCAATCTGCCGTTCCGCGAGCCACTGCTCCCCACCGGCGCTCCGCTCGTCGATGCACCCGGTCGAGCCGACGGAGGGCCCTGGCTCCGCGCCGTCGAGTCGGCACGGGCGCTGACCGACGACGAACTCGACGCGCTCGCGGCTCGAATCGGCGCAGTCGCCAACGGGGTGATCACCGCCGGCTGGGATTCGAACGTCTCGCCGCGCGTCGTCGACGCGTTCGCGACGGTGACCGGCTGGCCCGTGCTGGCCGACGCGGTGTCGAACCTCCGCACCGGCAGGCACGTCGTGTCGACCTACGACCTCTTGCTGCGCGACCCTGCGATCGCAACCGGTCTGCTGCCTGACCTGGTCGTGCGCCTCGGTGCTCCGTTGACCGGCAAGGCCACGACGCAGTGGCTCGCCGGCGTCCCCACCTTGCTCGTCGACCCCGATCGGCGTTGGGTCGATCCCGCGCGCACCGCGCACGAGGTCGTCGCGGCCGACGCCGAGCCGGTGCTCGTCGCGCTCACCGAGCGACTCACCATCCCCGTCGACGGTTCTGCCGCCCGGTGGGCGGCACACGAAGCCCGGACGAGGTCCGGCGTCGACGCGGTCCTCGACCGGTGGGACGAGCCATTCGAGGGCCGCATCGCGCGCGACGTGATGGCTGCGCTCCCCGACGGTTCCGCGCTCGTGGTCGCGTCGAGCATGCCGGTGCGCGACCTGGAGTCCTTCGCGGCGCCACGTACGGGCGTGCGGGTGCACAGCAATCGCGGCGTCAACGGAATCGACGGGTTCGTCTCGACCGTGCTCGGCATCTCGGCGGGCCACGATGGCCCGACCGTGACACTCGTCGGCGATCTGTGCTTCCTCCACGACACCAACGGCTTGCTCGGCGTGGTCGACCGTGGGCTCGACGCCGTGTTCGTCGTGATCGACAACCGAGGCGGCGGAATCTTCTCCTTCCTCCCCCAGGCGCAGCTCCCCGAGCACTTCGAGACCCTCTTCGGTACGCCCCAACCCGTCGACCTCGCCGCGCTCGCCGCGGTGCACGGCGTCTCGACCGTCGAGGTCAAACGGGCCGACGCGCTCGCGCCCGCCGTGCTCGATGCCATCGGTGCCGGCGGCGTCCACGTGGTCCTCGTGCGCACCGACCGCGCCGACAACGTCGCCCGCCATCGCGAGATCTACGAACTGGTCGGGAATCCGGCGCCGGGCGCGGCGGACGACCTGACCGGAACGGTGAGGCGACTGTTCGATATGGGCGTAGTCTCCGCTTTGTGAGTCAAGCCGGGGCGGGCACCGCGACGATCTTGTACACGGACGTCGTCGGGAGCACCGAGATGCGTTCACGGCTCGGCGACGCGGAGGCCGATCGCCTGCGGCGCCATCACGACGACATCCTCGCGACGGCGGTCACGAAGCACAGTGGGACCGTGGTCAAGGGTCTCGGCGACGGGATCCTCGCTGCGTTCGGGGCCACCGCTGAAGCGGTGAACGCGGCCCACGAGATCCAGCGCGAGATCGACCGCTCGAATCGTCAGGCCCGCGAAGACCGACGCATCGAGGTGCGCGTCGGCCTGAGCGCGGGCGACGTCTCCTGGGAAGACGGCGACTGCCACGGCACGCCGGTCGTCACCGCGGCGCGCCTGTGCGATTCGGCCGACGGCAACCAGATCCTCTGCGACGACCTCGTGCGCGGGCTCGCGCGCGGCCGCACCGAGCTCAGCTTCGTGCTCGTGGGCGAGATCGAGCTGAAGGGCCTGCCCGATCCGGTCATCGTGTTCGACGTTCCCTGGACCGCCGCGGTCGCGGCCACGGCTCCACTCCCCGCTCCACTTCGACGCCAGGCCGGCGAAGTCCCGTTCGCGGGCCGCGACGACGAGCGCCTGCGGCTGACCGACGCCTGGAAGCGCGCACAGATCGACCGCGCCACGACGGTCCTGCTCGCGGGCGAACCCGGCATCGGCAAGACGCGACTTGCATCGGAGATCTCCCGCCAGGCCCACGACCAGGGTGCGCTCGTGGCGCTCGGCCGCTGCGACGAACACGTCGCCGCGCCGCACGCACCGTGGACCGAGCTGCTCCGTTTCGTGGTCGCCAACGTGAGCGACGACACGATCATCGAGCACGTCGCCCACCAGGGAGGTGAGATCAGCCGGCTCGTACCCGACCTCGCTCGCCGGGTGCCCGACGCTCCGCACCCTGCGTCGACCGATCCCGACACCGAGCGGCTGCTCCTGTTCGAGGCCGTCGTCGACCTCCTCCAGCGCGCCGCAGATCCCCAGCCGCTCGTAGTCCTCCTCGACGACGCGCACTGGGCCGACTCCGGCAGCGTGCACCTGCTCCGCCACGTCGTCAGCCACCTCGATCCCGACAGCCACATCCTCGTGCTCGTCACGTACCGCGACACCGACATCGACCGCAGCCACGCACTCTCCGGCGCGCTCGCCGATCTCTACCGGTCGGCCGGCGCCGAGCGCATCGCGCTGCGCGGCCTCGACGAGGCCGGGATGCGCGCGTTTCTCGAGGCCGCGGGCGGACAGCCCTTGGAGTCCGAAGGCCTCGCGCTGGCCGACCGGTTGGCCGCCGAGACCGACGGCAACCCGTTCTTCGTCACCGAGGTGCTGCGCAACCTCGTCGAGACCGGCGCGCTCGTGCAGCACGACGGCGTGTGGGTCGGCACCCTCGCGCCCGGCGAGGCGGGTCTTCCGGAAGGAGTGCGCGACGTCATCGGCCAGCGCCTCTCACGGCTCTCCGAGCAGACGAACGACCTTCTGCGCACCGCAGCTGTGTTCGGGCGTGAGTTCGAGGTGGATCTCGTGGCGAGCGTGATGCAGATCGACGATGACACCGCAGTCGACCGCCTCGACGAAGCCGTGGCCGCACAACTGGTCGACGAAGTCGAGGGCACCCCGGGCCGCCTGAGCTTCGCCCATGCGCTGGTCCGCCAGACGCTGCTCGAGGAGCTGACCACGAACAAGCGGCTGCGCCTGCACCGCAAGATCGCGGAGCTGCTCGACGCGCGACCGGGCACGCCCGTCGACCTGCTCGCCCACCACTACCTCGAAGCCGCGGTCACCGGCGTCGCGGCCCGGGCCGTCGAGTGCGCGTGTGAGGCTGCGCACGGAGCGCGGAACGCGTTCGCCTGGGACGATGCGATCGCGCTGTACGAACGCGCGCTCGACGCGCTCGACACCATCGAGGACGAGGATCCGGGATTGCGCGCCGAACTCACCTCCGAGATCGCGGCGTGCCACAACGGTGCCGGCGACCCTGACCGCGCGCACGAGTGTGCCCTCGGCGCGGCCGAGATCGCCCGCCGGGCCGGCGACGCGGCCCGGCTGGCGGAAGCCGGCATCGCCTACGGGGGCGAATTGGGAGTCTGGGCGAGCCCGAGCGACCCGGTCGGCACCGAGATCATGCGCGAGGGACTCACGGCGCTGGGAACAGCACGACCCGATGTGCGTGCCCGGGTGCTCTCCGCCCTCGCCCACGGTTTGATCCTCTCGCCGGGAGGAGCCCTCCGCGAAGCCGACGAGGCCGTCGCGGCCGCGCGCGAAGCCGAAGACGATCCGGCGCTCCCGGCCGTACTCGGCGTGCGCACCTGGGCGGTGCGGGGGGTGCTGCCGGTCGCCGACCGACAGCGGGCAGCCGAAGAGGCCATCAGGGCCGCGCAGGCGAACAACAGCCGGTACCACGAGCTCGGAGCCTCGTATCACCTTGCAACCGCCCGGCTCAACCAAGGTGACCTCGACGACGCGCAAGCGACGTTCCTCCGATCGTCCGAGTTCCGCGGCGCGCTCGACGGCTGGGCGATCGCCGACTACCGGGCGGCGCACGCGCTCGCGACCGGACAATTCGGCGAGGCCGTGCGGTTGTCGGAATCAGCGCATCAGCTCGGGACAGCGCTCGGCGACACGAACGATGGAATCCATTCCATTCAACGTTGGAGCGCGGCCCGACTCACCGGCGACTTCATCGCCGCGCAGACCTGGCAGCAGCGATGCGTGGCAACCGCGATCGGACTCGTGACCCCGACCGGCCCGCTCACGGCGCTCGACATGGGAGACGAGCAGGCCGCCCGGGCCTCGCTGAACGCCTGGCTGCGCGAGGTCGAACCACTCGTGCCGCCGATCTCGCGCTACACCGACCTCGGCTTCGTGGCACGACTCGCGCTCCACCTCGACTCGCTCGACGGTCTCGAAGGGTACGCGGAGTATGCGGAGGGGTTCCCGGGGGAACTGCTCGGTAGCGACGCCGGGATCATCGGTGCCGCGGACGCCGCCCGCGGCTGCTTCGCCGCCGTGCGCGGCGACCTCGACCGGGCCGTCGAGCTCCTCGAGACCGGCCACGCGTTCCACGAACGCCTGGAGCTGCACCAGCTCGCCGTCGAGAGCGGTCTCGACCTCGGCATCGTGCTCCTCCGGCGAAGCGCCACCGGCGATCAGGACCGCGCCGTGGCGCTGCTCACCACCACCGCGGCGCTCGCCGAGCGCATCGGCATGAAGCCCGCCCGCGCCCGGGCCGCCGCCATCATCGCCTGACCTCTCCGCGTCCGACCGGTCAGGATCTTGCTCGCCGCGCAACCACACCCGACCGTGGGAGGGGTTTGAGTCAGGTTCGGAGGAGGGCGGAGAGCATGGGAGCGAGCTTGGCTTCGGTCTCGGCCCACTCGGCCTCGGGATCGGAGCCCGCGACGATCCCGGCGCCGGCGCGCAGCACGGCGTCGGCGCCATCGATCTCGGCACTGCGCAGCGCGAGGGCGAACTCACCGTTGCCGTCGGCGTCGACCCAGCCGACCGGGCCGGCGTAGCGACCACGCGATCCTCCCTCGAGCGCTTCGATCAACGCCATCGCCGGCTCGTTCGGGGTGCCCCCGACGGCGGGCGTGGGATGCAACGCGCGGGCGAACGCCAACGCGGAGTCGTCGCGGCGGTCCGGATCGACCGTCGTCAAGCGGCCCGAGATGGTCGTGGCGAGGTGAGCGAGGGTGCTGAACCGCATGATCTCGGGCCCCGCGACCTGCACCGTGTCGCCGCACCGGCGTCGGAACTCGTCGACCAGTGCGTCGACGACGAACCGGTGCTCGTTCGCGTCCTTCGCCGACGCGGCGAAGCGCGGCGAGCGCGGCATCGTCGAGGCGGGGCGTGGTGCCGGCGAGCGGACGCGACCAGACGTCGAGCCCGTCGCGGGCGAGCAGCAGCTCCGGACTCGCACCGACGAGACCGTCGATCGAGAACACGAAGCACCCGGGCTGGTCGGCCCGCAGCCGGCGCGACGACGCGCGGCGACGTCGAACGGCGCGTCGGCGCTCGACGTGCACGTCGCGGGCGAGCACCACCTTGCGCACAGAGTCACGGTCGATCTCGACCGAGCACCCGCGCCACGGCGGCGTCCCACACGCTCACGGTCCATGCCCTGCGCGAACGGCGTACCGCGTCGGTTGCGGCGACACCGAGACCGAGCTCGGCGGGACAGCGTCGACATCGGTGATCCACGTCCTGCCGTCGGCCGTACGGCCGACGACCGTGGCGGGAACCACCATCTCGCCGGCGCCCCGAGGATCGAACGGAAGCCCACCGACCGCGATCACGCCGGTCCCCGGACTCCGCACTGCGTCGTCGACCACGAACTCTGCGAGCGCACGGTCGACGTCGTCGACAGGAACCCGCGCCGCGACCCCGGCCGTCACGAATCCGGCACCGTCGTGCAGCCAGGCGAACCCTCCGGGTGCGAGTGCGTCGAGCGGGTCGAGGTCGTCGGAGAGGTAGCGCGTACGGGCGACGAGCTCAGGGCGGAGGGCGGCGTGTCGTCACGTCGTCACCGCCCCGGCTCGTGTCCCCGTGAGGAGCTGGACCGAACCGCCCATCATCGTGCGTCGATCGACCGCATCGAATCCGGCGTCGCGCAGGAGACCCAGCAGCGCGGGACCGGGTGGGAGGTACGCCGTCGACGCGGGGAGGTACCGGTACGCGGCGGGGTTGTCGGAGAAGCGGGCGCCGATCCACGGCACGATCCGTCGGAACCACACGGAGTTGCCGACGCGCATCACCGGGTTCTCCGGCTCGGCCGCGTCGAGGGCCGCGATCCGGCCGCCCGGGCGCAGCACACGCGCGCACTCGGCGAAGAACGTCGGCAGATCGACGAAGTTGCGGAGCGCGAAGCCACACGTCACCCCGTCGACCGAGGCGTCGGGAACGGGCAGGACGAGCACGTCGGACCGCACGAGCGGCGCGCGGGTGTGCGCGACGGCGAGCATCCCCGCCGACACGTCGAACCCGAACGCCCGGTAGCCCGCGGCGCGCACGTCGTCGCAGAGATCGCCTGTCCCGCACGCGAGGTCGACCACCCGGGACCCGGACGGGAGGTCGAGCGTCTGGACGGTCCGGCGGCGCCAGCCCTGGTCGAGGCCGAGCGAGATGATCCGGTTGAGTCGGTCGTACCGGGGCGCCACGCCGTCGAACATCGACTCGACCATGACGCGCTTCTCGTCGCCGACGGGCAGGAGAGGCATGTTGCTCACGAGAAGGGTCCTTCGAGTGCACGGCCACCTTCAGCGTCGACCGCGGCGCGTTCCTCGGGTGCACCGACTGCCTCGATGTGTTCCTGCGCGACCTCGAGCAGGACGCGACGGAAGTGGTGCGACACGAGTTCCGTGACCGACGGGAGCAGCACCCGGAATGCGTCGACCAGCTGCTCGGCGCGCACCTCGGGGGAGAGGTCGGCAGCCAGCAGCGGACGACGGACGTGCTCGTCGAACATCGCGACAGCCATCTCCGCGACCTCGCGGGTCGTCTCGTGGTGACGACGTGCGATGGCAAACAGCTCGGGCATCGGGAGGCCGGTCTCGAGCAGCTTCAGCGCGGAACCGACGATCGCGACGTCGCCCTCGGTGTAGCGGGTCTCGCCCGCATGGCGACGCGGCACGAGCAGACCTTCGCGTTCCACCGCCTCCACCAGCGCGAAGGGCACACCGGCCCGTTCGGCCACCTCGGCGAGCGAGAGGAACTGCTCGGCCCGATCGGCTTCCCCGTCGGTGGCGACCGCAGCGACGAGCGGCATGTCGGCCGCGTCGAGCTCGCCGTCGAGCAGTCGACGGATCACCGCGAGCGTGAATCCCTGGGCCTGGAGATCGCGGATCCGCGCAAGGCGTTCGACGTGACCGGGTCCGTACCAGCCCACCCGACCGACGCGATCGGGCGGCGGGAGCAGGCCGCGCTTCTGGTAGAAGCGGATGGTGTCGACCGACAGGTCGCATCGCTCGGCCAGCTCCGCGACCCTGAAGCGTTGCGCCTGGGAACCCACGACCCTGATCTTAGGAGCGATCGCTCCCACGGTCGCACCGGGCGGTCCCGGGATCAGTGTCGGAACGCCGCAGCCGTAGGATCTCCCGATGGTCATGGCCGATCGCCCCGGGGTGCAGACGGCCGGCATCGTGGAGTCGGCCCTCACCGTCGCCGAGCTCGGCGCCCGAATGAGCACCACGATCGCGACCCTCCCGCTGCATCAGCCCTGGTCCGGGCGCCAGTCGATCGTCGACAACACGATCGAGGAGAGCATGCGGGAGATCCTCAAGACCCTCCTGACCTACTCGATGAACCTCCCGACGCCCCGGCTGCGCTCGCTCGAGAAGGTGCTCGACGACCTGTGCCGCGTGGTGCTCCCGCCGATCGCCACCCGCGACGGCGTGACCGTCGAGGACGACTTCATCCGCGACATCCCGGGCGTGTGGGTCCGCCCTCCGGGCCGCCCTCGCGCCACGATCCTCTACCTGCACGGTGGCGGCTACCTGGCCACGACGCCGTGGATGTACACGATCTTCACCGCCGAGCTGGTGCGCAGCACCGGATGCGACCTGTTCATCGCCGACTACCGGTTGGCGCCCGAGTTTCCGTTCCCCGCCGGGCTCGACGACGCGATCCAGGTGTTCGAAGGACTTCTCGACGACAACCGCACCGCGAGCCAGATCGTGATCGCGGGCGACTCCGGCGGCGGTGGGCTCGCGACCTCGTTGTTCGAGGACGCGCGTGCCGCGCACCTCCCCGAACCCGCGTGTGCGTTGTTGTTCTCACCCGAGGTCGACCTCGTGATGGGCGAGGAGTCGATCACGGCCAACGCGCACCACGACGTGCTACCCGACGACATCCCGGTGCGCGGCTACCTCGGCGAGCGCGACCCGCACGATCCGAGGGTGTCGGCCGTGTACGCCGACGTCGACGGCTTCCCCGCGTCGTTCGTCGCGCGGGGTACCAACGAGATGTTCCGTGACGAGATCGGCCGCTTCATCGCCAAGCTGGTCCACACCGGCATCGAGGTCGAGTCGTTCCTGGCCCCGAACATGTTCCACGTCTACGAGATCCTCATGCCGTGGGCCGGCGTCTCCCGCACCACGCTGAAGCGGGCCGCCGACTTCCTCGACCGCCACCTCACCGACGGCTGACCCGAAAATCTCACTTTTCGTGGTTTCAGACCACTGAAAGTGGTAATCATGGAGGTGTGAGCCACCGGACCCCCCTCCGGATCTTCCTCCTGGCGCTCGGCGCCATGGCCCTCGGCCTCGTCGGCGCGGTGCTCCTGGGCCGAGGATCGGCCGACGCCGCAGTCGCCGGCACCCCTCCGGCGGGGCTGGAAATCGGTGTGAACGGTGGCTCGGTCACCGTCGGTCCCGTCACCGCAGTGCTCCCGGCTCCGCTCCCCGTCGCCGGCCCGATCCAGGTTGCCGTGCCGCTGCCGCCGGTCGTGGTACCGATCGTGGACGGGCTCCCGGTGGTGGGCGAGATCGCGCAGACCCCCATCCGCGTCGGGCTCCCGACAGTCGGGCTTCCCGACGTCGCGCTTCCCGGCCCCGTCACGCTCCCCGCACCGGTGCCCGTGGCAACGGCGAACACACCGGTGGCACCGGTCGCGGTGCCCCTCGCCGTCCCGGTCGACGCGGGCCCGGTGGCACGATCAGTCGCCAAGCTCGGCACCGCCGGTTCCACGTTCGTCGCGACCACCGCCTCGATGCTCGCTACGACCACCGGGACGCCGAGCCTCCCGTCTTCCCCGCTCCCGTGGACGCTCGCCTTCGGCGGACTGGCGGCTGCGTTCGTGACCGCCGGCGCCGACGGCCCGGGTGGGAAGCGGTTCAACGACGGACCGTTCGTCGGCGTCGTTCCGCCGGCGCGCGGTGCGTGGGCGCAACTGCTCACCGTGATCGGATCGGCGCGGCCGGAGCCGTCGCGGCCGGGCTTCGCGCTGCTCCTCGCACGACCGGGCTAGAGCCCCCTCGCTCAACGCGCAGCCGCGCCCCCGCGTCGGCTGCCCACTCGAGACGCCCAGCGGCGTCTCCACGAAGGGAGCTCTTCCATGTTCTGCAACAGCTTGTTGACGCGCGCCCTCGCCGCCACCGCGGTGGCAGGGATCGCGCTGCTCGGCCCGGCGGTCGCCGCCGGTGCCGCGACCGCCGAGCCGGCTGCACCCGCAGCCCCGCTCGTGTCCATCGGCGTCGGTCTCGACATCGGCGCCACCGTCACCATCGGTTCGGGACCGGCGGTCGCGCCGCAACCCGTGACCGTTGCGACCACGCCGACCGGGATCGACGTCTCGGTCGACACCGGGTCGCGCACCACGTCGGCGATGCAGTCGGCGGCACCGGTCCCGACCGCTCCGCCCGCACCCGTTCCGGTGGGTGCGGATCCGACCGCGGGCGGTCGGCTCGTGACCGCCGACGCGTCGGTCGACGCGTGCATCGCCGCCGCGCTCCTCGGCGGCAGGTCCGTCGAGGGGTGCGGTCAGCCCCCCGGCGCGGCGGTGCCCACCCTCGCCCAGGCCCTGGCCCGGGTCGGGGTGTGTGCCCGGCTCGCGATCGTCTCGGATGCACCTGTCGACCCGTGCGGGAGCCCGACGACCACCGGTCGCTCGGCTCTCGTCGGACTGGCGACCGACGACGACGTGTGCCTCGCCGCCACGGTGCTCGGCCTCGTGGACGACGCGGCGTGCGGAACCGGTTCCGGCTCCGGTCCCGCGGGCAGCGATCCCACCGACGACACGACCGAACCACCGGTCCTGGGTGGCGAAGTCGGGGGCGATGTGTGCCTCGGCCTCGCGCTGCTGACCGACTCGGACTCGTCGGCGTGCCCGGCCGAGGTCGCCGGTGAGCAGGTCGGTGGGACCGATCCCGGGTCCGAAGGTCAAGGCGCAGTGGCCTCGAACGGACTCGTCGCCGACACGGCGTCGTTCCGGAGCAGTGCAGCGTCGGAGGCGACTCCGGGTGTCTCCGGATCGTTGCCGTTCACCGGACGCGGCTCGACCGACGTCGCGTTGCTCGGACTCGCGGATCGCGGCGACCGGTCTGGCCCTGCGCCGGATCGGACGCTCCCGGTCGCGGGTCGGTTCCCACGGCTGAAGCCACGAGCCGACCGCGGTGCGCCCGGTGCCCCCACGAGGGGGCACCGGGCCGCGCGGTGTCCGATCCCGGTGGCCCCACCGAAGAGTCGGTCGGCGGGTGGCACTGGACAGGCGCCGGCCGTTTTTATAACGTGTTCTAAATCCGGTCCGGGGCGCTCCCGGCCACAGCTCTCGGGGAGGAGCACACGATGGAGTTCGGACTGTTCTGCGGCGGCTACATCCCGCAATCGATGATGGAGGCCGACCCGCAGGCCGAGCACACCCGGTTGATGAGCGAGGCCGATCTGTGTGTCACGGCCGACCAGCACAACTGGAAGTACGCCTGGCTCACCGAGCACCACTTCCTCTGGGAGTACTCCCACATCTCGGCCAACGAGGTGCTCGCGCCCTGGGTGCTCGCCCGCACCGAGCAGCTCCACGTCGGCTCCGGGATCATCAACATCACCCCGCCCGTGAACCACCCGGCGCGCGTCGCCGAGCGTGTCGCGATGATGGACCACCTCTCGAGCGGCCGGTTCGAGTTCGGCACCGGACGCGGATCGTCGACCACCGAGCAGGCCGGCTTCGGCATCACCGACCCCGAGCTCACGCGTGACATGTACGACGAGGTCATCCCCGAGTTCAAGAAGATGTGGAAGGACGGCACGTACGAGTTCGACGGGAAGTTCTTCTCCCTTCCCGAGCGGAACGTGCTCCCGAAGCCCTACGTGAAGCCGCATCCCGCCGATGTGGGTCGCGGCCGGCAACCCGGGCACGTTCGAGAAGGCCGCCAAGATGGGCCTCGGCGTGTTGTGCTTCACCGGTGGCGCGCCCGAGAAGATGGCGCCGCTCGTCGAGCTCTACAAGAAGACGATCAAGGACGCCGAGCCCGTCGGCGAGTACGTGAACGACAACATCGCGGTCACGACCAACTTCATGTGCCTCGAAGACCGCAACGAGGCGCGTGAGCTCCTCACCCGTTCGGGCAACGGTCGGCAGCAGAGCCTCGTGTTCCACTACCTCGACACGTTCCCGAAGCCCAAGTGGGTGCCGGAGTGGCCCAACGAGATCGCCGACCCGACGCTCGAGCAGGTCGAAGCGGGTTGGAAGATGGGCGCGAGCATCGTCGGTGACCCCGACGACTGCGAGACCGCGCTTCGCAAGTGGGAAGACATCGGCGTCGACCAGCTCATCATGGGTCCGTCGGGCAGCGTCTACCCGCACGACCTCCTCGAGAAGACGGTGAAGCTCTTCGGCGACGAGGTCATCCCCCGCTTCGACAAGGACCCCGAGCACTCCACGAGCCGCTACCGCCGCGAGGCCGCCGCGCGCCTCGGCGTCTGACGCTGTCGTTCCGCGCTTTGGCGTCGCAAACCCCGCACCACGAGGGATTTCTGACGCCAAAGCGCGTGAGGTCCTGACGTGACGCAGATCGAGCACGACACGTATCCACCGCAGCAGCATGTGCTGCGTGACCTGCGGGTGGAGTTCGAGCAACAGGCCGACGGCACCGGCCGCGCGTGGCTGCCGGTCACCGAGTTCGTGCGCAACCCGTCGGGATCGGTGCACGCCGGCGTGCTCGCGACTCTCGTCGACCTCATGGGCGGCGGCCTCGCGGCCGCGACGGTGCAACCCGACTGGATCGCCACGGCCGACCTCACCTTGCACGTGCTGCCCCGACCCGCGGGCGACGAGGTGGAGGGGGTCGCCCGCGTGCTGCGCGCCGGTCGCACGACCGCCGTGATCGAGGTGGAGCTGCACGACGACCGGGGCGCGCTCGGGATCGCGACCATGAGCTTCGCCCGCCTCCCCCGGCGGGCCGACAACCCCGTACTGCCGACGCCCGGGACCGGGGGCCGCGGGACGATGGCCCTCCCCGACTCCCACCTCACCGAGCCGATCGTCGACCGGCTCGGGTTCGAGATCGTCGACGCCCCGAGCGGGGCGGTCGAGCTGGCGCTCGACTCGTACT
Organism: uncultured Actinomycetes bacterium; assembly: GCA_963837715.1. Lineage (GTDB taxonomy): Bacteria > Actinomycetota > Acidimicrobiia > IMCC26256 > JANYLB01 > JANYLB01. Next base: position 1,298,492 of record CAWIOF010000004.1, on the reverse strand, counting down.
TCGTGAACACGCTCGGCGCGGTGCAGGGCGGGATCGTGGCGACCGCCGCGGTCGTCGCAGCCGACACGATCGTCGGCGCGCACGCGAGCCGGCCGGTCGAGGTGTGTGACCTCCAGATCACCTACCTGGCACTGGTCAAGGCCGGTCCCCTGCGGACGACCGCGCACCTGATCGACCCGAACACGGCCGACGTGTCGATCCTCGACGCCACGGGTCGCGTGACGACCACGGCGACGGCAGTGGCCGTCGCCGGAGGGGCCGACGCCTCGTGAGCCAGTTCGACGACCCCGACGCCGGGCGCTCGGTCACCCGCTACCTCGGGGTCACCCTCCGCGAGCAGCCCGAGGAGGGTGTGGTCGTCGGGACTGCGCCCGCCGGGCGCCACCTGGTCGACCCGAACGGGATCGCCCACGCGGGAGTGCTGCTCGGGATGATCGACAGCGCGGGTGGTGTCACGGCCGGTCTCGCGTCGCTCCCGCGGTGGATCGTCTCGACGAACCTCGTCGGACGGCTCGTCCCCCGCAAGCTCGAAGGCGGGATCGTGCTCACGGCGCGGGTACTTCGGGCCGGGAAGAACTCGGTGGTGACCGCGATCGACGCCCGCGACGACGCGACCGACGCCCTCCTCGCCGACGCGGTGCTCACCTCCGCCGTGCTCGAACCCGCCGGTGGTCCCCCGAACTACGACCGGCCGATGGTCCTCGAGGTCCCGCCGGCGAAGTCGGAGCTCGCCGATCCGAACTCGTTCTACGGGATCCGTCCGGCCGCCGCAGGAGTCGAGCTCCCGCTCACCGACACCGTGCTCAACCCGTGGGGCATCCTGCACGGCGGCGTCACGACCACGCTCGTCGAGTCGGCGGTTCGCCACACCCTCGGTGGCGCCCACCTCACCTCGGTGGTGCTCCACTTCCTCCGGCCCGGACGCGTCGGTCCGGTCCGCACCGTCGCGACGTGGATCGGGAGCCGACCCGACGGCGAGGTCCTGCGCGTCGAGGTCCGCGACCTCGGCGCCGAGAACCGCACGATGGCGATCGCGATCGTCACCGCAACTCCGACTGCACACGGAAGAGGAAACCCGTCATGACCTACCGCGTCATCCAGTACTCCACCGGCAACGTCGGCGCGCTCGCGCTGCGGGCGATCATCGCGCACCCCGAACTCGAGCTCGTCGGACTCTGGGTCCACAGCGCCGACAAGGTCGGCCGCGACGCCGGTGAGCTCGCGGGTCTCGCGCCCAACGGCGTGCTCGCGACGAACGACATCGACGCGCTGCTCGCGCTCGACGCCGACGTCGTCTCGCACAACGCCACCGGCGACCTCCGGCCGCAGGAAGCCGTCGCCGAGATGTGCCGGTTCCTCGAGTCGGGCAAGAACGTCGTGTCGAGCTCGGTCGTGTCGTTGCTGTACCCGCCGTCGGCCGACCCACGCGTCGTCGAGAAGCTGGAGCGGGCGTGCGCGGCGGGGAATGCGTCGCTCTTCACGTCGGGCATCGACCCGGGCTTCGCGAACGACCTCCTCCCCCTCACGCTGGCCGGGTTCTGCGAGGAGATCGAGTCGCTGCGGATCCAGGAGATCCTCAACTACGCGACCTACGACCAGCCCGAGGTGCTGTTCGAGACGATGGGATTCGGCAAGCCGCTCGACTACCCCGCGCTGATGTTGCTCCCTGGCTCGATCTCGGTCGCGTGGGCCGGCGTGGTCGAGATGATGGCCGCGGCGATGGGCGTGGAGCTCGACGAGGTCCGCGAGGTGTGCGAACGCCGCGGCGCCGAAGAGACCTTCAGCTTCCCGCTCGGCACGATCGAACAGGGCACCATGGAGGCGCTGCGGTTCGAGGTGCAGGGCATCGTGCACGGTCGGCCCGCGATCATCGTCGAGCACGTCACGCGCCTGCGGGACCACGTCGCGCCCGACTGGCCAGCAGCAGCACGGGAGCGGCAGCTACGTCATCCGCATCGAGGGGCGACCGTCACTCGAGTGTGAGCTGAAGTTCGAAGGTCCCGACGGTGATCACAACACCGGTGGACTGATCGCGACCGCGATGCGTCTGCTCAACGCGATCCCGGCCGTGTGCGACGCGCCCCCGGGCGTGCTCTCGACTCTCGATCTCCCGCTCGTGACGTCGCGCAACGTGATCGCCTAGCTGCGGAACATCCGAAGCACACCGCGACGCGACGAAGCGCCCCGACCTGAGCCGAGGCGCCTCCGCCCTGTCGCCCGCTCGGGGAAACCCGAGCCGTCCTGAGCTGCCGTCCCTAGCGCGTCGCGCGGTTCGAGCTTTCCTTGCGTCGTTGCATCACGAGAAACGCAATGAGCGCCGCGATGACGATGAGTCCACCGATCTGGAAGAGCATCCGTTCCCACCTTTTGATCCGTGACGAGTTCGTGTCCGCCCGGCCGTACCCCGTCGCAGATATCGGCCCACGCGATGGAAACTTGAGCCGGGCTGCGGTCAAATATCACTCTCCGTGAATAGTTCGTCTCACTAACTGTTCGATAGACTTCCGGCCTGATGACGAACTCCCCACCCCGGAACCTGCGGCAAGCCGAGACGGTGCGGACCCTGGCCCGCCTCGCGAGGGTGCTGGAGCGATCCTGCGGCGAGCTCACCCTCCCGCAGTACCGCCTGCTCGCGATGATCTCGGAGGGCAGCGAACGGGCAACCGCGCTCGCGGGCAAGCTCGCTCTGGCCAAGCCGAGCGTGTCGGCGATGGTCGATGCGCTCGTCGAGCGCGACCTCGTGACGAGAGCGCGGGTCGACGGCGACCGGCGCGCGGTCAGGCTCCAACTCACACGCGCCGGCGAGGCTGCCCTGCGCGGCGCTGAAGCCGCGATGGCAGAGAACCTGCAACCACTCCTCGATCGCTGCGACGACGGGTCGGTGATCGACGCGGCGCTCGCGCAACTGGCCACCGCGCTCGACGCTGCGTTCGCCGACCGGATCGCGGCCCGACCGTGAGCACGACCACGAGCCCGACCGGGGCACCCCCCGCGGCCGACAGTCGCGTGGATCCGAACCGTCCCACGGTGGAACCGGCGCCGAACGGGGGCTGGATCCGACGCCTCATGCCGTTCGTCGCCGCGCACAGGGCGAAGGTCTTCGTCGCGCTCGCCTTCTCGGTGCTCGGGATGGGTGTCACGGCGCTCACCCCGCTGATCTCCAAGGTCGTCATCGACGACGTGACCGGCAGCAACGACGGGAACATCGCGCCATGGATCGCGCTGCTCGTGATCGCCGGTGCATTCGGCTTCGCCGCCGCCTACGTCCGTCGGTTCGTCGGCGGCCGCGTCGCACTCGACGTGCAGTTCGACCTGCGCAACGCGATCTTCGAACGGCTCCAACGGCTCGACTTCGCCGCGTCACGACGAGCTCCCGACCGGGCAGCTCGTCTCCCGGGCGAGCACCGACCTCGGCCTGATCCAGGGGCTGCTCGCGTTCACGCCGATCATGCTCGGCAACCTGGTGATGGTCGTGGTGGCGCTCGTCGTCATGCTCTTCCTCTCCCCACTGTTGACGGTCGTCGCGCTGCTCTGCCTCCCGGCGATCGCGATCGTCGCGCTCCGTCTCCGCACGACGCTCTTCCCCGCGACGTGGGACTCCCAGCAGCGGGCGGCAGAAGTCGCAGGCGTGGTCGACGAAGCCGTGAGCGGCGTTCGGGTGGTGAAGGGATTCGGCCAGGAGCAACGCGAGCTCGCCCACCTCACCGACTCGGCCGACACGCTCTACAAGTCACGCGTGCGAGCGGTCCGGATGCAGGCCCGCCTGTCGTCGACGTTGCAGACGATCCCGACGCTCGCCCAGGTCGGCGTGCTCGCGCTCGGCGGGTACCTCGCGATCGAGGGAAACATCACCCTCGGGACGTTCGTCGCCTTCTCCACCTACCTCGTGCAGCTCGTCGCACCGGTGCGGATGTTCTCGGTGATGATCGCCGTTGCCCAACAGGCCCGGGCCGGTGCGGAACGAATCCTCGAACTGCTCGACTCCAACCCGCTCGTCACCGAGCACGCCGATGCCGACGACCTCCCGCCGGTGCGTGGCGACATCGAGTTCGACGCCGTCACCTACGGCTACCTGCGGTCGGAGCCGGTGCTGTGCGACTTCACCCTGCACGTGACGCCGGGCGAGACCGTGGCGCTCGTCGGTGCGTCGGGCTCCGGCAAGTCGACGGTGAGCCTCCTGCTCCCGCGCTTCTACGACGTGCAGACCGGCACGATCCGCCTCGACGGCATCGACGTGCGCGACGTGACGCTCGACTCCCTCCGCCGCAACATCGGTGTGGTCTTCGAGGACAGCTTCCTCTTCTCCGACTCGGTGCGGACCAACATCGCCTACGGCCGCCCCGACGCGACCGACGCCGAGGTCGAGGCCGCGGCCCGGGCCGCCGGCGCGCACGAGTTCATCACCGCGCTCCACGACGGCTACGACACCGTGGTCGGTGAACGCGGGCTCACGCTCTCGGGTGGCCAACGTCAGCGGGTCTCGATCGCGCGGGCATTGATCACCGATCCCCGGGTACTCGTGCTCGACGACGCGACGTCGTCGATCGACGCCGCAACCGAGGAGCAGATCCACGCGACGCTGCGTGAGGTCATGCGGGACCGCACCACCATCCTCATCGCCCACCGGCGCTCCACGCTGCGTCTCGCCGACCGGGTCGTGCTCGTCGACGGCGGCCGGGTCGCCGCCGAGGGCTCCCACGAAGACCTCCTCGTCGAATCGGCGCGGTACCGGGAGCTCCTCGCCGGACCGGGCGAGGTCGACGGCGACGGGTCCGACAGCATCGAGGTGCTCGCCGGCGGCGGCAACGGCACCGGAGGAGAGGTCGAGGGAGTCGAGGGCGACGGCACCACCGCGCACCTCTGGAATCGGGCCGACGGTTCCGACACCGACGGGCCCCGCCCCTTCCTCCAGCCCGCCGCGGCGACGCCCGCGCGGCCGGGTGCGGGCGGCGGCGCCGTGGGCGGCGGGATCGGATTCGGTGGCGGGATCCCGCTCAGCGCGACCCCCGAGCTCCTCGCCAAGCTCGACGCCCTCCCGCCGGCCGACGACGATCCCGAGATCGACGTGGTCGCCGAGGCGCAACCCGACGATTCGTTCTCACTCCGCCGGTTCCTCGGGCCGTACCGGCGACCGCTGTCGATCGGGTTCGGCCTCGTGGTGCTCGACACCCTCCTCGTGCTCGCTGGCCCGCTGCTCGTCCGCAGCGGAATCAACAAGGGCGTGAGCCAGGGTTCGGTGAAGGCCCTCCTCGTCGCGTCGGGTGCGTTCCTGCTCGTCACCCTCGGCGACTGGGTCGCGACCTGGGCGTACACCCGCTACACCGGCCGGACCGCCGAGCGTCTGCTCTTCGCGTTGCGGATCCGCATCTTCTCTCACCTGCAGCGACTCTCGGTCGACTTCTACGACCGCGAGATGGCGGGCCGGGTGATGACCCGCATGACCACCGACGTCGAATCACTGTCGCAGTTGCTCCAGCAGGGCCTGATCCAGGCCGTGGTGAGCATGCTCAGCTTCGTCGGCGTGCTCGTCGTGCTCGCGTTCATGAGCTGGCAGCTGATGCTCGGGGTGCTGATCCTCGTGCCGCCGCTCCTGCTCGCGACGTGGCTGTTCCGGCGGAAGTCGAACCGGGCCTACTCCCGGGCGCGCGACAGCATCGCGACGGTCAACGCGAACTTCCAGGAGAACCTCTCCGGTGTGCGCGTCGCGCAGGCGTACGTGCGTGAGGACCGCAACGTCAGCTCGTTCCGAGCCGTCGCCGGCCGCTACCTCGGCGACCGGCTCGATGCCCAGCGGCTCGTCGCCCTCTACTTCCCGTTCGTGCTGTTCCTCGCGACCATCGGCGATGCGATCGTGCTCGGGATCGGTGCACCACTCGTGCGCAACGGAACCCTCGCTGCAGGAACCGTGATCGCGTTCCTCCTCTACTTGAACCAGTTCTTCTCCCCGATCCAGCAGCTGTCACAGGTGTTCGATCAATGGCAGCAGGCGCGCGTGTCGATGAAGAAGATCGACGAGCTGATGGTCACGCCCACGGGGACGCCCGCGGCCGACGACCCCGTGGCCCCTGGTCGGGTCGAGGGCGCCATTCGCTTCGAGGGCGTTCGGTTCTCGTACCCGAGCGCGCCGGGTGAAGCGCTGCGGGGCGTCGACCTCGACATCGCACCCGGCGAGTCGGTCGCGCTCGTCGGCGAGACCGGCGCGGGGAAGTCGACGATCGTGAAGTTGGTGGCCCGGTTCTACGACGCCACCGCCGGCCGGGTGCTGATCGACGGCGTGCCGGTCACCGATCTCGACCTCGACGCCTACCGCCAGCGCCTCGGCTACGTGCCGCAGGAGCCGTTCCTGTTCTCGGGCACCGTGCGCGACAACATCGCCTACGGCCGACCCGACGCCACCGACGCCGAGGTGGAGGCGGCCGCCGTTGCCGTCGGCGCCCACGACTTCATCGCGGGCCTGGCGGGCGGCTACCTGCACCCGATCACCGAACGCGGTCGCTCACTGTCGGCCGGGCAACGCCAACTCCTCTGCCTCGCGCGTGCACTGCTCGTCGACCCGGCGATCCTCCTGCTCGACGAGGCGACCGCAAACCTCGACCTCGGCACCGAGGCCCGGGTCCAGCGGGCGATGGGACTCGTCTCGACGGGCCGCACGACGCTCCTGATCGCCCACCGCCTCCAGACCGCGCGTGCCGCCGACCGCATCGTGGTCCTCGACGACGGTCAGATCATCGAGCAGGGCAGCCACGACGAGCTCCTCGCCGAGCGCGGCGCCTACGCCGCACTGTGGGAGAGCTTCACCGAACCGGCCAGCGTGCCCTGACCACGCCAGGTCGACCGGTGGAGCGCGTCGAGTGCGCGACCAGCGGCGGCGGGCGCGCGTCGACGCTGTCTTCTACTTGATGCCGCCGCCGACAAGGGGGACCACGAAGAGCAAGCAGACGAGAGCCAAGATGACCACGCGTGCCCGGCGCGGTAGCCGCCACCCATCGGCAACGGGCGCGAAGGTGAACTGCGTCGCCCAGATCGTCGCCGAGTAGACCGCGAGAAGCGTGACGAAACCCGCGGTGCTCTGCATTGACAAACCGAACGTCTGCACGAGGTCGTACCCGACGAACAGCACCGGCCCGGTCGCGACGACGAGGCAAAGGCCCCGCGTGACCGGTCGCCAATCGACGCGAGCGAGCGCGAGCCCGCCACCGACGACCGTCGGGAACATCAGCGCGCCCGCGGCGCCGAACAGCGGGAGCATCGTGATCACACCGAGTGCGCGGATCGAAGTGAGCTTCCCGCGCGGCATCGATCTCCGTCGTGCGACCGCAACGATCGACTGCATCAGGCCGAAGACCGTGAAGCCGACGACGATGAAGAGCGTTCCGGACCAGGTGAAGTCGGGCTCTTCGGCGATGAGTCGCATCCAGGCTCGAGCGACGATGCCGAGCGCGAATCCTCCCAGGAGCCCGGTCGTGAGGGTCGTCGCTGTCCGCTGCGTAGGCCGCACACCGAGGGGCACCGGCGCGGCGCGCCCGGTCACCCTGGCACCGGACTGATCAACGGTTCCACGGAGGAACGGCGGGGCAGGCGTACCCCTGCACCGACATCACCGTCGTGGCGATCACTTCGCCGGGTGCGGGGTTCGACGGCGGGGCTCGGTGGTGACGACCAACGCGCTGATGAGCAGCCAACCCGGGATGAAGATCGGCGCCATCCAAGAGAAGATGACCACCGGAACGGTCGCGCCTGCGACAATCAGGAGCGTCGCGCGCCGTGGCGATGCCTCACGCCGGTACAAGCCGAGGACGATCATGGCCGCGGCGATGAAGAGCGGCGCTGCGTACCTCCAACCTGCGCCTTCTGCGTTCACGGCGCCGACGCCGGCCCAAACGTCGAAGACGGCAACGAGCGCGAGGACAAGCGTCGTCGGACCACTCAGTGCTCGGGGCTCTCCGGTACCGAAGCGCCTCCGACTCGGCGCGCGCGCGACTCGGCGCCAGGCCACGTCGGCCGGGATACCCCGAAGCACCCGCCCGACGACCTGGACCTGCTGCGCACGGCCAACCCCCGCTTCCAGCGAATGCTCGAAGAGATCCGACCGGATCTCGTCCCGTCGCCGCTCGGCGACTTCAGCGAGCAGCCCTCGCGTGTAGATCGCCGTCCACGACTGCGCGACCCGATCGGCCCACCTGGTCACAGCCACGCGACCCCGAGATCCGCCACCGAGGATCGGTCCAACCGACCGGTGCCCGACGCCGCCATGTGTCTCGACACGGCGTCTCGGCCCGATCCGGTGACGGAGTAGAGCCGCCGACGCGGCCGACCGGCCTCCTCGGCCAAGCCGTGGTCCTCCCACCGCGAGGCGAGCATGCCGGCGGCTTCCAGTCGCGCCAGCGCCTTGTAGAGCGTTCCGTGACTTGTGAGCCTCTGTGATCCGTGCTGATTCGCCAGCAGCTTCGCAAGCCCGAAGCCGTGGACCTCCGCGTTGTCCCGTGCGGTCGGCAGGTCGAGCATCGTCACGAGGATCTGCACCTCGATGTCCAGCAGCGTCCCTGGCTTGCGTCGCACCGGTCCACTCTATAGGAAGATATCTTCCCGTCAAGCGGCCTCCAGCGTGGCTCCGCTCCGAAGGTCTGACCGAGTCGACGCGGCGCCGGACCCGCCGGTCACTCCGACGAGAAGAAGACGTTCTTGACCTCGGTGTAGTGCTGCATGGCGTGCATGCCGAGCTCACGGCCGAGGCCGCTGCGCTTGTAGCCACCGAACGGGGTCTCGCTCCGGACGCTGCGGTTCGAGTTCACCGAGAGCGTGCCGGTGCGCAACGCCCGGGCGACGCGAGTGGCCCGACCGAGCTCACGCGTCCACAGCGAGCCCGACAGGCCGTAGTCGCTGTCGTTGGCCTGGCGGATCGCGTCGGCTTCGTCGTCGAAGGCGATGATGCTCACCACCGGGCCGAAGATCTCCTCCTGGGCGACGCGCATCTCGTTGCGCACGCCCGCGAGCACAGCCGGGGTGAGGAAGGAGCCCGCCGCGAGCGCGTCGCCGCCGGGCACGACTCCGCCGGTGACGAGCTCCGCACCTTCGTCGCGACCGATCTCGAGGTACCGCTGCGCGGTCTCCCGCTGGGCCGGCGAGATCAGCGGCCCCATCTCGGTGGCGTCGTCGAGCGGCAGCCCCACGCGGATCTGCTCGACGCGGGCGGCGAAGCGCGCCACGAAGTCGTCGTACGCGCTCCGTTCGACGAGGATCCGGCTGCGCGCGCAGCAGTCTTGGCCCGCGTTGCCGAACACCGACATCGGGGTCTCCTCGATGCACCGCTCGATGTCGGCGTCGGCGAACACCACGCACGCCGACTTCCCGCCGAGCTCGAGTGAGACCCGGGTGATGTTGTCGGACGAGGCCCGCAGGATCCCGGCCCCGGTGGCGGTCTCGCCGGTGAACGAGATCTTGTTCACCCTCCGGTCGGCCACGAGCGCGCCGCCGACGTCGGCGCCCGGTCCGGGCAGCACCGAGACGCACTCGGCCGGCACACCCGCCTCGACGAGGATCTCCCCGAGGAGGAGCGCAGTGAGCGGCGTGTACGACGCCGGCTTCAGGATGATCGGGTTCCCACACGCGAGCGCCGGTGCGCTCTTCCACGACGCGATCAGCAACGGGAAGTTCCACGGCACGATCAGCGCGCACACGCCGACGGGCTCGCGCAGCACCACGTCGAGTCCCGGCTCCTGGACCGGCACCACCTCGCCGAAGTGCTTGTTCGCGGCCCCGGCGTAGTACTCGAAGGTCGCGGCCGCGGCCTCGACCTCCCACCGGGCGTCGCCGAGCGGTTTCCCCGCGTTGCGAGCCTCGACCATCGCGAGGTCATCGCTGCGCTCGCGCAGCAGGGCCGCGACGCGGGCGAGCACCCGACCGCGGCCGGTCGCGCCCGTCGCCGACCACACCCCCGACTCGAACGCGCCGGTGGCGATGGTCAGCGCGTCGTCGACGTCGGCCGCACCGGCGCGCGCAACCTCGGCGAGCACGGCGCCGGTCGCCGGCTCCCGCGCCGAGAACGTGGCGCCGTCGCGAGCGGGTCGGCGCTCGCCTCCGACGATGAGCTCCTGGATCGTCATGTGCGTCCCTTCGTGCATCGGGCGTTCGTCGTCGCCCTCGCCGCCACGCGACGGCCGATCAGCCCGGCTGCCGCGGCGATGGCGAGCACCGCGCCCGCGCCCACCTCGTGGGGCACGCGGTGCGGAGCCTCGTTCTGGATCCAGTGGTGGAACCGGCTCACGGCCCGGGGGAACGGATCGAACCCGAAGAACCGCTTGCAGGGCTTGTCGAGGTCGAGCAGCACCGCTCCCACGACGCCGCACATCACCGAACGGCGCGGCGCCGGCGACGCGACCAGGATCGCCGCGAGGACCCCGAGTGCGAGCAGGCCGTCGCGCCGGGCGATCACGAAGAACTCGTCGTCGGTGAGGGTCCCGTCGCCGCAGTGCGGGGTCAGGTCCATGATCACGTGGGATGCGATCCCACCCGCGAGCGCCTGCGCCGGGTTGTGCGGCAGGGCCAGGCCGACCACGGTCCCGGCGAGCACGTGGTTCGTCACGAACATCCCGGCGATCATGCCACCTGCCTCCCGGGATCCTCGGGCCCTGACCGCCGCTCCCACCCCTGCTAGAAACCTCGCCGTGCCTCAACGCCTGCGTACGGGTTTCGCCCACCGCTTCCGGATCGCCGTCGTGGCCGGGCTCGCGTGCAGCCTCCTCGTCGCCGCCTGCACGACGGGCGACGGCGCCGACCACGCATCCGACGGCAACCAGGACACGAGCTCTTCGTCGTCGAGCACGACCACGACGACCACGACGCCGCTCCCGCCCCCTCCCGTGAACGTGTACGCCAACACCGGCGCCAACATGATGAGCCCCGCGGTGGCCGGAGTGCCGACCCGCGTCTACGTACCGAACAGCGAGTCGGACACGATCGACGTCATCGACGTGGCCACCATGGAGATCGTCGACCACTGGAACACCGGCGACCTCCCGCAGCACGTCGTGCCGTCGTGGGACCTCAAGACCCTGTACATCAACAACAACCGCGGGAACACGCTCACACCGATCGACCCGGTGACGGGCAAGCCCGGCGCCGACATCCCCGTGAACGACCCGTACAACCTCTACTTCACCCCCGACGGCACCAAGGCCGCGGTCATGGCCGAGCGCGAGCAGAAGATCGACTTCCGCAACCCCGTCGACTGGACCCTCATCAAGTCGGTCTACGTCTCGCATCGCGGCGTGAACCACGCCGATTTCAGTGCCGACGGCGGGACGATGTTCGCGAGCACCGAGTTCGACGGTGGCTGGCTCGTGCGGATCGACCTCGCGACGATGGAGATCACCGGCGAGGTCGACCTCGGCGGCGCGGCCGTCGACGTGAAGCTCGCGCCCGACGGCAAGCTGGTCTACGTCGCGAACCAAGGCCGCGGCGGCGTGTCGATCGTCGACCCGGTGGCGATGACCGAAGTCGGGTTCGTGGTCACCGGCAAGGGCGCGCACGGGATGTACCCGAGCCGCGACGGCACGAAGCTGTACGTGAGCAACCGCCTCGCCGGGACCGTGTCGGTGTTCGACTTCGCCACCAACACCGTCGACACCACCTGGAACATCGGCGGGAGCCCCGACATGGGTGGCGTCTCACCCGATGGCAGCCAGCTGTGGCTGAGCGGTCGGTACAACTCCGCCGTGTACGTGATCGACACGGCGACGGGCGGCCTCATCAAGACGTTCCAGGTCGGGGCCGGCCCCCACGGGATCTGCTTCTTCCCCCAGCCGGGCACCTACAGCATGGGCCACACCGGCAACTACCGGTAGCTCCCGTGGATCCGGCGCCGAGCCGGACCGATAGTGTCGCCGGCATGGCGAAATTCCAGGTCGGGGTGCAGCTGCATCCGCAACAGGGCACGGTCGACGAGATGCGAGCCGCGTGGAAGGCGGCCGACGCGATGGGCGTCGACAGCATCTGGACGTGGGACCACTTCTACCCGCTCTACGGCAACCCCGACGCCAACCACTACGAGGGCTACACGCTCCTCGCGGCCATGGCCGCCGACACCGAGCACGCCCGGCTCGGGGCGCTCGTCACCTGCAACTCCTACCGGAACCCGAACCTCCTCGCCGACATGGCGCGCACGATCGACCACATCAGCCACGGCCGGTTCATCCTCGGGATCGGATCGGGATGGTTCGAGCGCGACTACACCGAGTACGGCTACGAGTTCGGTACGGCTCCCGGTCGGCTCCGGGCCCTCGGCGAGGCGCTGCCGGTGATCGAGGACCGCATCAAGCAGCTGGTCCCGCCGCCGGTCGGTCCGCTCCCGATCCTCATCGGCGGCGGGGGCGAGAAGGTCACGCTGCGGCTCGTCGCCCAACATGCGCAGATGTGGAACGGATTCGGACCGCCGGCGAACTATGCGGCCAAGAACACGATCCTCGACGAGTGGTGCGCCAAGGTCGGTACCGACCCCGCCGGGATCGAACGGACGGTCGCGATCCAGCCCGACGAGATCGGCGACTGGCAGGCGTACCTCGACGCCGGGGCCACGCACCTGATCGTGATGGTCGGCGCCCCCTACGACCTCGGTCCGGTCGAGGAACTCTTCGCCCACTCGCGATGACGGCGCCGCGGCTCGCCGCGCCCGGGAGCACGCCGGGGTTCATCGGCCATCTCGCAGTCCCGGCCGAGCTGTGGTGGGCGGCGCGCGAACCCGCCCCGCTCGCGGGGATGGCGTATCCCCACCGCGCCGACTGGGACCTGCTGCACGCCGAGGGGTTCCGTCACGTCGTGTGCCTCACCGACAGCGCGGCCCGCTACGACCCCCACCCGCTCGAGTCGCACGCGTTCGAGTTGCAGGACCAGTACGTATCGGGGCCCAGTAACCCCGACGTCGAGCTCTTCCAGGTCGAGGCCGCGGTCGACATCGTCGTCGACGCGCTCACCGCGGGTGAGGGCGTGCTCGTGCACTGCCACGCCGGCCGGGGTCGTACCGGCACCGTCGTCGGCGGGGCGCTCGTGCGCCTCGGTCACGACCCCGAGACGGTCGTCGAGTGGCTGCACCGGGTGCAACGGGCCCGGAGCAAACGGGGGTGGCCGGAGAACCCCTGGCAGGCCGACGCCGTGCGTGCGCTGGCAGGCTGACGTGCGGATCCCCTTCCACTCCTCGGCGCGGTCCACACTGGGCATCGAGATGGAGCTCATGGTCGTCGACCGCTCCACTGGTGAGCTCGCGAGCGCAGGTTCGCAGCTGCTCGCCGAGATGGGTCGGGGACATCCGGGCGGCGCGCACCCGAAAGCCAAGCACGAGCTGCTCGAGTGCACGGTCGAGGTGATCACCGGCATCTGCGACACGGTCGAGGAAGCGCGCGCCGACCTCGCCGGCACGATCGACGAGTTGACCGCAGTCGCCGGTCGACACGGTCTGGCCTTGCTCTCGGCCGGAACCCATCCGCTCTCGAGCTGGCACGACCAGACCGTGAGCCCCTCGCCGCGGTACGCCGCGCTGCTCGACGACATGCAGTGGCCGGCCCAGCGCCTCCAGATCTTCGGCATGCACGTGCACGTCGGGATCCGTTCGGGTGCGAAGGCCATCGCCATCGCCAATGCGCTCACCCTGTACCTCCCGATCTTCCTCGCGCTCTCGGCGTCGAGCCCGTACTGGGAAGCCCACGACACCGGGCTCGCGTCGGCCCGTTCGAAGGTGTTCGAGGGACTGCCCACCGCCGGGCTACCCCCACACCTCGACGACTGGGACGACTTCGAACGGTTCATGCACACGCTGGTCCACGCCGAGGCGATCAAGTCGATCCGCGAGGTCTGGTGGGACATCCGTCCCCACCCCGACTTCGGCACCGTCGAGCTGCGCATCTGCGACGCGGCGCCGACACTGCGTGAGACGACCGCACTCGCGGCGCTCGCGCAGTGCCTCGTCACCTGGTTCGACCAACGGCTCGACTCCGGCGACGACCTGCCGGTCCCACGCGACTGGGTGATGCGACAGAACAAGTGGCTCGCGGCCCGATACGGAATCGACGCCGACCTCATCGTCGACGAAGCCGGGACGCGCGCGCCGACTCGCGAGCTGGTGGCTGCGGTCGTCGCGGAGCTCGAACCGGTGGCCGTCGAGCTCGACTGCGCGACCGAGCTTTCCGGTGTCGCGTCGATCCTCGAGACCGGACCGAGCTACCTACGGCAACGGGGCGTCGTCGCCCGCGGTGGCGGTCTCGCCGATGTCGTCCACCATCTGGTGGCCGAGTTCGAATCCGACCAACCGGAGCGACCGTGACCGACGAGTCCCTCGAGCACTTCCTCGACGAGTTCTTCGCCGCGCACCTCGAGGAGCTGGTCGCGTTCCGCCGCCAGCTGCACTCTCACCCGGAGGTGAGTGGAGAGGAGCATGCAACGACCGCGGCGGTGAGCAGCCGCCTCCAAGTCGCCGGCCTCCAGCCGCGGGTCCTCACCCGGGGGACCGGTGTGCTGTGTGATCTCGACGCCGGGCCCGCCGCCGGGCCGATGGTCGCGCTGCGGGCCGATCTCGACGCGCTCGCGATGCATGACGACAAGGACGTCCCGTACCGCTCCCAGGTCGAGGGCGTCGCCCACGCGTGCGGACACGACGTGCACACGACGGTGGTCCTCGGCGCTGGACTCGCGCTCACGCAACTCGGGCGGACGGCGGCAGGTGTGCCGGGCCGGGTCCGGCTGGTGTTCCAACCCGCGGAGGAGTCGGCCCGCGGTGGTGCCCGCGACGTGATCGCCGACGGAGGTCTCGCCGGAGTCGGCGCGTGCTTCGGCTACCACTGCGACCCCCGGCTCGACAGCGGCGTGATCGGCGTGCGACCGGGTGCGATCACCTCGGCGGCCGACCTCGTCGAGATCACCGTCCACGGACCCGGCGGCCACACCGCCCGTCCGCAACAGACGGTCGACCTCGTCACCGTCGCGGCCCGGATCGTGAGCGAGCTGCCCGGGCTACTGCGGGAACGGGTCGGCGACCTCAACCTCGTCTTCGGCGCGATCGCCGCCGGCGACGCGGCCAACGTGATTCCAACGACTGCGATGCTGCGCGGGACGGTCCGGTCGCGTGACCGCGACGCGTGGGCCCGGGCTCCGGAAGCGCTCGTCGCCGCGCTCGACGAGCTCGTCGGACCCACCGGCGCGAGCGTCGAACTCGACCACCAACGCGGCGTCCCTCCGGTGGTGAACGACCCGGCGATGACCGAGGTCTTCGCGGCGGGGGCCCGGTCGGTCGTCGGCACCGAGGCCGTGGTCGTCATGGAACAGAGCGCGGGCGCCGACGACTTCGCCTGGTACCTCGAACAGGTCCCGGGTTCGTACGTGCGCCTCGGCGTGCACGATCCGAGCAGCCACGGTCCGCGGCTCGACCTGCACGCCGGGACGTTCGACGTCGACGAGGGGGCCATCGAGGTGGGCATCCGGGTCCTGGTCGCCGCCACCCTCCAAGCCTTCGAGACTCTCGCGCCCTGACGGTCGAATCCGCTCCGCCGGCTCGACCGCCCACCCGTGCCACAGCCGCAACCACTGTCCGCCGGCACCGCTGCTTCTCCGGCCTGACGGTCGAATCCGCTCCGCCGGCTCGACCGCCCACCCTGACGCCGCAACCACTGTCCGCCGACACCGCTCTCCGGCTGACGGTCGAATCCGCTCCGCCGGCTCGACCGCCCACCCGTGCCACAGCCGCAACCACTGTCCGCCGGCTCCGCTGCTTCTCCGGCCTCGCGCTACCCTCGGTTTCGTACGCACGTTCACACGGGAGTCCGGTGCGCCGGGCTGAGAGGGTGGCACGCAGCCACCGACCGTTCGAACCTGATCCGGATCATGCCGGCGCAGGGAGGAACCGATGGGCACCGAACGCGACACGACGGCGGTGATCTTCGCCGGTGGTGACGCGCCCGCCCGCGGGACCCTCGCTGATCTCCCGACCGGTTCGATCCTCGTCGCGGCCGATTCCGGTCTCCGACACGCGGTCGCCGCGGGACTCGTGGTCGACGTGGTCGTCGGCGACCTCGACTCGGTCGAGCCCGCGCGACCTCGAAGCCGCGGTCGCCGCCGGCAGCGCCGTGGAGCGCCACCCGTCCGACAAGGACGCGACCGATCTCGAACTCGCGCTCGCCGCCGCACGGAACCGGGGCGCGCGACGGATCGTGGTCGTCGGGGTGGGCGGTGGGCGGCTCGATCACTTCCTCGCCAACGCGCTGCTCCTCGCCTCCCCGGAGTTCGCCGACCTCGAGATCGAGGCCCGCGCCGGCACGGCGGTCGCGACGGTCGTGCGCGATGCGACCGAGTTCACCGGCACGCCAGGCGAGCTCGTGTCGTTGCTGCCGCTCGGTGGACCAGCACGCGCCGTGACCACCCACGGTCTGCGGTGGGCACTCCACGGCGAGGACCTGCGCCCCGGAACGAGCCGGGGAGTCAGCAACGAGTTCGACGCGCCGACGGCACGCGTCGCCCTGACCGACGGCGTGCTCCTCGTGGTGCGTCCCGACGCGATCCCGGAGCAACCCTGATATGCAGCGATTCCTCAGCCTCACCCTCGCGGCGGTGCTCGCCGGAACCGCGTTGGTCGCGTGCAGCAGCTCCGACTCGAGCAGCGCACGCACGGTCACGCTCGTGACCCACGACTCCTTCGCCGTCGCGAAGTCCGACCTCGCGGCGTTCGAACGGGCCCACGACGTCGACGTGAAGATCCTGAAGTCGGGCGACGCCGCGAGCGCGCTCAACCAGGTCGTCCTCACCAAGGGTGAGCCGCTCGGCGACGCCATGTTCGGGGTCGACAACACCTTTCTGTCCCGCGCCACCGACGCGAACGTGTTCGAGCCGTACGAACCGGCCGGCCTCGACTCGGTTCCCGCGGAGTACCAGCTCGACCCGACCCACGAGCTGACCCCGATCGACTTCGGCGACGTGTGCGTCAACTACGACCGCGCCGCCCTCGCCGATCGAGGGATCCCGGCCCCCGCCTCGCTCGACGACCTCGTGCAGCCGGCCTACGAAGGGATGCTCGTCGTCGAGAACGCCGCGAGCAGCTCACCCGGGCTCGCGTTCCTCCTCGCCACCGTCGCGAAGTACGGCGACGATTGGCGCGACTACTGGACGAAACTCCGAGACAACGGCGTCAAGGTCGACGACGGGTGGGAACAGGCGTACTTCAGCGACTTCGCAGGCGGTGGCCAGGGTGGCACCTTCCCGCTCGTCGTGTCGTACGCGTCGAGCCCGCCGGCCGGCGTGACCGAGGGGACGCCGGCCGAAGCCCCGACGGCCGCGGTGCTCGACACCTGTTTCCGCCAGGTCGAGTTCGCGGGGGTGCTGCGCGGTGCGGAGCACCCGAAGCTCGCCCGGGCGCTCGTCGACTGGATGCTGTCGGCGCGGTTCCAGGCCGGAGTTCCCGACCAGATGTACGTGTACCCGGTGCGCGAGGGCGTGACGGTGCCGGAGTCGTGGGCCCGCTACGCGCCCGTTCCCACGGATCCCTTCGAGATCGCGCCGGCCCGCATCGCACGCAACCGCGCCACCTGGATCGACCAGTGGACCGACACGGTCCTCCGCTGACCCGACGACCGCTGACCCGACGGGCCTCGGCCGGGTGGTGGCTCCTGCTCGCCCTCGTCCCGCTCGCGTTCCTGGGGATCTTCTTCCTCTACCCCGTCGGGACGATCCTGGGTCGCGGATTGTGGTCGCACGGATCGCTGGATCTCGGTGCGGTCAGCGACGTCGTCGGAGACGGCGGCATCCGGGGGGTCGCGTGGTTCACGGTCTGGCAGGCCGTCGCGTCGACGACCCTGACCCTCGCGATCGGTCTCCCGGGCGCGTGCCTCTTCGCCCGGTACGACTTCCCCGGCCGACGGTTCCTGCACGCGGCGATCATCGTGCCGTTCGTGCTGCCGACGGTGGTCGTCGGGTCGGCGTTCCTCGCGCTCCTCGGCCCCGGTGGACCGCTCGCGTTCCTGGGGATCGACGGCACCGTCTGGGCGATCCTCCTGGCCCACGTGTTCTTCAACTACGCGGTCGTGGTCCGGACGGTCGGCGGCCTCTGGTCGCACCTCGATCCGCGGCGCGAGGAGGCTGCCCGCACCCTCGGCGCGAGCCGGACCCGGGTGTTCCTCCACGTGACGCTGCCGGCGCTCCGGCCCGCGATCGCGGCCGCGGCCGCGATCGTGTTCCTCTTCACGTTCACCAGCTTCGGGGTGATCCTCGTGCTCGGTGGGCCGCGCTTCGCCACCCTCGAGACGGAGATCTACCGCCAGACCGCACTGTTGCTCGATCTCCGCGTCGCGGCCGCGCTGTCGATCATCCAGCTCGCCGCCGTCGTGGTCCTGCTCGGGATCGGCGGCCTGGCCCGGGGCCGCCACGCGGTCGCACTCGGACTCCGGCCGGCAACCACGACCGGTCGTCGACCCCACGGTGTCGGCCCGACCGCGTTCGTCGTCGGCAACCTCGCGCTGATGGCGGTGCTCCTCGCACTGCCGATCGCGGTGCTCGTCCAACGGTCGTTCGCCACCCCCGGCGGGCCCAGCTTCGGCTTCTACCGCGCGCTCGGCGACGTGGGCACGGGGAGCACGTTCCTCGTCGCGCCCGCCGAGGCCATCCGGAACTCGTTGAGCTACGCGGTCGTCGCCACGGTGATCGCGCTGGTGATCGGCGGGATCGCGGCCGTGGTGATCGTCTCCCGGGAACGTCATGGCGGCCGGTTCGCGCGCGGGCTCGACGGGCTGCTCGCCCTGCCGCTGGGCGTCTCGGCGGTCACCGTCGGGTTCGGGTTCCTCATCGCGCTCGATGCGCCACCCCTCGACCTGCGGACGTCGTGGTGGCTGGTGCCGATCGCGCACGCGCTCGTGGCCACACCGTTCGTGATCCGCACGATGACACCGGTGCTCCGCTCGATCGACCCCCGGTTGCGCGATGCGGCCGCGGTGCTCGGGGCACCGCCGACCCGGGTGTGGCGCGAGGTCGACCTGCGCATCGGTGCCCGAGCCGTCGCGGTCGCGGCGGGCTTCGCGTTCGCGATCTCGCTCGGCGAGTTCGGCGCGACCGCGTTCATCGCCCGCCCGGACCGGCCCACCCTGCCGGTGGTGATCTACCGCCTGCTCGGCCGACCCGGCACGACCACCTTCGGGGCCGCGATGGCCGCCAGCGTGATCCTCATGGCGCTCACGGCGACGGCGGTGCTGCTCATCGAACGGTTCCACGCCCCCGGGACCGGTGAACGGTGAGCGAGCGGATCGTGGCGACACCGGGGCTCCGGACCCGCGGCCTCACGATGGCGTACGGCGACGTCGTCGCGCTCGATGGGGTTGATCTCGACGTCGTCGCGGGGTCGGTGGTGAGCGTGCTCGGCCCGAGCGGGAGCGGGAAGAGCACCCTGCTCCGGGTCGTCGCCGGTCTCGAACCCTCGGCCGCGGGCACCGTTACCTGGTCCGACGACGACCTCACGCAGGTTCCCGCCCACCGACGACGGTTCGGGCTGATGTTCCAGGATCACGCCCTCTTCCCCCATCGCAACGTGATCGACAACGTCGGCTTCGGCCTGCGCATGCAACGACGGCCGCGCGCCGAGGTCGAGCAGCGGGCGGCTGCGGCACTGGGTCGGGTCGGTCTGGCCGGGTTCGAACGCCGCCGGGTGCACGAGCTGTCCGGAGGCGAGCAACAGCGGGTCGCGCTCGCGCGTGCCCTCGCGCCGGAGCCGCGCCTGCTCATGCTCGACGAACCGCTCGGGTCGCTCGACCGGGAGCTGCGCGACCGCCTCATGGTGGAGCTGCGAACCCTCTTCGTCGAGCTGGGACTCACCGCGGTGTTCGTGACCCACGATCACGACGAAGCCTTCGCGGTCGCCGACCGCGTGGTCATCATGCGGAACGGGCGCATCGAGCGGGACGGCCTCCCCGAGCAGGTGTGGCAGCACCCGGGGACCGAGTTCACCGCGCGGTTCCTCGGCTTCGTCAACACCGTGACGACCGGTGGCCGCCGGATCCTCACCCGACCCGACGGCCTCCGCGTCGACCCCGACGGCCCTATTCCGGGCACCGTCGTCGCCCGAACCTTTCGCCGTGACCACTTCCTCCTCACCGTGTCGGGGGCCGACGGCGTCCGATACGAGGTCGCCGCGACGGGCGACGACGTCCCTGCGCCCGGCGACTCCGTCCGCCTCGCCGTCGACCCGACCGCTGCGGTCGAGTTTCCGGAGCGGGACCACGCAGAGCCTGGGCCCGACCTGCAAGGCTCGTGACATGGGAGCACTCTGAGATGCCGATCCCCGCGCAGCGCGATCTGGAGGCGACCCGTCGGACGCTCACCGACTGGCTGGCCGGCAAGGTCCCCGATGCCCGCGACCTGACGCTCGGTCCGCTGGTGGCTCCGGCGGGGACGGGCTTCTCCAACGACACGCTCCTCTTCGACGCGACGTGGACCGAGGGCGGCGACGCAACCACGACCGAGTTCGTCGCCCGGATCAAGCCGTCGGGCTACCTGGTGTTCCCCGAGGTCGACGTCGCGCTGCAGTACCACGTGATGCGGATCCTCGGCGCGCAGACCGACGTGCCCGTCCCCGAGGTGTTCTGGCTCGAGGAGGATCCGTCGGTGCTCGGAGAGCCGTTCTTCCTCATGCGGCGGGTCCACGGCGAGATCCCGTCGGACAGTCCGCCGTTCACGACGGAAGGGTTCCTCGTCGACGCGCAACCCGCGCAGCGCGCGCAGCTGTGGAACAGCGGCATCGACGCGATGGCGCGGGTGCACCGCGTCGACGACCTCGACGGCCTCGGGCTCACCGCACTGGTCGACAAGACGGAGTTCGGGCCCGCGGGTCTCGGCCAGCAGCTCGGGTACTACGAGCGGTACTTCGAGTGGGCTGCGTGCGGGCGCCCGCAACCCGTCGCCGAGGCTGCATGGGACTGGCTCCTGGCCAACCGGCCCTCGGAACCGGAACCGCTGCGGCTCTGTTGGGGTGACTCCCGCATCAGCAACCAGATCTTCCGCGACTTCGAGTGCGTGTCGGTGATCGACTGGGAGATGGTCACCCTCGGGAACCCGGTGCAGGACGTCGCCTGGTGGATCTTCCTCGACCGCCACTGGACCGAGGGCATCAGCGTCGACCGACTCGAGGGGTTCCCGACCTACCCCGACACGATCCGTCGCTGGGAGGAGGCGACCGGTCTCAGCGGCGACGCGGCCGACTACTACGGCGTGTTCGCCGGCTTCCGCTTCGCGGTCGTCATGATGCGGATCGCGCAGATGATGATCGAGTTCGAGGTACTCCCGCCCGACACCGACCTCGAGACGAACAACATCGTCACCCAACTCCTCGCGCAGCGGCTCGGCCTCCCGTCGCCCGGCGCCGCCATCACCCTGTGACCCGGGCCGGGAGCACGGCCGAGCCGCTCGACGTCGTCGTCATCGGAGGCGGCCACAACGGGCTCGTGGCGGCAGGGCTCCTTGCGAAGCGAGGGGCACGCGTCACCGTGCTCGAACGTCGCGACACGGTGGGCGGAGCCGCGATCACCGAGCAGCCGTGGGGTCCCGACGTACAAGGTCACCGCGCTCTCGTACGTCGTCAGCCTCATGCCTCCGCAGATCCAGCGCGAGCTCCAACTCGCGAAGCACGGCTACCGCGTCTACCCCCAGGGTCCGTACTTCGCGCCCCGCTCCGACGGTCGCGCGCTCGCGCTGCCCGGCGACCCGGCCCGTCGGCGGGAGCAGATCGCCCAGTTCTCCGCCCGCGACGCCGATGCCTACGACCGCTGGGAAGCGTGGCTCGGCGAGGTCGCAGCCCTCCTCGCCCCGCTGCTCACCGAGACCCCGCCGAACCTCGGGTCGCACCGTCCGGCCGACCTGCTCGACCAGGCCCGGCTCGGCTGGACGGCCCGCCGGTGGAGCCCCCGCGCCATCGCCGACGTGACGCGCCTGTTCACGATGAGCATCGCCGACCTCCTCGAAGACACCTTCGAGTCCGACGCCATGCGCGGCGTGCTCGCGGTCAGCGGCGTGATCGGCACGTGGGCCGGACCGCGCTCACCCGGGACCGCCTACGTGATGGCCCACCACCAGATCGGCGACAGCGTCGGCGCCGACACCGGTGGCAGCGCCGGACACGGAGATCGGGAGCTCGGCGCGTGGGGCTTCCCCGAGGGCGGGATGGGCTCGGTGACGCGCGCGCTGCGCGACGCAGCCGAATCGTTCGGCGCCACGGTGCGCACCGACGTCGACGTGGATCAGATCATCGTCGTCGACGGTGCGGCGCGTGGTGTCGTCACCTCGACCGGCGAGGAGGTGCTCGGCGACATCGTGATCGCGACGACCCACCCGAAGATCACCTTCCTCGATCAGCTCCCCGCGTCGCAGCTCCCCGACGACTTCGTCGCCGACATCCGAACGCTGGAAGACGCGTAGCGGCACGGTGAAGGTGAACGTCGCCGTCGACCGCCTGCCCGAGTTCACCGCGCGCCCCGGGTTCGATCCCGAGGTCCACGGGGGCACGATCGTGCTCGCACCGTCGCTCGACCACGTCGAGCACGCGTTCCAGGATGCCGTGGCGGGCCGGCCGGCCGCCGCGCCGTTCGCCGACATCTGCATCCCATCGGTGTTCGACCCGACCCTCGCGCCCGAGGGCAAGCACGTCGTGTCGATGTTCACGCAATGGGTGCCGCACACGTGGAACGAGGAGCCGCACACCGCCGACCTCGATGTCTACGCCGACCGGGTGATCGCCGCGGTCGATGCGGTCGCGCCGGGCTTCACCGACTCGATCCTGCACCGCCAGGTGATCGGACCGCACGCGATGGAGCACACCTACGGCCTGATCGGCGGCAACATCTTCCACGGCGAGCTCACACCGTCGCAGCTGTTCCACCTCCGCCCGGCCCCCGGCTACGCCGACTACCGCACCCCGATCCGCAACCTCTACCAGGCGAGCTCCGCGACCCACGGTGGCGGTGGCGTCACCGGGATCCCCGGCCTCAAGGTCGTCGACCAGATCGCTGCAGATCGGAAGCAACGCGCGGGAATCCGGGCCCGCGCGCGACGGTTCCTAGACTGAGGCCACGTTCCGAGAGGAGAGTCCGATGACCGAGGTCCCCCACTGGCGCGGCATCAACCACCTGGCGCTCGTCACCGCCGACATGGACGCCACCGTCCGGTTCTACGAGGGTGTGCTCGGCATGCGGCTCGTCGCGACCACGATGGCCGGGCCCGATGCGGCACTACTTCTTCGAGATCGGCCCCGGCAACACCCTCGCCTTCTTCGAGTGGGCCGACGCGCCGCACTTCGAGAAGCCGGCCGGGATCCCCGACCCGATCGCGGGCCAGTTCGACCACCTGTCGTTCAACCTGCCCGACGAAGAGGCCCTGCTGACCCTGCGCAAGCGGCTCCTCGAGGCCGACTGCGAGATCACCGACGTCGTCGACCACGGCTTCATCCGCTCGGTGTACTTCTCCGACAACAACGGGATCGCGCTCGAAGCCAGCTACTGGGTGACCGACGGCACGGGGCGCACCGCCGACTACTCCGACGCCGCCCTCTTCTCCGACCCGGATCCCGTGCCGGCCGTGGTGGAGCTCCGGGCTGGCGGAACGGTGCAAACCACTCCTTCCACCCAACTCGCCGGCGATTGGGTCGGGAGCTCCTGATCAGGCGGCGGCCCGCCACCCGTTCCGGCCCCGGGCCCAGTCAGCTTCTGCACAGGATCTCCACGTACCGAGGGGGACTCGGTGACACCACCTTCCGTATCCTGACGGTGTGGTCGCAGTCGTTGCAGTGAAGCCATCCCGGACCGTCCTCGTCATCGAGGACGAAGCGTCGATCGCGCAGGCTGTCGCGGCCCGTCTCCGCAGCGAGGGCTTCGCGGTCGAGATCGCCGGCGACGGACCCGCCGGGGTGGAGGCCTGCCACCGGATCCGGCCCGACCTGGTCGTGCTCGACCTGATGCTCCCGGGCCTCGACGGGCTCGAGGTCTGCGAACGGATCCAGGCCGATCGGTCGGTGCCGGTGCTCATGCTCACGGCCCGCGACTCCGAAGCCGACCTGGTGCTCGGGTTCACCGTCGGCGCCGACGACTACCTCACCAAGCCGTTCAGCTCCCGCGAGCTCGTCGCCCGGGTGCACGCGATCCTGCGCCGGGTCGATCGGGCCCGGGCCGAGATCGAACAGGGCGCGCCGCTCGACGGCGACCGTGCGCTCGACGTCCAGGAGCTCGGAGGCGTGACCATCGATCCGGCGCGCCGGGTCGTCACCCGCAACGACGACGTCATCCACCTCACCCCGACCGAGTTCGACCTGCTCCGGTTCCTCGCGGCACGACCCGGCACGGTCCGCACCCGCGAGGAGCTGCTCGCCGAGGTGTGGGGCGAGCCGATGGTGTCGAGCGGGCGGACCGTCGACTCGCACATCCGCGCCCTGCGCCGCAAGCTCGGTTCCGACATCGTCCGCACCGTCCACGGGGTCGGCTACGCGATCGCCGAGGGCGAGGCCGACGACCTCTCGGGGATCGGGCCCGCATGAGTCGCTTCAGCCGGGTCCGTACCGTCAGCCGCCACGACCTGATCCAGCCGCTGAACCGGTTCTCGTCGATCAAGCTCCGCATCGGCGCGCTCGTCGTCGTCGCGATCGCGGTCACGGTCGTCGTCTTCTACACCGGGATCTACTTCGGCTTCTGGCCCTCGATCAGCGGCGTGATCGCCGGGCTCATCGCGCTCACGATGGTCCGGTTCCTCGCCCACGGCATCACCACGCCGCTCACCGAGATGGCCGACGCGACCGAGGCGATGGCCCGGGGCGACTACTCGCAGCGCGTGAACGTCACGTCGAAGGACGAGGTCGCAACCCTCGCCCGGTCGTTCAACCAGATGGCCGCCGAGCTCGAGGCCACCGACCGCATGCGCCGCGATCTGGTCGCGAACGTGAGCCACGAGCTGCGGACTCCGATCACCGCGCTGCAGGCCCGCCTCGAGAACCTCGTCGACGGGGTCGAGGCCGCCGACCCCGACACGCTCGACACCATGCTCGCCCAGGTCGTCCGGCTCGGTCGGCTCGTGACCCAGCTCCTCGACCTCTCGCGGCTCGAGTCGGGGGCCGTGCCTCTCGACCGGCAGGAGTTCGCGATCGAACCCGTGCTCGTCCACGCGGTCCGTGAGTCGAAGCTGCACGCTCCCGACGTCGAGATGACGGTGCAGGTCGAACCGAACTCCCTCGCGGCCGACGGCGACCCCGAGCGGGTCCACCAGGTCGTCGCGAACCTGCTCGAGAACGCGGTGCGCCACTCCCCCGAGGGTGGCGCCGTGCGAGTCCGGGCCCGACGCGGACCCCGCGGGGTGCGCATCGAGGTCCTCGACGACGGGCCGGGCATCCCCGACGACGAAGCCACCCGGGTGTTCGAACGGTTCTACCGTTCCGACTCCGCCCGGGCGACCAAGGACGGTGGGGCCGGACTCGGCCTCGCCATCGCCCAGTGGATCGTGGAGCTCCACGGCGGCGAGATCCATCCCGAACGTCGCGAGCCCCACGGTTGCCGGATGGTCGTCACCATCCCCGCCGCGGGCCCCGTGGCGCGCCCATGATCGCGACCTGCTCCCATCAGGAGGAACCACCAGCATGAGCGTCAACCTTGCCGACATCGACGAAGCACTCCGACGGATCCGCCGGGGCGAGATGGTGCTCGTCGTCGACGACGAAGACCGCGAGAACGAGGGTGACCTCACGATGGCCGCGAGCTGGGTCACGCCCGAGGCCATCAACTTCATGCTGCGCTGGGCCCGGGGGCTGGTGTGCATGCCCTGCGACCAGGCCCGTCTCGACGAGCTCGAGATCCCGCCGATGATCCCGCCCGGCCAGGCCGGGTGCGACACCGCCTTCAGCGTCACGATCGACCACCTCGATGCGGGGAGCGGGATCGGCGCCGCCGACCGTGCCACCACGATCCGGTCGATCCTCGACCCGTCGACCCGCCCCTCCGACCTGGTTCGGCCCGGTCACGTGTTCCCGCTGCGGGCCCGGCCCGGTGGTGTCCTCGAACGTCGCGGTCACACCGAAGCGGCGGTCGACCTCGCCCGCCTCGCCGGCCTCCCGCCGATCGCCGTCATCTGCGAGGTGCTCCACGACGACGGCTCGCCCGCTCGGCTGCCCGTTCCTCGAGCTCTTCGCGCAGGAGCACCGCATCGCGATGATCTCCGTCGAGCAGGTCGCGGCCTACCGCCAGAGCATCTCCGACCCCGCCACCCCCGCCACCGCCCCGCTCCTCCTCTAGACCCCGGGTGGTTGCCCGATTTCCTTGAGGGCGGCGGCGAGCGCGGCACGGAGGCGGCGGGCGGTGTCGGGTGCGAGGTGCGCGACCACCCCGAGGCCCGGGCGACCGACCTCCTCGAGGGTCAGCACCACCCGGAGCTCGCCGTCGCCGCAGCCCTCGCACGCGTCTTCGAGGGCGACTGCCCACGACGCGCCGGGGCGCTCCTCGTCGTCGGCGGGGTGATCGTCGCGGGCGTCGTCGATCGATCGTCGCATTCGCAGTTCCTCTGCTCGCTCGAACCGGCCCGGCTCAGGACCAGACCAGTGACAGCACCAGTCCGGCCTGACCGAGGTGGTAGGTGACCATGATCGCGACCGGCGCCCACGCAGCCGGGCGCACGAACTGCGTCTCGCCGATGAGCGCATCGGAACCCATGAACAGGACCGCGCCCACGGCGGCCCAGCGGTTCCCGCTCGCGAGCGCGCTGATCCCCATCGCCGCGATCACCAGCACGTAGACCACCACCGGCGCGACCAGTTCGGATTCGCCACTGCGTCGGATCCCGCGCACGAGGCGCACGCCCAGGATGCCGACGACGACGATCACCGGGACCGCCCACCACCAGTTGCCGTCGGTGTGGAGGTTCAGTCCCACCACGTAGGCCACGTGCGCGAGCAGGAACGAGGCCAGGCCCGCGACGAACCGGTCGTCGGGGAGCATCAGGAAGATGTCGCCCGCGAGCGAGAGCGCGAGGGCGGCCACGAACCACGCAGCGTTCGTCGGGATGGGTGGGATCGACGAGCAGCGCGACCGCGATCAGCGCGAGCATCGTCGCCGGGCTTGCACACGTACTCGAGCCGCGAGATCGAGCCGGGCGGTGGCGGGTGGATCCGCGAGACCCAGTTGCCGACCGCGAAACACCCGGCGAGTACGAGGAACACCCAGGCGCCGGTCGTCACCGGCCCGTTCTAGTCGGCCGGAGCCGATCCGTCTCGTAGTCTGCGATTCGTGGCCACCGAGATGCTCGAGCTCAGCACCCCCGACGGCCCGATGCGCGCGTTCTGCGCCACGCCCGACGGAGCGCCCCGCGGCGGGATCGTCGTGGTGCAGGAGGCTTTCGGGCTCAACGCCCACATGGAAGACGTGGCCCGCCGGCTCGCGACCGACGGGTACCTGGCCGTCGCGCCGGAGTTGTTCCACCGCAGCGAGGAACCCGGGCCCTTCTCGTACGACGACTTCGCCGCCGTGATCCCGGCGATGGCAGCGCTGTCCGACGAGATGATGCTCGCCGACGTCGATGCGGCGCTCGCGCACCTCGCCGCCAACGGGATCGCGGTGCACCGCTCGGGGATCGTGGGGTTCTGCATGGGTGGTCGCGTCTCGTTCCTCGTCGCGGCCCGCCGCACGCTGGGTGCCGCGGTCGGTTTCTACGGCGGTGGCATCGTGACGGCGCGGTTCCCGCAGTTCCCCGCCCTCGTCGGAGCGGCCCCCACGCTCACGACCCCGTGGCTCGGCCTGTTCGGCGACCAGGACGGCTCGATCCCCGTCGACGACGTCGAGGCACTCCGCGCCGCGCTCGTCGAAGCGCCCGTCGACACCGAGATCGTGCGGTACGCCGACGCCGAACACGGGTTCTTCTGCGACCTCCGGCCGGCGTACGCACCCGACGCGGCGGCCGACGCGTGGACGCGCACGCTCGCCTGGTTCGCCCGCCTCGGCCCGCGCTGACCGATGGCAGCTCGGGGACTCGCGCTCGCACGCGACTTCCAACGGGGCTTCAGCGCCGACCGCGCCGGCAACCTCGCGGCCGCGATCAGCATGCGTGCCTTCCTCGCGCTCTTCCCGATCCTCGTCCTGTGCATCGCGGTCGTCGGCCTGTTCGTCGGCGACGCGACCGCGTTCGCCGAGCGCGTCGTGAACTCCCTCGGGCTGACCGGCGACGCGGCGAAGGTCATCACCGACGCGACCCGAACCGCGCAGCGGACGAAGGTGGCGTCGAGCATCATCGGTGTGGTCGGCCTCCTCTGGACCGGCACCGGGCTGGCGGCCTCGATCACCGATGCGTGGAACCAGCTGTGGCGGATCCCCGGCGGGACGCTGCGTGGCCGGCTGGTCGGCGTGGGCTGGCTCGCCGGCGGCGGCGTCCTCGCGGTCCTCGGCTTCGGCGCCACCGGACTGGTCAGCGGCTCCGGGACACTCGTGCTCGTCGGCATCGTGGGTGGCCTCGCAGTCGACACGCTGCTGTTCCTGTGGACCGCGTGGATCCTTCCCGCCCGCCGCATCCCGATCCGCGGCATGCTCCCCGCGGCCGTCATCGGTGGGATCGGGTTCGAGATCCTCAAGCTCGTCGGCGGCTACGCGGTTCCCGCGCTGGTCGAACGATCGTCGACGCTCTACGGCACGATCGGGGTCGTGTTCGCGCTCCTGGTGTGGATGCTGGTGCTCGGGTACCTGGTCGTGACCGTCGCGCTCTCGGAGAAGGTGCTCTGGGATCAGGGCGCGAGCCGGTCGCGCGACCAGGAGCCGTCGGCGTCGCCGACGTAGCGCACGCGGTCGTGCAACCGGTCGGTGCGGTTCACCCAGAACTCGAACACCTCGGGGACCACCCGGTAGCCACCCCAGAACGACGGTCGGGGCACGTCGTCTCCTGCGTCGGCGAACGACTCCTCCACGGCGGCGAGCCGCGACTCGAGCTCGGCGCGGTTTGCGATCGGCCAGCTCTGCGGCGATGCCCACGCGCCGATCCGGTGACCTCGGGGCCGCGCCGCGAAGTAGGCGTCGGACTCGGCCGCATCGACGGGCTCGACCGCGCCTTCGACCCGGACCTGGCGGTCGAGCTGCGGCCAGTAGAAGAGCAACGCGGCCGCGTGGGTTCTGCTCGAGGTCGGCGGCCTTGCGCGACTCGTAGTTCGTGTAGAAGACGAAGCCCCGGGCGTCGACACCCCGCAGGAGGACCACCCGGGCGGAGGGCCTTCCGTCGGCGGTGGCGGTCGCCACGGTCATGGCCGCGGCCCGATCGTCGGTTGCGTCGACCGCAGCCGCGTACCACTCGGCGAACTGGTCGAACGGGTCGGCCGCGACCGAACCCTCGTCGATTCCTGCCGCGTCCGATGCACCCGTCATGGGACCGAGCGTACGCTTGCGGCCATGGCGTTCCATCACGTTGCGCTCGCAACCCGCGACCTGCCGGCCACCCACGCGTTCTACACCGACGTCATGGGCTTCACGCTCGCCAAGGTCGAGGCCGCACCCACCCCGGGTGGTGGTTGGGCCCGGCACGTCTTCTACGACACGGGCGATGGGATGATCGCGTTCTGGGACCTCCACGACGACCCCGAGGTGCCGAACGACTTCGACCCGGCGATCAGCACGGGCCTCGGCCTGCCGGCGTGGGTCAACCACGTCGCGTTCGACGCCCCCGAGGTGGCCGACCTCGACGAGCGACGGCGCCGATGGCTCGAAGCCGGTCACGACGTCGTGGAGATCGACCACGGCTGGTGCACGTCGCTCTACACCCTCGACCCGAACCGGATCCTCGTCGAGTGGTGCCGCTCGACCCGCGCGTTCACCGACGCCGACCGCGAGGAAGCACAGCGCCTCGTGCTCGCCGACCGACCCGAGCTCGATGCGAAGGCCCCGGCGGTCACGTTCCACCAAGCCGACGCCGCAACCTCCGTCTGACGCAATACGGGTCAGGTGGAGCGGGTCGAACGCTTCTGACGCTCGAGCACCCGGTACAGGCGCATCCGGTTGTACCGCTGCACCAGGAGGCACGGGACGTTGGCCACGAACGCGTAGACGAACATGATCGCGACGAGCCACCACGGGTTCCACAGCACGAACACCGGCGCGATCGCCATCACCAACCAGTGGGTGACCTCGGCCCGGCGCGTCTCGACCACGAACCGTTCGAGGTACACGGGGTCACGGGTCGCGACCGTGCGCTTGGAGAACCCACCGGCGAAGAACGTTCCCGCCTCGGGCAGCCGGTCCTTCCATCGCTTCACCCGGAGGCGGGCGTAGAGCGACGCGTCGAGCTCGGCCGGGCGGAGCCGGAGGAGCCAGGTGTCGTGGTCGAGCCGGTCCACCGGGAGCCGGTGGGTGAAGAGCCCGACGCCGAAGCCCCACACCGCCCACACCATCACGTCGAGGACCACCATCCACGGACGCGACACGGCGAAGATTCCCTGGTCGCTCACGGTGCCTCGTCGGCTGCGGGTCGCCCCGGACGCACCGGGATCGAGCGTCCCTTCCAGACCACCTGGCGGCGGACCGCGGTGAGGAACATCGAGCGGAGGAAGATGAGCACGAACACGCCCACGCCGACGGGGAAGCCCACGACCGAGCCGACCCCGAAGTTGCCGAGGGCCCGCAGCATCACCCCGAGCTGCACCACCCAGAGGGCGTAGAAAGCCCAGACCACGAACGACGGCCCGGTCGCACCCGTGACCACGGCCGCCGAGCCCATGAGGGCCGCGGTTGCGACCGTGATCGTGGCGGTGATCCAGGCGAACACCAGGAGCGTGCGCACGATCGGCGTGGACCCGGCGCCCGCGGCGATGTTCTTGCTCCACCCCTCGATCAGGTGGCGGACCCCGTCGGGGTACATGCGGAACTGCACCGATCCGCGTCCGCCGAAGCAGCGAACCGCGAGGCCGGACGCGCGGCAGTGCCGGGCGAGGGCGACGTCTTCGAGCACCGATCCCCGGACCGCGCGGTGCCCGTCGACGGAGCGGTACTCCGTGCGCGCGATCGCGAGGCACGGTCCGAAGGCTCCAGTCACCCGTCGACGGCGACGGGCCGACGCCGCGCCGATCCCCATCCACGACACGATGTTGAAGAACGCCGACAGCCGTTCGGTGCCTCGTTCCATCCGATGGTACGGCTCGACCGACACCAGCCCCCCACCTCGGGCGTGCTCCGCCGCGAGACGGTCGAGGAGGTCGGGTCCGGGTTCGGTGTCGGCGTCGAGGAACACGAGGAGCTCCCCGCGGGCGGCTTCGGCGCCCTGCCAGCAGGCCCACGTCTTCCCCGTCCAGCCCGGCGGGAGATGCGACCGACCGGACGACACGCGTCCCGGCTGCCGCGGCGACGGCGGCGGTGGCGTCGTCGGAGTGGTCGTCGACGACGATGATCTCGTTCGCGGGCTCGCCCTGCGCGAGCAGACCCGAGAGCAGCGTCGGCAGCGTCGTACCTTCGTTGCGGGCGGGGACGATCACCGAGATCGTGGGCCGCCGGCCGGTGGGCCGCGCCGCCAGCAGACGTGGGACGCGCCACAGGAGCGACCAGCCCGCGAGCCACGCGAGCACCAGCCCGATCCGCTCTGCCGTCACCGTGCTCCCGCCGTCAGGGTCCGTCACCCGGTCTGCACCGAACCCCCCCATTCCACTACGACGCCGGTTCCGGCGGTGGATGCCCCGGGATGACCCAGGATGGCCGGAAGTAGGGTGCGACCACCGGTGTCGGTGCCCGACGAGCATGGGGGAACATGGACTTCTCGATCAGCCCACGAGCCGAGGAGCTCCGCGGCGAGCTGCAGGACTTCATCGACAGCACCGTCGAACCGGCCACGTCGGTGTACTTCGAACAGGTGCGCGAATCAGGCGATTCGCACTTCCACCCCCCGGTGATGGAGGAGCTCAAGACCGAGGCCCGCGCCCGCGGGTTGTGGAACCTCTTCATGCCCAACGACACCTTCGGCGCCGGGCTGTCGAACGTCGACTACGCCCCGCTCTGCGAGCTGATGGGCCGCAACCTCCTCACGTCGGAGGCCACGAACTGCGCCGCGCCCGACACCGGCAACATGGAGCTGCTCGCCGAGTTCGGCACGCCCGAGCAGCAGGACGAATGGCTCGTACCGCTGCTCGAAGGCGAGATCCGCTCCTGCTTCGCGATGACCGAGCCGTGGGTGGCGAGCTCCGATGCCACGAACATCCAGTCGCGGATCGAGCGCGACGGCGACCACTACGTGGTCAACGCACACAAGTGGTGGACGAGTGGCGCGGCGTCGAGTCGGTGCAAGTTCGCGATCCTGATGGGTGTGTCGGATCCCGGCGCCGACCCGTACCACCGCCATTCGATGGTCATCGTGCCGTTCGACGCGCCGGGCGCCCAGGTGGTGCGGACCTTGTCGGTGTTCGGCCACGACGCCGGTGGCGGCCACTGCGAGACGCTCTTCGAAGACGTGCGCGTCCCGATCACGAACGTGATCGGCGGTGAGGGCAACGGCTTCGCGATGGCGCAGGCCCGCCTCGGCCCCGGTCGAATCCACCACTGCATGCGGGCGATCGGTCTCGCCGAGAAGGCGCTCGAGCTGATGGGCATGCGGGCGTGGATGCGCACGCCGTTCGGCAAGCCGCTCGCCGAGCAGGGCGTCGTGCAGGATCAGATCGCCGAGAGTCGGATCGCGATCGAGACCACCCGCCTCCTGACGATGAAGGCCGCGTGGTTGATGGACACCGTCGGCAACAAGGGCGCTCGCTTCGAGATCGCGGCGATCAAGGTGCTCGCCGCCCGCACGGCCACCGAGGTGATCGATCGCGCCATCCAGCTCTTCGGCGGGGCCGGTGTGTCGCAGGACTGGCCCCTCGCCGACATGTACACCCACGCCCGCACCCTGCATCTCGTCGACGGTCCCGACGAGGTCCACAAGCAGCAGATCGCCCGCCGCGAGCTCCGCAAGTACGAGCACTTCCGCGAGCTTGGATGAGCGCAGTGAAGGCGCCGGCCACGCGGCGCGGGCCGGCAACCGGTGCGCGATCGAGGCGCCGCAACGGAGCGAACCAGAAGGGGCGCCTCGGATGAAGGTCCGAGTCGGGTACGGGTTGGGCGCGCTGCAGAGCGTCGGGGAAGCAGAGAGCTTCGCGGCGCTCGTCGACGGGCTCGAACACAACGGATTCGACTCGCTCTGGCTCTCCGAACGGGTGAGTGGCCCGGCACCGGATCCGATCATCGGGCTCGCCGTCGCCGCGGGCCGGACCCGAAAGCTCAAGCTCGGCACCAGCGTGCAGGTGCTCCCCGGCCGCAACCCGGCGCTCCTGGCCAAGGAGCTCGCGAGCCTCGACGTCCTCTCCGGCGGTCGGCTGCTCCCCGCATTCGGGCTCGGGGTCGCGAGCGGGTCCGAGCAGCAGGCATTCGGCGTGGCGCGCGCCGATCGGGCCCCCTGGTTCGACGAAGCGCTGCCATTGATCCGGCGCATCTGGAGCGAGGACTCGGTCGATCACGACGGCCCGCGGTTCCATTACGAAGCACTGCGGGTGATGCCGAAGCCGACGCAACAGCCGCTCGACGTGTGGCTCGGCGGCAAGGCACCGAGCGAGCTCCGACGGGTCGGTCGCCTCGGCGACGGCTGGCTCGCGAGCTTCGCGACCCCCGCCGACTGCGAAGCCGGACGAGGGACGATCGAAGTCGCGGCCGACGCCGCAGGTCGGTCGATCGACCCCGAGCACTACGGCACGATGATCTTCTACACGCGCGACACGGTGCCCGACTCCGTGTTGCAGCTCCTCGCCGAGCCGCAACCCCGACGTCGATCCCGCCGAGCTCGTGGTCGAGGGGATCGCGAAGCTCGCGCCGCGCATCGAGGAGTTCCTCGCGGTCGGGTTCTCCAAGTTCGTGCTCGTCCCGTTCGGTGCGCCCGACGACTGGGCCGACGAGCTCGGCGAGACCGCCGCGGCCGTCCTCCCGCTGCAACGCTGACCATCCGCTGACCGACTCGCCGACTGGCCGACTGGCCGGATGCGTCGGAGCCGCCTCAGGCCGCGAAGTGCGTCGCGAGGGTGCCGACCTGCAATCCACGGGCCGAGAACTCGTCGGCGAGCGCAGGCAGCGCGCCGACGGCCGAGTTCCACGAGCCCGGCGCCGAGGTGCAGTCGGAATCGTGGAGCAACACCGTCCCGCCGTCGAGGTGGCCGCGCACGACGTCGTCGGTGACCGACCGCGGCGTCGCTTCGGGTCGCCAGTCGCGACCCCACGCGGTCCAGAGGACGGTGTCGAGGTCGCATCGGGCCGCCGCTCGCAGTGCCCCACCCGACAGCATCCCGTAGGGGGGTCGGAAGTGGCGCGGCTCGACTCCGGTGGCATCGGCGACCACCGCGAGGCCGCGCTCGACATCGTCGACGACCGACCAGGGGGTTCGCCAGAGCATCGACCGGTGCGATTCACCGTGCACCGCGACCTCGTGCCCTGCCGCGGCAACCTCGGCCGCGAGCCCCGGCGCCTTCCGCACCATCTCACCGAGCATGAAGAAGGTGGCGTGCCAGCCGAGGTCGTCGAGCGCCTCGAGGAACGCCGGAGTCGAGGCCGGGTCGGGTCCGTCGTCGAAGGTGAGCGCGACGTGGCCCCGACGTCCGACCCCTGCGAGATGCGGGAGGAGGTACCGCCGCAGCGGTCCGATCGCGGTGAGCGCCGGTGCCGCGTGCATCACCCCGGCCCCGACGACCACCCCCGCGAGCAGCGCACCGCCCCGGCCACCAACCCCGCGCCGGCCACCAACCCCGCCAGTTGGGCGCGTTCTGGTCCTCATAGGACCGAAACGCGCCCAACGTTGGGGGACGTTCTGCGGGACGTCTTGCGGGATGTCGGGCGTGTGGTCACGTGAGTTCGGCGAGGGGGGTGGGACGGAGACCGTCGGATTCCAGCCGTTCGTCGAGACGCTCGAGCGCGGCCACGAGGTCGGCGGGATCGTGGTCGCGCCCTTCGAGGACGTACACCCTTCGGCCCCGGAGCTCTGCGGGCAGGGTGTCGGGATCGAACTCGTCGTTGGCCGCGACCATGCGCTGGTGTCGTCGACGGCACCACAGCTGATCGAACGCGTCGAAGCGCCGCCCCGGCGCGAACTCGCTCGGCACGACACCTGCTTCCCGTCGCAACACCTCGGCCGACTTGGCGACGTCGGCCTGGGCCCGTCGCCAGCGCAAGGTCGCTCCGTGGCCGGGACCCCAGCCGCCGTTGCCGATGTCGACGCCGGCCTCGGCGAGCTCGCGCAGTCTCCCGGGAGCCGTCCGCGCGGTGTGGGCGTCGACGATCGCAGTCACGTCCATGGCGCGGAGCTGGTCGATCACCGCGGGATCGGCGAGGTCGTCGGCCGCGAGGCGGACTCCCAGGTAGACCTGGTCGGGCGCGTTCTTCGGCGCCCGGGCCACCCCGACTCCGAAACCGGCCACCGCCTGGGCACCCAGCGTGAGTCCGCCGTAAGCGATGATCGCTGCGGCGGTCGCGCCGGCGACGCGGCGACGGGCGTGTGGGACCTTGAACGGCACGACCACCGGGACCTCGGCGCTGCGTCGAGCTGCGGCGTCGATCGTGCGGGCCGCGTCGCCGGCGAACAACGCGCGGGCCCGGGCGATCTGTCGGTCACGCGCACCGCCGGGGACGGTGAGCTCCTCGAGCGCGGCGAACAGCTCTTCGTTGGTCTGGGCGTAGCGGTTCGACCCGTAGTCGTTCATCCACTGTGCGTTCTCCCGGCCGTGGCCGGCGATCGGCAGGAACGACACGACCGGGAGGCGGGCCGCATAGGCCTCCATGCAGCTCAGGCCGCCGGCGTTCTCGACGAGCGCGTCGCATGCCGCCATCAGCGTGGGCATCGCGTCGGTCCACCCGATGACCGTCCCGAGCTCGGCGGCCTCGAGGCGCGCCCGGAGCTTCTCGTCGCGTCCGCACACGGTGACGACGTGGAACCGGTCGGAGGAGGCGAGCACCTCGACCGTGCGGACCACCTCTCCTACACCCCATGAACCCGCGACCACGAGCACGACCCGTTCGTCGTCGCCGAGGTCGAACGCCGCGCGGGCCGTGGCGCGGTCGGGCAGGTCGGCCCGGAAGCGCTCCGACACCAGCGGGCCGGGAGCCTCTGCCGGCCGACCGGTGCGCTCGCGGGCCACCACTGCCGACGGCGGACTGACGGTGAGCGTGAGATCGATGCCCGGGTGCGTCCACAGCGGGTGGACGCCGAAGTCGGTGACGTAGGTGATCGCGGGAACACGGAGCCAGTTCTTCTTCCGGAGGTTCCCGAGCACCAACGACGCGAGTGGATACGTCGACACCACCACGTCGGGATCCATCGCTTCGATCGCCTGGCGCAGCCGCCGCCGCGAGATGAACGTGTCGAACCAGACCAGCGGGTACCACATGAACGGAGCGAGGTACCACATCCGGTACATGAGCTCGTAGCTCCACGGGACCAACCGCAGCTGGGCTTCGTAGCTCCAGCGCATGAACGCCCCGAACCTCAGGTAGGGCAGCTCGAGGAAGTCGATGATGCGGACCTCGTCGCCCATCGACTCGAGTCGCCCCTGCAACTCGCGCGCGGCACCGTCGTGGCCCGCGCCCATCGAGGCGGACACGATGAGGACTCGCCGCTGACCGGGGGGAGCTTCGCCCGTCGCCCCTGCGGTCGGCTCGGATCGGGCCGTGTGCACGAGGGCTCACTCTACCGTCATGCGGTCGGGATCGGGCCGATCGGCCCGGAGCGTCGGGGCGGGGGAACATCGCCTCGGGCGGTACCGTGGTCGGAGATGGCAGCCGCGATCCCCCTCGCCCTCGCCGCGGCGCTCCTGTACGCGATCTCGGCGGTGCTCCAGCAGAAGGCCGCGGCCGAGGCCCCCCAGAACAAGGCGATGCGGCCGTCGCTCATGTTCCACCTGCTCCGCCAGCCCCGGTGGCTGCTCGGCTACGCCGCCGACTGGAGCGCGTTCGGCGTGCGAGGCGGTCGCGCTGGGCCTCGGCTCCCTCATCGTGGTCCAGCCCCTGCTGTCGTCGGGGCTCCTCTTCGCGTTGCTCATCGATGCCCGGTGGTTCAACCGGCCGATGAGTCGCAACGACTGGCTCGCCGCCGGCGCGCTGACGTTCGGACTCGTGGCGTTCATCGGCGCCGGCGCACCCGAGGGTGGCGTCGATCGCGGTGACCTCTCGAATTGGCTCGTGTGGGGAACGCCCGCAGCGGTCCTCGTGGTGTTCGGCATCGTCGCGGGATTCCGCACCTCGGGAACCCGACGCGCCGTCCTGTTCTCGCTGACGACCGGCGCCGCCTACGGACTGACCGCCGCGTTGACGAAGAGCACGATGGGCCTGTTCGGCGACGGTCTCGGCACCGCGCTCACCGCGTGGGAGCCGTACGCGCTCGCCGCGTTCGCCGGGATCGGGATGCTGGCGAACCAGAGTGCGTTCCAGGCCGGATCGCTCACGGCGGCGATGCCGACCCAGGTCTGCACCGCGCAGGTGATCGGCGTGGCGCTCGGCGTCGCGGTGTTCCAGGAGCACCTCTCGACCGACACGGTCCTCGAGTGGGCCGTCGTCGCGCTCGCGATCGGAGCGATGGCGGCCGGGGTGGTCCAGCTCGCCCGGTCGGCCGGCGCCGCCGAGGAGGAGACGCGCGCGCGCGAACTCGGTCGGGAGGCGGTGCTCGATCCCTGACGGGGTCAGCTCGGTTGCGGGAGGCGTTCGGTGAGCATGCGGTCGATGTCGGGCAGGGCCGCGGTCGCCGCCTCGGCCCCCCGGGCGATCAGTTCGAGCGCCCGGTGGAAGTCGATCCACGTGAACTCGGCGAGCTCCACGTTGATGCGCACGTCGGCGGAGATCGCCTTGAAGTTCCCCAGTTCGTACTGCAGTGACTGGATCGAGTTCATGACCAGGTCGAACATGTTCGGCATGTCGCGGCTGCCACTCGTGTAGGAGAGCGGGTTGAAGGTGTTCACCCGTTGGTAGACGCGCTGGAGCGCAGTCGTGACCCCCTTCTGCAGCTGCGGGACGACGTTGACCGCGATGCAGAGGTCGGCACCCATCTCGCGCACCACCTCGGCCGGGACGGGGTCGACCATGCTGCCGTCGACGAGCGTCCGTCCGTCGCGACGGACCGGCGCCCAGATCATCGGGACCGACGAGCTGGCGCGGAACGCGGCATCGAGCCGACCCTCGCCGAGGCAGATGCGCTCACCGGATTCGATGTCGCACGCAACGGTCTGGGCCGGGATCAGCAGCTGATCAAACGTCTGCACCGAGCCCAGCAACGGACCGAAGATCGACACGAGCCGGTCGCCGCGCAGGAACCCCGGCCGGGTGAGGGTCACGTCGAGTGCGCTCAACACGGTGCGGACGTTGCCGATGCGACCGGCGATCTCCTCCATCGCGGCGGGTCGCAACCCACCGGCGTACCCCATGGCGACGATCGATCCCATGCTCGTACCGACGACGAGATCCAGCGGGACACCGGCCGCCTCGAGCGCTGCGAGCACGCCCACGTGCGCGACGCCGAACGCCGCACCACCACCGAGCGCGATCCCGACCGACACACCCAGGATCTTGCGGGCGAGGCGCGTCAGCGGCGGCGTCGCCGGCGACCATGGATTCTCGAGCACGTGCAACGTCTGCGACACCGGGTCGCCGTCGTCGAGCGCGAAGTCGACCGGGACCACGAACGGCTCGCAGCGGTTGATCGCGATCGGCGTCGACTGCTCGTTGAAGAGGTTCACGACCTCGAAGATGCGCGTGTGCGCCGCGTGCGTGACCGTGGCGGTCGCGCCCGGTCGGGCGACGATCTCGACGATCACGTCACAGACCTCGGCCACGACCGCGGAGTCGAGGGCGACCGAACCACTGATGTCGGCCACGATCACCGGGAACTCCGCACCGAGGGCGCGGGTCACCGCGTCGAGTCCACCGGTGAACCGTTCGCCGGCACCGCCAACCGGCAGGGATGTCACCAGCCGGGGAACCGGGTGGCGATCCGACTCGACCATGGTGCGCAGCCGGTCGACGGGTTCACCCGCGAGGTCGCCGAGGTCGTACCGGTCGTGGCTCCGAGCACCGCCCGCGTCGGGCGACGACACATCGACGAGGAGCGCGGGTCGCCCGGTGATGCGGGCCAGGAGCGCGGCCAGGGGTCCGGCCACGAGGGACCGACCGACGAGTCCCGCCTCGCCGACGACGCCGATCACGGTCACCGAGCGATGGACGACCTCGTCGCGGTTCCGCGCCGTCAGCCGCTGGGAGAGCACACGCGACAGGTGTTCGAGGACCTTGGCGTTCTGGGCGAACGACTCTCCGAAGTCGTCGGCCGAGAGCGTCAGCAGCTGGGAGCGCCGGGAGGCGCGGACCGTCGCGGTGCGGGCCTCGCCGAGCAGCAGGGCGGTCTCGCCCAGGAAGTCGCCCGGGCCGAGACGGGCGACGACCCGCTCGCCCGCGAGCACCTCGAGCTCACCCGCGAGCACGACGAGGAACGAGTCGCCGGGGTCGCCCTCGCTCCAGAGCGTCTCGCCCTTGCGGAACGAGACCTCGGAGCAGAGTCCGGCGAGTCGTTCGAGCTCGTCGCCGGAGAACGCGCCGAACAGCGGCACGTCTCTGATCGCCGCGACCTGGCCGGCCTGGTCGTCCACGGTCAGAACGCCGTGCCGCCGGCCTCCCGGAACGCGCGTGCGAGCCCCGAGAGGAGGCGCTCGCTCATCGACGGGAGCTCGCGCAGGAGCGTCCGGAACATCCGCGCACCCAACACGGCGACGCGGACCTCGGTCGTGGCGACGGCCGTGGCGCTGCGCGGCGCCGGATCGAGGAGAGCCAGCTCGCCGAAGTAGTCGCCCGGGCCGAGCGTCGCCACCTTGCGGCCCCCGCGGCGCAGCACGACCTCGCCCTCGAGCACGATGAAGAACGCGTCGCCCGGTTCGCCTTCGACGACCAGCTCCTTGCCGGCCGGGAACTCCGCCGTCTCCGCATGACGGGCGACGATCTGCAGCTCCCGCTTCGAGCAGCGAGCGAACAACGCGACGGCAGCGAGCCGGTCAACGAGTTCCGAACGTCGGGCCACGCCGTCACCCTAACGTGCGACTGCAGCATCTGGCCGACTTGTCCGGCTCCGACCTAGGGTTCGCCGATGCGCCGCCTCGCAGCCTTTGTCGTGCGAAGGCGGTGGTGGGTGCTGATCGCCGCAATGGTCTTCATCCCGATCGCCGGGATCGTCGGTGGTGGGGTCGCGGAGAAGTTGTCGGTCGGGGGGATGGAGAGTCCCGACGCGGAATCGGCCCGCGCGGCCGACGCGCTGGAACGCGACTTCGGTCAGGGAACCATCAACTTCGTGGTCGTCGTGCGACCGCGTGGCGGTGTCACCGTCGACGACCCTGCCGTCATCGCCGCCGCGACGAAGCTCACCGAGCGGATGAACGCCGACCCCGACCTCGACAACGTGATCTCCTACTTCAGTCCCGGCAAGCCCCCGCCGCTGCGCAGCCGCAACGGCCGACTGGCCCTGATCACCGCCCAGATCCCCGGGACCGAAGACGAGTACGTCGAAGCCGCAGGCCACCTCGCACCCCGCTACACGACCGAGACGCCCACGTTCACGAGCGTCGTCGGCGGCGCGGCCGAGACCCAGCGCCAGATCACCGTGCAGGCCGAGGAAGACCTGAAGAAGGCCGAAGCACTCACCGCGCCGATCACGGCCGTCGCGCTCGTCATCGTGTTCGGCAGCCTGGTTGCGGCGCTGCTCCCGCTCGCGATCGCGGCGCTCGCCGTGCTCGGGTGCTTCCTCGCCCTCACGGTGATCGCGCACTTCACCCAGGTGTCGATCTTCTCGCTCAACCTCACGACGGCACTCGGCCTCGGACTCGCGATCGACTACAGCCTCTTCATCGTGTCGCGCTACCGCGAGGAGCTCCGCGACGGTGCACCCCCCTCCACCGCGGTGAGTCGCACGATGCTGACCGCGGGCCGCACCGTGGCGTTCAGTGCCGCCACGGTCACCGTGTCGCTCGCCGCGCTCCTCGTGTTCCCGATGCCGTACCTCCGCTCGTTCGCGTTCGCCGGCGTCAGCGTGGTCGCGCTCGCCGGAGTCGCCGCCGTGATCGTGTTGCCCGCGCTCCTCGCGGTGCTCGGCACCAGGGTCGACAAGGGTCGGCTGTGGCGCCGCAAGGAGAAGGCCGACCACGACGGCTTCTGGTACGGCCAGGCCCAGCGGGTGATGCACCATCCCGTCCCCTACGCGACCGGCATCATCGCCCTGCTCGTCGTGCTCGGGATCCCCTTCCTCCGCCTCGCGGTGAGCCTGCCCGACGACCGCGTCGTACCGCCCAGCGTGTCGGCGCGCGCCGTCAACGACGAGCTCCGGGCCAACTTCGACACCCGGGAGACGGCCGCGGCGGGTGTGGTCGCGATGGCTCCGGTCGGCGGACTCACCGACGAGCGGATCGACAGCACCGCGACCCGCCTGTCGCAGATCGACGGAGTCTCCCGGGTCGACGCCGCCACCGGCTACTACGTCGACGGACAGAAGGTGCTGGCCGCCGACGACCTCTCCGCCCGGTTCGTGAGCGACACCGCGCCGAACACCACCTGGTTCTCCGTCGTCCCCGCGGTCGAACCGGTCTCACCCGCGGGGGAAGCGGTCGTCCACGACATCCGCGCCACGACGGGTCCGCTCGACCTGTCGGTCACGGGACTCTCCGCCCAGCTCGTCGACACGAAGGAAGCCGTCACGAGCCGCGTCCCGCTCGCGCTCGGCCTGATCGCGATCGTCACGTTCATCCTGCTGTTCCTCATGGTCGGGAGCTTCCTGGTTCCCTTGAAGGCGCTGCTCCTGAACTTCCTCAGCCTCACCGCCACCTTCGGCGCGATGGTGTGGATCTTCCAAGACGGTCGCTTCACCGGGATCCTCGACTACACCCCCACCGGCACGATCGACGTCTTCACTCCGATCCTCATGTTCTGCATCGCGTTCGGCCTGTCGATGGACTACGAGGTCTTCCTGC
Source organism: uncultured Actinomycetes bacterium (assembly GCA_963837715.1). Classification (GTDB taxonomy): domain Bacteria; phylum Actinomycetota; class Acidimicrobiia; order IMCC26256; family JANYLB01; genus JANYLB01. The sequence goes on along the minus strand of CAWIOF010000004.1, from coordinate 1,256,509 downwards.
TGAGCCGCATCAAGGAGGAGTACGACCTCACGGGCGACAACCAGGAGTCGGTCGCCATCGGCCTCCAACGCACCGGCCGCATCGTGACCGCCGCCGCGCTGCTGCTCGCCATCGTCTTCATCGCGTTCTCCACCTCGAAGGTCCAGGTCGTGCAGCTGTTCGGGATCGGCCTGACCCTCGCGGTGCTCGTCGACGCGTTCCTCATCCGGGCAACGCTCGTCCCGGCGTTCATGCGCCTGGCCGGCAAGGCCAACTGGTGGGCGCCGCGTGCGGTGCGGCGTTGGCACCTCCGGTGGGGCATCTGGGAGGTCGAACCGGTGAAGATCCTCGACCTCCACGACGCGCGCGACGACGTGCACCACGATGCGCCCGACGATCCCGAACCTGCCGATCGGAGCTGAACGACTTCTGCCGGCCGGCTACCAGTCGTCGCCGGTTCGCGTTTCGCAGGAGATCGGCGCGCCCAGGTCGATGCCGGCGCTGGCCCCGAAACGCAGCACCATGATGCCGTCGTCGTCGTCGGCGGTTCGGATCAGCTCCGCGCCGCGTCGGACGAACGACGGTCCCCTCCACCGCTCCCACCCGAGGCGCAGGTAGAAGCCGCTCCGACCCGTGGAGAGGACGCCGAGCGCGAACTCGTCGCGGATGATGGCGGCGACCGTGGCCATCACCGCAGAGCCGATCCCCTGCCCCTGCCGCTGCGGAGCTGTCGCGACCCCTTCGACGTAGCCGGCAGGGAAACGGCGACCACCGACTTCGATGTCACGTGCGATCACCGCCGCGTGCGAGACGACGGCACCGTCGTCCTCGACGACGACATGACGACCGCCGAGCGTGTGCTCCCAGTCGGCGTCGGTGAACTCGCCGTCGAACGCAGCGTCGAGGAGCGCACGGATCCCGACGAGGAGATCGTCGGGGACCTCAGCGGCCGAGAACCGGCACGGCTCGGAACCCGGGCTCAGAAGCCGACGATCGCGCCGACGACCATGCCGAGGAGCAGGAGTCCGCCGGCCCGGCGGGTCAGCAGGAACGCGTGGGGCGCGAACCACAGCGGCCACACGGGGTTCGGAACCGGCGACACCTCGGGCTTCGGCTCCCCGAACGCCGCCCAGACGCGGAAGAACAGCGTGAACGAGAGGAAGACCGCGAGGGTGAACACCGGCAGGATGTCGGCGATCACCAGCGCGACGACGAACCCGTAGAAGGCGACGAACATCCCGCGGGTCACCTGCCGTGCCACCCGCTCACCGAGGATCACCGGCAGTGTGTGCGTGCCTGCGGGTCCGTCCCAGGCCGCCTTGTCGATGTGCTTGCCCATCAGCACGGTGGTGCAGAGGATCGCGTAGGGCAGCGACGCGAGGATCACCGCTCCCGGGATCGTGCCCGTCGCGGCGTAGTACGTGCCGCCGACCATGAGTGGTCCCCACACGATGAGGACCGTCGGCTCTCCGAGTCCGTGCTTCTTCAGCCGCAGCGGTGGCGCGGTGTACGCCGCAGAGAGGAGGAAGCCCCCGAGCGCGAACGCGACGATGGGCCACCCGCGCGCGACCGTGAGCGTGATCATCACCACCAGGCAGAGCACGTTCACCGACAGGGCGTAGGCCGCGAGGCGCTTGCGGGTGAGGGCACCGGAGATGACCGGGTGCGGGGAGTAGAGGTTGCGCGGGTAGTCGGCGGTGTCGGTGCCGACCTCGAGGTCGAAGAGGTCGTTCATGAGGTTGTTGGCCATGTGCGCGAGCACGAGGCCGATCGCCGAGAGCGCGAACCACCACCAGTTCACCGACGCGTCGCGGTACACCGCGAGCAGCCCCGCGAGGCCGGCCGCGACGATCGTCATCGGGAGCACCCCGGCCCGGGTGAGCCACAACCACTTCGAGACCGGGTCGAGGCGACCCTCCGGCGGGTTCGTGGTCGTGAGGACCCACAACCACTTCTTCACCAGCGGCAACTCGCGCGTTCGTGCCCGCGGGAACCACGTTGTCAGCCATGGGTCAGATCGTAGGCTCGCCGCGATCGCGGCGCCCGGCTCCCTCAGCCGTGCTTGCGGCCGGGGGTGAACTCGACCGGGAGGTGCTTGATCCCGCCGATGAAGTTCGAACGCAGCCGTTCGGGCTCACCGGCCTGGCGGATGTCGGGCATGCGCTCGAGCACCTCGTCGAACAGGTGGCGGATCTCCGACCGGGCCAGGTTGGCGCCCAGGCAGAAGTGCGGTCCCCGACCACCGAACGCGATGTGCTCGTTCGGCGTGCGGTCGATGCGGAACTCCATCGGCGACTCGAAGTGCTTCTCGTCGCGGTTCGCGCTCACGTACCAGAGCACGACCTTGTCGCCCTCGGCGATCGCGGTGTCGCCGAGCTTCGTGTCACGCGTCGCGGTGCGACGGAAGTGCAGGACCGGGGTACCGACGCGGAGCATCTCCTCGACCCCCGGCTTCATGAGCTCGCGGTGCTCGAGGAGCTTGCGGTGCTCGTCGGGGTTCTCGAACAGGTTGTGCATGCCGTGCGCGATCAGGTTCCGGGTGGTCTCGTTGCCCGGCGACCGCGAGCAGCATGAAGAACGTGTTCAGCTCGAGGTCGTCGAGGCTCGTCACCGTCGACCTCGGCGTTGATCGAGCGCGGTGAGGATGTCGTCGCGCGGGTTCTTGCGCCGGTCCGCGCACAGGTTCGCGCAGTAGGTGAACATCTCGATCTGCGCGTTGCCGGCGTCGTCGGGTGCGACTGCGTACTCGGGGTCTTCGCTGCCGATCATCCGGTTCGACCAGTCGAACACGAGGTGGCGGTCCTCCTGGGGGACGCCGATGATCTCGGCGATCACCTGGAGCGGGAGCTCCGCGGCGAGGTCGACGACGAAGTCGGCCGATCCACGCTCGATGACCTCGTCGACGATGCGGTGCGTGCTGCGCTGGATGAACAGGTCGAGGTCGCGGATGTGCTTCGGCGTGAAGGCGCGGCTGACGAGGAGGCGGTACCGGGTGTGCCGGGGCGGGTCCATCGTGAGCATGAGGAGACCGAGCTGGGCGAGCATCTCCTCGTCGGGATCCATCATGAACACGCCGCCGCGCTGGCTGGAGAACACCTCGGCGTCGCGGTTCGCGGCCACGACCTCGTCGTAGGTCGTGACCGACCAGTACGGGTCGTCGGTCGGGTGCTCGGTCCAGTGGACCGGATCGTTGGCCCGCCAGTGGGCGAAGGTCTCGTGCGGGATCCCGGCCACGAAGGTGTCGGGATCGTTGAGGTCCGCGAGTTCGGCAGTACCGCGCGGCATCGTCGTTGCCATACCGTGTGCCCCTTCGGGTCTCGGCTCCAGTGGTTGAGAACTGATTATAGAATGAGTTCTCACGTTCCGCGCCACCGGGCGGGACGTCGACGGGGGACACACTGGATGCAAGCCGTGTACGGGACGAATCGATGAGGCGCCGATGACGACCCGATCGGTGGTCGTCCGCCGGACCCTGTCCGACGAGCAGGTCGAACGCCGGGCCCTCGTGGTGGCGGCCGCGATGGAGCTCGCCGAGACCGGCGGCTACGACGCAGTGGTCATGAAGACGGTCGCCGAGCGGTCGGGCGTGGCCCTCGCCACGCTCTACCGCTGGTTCGCCTCGAAGGACCACCTCCTCACCGAGGTCCTGCTCACCTGGGGCGGTGCGCTGTCGGAGACCCTCGGAGCCCATCCGCCCTCGGGGCCCGACCCGGTCGAACGCGTCGCCGAGGCCTTGCGCATGGTGATGGCAACCGCCGCGTCGCGACCGAAGCTCGCGGCGGCGATCGTCGCCGCGGTGCTCGCGGTCGAGCCGTCGGTGCTCGAGGCGCAGACCGACTTCCACGAGATGGTCGTCGCGTGGATCGACATCGCGCTCGGCGACGACGAGCTGCCCGACCGCGACGAGATCGTGAAGGTGCTCGAGCTGGTGTGCTTCGCGTGCATCATCGGGCTCGTCTCGGGGAGCGAGACCGCGGAGTCGGCCGGGAGCCAGCTCGAGACCGCCGCGCGGCTCATGATCCGCCCGCGCGTCAAGCCCTGAACCCGCACCGATTGCAGGAGCCCAGCATGGCCGACTTCCACGATCGAGCGTTCGTCGTCACGGGCGCGGCCAGCGGGATCGGCCGAGCGACCGCGCTGCACCTGATCGCAGCGGGCGCGAACGTCGCGCTGGTCGACCTCGATCCCGCCGGCGCCGCCGCGGTGGCCCAGGGCTCGGCCGATCCGTCGCGCACGATGGTGGCAGCAGCCGACGTAGCCGAGGAGGCCGACGTGAACGCGGCGGTACACGCCGCAGAGGCGCGGTTCGGAACGTTGCACGGGGCGGTGACGAGCGCCGGGATCTTCGACCCGGCCGACCTGACCGCGATCGGCGAGGCCGACCTCGACACGTTCGACCGCGTGATCAGCGTGAACCTGCGCGGCACGTTCCTCGCCCTCCGGGCGATCCTCCCCCGCCTCGGTGTCGGCAGCTCCGTGGTCACGATCGCGTCGACCGCCGGGCTCCGAGGTCACGGCATGGGCGCGGCCTACACGTCGAGCAAGGGGGGCGTCATCGCCCTCACTCGGCTCGCCGCGGTGCAGTACGGACCGATGGGCGTGCGGGTGAACTGCGTTTGCCCGGGCGCCACGTCGGGTGAGGGCATGGGTTCGACGTTCCTCGACCCCGAGTTCGCCGGGACGCATGACCCGCGACGTGCCCCTCCGACGCGTCGGTGCGGCCGCCGAGCTCGGCGCGACCATCGCCACCCTCTTGAGCGACGACACGAGCTACCTCTCGGGCCAGGTCATCGCCGTCGACGGCGGCGCCACCGTCCGGTAGAGCGTCAGCCGCCGTAGTTCATGCGGGTGTCTTCCATGCGCAGGACCGGCGTGTCCTCGGGCTTGAGGAAGCCGGCGTCGACCACCTCGCCGGCGAACAGCGTCTGGTCCCCCACCGTCATCGTGTCCCTGACCTCGCAGTCGAGGTACGCGACCGACTGGGCGAGGATCGGCGCGCCGGTGACGCGCTCGACGTACGGGAATCCGTTCAACGTGTGCGCGACGAGATCCACCTCGACCGGCTTCGTGAACTTCCGCACGATGGCGCGGTCCTCCCGGTCGATCATGCACAGGCTGAAGCACCCGCCCGCCTCGATCAGCTCGTGGGTGAACGCGCTGCGCTCCACTCCGACGCCGATCCACTTCGGGTCGAAGCTGAGCTGGGTGACGAAGTTGATCGTCATGCCGTTGCGGCGGTCGGCCGCGTCGGTGCTCCCGAGCACGTAGAGGCCGTAGGGCATCGTCCACAGCACGCGCCGACGGAGCTTGTCGTACTCCTCCGGCTCCTGTCCCTCGGGAATCGGCCCGACGATCGCTCCCTGTACAGCCATGGCGCCCTACGTCCGTTCGTGGTCGAGGAGGAGGAACGGCGGGACCTCGCCGCCACCGTGCACGAACAGGTTCGAGCCCGAGACGTACGACGCCAACGGCGACGCGAGGAACAGGCATGCGTTCGCGATGTCGGCGACATCGGCGAGCCGACCCATCGGGACCGTCGCCTCGATCGACTCGATGTAGGGGTCGCCGCCGTGACCCTTGTGCAGGTTCTCGGTGGCGACCGCGCCCCCGCAGACCGCGTTGACCCGCACCTTCGGCGCCCACTCTGCCGCAAGGCTCTCGGTGAGGTTGATCAAGCCTGCCTTCGCCGCGCCGTAGGCCGCGGTGCCCGGCGACGGACGCGTGCCGCTCACCGACGTGATGTTGATGATCGAACCACCGTCGGCCTGGGTCTGCATCACCGCGTTCGCCGCCTGCGCGACCTGGAGCGGCGCCAAGAGGTTGAGCCCGACGATCGCGGCCGAGAATCGCGGCGACGCGGTGGCGGCGTCGGCCACCGGACTGCCACCCGCGTTGTTCACCGCGACGTCGAGGCGGCCGAATCGAGAGGTGATCTCGGCGAACAGCGCACCGACCTGTTCGGCGTCGCGCACGTCGGCAGTCACGAACACCGCGGTACGGGGCCCACCGGTGATCGGGTCCTCAGGTGGGGTGCGGCCGCACACCACCACCTCCGCACCCGCCGCGAGCAGGCCCACGGTGATGCCGAGCCCGACGCCACGGGTACCGCCCGTCACCAGGGCGACGCGACCGGTCAGATCGAGCGGATCGCCGGGTCGGGGTCCGGTCCCTTCGGATTGCGTCACGGTGGTGAACCTATCCGGGTCGACCGGCCTCAAGCGGGTCCCGGGTCGCGACGATACGGCGAGGAGTGCGCTCCCGGTGCAGGCTCGCGGCCGCCTTCCTCGCCCTCGCGACCGCTCTCGGGACCGCAGGGCTCATGACCTCCCTCACCCCGGCACGCGCCGGCGCGACGAGTTCCGCTGCGGCGACCTCCCCGACCGCTCCGTCGCCGACCCGGGCGACGAAGCCTCGCGAGTTCTGGGTCGCGACGTTCGTCGAACGCCCGGACCTGCGAGCCGCGGTGCGCGAGCCCGACTGGAACCGCCGCGGCCACCTGACCGTCGTCGCGCTCCGGCGGGCGTACCGGGATGCCTCCGGGCGACCCGCGGTCCTCCGCCTCCTCCGGACGCAGCGGATCTCGGCCACGCCGCTCTGGGTGTCGAACGCGGTGCTCTTCTACGCACCCAAGTCGCTCGCCGACCGCGTCGCCCGGATCGACGGCGTGACCGAGGTCGTCGGCGGCCGGGAGCTCGACCTCGACGCGGAGATCGGCGCGGTGGCATCGGGTCCGCAGGCCGCGCCGAGCGCCGTCCCGACGAACCTCGTGGATGCCGGTGTGCCGGGCGCGCGCGCTGCCGGAGTCACCGGACGGGGCGCGGTGGTGGGCATCGTCGACTCCGGGGTCGACGCCCGCCATCCCGATCTCGCCGACAACTTCCGCCGCCGGGCCGGTTGGTTCGACCCGACCGGTCGCTGTCCCGAAGCCCCGTGCGACGAAGGCGGTCACGGCACCGCCGTCGCGGGTCTCGCGGTGGGCAAGACGACCGGCGTCGCACCCGGCGCGCAGTGGATCGCGGCGCGGGGCTGCACGGCCGAGCAGTGCACCCTCGAACTCGTGCTGGAATCGCTGCAGTTCATGCTCGCTCCCGACGCCGGTCGGGGACCCGACCCGGATCTGCGGCCCGACGTCGTGAACAACTCGTGGTCGATCGAGGAGCCGAGCACCTCGCTCGGCCGCGCGATGACCGCACTCCACGCAGCGGGGATCCTCAACGTGTTCGCGGCCGGCAACGCCGGACCGGAGTGCCGGACGGTCGGCTTCCCCGCGTCACAGCCCGAGGTCGTCGCGGTGGGCGCGACCGACGACGACGGACGGATCGCCCGCTTCTCCGGTCGGGGCCCGGGCCCGCTGGGCCCCGAACCCACGCTCGTCGCACCGGGACTCGAGGTGATGACCACGGCAGTCGGCGGTGGATACACCAGGGTCTCCGGGACCTCGATGGCCGCACCCGAGGTCACCGGCACCTACGCCCTCACCCTCGAGACCGCGCCCGAGGCCCGGGGCCGGGTCGCACTGCACCAGACGGTGATCACGAGTGCATCCCGCCGTCCCGCCGCGACGTGTCGGACGAGGGGCGTCCCCAACTCCGACTACGGCTACGGCTCACTCAACGCCGCGGCCGCGGTCGCAGCCGCTCGGGCCCTCGTCGAACCAGAGCCCTCAGCTCCCTGACGGGTTCCCCGACCGGCTCGACGAGGCCGGTTGCACGACCTCCGCCGGCTCGGCGCTCGGCTTCCTCGAACGATCCGGGGTCGGCGACGGCGCACGTGAGGCGATGGTGGGTTCCGCTCCGGGCAGCAGCTGCTCGTCGGTGCGCGGCTCCGCCACCGAGTCGACCGGTCGTGGATGGTGCAGGAGGCCGAAGACGATCGCACCGGCCGCGAACGCGACGCCGAGCGCCGCGGTCACCCACAGCTCGGTTCGGAGCAGATCGATCACGGCGTCGAACACCGCGGTCGTCGCGGTGCGTGCGACGCGTGTCGCCGTCGCGTCGACGAGTCGCCGGCGGGCGACGAGCAGTGCGACGAGCGTGATGATCGACGAGAGCACCATCCCCACCCCGACCGCCAGGAGCGCCCGGCGACGACGCGATGCGATGGCAACCGCACTTGCGAACAGCACCAGACACAGCGCAGGGATCGCCCACCACCCGTCGTCGATGCCGCGCACGACCGGTTGTGCCGAGGCCAGCTCACTCGAGCGGAAGAGCACGATGTCGTCGCCGGTGGTCACGGGAGGAATGAGCGCAGCGATCGGACCGGGGAGCTGGGAGACGACGGCATCGACGATCGGATCGAGGTTGACCGCGATGCGACCGTCGCGGGTCTCCACGCCCGCGACGGGGTCACCCTCGGCGAGCAGGAGCGCGTTCTCGTGGGCCCGCCGCACCGCGACCTCCCACAGCTCCTCGAACCGCGACGAAGCGACCACCTCGGCGGTCGCCCGGCGGATCGTGGCGTCGGCCCCGGCAGCGAGCGGGCCGGCGAGACCCTGCAGCGCGTCGGGGAGCAGGGAGCGGGCGGCACCCTGCACCTTGGAGTCGACGTCGAGCTGCTCGATGAGCGCGGCGCTGACCTTGTCGGAGACGTCACGCTGGACGGCCGGGTCGCGCGCCACCTGGCCCGCCGTGGCGACGAAGGCATCGGTGTCGAGCACCTGCTCCCGCAGCCAGACGGTCACCAGTCCGATGGGCAGGAGCAGCGACGCCACGACGACGAGCACGCCCGCCGTGACTCCCCGCACCCGACGACTCGGGCCATGCGGATTCCGGGAGGGTTCCGGTGCAGCCATGCCCAGACCATCGGCAGGGCGCCGCACCGGCTGAACCGGCCGCACCGGGCCGGGCGAGGAGAAGCTCCCCGGCCCGGCCCGGGTGGATCAGCCCTCGGAGGGAGCCGGCTTGACCGCTTCGACCTCGATCTCGATCTTGGCCTTCTTGCCGACCAGGACGCCGCCGGTCTCGAGCGCCTGGTTCCAGGTCAGACCCCATCTTCGCGGTCGATCTCGGTCTCGGCGGAGAAGACGGCCTTGTCGTTGCCCCACGGGTCCCGGGCTGTGCCCTGGTAGGTGAGGTCGAGCGTGACGGGCTTCGTCGTCCCCAGCAGGGTGAGCTCCCCGTCGACTGCGTAGTTGCTGCCGCCCTGGTCACGCACTGCCGTCGAGCGGAAGCTGATCGTGGGATGGGCCTCGGCGTCGAAGAAGTCGGGCGACGTGAGGTGGCCATCGCGCTGGGCGTCGCGGGTGTTGACGCTCGCGACCTGGATCTCGACCTGCACCGAGGAGCTCTCGGGGGTGTCGCCGATCTCGATCGTGCCGTTGAAGTCGGTGAAGCTGCCTCGGACCTTCGCCATCATCAGGTGTCGGACGACGAACTCGACCGAGGAGTGGGCGGTGTCGATCGCCCAGTTCCCGGCCTCGGGCAGGCCGGTCGTCTGGCTCGTGGTGTTCTGCGTCGTGGTCATCGGAACCTCCGTTGGCTGTCTCTGCGGACTCATTCTCTGCTTCTGCAACTATCTTGCACCGCATTAGCTGACTTGTCAAGTACCTGGAGCTATAGTCTGCGCCATGACCGCGGCAGGGAACCGGGACGACCCCCGGATCACCACGTACGGGCTCCTCCACGAGGCCCACCGTCGGCTCGAGCGTGCGTTCGACCGCGTCATTGGCGTCGCACTCGGCGATGAGCAGCTCCTTCTTCGAGGTGCTGCTCCGGATCGGCCGCTCCCCCGGGACCCGCCTCACGATGTCGGAGCTCGCGTGCCAGCTCGGGCTCACCAGCGGCGGCGCGACCCGTCTCGTCGACCGGGTCGTCGACGCCGGTCTCGTCGTCCGAACTTCGTGCCCGACGGACAGGCGCGTCCAGTGGGTGGTCCTCACCCCGAACGGTGAACAGAAGCTCGACGAAGGCTTGGCCATCCATCTCGACGACCTCCAGCACGAGCTGATCGACCGGCTCGACCCCGACGAGCTCGAGGTGCTCGAGCGCGCGCTCGACAAGCTCCGCGCCTGAAACCAGCTCCCTCCTACAATCCGGCGATGTCGAAGCTTGCGCTCATCGGTGGCCACGGCGTGATGCGCGCTGCCGCGAGCGAGTCGGCTCGGCGGATCGAGCACGTCGGGGTCCCCCTGCTCGAGACCGACGACGCCGTCTGGCTCGAGCGCCACGGTCTCGACACGTTCACCCCGGCCCACCGGCTCGACCACGTTCGCAACCTCGACGCCCTGGTCGCCGCGGGGTGCGACCGGATCATCGCGATCTCGTCGGCCGGGAGCCTGCGCACAGACTGGCCGGTGGGCACCATCGTCGCCCCCGACGACTTCTACGCCCCCGGAGCCAACCCCACCCGATTCGACGACGCCCGGGGCCATTCCATCCCCGGGTTCGACGCGGAGTGGCGGACCGAGCTGATCTCGGTCTGGACCCGCGTCACCGACACCCACCTGATCGACGGCGGCGTGTACGCACAGACGACGGGGCCCCGCTTCGAGACACCGGCTGAGGTCCGCGCCCTCACGCGCGTCGCCGACGTGGTCGGGATGACCATCGCATCGGAGTGCGTCGTCGCCCGGGAGAGCGGCCTCGCCTACGCCGCCGTCTGCGTGGTCGACAACCTCGCCAACGGCCTCGAACCGACGAACCTCACCATGGAGGAGTACGCGGCGGGAGCCGAGGCGAACCGCGCCCGCATCGTCGCCGACGTCGGCACCGTGATCCCCGCGCTCGCGGAGCTGCGATGAGCCTCCTCGTACGCGACGTCGTGCTCGACGGCGAGCCAGTCTCGTTGCGCGTCGAGGACGGCGTGATCGTCGAACTCGGCGAGACCCTCGCCGGCACCCCCGGAGGAGCTCCGCCCGGAACGATTCCTGACGAGACCGTGCTCGACGGTCGTGGGCTCGCCCTCACCCCCGGGCTCGTCAACGCGCACACCCACGCGGCGATGACGCTCTTCCGCGGCTACGGCGACGACCTCCCGCTCATGGACTGGCTGCGCACCCGCATCTGGCCCGCCGAAGCCGCGCTCACCGCCGACGACGTCTACTGGGGGACCCGGCTCGCCGCGCTCGAGATGATCCGGTCCGGTACCACCTGCTTCTGGGACATGTACTGGTTCCAGTTCGACATCGCGCGTGGCCGTCGTCGACGCCGGACTCCGTGGCGTGATCAGCGTTCCGGTGATCGAGACGCCCGACGCACCCGAATGGAATCGCATCGACGCGGTCCCCGAGGCGCTCGACCGGCTCGGAGAGTTCGGGCCGCGGGTCGTTCCGTCGCTCGCGGCCCACGCGATCTACACCGTCGGGGCCGACTCGCTGCGCCGACTCGGTGCGCTGAGCGCCGAGCGCGACGTCCCGCTGCAGATCCACCTGTCGGAGACGAAGGGTGAGGTCGACGACTGCCTCGCCGCGAACGGTATGCGCCCCACCCCGTACCTCGACGGCCTCGGGGTCCTGAGCGACCAGACCGTGCTCGCGCACGGGGTGTGGCTCGACGATTCCGAGCTCGACCTGATCGCGGCCCGCGGTGCGACGATCGTCACGAACCCGGCGTCGAACATGAAGCTCGCAACCGGCCGGGCGTTCCCGTACCCCGCAGCCCGGGCCGCAGGGGTGCCGATCGGGATCGGCACCGATGGCGCAGCGTCGAACAACTCGCTCGACCTGATGCAGGACGTCAAGCTCCTGTCGCTCCTCCAGAAGCACACCACCGCCGACCCTGCGATGCTCCCGGCCGCCGACGCCTGGGCGATCGTGACCGGCCAGACGGCGCCCCGGCTGGGAGGTCGGCCCCTCGAGGTCGGCAGCCCGGCCGACTTCCTGCTCGTCGACCTCGGGACGGCCGAATCGGTTCCGTCGGATCGTGTCGCCGGGCTCGTCTACTCGGCGACCGGAGCGGCCGTCGACACTGTCGTGGTCGACGGTGCAGTGCTGATGGAGCAACGTCGGGTCCCGGGCGAAGAGGAAGTCGTAGCCAACGCAGCCCGCTGCGCAGCGCGCCTGCGGACGACCCTCGCGTAGCCGTCGGGCCTCCCGGCGTCTCGCTAGCCTCCCGGCATGACGCCCACCCTTCCGGGACCCTCGCCGCTGTCCGTGCCCGAGGTCGAGCTCGGCCAGCTCGACCTGTGGGCCCGACCCGACGCCGAACGCGAAGCCGTCTTCAAGCTGCTGCGCGACGAAGCACCGATCTCGTTCCACGAGGAACCGCTGATCGAGAACTTCGGGCAGGGTCCGGGATTCTGGGCGCTCACCCGGTTCGACGACGTCATCTACGCGAGCCGCCACGCCGAGCTGTTCTGCTCGTCGCGCGGGGGCTCGAACATCGGCGACATCCCCGACGGGATGGGCGAGTTCCTCGGCAGCATCATCAACATGGACGACCCCCGCCACGCCCGGCTCCGTCGGCTCGTGAGCAGCGGCTTCACCCCGAAGGAGCTCAACAAGCTGCTCGACTCGGTGCGCACCGCGGCGGTCGACATCGTCGACAACGTCGCCGCCAAGGGCGAGTGCGACTTCGTGCGCGAGATCGCCGCCGAGCTCCCGCTGCGGATCATCTGCGACATGACCGGGGTCCCGCAGTCGATGCGGCAGACCGTGTTCGAGCAGACGAACATCATCCTGGGCGTCGGCGACCCGGAGTACGTGAACTCGTTCGAGGACCTCCTCGGCGCGTTCATGACGCTGCACCAGATGGCGTCGGAGCTCGGCCAGCAGCGGCTCGACGAGCCCACCGACGACATCACCAGCACCCTCATGCACGCCGAGGTCGACGGGGAACGCCTCACGCTCACCGAGTTCGCGTCGTTCTTCATCCTCCTCGTCGTGGCCGGCAACGAGACGACGCGCACGGCCATCAGCCACGGGATGCTCGAGCTCACCCGAAACCCGGACCAGAAGGCGCTCTGGATTTCCGACTTCGACGGCCACGCGCAGAACGCGGTCGAGGAGATCGTCCGCTACGCGACCCCGGTGATCCACTTCCGCCGCACCGCGACCCAGGACACCGAGATCTCCGGCCATCCCATCAAGGAGGGCGAGAAGGTCGTGCTCTGGTTCAACTCCGCGAACCGCGACGAGCGCGCCTTCCCGGATCCGTTCCGGTTCGACATCACGCGGTACCCGAACCCGCACGCGGGCTACGGCGGCGGCGGGCCCCACTTCTGCCTGGGCGCGAACCTCGCCCGGCGCGAGATCTCGGTGATGTTCGAGGAGCTCTTCCGTCGACTCCCCGACCTCGAGATCACTGCCGAACCCGAGATGCTCCAGTCGAGCTTCATCCATGGCATCAAACGCATGCCGTGCACGTTCACGCCGGCTTGACGGTCGAATCCGCTGCGCCGGCTCGACCGCTCACCGGCTGAGGTGCTCTTCGGGGAAGTCCGCCGGCTCCGCTGCTTCTCCGGCTTGACGGTCGAATCCGCTGCGCCGGCTCGACCGCTCACCGGCTGAGGTGCTCTTCGGGGAAGTCCGCCGGCTCCGCTGCTTCTCCGGCTTGACGGTCGAATCCGCTGCGCCGGCTCGACCGCTCACCGGCTGAGGTGCTGACGGTTCGAATCCGCTGCGCCGGGCTAGCTCATCCCGAGGCGTTCGGGTGCCTTCTTGAGCGCGAAGGCCAGGAAGATCTGGATGAGACCGGCCACGATCGCGTAGATCCCGATCAGCAGCAGGATCACGTAGGCCGTGATGTGCGGCCACACCAACGCGGCGATTCCCACGGCGAGCTCCGCGATCCCGATCACGAGCAGCCACCCCCAGCCGTGGCCCCGCACGGTGACGGACCCGACGATCCTCGTGATGCCGCCGACCACGATCGTGATGCCCCAGACGACGGCGATCACCAGGAACGTGACTCCCGGCCAGACCACGACGACGATGCCCCCGATGATCAGCACGATCCCGAGCACGATCCCGAGACCCCGCGAACCACCGTTGCGCCCGGCCGTGACCAGTCCGACGATGCCGTCGAAGATCAGGAAGATCCCGACGATCGTCGAGATGACCCGCGCTCCCGCCGCGACGTCGAAGAGCATCACGATGCCGAAGCCGACGAAGATCAGGCCGACCACGAGCACGATCCACCAGACGCTCGACACCTCGCGCACCATCGCGCGCGCTTCACTGTTCGTGACTTCCCCGCCACCCATGGGTTCCATGCCCGAAGGGTACCGATCCGCTCCGCCACGATCGGGGACCTCGGTCCGGGGCCCTAGTCTCGGGGCCCATGGCGCGGGTGGTCGGAGTCCACGGGGCGTTCAACGAGTTGTGGGGCCCGAACGAGATCGGGGGGCGGTGGCTCCCCGCGGTGCGCGACGGACTCTGGCATGCCGACGTCGACATCTCGGCCGATGATTTCTCCGTCGCGTTCTACGGCGACCTCTTCCGGCACGCGCCCGACGCAGAGCCGACCGACGCCGATCTCGAGCAGGTGGCCCGCAACTCCGGGCTCCTCGACCTGGCCGGACAGCTGCAGGGAAGCGGCGGGCTCGAGGTCATCGCCCAGGCGGTGGGAACCGAGATGCTGCACCGCCTGATCGACCAGGTCGGTCGGTACTTCGCCGACCCGTCGATCCGGGTCGCGGTGCGGGCCCGAGTCGAACGCGCCATCGATCCCGACACCCGGGTGGTCATCGCCCACTCGCTCGGAAGCGTGGTCGCCTACGAGGCGCTGTGCGCGCACCCGGAGTGGGGCGTCACCGACTTCGTCACGATCGGCTCGCCGCTCGGCGCCGAGGGCATCGTCTTCCCACACCTCGATCCGGCACCCGTCGACGGTATCGGTGCGTGGCCGGGCACTGTCGTCAGCTGGACCAACGTCGCCGCCCTCGGCGACCGGATGTGCGCCGCGCCGAAGCTGGCCGAACGGTTCGGACCCCGCGTCACCGACTTCGCCGTCGACAACGGCCACCGGGCGCACGACCCCGAGCCGTATCTCAACGCCGCGATGACCGGCCACGCCGTCGCCGCGGGCCTCGAGCGGACTGCTCGCTAGGCTCGCTTCCTCGTGAGGAACGTACGCCGATGAAGACCCAGCACCCGTGAAGAAGCAGCGCGCCGACGGGACGCTGGTGCGCGACGTCCCTGCGTACCGCCGGATCATGCCGTACATGATGCGGACTCGGAACGAGTCGACGATCTTCTGGGAGCAGACGCTCGACCTCACGAAGACCGACGCCTTCGTGCGCGGCTTCAACGAGTCGCACCCCGACACACAGATCACCCCGTTCCACGTGCTGCTCTGGTCGGCGGTGAAGGGGTTCGAGAAGTACCCGAACCTGAACCGGTTCGTCGCCGGTGGCGGCCTCTACCAGCGCGACGGGATCTGGCTCTCGTACTCGGCGAAGCGCAAGCTCGCCGAGGGCTCGCCGATCGTGATCATCAAGCGTCGGTTCGAACCGTCGGAGACCTTCGAACAGATGGTGACCGAGATGCAGGTACAGCTCCGCGACGAACGCTTCGGTGGGCCGAGCGGAGTCGACAAGGAGCTCGACCTCGTGCTGAAACTGCCCGGTCCGCTGAAGCGACTCGGTTTCCGGCTCGTGCACGGCATCGACGCGCTCGGCCTGCTGCCGAACGCGTTCATCGGGGGCGACCCGATGTACGCCAGCGCATTCTTCGCCAACCTGGGAAGCATCGGCCTCGAACCCGTGTACCACCACCTCTACGAGTACGGCACCATCGGCATCTTCTGCGTCTACGGCCGGCCGCGTGTCGACCCGGCCGACCCCACCCGCAAACGTCGGACCGTCGTGCTGAAGTGGACGTACGACGAGCGCGTCGAAGACGGCTTGTACGCGGGCTACGCGATCAAGCGGTTCGCGCAGATGCTCGAGGACCCTGCGTCGGCGGGCCTCACTCTCGAACCATGAGCCTGCTCGCGGCCCCCGATCTCGTCGCCCAGTTCGAGCGCGACGGATTCGTCGTGGTGCCGGATCTCCTCACCGACCGCGAGCTCGAGCAGTACGGCGCCGCGGTCGACGCCGCCGTGGCCGCCCGCCAACGCGACGACACGCGCCCGCTGGAACAGAAGAGCCGCTACGAGCAGTCGTTCCAACAGTGCATGAACCTCTGGGAAGACAACCCGTCGGTGCTCCCGCTCACGTTCCACCCGCGCATCGGCCGGGTCGCCGCCGAGCTGCTCGGTGCCGATGCCGTTCGGCTCTGGCACGACCAGGCCCTGTACAAGGAGGCGGGCGGCCGCGCGACCGATCCCCACCAGGATCACCCGTACTGGCCGATCGCCGAGCACGACCAGGTCACCGCGTGGATCCCCTTCGACGGCTCGACCCGCGACGCAGGAGCAATGGCTTACGTCCCCGGCAGCCACCGGGTGGGCCTCGACCAGTTCGTCGACATCTTCGGGGTGTTCGGCCCGGAGCCGGAAGACATCCTCGCCCACCCCGATGTCGCGTCGACCGAACCGGTGCTCGTCGAGGTGCCGTGCGGCGCGGTCGCGTTCCACCACGGCCTCACCGTCCACCTGGCCCGGCCGAACACGTCGGATCGCGTGCGGCGGGTGCACACGATGATCTTCTTCCGCGACGGCTGCACCCGCAGCTCCCCGTTCCCACACCCGTCGGTCGAGCGCGACGGCATCGAACTCGGCGCTCCCATCGCGGGCGCGGTCACGCCCGTCGTCTGGCCCCGCCCCGCCGGCGACCTGCCCGACGCGCCGGAGCCGGGGCGCTGAGAGTCAGCTGGTCGGCGGTCCTTCGCAGCCGACGCCGTCGCCGTTGCTGTCGAAACGGTGTGGATCGGGCGCCAGCACCCGGAAGCCCCTGGCCGCGACGTCGCCACAGTCGAGATCGGGCGGAGGTGGTGGGATGCACCCATCGGGATAGGCCGGATCGCATCCGTCCCCTCCCGAATCGGGTATGGCAGTCGGTTGCGGCGTGACGGGACACGCGCCCCAGAGACCACGTCCCGCATCACGCGCCGCACGTTGGAGGTCGACGAACTCGTCGGCGTGCGCGACGTTGGGCGGGTACGTGTAGGCCGACGCGTAGCCGTCGCGCACCAGCGCCGCGTTCACGAAGCCACCGTCGCGGGCGTCGTAGACGTACGCGAGGAGCCGCCCGTAGCGATCGTTGCGTTCGACGTCGTAGCCGAGGCGGACGGCCGTCCCTTCCGGGAGCAGCTGCCCGGTCCGGTCCGAGGCTTCGCGCCCGAAGCACTGCACCGGCTTGCGCGGATCCTTCGTCTCCGGAGTGTCGATGCCGATGAGCCGGACGGTGGTGTCACGCCCGTCGATCCTGACGACGATCGTGTCGCCGTCGACGACCCGCGCGACGGTGGCGTCGTCGCCGGTCGGCAGCCCCGCGACCGTCGAGGGGCTTCCCTCGCCTCGCGACCCGCTCGACTCCGACGCACACGCGGCGACCGCGAGCATCGCGAAGGCGAAGCACACGACCACACCGCGCCTACGCACCGGATGGTTCAGTCCGTCAGGTCGTCGAGGAGGACCTTGGCCTGATCCAGGTCCTCGTCGAAGACGCACACCCGGTAGCCGTCGAGCAAGCCGATCGACGGGGCCATGCCGTCGGCGTCGCCGTACTTCGCCATGGTCTGGATCCCGGCTTCGTCGAGTCGCGCCATCAACAGGTCGGCTTCGAACCGGCTCGGGAGGTTCACGAGCTCCACGATCCTGCCATCGGGTCGTGGATCGGGTCGCGGGGCAGGTCGCGGATCGGCCACGGGCGCAGGCTACGGCAGGTCGGTGGACGATCCGAGCCAGCTAGGTTCGGGAGCGTTGGACCTCACCCGCGCCGTCGCACCGCTCCGCCATCGACAGTTCGCCCTGCTGTGGAGCGGCGCGTTCGTCTCCAACATCGGCACGTGGATGGAAGCGGTGGCCGTCGGGATCCTCGTGCAGGAGACCACGGGCCAGGCGGCGTGGACCGGACTCGTCGCCGCCGCGAACTTCGTCCCCGCCGCGCTCGTCGGACCGTTCGGCGGTGCACTCGCCGATCGCTGGCCTCGCCGCCGTCTGCTCCTCGCGACGACGAGCGTCCAGACGGTGCTGGCCGGGATCCTCACGTTCCTCGCCGCCACCGGCACGCCGTCGCCCGGGGTCGTCGCCGGGATCGTGTTCCTCGCCGGCTGCACCCAGTCGCTCGGCTTCCCTGCCTTCAACGCGATCCTCCCCGACCTCGTCCCGAAGGAGGAGCTCGTCGGTGCCGTCGCGCTCTCGTCGGCGCAGTGGAACCTCGGGCGGGTCGTCGGCCCTGCGCTCGCCGGGATCGTCATCGCCGCCGGTGGCTACTCGTGGGCCTTCGCGGTCAACACTGCGAGCTTCCTTGCCGTCATCGCGGTGCTGCTCGTCCTGCGACTCCCCGACCCTGCTCCGCACGACGGCTCGTCGATCCTCGGGTTCGATCCGCCAGGGGATGCGGTTCGTGCGCCACGAGCCGGGCCTCCGTGTCGTCGTCGGCTACATGACGCTCAACTCGCTCCTCGCGGCCCCCTTCATCGCGCTGATCCCGACGATGGCACTCGAGGTGCTCGACGGCGGACCCGGCGCGACCTCGGTCCTGGTCACCGCGCAGGGCATCGGCGCGGTCACCATGGCACTCTCCCTCGGGATCCTCGTGGCACGCCTCGGCTCGCGCCGGGTCCTCCTCGGCGTGCTCTACCTGCTCCCGGTCTCGCTCATCCTCTACGCCGCGTCTCCCACGCTCGCGGTGGCGGCCGGCGCGCTGCTCGTCGTCGGGTTCCTCTACCTCGGCGCGTTGTCGAGCTTCACGAGCATCGCCCAACTGCGATCACCCACGGCCGTGCGCGGGCGCGTGATGAGCGTGCTGATGGTGCTCCTCGGCTCCGTCTACCCGCTCGGCGCAGTGATCCAGGGCGCGCTCGCCGACGCGTGGGGACTGCGGATCGTGACCGCCGGCTCCGCCGCGCTGATGCTCGTGATGCTCGTGTTCGCCCGCATCGCCCGGCCCGCGTTCTCCGACGCGCTCGACACCCCCTTCCACGGCGAAGCCGACGCGGTCCCGATGCCGCCGGGACCCGAGCTGAGCTGAGCCCCCGTCGGATACGGTCCCCGGCATGAGCAGCGAAGCAGCCGACACGCCCAGCGAGACCGACACGCAAGCGATCGTCCAGGAGCGGCGCGGATCCGTCGCCATCCTGCGGATCAACCGACCCGAGGCCAAGAACGCGGTGAACGGCGACGTCGCCCACGGGATGGAAGCCGCACTCGACGCCTGCGAGGCCGACGACACGATCCTCGCGGTGATCGTCACGGGTACCGGCGACGTGTTCTGCGCCGGCGCCGACCTCAAGCGCGTCGCGAGGAGCGAAGGTGGCCAGCTCGCCACCAAGCGTGGCGGGTTCGGTGGCATCACCACCCGCGAGTTCTCGAAGCCGATCATCGCGGCGGTGAACGGGCATGCCCTCGCGGGCGGGTTCGAGATCGTGCTCGCCTGCGATCTCGTCGTCGCCGCCGACGACGCCAACTTCGGGATCCCCGAGGTGAAACGGGGCCTCTTCGCCGCCGCCGGTGGGCTCATCCGACTCCCCAACCGGATCCCGACCGCCACCGCGATGGAACTCGCCATCACCGGCGATCCGATCAGTGCCGGTCGTGCATTCGAGCTCGGACTCGTCAATCGGGTCGTTCCCCGCGCCGACGTGCTCGACGCCGCGCTCGCGCTCGCCGAGCGGGTCTGTGCCAACGCACCGATCGCGGTCCGCAACTCTCGCACCATGGTACGCGAGGCACGCGACCTGACCGAAGCCGAGGCGTGGCCCCGCAACTACGAACTCGCGATCGAGGTCTTCTCCACCAAGGACTCGATCGAAGGTGCCACCGCGTTCGCCGAGAAGCGCGCGCCGAAGTGGACCGGCACCTGAACGAAGCCGGGATGCGCTAGCCGGCTTGGTCGGCGAGTGACTCGTGGGTCGCGAGCATCGCGTTCACGACCGCGCGACCGGTCAGCGCGGCGATGACACTGATCGAGGCGACGAGCGCCACTGCGACGATCGAGAAGATCTCCGGGAGGAACGCGGCGCCGAACACGATGAACGCGCCGAACGTCGATGCGATCCAGGCGGTCCACCAGCGCACGACGAGTTGCTGTGCGCGCGCATCGGCGCCCACGGCATCGCGGGCGGCGCGGTACGGCCACCACAACTGCAGGACGGGGATGATGAACGACACCGCGCCGAGGCCGGGGTCGCGACGCAGCGGGAGACCGGCCGCCCGGGCCGTGGCGCCGGCTCGGTAGAGCCACAGGATCAGGAGCACGACCACCCCGAGGGCGGGAAGTCCGAGGTAGCTGAAGATCGAGGCGCTGCTCGGCCCCGCCGTGGAACCGGTGCCGTTGACCACGTCGTCCCAGTGGTCGGCGATCCAGCGCCATTGGATCGATGCGCCCACGAGCGCCAGGATCTGGAACACCGGGTTGATGGTCACCGCGATCCGCGCCCAGCGGGCCCAGGTGCGCTCCGTGGCGAGCTCGGCTGCGACCGCCGCGCTCGTCGACATCGGGGTGGTCTTGTCGGTGTAGCCGGTCCATTGGGTGCCGTCCCACCAGCGCCAGGTCGCCTCACGCCATGGATCGGAGTGCCAGCCGGCGACCGGGGGTGCCGCCGGCGAACCCGACGGTCCGTCGGGCCCGGCCGGAGGCACCACGGCATCGCCGGCCGACGTGCCACCCGAGGCTCCGATCGCCGATCCAGTCGCTGAGCCTGCGTCGACGGGCGCGATGATGGGCGCGACGACCGCCTGCGAGAGGGCCGCGCCGCTCTGACCCGGGGGGCGGACCTGACGGGTCCAGGCGCTGCCGTCGAAGTAGCGCTCGTCGTCGGTGCCCCAGGGGTCGGCGTACCAACCCGGTTCGCGTGTCTCTGCCATCTGCCCGTCATGTTCCCACAGGGCAGCCGGTCACCCGGATTCACACGCCTCGACGCTCCGGTTCAGGCTGCGCGCGATGCCCCTGGTGGGTCGAGTCGTCGTTTTCCGGTCACGGGATCGGGCGGGCCGAGACGCCAGCCCCGGGTTTTTCGCTTGTGATCCGGTGAACACAACCACGCCAGGTTCCACCGCGCCGTGGGGCCACCCCTCGCGTGGTCGATCTCACAGTGATCGAGCTCGAGGTACTCCCGACACGAGCATCCCTCGACGGAGCACTCCCGACCACTGACGATCATCGCGGTCCGCAACTCAGCCGGGATGTGCCGCCCCAGATGCGCGACGGTGGAGATGTCCTTGCCGTTCCTGATGATCGCCGTCACGAACGACTCACCCAGGACCTCGCGCACCCACTGGGCGTTCACCGGTCCGACCCCGGGGATCTCACACGTCTCACCCGCCAACGCGAACCCCCGCGCCAGCACCGCCTGGTCGATCACGATGTGCGTCGTGTAGCCCACTGTCTTCTTCGCGGTCGCGCCGGGCCTTCTCTGCGTCCCCGGCCGGTTCGGCCGCGGCCTGCCCGGCGTCGGGTTCGCCGAGCACGAGCGCCGCGAGCGCGTCAGCGGCGTACGCGTCGCTACGGTCCCGAACACCTTCGCGCCACTTCGACCGGAACACCCGCTTGGCGTGTTCCTCGATCGCGGTCTTCAACCGGCCGCCGACTTCGGGCGTCAACCGGAAGTGCCCCTCGAGCATCCCGTCGACGTTGTTCCACATGCTCAACGAGCGGGCAACGTGCTGCCGCTTCGCCCGGGCAGCTTGATCCTCGGTCCGCGCCCGTGCCGCGACACACGCATCCTGCAGCGCTCGAAACCCGTGCCCGGCCACCGCCAACAACTCGGTCTGCGCCGACGGGTCGTGCACCGCCACCGCCGAGATCATCTCGGCTTCGCCGCGCCGACAACCGACCTTCCCGCACCGCCGCATCCGTCTCCGGGAGGACCTCGAGCCGGTTCGCGTTGTCGATCGCCCGCTTCGCCGCACCGGTCCCGACACCGACCAACCGCCCACACAACTCCGCCGCTGACCGATCGCCATGCTCCACATGTGAGTTCGTGTCGGCGATGCGTTTCGCGACCTTCGCCGTCATCCCGTCCGTCAACCGACTGATGCGACCCAACTCCTCCAGGAACCGGACCGCGTCCCGCCCCGAACACGACGCATCGAAGCCGCCGGCAGCAGCCTCGAGCGCAGAACGAGCGGCATGCAGTTCCTCCATGAACACGAGAACATCGAACCACGAGGGTGGGACAGATACCCCCCACCACGGCGCTCGGCGGAACATTTCCCGAGAACACTCTGGCCGGCGAGGCCCCTCCTCAGACGGCGATGCGACCCGGCGATCTGGGCGCAGCAGCCCGTGACACCGCGCGCACTCACGGGCAATGTGCGTGCCCTGGCGAAGCGAAGCGCAGCGCGCGAGTGTGGATCGCTGTGAGCCAAGCCCGACTGATCCTTACCTGCGGGTTGCCCGGGGCGGGCAAGACCACGCTCGCGAGGCAGCTCGCCACGGACCGGAGCGCCGTGCGCCTCACGAAGGATGAATGGCTTTGGGCCCTTGGCTCCACTCCTTGGGACGCGCCGACCCAGGAGAGGGTGGAACACGAACTGTGGCAGCTCGCCCAAGAGATCCTGCGCCTTGGCCTGAGCGTCGTCCTCGATTTTGGGCTCTGGGCGCGGATCGAACGTGACGAGATGCGATCCGTGGCTCGTGGCCTTGGTGTCGGCGTCGAACTGCACTACATCGATGTGCCTGCCGACGAACTCTGGCGACGAATCGATGCACGGAACTCGCATTCGCCCTGGGACAGCTACCCGATCCGTCGCGCCGACCTCGAGGGGTGGCTTCGACTCTTCGATGCGCCCGATGCGGCCGAGCTGACGTTGTTCGACCGCGCGCCAGACTCAAGCTGACCCATCGGACGGGGACCGCGATTCGTGGAGTACGCGCCGCCGGCGGCATGCCTGAACTGCCGATATCGCGTCATCGTTTCCATCTAGTTCGAGCAGAACCGCGCCCACAGCACGCTCGGACGAAATTTCGCTACCCGTCCCGCAGCGATTCTTTCCAGGTGCGGAAGCGGGTCTGGGGGACGGCGTCGGGACCGAATCCTTCACCGGTGCCGTCGGAGAAGAGGCGGTAGGTGTACTGCTCGGTGAGATCGTCGGCGGCGAGGGCGAGGTAGCGGGAGTCGCCACCCACCGCGGGACCCGAGCGCCAGAGCAGGAACCGGCCGATGCGGCGGATGTAGGCCGCGAGATCGTGGCCCAGGTCGGCCCCCAACTCGAGCAGCTCGGGCGGTGCCTCGACCCAGAGGGTCGCGGGGATCATCGTGTCGCGCTGCGGGCCGGCCGGGAGATCCACGGTGTGGATCGGTTCGGTGACGGGCGTGCGTTCCTCGACAGGCGTGGCCATGTGCGTGCCATGCTCCCACGGCCATGAACCCGCCGCCGAGCAGCTCCCCGCCGACCGTTGCCGCGCTTCCCACGCCGGCGCTCGTCGTCGACGCCGATGCGCTCGAGCACAACCTCACGACCATGGCCGCCGCACTCCCCGAGCTGACTTGTCGTCCGCACGTCAAGGCCCACAAGACCACAGCCCTCGCGCGGCGCCAACACGAGCTCGGCCACACCGGCTTCACCTGCGCGACCACCCGTGAGGTCATCGGCATGGCGAACGCCGGGCTCGGCGCCGATCTGCTCCTCGCCAACGAAACCGTGAGCGCCGATCGCCTCCGCGCGATGGCCGACCTCGACGCACGCGTCACCGTCGCCGTCGACTCCGAGGCAACAATCGCGGCCGCGGCCAACGCAGGCATCAAGGAAGTCGTCGTCGACGTCGACGTCGGACTCCCCCGGTGCGGCTGTCGACCGGAGGATGCCGGTCGAATCGCCGACGCCGCCCGCGCGCGCGACCTCGAGGTACGCGGGGTGATGGGGTACGAGGGTCACGTCGTCGGCAACGACGACCGCGCCTGGCGCGCGGAACAGACGGAGCGCAGCATGACCAAGCTGCTGCGCGCCCACGAGCTCGTCGGTGGCGACCTCGTGTCGGGCGGCGGAACGGGAACGTTCGACCTCAACACCTGGTGCACCGAGATCCAGGCCGGCTCCTACGCGCTGATGGACACCGCCTACGGCAAGCTCGGGCTTCCGTTCCGGCGGGCGCTGCACGTCGAGGCGACGGTGATCTCGGTGGCGACCAACCGCTCGAACGGGGGCTGGATCGTCGCCGACTGCGGACTCAAGGCGCTCGGCATGGACCACGGCAACCCGAGCATCGACGACGCCGAGGTGCTCTTCTGCTCCGACGAGCACATCACGTTCCGACCGGACGACGGCGCCCACCGACGCGGCGTCGGCGACCACGTCCGGGTCTGGCCGGCCCACGTCGACCCCACCGTCGCGTACCACGAGCGCATGTACCTCGCCGCCGCCGACGGTCGTGTCCTCGAGACCTGGGCGGTCGACCTCCGCGGCTGGTAGGAGCGTCCGCACGACAGACGGGCCGGGTCCCGATACCGTCTCCGTTCATGACCGATCTCGCGTTCCTCGATGCCACCGCCCAGGCCGACCTCGTCCGCACCGGCCAGGCCAGCCCCCTCGAACTGGTCGACGCCGCCATCAACCGGATCGAGAAGCTGAACGGCGACATCAACGCGGTGATCCACGAGCGGTTCGACAAGGCGCGCGCCGAGGCGGCGGGAGATCTGCCTGATGGCCCGTTCCGCGGCGTACCCACGCTGTTCAAGGACCTGATGTGCGCGCAGGAGGGTGAGCCGTACGGCGAGGGGATGCGGGTCGCGAAGGAGGCCGGCTACCGGGCGACCCACACCGACAACCTCACGAAGCAGTACCTCGCGGCGGGCTTCGTTCCGCTCGGGCGCACCAACACGCCGGAGCAGGGACTGGTCCCGACCACGGAGCCGGTTGCGTACGGCCCGACGCACAACCCGTGGATGCTCGGTCGAACGAGCGGTGGGTCGTCGGGCGGATCCGCCGCCGCGGTCGCGAGCGGCATGGTGCCGGTCGCGCACGGCAACGACGGTGGCGGATCGATCCGCATCCCCGCGAGCTGTTGTGGGCTCGTCGGACTCAAGCCGACACGCGGTCGCACGTCGGTCGGGCCCGAGTACGACGAGATCTCCAGCTTCCTCATCGTCGAGGGTTGCCTCTCGCGCAGCGTGCGCGACACCGCCGCGGTGCTCGACGCGATCTCCGGCCCGTTCCCGGGCGACCCGACGCACGCGCCCGCACCCGCGCGCCCGTACGTCGAGGAGGTCGGCGCTGATCCCGGTCGGCTCAAGATCGGCGTGCTCACGCACAACCCGATCGGCGCGACGGCCATCGATCCCGAATGTGTCGCGGCTGCGGAGGGAACCGCGAGGTTGCTCGAGTCGCTCGGCCACCACGTCGAGGCGTCGAGCCCGGCCGGCTTCGACAACGAAGAGTTGATCATGCAGTTCGGCGCGGTGTGGGCGGCCGATTGCGGCGCCGCGCTCGACAGTTGGGCGAAGAAGATCGGGCGGCCGATCACCGCCGACGACGTCGAGATCCTCACCTGGGCGCTCGCCGAGATGGGCCGGACGGTCACCGCCGCGCAACTCATCGAAGCGGTCGGCGCGGCCGGTCAGGCGAACCGGGAGGCTGCGCAGTGGTGGGCGGGCACTGCCGACGGAGGAGACGGATTCGACATCCTCCTGACGCCGACGCTCGGCGAACCGCCCGTGGAGCACGGGACGTTCGACTCCACCCCCGACAACCCGCTCGGTGGTTTCCTGCGCTCGGCCGACTTCGTGCCGTACACCGCGCAGTTCAACGTGAGCGGTCAGCCCGCTATCTCGCTCCCCATGCACTGGACGCCCGACGGCCTGCCCGTCGGCGTGCAACTCGTCGGCGCCTTCGGTCGCGAGGACCTGCTCATCCGCATCGCCGCGCAGCTCGAGACCGCCCAACCCTGGGCCGAACGAGTTCCCCCCCACCACGCCTGAATCCCTCTCCCACGCGAACCCGGAGAAGAAGCGGAGGCGGCGGACAGCTGCCGCGGGGCGCAAATGGGTGAGCGATCGAGCCGCCGCAGCGGATTCGACCGTCGAGTCAGTGGCTGAAGCTCTGGAAGGCGAGTGGCGGGAGCGGGTGGTCGAGTCGGTCGAGGTAGGTCACGGCCCGCTTGAGGTCGATGAGCAGCAGCTCGCCGAGGTCACGGGTGAAACCGTTGCGCACGACGATGCGGATCGCACCGAGATCCTGGCGGTTCTCCGGGAACGTGTACGCCGGCAGCAGCCACCCACGTTCGCGCAT
This sequence comes from uncultured Actinomycetes bacterium, assembly GCA_963837715.1. Classification (GTDB taxonomy): domain Bacteria; phylum Actinomycetota; class Acidimicrobiia; order IMCC26256; family JANYLB01; genus JANYLB01. The sequence goes on along the minus strand of CAWIOF010000004.1, from coordinate 1,230,317 downwards.
CAACTCGGTCACGTGGAACACCGTGTAGTTCTTCACGCTGTCGGAGAGCCGGAACGCGAACACCGGGAGCTCACTGCCGTCGGTGATGAGCTCGAAGTGGTCGAGCTTCGCGATGTGACCCGAGAGATCGAGAGCGATGTCGCGCGCGGCCTGTTGGACGCGGCGGTAGCCGTCGAAGCCGAGGCGGATGAAGTTGTAGTACTGCGCGACGATCTGGCTCCCGGGTCGGGAGAAGTTCAACGCGAAGGTCGGCATGTTCCCGCCGAGGTAGTTCACGTTGAAGACGAGCTCGTCGGGGAGCGCTTCCGGGTTGCGCCAGATGACCCAGCCGACACCGGGGTAGACGAGGCCGTACTTGTGGCCCGACGCGTTGATCGACTGGACGCGCGGCAGGCGGAAGTCCCACTCGAGGTCGGGGTCGATGAAGGGGGCGACGAAGCCGCCCGATGCGCCGTCGACGTGCACCGGGATGTCGAGTCCGGTGTCCTTCTCGAGCTTGTCGAGCGCGGCGCAGATCTCGGCCACGGGCTCGTAGCTCCCGTCGAACGTCGAGCCGAGCACCGGGATGACGCCGATGGTGTTCTCGTCGACGAAGGGCAGCATCGGCTCCGCGGTCATGTGGTACCGCTCTCCCTCCATCGGCACGAGGCGGGGTTCGACCTCCCAGTACCGGCAGAACTTCTCCCAGCACACCTGCACGTTCGAGCCCATGACCATGTTCGGCTTGGCGGTCGACTTGCCGGCCGCTTCCTGCTTGGCCTTCCAGCGCCACTTGAGCGCCATGCCCGCGAGCATCGCGGCCTCGCTCGAGCCGGTGGTCGACGTGCCCGTGGCCTCTTCCTTGTCGGGCGAGTTCCAGAGGCGGCTCAGCATGCTGACGCACCGAGACTCGAGCTCGGCGGTCGCCGGGTACTCGTCCTTGTCGATCATGTTCTTGTCGAAGGTCTCTTCCATGAGCAGGCGCGCGTCGGGCTCCATCCACGTGCTCACGAACGTGGCGAGGTTCAGTCGCGCGTTGCCGTCGAGCATGAGCTCGTCGTGGATCATCTGGCGCGCCGTGTCGGGGCGCATACCTTCGGCCGGGAGGGCATGACGGGGGATGTCGTGCGACTCGCCACTGCGGGCGAAGATCGGATCGGCGTCGCCGATCGGCGAGGTCTTCGACGACGTGCGCTTGCGAGGTGCCTTCGCCGGCGTTGCCTTCTTGTGGAGTGCCATGGTGCCCTCTCGTGGGAACGGATGCCTCTGCAGTGACGATTCCGTCGCAGGCTAGCGAGCCGGACGTCGGGAACGTATCCAGGGATAGTGTCGGCCGAGCCGCCTCCCGAGGGGAACCACCAGAGTGGATGATCTCGCTGCACTCGACGCCACGGGCCAGGCAGAGCTGGTGCGCAACGGCACCGCGAGCCCACTCGAGCTGGTCGACGCCGCCATCGCCCGCATCGAGCGGCTCCAGCCGATCGTCAAGGCCATGACGACGGACCGGTTCGACCGGGCCCGGGCCGAGGCGGCGTCACCCGACCTCCCCGACGGCCCGTTCCGCGGCGTCCCCTTCCTCTTCAAGGACCTGGCCTGCGCGTTCGAAGGCGAGCCGGCCTACGAGGGGATGCAGGCACTGAAGGACGCCGATCACCGATCGCCCGTCACCACCAACCTCGCCCGTCGCTTCCGCGCCGCCGGCCTCGTCGTGCTCGGCAAGGCGAGCAGCCCCGAGCTGGGGATCATGCCCACCACGGAGCCGACCTCGTACGGCCCCACCCACAACCCCTGGGACGTCTCCCGGACCCCCGGTGGGTCGAGCGGTGGATCAGCGGCCGCCGTGGCCAGTGGGATGGTTCCCGCCGCGCACGCGAGCGACGGCGGCGGGTCGATCCGGATCCCCGCGAGCTGTTGCGGCCTCGTGGGGTTGAAGACATCACGGGGCCGGGTCTCGCTCGGTCCCGCGCTGGGCGAGCTCTCGCGGTTCCTGTCGGTCCAGTTCACCGTCACGAAGAGCGTGCGCGACTGCGCCGCACTGCTCGACGTCGCTGCCGGCGCAGAGGTCGGAGACCCCGTGCTCGCCCCGTCGAACGTGCGCCCGTTCGTCGACGAGGTCGGTGCCGATCCGGGCCGACTGCGGATCGGCATCATGACGACCATGCCCGAGACGGGCGAGCCGGTGCATCCCGACTGCGTGGCGGCTGCGGAACGCGCCGCGAAGCTGCTCGAGACGCTCGGCCACCACGTCGAGGTCTCACATCCCGCGGCCTGCGACGAGCCCGACCGCATCTCCGCGTTCATCCCGATCTGGGCGACGCTCGCGGCGTCGAACCTCGATGCCTTCGGTGCCGCCGTCGGCCGCGACCTCACCGCCGACGACGTCGAACCGCTCACCTGGTGGCAGGCCGAACACGGTCGTTCACAGCGCGGCACCGACTTCCTCGACGCGATCACGAGGATGCAGGCCTTCTCCCGACGGGTGCAGCAGTGGTGGGCCGATGGGTTCGACCTGCTGCTCACCCCGACGCTGGGTGAACCGCCGCTCGAGCTCGGCGTGCTGCAGACACCCGAGGAGCCACTGCAGGGATACGCCCGGTCTGGCTCGTTCACGCCGTACACCCCGGTCGCGAACCAGACCGGCCAGCCCGCGATCTCGCTCCCCCTCCACGAGAACGCCGCCGGACTCCCCATCGGGGTGCACCTCGTCGCCGCGTACGGCCGCGAAGACCTACTCCTCCGCGTCGCCGCCCAACTGGAGACCGCCGACCCCTGGGCCCAACGGCGACCGCGGGTCTTCGCATGAGCGCGATTCGGGTGAGCCCACGTGAGCGCAGCGGAGCCGCCGGACATTGGCCAGAAGGTGTGAACAGGTGAGCGATCGAGGCGGCGCAGCGGAACGAACCATCAGAGTCGCGGGAGGGCAGGGGTTCTACGGCGACACGCCGAGTTCCGTCGCCGGGTTGCTCGACGACGGGATCGACTACCTCTGCCTCGAAGCGCTCGCGGAGCTCACGCTCGCAATCCTGCAGAAGGACAAGCAGCGCGACGAGTCGCGCGGGTATACCCGCGATCTCCCCCGCTATCTCGGTGCTGCGCTCCCTGCGATCGCGGGCGGGCGCACGAAGTTGATCACCAACGCGGGTGGCATCAACCCGACTGCGGCTGCCCGCGCCGCGGTCGAGACGGCGCGGTCGATGGGTGTCTCGGGCATCACGATCGCCACGGTCCTCGGCGACGACCTCATGCCCCGCATCGACGAGATCGGCCCGTCGCTCGTGAACCTCGACACCGGCGAGTCGTTCACCTCGCTGCCCGAGTCACCTCGATTCGCAGCCGCGTACCTCGGTGCACGACCGATCGTCGAGGCGTTGGAGCAAGGGGCCGACGTCGTGATCACCGGCCGCGTCGCCGATGCCGCACTGTTCCTCGCCCCGCTGATCTTCGAGCACGGCTGGTCGTTCGACGACTGGGACAGGCTCGCCGCAGGCATCCTCGTGGGCCACCTGCTCGAGTGCTCGGGGCAGGTCGCGGGCGGCAACTTCAGCGGCGAGTGGTGGACGGTCCCCCACCCGTGGGACCTCCCGTATCCGATCGCCGAGGTCGAAGCCGACGGGACCGCGGTGATCACGAAGCCGAAGGCGAGCGGCGGACGTGTCGACGTCGACACGGTGCGCCACCAGCTCCTGTACGAGGTGCACGACCCCGCGGCCTACCTGTCGCCCGACGTCGTCGCCGACTTCGCGTCGGCCACGTTCACCGACCTCGGCGACGACCGGGTCCGGGTGACCGACGTGCGGGGCCGTCCCGCGACCGACACCTACAAGGCGCTGGTCGCGCACCATTCGGGTTGGGCCGGCGAGGCGAAGGTCGCGTTCTCGTGGCCCGACGCGCGGGAGAAGGCCGAGGTCGCTGCAGCGATCTTCGTGCAGCGGGTCGAGCAGGCCGGGCATGAGGTGCGCGAGTGGTGCTTCGAGCGATGGGGCGTCGACGCACTCGGCGGCCCGACCGTGCCCGAGACCGACGCCGAACCTCCCGAGGTCGTGATGCGCGTCGCGTGGCGATGCGACGACGAACGCACCGCCGCGCTCGTCGCCCGCGAGATGACACCACTGACGTTGTCGGCGCCCCCCGCCGGACTCACCGGGATGGGACGCGGCGGACCCGGAGGCGCGAGCGAGCTCCTGACGATCTGGCCCACACTCGTCGACAAGTCGGTGGTCGACCCGCATGTCACCGTGACCCTCGAAGCGGTGTCGGGCGAGGAGATCTGATGGCCCGCCTCCAGCTCCGGGAACTGTGCGGCTACCGCGCCGGCGACAAAGGCGACGTGTCCGACGTCGCGATCTTCGCCGACGACGACGACACGTACGCCCTGATCGTGCGCGAGGTCACCGCCGAACGGGTGAAAGCACACTTTGGCTCGATGGTGCGCGGCACGGTGGTGCGCTACGAGGTTCCCAACGTCCGGGCCTTGAACTTCGTGCTGCGCGCCGCGCTCGGCGGTGGCGGCCCGCGGACCTTGCGAAGCGACAACCTCGGCAAGACCCTCGGCGGCGCACTGGTCCGCCTCGAAATCGACGTCCCGGACGAGCTCGCGACCCACCGTCGCCCCCGCCCCGACGTCGAATGGGCCCGAGCCATCCTGGATCAGGCCACCCGCGGGGAGTTCAGGCGGTGACGCGGTCTGCAGCCTCGAGGATCTGCTCGTTGAACGCGCCCGCGGAGAGGGGACGGGCGAACAGGAAGCCCTGGGCGTAGTCGCAGGCGAGGTGGGCGAGGCGGTGCTGCTGCTCGACGTGTTCGACTCCCTCACCGACGACCGCCATACCGAGTGCGTGGGCCATCGTGATCACGGCGCCGACGATCGCCTCGTCGGCTGCATCGGTCGCGAGGCCGTTCACGAACGAGCGGTCGAGCTTGAGGCCGTCGAGCGAGAGTCGCTTGAGGTACTCGAGCGACGAGTACCCGGTGCCGAAGTCGTCGAGCCAGACCGACACGCCGAGGTCGCGCAGTTCGTCGAGCGCCAGGAGCGCGCTCGACGAGATCGCCAAGCAGCGCGCGCTCGGTCATCTCCAGCGACAGCAGTTCCGGCGCGACTCCGGTCTCGGCGAGGATCGACCGTACCGACCCGACGAACCCCGGGTGCACGAGCTGGTTGGGTGACACGTTCACCGAGAGCGTGAACCGGGACGCGGCCCGATCGGCGCGCTGCCAGGCGGCGAACTGCAGGCAGGCCTCGCGCAGCACCCAGGCACCGATCGGGACGATCAGGCCGAGCACCTCGGCTGCCTCGATGAACTCGCCCGGGAGCACGAGGCCCTGGCCGGGGCGACGCCACCGCAGCAGCGCCTCGCACGACGCGAGCGCGCCGTCGTCGAGCGCGTAGATCGGTTGGTACGCCAGTTCGAACTCGTGGCGTTCGAGCGCACGTCGGAGCGCCTGCTCGGTCTCCGTCCGGGTCACCAGACGGGTACGGAGCGAGTCGTCGAAGACCTCGGCCCGGGCCCGACCGCGTTCCTTCGCCCGGTACATCGCCACGTCGGCGTCGCGCAGGAGATCGGCCGGGATCCCGGTGGGCAGCCCGGCCGCGTCTCGCGCCTCGACTCCGAGTGCGATGCCGATGCTGGCGGTGAGCTCCACGACGTGTTCACCGATCGTGTAAGGGTTGCGCACGTGGTCGAGCACCCGGTCGGCGACCAGCTGCGCGTGTTGCCGTCCCTCCACGCGACACACGAGCACGAACTCGTCACCCCCGAGACGGGCGACGGTGTCGCCGAGGCGCACCGCGCTCTCGAGTCGGCGGGCCAGGGCCACGAGCACGCGATCGCCGATGTCGTGGCCCAGGGTGTCGTTGACGTCCTTGAACCGGTCGAGGTCGAGGAACAACACGGCGATGGTCTCGCCGCGGACCTCGGCGCCGGCGAGAGCCGCTTCGAGTCGTTCGAGGAAGACCTCGCGGTTGACGAGCCCCGTGAGCGGATCGTGTCGGGCCTGGTGTGCGAGCTGCTCGACGGCGCGGGCCTGGGCGATCGCGATCGATGCGAGGTTCGCAGCCAAGACGGCCACGCGTTGCTCTTCGGTCGTCGGGAACCGCCGCGCCGCGGGATCGAGGGCGACGTACCCGAGGACCGCACCGGTCTCGGCGTCGACGATCTGTTGGCGCCATCCGGTGGGCGAAGCGGGCGCAGGTTCATGTGCGTCCTGCACGACGATCGAGGCGGCGGCGTCGGGAGCGTGCTCGTGCACCATGGTCGAGATCCGGTCGAGGGTGGCCGCGAGCGGTTCGCCGCGGGCGACGAGCTCGAGCACGGCACTCTGGTTGGCGAGCAACGCCTCGGCGCGTTTGCGTTCGGTGATGTCGCGCGCGTTGATCACGATGCCACCGATCGCCGGATCGTCGCGGAGGTCGGTCGCCACGGCTTCGAGGAAACGCCAGGTCCCGTCGGTGGTCGGCACCCGGTACTCGACCGGATCCCCGGTGCCGTCGGTCTCCGCGTACTCTTCGAGCCGTCGGGTGGTCACGCCCCGATCATCGGGGTGCAGGCCGTCGTCGGCGGCCATCCCCACCAGGTCCGCGGCGGGCCAGCCCAGGATCCGCTCGATCGCGGGGCTCACGTAGGTGAAGCGACCGTCGGGCCCGATGACCGACACGATGTCGCGGGTGTTCGCCACGAGGGTCCGCCACCGGCCCTCGCTCGACTGGAGGACATCGTCGTCTCGCTCGTCCGCGGGTTCCACGTCCGGTCTATCGGCACGCTCGTGCACCTGGATGAGGTGCAACCCGACGGATCTCACCCGAGGAGCCACTCCCAGCCCACGAGGACCGCCATGCCCGCGACGAGCGCCGGGATCCCGACCCGGATGCCCACCCGCGCGAACTCCCGCGCGTCGACCGGGAGTCCGAGGCGGCGGACCGCTTCGAGCCACAGCAGACCGGCCAACGACCCGGTGACGAGCACGGTCGGGCCGACGTTGACTCCGAAGAGCAGCGCCCAGAGCGTCGAGGGCGCCCCCGGGCCGATGCCGTGCGAGCCGACGATGAACGCAGGCAGGTTGTTCACCAGGTTCGCCCCCAGCGCCGAGAGGGCCACGACCCGGGCCGAGGCGGCCGGGCCGGTGCCCCGGACCCAGGCGTCGACCGGCAGGTGCGACGCCGCCGCCGTCGCGAGCACCGCCAGCGAACCCGCCAGGATCGCAGTGGTCCACGGGATCGTCTGCCAGGGGGCGGCGCGGGCCCGGACCATCAGGACCACCACGGCCAGGCCCGCCACCGCCCACGGCTCGACACCGAGCGCGGGCCCGATCCCGAACCCGACCACCAGGTAGGCGACCACGCATCCACCCGTGACCAGCGCGGCGCGATCGGGCGCGGTGCCATCCGGCGAGTCGGGCGCTCCCACCGCAACCGATCCACCGCCGGGAACGGGTACGAGGTCGAAGGTGCGGCAATAGCACCACCACCCCACGGCCACCGCCACGACCGTGGCCGGCCCGAGATGGACGAGGAAGTCAGCCGAGCCGAGGCCGCGCTCCTGGGCCGCGATCAGGTTGGTGAGGTTCGAGACGGGCAGCAACGACGACGCGAGACACGCGAGCAGCACGGGCTGGAACGCAAGTGCGACGGCATCGATGCCGACTTGCCGGGCGATCCGCACGAAGAGCGGCGTGAGCAGCACCACGGCGGCGTCGAGGTTGAGCACCGCCACCGACGCCGCCGCCAGCAACCACAATCCGCCGACCAGTCGTCGACGCTCGATCGCCAGTGCCGCCGCGGCTTCGAACACGCCGAGGTCGTCGAGCAACACCGCGAGCGGCACGGCCACGAGCAGGAACGCGAGCGGCGCGAGCAAGGGATCGATCGCGGACCGGATCCCTGCGGCGTCGGTCGTCCCGACCGCGATCGCGACCAGCGCCGCGGCCGTGGGCACGACCCACGCCGGGAGTCCACGCGGCCGTGCCACGGCCCCGACGATCCCCACCCCGAGGAGGACGAAACTGCCCACTGCCACGGCTCGGTTCTACCCGAGTCGAACCGGGGCGAATCGAATCGACGCCATCGGCGCTCCGATAGCGTCGCGGGAAACCGGCGCCTCGTGATGGGAGTGACACCGTGGGATTCCTCGACAAGGTCAAGGAGACCTCGAAGCAGATGGGCGAGAAGGCCCAGCAACTCGCAGAGGCCGGCCAGGACAAGTTCGACGACTTCAAGACCGACAAGCAGATCAGTGCGATCAAGGAGCAGATCGGCGATCTCGTCTACCGGGTGCAGACCGGTGGTGCACCGGCCGATGCCGACGCGCAGATCACCGCGCTCGTCGGGGAGATCAGCGCCGCCGAAGCAGCGAAGGCGAAGGCCGAGGCCGAGGCCGCTGATCCCCCCGGGAGCGGGGGCGGGAACTAACCGATCTTGTCGCTGAGGGTGCGGGCACCGTCGGTCTTGGCGAACGCGTTCGGAACGGGGTACTGCCCGAGCACGAAGTTCAAGATCGCCGAGTGCTGCATCTCGACCGGCTGGATCGTGGCCACCGTCTTGACCCCACCGGGGTCGCTGACGACGGGGATCACGCTCAGGTAGGTCGCAGCCGCGGAGTCTTCCAACGCCAGCGCGAGCTTGGCCAGCCCGGCGACGTCGGTGACCTTCGCGAACTCCGGCTGCACGAGGGCGTCGTTCACCGTGGTGTCGATGCCGTCGACTGCCGGCTTGCCGGCACCGGTGATGATCGCGTTCCACGCTGCCGCGTGATCCTTGTGCTGCTGTTGCGCGGTCGTCGCGAACGTGACGATCGCCGGAGGCACGGTACCGAGCTTGCCGGCCGTGGCCGCGTCGATCCCGGCCTGGTACGTCGCGACCGCAGTGTTCTCGAGCGCTGCCGCGAGGGCAGCGATCTTCAGGTCGGTGGCCAGCGCGGTGTTCGCCGACGCCTTGGTGTTCGAGGAGCTCGAGCCCGAAGACGTCGAGTCGTCGTCGGAGGAGCACGCGGCGAGCACGAGCCCACCGAGCGTCGCACCGGCGCCGATCAGGAAGCCACGGCGGCTCGGACGCCCGAACTTCGCCCGCATCTCGGCGAGCTCGTCGGGGGTGTTCTCCGTCCGGAGTCGTTCGTCCCAGTCTGCAACCGCTTGCTGCATCACGGGCAACGTGGCCTGGTGCGCCTCTTCGAGGTGCGTCGTCATCTGGGTGAGCTGTCGCTCACTGATGGCGATCGGCTCCTGGTGGTTGTCGTCGCGCGGGGTCATTTCACGGCTCCTTCATCTGCAGGGCGCGCCATGTCGATCGGGTAGAAGGCGTTGGGGAAGCCGACGCTGCCGGCCGCGGCCGGGAGTGCGTTCAGGTCGGCCGGCGGCAGTGCGATCTGGTCGACGAGTCCGCCGTCGAGCAGGGCCTTGACCGCGAGGAGGATCGAGACGTGCTGCGCCTCGACACCCATGATGCTGGCCGTGACCTTCTTGGCGTTCTCGTCTTCCAACGCACCGACGTTGGCGACGTAGGTCTGCGCCGCGCCGTCTTCCGAACAGCGATCGCGAGCTCGAGGACCGGGCCGGGACCTGTGAGTCCGGGCGTGGCGTCCTCGACGACCTTGGCCAACACCGGGTCGGCCATCGTCTGCTCGGCACCGCCGAGAGCCGTGGCCGCCGCGTTGAACGCCGCCAGGTGCTCGGCGTGCTGGTCCTTGGTGGTGGTCACGAACGTCTGGACGACTGCGGGCAGATCACCGGCGAACGGCAGTCCGAGCACCGCTTCGTACGCCGCGATCGCGAGCACCTCGATCGACGCTGCGGTCTGCAGCATCTGGATGTCGGAGTCCTTGTCGGCGAACGCGGGACGCTCGAAGAGACCGAGGATCGCGGCTCCGATGCCGACTCCACCGAGCAGACCCAGACCCTTGCCGAGGCGAGCGTTGCGCTTGGAGGCGAACACCCGACCCGCTTCGGGGTCGATCTCGTTGCGGGACCGCTGTTCCTGACCGACTTCCACGATCTCGGCCAAGGGTTCCCGAGCCTCGTGCATCGCATCCGCGTGCACGTCTCGGGATCGCTGCGTGAGCTCGGCGAGCTCGCGTTCATCGATCGTCATGTTGGCTCCTCTTCTCCGCCCGAGGGGTCCGGACGATGCAGGGTCTTCGGAGCACCCTTGCGACCCGGATTAGATTCGCCCCTGATCGACGGAGAGGAAGCCCCGAATTGGCGCCGCGGTACGACCTCGTCATCGTCGGGATGGGTTCTGCCGGCATGGTCGCGGCGGAATTCGCGTCCACCCTCGATCTCCGCGTCGCGATCGTCGAACGTGCTCGGGTCGGAGGCGACTGCCTGTGGACGGGGTGCGTCCCGAGCAAGGCGTTGCTCGCGTCGGCGAAGGTCGCGCACCACCTGCGCACCGCCGACGCGTTCGGCATGCAGGCGGTCGAACCGGTCGTGGATCGCGTCGCGGTGTGGAACCGCATCCGCGCGATCCAACAGGAGATCGCCGGCACCGACGACGACCCCGCGCGATTCACCGCGATGGGTATCGACGTGGTGCTCGGCGACGCGCGGCTGCTCGACGGCAACCATGTCGCTGTCGGAGAGCGCGTCATCGACACGCGCTTCGTGTTGCTCTGCACCGGCAGTCGCCCCGCCCCGGCCCAGGTTCCAGGCCTCGCCGACACCGGCTTCCTGACCAGTGAAGACGTGTTCGAGCTCACCGACCCTCCCGCGAGCTTCATCAACATCGGCGGCGGGCCCATCGCCGTCGAGATGGTCCAGGCGTTCACCCGGCTCGGGATCCCCACGACGTTGCTCCAGCGCGGACCACGAGTGCTCCCCCGCGATGAACCCACCCTCGTCGACCTCCTCGTCGGCGCGCTCCGCGCCGAAGGTATGGATCTCCAGTTCGACGTCGAGACCGAACGGGTCGCGGTCGAACACGGCAAGAAGGTCGTCTACGCCCGTCAAGATGGCGAGGCGCGACGCTGGGAAGCCGATGAGTTGCTCGTCGCCGTCGGTCGGATCGCAAACGTGGAGGGCCTCGGCCTCGAGGCGCTCGGCATCGGAGTCGGGCCGCGGGGCATCACGGTCGACGATCGTGGCCGAACCGTCGTCCACTCCGTGTACGCGTGCGGCGACGTCGTGGGTCGTCACCGATTCACGCACTCGGCCGCCTACGAGAGCGTTCGCGCCGTTCGAGACATGTTCTTCCCCGGAAAGGGGAAGGTGACTGCGATGGTGCCGTGGTGCACGTTCACCGATCCCGAGCTGGCGCACGCCGGGCTGACCGAAGCCGAGGCGCGGGCAGAACACGGAGACGACATCGAGGTGTGGCGCCGGGACCTGAACCACAACGACCGCGCCAGGTCCGACGGTACGACTGCCGGTGCCGTGATCATCGTCACCCACCGGCGCCAGATCGTGGGTGCACACGTCCTCGCGCCGGCCGCCGGGGAGATGATCCACGAGTTCGCGCTCGCGATCACCGAGCGACTCAAGCTCGACGCGCTGGCCGGGTTCATGCACGTCTACCCCACCATCTCCACGGCCATCGGCCAGCTCGCGGGTGATGCCGCCTTCGAGAAGGCCGAGAAGCTGGGCTGGCTCGTGCGACGGGGAAAGTAGGCGGTCCGGCGATGGCGATCACCCGACTCGAGAACTCCCGCTGGGGGTTCGAGACCAACTGCTTCGTGTGCGAGCCGCGGAACGCGGGTGGCTTGCAGATCCCGTTCTTCCACGACGACGAGTCCGATGTCGTCTTCGCCGAGTTCACCCTCGACGACACGTTCTCGGGCGCGCCGATGTACGTGCACGGCGGGGTGACCCTCGCGGTGCTCGACGAAGCGGCTGCTTGGGCCACGATCGCGGTGGGCGGGAAATTCGCCCTCACCCACCGGACCACGACCACGTTCGAACGACCGGTGCGGATCGGCGTCCCCTACCGGGTTGAGGCTGTACTCGTCGATCGCACCGACGAACGGATCACGACGAACACCGACGTCCGGGACCTCGCCGGAACGGTACGCGCGCACAACGAGGCAGAATTCGTCGTGCTCGGCGCCGCGCAGGCCGTCGACGCGATCGGCGTCGAGATCGACGCCACCCACAGGAGCGGGCCCGAGGCCGACTACCTCCGCTGACCGGCCCGGCCCGACACAATCACGGCGATCAGGCGGGGAAGAAGCACGCCCCGAGGGTCCCGGGTCCGGTGTGGACCCCGACCGACGGTCCGACCTCGTACCGCACGACCTCGGCCACATCGGCTCGCCCCCGGAGCCGGTCGGCGAAGGTCGCGGCGAGCGTCGGCGTGAGGGCGTCGCCCACCCCGACACGCTGGGGCACCCCGGCCGCCTTCTTCGCGAGGTAGTCGACCATCGCGTCGATCGCGTCGTCGGCGGTCGCGATCCGGCCGACCGCACCGATCGAACCGTCGGCGAGGGCGAGCACGGGAAGTCCGTCGGCGTCGCCGATCGACGCGTCGAGACGCCCGCCCCGACGGGCCAGATCCAGCCCACCCATCACGAACACGTTGTCGACCTGCTCGGCGGCGGTCGCGGCGGCGCGTGCCACGGTTGCCGGGTCGGCGCCGGCCGCGATCGCGTCGCCCGCGGCCCACACGCAGCAGGCCACTGCGAACGACGCGGTGCCGGTGTCGACGATCTCGACCGGCACCCGGCTCTCCCGTGCGGCGATCCCGGCCGCGGCGACGGTCGCCGACGTGTTCGACCCGATGTGCACCGAGACGATCGCTTCGACACCCCGGTCTGCAGCCGCCTCGTACGCAACGAGGAAGTCGCCGGGCGACGGAGCCGATGTCGACACCGTGGCGCCCTCGGCCAGTCGCGCGTAGAACGCTTCGGTCGTGATGTCGACGCCCTCGTGGAACGGTTCGCCGTCGAGGACGACCACCAGGGGAACGACCGTGACGGTGAAGCGGTCGCGCAGCAGCGCCGGCATCTGCGAGCTCGAGTCGGTCACGAGCCCGATCACGGGGTCGATACGGTCACGGCGCCTCGCGTCGCGCGGCCACGGCCGCAGCCCGGAACTTGCCGAGGATGAGCAGGGTCCCGATCACCGAGAACACGACGATGCCGATCGTGGCGGGTGGCCCCCAGAGGTTCGGCCACCCCAGCCCCCACCAGAGCAGCGACGACCCGACCCACACCACCGCGTTCGCGAGGATCGTGCGCTCGGGTCGACGGGTCTTCACCGTGCCGAGCGCGGCCACGACCGCGTCGATCGGGAAGAACGCGGGGAACACCGCCAGGCACGCACCCGCCGACGTCGCGACTCCCTTGCCACCCCGGAAGCGCGTCCAGACCGGGAAGATGTGTCCGGCGATCGTCGCGGTCGCCGCCGCGTACGCACCGGCGTCGCCGGCGATCGCCCACCCGGCCAGCGCGCCGACCGTGCCCTTCAGGAAGTCGAGCACGATCACGACCACACCCCATGCGGTTCCGATCTGCTGCATCGCGTTCAGCCCACCCGGGTTCCCACTCCCGGCCTGGCGCAGGTCGATCCGGCCCCGGGTCGCGATCCGACTCACGATGTCGGCCGACGGGAACGTCCCGCAGAGGTATCCGACGAGGACCGCGACGACCACCACGTCGGCAGCCTAGGCACCACCGGCGTGAGGAGAACGACGAACGTGAGCGCCGGCATCAGCGCGAAGACGCAGAGTGCGACCCGTGAACCCTGCTGATCGGCCAGCGCGCCGAGGAGGGGCGGGATCGCGAGCCCCGGGATCGACAGACCCGCGATCACAGCCCAGGTCGTCCCCCGCTGGTCGGGCCGGAGCCGGAGCACCGCCGACTGGTACGGCACCCAGAACCGTGCGCCCGACAGTCCGACCACGAACGCCGCGACACCGACGACCACGGGGATCCCCGCGACCGCCATCGCGGCGATCGCGACACAACGCAGCACCGCGGCCCGGCGCATCGTCGACTCGCCGCGCGGCGGCCAAACGGTCATCACCGCGAACCCGAGGGTTGCGCCGAGGGTCCACGTCCCGATGAGCAGGGCCGCGGCCCCGTCGGAGTAGCCCTCGGTTGCCACCAGCGCCGCCGCGGCGAGTCCGAGGAACGGGGCTTCGATCGTCTCCCAGAGGAGGAGCACGACGGTCATCCGCCAGACCCGTCGGTCGCGCAGCGTTCCCCGGATCGCACTCCACGGGGTGTGACCACCCGGCGCAGGCGCGGGGAGTGGCTGGAACGCGAGCCACACTCCGAAGCCCACCATCGCGAAGGCGCCCGCCGCGAACAGCGGTCGCCACCCGATGCCCGCCGACGCCGCGAGCGCGACGCCGAGCGGCGACGCGATCGTTCCGAGCGACCCCATGAGGTCCTTGCCCGCGAGCGTGGCGTCGAGGTCGTCGCCCGCGAGATCAGCGAGTGCGAGCCCGGCGCCGTGCACGAACGCGTCGCTCGCCGCACCCCAGACGAACGACGCCACCGCGAGGACCGCGAACGAGTCGCCGAGCGCGAAGGCCGCCATGCACGCGGCGTAGGCCAGCGCCCCCGAGCTCGCGATCACTCGACGGCTGACGAAGTCGGCGGCGACGAGCGTCGCGTTCCCGAGCATCCCACCGGCGGGCACGAGCACGAGCAGCAGGCCGAGCTGCGCGTAGCTGAGACCGAGATCGACGCGGATCTGGGGCGCCGCGCCCGCGGGCAGGTAGCTGAACCACTCGTCGGCCGCGTCGACCAACACCAGGCCCATGACGAGACCCAGTGGCAGGTGCCGCGCCAACGGCAGCACCCGGAGGGCGAGTCGCCTCGCCCCGATCAGGACCCTGGAACGACCTGCAGCGACTCAATTGCCGGGCATGCCGAAAACCCTATCCGCCGGAGACGTCCTTCGGGGCGGCCTTGCCCGCGCCGATCCACGGCATCATCGACCGGAGTTGCTTGCCGACGCGCTCGACCGGGTGCGACATGCTCTCCTCCCGCAGCCGGGTGAAGTTGGGACGACCGGCCTCGTTCTCGGCGATCCACTCCTCGGCGAACTTGCCCGACTGGATCTCGTCGAGGATCTTGCGCATCTCGGCCCGGGTGTCGTTGGTGATGATGCGCGGACCGCGGGTCATGTCGCCGTACTCGGCGGTGTCGGAGATGGAGTAGTGCATGTTCTCGATGCCGCCCTCGTACACGAGGTCGACGATGAGCTTCACCTCGTGGAGGCACTCGAAGTAGGCCGACTCGGGCTGGTACCCCGCCTCGACCAGCGTGTCGAAGCTCGCCTTGATGAGCTCCACCAGGCCACCGCAGAGCACGACCTGCTCACCGAACAAGTCGGTCTCGGTCTCCTCGCGGAAGGTCGTCTCGAGCACCCCGGCGCGGGTCGCCCCGATGCCCTTGGCGTACGCGAGCGCGACCGCCTGTGCCTTGCCGGTGGCGTCGTGGTCGACCGCCACGAGCGCGGGCACGCCGCCACCCTCTTCGTAGGTGCGGCGCACGAGGTGGCCGGGACCCTTGGGGGCGATCATCCACACGTCGACGCCCTCGGGCGGCGTGATCTGCTTGAAGTGGATGTTGAACCCGTGCGCGAACGCGAGCGAGTCGCCGGCCTCGAGGTTCGGTGCGATGTCGGCCTCGTACACCTTCTTCTGCTCGGTGTCGGGCAGGAGCACCATGATCACGTCGGCTTCGTCGCACGCCTGCGCGGTGGTGAGCACCGGCAGCCCGGCCGCCTCCGCCTTCTCCCGGCTCGACGAGCCCTCGCGGAGGCCGACCCGCACGTCGACGCCCGACTCCAACAGGTTCAGCGCGTGCGCGTGACCCTGTGAGCCGTAGCCGAGGACCGCGACCTTTCGCCCCTGGAGCAGGCCGAGGTCGGCGTCTTCGTCGTAGTGGATGATCGCGGGCATTGGGTCTCCTGGTTCACGAACAGAGGGGCGGGAGGAATCTAGGCGGTCTTGTTCTTGACGGCCCGCAGGCGGCGGGCCGGACGGCGGGCGAGCTTCGGGAGGGCGATGCGACCCGTGCGTTGGAGCTCGACGACGCCGAATGGGGTGAGCAGGTCGGTGATGGCATCGAGGGTGTCGGGCGTGCCTGCGACCATGAGTGTCATCGACTCGAAGCCGACGTCGAGGATCTTCGCCTCGAAGATCGAGGCGAGCTCGGTCACCTGTGAGCGGAACTCCGCCGAGGCCTTCACCGTCGCGAGCATCAGCTCCCGTTCGACGGCTTCGCTCGCCGCCAGCTCCGTCACCTTCACGACCGGGATCAGCTTGTTCAGCTGCTTCGTGATCTGTTCGATCGGCGCGGAATCGCCATCGACGACGACGGTCATCCGCGAGAAGCGCTCGTCTTCGGTCGGGCTGACCGCGAGGGAGAAGATGTTGTAGCCACGACGCGAGAACAAGCCCGAGACACGTGCGAGCACGCCGAACTTGTTCTCGACGAGCACGGTGAGGATGTGGAAGTTCGCGGGGCAGGCATCACTGGATCGCTTCCGGTTGGTCGAACTCGGGGCCGAGGATCACGTCGTCGTTCGACGAACCCGCCGCCACCATCGGATACACCTTCTCGTGGTAGTCGACCCGGAAGTCGATCACCACCGGGCGGTCGTCGATCGCGTTCGCCTTCTCGATCGTGGGACCGACGTCGGCCATCGTGTCGACGCGGAACGCCACGCACCCCATCGCCTCGGCCCACTTCACGTAGTCGGGCAGGTCGGGCGAGAGGTACACCTCGCTGTAGCGCTCTTCGTAGAAGAGCTCCTGCCACTGGCGGACCATGCCGAGATAGGCGTTGTTCAGGATCGCGATCTTCACCGGGATCCGCTCGGCCGACGCGGTCACGAGCTCCTGCGCGGTCATCTGGAAGCAACCGTCGCCGTCGATCGCCCAGACCGTGCGTTCCGGCATGCCGACCTTGGCGCCGATCGCCGCCGGCACCGCGAAGCCCATCGTGCCCAACCCGCCGGAGTTGATCCACGTGTAGGGGTGGTTGAAGTGCCAGTACTGGCTGGCGAACATCTGGTGCTGCCCCACCCCCGACGCCACGATCGTGTCGTCGGGACTGAGATCGCGCAGCTGCTCGATGCAGTACTGGGCCTTGAGCGGACCGTCGATCTCCTGGGTGTACTTCAGCGGGAACTCCTGGCGCCACGAGTCGAGTTGCGCGTCCCACGCCGACGTGTCGGCCCACTCCCGCTTCGCTCGATCGGCCTTCACCGCCTTCACGAGCTCTTCGATCACGATGCGGCAGTCGCCCACGATCGGCACGTCGGGTCGGCGGACCTTGCCGAGTTCGGCGGGGTCGACGTCGACGTGGATGATCTTGGCGTCGGGCGCGAACGCGCCGACCTTGCCGGTCACGCGGTCGTCGAAGCGCGAACCCAGCGCGATGAGCAGGTCGGCCTTCTGCATCGCGGTGATCGCGGTGTAGTTGCCGTGCATGCCCGGCATGCCGAGGCAGAGCGGGTGGTCGTCGGGGAACGCGCCCCGGGCCATGAGCGTGGTGACCACGTGCATGCCGGTGAGCTCGGCCAGCTCCAGCAGCGCTTCGGCCGCACGGGCCTTCAGGATGCCGCCGCCCACGTAGAGCACCGGTCGTTCCGACTCACCCATGAGGCGCGCCGCGTCCTTGATCTGCTTCGTGTGGCCCTTGGTGTTGGGCTTGTACCCGGGCAGGTCGACGCTCTCGGGCCAGTACCAGTCCATCATCTGGTTGGCGACGTCTTTCGGGAAGTCGACGAGCACCGGGCCGGGCCGACCCGTGGTCGCGACGTGGAACGCCTCGCGGATGGTGTCGGGGATCTCGGAGGCATCGGTCACGAGCCAGTTGTGCTTGGTGATCGGCATGGTGATGCCGGTCGTGTCGCACTCCTGGAAGGCGTCGGTACCGATCGAGGCGTACGGGACCTGGCCGGTGATGACCACCAGGGGCACGGAGTCCATGTACGCGTCGGCAAGGGCGGTCACGATGTTCGTCGCCGCGGGACCGCTGGTGACCATGGCCACCCCCGGTCGCCCGGTCGCGTGGGCATACCCCTCCGCCATGTGCCCTGCGCCCTGCTCGTGCCGGACGAGGATGTGGCGGATCGACGAGTCGATGAGCGGGTCGTAGACGGGGAGGATCGCACCGCCCGGGAGGCCGAACATGACCTCCACGCCCTCCATCTCGAGGCTCTTGATGAGGGCCTGGGCCCCGGTGAGCTTCATCGCTGCTCCTGATCCTGGTGAGTCGTCGCAAGTGGGGGTCGTGTCCGAAAACGGACAGAAAAAACCCCTCGCCTGGGGCGAGGGGCGGAGAGCGCACGGACGCGCCGAAGCGCCGTGCGCTAGGTAACTACGAGAACGGTGGCGGAGAACGAATACATGGAACCGACATCTTGACGCATCGCCGCGGCTGATGCAAGGAGAAAAACGCACCGCAGCCGGGCCGGGCTCGGACGGGTCGGGTCGGGCGGGGGGTCCGAGCCTCGGACCGGTCTGCGGTGCACCCTCATCGGGCACCCCCATCATGCGGATCCGTCCGTGAGAGGAGCATGAGCTGGACGAGGGCGCCGGTGGGCGTGTTCTCGGCGGTGACGCGGCCGCCGTGGGCGGTCGCGATGGCGTCGACGATCGCGAGGCCGAGCCCGGCGTTGGGCGTCGAGCTGCGCCCGGCCGTGTCGCTCGAGAATCTGTCGAACACGGTCGGGAGCATCGACTCCGGGAACCCGGGACCGTCGTCGCGCACCGCAACGACAACCAGTTCGTCGCCGCTGTGCACCTCGACGTCGACCCGAGCGCGTGCGTGCCGCAACGCGTTGTCGACCAGGTTGCCGATCGCCCGTTCCAGGGCCGTCTCGTCGCCGAGCGTGACCAGCGGGTCGTCGGGTGGACCGTCGACGGTGACCGACACGTCGACTTCGAGCGCGCCGGCGACCACGCGACGAGCGCGCGCCGCGTTGTCGGTGGCACGGCGGGCGACCACTCCGAGATCGACACGCCGAGCCTCGCCGGCCCGGCCGGCCCGGGTGCGGGCGAGCACGAGGAGGTTCGCAGCGAGTCGGTCGAGGCGTTCGACCTCTTCGAGCGTCGAGTCGAGCGCGCGGGCGACCTCACTGTGACGCGTGGCCTCGTTGTCGGCTGCAGCCATCTGCGCCAGCTCGACCTCACCCCGCACGATGGCGATCGGCGTACGCAGTTCGTGGCTCGCGTCGTCGAGGAACGCGCGCTCGTGCACCATCGCCGACTCGATGCGGTCGAGCAGGTCGTTGAGGCGCCGCGCCAGCTCCGCGAGCTCTTCGGTCCCCTCGGGGATCGAGAGGCGTTGGCCCGGCTCGCGGGCGGCGAGCTCGCCGGCGTCGTCGACCATCGACCGGACCGGCGCGAGCACAGCCCCGGCGAGGAACCACCCGCCGACGCCGACGAGTACGGACAGCAGCGGGAGGCCGACGCCCAGAGCGAGGGCGAGGCGGTGTTCCGCCTGCGCACTCTGCTCGAGGCTCGTCCCCACCACGATGACCACCGGCTCGTCACCCAGTCGGGCCGGCCCCGCCCGCAGCCGGACCGAGTTCCCCTCGGGGGGTGTCGACTGGACGTGCGTCTCGTTGCGCACACCCGCCCGTCGGAGCTCGCCGGGCGTCAACACAGGTTGTGTGAGCAGCGCCTTCGGCGAGGCGGTCAGCACGTCGCCACCGGGTCGGATCACCTGGGCGAACGATTCCGTCTCCGGGAGCACCGGCGCGACGGAGGGGTCGACCGCGTCGGCGTCGGTCTGGGCCAGGAACGTCGAGAGGTTCTCGAATCGGCTCGAGAGGTCTTCGTCGAGCGCGTCGCGCAGCGCGGTGTGGAACTGGGCGAACACGACGAGCCCGAGCACCGCTGCGACCGCGAGCGTCGCGACTCCGAACGTGAGTGCCAGCCGACCCTGGAGCGTGCGGGGGATCATCCGTGGGGCTGGTCGCTCCGCAGGCGGTATCCGACGCCGCGCACCGTCTCGAGCGAGGCCCGCTCGAACGGACGGTCGATCTTGTCGCGGAGGTAGCGAACGTAGACGTCGACCACATTCGACGTGCCGTCGTACGCGAAGTCCCACACCCGCTCGAGGATGAACGTGCGCGTCAACGCTTCGTCGGGGTGACGCATGAACAGGTGCAGGAGCGCGAACTCCTTCGCACTGAGCTCGATCCGGGTTCCCTCGCGGCTCACGGTGTGGCCGGCCGGGTCGAGTTCGAGGTCGCCGACCGTGACGACCGTCGGTCGTTCCGACGCGGCCCGACGGGTCAGGGCACGGAGTCGCGCGTACAACTCGGCGAACGTGAAGGGTTTCGGGAGGTAGTCGTCGGCGCCGGCGTCGAGCCCTTCGACGCGGTCGTCGACTCCGTCGCGCGCGGTCAGCAGCAGCACCGGCGCCCACCGTCCGTCGGCCCGGAGGCGGCGACACACCTCGAAGCCGTCGGGGGCGGGGATCATCACGTCGAGCACGATCGCGTCGTACTCGTACTCGCTCGCCAACCACAGCGCGTCGACGCCCGTCCCGACCGAGTCGACGGCGTAGCCCTCCCGCTCGAGGGCACGTTCGAGGAGGTCCGCCATCTTGGCTTCGTCTTCGACCACGAGTACCCGCACGACATCCGATGGTATGTGGGTCCGGGCGTCGGGGCCGGACGCGTCGACCGACATCCACCCATCGCGCCACGCCCCCGGTGAGAAGACGATGAGCGCACGCAGACTGCCGCGTCAGGCCTGCCGGGTCAGACCTGATGGAGCGAACACGAGTAGGTGGTCCGACCCCCGATGGTGCGCCGCAGCATCGGGGCGCCGTCGCGCGGACACATCCCACCCGGGATCCGGGCCGGCATGTGGTCCCCGGTGTGCGATCCGCCCCGACGGCCCAGGGTCCGCACCGTGGTGCGGATCGAGCGATGCAGCCGCACCCGCTCCTCGGCATCGAGCGAATCGGCGCGCCGGGCCGGGTCGAGTCCGGCCCGCCAGAGTGCCTCGTCGGTGAGGAGGTTCCCGAGTCCCGCGATGCGGGACTGGTCCATCAGCACGGCCTTCAGCGGGGCGCGGCTGCGCGTGACCACGTCGTCGAGGCGCCGGCGGGTGAGCGTGAGCGCATCGGGTCCGAGGCGACTCTCATCGGGGTCGAGCTCGACGGCGCCGAGACGCCGGGGGTCGCGCAACGACATCGAGCCGCCGTCGACGAACCGGACCCCGAATCGATGCCAGGCCGGGTTCTCCTTGTTGCTCGCGTAGAGCAACGGGTCGCCGGCGGCCTCACCGTCGACGATCACCCGCCCGCTCATGCCGAGATGGAGGCCGAGTGTCGGGCCGTCGTCGCTGGTGTCGACGAGGAGCAACTTGCCCCGACGGCGCGCATCGGCGAGGCAACGCCCCGAGAGTGCCGTCTTCACCGCCCTCGCCGTGAGGCCCCGCTTCAGGAACCAGGCGTCGGGAGCGAGCACCGAGCGGATCTCCCGATCGAGGGCTCGTTCCGCGATCAGCACACGGGCCGTCTCGACCTCGAGGATCTCGGGCACGGTGACTCCAGAACCAGCCCTCGGGCCGGGGTCGCTGGGCCGATCGGCCCACGAACATCGGGGTCGGAGCTGTCTAGCATGCGGAGTTCACCCCCACGGATGGGAAGACGCGTGCGCCTGAACACCCGACCGAACCACCCGAACGCGAACCTCGCGACTGTCCGCCCGCGGCGCGGTCGGTTCCTCGCCGGGGCCCTCGCCCTCGCGCTGCTCGCCGGCGGCGTCGGTGTCGGTGCGACGGTCACGCGTCCCGGAATCGCGAGCGCCGATCCCGGGAGCTCCGACGTCGCGACGCCCGCCGGAGACTCTCTGGAGGCCGCGGCCACGGAGGTCGTCACCCTCGAGACGACCACCCGACGGCTGCAGCGCGAGCACGCAGAGCTGCTGGCCGCCCGCGAGGCGAACCGAACCGAGACCGAGGCGACACGCACCGAGCTCGCGGAGACCAAGACGAACCGACGTGACCGCGCCGTGCGCACCTACATGAAGTCGTTCAGCGGTGAGAGCATCGAGGACCTGCTCCGACCGTCACTCAGCAACGACCGGCTGGAGAAGCTGACCAACGCGGCCGACGACGCCGACCAGACCGGGATCAAGGCCATGCAGGCGCGGCTCGTCGAGCTCGACGAACAACTGCGCGCCACCGAAGCCGCGCTCGAGACGAACGCCTCCCAGCAGCTGTCGAGCCAGGAACGCCTCGACAACCTGAAGGCGAAACTGGCAGCTTCCACCGCCACGATCGGCGCGTCGGGTCCGGTGACCGCGGCATCGGCCGGGCCCGGACCCATCGCGGAAGCGGCCCGGGCCGCGGGCGACGCCCTCCGCGCCGCCGACTTCGCCGCGGCGCGCTCGGCAGCCGCGCTCGCAGCCGCGTTCGCGGCACCGACGAACCGTGATGCAATCGCCGT
Source organism: uncultured Actinomycetes bacterium (assembly GCA_963837715.1). GTDB lineage: Bacteria > Actinomycetota > Acidimicrobiia > IMCC26256 > JANYLB01 > JANYLB01. The sequence continues at coordinate 1,207,986 of CAWIOF010000004.1, read as the reverse complement.
CGCGTTCGGCGCGGTGGCCGAGGAGCAGCCGCCGAAGGCCGAGTACGAGGCCAAACGCCAGCGACTCAGCGAGGTTGTCGATGCCGAGATCGGCGCCGACGGCGCGGAGCTCGCGACCATCTGGGCCGCAACCCCCACGCCGGCGCTGCGGGCGATGTACTTCGCGCTCTCGCAGGTCGGCAAGGACTACGTGTACGCGACGAGCGGACCCAACAGCTACGACTGCTCCGGCCTCACCCGGCGGGCCTGGGCCGAGAACCAGATCGGTCTCCCCCACTTCTCCGGAGCCCAGCTCGGCGCCGGTTCACGGGTGGCCACGGGCGATCTGCGCCCCGGCGACCTGCTCGCCTACGGACCCGGCGGCGGCGAGCACGTGGTGCTGTACATCGGTGCCGGATGGGACGTCGAGGCCAAGGGCGCCCAGTGGGGCGTCGTCGTCGACCGAGCCGACACGAGCAGCGACCGCTACGCCGGCGCGTCGCGCCCGCTCGCCTGATCTGACTGATGTCTAGAAGTTCGTGATGGCGCCGGTCTCGGCACCCTGCGCGAGCTTGGCGTACTTGGCGAGGAACCCGCTCGTGTAGCGGGGCTCGGGCAGCTTCCAGTTCTTGCGGCGCTCGCGCGAGGGTCTCGTCGTCGACGAGCGAGGTCGATCGTGTGCGCCTCCGCGTCGATCACGATCGTGTCACCGTCGGCGACGAACGCGATCGGACCGCCGTCGACCGCCTCGGGCGCGACATGACCGACGCAATACCCGTGGGTGCCACCGGAGAACCGTCCGTCGGTGATCAACGCCGCGTCGGCCCCGCGCCCCGCGCCCTTCATCGCGCCGGTCACGGCGAGCATCTCGCGCATACCCGGTCCGCCCTTCGGACCCTCGTAGCGGATCACGACCACGTCGCCGGCGTTGATGCTGCCGGCCATGATCGCCTCCATGGCGGCATCTTCGCCGTCGAACACGCGGGCCGTTCCCTCGAACCGCAGCTCGTCGATCCCGGCGACCTTCACGACGCTGCCCTTCGGCGCCAGCGATCCCGTGAGGATCGCGAGGCCACCCTGAACGTGGATCGGCGCGCTCGAGGGGATGGATCACGTCGCCGTCGGGCGCCGGCGGGTCGATGTCGCGCAGGTTCTCGGCCATCGTCTTGCCGGTGACGGTCATCACGTCGCCGTGGAGCAGCCCGGCTTCGAGCAGCTCGCGCATCACCACCGGGACCCCACCGATCGCGTCGACGTCGGCCATGTGGTACTTGCCGTGCGGCTTGGTGTCGGCGAGATGCGGAACCCGCGCCCCGATCCGGTTGAAGTCGTCGAGCTCGAGCTCGACGCGCGCCTCGTGCGCGATCGCGAGGAGATGCAGGACTGCGTTCGTCGAACCACCGAGCGCCATCACCACCGCGATGGCGTTCTCGAACGCCTCCTTGGTCATGATGTCGCGCGCCCGGATGTTGCGGGCGAGCAGGTTCATCACGGCCTTGCCCGACGCGAACGCGTCGTCGTCGCGGCGGCGGTCGACCGCGGGCGGCGATGCACTCCCGGGGAGCGACATCCCGATCGCTTCGCCCACCGATGCCATGGTGTTGGCGGTGAACATCCCCGCGCAGCTGCCTTCGGTCGGGCAGGCCCGGCGCTCGATCTCACCCAACTCGGTCTCGGTGATGGTCCCCGCCGCGCACGCGCCGACGGCCTCGAACACGCTGACCACGTCGAGCGCCTGGCCCTTGTAGTGGCCGGGGAGGATCGAGCCGCCGTAGAGGAAGATCGACGGCACGTTGAGCCGGGCCGCGGCCATCAGCATCCCGGGCAGGCTCTTGTCGCATCCCGCGAACGCGACGAGGGCGTCGAACCGCTCGGAGTGCACCATGCACTCGACGGAGTCGCAGATGATCTCGCGGCTCACCAGGGAGCCGCGCATCCCCTCGTGGCCCATCGAGATCCCGTCGCTCACCGCGATGGTCACGAACTCGAACGGGAACCCACCCGCGTCGCGGACACCGGCCTTCGCCCGCTGGGCCAGGCGGTCGAGCGGCATGTTGCAGGGCGTGACCTCGTTCCAGCTCGACGCGACACCGACCTGACCCTTGCCGAAGTCGCCGTCGCCCATCCCGACGGCCCGCAGCATCGCCCGGGCCGGGGCCCGCCCGACCCCGTCGGTCACCTCGTAGCTCCGGGGCTTCATCGTGGTGGGTTCATGAGGAGTCGACATGCCAGCGAGCGTAATGGGCGCGACATCTCCTCCGGCACGGGTTCTAGTCTCCGGCCGATGAAGATCGATGCGCCCCTCGTGACCACCGGACTCGACGTCGTCCCCGCCGCGGCCCGCGCCCTCGAGGAGGCGGGCTACGACGGCGTCTACACGTTCGAAGGGCCACACGACCCCTTCTTCCCGCTCGTGCTCGCCGCCGACGCCACGGAACGCCTCGACCTCGCGACCGCCGTCGCGATCGCGTTCGCCCGCAACCCCATGACCGTGGCGAACATCGCGTACGACCTGCAACGCCTCTCCGGCGGGCGGTTCGCGCTCGGACTCGGCTCCCAGATCAAACCCCACATCGAGAAGCGGTTCTCGATGCCGTGGTCGCACCCCGCGCCCCGCATGCGCGAGTTCGTGCTCGCGCTCCGCGCCATCTGGACGTCGTGGCAAGAATCTGCGCCGCTGCGGTTCGAGGGCGACTTCTACCGCCACACGCTGATGACGCCGTTCTTCGATCCGGGTCCGAACCCGTTCGGCCTCCCGAGGGTCTGGCTCGCGGGGGTGGGCCCGGCGATGACCGAGGTCGCGGGCGAAGTGGGCGACGGCTTCATCGTCCATCCGTTCACCACCGAGCGCTACCTCCGCGAGCACCTCTGGCCGCATCTCGATACCGGCCTCGAACGATCGGGCCGCACGCGTGCCGACCTCGAGGTGTCGTTCCCGGTGATGGTCGTCACCGGCACGACCGACGATGAGCTCGCGGCTGCGGCCGTCGCGACCAAGGCGCAGATCGCGTTCTACGGCTCGACACCCGCGTACCGCGTGGTGCTCGACGCCCACGGCTGGGGTGATCTGCAGACCGAGCTGAACCGCCTGTCGAAGACCGGCGACTGGGCTGCGATGGCCGCCGCGATCGACGACGAGATGCTGTCGACGTTCGCCGTGCGCGGCACCCCCCAGGAGGTCGCGGCCACGATCGCTCAGCGCTACGGCGACGTGGTCGACCGCGTCGCGTTCAACACGCCGTACTCCGTGGGCGCCGACACCTGGGCCGCGGTGCTCGACGCGTTCAGCGAGTATCGATAGCGCGGAACGCCTCGGCGAGTCGACCCTCGGCGAGGCCGCCCTGCTGGGCGATCATCGCTCCCCAGCCGCGCATCATCGCGTCGACGCCATCCGGGTCCTTCATCTGGCTGACGTGCGACAGCAGTGCGGCGACCTTCTTGTCGATGGAGTCGGTCGTGTCGATGTACACGTCGGCGTCGTCGCGGCTCATGAGCCAGAGTTGCGGCACGGACCACGGTTCGAGGTCCTCCGCGTCGAGCAGCTCCCGGTGCGCGAACGGGTTGCGGGCGTCGGGATAGACCGCGCTGACCGTCGCCTCGCCCGCGGCGAGATGGTCGGGATGGCTCGCGTAGATGCGACTCCACAGACGGTCGGGCGACTGGGCCATCACGCGCTGGGGCCGGACCTGGCGGATCACCCGGGAGATGTCCTTGCGCAGCCCGAGGTCGGCGACGACCCGTCCGTCGGGATACCCGAGCAACCGGATGTCGGTCACGCCCACGACGAGCGCGGCGGCGGTCTGCTCCTCCCGGCGGATGCGGGCCATCTCCTTGCGGGGCATCGAGCGGTCGTCGCCACCGGCATCGCCATCGGTGACGATGCAATAGGTGACGTCGATCCCCGCCGACGACCCAGGTCGCGACCGAACCGGCTGTGCCGAAGTCGACGTCGTCGGGATGCGCGGTCACCACGAGGATGCGTTCGACGCCCTCGTCGCTCGCGAACTCGGGTCGGACCGGAATGCCGGCGTCGCTCATCAGCCCTGCAACCTCTCGTCGATGAGCTGGTTCAGGACCTTCGGGTCGCCCGAACCCTTGCTCGCCTTCATCGCCTCACCCATCAGGAAGCCGCGCTTCTTCTTCTTCACCTTGTCGTCTCCCGCCCGATACTCCTCCACCGCGTCGGCGTTGGCGGCGAACACGTCGTCGACCAACGCGCCCGAGCGCGCCGGCGTCGCTCACCTGCGCCAGCCCACGTTCGTCGACGATGGCCTGTGGTCGCTTCGATTCTGCCAGCGCCACCTCGAGCACCTCGGTCGCGAGCTTCCGGTTCAGCGTCCCGTCGGCAACGAGTCCGACGAGCTCGGCGAGCCCGTCGGGCGGGAGCGGCAACGCAGCCGGGGTGAGCCCGCTCTCGTTCATGAACCCGAGGATCGCGCCGACGGTCCAGTTCGTCGCGTCCTTGCCCGCGGCGCCCGCCGCCACCGCGGCCTCGGCGTAGTCGGCCAGGCCGGGCTCGCCGAGCAGCACCTCCGCTTCGTGGTCGGCGATGCCCCACTCGCCGACGAGGCGCGCGCGTCGCGCAGCCGGCAGCTCCGGGATCGACGCCCGAGCGGCGGCGCGCATCGCGTCGTCGGGAGCGACCGGGACGAGATCGGGTTCGGGGAAGTAGCGGTAGTCCTCCGATCCCTCCTTCGTGCGCATCCCGTGGGTCACACCTGCGTCTTCGTCCCAGTGGCGCGTCTCCTGCACGATGCGCTCACCGGTCTCGTAGGTCTCGATCTGCCGAGCGATCTCGTAGTCGATCGCTCGACCGAGCGAACGCAACGAGTTCATGTTCTTGATCTCGACCCTGGTGCGGAGCTCGTCGGAACCGACCGGGCGGATCGACACGTTGGCGTCGACCCGCATCGAGCCCTCTTCCATCTTCACGTCGGACACGCCGATCGTGCCGAGCACGCCGCGCAGCTCCGACACGTAGCCGCGCGCCTGTTCGGCGGAATGGATCTCGGGTCGGCTCACGATCTCCATCAGGGGGACACCGGCGCGGTTGTAGTCGACGAGCGAGTGGTCGGCATCCGCGATGCGTCCGCTCCCACCGACGTGCAACGACTTGCCGGTGTCCTCCTCCATGTGCGCGCGTTCGATGCCGATCGCGGTGCCGTCGACCACGAGGGTGCCGTCGATGCAGATCGGAGCGTCGTACTGACTGACCTGGTAGTCCTTCGGCATGTCGGGATAGAAGTAGTTCTTCCGGTGGAAGATCGACGTCGGCGGCACCGAGAACTCGAACGCCTCACCGAGCCGGAGCGCGAACTCCACGACCCGCTCGTTCAGCACGGGAAGCGACCCGGGGAGGCCGAGGCACACCGGGCACACGTTCGTGTTCGGCTCGGCCCCGAACTCGTTGGCGCACGAACAGAACAGCTTGGTGGCGGTCGCCAGCTCCACGTGCACCTCGAGGCCGATGACTGCCTCCCAGGTCTCCGCGGCTTCCGAGACTTCCGTGGTGCTCATCCGCAAGACTCCTGATCATGATGAACGTCGACGAGCTCGATCCGAACCGCTTCCCCGTCGAACAGGCCGAAGTGCGCGACGGCGTGACCTTGGCGTACGTGCGGGAGGGGATCGGCGGGACCCCCCTGCTGCTGGTGCACGGCTACCCCGAGACCAAGCGCATCTGGTGGCGCAACATCGCGCCGCTCGCGGCGGCGGGGTTCGAGGTGATCGCACCCGACCTGCGCGGCCACGGCGATTCCGACCTCGCCGCCGACGGCCACTACGACATCGCCGCGTTCTCCGTCGACTTGCACGCGCTCGTGCACGACGTGCTCGGGCACGAGACCTGCTTCGTCGTGGGTGGCGACGTCGGCGGGCCGGTCGTCTACGACCTGAGCCTCCGCTACCCCGGGTTCGTGCCGAAGCTGTGCTTCTTCAACACGGTGACGCCCGTGCTCCCGGCCGAGTACGACGCGGCGGGGATTCCGCCCGACGATCCGCAACAGTTGCGGGCGACGGCCGACTACTTCGTGCGCCAGGCCACCGATCCGGCCGGCCTGCTCGCGGAGCTCGACACCCCGCAGCGGCGCCGGGCCTACGTGGCCGCAATGTACGGCCACCGGCTGTGGGCGGGTCGCACCGCGTTCACCGCAGACCAGATCTCGTTCATGACCGAGCCGTACGGCGACGCCGACAAGCTGCGCGGCGAGCTGGGGTGTGTACGAGAGCTCGACCGGCAACCGGCCGATGAGCGATCTCCCCCGCTACCTCGAGACCAATCCGATCCCGGCCCTCGTGTTCTACGGACCGGAGGACCACGTCGTCCCGACGACCTTTCCCGACCAGTGCGCGGTCGCCTTCACCGAGTGCATCGGCCCGTTCGTCGTACCCGGCGCCGGCCACTTCCTCCAGTGGGAAGCCGCCGACCTCCTCAACCGAGCGCTGGCCCACTTCTTCCTGCCCTGACGCCTTGATGGTTCGCTCCGCCTGCGCGCCTCGATCGCTCACCCACCCGGCCGCTGTGAACACCTCCGACGCTCCGGCTGCGCTCACGGACTTGACGGCTCGCTCCGCCTGCGGGCCTCTCTTGCTCACCCGCCGGGCCGCGGTGAGCACCTCCGGCGCTCCGGCTGCGCTCACGGGGCACCGAGCTCGAGGGCGCGGGCGGTGCGGAACATCGTCGGTTCGCCGAGGGCGGGGGCGAGCACCTGCACGCCGACGGGCATGCCGTCGACGCCGGTACCGAAGGGCACGCTCATCGCCGGGTGGCCGGCGAGGTTCGTCGGGATCGTGCAGACGTCGCTGAGGTACATCGACAGCGGGTCGGCGGTCTTGTCGCCGAACGCGAACGCGGTGGTCGGCGTGGTCGGCGTGAGCAGCACGTCGAAGTCGCGGTACGCGGCTTCGAAGTCGCGGATCACCAACGTCCGGACCCGTTGCGCCTGGCCGTAGTAGGCGTCGTAGTAGCCCGCCGACAGCGCGTACGTGCCGAGCATGATCCGTCGCTTCACCTCTGCCCCGAAGCCGGCATCACGTGTCCTGGCGTTCATGTCGGCGACGTCGACGCCCTCGACCCGGAGCCCGTAGCGGACGCCGTCGTAGCGGGCGAGGTTGCTCGACGCCTCGGCGGGCGCGATCAGGTAGTACGCAGCCAGGCCGTGCTTCGCGGCCGGAACCGACGCGTCGCCGACCTTCGCACCGCTGGACCGCAGCACCTCGGCGGCTTCGTGCAGGCGCGCGGCGACGTCGTCGTCGATGCCCTCGAGCATCTCGGTGACCACACCGACGCGGAGTCCTTCGACACCTCCCTCGACGATCGGAACCACCGGGCTCCAGGGATCGCGGATCGACGTGGAGTCGAGCGGGTCGGGGCCGGCGATCGCGTCGAGGAGCGCGGCGGCGTCGCCCACGCTCGCCGCGAACGGGCCGATCTGGTCGAGGGAGCTCGCGAAGGCGATCAGGCCGTACCGCGACACCGCGCCGTAGGTGGGTTTCACCCCGACCACGCCGCAGAACGCGGCAGGCTGGCGGATCGATCCGCCGGTGTCGGACCCGAGAGCCAACGGCGCGAACGACGCCGCCACCGCCGCCGCCGATCCGCCGCTCGATCCACCGGGGACCTTGCTCGGATCACGCGGGTTGCGGGTCGGTCCGAACGCAGAGTTCTCGGTCGACGATCCCATCGCGAACTCGTCGAGGTTGGTCTTGCCGACCGGCACCGCGCCCGCCGCGAGCACGCGGTCGACGACCGTCGCGGTGTACGGGGGTTCCCAGCCGTCGAGGATCCGCGACGAACAGGTCGTGGCGACTCCACGGGTGCAGAGGTTGTCCTTCAGTGCGACGGGTACGCCCGCGAGCGGCCCCGGGTCGCGACCCGCGGCGACCATTGCGTCGACATCGTCGGCCCGGCTCCGCGCGGCCTCGGCCGTGACGAGGTTGAACGCGTGGATCTGCTCCTCGCCTGCCGCGATCGTGGCGAGATACTCGTCGGTCACCGAGCGCGCGGTCCGCGTTCCCGCCCGGACCGCGGCGGCGATCTCGATGGCGCTCGGCATCAGGGGGCCTCGCCGAGGATGCGGGGAACGCGGAACCGACCGTTCTCCGATGCCGGTGCCTGCCCGAGCACTTCGTCGCGGTCGACCCCCGGACGCGGGACGTCGGGCCGGAACACGTTCACCAGGGGAAACGGGTGGGCAGTCGGCGGGACGTCGCCGAGATCCAGTGCCGAGAGCTGCGCGGCGTACTCGAGGATGCCACCGAGCTGGCCGGTGAGCTCCTCGATCTCGGGCTCGGTGAGCGCGAGGCGCGCGAGGTGGGCGACGTGCTCGACGTCGGCCCGGGAGATGCGTTCAGTCGACATCCGGCCGAGTCTAGGGAGCCGGGTGGGAACCAGAACTCGGGTTCGGAGACCGCCCTCGACGCCAGAGCCCGCTACCGGTAGGGATCGAGGGGACCCTCTGGGTACTGCCACCAGTCGCCGGGTGCGGGCTTCCAGTCGGGATCGGGGTAGATGCAGTTCACCGGACAGACCGGCGGGAGGCACTTGCCGCACCCGCTGCACAACTCCGGGACGATGATCACGTCGATCCCGTGGTTGAAGATGGCGCCGAACTGCTCGGGGCAGTGCCGGATGCACGTGTCGCAGTTGATGCACTCCGACATCTCGATGCGCAACGGGGGGTTCTGCCACTTCTCGTTGCGCTCGTGCGACTCGATCCGCTCCGGCCGCGTGAAGGTCCCCACGGCTCGACGTTAGACCGAGTCGACGGTGGTCGGTTCCACGGGCTCGACGCCCCCTGAGGCTACGGATAGGGTCAGCGCCCGACCGGTCAGCGCCACGTCAGGGGCGCGTCACCCAGGAGGCCCGAGTGGCGAAGTACGAGTTCCTCTCCGACGATTGGTTCGACGAGCTGCAGCGGCTGGTGGCAGAGCACGGTGCCGACGCGCCGGCCCACGCGCAGCTGAAGATGAACCTCGTCGTGATCGAGACTCCGTTCGAGAACGACGTCGAGTTCCACATGGGCACCGAAGACGGCAAGCCGCTCATGGGCAAGGGCCACCTCGACCCGGCCGATCTCACCATGACCACCGACTACGCGACGGCCAAAGAGGTGTTCGTTGCCGGCAACCCGCAGGCCGGGATGCAGGCCTTCATGGCCGGCAAGGTGAAGGTCCAGGGCGACATGACCAAGCTCATGGCCGCGCAGGGCGGCGGAGGCCCCGGTGGCAACGAGGCCCTGCAGACCGCGATCAAGGACATGACCGCCTGATCCTCGGTCATCCCGCTCGGCGTGAGCGGGATGACTCACCACCTCGGTGGAACCATCCGAAGCTCCATCGACGGCTCCCGTACCCTGGCTCCGGTATGACGACGGAGGCCCAGGGGTCCGGCCCCCAGCGCTGGAGCGACGAAGAGGTCGTCGAGGAGACCACCGACGCTCTCGTCGACGGCGACCGGTCGTTCACCCCGGGTACCGCGCAGGCAGCACTGCGCCACCGCGACTTCCGCATCGTCTGGAGCGGGACGTTCGCGTCGAACATCGGCACCTGGATGCAGAACGTGCTGCTCGGCGCCTACGCACTGAAGCTCACGGGCAATCCCGGCTACGTCGGCCTCCTCGTGTTCGCCCAGCTCGGGCCGCTCCTCTTCCTCGGCACCCTCGGCGGCGTGCTCGCCGACATCGTCGACCGTCGGCGGCTCCTCATCTGGATGCAGCTCGAACAACTCGTGTTCTCGATCGTGCTCGCGGTGCTCGCGATCTCCGGCCATCCGTCGGAGGTCCTGATCTTCTTCTGTGTCCTCGCGATCGGCGTCGGCAACGCGTTCAGCGCACCCGCCCTCGGCGCGATCCTCCCGACGCTCGTCCCGAGGGAAGACCTTCCGGGTGCGGTGTCCCTCCAGTCGGCCCAGATGAACCTCTCGCGCGTGATCGGTCCGATGATCGGCGCTCCGCTCTACGCGGCGTTCGGCGCCGCGGTCGTGTTCGGCCTGAACTCGCTGACGTACCTGTTCGCGGTGCTCGCCGTCGTCGTGGCCCGATACTCGGCCCGCAACGCGCAGCCGATGCAGGAGCGCGGCCTGGCCCGGCTCCTGTCGGGCTTCCGCGTCGCGGCGGCCGACCCGCTCATCCGTCGGGTGCTCATCATCCTGACGACGTTCTCGTTCTTCTCACTCGTGTTCGTGGGACTGATGCCGGTCGTCGCCGATCACAGCCTGGGGATCGACCCGAAGAGCACCGAGTACGGCCTCCTCTACGCCGCGTTCGGCCTCGGAGCCGCGCTCGGCGCGGTGAGCGTGGGGACGCTGTTCGCCTCACGCTCGAAGCCGATGCTCGTGCGGATCGCCCTCGTGGCGTTCGCAGGGTTGCTCGCGCTCTTCGCGCTCGAACGGCACGCCGCGGCCGCGTACCCGACGGTGATCGTGCTCGGGTTCGCGTACTTCGTCGTGATCACGTCGTTGTCGACCGTGCTCCAACAGCACCTCGACGACGCGGTACGCGGTCGGATCATGGCCCTGTGGATCATGGCCTTCGGTGGCACCGTCCCGATCGGGGTGGTCCTCGCGGGCTTCGTCGTCGACCCGATCGGGATCACCACCGTGCTCCTCGTCGGCGCCGGAGTCGCCCTCGCCCTCGCCGCCTACGCGAACCTCGAGCCGCTACTGGTCAGCGGAACGACGACCTCCGACTGACGCCGCGCCCAAGAGGCCGACGACTGCCATCGCCGCGCCGACGAGATACGCGGCCACGAACGGTCCCGACGCGTCGGAGCCGCCCTGGATCGTCGAGAGCACCTGGATCCCCGCCACCACTCCGATCTGGGCGACCATCTGCTGCGCAGCATTGGCCACACCGAGGTCCTGGGACCCGACCGTGTTCGCCACGACGGTGATCAGCGACGGCGCCGCACCTCCGAGCCCGACGCCCGAGAGCAGCAGCGCGGCGAACACGAACGCGAGGCCGCCGGAGGCCGACCCGAGCGCGAACGCGAGCATCGAGACCGCGATGAGCGATGTCCCGAACACCGCGGCGCGTCGCTCCCCGACCCGCGCCGCGACGTACCCACCGATCGGCGACGCAATGCTGTTGCTCAGCGGACGGATGGTCATCGCGAGCGACGTCGCCGCGACGGTGAAGCCGAACCGGGCGTCCATCAGCAAGGGCGTGATGATGAAACCACCCATGTACGCGAAGTTGGAGCCGAACTGCGCCACGAGGGACGCAGTGAAGTCGCGTTGACGGAAGAACGCGAGCGGCAACAGTGGATGCGCGGCCCGCTGCTCGCAGCGCACGAAGGCCCCGAACGACACCGGCGCGAGCACGAACAGCGCGAGCACCACCGGATGCGTCCAACCGAGCGTGGCCCCGAACGTGAGACCGAGCAGGGCCGACACGGTCGCGGTCCCGATGGTGAACGCCCCGGCGAAGTCGATCGCTTCGCGCGCCCGTCGGGGTGTCTCGTGCAGCACGACCACCGCAACGACCAGCGCGACCAGGCAGAGCGGGATCTGCACAACGAACAGCCAGCGCCAGCCGAACGCCTCGACCAGCGGCCCACCCGCGACGAGGCCGATCACCGGCGCGCCGGCACCCACGAGCGCCCACCAACCCATCGCCTTGACCCGGTCCTCCTCGGGGAAGGCGCGCATGATGAGCGCCATCGAGGTCGGGCCGATCGCGGCGCCGGGGAGCGCGCCGATGATGCGGGCCGCGATGAACGACGGGCCGCTGAACGCGAGGGCGGTGAGTCCCGCACCGAGAATGAAGCCTGCGAACCCCCACAGGTAGATGCGGCGGTGGCCGCGGACGTCGCCGAGCTTGCCGAAGATCGGCATCGCGAGCGCGAGCACGAGCCACGGACCGGTGACCGCCCACGTCAGCGCCTCCGGACTCGTGTCGAGGTCCTTTGCGATGTCGCCGAGCGAGACCGCGACGATCGTGATCGTGAAGCCCGTCGCGAACAGCCCGGCGAGCACCGTGACGAGCACCCACCACGGGTAGCGGTCGCGGCTCCGCAGTCGATGGTGCAGGCGGTTGCGGAAGAGCAACGGCCACGCGACGACCGGTACCTCTTCGCTCCCGAACGCCTCACCGGGGAACACGTCGCCCGCAGCAGGCGCCGGACGCTCGGGCGGTCGTTGGTTCGAGGGGGTCATGACGTGGCCGGATGCTACCGACCGTGCTTCACCGGCCCCGCGGCGCACGCCGGTACGGCGCGCGCTCGATTCGCGCTACGCGCGGTCCGCCGACCGGTCGACGTCGCGCGACCTCGAGTCGGGCCCGCTCGAGCTCGAGTTCACGCTCGAACCACCACACCGGATCCGTCGACAACTCGTCGCGGCCCATCGGAGCCGGGCGCGTGCGCTCCTGCCGGCCGTAGCCGCTCCCCGGCCGGGCCGGGCCGGGCCGGCTGGTGCCTCCGTGCGCTGGTCGCCGCATCGTCGCCTGCCTCCCTCGACGCCATCCGTGGCGCCGCTCACCCCACACCCCGAGGCCATCACGTTCCGTGGCCATTTGTGGCTGCCTTGCCCAGCAGCGACCACGTAGAGTGGAATCGTAAGGAATGCAGCCGCGGAGTGGCGTAGGTCACACGGCTCATTCGAGCCTGGTCAGGACTCGATGGTCCTGAACAGCATCTTTCGATTCCGACCTCGCGCGACCCGGGATCAGAGGAGCAGGCGGACCGTGGACCCCCGCTTGACCATGGTGCCCACCGGCGGATCGCAGGCGAGGACCGGAGCGCCAGGCCGGTAGTTGCCCTGGACGAAGGCCTGGAGACCCAGTGCAGCGAGGGTCTGGCTCACGGCCTCGACCGGTTGGCCCGCGCGACGCGGGAACCGCCACGAGATCGGGACCCTTGCTGACCCGCACCGAGACCGCGGTACCGCGCGGTACCTGTGCGCCGGCGGCGGGGTCGGTCCCGAGGACCTGTCCTGCCGGCACCGTGTCGTTGAACTCATCGACCTGGGCCGCCGACAGCTGCACCGCGTCGAGCGCGGCCGCTGCGGCCGCGAACGTGCCCCCCGCTCCCACATCGGGCACCGTGCGCGGGGCCGGACCGTCGCTCACGGTCAGCTTGATCACCGAATCGGGTGGTGCCTCGCCGGCCGGGTCGCTGGCCAGCACCGTCCCGGCCTGCGCCTGTTCGTCGAACTGGTGCGCGTTCGCGTCGACCACGAACCCGAGCCCCTGGAGCGCAGTGGTGGCAGCATCGACCGGCTGACCGACCACGTTGGCGAAGGTCACGGCCTTCGGCCCGCGCGACACGACGACCACGACCGGTTCACCGTCGGGCTGCCAGACTCCGGGACGGGTGAGTTGCTCGATGACGGTGTCCTTCGGCGCGCGGTCGCGGCGGAAACGAGTCTCGATCCCGAGTCCGACCCGCTGCATCGCGGCTTCAGCGTCGGCCGCGGAGACTCCCACCACGTTCGGCACCGCGGTCGAGCCACCGGGCGCACGCGCCGAGCGCGAACGCCGCGGCCAGGAGCGCGACGGTCGCCACGACCGACACGACGATGCCCGCCCAGGGGATCGGCCGCCGCTCGCGCGTGACCCTGATGAGCTCCGGCTCGTCGAGGACCTCGATCTCGTCGTCGGGCTCGTCGGTGGAGTCCTGGTCGAACGCACGCCGACGCGACTGCGGCAACGCCGTCGGGTGCAGGTCTTCGATCACGCTGCCGATCCCGGCGAGGCTGAGCGGGGCCGCCGGGGGCAACGCGTCCTCCGCGTCGACGAGCGCGGCCTCCATCGTGGCCGCATTCGGGTACCGGTCGGCGGGGTCACTCCGACCGGCCCGCTCCACCACCGCGGAGAGCGGCCCGAGCGCAGCCGGCGCGACGATCGAACCGTGCGAACGCGCCGCGAGTGTCCCGAGGGGGGTGTCGGCAACGAGCGGCACGCGGCCGGTGACCGACTCGATGATCACGAGACCGAGCGCGTACAGATCGGCCCGACCGTCGAGCGGGAACGCACCACCCTGTTCCGGTGCGGCGTACCGGGCGGTCCCCAACACGGCCCCGGCCGGCTCCGTCCAGCTCGCCTCCGCGAGCGCCCGGGCGAGGCCGAAGTCGGCGACCCGCACGATGCCGTGCTCGTCGAACAGGAGGTTCGCGGGCTTGACGTCGCGATGCACGAGCCCGCGGGAGTGCGCGTACTCGAGGGCTGCCGCGACCTGACGCCCGACGTGGGCGGCCTGCGCCGGAGTCAGGCGGCGCTCGTGGTCGAGCATCCCCCGCAGCGAACCGCCCTCGAGGAGCTCGAGGACCATGAACGGGACGACATCGTCACCCCAGTCGTAGACCGCCATGATGTTCGGGTGGTGCAGCGACGCCGCCAGCTGGGCCTCGGTCCGGAACCGACGGAGGAACCCGGCGTCTTCGGCCAGCGCCGAGTGGAGGACCTTCACCGCGACCTTGCGGCGCAAGCGGACGTCGTCGGCGACGTAGACGCGACCCGACGCCCCGGTGCCGATCGGGGCGAGAAGGCGGTAGCGTCCGGCCAGGACGCGACCGACCAAGTCGGCGACGCCGCTCAATGCCATCCAAGTCACGGTAGCGGGGCAACCACCACGGATCGTGGCATCTCTTCCAGGTCGAATCCGTTGCACGGGCTCGATCGCTCACCACTGCGCCGCCCGCGACCACTTTCCGCCCGCTCCACTCCTTCTCCTTCTCCCGCTCCGCTGCTTCTCCCGCTCCGCTGCTTCTCCCGCTCCGCTGCTTCTCCCGCCGCCGGGTGCGGATAGCGTCGGCGGGTGGACCAACGAGCCGTGAACGCTGGAGCGACTCCCCCGCCTCGGAAGGCGTTCGAGCATCCGGGGCGCTTCGCGATCGTGGCGATCGGGCTCATGATCGTGGCGAGCCTCGTGGTCTTCGTCGGGATGGAATCCGACACCAAGTCGTCGACCGATCCCGACGCGCTCCCGAGCGAGATCGCCTCCACCCAGCCCGCTCCGGGCACCCTCAACAAGCCGCAGCAGTCGGTCGCCGTGGCACTGCGCGACGACCTCACAGGGGTGCTGATCATCGACGGCGTCGAGATCCCCGAGGATCAGCTCGACCGACCGACGCAGAGCTCGATGGTGTTCCAGCCGGGACCCGAGAAGGAGTTCACCCGGTTCTCGACCGGGCCCCACCTGGTGCAGGCGGTGTTCTGGCCTTCGATCCGCAGCCGCGACGACGCCAAGACCTACACCTTCGGGTTCCGCACCACGGCCTGAGTCGAAACGCCCGAACTCACTCGACGACGAACGTCGCGGTTCCCTTGATCGCGGTCCCACCGGTCTGACGGGTGCACAGCAGCTCGAGGTCGACGGTCCGGGCGGAGTCGTCGCGACCCACGACCGTGGCGCTGCACGTGAGCTCGTCGCCCGGCCAGACCTGCTCGCGGAACTGCACACCGAACCGGCGGACGTTGCTCGCGCCGAGCCAGTCGGTGGCGAACGAAGCCAGGATCCCAGCCTGCAACATCCCGACCGAGAACACGGTCGGGAACCCCGACGCCTTCGCGAACTCCTCGTCGTGGTGAATGGGGTTGAAGTCGCCCGACGCCCCCTGGTACCGGACGAAGTCGGTACGCGTGAGCGGACCGAACGTGCGCGGCGCGGCTTCGGCACCGACTGCCAGATCGTCGAAGGTCACACCCATCGTCATTTCCCTCCGTCGCTCGGGGGCTTCGCGGTCTCGATCGTGGTGTTGCGGGCCTCGGCGACGAGCGTGCCGCTCGCGTCGCGGAACTCCTGGACGCTGACGACGAACGTCATCGTGCCGCCGCGCTTGCCGTCCTTCTCGTAGATCTCGGCCACGGTCGTCTGGGCGGTGAGCTCGGTGCCCGCCGCGGGCGGCGGGCCGTGGAAGACGTACTCGACCCCGCCGTGCAGGACCCGGCGCAGATCGAGCTTCACCTTCGAGAAGATCGAGTTGCCGGGCGGCGACCAGAACGCCGACGACGCGAGGAACGTGGGTGGCGACACCGGCACCTGCTCGGTGAGGTACTCCGGGTTCGTCGACATCGTCGCCCGGGCGAACTCACGGATCTTGCCCCGTTCGACCGCCATCTCGAACGGCTCGTCGGTGACCCCGACGAGCGACTGGTCAGCCATCGCGTGCTCCCTCTTCCTCATCGATCGCGCTCACGCCTTCGTGTAGGACGCGAGTAAAGCCTGCTTCGTCGAGGATCGCCACGCCGAGCGCTTCGGCCTTGGCGAACTTCGACCCCGGATTCTCGCCCACCACCACGAAGCTCGTCTTCTTCGAGACACTCCCGGTCACCTTGCCACCCCGCGCCTCGATCGCGGCCTGGGCCGTCTCCCGGGTGTAGGCCTCCATCCCGCCGGTCAGCACGAAGGTCAACCCGGCGAAGGTGATCCCGCCGGTGTCGACCGGTTCCGCCGGCGGGGGACCCTCCAGGTCGACACCCGCATCGCGGAGCTTGTCGACGATCCGGCGGTTGGCTTCGACGGTGAAGAACCGTTCGATGCTCTCGACGAGGATCGGTCCCACTCCGTCGATCGCGGTGAGCTCCTCGGGCGTCGCGTGCTCGATGCGCTCGAGGTTGCCGAGCGATCGGGCCAGCGCGTTGGCGGCGGTCGGTCCGACGTTGCGGATGTTCAGGCCGACGAGCACCCGGGCCAACCCGCGCGACTTCGACGCCTCGATCGCCGCAACGAGGTTGCGCGCCGAGATCTCGGCGATCCGGTCGAGCGGCACGAGCTGGTCCACCGTGAGGCGGTAGATGTCGCCGGCGTCGTCGAGGAGTCCGGCATCGACGAACTGGGCCACACGTTCCTCGCCGAGTCCCTCGATGTCCATCGCGCCGCGGCTCGCGAAGTGGACGATGCGCTGCACCCGTTGCGCCGGGCAGTCGACGTTCACGCAGTAGTGGTTGGCCTCGCCATCGAGCCGCACCATCGGCTCCGCACACACCGGGCACTTCGCGGGGAACTTCCACCGCCGCCGTCCCTTCGGCCGCTCCGCGAGGACCGGACCGACCACCTCGGGGATCACGTCGCCGGCCTTGCGGACGACGACGGTGTCGCCGACCCGCACGTCGCGCCGCGCGACCTCGTCTTCGTTGTGGAGCGTCGCGAGCCCGACCGTGGAACCCCCGACGAACACCGGCTCGAGTTGCGCGAACGGTGTGGCCCGACCGGTACGACCGATGCTGACCATGATCCCGAGGAGCTTCGTGGTCTTCTCCTCGGGCGGGAACTTGTACGCGATCGCCCACCGGGGCGCGCGGCTGGTGAAGCCGAGCTCCTCACGCTGGCCGAGGTCGTCGACCTTCACCACCACACCGTCGATCTCGTAGCCGAGCGAGTGCCGCTGCTCCTCCATCGACGTGCAGAACGCGTACACGGATTCCAGCGTCTCGTGCCGATCGATGAGCGGGTTCACCGGGAACCCGAGCTCACGTAGCCACGCGAGCGTCTCGCGTGTGCGTGCGCAACCGGGGACCGCCGTCCTTCGCACCCAGCTGGTAGCAGAAGAGCGCGAGGTCTCGGCTCGCGGTGATCGACGGGTCCTTCTGGCGGAGCGACCCTGCCGCCGCGTTGCGGGGGTTGGCGAAGAGCCGGGCCTCGGCCGCCGCCTGGCGACGGTTCAGCTCCTCGAAGCTCGACGTGGGCATGTAGATCTCACCCCGCACCTCGAGCTCGGCGGGTGGCGACGAGCCCCGGAGCCGCTTCGGCAGGCCGGCGATCGTCGCGACGTTCGCAGTGACGTCTTCGCCGGTTACGCCGTCGCCGCGGGTCGCACCGACTTCGAGGCGGCCGTCGCGGTACAGCAACGAGATGGCGAGCCCGTCCATCTTGGGTTCGGCGACGAACGTCGTGCCGGCGATGATCCGGTCGAGGCGTTCACCCCACGCGAAGAGCTCCTCGCGACTGAACGCGTTGTCGAGCGAGAGCATCGGCACCACGTGACGGACCGGCGCGAAGGTCGCCGAGGCACGTCCCGCCGGGGCGGTGGATCGGAAGCGCCGGGTCGTCGAGGTCGGGATGCTCTTCGACGAGCGCGCGCAGCGTGCGCACGAGCGTGTCGAAGTCGGCGTCGCTGATCTCGGGCTCGTCGTGCTCGAAGTAGCGCGCGTTGTGGTGCTCGATCTGCGCCGCGAGCTCGTCGCGGCGGGCCGTGAGATCCGCGGTGCTCGTCGGGACGTGCCTGATCGCAGGCTACCGATCGGCTGGACAGGCGCAGCCGATTCGACGAAGGAGAAGCAGCGGAGCCGGCGGACACCACGTGGAACGCCAACCGGTGAGCGATCGAGCCGGCGGCGTTCGACCGGAGGTCAGGCTCCGAGGGTGAGGCGGGCGGCGACAGCTTGGTCGTGCACCCGGTCGGCCAGCGTGCCCGCGAGGCGAAGGGCCCGGGCGGCTTGCGAAGGACCGTGCCCGACGAGACCGCACGCGGGGGTGATCACGGCTCGCGTGCGCAGGAGCACCGGATCGCAGCCCGCGCCGGGTGAGCTCGCACCAGACCGCGGCCAGTCGACGCCAGAGGAGCTCGCCCGAATCGCCGATCGGACCGTCGGTCGGGATCGCGCCCCACGCGACCCACCCGCCGCCGTCGAGGTAGCGGGCGATGAGGCCACCGTCGTCGACCAGGTCTTCGGCGACCTCGAACGAGATCAGGTGCGGGCCGGCCTCGAGCACCATCCGGCGGTCGCCTCGCCCGCAGACGTGCACGCCGGCGGTTCCACCCACCGAGGCGAGCGAGCCCGAGAGCAGGTCGACCGCGGCCTCGCGTTCGATGGGACCCTCCGACTCGCGCCACACGACGAGACCGGGCTCGTCGAGCACGAGCACGGCCTGGGTACCGGGAAGGCGGGTCGCGACCAGGCCCTCGAGCAACGGGATCCACGCCTGCACGACCTCGGCGGCCCGCTGGAACGCCACCGTCGGTCGGCATGCCGGCGTCGCACAACGCGATGCCCAGTGTGAGCGGCCCGGTGAGCTGGAGCTTGATCCGAACCGGAGGGGTCGGTTGCTGGGCGAGCAGATCGACGAACGCGAGGAGACCACCGTGCGAGTTCGCGTCGAAGCGCGGCTCGGGCGGCGTGGCCTCTGCGCCGGGCTCGAGTCGCAGACGACCGCCGGCTTCGACCACGACCTCGGGAAGGGCACCGGCCCATTGCGGGATCATGAGCTCCCGCACGTTGCGGTTCGGGAGCTGCGGCGCGGCGGGAAGGCGCGGGGTCGACTCGAGCGAGACCTCGGCGGCCGCGCGCGCGTCGGTGTGCGGAAGCGATCCGATGCCCGTCGCGAGACCGGGAACGAGCGCGGGGCGAGGGGGCCGTCGAGCGTGTCGTTCGGTCGATCCGTCATGGAAGTCCGTAGTATACGAACGACCCTCTGGTGCAGCCGAATGGAGCGCGCGCGTCTCGTATGACGATCTGGTTTCTCCGTTTCACATGGATCACGCTGCCGTTCACCGCGGCACCGGCGGTCGCCGATGCAGTCACCGACTGGTCGGATCCGTCGCGCGTCGTCGTCGAGGTGTTGCTGTGGAGCGCGTGGAGCATCGGCGTGGTCGCGGTGCTCGCGCCGCGACCGATCGCACTCACGGCGCTCCGAACCCTCGCACCGCTCTTCGTGGTGGTGAGCGCACTCGCCGCGCTCGAGGCACCGTTCGGGACCGCGGCGTACGCCGTCGCGGCCACGCTCGCGAACGCGGCGCTCGCGGCGTCGCCACCGATCGCGCTCGCGTGCGCAGCGGGAACGCGCGTACGGCACCGAGCTCCGCCACCCGCTCAAGGTTCCCCCCGCGCTGCTCGATGGGTCCCGTGCCGCTCGCGGTGCTGTTCGTCGGCACGGGCGTGGTGACCGGGCCACTCCTCCTCGCCGACGAGTCGTTCGTCGTTCGGCGGCATCGCGCTCGGTGATCGGGTTCGTCGTCGCCGGCTTCCTCGCCCGCTCGCTCCACACCTTGTCCCGACGGTGGGCGATCCTCGTCCCGGCCGGTCTCGTGATCGTCGACCCGATGACGCTCGCCGACCCGGTGCTCTTCACCCGCGAAGACACCGCAGCTGCTCGAGATCGCACCACGTGAACCTCCACCGGAGCCGGAGGCCGTCGATCTCCGACTCGGCGCGGTGCTCACGTCGGTGGCGATCGAGGCGCACGACCGCGATTCCGATCGCACGCGTGCTGTCGAACCGGCGCGGCGCCCGTCTGGTGACCACACCCCGCGCGCTGTTCGCCCCGGTGCGCCCCCGCGAACTGCTCGCGCACGCAGCCGAACGGCGCCTTCCTGCCCGAGCGTGACTCCCGGGCGATCGCTCAGGTCGCGACCGCGCTGCCGACCACGGCGGGGCCGTCGTAGAACGCGATGAGCTGACCGGGTGCGACCCGCGGCTGCGGGTCGGTGAACACGATCGCGGGGCCCGTCGCTCCCGCGGTGTAGCGACCCGGTGCGACGTGGCCGTGCGCTCGCACCTGCACCAGGACCTCCGCGCCGGGCGCGGGTGCCTCGTGCACGAACGTGCACGTCGGTGACTCGAAGCTCCTCGCGCAGGAGGTCGGTCGGCCGGCCCACCGTCACGGTCGCCGACGGCGCGTCGATGTCGACCACGAAGCGTCGTTCTCCTGCCGCGATGCCGAGACCACGCCGCTGGCCGATCGTGAAGCGCGCGATGCCGTCGTGAGACCCGAGCACCTTCCCGGAGGTGTCGTGGATCGCCCCGGCCCGGGCGGGAACGCGGGCGGCGAGGAACTGCTCCCGTCCACCCCGGGTGATGAAGCACACGTCTTGGCTGTCGGGCTTCGTCGCCGTGCGCAGTCCGAGGCGCGCCGCGTGCGCACGCACGTCGGACTTCGTGAGCTCGCCGACCGGGAACTCGCAGCCGCTCGAGCTGCGGGCCGGTGAGCATCGCGAGCACGTACGACTGATCCTTGGCGGAGTCGACCGCCCGATGGAGCTGCGCAACGCCGCGTTCGTCGCGCACGCGGCGCGCGTGGTGACCGGTCGAGAGCACGGCGCACCCGAGCGCGTCGGCCCGGTCGAGGAGCAGGCCGAACTTGATGTGCCGGTTGCACTCGACGCACGGGTTGGGCGTGCTCCCGCTCGAGTAGGCAGTCGACGTACGGGTCGACCACGCGCTCGTTGAATGCGGTCGAATAGTCGAACACGTAGTGCGGGATGTCGAGCTGCGCCGCGACGCGACGCGCGTCCTCGACGTCGGACACGCTGCAGCAGCCGGAGTCGGAATCGCCGCCCCAGAGCTTGAGGGTCACCCCGGTCACGTCGTGACCCGGCCTCGACGAGCAGCGCGGCAGCGACCGACGAATCGACGCCGCCGCTCATCGCGACCAAGACGCGATGCGAGGTCATCGCGACACACCGACCGCGCCGCGCAGCTGGGCCACAGCCGTCGGCAGCACGTCGAGCACGCGGTCGACATCGGCCTGCGTCGACGCGAACCCGAGCGAGAGCCGGATCGACGCGAGCGCGTCGTCGCGGTCGAGTCCCATCGCGGCGAGAACGTGCGACGGTTCGGTGGCACCCGAAGAGCACGAGGAACCTGCCGCCGCGCAGACGCCTTCGCGGTCGAGGAGCACGAGCAGCGCCTCGGCTTCGACACCGGGGATCCCGACGTGCACGTTGCCGGCGATCTTTGCGGCCGGATCGCCGTTGCTCCAGAGACCGGGGATCGTCTCGAGCCCGGCCACGAGGCGGTCTCGCAGGCCGGACGACCCGCGCGACGGTCTCGGCCCGGGTCTCGACGGTGGCACGCAGCGCAGCCGCCAGGCCCACGGCACCGGCGACGTTGCTGGTGCCCGACCGCAGGCCGCGTTCCTGCCCACCGCCCTCGATGAGCGGGACGAGCGCGGTCGTCGCCCCGGACCACGAGCGCGCCCGCTCCCTTCGGACCGCCGAGCTTGTGCGCCGACACCGAGACGAGGTCGACGTCGGCCGCGAGCACCAGCGACGTCGACCCACGCGGCCGCCTGGACCGCATCGGTGTGCACCACCGCGTGTGGGGCGAGGGCCCGGACGATGCGGACGACATCGGCCAGCGGCTGGAGCGTGCCGACCTCGTTGTTCACCAGCATCACCGAGACCACCACGGTGCGCTCGTCGACGAGCGAAGCGAGCGCCTCGAGATCGACGATCCCGCCTGCGGTGACGGGCGCGTCGATCGATCCGGAACCCTTCACGCTCGAGCCGGCTCGCGGCCGCGAGCACCGCCTTGTGCTCGAACGCGGCCACCACGACGCCGTCGCCCCAGCCCGCGTTCCCGGGCCGCGCGGGCAGCGCCCTCTACGGCGAGGTTGTCGGACTCGGTGCCGCCTGCGGTGAACACGACCTCGGCGGGATCGGCGCCGAGATCCGCAGCGACCGATTCGCGCGCCGATTCCAACGCCGTCTTCGCGGCCCGTGCGACGGCATGGCTGCCCGACGGGTTGCCGAAGGTCTCGGCGAAGAACGGGAGCATCGCGGCCAGGGCAACTCGGGCGCACCGGCGTGCTCGCGGCGTAGTCGAGGTAGGCCGTCGGCAGCGTCGGTTCCATACGTGAAGTGTACGGGGCACCCCTGGGAGCCGAATTCCCGGTGATTCCCCGGTGACGCCGGTCACCCCGAGGAATAACTGTCCCACCCTCCGGTGATACTCATGACATGAGGAATCAGCTGCGACTGCTCCCCAACGACACGAGCACCCCGACCGGTGAGCCCACGGCGGCGCGAACCCAATCCGACCCCGTCGACCGCCCGCGCCGACGCCGTCGTCAGGGCCCGTCGGATCGCACCGGCCGGATCGACACCCGCACCCGGCGGGCCGGTCGCCAAGGTGTCGCGAGCGCTCGGCAGGCACTCCTCGCGGCCACGACCGAAGCCGAGCTTCCCCGCGCCGGCTGAGCCTCCTCGCCGTGCACACCGGCTGGAGGTCGCCCCGATAGCGTGACGGGTCGTGTCCGAGCAACCGATCCGAGTCGTCCTCGCTGAAGACAGCTTCCTCGTCCGCGAATCGGTCGTGCGCCTCCTCGCCACCGATCCCGGCAGTCGAGGTGATCGCGGCCTGCGCCGACCTCGATGAGCTCCTCGCCGCGGTCGAAGCCGATCCGCCCGATGTCGTGCTCACCGACATCCGCATGCCTCCCACCGGAACCGACGAGGGAATCCGTGCTGCGCAGACCCTGCGCGAGACCCACCCCGAGATCGGTGTGGTGGTGCTCTCGCAGTACATCGAGCCCGGGTACGCACTCACCCTCCTCGGCCAGGGCTCGGGTGGGCGCGCCTACCTGCTCAAGGAGCGGGTCTCCGACCTCGCCCAGCTCGTCGATGCGATCCGCAACGTCGCGGCGGGCGGTTCCGTGATCGACGCGAAGGTCGTCGACGCACTGGTCGCGGCCCGGGCCACGCCGGTCGACGGTCCGCTCGACCGCCTCACCCCTCGGGAGCGCGAGACCCTCGGCGAGATGGCGCAGGGCAAGAACAACGCCGCGATCGCCGCGTCGCTCGTGCTGTCGGAACGCGCGGTCGAGAAGCACATCAACGCGATCTTCTCGAAGCTCGGCCTCTCCGAGGAGCCCGACGTCCACCGCCGGGTCAAGGCGGTCCTGCTCTACCTCTCCGACCAGTAGGAGAAGGAGCCGAGCCGGCGGACACATACTCACGGATCGCCAACCGGTGAGCGATCGAGCCGGCGCAGCGGATTCGACCATCAGGGCCGGTTCAGCCGCCCGTCGATCCCTCGGCGGCCGCGATCTTGTAGGCGGTGACCGGCTGGTCGCGACCCTTCACGGTCTGCGGCTCGAGCTCGGTGGCGTCGACCGGGGTCCCGAGCGCGGCCCACGTCGGCTCGCTGAGCACGGTCTCGCCGGGGTCGGCCCACTGCTGGAGCCGCTGGCTCAGGTTCACGACGTCGCCGACGAGGGTGTACTCGAGCCGTTCGTCGGAGCCGAGCAGCGCGGCGGCGACCTCGCCGGTCGAGAGTCCGATCCCCAGGCGGAACTTCGGGAGGTCCTCGGCCATCCAGCGCGCGTTCACTGCGTCCTGCGCCTCGTGCATGGCCTGCGCTGCGACCACGGCGAGGTCGGCGTGGTCGGCCTGCGGGGTCGGTGCGCCGAACACGGCCATCACCGCGTCGCCGACGAACTGCATCACCGTGCCGCTCGGCGCCGAGGATCGCCCGATTCATCTCCGCCCGGTGCTCGTTGAGCTGCCGGGCGAGCTCGCTCGGTTGCGCGTGCTCCGCGATCGTCGAGTAGCCGCGGATGTCGGACATGAGGACCGTCACCTCGAGGTTCTCGGTCTCACCGATGTTGCGACCCTCGGTCCGCAGCTTCTCTGCGATCCCCCCGGGGAGGAGGCGGCTGAGGGTCTCACCCTGCTCCTCGCGGTCGATGATCGCCTGGTGGAGCGACTGCAGGCGCTGCAACGCGCCGTGGACACCGGCGCTCGCGGCCTCGGCGAGCTTCAGGAACAGCTTCTGGATCGCTTCCGACACCGACGCCGGGGTGGTGTGCTGCGCCGCGGCGATCGCCTTGATCGGCTTGCCCTCCGCGATGAGCCGCAGGAGCTGTTCCTCATCGGGGCTGAGCCCGCCGGCGTCGGTCACGGGATGGACGAGCGCTGCGACGATCGACGGGTCGAGCATCGAACCGCCGGTCGCCACCTCCCGGACCGCCCGGGCGAGCTGGTCGCCTTCGGCGATCCGGTCCTTCAACAGGTAGGCGCACCCGGCGGCTCCCTCGGCCAGAGCGAGATCGCGTACTCGGGTTCGTCGTACTGGGAGAGGACGACGATGCCGGTACCGGGATGGCCCTTGCGGACCTCGAGCGCACCGTCGATGCCCTCGCGCTGGAAGCTGGGGGGCATCCGGATGTCGGTGACGATCACATCGGGGTTGGCTGCGTTCGCTCCGTCGACGAGCTCGTCGTAGTCGGCCCCGACCCCGACGATCTCGAGATCGGCTTCGAGGCCGAGCAGGGCGCGTACTCCTTCGCGAACGATCAGGTTGTCGTCGGCGAGGAAGACGGTGATCGTCTCGGCGGGCACCCGCCCATTGTCGGTCGACCACCACCCCCTCGGGCAAGTGTGGGGGCCGCACTCCCCCCGGGTGCTGGCACCCCCACCGATCCGCATGGCCGCGCCCTCGTCGCGGAGGTCCCACCTCCATAGCGTGAGCACCCTGAGCCGGGAACCGGCCGACGACAGGAGTTGTTCGATGCGGGGCATGCGGGGATGGTCGAAGACGGTGGCGGCAGCGTGCGGAGCGGGGCTGCTCGCGGTGACCCTCGTCGGGTCGCCGGCGATGGCGGCGGACGCCAAGGTCGTGAAGGTCAACATGGTCGACTACAAGTTCAAGGGGGTCCCGAAGACCCTCTCCGCCGGGCGCACCACGTTCGTGGTCCGCAACACCGGCACGATGGACCACATGACGGTCCTCGTGAAGATCAAGCCGGGTGCGGGGAAGACCCTCGACGATCTCCTGCAGATGCCGGAGGGTGAGGCCGACCAGTACATCGAGTTCGTGGGTTCGGTCGACATCGACCCGCAGAACGCAGCCACCACGACCGCCTCGCTCACCACGAAGCTGACGAAGGGCACCTACGGGCTGGTCTGCTTCGCCCAGGACAGCGATGATGCTCCTCCGCACTTCGTGCAGGGGATGAAGGCGTCGATCAAGGTGACGTGACGAAGGAGGAGGCAGCATGCGCATCGCATCATCGGTGACGAGCGTGTCGTGGATCCCGTCCCAGGCGATCCAGGGCTCCATGAAGCTCCCCTTCACGATGGGCATCGCCAGCTACGACGACCCGCCCCCCGACGTGCTCGACGACCTGGGTGTGATGGCCGCCGCGGGCCGGTTCCGGTTCGCGAACGACCTCCAGGCGTGGATCGAGGTCGACGACGGGCGGATCGTCGACTTCGGCTACTCGGGGCGCGGGCACATTGCCAAGACGACGATGAACCTCGCCGTCACCGAGGTCACCCTCGAAGCGATGCCGTTCCCCGATCTCCAGAGCGAACCCGAGGTCGGCGACGGTTGGGTCAAGTTCGTGCAGACCGCGGGCGGACGCACCGGTGCCCCCGCGCCCCGCACGGTGAAGCACCCGCCGTTCATCAAGATCGAAGCGCCGAGCGCGTGGACCACGCTCGCGCTCACCCTCCACGCCGACGGCCGGATCGAGCACGAGATCGTCGGCGCGAGCCCGTTCCCGCGGCACTGGATCTACGACGCCGACCGCAAGCTCGTCGCGAAGACCGGTCTCATCGAGTACAAGGACTGGTACCACAAGGCGTTCGGCAAGCACTCGCCGTGGGGCAACCAGGATTCCCCCGCGTTCGCGACGGCCGTGGAGACCGCGCTCGAGCGAGAGCTCTCGGTCACGATGATGCGACCGGGTGCGTCGCCGAGGCTCAAGAAGCTCGGCGTCGGGAAGACGCTCGTGCAGCAGGGCGACGAAGGGCGCGAGCTGTTCCTGCTGCTCGACGGCGTGCTCGCGGTGGAGGTCGACGGCAACGTGGTCGCCGAGCTCGGCCCGGGTGCCGTCCTCGGCGAACGGGCTCTCCTCGAGGGCGGCCGGCGCACCTCGACGCTGCGGGCGGTCACGAAGTGCCGGGTCGCCGTCGCCGAACCCGACGACATCGCCCCCGAGGCGTTGCACGAGCTCCGTGAGGGGCATCGCAAGGAACACGGGGACTGACAGGCCCGGAATGGGCTCAGGGAGGCCGGTCCACCTGCCGACACCAGGGTGTGGACGACGACGCCACCGGCCCTCTCGCGGCCGGACCTGCCGCTGACGGACCCCGGCCGACGTCGGCCTGGGACGGCTACGGCCACCGCATCTACCGCTCCGCGATGACCCCGTGGATCGTGCTGGCGATCGGGATCGGGGTGTCGTTCGGCGTGTACGCCAACTCGGTGCGGATGCGCGACCGTGAGCTCGCCGGCGCGGACAAGCGAACGGTGCTCGCCACCCGGGCCGGCATCCGTGGTCTCATCGGCGCGGCCGGGATCGAGGCCCGCGACGCGGCGGCGGTCGCGTTCGCCGACGGCACGGTCGACGAGGCCGCCCTCCGGACCTTCGTCGACGAACGGCGGCTGGCGATCCACGCCGCCGGATCCACCGGCATGGCCGCGTTGGTGCCGCGAGGTGACGACGGCTTCGCCTACGCGTACGTGGAATCAAGCGGGCTCAGCGTGAGCGGAGAGTCGTCGAGCGGGGCGTTGGGTGTCGACCCGGCGGCGGTCGAGGCGACCCGCGACTCAGACGAGCTGCGCCTCACGAACATCTTCCAGGGCACGGGCGAAGCGACCGGCGGCACCCGACCGGAGATCCTCGCCGCGTTGTCGGGCGCCCACGACGCGAACGACGAGTTCCAGGGCTGGACCGCGACCCTCATGAACCCCGACGTGCTCGCGTCGGAGGTGCTCGAGCGCGTCGGGCGTCTGCACGGCTTGAGCATCTCCGAAGTCGGGACCCGTGGCACGAGCTTCGTCACCGCGACCGACGTGTTCGGAGCGACCAAGCCGCAGGAGGTGGTCTCACGGGCGACCACGCTCTCGGTGCTCGGCCAACGCCTCCGGCTCGACATGCGGATGACGCTCGCCACCGAGTCGGCCAAGCTGACCGGCGCCCGGGACCTGCTGCTCGGCTTCGGGATCTTCGTCAGCTTCCTTCTCTTCGCGATCGCGCACCTCGGGCGACGCAACGAACGCCGCGCCGCGGTGATGGTGCGGGAGGCAACCCGTTCGCTCGCCGAGAGCGAGGAGCGCTTCCGGGCCCTCGTGAACGAACAGACCGACGTGATCCTGGTGATCGACCACGGCATCGAGATCCGCTGGGCCAACCCGACCGCCACGGTGGTGCTGGGCTACCCGCTCGACGAGTTCGTCGGCCGCAACGGGCTCGACCTCATCCACCCCGACGACCGGGCCAAGACGATCGAGAGCTTCGCCGAGTTCCTCGGCCCACGAGACGACGCGCGAACCGCTCGAGATCCGGGCGATCCACGCCGACGGGCACTTCGTGCCGATGGAGGTGATGGGCACCGACCTCACCGAACAACCCGCGGTGGGCGGCATCGTCGTGAACCTCCGCGACCTCACAGAACGGCGCGCCGTCGAGGCCGAGCTGGCCGAGGCCCAGGCCCGCTTCCAGGTCGCGTTCGAGCACGCGCCGATCGGCATCTCCATGTCGGACGCCGACGGCGTGATCATCCGGGTGAACACCGCGTTCGCCGAGATGCTCGGCCGGACGCCCGAGCAGCTCGCCGGCGTTGCGATCGCCACCATCAGCCACCCCGACGACACGCTCGCCCACGTCGACCAGCTGCGCGAGCTCGCGGCCGGACGACTGACGCGGTACCAGCACGAGAAGCGCTACTACCACGCCGACGGTCACATCGTGTGGGCCTCGGTGAGCGCGGCGGCGGTGCCCGCGGCCGACGGCGGCGTGCGATACGTGATCTCGCAGATCGAAGACATCACCGAGCGCAAGGCGATCGCCGAACGCATCGCGCACCAGGCGATCCACGACCCGATGACCGGGCTCCCGAACCGGGCGGTCTTCCTCGACCGGCTCCGCGTCGCCCTCGAACACGCCGCACTGAAGGGCACCCGCGTCGGCGTGATCTTCTGCGACCTCGATCACTTCAAGTGGATCAACGACACCTATGGCCACGCCACCGGCGACCAGGTGCTCGCTGCGGTGGGCGACCGCCTGCGCAGGGCGCTCCGCCCGTCGGACTCCGTGGCCCGCTTCGGCGGCGACGAGTTCACGATCCTGTGCGGCGACCTCGTCGAGGACCGCACCCTGATGGCCGTGGCCGAACGGATCCACGAGGTGATCGCCGAACCGTTCCAACTGCCCGACGGCCCCGCCTACATCAGCCCGAGTCTCGGTGCCGCGATCTCGAGCCCGGAGTGCAACACCCCCGAAGACCTCCTCCGCGAGGCCGACACCGCGATGTACCGGGCCAAGGAAGCCGGGCGGTCGTGCACGGTGCTGTTCGACGCGCGGGACAACACCAAGAGCACGGTCAGCAGCCTGCGGACGGGCAACGCGCTCCACCTCGCGCTCGACCGGGGTGAGTTCCGCGTCTTCTACCAGCCACTCGTGCAGGTCGCCACGGGCGACGTGATCGGCGTCGAGGCGCTCGTGCGCTGGGAGCATCCCGACCGCGGACTGGTGGAACCGAACGACTTCGTCCCCCTCGCCGAGGAGACCGGCCTCATCGTGCCGATCGGGCGCTGGGTGCTCGAAGCGGCGTGCCGCCAGGCGGTGGAGTGGCAGCAGGCCATGCCGCCCGGACACCCGGGGTTCTCGGTGAGCGTGAACCTCTCACCGCGCCAGCTCTCCGAGCCGGGGTTGGCGAACGACGTCGCCGACATCCTCGCCCGCACCGGCCTCGACCCCGACACCCTGTGGCTCGAGATCACCGAGACGACCCTCATGCACGACGCCGAGTCGGCCGTGAGTGCGCTGCGCGCGCTCCGGGCCCAGGGCGTGCACCTCGCCGTCGACGACTTCGGCACCGGCTACTCGTCGCTGCAGTACCTGAAGCGGTTCCCGGTGGAGGCGCTGAAGGTCGACCGCACGTTCGTCGACGGCCTCGGCCGCGAACCCGAGGACAGCGCCATCGTCGGCGCCGTGATCAGCCTCGCCCACTCGCTCAACCTGATCTGCGTCGCCGAGGGCGTCGAGTCGACGACCCAGCTCCGCGAGCTCCAGCGCCTCGACTGCAACGTCGGCCAGGGCTACCTCTTCGGCCGGCCCCAGTCGGCCGAACAGCTCCACCCCTTCCCCACCAGCGCCGTCCCCGTGGCCGCCACCCTCCGCCCCGCCTGATCCCACCCGAACCCCAAGGGTCTGCACCGTGCGTCCCGGAAGGCGGGACTGAAGGTGCAGACCTCGTTGGGAACGTGGGTCAGCCGGTGTTGGGGGACGCGGTGGCGTGGGCACCGATCGTCTGGTCGCGGGTGCCGAGCACCCCGAGGAACGTCAGGTCGACGGGACGGGCGAGGCGCACCTCGATGGTGGTCGCGTCGACGTCGACCTCGACGCGGGTGTCGGCCGGGAGGTTCGACTCCCGCAACACCGCGTCGACCGCGAGGTGCGCGGCCACCGGGTCGAGCCAGACCTCGACACCGTCGCTGGCCCGGAACTGCGCTTCGTCGATCGCGGAGGCGCCCGCGAGCGCGGCGGAGTCGGCGATGTTGTGCAGGTCACGACGTGCGGTGAAGAGTCGCGTTCCGTCGACCGCGAGGCCGGCGAACGCCAGACCCAGGAGGACGACGCCGACGAGCAGGATCGACGCCTGACCCCGCTCGTTCACGGGAAGCTCCGGTAGCGGTCGACCTGGACCACGTGCGTGGCTGCGACCGGCACCGAGAGCGATGGCCAGACCGGGCCGATGAACGGGATGCGCAGCACCGGCACCTCGGTCGCCACGGTGATCCGCAGCCGCTCGCCGCGCGCGAGCTCGCCGTCGAGCGACGCGTGCAGGCTGTCGGCGGCCAACCCGTGGTTCCTCGTAGCCTGATCGATCACGATCGCCGACCGCGTCGCGGCATCGTCGATCGAGTCGGCGAGCACGACAGCCCGGCCGACCTCCCGTGCCGCCGCCGAGGTCGCGAGCGTCGCACGCTGCAACGTGCCGAACATGACGATGACCTCGACGAGCACGCCGAGGAGGACGACACCCAAGACCGCGAACTCGACGATCGCGCTCCCCGCCTCGTTCCGGGCGCGGCACCGTGTGCCCGTCATCGCACGTCGTCCTCGTCGCGCGCCGTGGCACGCGCCTCGACTGTGAACGCCGGCAGGAACGGAACGATGACCGGTGCCCGCCCCACTGCAACCACTGCGACCACCCCGTCGACTTCGTCGCTCTCGACGCGAAATCCTTCAGCGCTCCCGCCGAGGCCGTCGTGGAGCAACGATCGTGTCCGGTCGACCCCGTCGCCGATCGAACGACCGGCCTCCGCCGCGGTTCGAGCGCCTTCGTGCGCCGCACTCACTGCGACGCCCCGCGCCCAGACCCAGACGGCCATCTGCGCGAGCCCGAGCAGCGAAGCGACCACCAGGATCGCGACTGCGAGGAACTCCACCATGACGGTTCCGCGCTCACGGGCCCGGCCTGACGGCCGACCGCTTCGACTACCCGCGGAGCTGGTCGAACGCATCGGAGACGATCGACGTGATGTCGGGCTGCACCACAGCCCACAGCGCCATCACGATGCCGATGCCCATCACGAGCAGCATCACCCACTCGGGGATCGAGCCTCGTTCGTCGCCCAATCGACTCGCCATCCATGTCTGCATTGCGTGCTCCTCGTCTCCGGTTCCGCCGGCGTTCCCGCCGGCTCTGGTCTGGTTCCCGACTCTGGGTGGCCTCATCGCGCCAACGTCCGGATCGCCACGAGGCCGGGATAGAACGCGAAGGCGATCGCCACGGGGAGGATGAACACGACGACCGGCATGAGCATCGAGATCTGCTTGCGCCCACCGGCTTCGATGACCGATCGCTTCTCCGTCTCGCGAACGTCGAACGCCATCGCCCGCAACGACTCGGCGAGAGGCATCCCCCGTTCCTGCGCGATCACGATCGCCTCGACGAACCGCTCCAGCGGTGCCACGTCGAGCGCTCGGGCCCGGACACCCAACGCATCCGCGAGCGGCCGACCGGTCCGCGCCTCCTGGAGTGCCGCCCGGACATCGGTGGCGAGCGCACCCGAGCCCCCGGCGACGAGCTCGAGTGCGCCGCGGAGGCTCTCCCCGGCCGTCACTGCGAGACACACCAGATCGACGAAGGTCGGGAACTCGGCCACGACCTGACGGCGTCGCTGCTCGACCGCTCGCGAGAGGCGACGATCGCAGAGCATCACGCCTCCCACCGCGAACGAGAGCGCGGCGATGACCGCAGCCGGAGCCGAGACAGCACGTCCACTCGCCGCGAGCAGCAACGCACCGCCGGTGGCGAACCCGAAGCCTGAGAGTCCCCAGGTGACCTGGCGGGTCCGGAACTCGGCCGCCGAGAGCGCGAGATCACCGGCATCCAGTCGCGTCTCGAGGTCGCGGCCCGATTCACCCAACAGGCCGTTGAGTCGAGCTCCCAGCCGGTCGAGGAGCGGTCGGACTGCAGTTGCGATCGCCCCGCGGACGGCGAGTTCAGGAGCCAGCAACGGCGACCGTCTCGGACCGAGCGACCCGAGGTACGTGTCCAGGCGGGTACCGAGTCGTGGTCGCCGCAGCGCGGGAAGCGCAGAGACCGCGCAGGCGACCCCGCCGACACCGAGAGCGACCAGCACGATCCCGGCGAGCGGGTTCACGACGCGCCGCCCAGCACCCGCGGCTCCTCGGGCAGACGGCCCAGCGCGAGCATCATCCGATACCCGACGAGCGTCGCCACCGCTCCGCCGACGAGGACGATCATCCCCTGGACGGAATCGAACGCAGCCCGACCCTGGGGTCGGCTCGCGACCAGCGCGAGCACGATCCACGGTGCCGCGGCCGCGACGCGCGCGGCGACCACCGTCCACGACTGCCGCGCCTCGACCTCCTTGCGGACCGCCAGGTCTTCACGGAGGAACCCGGCCAGGGTCCGCAGCACCCGACCCAGCTCGCGTCCTCCCACTCGATGGGCGACCGTGAGGGTCACCAGCACCCGATCCGCGGTGGGATCCGCGAGGACGACCGCCGCCCGTTCGAGTGCGCCGGCGAGATCGCCCGACACCTGGTGGTCGGCGACGAGGGATCGGAACGCCGGGCGCAACGCGTCGGGGCCGCGCTCGGCTACGACACCGAGCGCGGCGGGCAGCGTGTCGCCGGAGCGGACCGCGCCCGCGAGCAGTTCGACGGCTTCGGGCCAGCACTGGCGCAGGGCCCGACGCCGGCTCCGCCGCTGCGCGCGGAGAAACGCCACCGGCACGCAGGAGGCGGCCACGCCCGCCATGATCCCGATGCTGGGCGAGGCGAACAACACGAGCACGACCACCGCCGCACCGAAACCGATCCCGATGGATGCGCCCACGAGCCGGCGGGCCGAGATCCCCGGGTAGCCCGCCTCGAAGAGCAGCCGCGTCACGCGCCCGGGACGAGCCGGGTCCCGCGGTGCGCGCGAGCGCGGTGCCGACGTGCACGCGTCGTAGACGAGGAACACCCCGATCGCGAGCACCACGGCGAACACGGTCATCGCAGGATCGCTCCGAGATCGATCCCGCGCTCCGCGAACCGATCGACCCGCCGGGGCATCTCTCCCGTCCACGTCAGATCGGGCCCGATCCCGGCGAAGACCAGCCCGGCCGTGGCCTCGACCCCATCTCCGCTTGGCTCCCCGACCGCGAGGATCTCGGTCACGGAGCGCACGTCGTCGAGTCGTCGGCAGAACACGACGAGGTCCACGCACGCGGCGACCGTCGCCGCCACGAACTGGCGGTCGACGTTCTCGCCGGCGAGCAACGGCAACGTCGTGAGCTTGCGGAGCGCCTCCCGCGCCGAAGTCGCGTGGACCGACGTCATCCCTCCCGCGCCGCTGTTGAGCGCGAGCAACATGTCGAGGGCCTCCGGGCCCCGGACCTCGCCGACGATGATCCGGTCGGGGCGCATGCGCAGCGACTCCCGAACGAGGTCGCGCAGGGTGATGGCACCCTCGCCTTCGAGGTTCGGTTGACGACACTGCATCGGCACCACGTCGGCGCGGCCAGTTCTGAGCTCGAACACCTCCTCGCAGGTGACGATCCGCTCGCCGGAAGGCACCGACGCGGCCAGACAGTTGAGGAGCGTGGTCTTGCCTGCACCCACGGCCCCCGCCACGACGACGTTCAGCCCGACCCTGATCGACGCGTCGAGGAACCGCGCCGCGTCGGGCGAGATCGATCCGAGCCTCACGAGTTCCTCGAGCGTGTGGGCCCGCAGGTTGACGAACTTGCGGATGTTCACCGCCCACGCGTCGGTCACCGGCGGGATGACCACGTGGAGCCGGCTGCCGTCGGGAAGTCGCGCGTCGACGAACGGTTGCGAACGGTCCAACCGCCTCCCGGCCCGGGCGAGCATCCGCTCGACGACCTCCTCGACCTCGGCCGCGGTCATGACGAGCGTCGTGAGCTCGGGCCGACCGCCGCGGGCGACGAAGACACGCCCCGGCTCGTTGATCCAGATCTCCTCGATCTCGGGGTCGTCGAGGAACGGTGTGAGCAGTCCGAAGCCGGCGATCCGGTGATGCAACAGCTCGACCGATTCGTCGTCGAGGGCCGGGAGCCCACCGTGCAGGAAACGGTCGCGATAGTCGGCAACCGCTTCGTCGACGAGCGACACCAGCTCGGGATCACCGGTCGACCCGAGTGGCACCGCGCGACGTTGTACGAGTTGTCGGAGCTCCTCCTCGAGGATCTCGACCGCGCGGCGCGAGCTCACGTCGACCGCCTCACCGTGGGACCCCGTTCATCGACCGGAGCTCCTTCAGCCACCGAGACCGCGGCGACACGTGCGAGAGGGGGCGACCCTCCCAGACGACGCGGGTGAAGGCCTCTTCCCGCGGCAGGAAGGCGATCGGCGGACGGCCGGTCCACTCCTCCACCGTCTTCGAGCACTCCTGCAGCCGGCGCGACGAGGTCGGCACGTGGTTCAAGACGACCGACACCCGTTCCGCGGCCGCAGGGAGCGCGTCGAGCAGGGTCCGGTAGGCGAAGATCCCGTGCCGGAGGCCGATGGGATCGGCCCGGACGACCATCAGGACCTGTTCCGCTTCCTCGAGCGCGACGCGGCCCATGAGGTTCCGTCGGAACGGCACGCGGTCGAACGAGAGCTCCTCGTCTTCCTCGATCGGTGCCGCGACGTCGACCACCACCACATCGCTCGCGAGTCGGGCCGCGTCGAGCACCGCGCGCCACGACCGTTCCCGTACCTCCGGCCAGAGGTCGGCCCGAGGAAGACCACCGAGGACGCGGAGACCGTCGGGTCCGGTCAGGAGACTGCCGGCGAGTGGTGCCGGCCAGCCGTTCGTGGCGTCTCGCACTGCCGTGGTGAGTGCCGGGTCGGTGGGCAGCCCGAGGAGTTGGACCACCGCCGGCGCCCAACCGTCTCCGTCGATCAACACGGGATCGCCACCGGTGAGACGGTGGTCGAGCGCGAGATGCACCGCGACCGACGTCCGGCCCGGCGCTCCGGGTCCTCCCCACACCGCGACGAGGCGACCCCCACCGGCCCGGCGGGAATCTCCTGCCGAGACGGGCGCCGGGATGTCGGGATCGTCGGCGAGACGGTGCACGAGTCCGGCGAGCACGTCGGCGTCGGGGGGAGCCATGAGCCGGTGGGTGACACCGATGCGGTCGAGCGCCCGCCCTCCGGGCCCGTTCTCGACCGCGACCACCACGACGCCGGCGTCCTGGAGGGTGCCGACCAGCTCGCGATCGAGCCACGGCAGATCGGCTGAGATCACGACCGCTTTCGGGTGGTCCCGCAGCGCCACACCGAGGAGCTCACCGAGGTCGACGCATCGACGAACGACCTCGATCCCGAACTCGGGGCGCTGGAGCCCGCGCACGAGCGACGCTTCCCAGGGCGCTCCACCGGCGCACGTGACGACGCGAGCGACTCTCAGCGGAGTTGCGTTCCGTCGAATGTGTCCCGGCCTTCGCCGGGAGCACCCGTGGTTCGGACGATGTCGAGATCGGCGTTGCGGATCGCGAACGCGAGGAACACCGCGTCGTCGGGTGGAACCGACAGGGTCAACGCGGTGAGCTCACCTTCACGTGCACCGAAGAGGCCCGCCGAGCGCACCATCTCGACGACCTCCGCGTCGTGGACGACCGTGAGGGTGCGAGCATTCGTCGTCGACTTGGTGAAGGAGCCCAAGACGTCGACGCGATCACCCAGCCGCACGCTGCCGCCGAGCGCATGCTCGGGTGTCACCGGCACGGTGATCTCCCGACCCTGCCGGGGCCGAGCGGCAATGGCATCGATCGGGACGAGACCTTCCCCCGCGACGGGGAACAGCAGCACCCGCCCCACGAGGGTCGTCATCCGGTCGGCCCGCACGAGCCCGTCGAGCACGGAGTCGGACGCGTGGATCCGGGCGACGGCAAGGTCGTCGCCGGTGAGGACGTGGTTCGCCGGGAGATCGCGGGCGAGAGCGACCACGCCGACCGTGCGATCGGCTGCGGCGGCGAACCGCAGTCCCCCGGCGATCGAGAGCGCGACGAGGAGCACGCCGACCATCAGTCGGACGTCCAGGTGCGGCATGCGGCGGGACCGCGGCGCGACCACTCCGGGCGAGGCGGTCACCGCCATGACGGCCTCCCGGAGCTTGGTACGGTGGGCATCGCATCACGATGACCCGCACCACGACGATGTGCGCGCTCACCGGTCGCAAGGAGACGCAACGTGGTGGATGTTCCCCGATTCCTCCGACCCGATGAAGTCGCCACGGTGCTGAACGTCTCGGTGT
Source organism: uncultured Actinomycetes bacterium (assembly GCA_963837715.1). Classification (GTDB taxonomy): domain Bacteria; phylum Actinomycetota; class Acidimicrobiia; order IMCC26256; family JANYLB01; genus JANYLB01. The sequence goes on along the minus strand of CAWIOF010000004.1, from coordinate 1,171,613 downwards.
CGCAGGTGTACACGTTGATGCGCAGCGGCCAGCTCCCGGCGGTCAAGATCGGCCGGCGCGGGGTGTGGCGGGTCTCGGCGGAATCACTCGAGGCGTACATCGCCGATCTCGAGCTCGAAGCCAGGGAACGGAGTCGGGCCCGGGGCACCGACACCATCTGAACCCGGCCGCCGCTCACGAGGCGCTCTCCCGGACGAGGCGGACGACACCCGCGATGCGGATGTCGTGACACCGCCTGACCCGACGCTCCGAGGCCCCGGCCCCTCCGGGAACCTCGCCGAGTCGGACGACGTCGCTCCCGACCTGGAGGATCCGACCACGGAGGTCGGCGCCATCGGTTGTCACCAGCGTGACGACCTCGCCCACCGGGAGTCGCCGGAGGAGGTCGGCGAAGCTCGGCCGGTCGGCGGCGAGCTCGTCGGTCGCCCTCGACTGGGCCTCGACGGCGTCGATGCCCGAGGTCAGCTCCCAGAAGATCCCGTCGTCCTGCTCCATCCTCCACCCCTCCGCCCGTCCACTGTCTCGACCCCTTTGAGTATTTCCTGCCGAGATAGGCGTTTCAAGTCGGGTCGGAGGGCAAGTACTTGATCGTATCCGTCCGTTCTGCAACGATGTTCATGACAACAGATCGATAATCATGGCAACGTTGCTACTGTTGCTCATGTTGCACATCCGAGGTCTCCCATGGACGGGATCGCCACGATGGACGGAATCGCCAGGAACACCCAGGCGCTCGATGCCGCGTTCGCCGACGTCCTCGTACCGCTGGTGGCCGTCACGATCGTCGCCCTCGCTGCAGTCGTCGCCCTTGCCCTCGCCGTCGAGATCCTCCGCCGGGCGGGAATCGCGGTCGGCGCCGTCGGACGCCTCGACTGCGTCGTCCCGGCACCGGCGCGACGGGTCGCCGCGACGATCCTGAGCCTCACGGTCACCCTGATCGGACCGAGCCCCGCCTACGCGACCGACGCTCCGGTGCGCGACTGGCTCACGGGAACCACGACCACGACGAGCCCGGTGGCAACCGAAGAAGCGCTGACCGAACGCGTTGCACCCCCCTCCACCTTGGCTCCCCCTTCCCCCGCAATCGCACCCGCACCCGCACCGTCACCTTCGTCGCTGCCGGTCGACGTGATCGTCGTCGTCGAAGGCGACTGCCTCTGGGCGATCGCTGCCGATCGCCTCGGCCCCGACGCGACCAACGTCGCGATCGACGCGGCGTGGCGCGAGATCTACGGGCTGAACCGCGACGCGATCGGCGACGACCCGAACCTCATCTTCCCCGGCGTGTCCCTTGCACTTCCCCCGATCGACCCATCGCCGTCCGCGGCACCCTGATCCCGGAGGAACCATGCCCACCACGATTGCCGTCCGTCCCTGGCCCGATCCCGTCATCGACACCCTCGGCCACGATCCCCGCAGCGTCTACGTCGAGACGTTCTGGCTCCCGACACTCGGGCCCACCTCGCTGCTCCTGCTCCGCCATCTCGCCGGCCGCTTCGACGAACAGCCCGAGGGTGTCGAGCTCGACGTCGCCGGCACGGCGCAGCGGCTCGGACTCGGTCACCGCGAAGGGGCGTCGTCACCGCTCGTGCGCAGCCTCGCCCGGCTCGAGCAGTTCGATCTCGCGTGCCCGGTCGACGACGGGGTACGCGGTGCGGCGAAGCATCCCGCCGGTCAACCGTCGTCACGTCCGACGCCTCCCCGAGGAGCTCCGGGTCGAGCACGACGCGTGGGCCGAGGCCCGCCTCGCCGAACCCCCACTCGAAGCCGTGCGCCGGCGCGCCCGCCGCATGGCGCTCGGGCTGCTCGAACAGGGCGACGACCTCGACCGCGCCGAGCGCGCGCTCCACGCCGTCGGGTTCCACCCCGCGCTCTGCCGCGACGCCGCGGTCTGGGCCCACAACCGCCATCGCGAGGCCTTCATCGCCGCGACCGCACCGCCCGGCGCGGCCTGAACCTCGCCCGCACCGACGGCCGGCGTCGAGCCCCCTCCGACGTCGGCCGTCGGTCGCGCACTCACCATCGGATCAGGAGAAGAAGCGGAGCCGGCGGACAGTTGTCGCGGACCGTCAATCGGTGAGCGGTCGAGCCGGCGGAGCGGATTCGACCATCGAGTCGGTCAGCCGCCGACTCTGGAGTTGTAGCTCTGCATCGCGGTGTTCGCCTTGTCGGCGGCGATCGTGATCGCGGCCTTCGGCGACTTGCCCTGGGTGAACATCTCCTGCTCGCCCGCGAGCACTGCGTCGCGCACGTCGTAGTACGCGCCGATCACGGGACCCTGGGTGGCGACATCGTCGGCGCCGGTGAGGAGCTGGTCGTACGCGACCTTGTAGCCCGGGGTGGTCGCCCACAGGTCGGTCACGGCGGGGAGCGTCACCGACGACTTGCGGATCGGCACGTACCCGGTGCCGGCGGCGAAGTCGGCCTGGGTCTGGGGGCTCACGAGGAACTTGAGGTACTTCCACACCGCGGCCTTCTTCTCGGCCGACGACTGCTTCACCATGTAGAGCGCACCCCCGCCGACGAGCACGCCTCCGCCACCGGCCGGTCCGGGCATCGGGCCCACGCCGAGATCGACACCGCCGCTCTCGCCGCCGGACGAGCACCTGGGTGATCGTGCCGAGCGTGGCGGAGGAGTCGATCGACATCCCGACCTTCTTGCTGCGGATGCCGAGCAGGTTGTCGTACGCGCTCCCGCCCTCGGCGCTGTTCGTGATCGCGAGGCCGCTCTTCACCATGCTGTTCATCCAGGCGAAGATGCCGCGACCCGACGCGTCGTCGAACTCGACCTTGGTGGCGCGAGCCTTGCGGCCGTTCGCGTTGTTCACGTAGAGCTCGTCGGCCTTGGCCGACCACTGCTCGAGGTACCACGGGTCGAGCTTCAGGCCGTAGCCGGCTTCGTACTCGCCGGTCGCCTTGATCTTCTTCGCGGCCTGCTTCACGCCCGCCAACGTGGTCGGCGGCTTCTCGGGGTCGAGCCCCGCGTCGGTGAACGCGTTCTTGTCGTAGAGGAAGACCGGGTTCGAGACGTTGAACGGCATCGGCCAGAGCACCTTCTCGACCGTGTAGCGCTTCAACACCCGCGGCACGAAGTCGCTGGTGCTGTACTTGTCGGCCTTGATGCACGACTGCACCGGCAGCATCGCCTGGGTGTCGATCGCCTGCTGGGTCGCGATGTCTTCGAGCTGCAGCATGTCGGGGAGGTCGCCGCTCGTGAGGCCCGCGGTGAACTTCTCGAGCGTCTCGCGGTAGCCGATCTGGTTCACGAGGTTGACCTTCACCTCCGACTGGCTGGTGTTGAACTGGTCGGTCAGCCGCTGGAGCGTCTCCTCGTTGGCGCGGTTGAGACCGTGCCAGAACGTGACCTCCACCGGCGTGGTGGCGTTCTTCAACGCGTTCACCGGGCACTTCGGCAGCGAGGCGGCCTCTGCCGGGGTCGCGAGCGGCACCGCCACCAGGCCACCCGCGGCGATGGTGAGGGTGGCGGCGGCAGCAACGAACCTCGAGCGGACGAGCTTGGTGCGGATGCGGTTCATGAGGTCAGCCTTTCACGGCGCCGGTCGTGAGACCGCGCACCAACTGCTTCTGGAACACGAGGAGGATGATCACGAGCGGGAGCGCGGCGATGATCACGCCGGCGAACGTCACGTCGAGCTGGTCGATGCTGTTGCGGCTCAGTTGCTTCAAGCCGATCTGCACCGTCCGGTACTGGTCGTCCTTGGTGACGAGCAGGGGCCAGAGGTACTGGTTCCATGCGCCGAGGAACGCGAACACGGTGAGCGCGGCGACGGCGGGCCGGGCCAGTGGCACCGCGACCCGGGTCATGAACCGCCAGTGGCCGTAGCCGTCGAGCGCGGCCGCGTCCTGCAGGTCTGGCGGCACCTGGAGGAACGCCTGGCGGAGCAGGAAGGCCCCGAAGCCGGTGGCGAGGAACGGCACGGCGAGCCCCTGGTACGAGTTGTACCAACCGAGGTTCGTGACCGTCGTGATGTTGGTGACGATCGTGATCTCGAACGGCACCATCAGCGTGGCGAGGAACACCGCGAACAACGTGCGCTTGAGCGGGAACTCCAAGAAGGCGAACGCGTACGCGGCGAGGATCGCGGTCGCGACCTGGGCCGACGGTGATGATCGCGGTCACGATCGCGCTGTTCACGAGGTACTTCGACATCTTCCCGGCGTCCCACGCCTCGGAGTACGCACCCCAGTTCGGGCTCGTGGGGAAGAGCGTCGGCGGGCGCGACGTGATCTCCTGCGGCGTCAGCAGCGAGTTCACCACCGTGATGTAGATCGGGAAGATCACGATCACCGCGAGCACGGTGAGCAATCCGTAGCGCAGGATCTTGCGCGCGACGCGCGCCGCGTCACTCCTTCCGTCGGGTCTCGAGACTGCCTCAACGGCCATAGTGCACCCGCCGTTCGAGGACGCGCGTCTGCACCAGCGTGAGGGTGAGGGTGATGAAGAACAACGCGACCGCGAGCACCGCGGCCTTGCCGTCGTTGTTCTGCTGACGGAGCGCGGTGTAGATCGAATACGTGAGCACGTTGGTGCGATCGAGCGGTCCGCCCTGGGTGAGCAGGTCGATCTGGCCGAACGTCTGGAACGCGAAGATCGATCCGACGATCACCGCGAAGAAGATCGTCGGCGACAGCATCGGCAACGTGACCAGCCAGAAGCGCCGCATCGGGCCGGCGCCGTCGACCTCGGCCGCTTCGTTGAGCTCCTCGGGGATCGCCTGCAGACCCGACGACATGAGGATGAACGTGAGGCCGAGCGTCTGCCAGATCGTGATCACCGCCACCGCGGCGAGGGCGAGATCGGGGTTGTCGAGGATGGGCGGACGTGGATTGACGCCGAGCCACGGCAACAACCCGACCACCGGGTTGAACAGGGTGCCGAAGATCACCGACGCGACGGCGACCGACGTGGCGACGGTCGACGAGAAGATCGTGCGGTAGATCGCGATCCCCTTGAGCTGGTGGTGCGCGAGCACGGCGAGGCCGAGACCGAGCACGATGCCGGTCGGCACGGTGAGGATCGCGAACACCACGGTGACCTTGAGGCTGTTGAAGAACTCCGACGACGTGAGCACGTCGTGGTACTGCTCGAGCCCCACCCACCGCTTCGGCAACCCCGGGAACGGCGGCGTGCTGTAGAGGCCGAGGTAGAAGTTCCGGAAGAACGGATAGAACACGAACACCGCGAAGATCGCGAGCGACGGCAAGAGCAGGAAGTAAGCCAGCGACATCTCACGGACGCGACGCCGGCGCGAGATCACGGGTCGATCCGGAGCTCGGTCGACGCGTCGAACACGTGGAGCTGACCCGCGTCGGCCGACAGGCGCACCGTCGACTCCGCGCCGGGCACGGGTTCGTCGGACTGGATGCGCACGATCACCATCTGGCCGTCGTCGAGCCGACAGATCACGTGCCGTTCATGACCGAGCGACTCCACCACCGCCACGGTCGCGGGCAGGGGGCCGCCATCCGCGTCGCTCGAGGCACGGACCTCGAGGTGCTCGGGCCGCACGCCGAGCACGACCGCCTCGCACCCGACGGCGCGCACGGCGGCCGCGAGCGGCCGCAGGGAGCGGGAACTCGGTGCCGGCGACCATGACGCTGTCGCCGACGACCTCACCGGTGACGGTGTTCATCGGTGGACTGCCGATGAAACGGGCCACGAACACGTTGGCGGGCCGGTCGTAGACCTCCTGCGGCGGCCCGACCTGCTGGAGACTCCCCTCGTTCATGATCGCGATGCGGTCGCCCATCGTCATCGCCTCGACCTGGTCGTGGGTGACGTAGATGAACGTGGCGGCGAGGCGGCGCTGGAGCTCGATGAGCTCGGCGCGGGTCTGCACGCGCAGCTTCGCGTCGAGGTTCGAGAGCGGCTCGTCCATGAGGAAGGCGGTCGGCCGGCGGACGATCGCGCGGGCGAGGGCGACCCGTTGGCGCTGGCCGCCCGAGAGCTGGGCCGGCTTGCGGTCGAGCAGCGCTTCGAGCCCGAGTGATTCCGCGGCATCGGTCACGAGCTGGTCGCGCTCCGCTTTCGGCACGTGACGCGACTTCAGGGGGAACTCGATGTTCCGGCGCACGGTCATGTGCGGGTAGAGCGCGTAGCTCTGGAACACCATCGCCAGGTCGCGGTCCTTGGCCTCGACGTTGGTCATGTCGCCTCGGGACCCGATCTCGATCGAGCCCTCGCTGACGTCTTCGAGCCCGGCGAGCATCCGCAGCGCCGTCGACTTGCCACAGCCCGACGGGCCGAGCAGCACGAGGAACTCCTGGTCGGCGATCTCCAGGTCGAGGTGGTCGACGGCGACCACGTCGTCGAACCGTTTCGTGACCCCCACGAACGCGACTCGTCCCATCGGCGCGCAGGCTAGGCGCGACCGCCCGTGCGAGCGCCGGACCCGGACGACGACCCGGTGAACGACCGCCCAACAGTGGGGTGTGGCTCGATGCTTCGGCTACCGGACGGCGGGCGGGAGCACGACCGGCGCCCGACTCGCGAGCGCGATCCGGGCCCGTTCGAGACCGAGAGTCGCGACGCGCGCATCGACCGCATCACGCAACGCTGCGAGCTGCGCGAGATAGGCCAGGCCGTCGGCGGCATCGAGCTCGGTCGCCGGGAACATCGAGTGCAGCGCGAGATCGAGGAGCGGACGCACGTCGGGGTCGTCGACCTCCGTTGCCAGCTCGACCGCGGCGACGAGGCTCGGGTTCGTGACCCCCGCCGAGGCGAGGCCGGCGAGGAGCGCGGCCTCGCCGGCGCGGCGTCCGGCCATGGCGAGCGCACCCGACGACCGGGACGGGTCTTCGCGCACGGCAACCGCCTGCTCGTAGGCGCGGTCGAGCTCACCGACGTGCAGCAACGTGAGGTACGGCGGGAGCAGCTGCGTGTAGAGCTCGTCGCGCCACAGCTCGACCTGCTCCGGGCCCCGCCACACCACACCCGTGCGGAGCCGGTGCAGCATCCGCACCTGGCGGGGGGTGAGCCGGGGGAAACGGACGGGCGCCTCGGGCTGGTACAGCAGCGGCGCGAGCTCGAGGAACGCGCCGACGATCGGCCGCATCTCCGAACGGAACGCAACTTCGGGGTTGACCTCGAGCCCGTGCTCGAACCGACGGAACTCGACCGTGGCCGCGTCGCGGTACACGACGCCGTCGAGCGCGCCCGAGCGCTGGTCGGCCGGCGAGTCGGCGAGCAGGAGCAGATCGACATCGCTCACGGTGGTGCCCAGGCCTTCGGCCAACGACCCGACGAGCAACACCGAGACCGTCGTTGGATCGACCACGAGCTCGGCCACGAGTGCGTCGACATCGAGGCCCGTGCGCGGTGATCGCGCCGAGCACGTCGGGTTCGCCCGCCAACCCGTGCGGGTGCTTCTCGGGTGGAGCAGCCGCGTCAGCGGCCCGCAAGCGCGTACGCCTCATCGATCACCGCGAATGCCGCGGCGGCCTCCTCGAGGTCGACATCGGAGTGGGTACGCATCACGCTCAGCCGCAACAGACCGCGGCCCGGCTTCACGGCCGGAGCCACGACCGGGTTGCAGAACACCCCGCGGTTCCAGAGCAGGCGCCAAGCGTGCACCGTGGCCGCGTCGGAGCCGATCTCGACGGTGAGGATGGCGCTGTCGGAGGGGTGCACCGTCACGCCCTGCTTCACGAGCAGCTCCCGGAGGTACTCGGCTCGACCGCGTACCTCGGCCGGCCAGTGCGGATGCTCGATGAGGAGCCGCAACGAGCACATCGCCGCACCGAGCGAGCCGGGGGTGTTGCTCGCGGTGAACAGGAACGGGCGCGACGTCATCTTCAACCACTCGATCGTGGTCCGGTCGCCGGCGACCGCGCCGCCGCACGTCCCGAGGCTCTTCGAGAACGTGAGCGTGATGAGATCCATGCGTCGCAGGACGCTCTGAGCCTCCGCCGCACCCACCCCGGTGGGGCCGAGCACGCCGAGCCCGTGGGCTTCGTCGTCGATGAGCACGACGCCGTGCTCCTCGCACACGTCGGCCAGACGGCCGAGTGGCGCGGCGTCGCCGCGCATCGAGTACACGCCGTCGACGAGGCAGGCCGCGGGCCGACCCTCGCCGCTCGCGAGGAGCCGTTCGAGTGCGTCGACGTCGTTGTGATCGAACCGGCGCAAGCGGGCGCCCGAGAGCAGCACTCCGTCGAGGATCGACGCGTGCGCCTCTTCGTCGGTGAGCGCGTGGTCGCCGCGCTGGAGCAGCCCGCTGATCGCACCGAGGTTGGCCGCGTACCCGGTGGAGAAGACCAGTGCGGCTTCCTGACCCGTGAAGCCGGCGATGAGCTCTTCGAGCTCCTCGTGGGCGAGGGTGTGCCCGTTCAGAGTGCGGGACCCGGTGGACCCGGCCCCCCACCGACGGGCTGCCTCGCACGTCGCGTCGATCGACCCGCTCGTCGTCGGCGAGACCCAGGTAGTTGTTCGAGCCGAGGTTGATCATCTCGCGACCCTGGAAGCGGGTCCGGGGCCTGCTCGCGCCCTCGGCGGTGTGAAAGAACGGGAACCGGTTGATCGACCGCATCAGGTCGGCTTCGACCGCGAGGTCGGAGTCGGCGAATCGGTCGAAGAGCGCCTTGCGGCCGGGAGCCATGGGCGGAGTCTCGCGCTACCGGCCTCTCCAGTCCGGCACCCGACGTTCACGGGCCGCGGCCATCCCCTCCGCCGCGTCCTCGGTGGCCGCCGCGACCCGACGCATCGTCTCGCCCATGCGGACGGCATCGGTCCAGGGCAGGGTCGGTCCGCGGGCGGCCATCTCCTTGATCGCTCGGCCGGCGAGCGGTGCGCCCTGCAGCAGGCGCGTCGCGAGCGCGTGCGCCTCGGCGATGAGGTCGTCGTGGGCGACGACCCTCCAGGCGAGCCCGATCTCGTGCGCGCGGTGCGCGTCGATGCGGTCGCCCGTGAGGAGCAGCTCCATGGCGTCGGCCCAGCGGAGCTTGTCGGCCAGTCGCATCGCTCCGACCACGGTCGGCACGCCGAGGCGCACCTCGGGCATCCCGAACGTGGCCCGGTCGCTCGCGATCAGGAAGTCGCAGCGGCTCGCGGCAGTGAGGCCGTAGCCGAGGCAGTGGCCGTTGACCGCGGCGATCGTCGGCTTCCAGATCTCGAGGCCGCTCTCGAACGAGTTCACGGTGGGGATCTCCCAGAACGAACCCGGCCACGTGCCCGCCGACCCCCCACCGTCGCGCATGTCGGCGCCGGCGCAGAAGGCCCGCCCCGCACCGGTCACGATCCCGACCCACGCGTCCTCGTCGTCGCGGAACTCGCTCCCACGCTGCGTTCAGGTCCTGGCGGAGCTCGCCGTTGATCGCGTTGAGCACCTCGGGACGGTTGTAGGTGATCGTTGCGACGTGTCCGTCGCGCTCGTAGAGCACGGTTCCGGCCATCGGAGGTTCTCCCTGTTCGGGACTCGGGTAGGTAGTCTGCGACACGAGACCACTGCCCCTGGACCATGGCTGAGGTGGTTCCCATGGCTGCACCCGACGGCGACGTCCGGAGTCGACTGCTCGAGTACACCGAGCGCGTTCGGGCGCCCGGGCGCTCGAGGCCCTCGAACGCTTCGTGCGCGACGCATCGGCGGTGCCGAACGACCGGTTCCTCCGCACCGAGGGGATCCCCTGGATCGAGCACCTCGAGGCGAACTGGAAGACGATCCGCGCCGAGCTCGACGACGTGCTCGTCGACCGCGAGCTGCTCCCGAACTTCCAGGACATCTCGACCGATCAGGGCTCCCTGACCGAGGGCGACGACTGGAAGACGTTCTTCCTCTACGGCTTCGGGTTCCGGTCGGAGCCGAACTGCGCCCGGTGCCCCGAGCACCGCCGCGCTCGTCGAGACGATCCCCGGGATGCAGACGGCCTTCTTCTCGATCCTGGCTCCCGGCAAGCACATCCCCGACCACCGCGGGCCCTACAAGGGTCTGCTCCGCTACCACCTCGGCCTGAAGATCCCCGATCCCCCCGACAGCTGCCGCATCGATGTGGGCGGCGAGGTGCGTACCTGGGCGGAGGGGGCCAGCCTCCTGTTCGACGACACCTACGTCCACGAGGCCTGGAACGACTCCGACGAAGTGCGGGTCGTCTTGTTCGTCGACCTGGTCCGCCCGGTCCGGCCGCCGGCCGAGTTCCTCAACCGGGCACTGATCGCCGCGATCAAGTGGTCGCCGTACGTCGGCGACGCCAAGCGCCGCCACCTCGACTGGGAAGCCAGGGTCGAGCAGCTCCGCCGACCGCCCCGCTGACGGCCCCCGAAGGGTCCCGGCCGTTGACTCTCGTGCTATTCCGATATATCGTGATGGCACACGACGGGTCACTCGGACCCGAAGACATCCACACAGGCAAGGAGTCGCACCATGCGACGATTCGAACGAGACACCTTCACCGGCGACGGGTTCGACCCGTTCGGCGGACGGATTCACCGGCACCCCGAGGGCGGCCACGGCGGCCACCGGCGGCGACGCGGGCGTCCCGGCGGCAACCGGGCCCGGCGGGGCGACGTGCGGGCGGCGGCGCTCACGCTGCTCGCCGAACGGCCGATGCACGGCTACGAGATCATCCAGGAACTGGAGAGCCGCAGCGGCGGCGTGTGGAAGCCGAGCCCCGGCTCGGTGTACCCGACGCTCCAGCTCCTGGCCGACGAAGGCCTGGTCACCGCCGACGAGGTCGAGGGGCGGCGCGTCTTCACCCTCACCGAGGCGGGCCGTGAGCAGGTCACGACCCGGGCCGCCGAAGGCGGGGTCCCACCGTGGGTCGAGATGGCCGACGACGCCGGCGAGCCGGTGCAGCGGATGGCCCGGGCCCTGCGTTCGGTGGTGATGGCGTCGAAGCAACTGCTCCGCGACGGCTCGCCCACCCAGCAGAGTCAGGCCGAGGCGATCCTGGCCGACACCCGCCGACGCCTCTACGGCCTCCTGGCCGACGACGAAGAGGTCGAAGGGGCTTCTCACCAGGCGTAATAGTCGTTATGATGACGGCGTGACCGCGATCGCCGATCCGCTCCACCGCCCAAGACCACCCGGGAGCGGCTGGTCGACGCGGCGATCGAGGTGTTCCGGGAACAGGGCTACGAGCGGGCCCGGGTGCACGACATCGCCCGGGCCGCCGGCCTCACCACCGGCGCCATCTACGCCAACTATCGAGGCAAGGCCGAGCTCCTGCTCGACGCCATCACCGCGAGCAGCAGCGCCGAGCTCGATTCGCTGCTGCGCGACGCGCCGAGCCTCGCGCCGCGCGACCTCCTCGAGACGCTCGGGAGTCACCTGCTCCACCACCGGCGCGTCGACCGACCCCTGCTCCTCGAGGCGGTCGTCGCGGCGCGCCACGACGACACGCTCGCCTCACTGCTGCACGATCGGTTCGCCGAGCGGTCGGCGATCCTGCGCACCGTCGTTGCGCGCGGTGAACGCGACGGCACCATCGATCCCGCGCTCGACCCCGATGCGCTCACGGTCTTCAGCACCACCCTCGCCATGGGCGCGCTCGTCGTGCGGACGCTCGACCTGCCCGTCCCCGATCCCGAAGCGTGGGACGCGCTCATCGCGCGCCTCCTCGATGCCCTCGCCGCGCCCGAGCCCGAACAGGAGTCCTCATGACCGCCATTCCGTCGGTAGACCGAGAGACCGTCGACGAGACGATCCACACGGTCACCTCGAACGTCGACACGATCTTCACCTGGGACTACGAGCAGTGCCGCACGCCGCTCATCAAGCTCTACGAGAAGGCGAAGACTTCGCAGTGGAACGCGTCGACCGATCTCGACTGGTCGATCGACGTCGACCCCGAGAAGATCGCCCGCGAACTCGGCATGGGCACCACGGCCCGGTTCAGCGCACTCGAAGGGATCGACCGACTCGCCGCTGCGCAACTTCGGCGACAAGGAGTGGTTGCAGGTCTCGGTCGAGATCCAGAACTCGCTCCTGTCGCAGTTCATGCACGGTGAGCAGGGCGCGCTGCTCTGCACCGCGCGCATCGTCGAGACGGTGCCGTGGATCGACGCGAAGTACTACGCGGCCACGCAGGTCATGGACGAAGCCCGCCACGTCGAGGTGTTCGCCCGTTACCTCGACGAGAAGCTGTCGAGCCAGTACCGCATCAACGACAACCTGAAGTCGCTCCTCGACGACATCCTCTCCGACTCCCGGTGGGACATCACGTACCTCGGGATGCAGATCATGGTCGAGGGGCTCGCGCTCGCAGCGTTCGGGATGATGCAGCAGATCACGACCGAGCCGTTGCTCAAGAAGCTGCTGCGCTACGTCATGAGCGACGAAGCCCGCCACGTCGCGTTCGGGGTGCTGTCACTCAAGGAGTTCTACGCCGGACTGACCGCGGCCGAGCTCCGGGAGCGCCAGGAGTTCGCCTTCGACACCGCGTGCCGGTTGCAGCAGCGCTTCATGCAGGCCGAGGTCTGGGAGCGGATGGGCGTCGACCCGAACGAGGTCAAGCAACTGCTCGACGCGAACAACCCGCCTGAGCAGCAGGTCTTCCAGGCGATGCTCTTCAGCAAGATCGTGCCCAACTGCAAGAAGCTCGGCCTGCTCGACGCCGCCGACGGTTGGCTCCGCGAGAAGTTCACCGAGACCGGTGTGATCCAGTTCGAGGACTGGGCCGACACCGGCGAGGAGTACGCGATGCTCGACGAAGTGAGCCGCGACCGAGAGACCGCCTAGTCACGCCTTGGCCTGCGCGGAGGCCCGGGGCGGGTTGTCCTGGGCCGACTTCGGGTCCTTCTCGTCCTGCTTCGCCCGCACCTGGGCCTCGACCTTGTCGCCGGTCTCCTTGTCGACGTTGCGCCAGTACTCGAACGCGCGTACGAGGACCGGCTCCGAGACGTCGTTGAGCAGGTGGCCCGAGATGTTGTCGACGAGTCGCTCCCGCGCCGCGTCGTCGAGCACCTCGCGCACCATCGTGCCCGCCTGACCCCAGTCGTCGTCTTCGGCGTGGTCGGCGTACGGGGCGCGCACCATCTCGCCCGACGACGCCCAGCCGGCGACATCGCCGTAGTGCTCCACGTCGGCGGCGGGGCCACCCTTCGAGTTGGGCGCGTACACCGGCTGGTCACCGTTGTGCGAGTAGCGCATCGGGCCGTCCTTGGCGTAGGAGTGCCGCGGCGACTTCGGCTGGTTCACCGGCAGGTCCATGTAGTTGGGGCCGATCCGGTAGCGATGGGTGTCGGGGTAGGAGAAGAGCCGACCGAGCAGCATCTTGTCGGGGCTCGGTCCCGTGCCGGGCACGAAGTTCGACGGCTCGAACGCGGCCAGCTCGATGTCGGTGTGGTAGTTCGCCGGGTTGCGATCGAGCGTCATCGTGCCGACGTCGAGGAGCGGGTAGTCGCCGTGCGGCCACACCTTGGTGAGGTCGAACGGGTTGAACCGGTAGTCGGCCGCGTCCGCGAACGGCATCACCTGGACCTTCACGCTCCAGCTCGGCGGGTTGCCGCCCTCGATCGCCTCGAACAGGTCGCGCAGGTGGAAGTCGGTGTCGATCGACGCCATCTGGTCGCCTTCGTCCTGGGTGAAGAACTCGATGCCCTGGTCGGTCTTGAAGTGGTACTTCACCCAGAACCGCTCACCGCTCGCGTTCACCCACATGAACGTGTGGGAGCCGTAGCCGTTCATGTGCCGCCAGCTCTTCGGCAGACCCCGGTCGCCCATGAGCCACGTCACCTGGTGCGCCGACTCGGGTGAGAGGGTCCAGAAGTCCCACTGCATGTCGTGGTCGCGCAGGTGCGTGACCGGGTGGCGCTTCTGGGAGCGGATGAAGTCCTGGAACTTCATCGGGTCCTTCACGAAGAACACCGGGGTGTTGTTGCCGACGAGGTCGTAGTTCCCCTCGGCTGTGTAGAACTTCATCGCGAAGCCGCGCGGGTCGCGCCACGTGTCGGGACTGCCGAGCTCGCCTGCGACGGTCGAGAACCGCACGAGCGCGTCGGTGGTACGACCGGGCTGGAACAGGTCGGCCTTCGTGTACCGACTCACGTCTTCGGTGACCTCGAGCCGGCCGAACGCACCGCCGCCCTTGGCGTGCACCACCCGCTCCGGCACCCGCTCCCGGTTGAACTGGGCCATCTTCTCGATCAGGTAGTGGTCCTGGAGGAGGATCGGGCCGGCTTCGGCGCCGACGGTCAGCGAGTGCTCGTCGCTCTCGACCGGGATCCCGGCGTTGGTCGTCGTCGGGGGCGTGGTGGGGTCGGGCTTGGCGTCGGGCATGGCGTCGCTCCTCCGTGGGGGTCTCCGGCAGTGTTCCCGATCCCGGGCCGGTTCGAACCTCAGTTCGGAAACGCGTCAGGCCGGGAAGCCCTCCGGCCAGTTGAACTCGGTCCAGCCGGTGCCGGTGCGGCCGTCGTCGGTGGTGAACCGACACATGGCGCGCGGGAAGCGCGCTTCGCGACCGTCGGGCGCGACGAGCAGCACCGGCGCGTGGCCGAGGTACTCCGTGGCGAACGCGACCGGTCCGATGCGCTGACGGGCCGAGACGGGGAGCTTCTCCGCGTCGATGTCGACCTCGACGGTGATGTCGGGCGAGTCCACCGGCTCGAGGCCCGCCCCGGGAGCGATCGCGTAGCCGGTACCGAACAGCTCGAAGTCGGGGATGATCGAGCGGGCCGCGTGGAAGAACGTGCCGTCTTCGAGGTGGCCGGCGGTCCAGTTCCAGGGGAACTGCCACCAGTCGCGCACACCCCAGGAGTGGTCGCGCTGACCGGGGCAGTCGACGGTGACCGTCCGGTCGCCGATCGTGAAGGAACCGGTGATCCAGCTCGAGATCTCGTACCGGGTCGTCATCGCGTACGGGAAGGCCGGGCCCCGGCTCGCCCACTCGAGGTCGACGGTGACCGGAACCGACCGGCCGGGCAGGCCGTCGCGCTCGGTCCACCGGAACGCGTCGGCGGGATCGGCGAGCTCGACACCGGACCCCGACGACTGCACGGTGAAACGCTGGAAGGGCTCGGGCCAGGCGAGCTGCGAGTGCGCGGCGTCGCCGCCGGGACAGGGCAGGTCGTGGTCGATCACCAGGACGGTCGGCTCGTCGGCGCCCACCAGTGCGATCCACCACCAGGCCTTGCCGAGGTTCGGATACAGGCCGAGGCGCACGTAGCCGCCGTACGCACCGTCGGACGCCGCGAAGTCGAGGTACCACGACTCACCCCAGAACTCCTCCGGACCGGCGGGATGGCGACCCTCGTCGGCGTCGGTGAGCTCGGGGTACTCAGGCATCGAGCATGCTCCGGCCGTCGGTGGCCCACCAGCTCGCGGTGAGCTTGAGGCCGGGCGTCGAGCCACGGGGTTGGATCTCCTCGTAGCTGCGCTTGTAGCCGGTGGTCTTGATCTGCCAGACGCCTTCTTCCTTGACGTACTCGTCGGTGTAGAAGGCCGCACCGCGGATCGTGATGTCCCACGTCGTGTCGATCACGACGTCTTCGAGCGCCCAGGTGCCGACGGCAGTCGTCGCGCTCGTGAGATCGATCTCGGGATGGTGGCAACGGTGACTCGACAGGAACGTCTCCGCGCCCATCGAGCGGGTGAGGAAGTCGAGGATCTCGGCCCGGCTCCCGAAGGCGTACTTGCCGCCGCTGTAGGCCGCTGTCGCGTCTTCGGTGAAGCACGACTCGACCGCCTTCCAGTCCTTCTGGTCGAGCCCGCGCAGGTACCGGTACTTGAGCCGCTTGATCAGTTCGATTTCGACGAGGTCATCCGGATTCATGACCGGAGTATCCACCATCGGGAGACCGGCGCGCCCGGAGCAGGTGCGCAGGGCGCGACGCGGGTCGTCCGATCCGACCGCCGTCGCCTGCGTCGTCGGGCCCTCGACCGACGATCCGAGCGAACCGGAGGTGGCTTGCACTGCGCGGACCCAACGGGCAGTGTTCAGCGAGGTCTGACGAGGCATCGGTTTGGGGGCGGCGGTGCTGCACGCGGCTGGTCCGTCTCAGGCGACATCGGAGCGAGGGGGAACTGTGAAGGGTCTTCGAGTGCTGGCCGTCGTGCTGGCGATGGTGATGTTCGCGGCAGCGTGTGGTCGAAGTGACGACGACAGTGCGAGCAACTCCGACGAGACGAGCAGCAGCAGCGCCGGGGGCTCGGGCGCCAAGTCCGGCGATTTCGGCACCCTGACCGACGTCTGCCAGACCGGCGACGGCGGCCCCGCGAGCGCGCAGGGCGTGACCGCCGACTCGATCCGCATCGGGACGATCTCCGACCCCGGCTACGCAGGGCGTCCGGGCCTGAACCAGGAGCTCTTCGACGTCGCCGACGTGTTCTCACAGTGGTGCAACGCCCGGGGTGGCATCAACGGCCGCACGATCCAGGTCGACAAGCTCGATGCGGCGCTCACCGAGTACAAGCCCCAGATCCTCAAGGCCTGCGCCGACGACTTCTACCTCGTCGGCGGCGGCGCGGTGTTCGACAACACGGGCGTCGAAGACCGACTGAGCTGCCTCCTCCCCGACGTCGCGGCCTACGTCGTGACCCCCGAGGCCCGGGCCGCCGACCTGCTCACGCAGCCGGTCCCGAACTCCGGCACGGTGCTGCCGGTCGGCGACTACAAGTGGCTCGCCAAGACCTACCCCGACTCCACCGACAAGGTCGGCGTCCTCACCGGCAACCTGCCCGCGACCATCACCACCGCCAAGCAGGCCGAAGAGGCCGTGAAGAGCCTCGACTGGGACGTCGTCTACAGCGACCTCTATCCCCCGACCGGACCGACGAGCTGGGCGCCCTACGTGCAGGCGCTGAAGGACAAGGGCGTCAAGGGTCTCATCTGGGTCGGCGAACCGGAGAACCTGGCGAAGTTCCAACAGGCGATGGTCGACGCCAACTACGAGCTCGAGTGGATCCGCACCGACGCGAACCACTACGACTCGAAGCTCATCGAGGTCGGCGGCCCGGCGATCAAGAACACGTTCATCCGCAGCGTCTTCTACCCGTTCGCCGACGCGAACAAGAACCCCGCCACGCAGCAGTACCTCGACGCGTTCCAGGAGTACCTGCCCGACGGCAAGGCCGAGGCCTACCTCGGTCTCCAGGCCTGGTCGGCATGGCTGCTGTGGGCGAAGGCGGCCAAGGAGTGCGGCGCCGACCTCACGCGCAAGTGCGTGTACAACAAACTGCAGACGGTCACCGAGTGGACGGGCGGCGGGCTGCATTCGGTCCAGGACCCCGGCGACAACACGCCCGGCGACTGCTTCACCCTCATCGAGGCGACGCCCAGCGGGTTCGAGCTCGCCGACATCGATCCCAACGACGGCATCTACAGCTGCAACCCGAACAACCTGTACACCCTCACCGGCGACTACGGGAAGGGCGCGACCCTGCAGGACGTCGGGAAGAAGCAGAGCGATCTGAAGTAGCAGGTAGCAACGCGTGGACAAGTTCCTGACCTTCACGATCGTGGGCCTCGCGACCTCGGCGATCTACGCCGTGATCGCGAGCGGACTCGTCCTCACGTACACGACCACGGGCATCTTCAACTTCGCCCAGGGCGCGACCGGGATGCTCGCCGCGTTCGCGTACTGGCAGCTGCGATTCTCGTGGGGTTGGCCCACACCGGTCGCACTCGTCGTCGTGTTGTGCGTGCTCGCGCCGCTGTTCGGGGCCCTGATCGACCGCGTCATCATGCGCGGCCTGCAGGACACGTCGGAGACGACCAAACTCGTCGTGTCGATCTCGTTGCTGATCGGGATGATCGGACTCGCGCAGATCATCTGGGATCCCAACGTGAGTCGCCCGTACGCGACCTTCTTCGCGACGAGCGCGCCGCTCGAGATCGGCCCGACGACCATCACCTGGCACCAGATCATCACGATCGGCGTCGCCATCGCGGTCGCGATCGGGTTGCGCTTCCTGCTCTACGCGACCCGCATCGGCATCGCGATGCGCGCCGCGGTCGACGACCGCTCGCTCGCGACCCTCAACGGCGCGCGGCCACACCGGGTCTCGATGTTCGCCTGGGCGATCGGCTCGTCACTCGCCGCCCTCGGTGGCATCCTGATCGCGCCGTTGGTGCCCCTCGAGGCCGGCACCCTGTCGCTGCTCATCATCAGCGCGTACGCGGCGGCGATCTTCGGGCGTCTGCGCAGCTTCCCGCTGGTGTTCGTGGGCGCGATCGTCGTCGGCTGCACCGAGGGCTACCTCTCCGGCTACCTCCCCCAGAACCAGTACCTGCCGGGCCTGCGTCTCGCGAGCCCTGCGATCCTGCTGTTCCTCGTGCTCCTCCTGCTCCCGAACCAACGCCTCCGCGGTCGGACGCGCTCACGTGAGTTCTTCCCGATGCCGAGCCGTGCCGGTGCGCTCGGCTTCGCCGCCGCCGTGATCGCCGCCGGCGTCGTGCTCGCCACGACACTCAGTCAGCCCGACCTCGTCACCTATGGCCGCATCTTCTCGATCGGCATCATCGCCCTCTCGCTCGTTCCGCTCGTCGGGTACGCAGGGCAGGTGTCGCTCTGCCAGCTGAGCTTCGCCGGCATCGGTGCGATCGTGATGGCCCACCTCGGCACCGACGGCAACCCGATCGCGCTCGTCTACGCGGTGGTCATCACCGCGGCGATCGGCGCGGTGATCGCGCTCCCGGCGCTCCGGCTCTCCGGGATCTACCTCGCCCTGGGAACCGCGGCGTTCGCGATCGCGCTCGACCGGTGGGTGTTCACGCTGCCCAAGTTCTCAGTGTTCGGCCTCTTCGACATCGACCTCTTCCAGCAGGGCTCCGTGTCGGTCGATCCGCTTCGGCTCTTCGGCTACTCCTTCGACTCACCCGCGTCGCAGATGATCCTCATGAGCACCGTGTTCGCACTGTTGTCGTTGCTCGTCATCGCGATCCGGCGCGGTCGCTTCGGTAGGCGGCTCCTCGCGATGAAAGACAGCGAGGCGGCGTGCGCGACCCTCGGGCTC
This sequence comes from uncultured Actinomycetes bacterium, assembly GCA_963837715.1. GTDB lineage: Bacteria > Actinomycetota > Acidimicrobiia > IMCC26256 > JANYLB01 > JANYLB01. Next base: position 1,152,708 of record CAWIOF010000004.1, on the reverse strand, counting down.
AACCTGCTCGGCACGAAGGTCACGGTGTTCGCGGTGTCGGCCGGGATGGCCGGCCTCGGTGGCGCGCTGCTCGGCTCGCAGCTGTCGTCGGTGTCGCCCCAGAACTTCGACCTCGTGACCGGCCTGCCGATCTTCGCGTTGGCGGTGGTCGGCGGCATCGGAGCCGCGGGTGGCGCGTTGTTCGGGGCGGTCTCGCTCATGGGGCTCCTGCCGCTGCTCGCCGCCCTCCTCCCGTCGGTCGCGCAGTACCTGGTCGTGCTGCCCGGTCTCGCCGGCATCGGTCTCGGACGCAACCCGAACGGCGCGGTCCACGACCTCCGTGAAGGCTTCGAACCGATCGTCCGGACGCGGGTCGTCCTCGTCGCGACCGTGGCCGTGCTCGCGGGCCTCTACGCGATCCGGATGGTCGACATCATCGACAACTGGACCTACGCGATCCTCACCATCGTCACGCCGCTCGTCGCCGTCGGCGTCGCGACCGTGCTCCAACGCACGCCGGTCGGTCCCGACGGAGCCGCAGAGGTGCCGCTCGAATGGCGCGGCGTGACCGAACCCTGGACGGAGGACGACGTTCGCGAACTCGACCGCGTGCTCGGCATGAGCGAGGTGGATCTCCATGGCGCAGCTCGCAGTTAGGGGGGTCACCGTCCGCTTCGGGGGCAACATCGCCCTCGACGGCGTCGACCTCGACGCAGAGGCCGGCTGCGTGACCGGCCTCATCGGACCGAACGGCGCGGGCAAGACCACGTTGTTCAACGTGATCACCGGACTCATCCCGGCGAACTCCGGCACGGTCGAGCTCAACGGTGCCGCGATGAACGACCTCAGCCCCACGAAACGGGCGCGCCGGGGCCTGGCCCGCACGTTCCAGCGGCTCGAGCTCTTCAGTCTCCTCAGCGTGCGCGAGAACATCCGCGTCGCGGCCGACATCCGCAAGGGGTGGGCACGCGACGGCAGCGATCCCGCCGCAGTCACCGAGGCGATCATCGAACGTATCGGCCTCGGAGCTGTCGCCGACGCACGGGTCGACTCCCTGCCCACCGGCCAGTGCCGGCTCGTGGAGCTCGGACGGTCCTTGGCGACGAAGCCCGAGGTCCTCCTCCTCGACGAGCCCGCATCCGGCCAGGACGAGACCGAGACGGTCCAGTTCGGCACGCTGTTGCAGGAGCTCGCCGCCGAGGGCATGGCCGTCGTCCTGGTGGAGCACGACGTGCACCTCGTGATGCGGGTGTGCCACACCGTGCACGTGCTCGACTTCGGTCGGGTCATCGCCGTCGGCACCCCCCGGGAGATCCAGGGCAACGCCGCCGTCGTCGCCGCCTACCTGGGAACGCCGGCGTGAGCGCAGTGGAGCCGCTCGAGACGCGCCCGAACCTGCTCGAGCTCAGGGGGATCCGCGCCGCGTACGAGCGGATCGAGGTGCTGTTCGGGGTCGACCTCGTCGTCCCCGAGGGGAGCGTCGTCGCACTCCTCGGCCCGAACGGGGCCGGCAAGACCACGACCCTGCGCGTCGCAGCCGGCCTCCACCCGCCGACTGCGGGTGACGTGCTCGTCGCCGGACGTCGGGTCAACGGCGCGAAGCCCGAGGAACTGGCCCGGCACGGGCTCTGCCTGATCCCCGAGGGCCGAGGGATCTTCCCGAACCTGACCGTGCGCGAGAACCTCCGGATGATGACCTACGCCGGGCGCAGCCTCTCCGAGATCGAGGAGGTCGCCTACGCCCGGTTCCCCCGGCTCCAGGAGCGGCGCACCCAGACCGCGGGCACGATGTCGGGCGGCGAGCAGCAGATGTTGGCGATGGCCCGGGGGATGGCCGTCGAGCCGGCGCTCCTCATCCTCGACGAGCTGTCGATGGGCCTCGCACCGATCATCGTGGCCGAGTTGTACGAGATGGTGGCCCAGGTCGCCCAGGAGGGCGTGTCGATCCTCGTCGTCGAGCAGTTCGCGAGCACCGTCTTGGGCGTGGCCGACTACGCGGCCATCATGGTGCACGGTCGGATCGAGCGGGTCGGACGACCCGACGAACTGGAGGCCGAGTTGTCGAAGGCGTATCTCGGCGGATGACGATTCCAGGGGAGCCGATGGCACAGGCCGGAATTCAGAGCGGGGTGAGTGGAGATCCGATGATCGAGAGTCACGAACGGGTGCAGGAGTTCAAGCAGGAGATCGCCGACATGCATGTCCGCGACCCCGCGACGGGACGCGACCGCATCTGGTTGCGCGTCGGTGTGGTGCTGATGATCGCGGGCCTCGTCGTCGCGGGCCTCGCCTATCCCCTGTCGCACGGCACGACCAACTCGCTGTCGCAGCGCGATGCGCTGGCCCTCGGCCTCGGCGGCATCGCGCTCACGGTCGTCGGTTCGGCGCTGTTCCTGCGGTACTCGATCGCGGGGTTCCTCCGGTTCTGGCTGGCTCGGCTCTCCTACGAGCAGCAGGCCCAGACCGATCGGCTGATCGAGTCGCTGAAGCAGTAGCGGCTCCGAGCGCCGGCGACGCACCGGTCGCACGCCGTCAGCGGTAGCGCGGTTCGGGTGATTCGCTCACCGTGCAGTCGCTCCCGAAGACGAGGAAGCGGTCGAACGAGCGCATGAGCCAGCGGTCGTGGGTGACGGCGATCACCGTGCCCCCGTACTGCTCGAGGGCTCCTTCGAGCGCCTCCGCCGACACGAGGTCGAGGTTGTCGGTCGGCTCGTCGAGCAGCAACAACGTCGCGCCCGACAGTTCGAGGAGCAGGATCTGGAGGCGCGCCTGCTGACCGCCCGACAACGTGGCGAACGGTTGGTCGGCGCATCCGTGCAACTCGTAGCGGCGCAGCGTCGCCATCGCCTCGCCGCGGGCCTTGCCCGCGGCGAGCAGCGTCTCGAGCACCGTCCGGCCGACGAGGTCGGGTCGGTCGTGCACCTGGGAGAAGTACCCCGCGACCACGCGGGCACCGAGCGCGACGGTGCCGGTGTGCTCCACCTCGTGGCCTGCGAGCAGTCGGAGGAAGTGGCTCTTGCCCGTGCCGTTGAGGCCGATGATCCCGACGCGCTCGCCGAACCAGATCTCGGCGTCGAACGGATCCGTGAGACCGCTCAATTCGAGTGCCTCGATCATCACGACGCGCTTCCCGGTGCGATCGCCACCGAGCCGCATGGAGACGGTCTGGGTGGCGGGTCGTTCGGGAGGCGGCTCGCGGTCGAACCGCTCGATGCGGTGCTTCGTGGCCCGCACCCGCGACGCGAAGGTGTCGCTGCCCATCGAGGCCCGGCGGCGGTACTCGTTCAGACTGGCGGTAAGGCGCTTGCGCTCCTCGAGGAACTGCTTGTGCTCGTCGTCGAGTCGGACGAGACGCGCGTCGCGCGCGTCGTGGTAGGTCGTCGAAGGTGCCGCCGTGGGTCCACGCCCCCCGACCCTCGATCGTGACGATCTTGCGGGCGACCTTCGCGAGCAGCTCGCGATCGTGGCTGACGAACAGCATCGTCTTCGGGCACGCCACCAGCTCGTCCTCCAGCCACTCCTTGCCCGGGCACGTCGAGGAAGTTGTCGGGCTCGTCGAGGAGGAGCACGTCGGCATCGGAGCGGAGCAGCAGCTCGAGGGCGAGCCGCTTCTGCTCACCGCCCGACAGGGTCGAACGGCGGCGCGGCGGCCACGGCCGTCGAACCCGCACCCGAGCGCGGCGGTGGAGCACACGTCCCAGAGCACCTCGGCCTCGTACCCGCCGGCATCGGCCCACGTCAGCGTGGGCGCGCGCAAGGCGCATCCCGGTCGCGTCGCCGGGGTCGGCCATCGCGGCGGTCTCTGCGGCGGCGAGCTCGATCGCGGCCGCCCGCACCGGCGCGGGAGACAGGCTCACCATCAACTCCCGCACGGTCCGATCGTCGTCGCCGACGAGCTGGGGCAGGAGGAGCGCCCGGCCGTCGATCGCGACCGATCCCGTCACGGGTTGCAGCTCCCCCACGAGCAGACGGAGCAGCGTGGTCTTGCCGGTGCCGTTGGCGCCGACGAGCGCGACGTGGTCACCCCGCCCGACGCGGAACGACACATCATCGAGCAGGATCCCAGCGCCCGGGAGGGCGTATCGAACCCCGTGCACCTCCAGCGAACCCATGGGACTTCATCGTAAGTGGCACTGTCGGAGCGCTTCGCGTGCTTTGATGCTCCCCGGGCACGACCGCGGACGGGAGACACCGATGATGACGACGACTGACACGCCGACACCTCCGACACCATCGGCGAACAAGGCACCCCGCTGGCGCCGGGCACTCGTGGCGATCCTCGTCATCGTGAGCTGCATCCTCGCTCCGCTCAGCGTCATCTCGATCTGGACCCGCAACCAGCTGCTCGACACGAGCCGCTACGTCGAGAACGTCACTCCGCTCGCGTCGAACCCGGCGATCCTCGACGCCGCGGCCGCCGAGGCGACGAACGCGCTGTTCGACTCGATCGACGTCGAGAAAGAAGCCAAGGAGGCGCTCCCCGATCGCGCGCAGTTCCTCGCGGGGCCGCTGACGACCGCGCTGCGCCAGTTCACCGAGACGGCCGCGCTGCGGGCCCTGGAATCCGATCAGTTCCAGACCGTGTGGGTGCGCGGCGAACGAGCGCGCCCACAACCAGGTCGAGGCCGCGCTCACGGGCGGTGGCAAGGTGGTCTCGACGAAGAACGGCAAGGTGACGGTCGACCTCTCCGCGATCCTCTTGCAGGTCCGGGAGCTGCTCGACGAGCGCGGCATCACGATCTTCGACAACGTGCCGATCAACAAGCTCGCGTTGAAGTTCGAGCTGTTCGACGCCAGTGGGCTCGAGCAGGCGCAGAGCGGCGTGAAGCTCCTCAACACGCTGAGCTACTTCCTCCCGATCCTGCTCTTTCTCCTGCTCGGCATCGCGGTCTGGCTGTCACCGAACCGGCGGCGGACCGTCATCCGCTGGGGCATCGGCGTGACCGTTGCAGCAGCGTTCTTCGCGCTGCTGGTGGCGGTGGGTCGCGGCCTGTACCTCGATGCCGTCGCACAGTCCCGAGTTCCCCCGTGACGCCCTCGCGGCCACCTGGGACACACTCATCCGGTTCCTCCGCGGCGGCCTGCGCGCGGTCATGGTCATCGGGCTCCTGGTGGCGTTCATCACGTGGTTGACCGGTCCCGGTCGCAACGCGGTCCGCCTGCGGACCACCGCCACCGAGGTGGTGGGGGGCATGGGCGACAAGGCCGAGGAGCGCGGGATGGACTTCGGCGGGTTCGGTCGCTTCGTGCACCGCTACCAGCGGGCCCTCCAGGTCGGTGGACTCCTCCTGGTTGCCGTGTTCCTGCTCTTCGCCAACCGCATCTCGGCGAGTCGGCTCCTCTGGGCGGTCGTGCTGCTCCTGATCTACCTCGCGGTCGTGCAGTTCGTCTCCCGCGCCGCGAAGGTCGAGGGCGAGGAACGGAAGGTCACCACCCCGACGGATCCGGGTTGAGCAGGCCGGCATCGATCACGGCTCGGCTCAGGGGTCGCCCGATCTCGCGGAGGCGTTGGCACCCGTCGTCGCCCAGCGGCCGGTAGGCCACGAGCGCGAGCGCATCGGTCCGTTCCTCCACCGAGGAGCGGTTGACCCGGCCGGCTTCGGTGAGCCGCAGCTCGGCGCCGCGTTCGACCAGGCCGCGATCCGCGAGCCGTTCGACCGCGGCCGCCCACTGGTCGTCGGACCAAGCTCGGCTCGTGCGCAGGACCGGACTCGGGATCTCGCCGGTGGCTTCGTGGATCACGAGCGCCTCGATCCCCGACAACCCCTCGTTGACGAGGGCCGCGATGTGGCCGTCGCCGCGGAACTCGCGCAGCAGCGCCTGGGCGTGCCAGAGCACCAGGTGCGGCTCCTCGGGCCAGTCAAGGCCGGCGTGCCCCGCGAAGAGGGGCCGACCCTGCGGATGCTCCGATGCCGTGAGCGCGGCGGTGCGGGCCAACACTGCGGCACTCGCGAGGTCCGGCGACGCGATCACTTCGTCGCCCCACGCCCGACGGAGGGCACGATCGACCGCGTCGAGCCGGGCTTCGAGCACCCGCTCGGGCGATGCGAGCGACCAGGCTTCGGGGATCGACGCCCGCACGAGCGACGGCTCGAAGTTGAAGAACGTCGCGATGACGACCTCGGCCGGGACCGGGCCCATCGCCGCTGCACGCGACGCGAAGTAGCCCATCCGGTTCCCGCGGAGGCCGGCCGCGGCGTAGGCCTCGAGTCCCTCGGGCGCGAAGTAGATCATCCCGTGCACGGGCTCGAGGGTTCGCCACGTCTTGCGGGCGACGACCGGATCCATCAGCCGACCCCGCCGACGACCTGCTTCGGCGGGTACTTCGCGAACGATCCCGCGTGGGCGAACATCGCCCGCTGGAACGCCTCGACGTAGGGGAGCTTGCGGATCATGTACGACTTCGACTCCTTGGGGTCGAGGTACAGGTTGTACAGCCGCGCGTAGGTGTACTTCTGGGTCACGCCGCTGAAGCCGCTCGGGTTGTGCACGTCGCGGTCGTCGTCGGACGTCGAGGCGATCATGAACTTCCACTCACCGACCCGTAGCGCCGACAGCGTGCTGCCGAGCCAGTAGTAGATGTGCTTGCGGTTCGACAGGCCGTCGGGCGCGAGGAGGAACGATGTCTGGTCGACGCCGTCGATGAAGCGGTCCGACGGCGTGGAGTCGGACGCGCCGGCGAGCCGCAACATGGTCGGGAAGAGGTCCATCTGGGAGAAGAGCCCGTCGGACGTGCGATCGGCTTCGATCGCGCCCGGCCACACCACGATCCCGGGGACGCGCTGGCCGCCTTCCCAGGTCGAGCCCTTCGCGCTCCGGAACGGGGTGAACGCGGAGTCGGGCCAGCTCGACATCTCCGGGCCGTTGTCGGACGACAGGAAGATCATCGTGTCGTCGAGTTGACCGGTCTCCTCGAGGGTGGCCACGAGCCGGCCCACGATGTCGTCGAGCTCGACGATGGTGTCCTTGTAGGGATGCTTCGCCGGCGACGATCCGAGGAACTTCTCGAGCGGGTAGTTGTCGAAGTGTGCGCCACGCGTGCAGTGGAAGAGGAACCACGGCTGATCTGCTGCGGCCTGTCGACGCATGAAGTCGATCGAGTACGCGGCCCACTTGTCGTCGAGCTCCGAGAGGACCGGGATCGTGACCTCCTCGACCGTCTCCACATCGCCGCCGCGCGTCGCGTGCACGAAGCACTTGTTGAACGGCTGGTTCTCCACCCACTTCGTCCGGGCCTCGGAGTACGCGATCTCCGGGAAGAAGTACGGGTCTCGCCACTCGGTGTACATGTCGGACACGCTGAGGAACCCGTAGAAGTCGTCGAAGCCCACGTTCTGGGGCTGCGACGGGATGTTCTCGCCCATGTGCCACTTCCCAACCGCCTGCGTCGCGTACCCGGCGTCGGAGAGCAGCTGCGCGATCGTCACCTCACCGTCGAGTCCGCCCGCCTCGCCGTACATCGGTGGCCGCAGCAGACCGTGCCGCATCGGCAACCGGCCCGTCATCAACGACGCGCGTGACGGTGTGCACGACGGCTCGGAGTAGCACGACGTGAGCAGGAGCCCGCGACGCGCCAGCTTGTCGATGTTCGGGGTGGGCGCGCCGACCGCGCCACCACCGCCGTAACACCCGAAGTCGCCCCAGCCGACGTCGTCGAAGAGGATCACGAGCACGTTGGGTCGCTTCCCGTCGTGCGCCATGGCGTCGAGTCGCTCGGTGGTCAGCGCCTCCTGGGCCTCGTGCACGAAGTGCGGCTCGAGGTTCTCGGCGTCTTGGACCGTCGGATCGACGACCGGATCGTGGGTCATGCGTGGCTCCTCGGATCTGTCGCTTCCGTCCCGACGGGACCCCGCATCGTCAACCGCTCGAAACATCCGCGTCAAACGGCGACGGGTAGGTTCGGAGCATGAAGCTCGCGGCCTACGGGATCAACGAGAAGGCGACGCACGGACCCGAAGACACCATCCGGTTGGCCCGACTCGCCGAGGAGCTCGGATACGACTCGTGGTGGGCCGGCGAGCACGTCGTCCTCCCCGACCCGGCCGACCCGGCCCAGCCCCTCGAGCCCCACGAGGCGATCCTGGATCCGCTCGTCCATCTCGCGTTCGTCGCCGCGGTCACGACCACCCTCGAGCTCGGGACCGGGATCATCATCCTCCCGCAGCGGAACCCGGTCGTCCTGGCCAAGGAGGTCGCCAGCCTCGACGTGTTGAGCAACGGGCGGCTGCACTTCGGAGTCGCCGCGGGGTACCTCGCCGGCGAGATGGAGGCGGTCGGCGTCCCCATGACCGACCGCGGGACCCGCACCGACGAGTACCTCGACGCCATGCAGGCGCTCTGGGCCGACCCCGTCCGCAGCTTCTCCGGCCGGTACGTGTCGTTCAGCGGCGTCGACGCGTTCCCGAAGCCGGTCGCGCCGGGCGGACCCCGGATCGTGATCGGCGGCTCCAGCCGACCCGCGCTCCGACGAGCCGTCACGCGCGGCCATGGCTGGTACGGCGCCGACCTCGACCCCGCGGCCACCGCGCCGATCCTGCAGGAGCTCCGCGAGCTCACCGACGAGATCGAGCGCCCGGCCGCGCTCGGCCCGCTCGACATCAGCATCACACCGAACGACCCGGTCGATGCCGCCACCGCCGAGGCCTACGCGGCGCTCGGGGTCGACCGCCTGATCGTCTATCCCCGACCGTCCGACGACGCGTCGCAGGTCGAACAGTTCCTCCACGACCAGGCGGAGGTCGTGATCAACGCGACGGGCTAGCTGCTCGCCGCATCAGTGCTCATCGAGTCGGTCGGCGACTCGGCGGAGTCCGCCCGCCACCACTCGCTTCAACAGATCCCGCAGCTCGCGTGCGTCGGTCCCGGTGAGGTCGCCGAAACCTTCGGGGGGTACGGAGAGTGCTTCCCGCCACTCGTCCTTGGCCGCGACACCGGCCTGCGTGAGCACGACGGTGCGCACGCGTCGGTCGGTTGCGAGGATCTGGCGCTCGACGAGGCCGCGCGACTCCAGGCCGTCGACGATGGAGGTGGCGTAGGAGGCGTCGCACCGCCAACCGTCGGCGAGCTCCCCCATCGGCCGCGGCCGGCCCGGCTCGAGGGAGTTGAGCGCCTTGGCGAGACCCGGCGACAAATCGACGCTCTCACAGGCCGCGTGCATCCGATCGTGGACGAGGTCGGAGAAGAGCAACGACACGATCAACTCCCAGGCCTCCTGGGCCGCGACGCTCGTCGGGCGCTTGTGCGACCTCACGCGCGTCTTGGCCCGGGCCTTCCGCTCCTTGGCGAGCTCTCGCTTCTCCTTGCCGAGCTCCCGCTTGGCGGCTGCGTCCACCGATGCAGCCTACCCGATCCTTGAGGATTGCCAACCTTCGACCTCCCACAACACTTGACAAGTATCAAGCATCGAGGGCTACCATGAGGAGATGGACGACATCGTGATCGAAGCGGAGGGCCTCGGGAAGGACTACGGCGACGTCGTGGCCCTCGACTCGGTCGACCTCCAGGTGCCGTACGGCTCGGTCCTCGGACTGCTCGGGCCGAACGGAGCGGGCAAGACGACCGCAGTGCGGATCCTCACCACGAACCTCGCCCCCACGCGTGGTCGCGCCAGCGTGCTCGGAGTCGACGTCACCGAGAATCCCCAGGCCGTGCGCGAACAGATCGGGCTGGCCGGTCAGTCGGCCGCGGTCGACGACAACCTCACCGGGCGCGAGAACCTCCGGCTCATCGGGTACCTCACCCACCAGCCGCGAAAGGGTGTCGGGTCCCGGGCCGACGAGCTGCTCGCGCAGTTCGGGCTCACCGACGCGGCGAACCGGCCCGCCAAGACATACTCCGGCGGGATGCGGCGGCGCCTCGACCTCGCGGCCTCGCTGGTGCACCGCCCGCCGGTGCTGTTCCTCGACGAACCCACGACCGGGCTCGATCCCGCGAGCCGCACCGACCTCTGGGTGGTCATCGAGGAGCTGGTCGCCGGCGGCACCACGCTGCTCCTGACGACCCAGTACCTCGAGGAAGCCGACCGCCTCGCCGACCGCATCATGGTGATCGACGGCGGCAACACGATCGCGGAGGGCACACCCACGGAGCTGAAGACCCACTTCGGCGCCACCGTGGTGGAGATCACCCTGCCGGCCGAGAACGTCGACCGCGCCATCTCGCTGCTCGGGCCCCTCGGCGCAACGGAGCACCTCGACGGCACCACGATCGGGGTCACCGTGACCGACGCCGGCCGCGGCGCACTCGACGTCGTCCGCACCCTCGACCACGAGCAGCTCGTGCCCGACCGACTCGTGGTGCGCGAACCGAGCCTCGACGACGTCTTCCTGAAGCTCACCGGCCATCGCGCCGAGGGCGACGCCGAATCCGACACGACCTCCACTCCCGAGCGAGGTGCTGCATGACCGCCGTCACCGTTCCGCCGACCACGGGCACCGCCCCGACCGTGGGGCACCGCGTCTCTCCGAAGCAGGCCATGGTCGACGGCGGCGTCGTCGCCTGGCGCAACCTCCTGTCGATGCTGCGGACGCCCGAGGTGCTGGTGTTCAGCAGCATCCAGCCGATCATCTTCGTCCTCATGTTCCGGTTCGTGTTCGGTGGCGCGATCACGGTGCCCGGCGAGTCGTACGTCAACTTCTTGATGCCCGGGATCTTCATCCAGACCGTGGCATTCGGCTCCGTCACCACCGCGGTCGGCATGGCGACCGACCTCCAGGGCGGTGTGATCGACCGCTTCCGTTCGCTGCCGATGGCGCGTTCTGCCGTGCTCGCCGGCCGCACGATCGCCGATCTCGTCCGCAGCGTGTGGGTCGTGATCCTCATGTTCGTCGTCGGCTACGCCGTGGGCTTCCGCGTCGAGACCAATGCCCTCGCGGCGATCGCCGCGGTCGGGATGATCCTGCTGTTCGCGTTCGCACTCGCGTGGGTGTTCGCCTTCTTCGGACTCGTGACTGCCAACCCCGAGGCCGCGCAGGCTGCCTCGTTCCCCTTCCTCGCGATCTTCGTGTTCGCGTCGTCGGCATTCGTCCCGCTCGACACCATGCCAGGCTGGCTCCAGGCGTTCGCCGAGCACCAGCCGGTCACAGCTGCGATCGACGCGGTCCGTGCGCTCGTCCTCGGAGGTCCGACCGCGAGCAAGGTGATCGCCTCGATCGCCTGGTGCGTCGGGATCATCGTGGTGTTCGCACCGCTCGCGGTGCACCGGTACCGCCGTTCGGCCTGACGCGACGCCGGCAGGAGCCGCGCCAACCTTCGGGACGCGCGAGGCTGACCGGATGACGACGAGCGACCAGACGACCATCCAACGGTGGACCGTGGGCGACATCACGATCACGAGCGTGGTCGAGGCGGAGACCGCCCACATCCCGCCGGAGTTCTTCTTCACCGGCATCGATGCCGCAGCGGTGCGGGAGCAACCCGACCTCGTCCCCGACTTCGCCGACACCGACGGCAACATCACCCTCAGGGTGCAGGCCCTCGTGATCGACCAGCCGGGCCGGCGGGTCCTCGTCGATCCGTGCGTCGGCAACGCCAAGCAACGCGCGCTGCCGTTCTGGCACGAGCAGTCGTTCCCGTTCCTGGAGCGATTCGCTGCGGCCGGTTTCGACGCTCCATCGATCGACGTCGTCGTGCACACCCACCTGCACGCCGACCACGTCGGTTGGGATACCCAGCTCGTCGACGGCACCTGGGTCCCCACGTTCACCGGGGCGCGGCATCTCTACACCGCAGCCGAGGTCGAGTACCTCCGCACGAACCCGATGCCCGGTGAAGACGTGTACGGCGACTCAGTCGAGCCGATCGTCGACGCCGGCCTCGCCGACATCGTCGAACCCGACACCGATCTCGGCGGTGGCCTGCGCCTCGAGGCCACACCGGGACACACGCCGGGTCACGTCTCGCTCTGGGTCGAGTCCGGCGGCGAGACCGCCCTCGTCACCGGCGACTTCGTCCACCATCCCGCGCAGCTCGCCCGGCCCGGTTGGTCCGAGATCGGCGACGACGACCCGACCACCGCCGAAGCGACCCGGCGCCGGATGTTCGCCCACGCCGTCCGAGCACGAGGTGCTGTTCATCGGCACCCACTTCCCCACCCGTCCCGCAGGCCGGATCGTCGCCGAGGGTGACGCCTGGAAGTACGTCCCGGAGGCCTGAGTACGCTGGGCCCATGAGCACACTCGACGAGCTCGGCCACCCCGTCTTCGACGCCGACAACCACTACTACGAGGCCCTCGACGCGTTCACCCGCCACCTCGACCCGCGCCTCGGTTCCCGGTGCGTGCAGTGGGCCGACTTCGACGGTCGGAAGTACCAGGTGGTCGGAGGACGCGTCGCCCGCGTCGTGTCGAACCCGACGTTCGATCCGATCGCGAAAGCCGGCGCGATGCACGACTACTTCCGTGGCAACCCCGACCAGAAGTTCCCGCTCGAGTTCCTCCGCGACCGTGAACCGATCCGAGCCGAGTACCGCGACCGCGACGCCCGCCTGCAGGCGATGGACAGCCAGGAGCTCGAACGGATCTGGCTCTTCCCCACCCTCGGCATGCTCTACGAAGAGCTCCTGAAGGACGACCCCGAAGCGGTCACCCTCACGTTCACCGCGTTCAACCGTTGGGTCGAAGAAGACTGGGGTTTCCACCACGCCGACCGCATCTTCGGCGCGCCCTACATCTCGCTCGCCGACGTCGACTGGGCCGTGCGCGAGCTCGAGTGGGCGATCGACAAGGGAACCCGGCTCGTCGTGATGCGACCCGCCGCGCCCACCACCGCGCTCGGCCAACGACCGCCCACCGACCCGATGTTCGATCCCTTCTGGGCGCGCGTCAACGAAGCGGGCGTCACCGTCGTGGTCCACGCGGCCGACAGCGGGTACTCGTCGCAGGGCTACGCGAAGGACGGGTTCGCCGCGACCTTCGAGGGGGCCGAACGCCCGTCGATCAAGATGCTCACGATGGAACGGGCGATCTACGACTTCCTCGCGTCGCTCGTGTTCGACGACCTGTTCTCGCGCTTCCCGAACCTGCGGATCGCGTCGGTCGAGAACGGCTCCGAGTTCCTCCCCGACCTGCTGAAGAAGCTCGACTCGGTGCACCGCCGCATCCCGGGCTTCTTCCGCGAGGACCCCCGCGAGATCTTCCGTCGTCACGTGTGGATCAACCCGTTCTGGGAAGACGACGTCTACGAGATCGCCGAGCACGTCGGCGACGACCGGGTGATCTTCGGTTCCGACTGGCCCCACATCGAGGGCATGCCCGATCCGCTCGACTACGTGCGAGAGCTCAAGGACTTCGGCGCCGACGCCAGGCGTCGGATCCTCCACGACAACGCCGACCGAGCTCACCGCGCTCCGACCCGGCTGATCTTCAGCTCGTCTGGGCGCGGCCGCGTTCGATGATCGCCTGCCGCTTGCGTTCGACCTCGGCCGGATCGAAGCCGTCGCCCTGCCAGGCGCGGGACACCCGGTCCTCGACGGCCCACGCCTCGTCGAGCGTCACGAGGCTGCCCTCCTCGTAGGTCTGCAACATCCGACGCACCGCGGTCTGGTCGATCGTGCGGCAGTCGGCGGCGAGCTGCCGGCAGAACGGGAGCAGGTCGGCGTGGGGCACGACGTGGTTCACGAGGCCCCAGTCGTACGCGAGCTGCGCGTCGACGAAGTTGCCGGTGACGCTCATCTCCCGGGCCCGGGCGACACCGATGCGCTGCGGCAGCAGGACCGTGAGCCCCCATCCGGGCATGATCCCGACCCGCGCGTGGGTGTCGGCGAAGCGTGCGTGCTCCGACGCCACGAGGAAGTCGCACGCCGAGCGCGATCTCGAACCCACCGGTCACCGCGACGCCGTTGACCGCGCCGATGAGCAGCTTCGTGCGCGGCGGGAGTGCACCGCGGTCGGTGCCCAGGTCGCCGCGCGTTCCCGTGGCCGCACCCGAGCCGAGCTCCTTGAGGTCGATGCCGGCACTGAACGCGGGATCCGCGCCGGTCAGGATCATCACGTCGACCGCGTCGTCGGCCTCGAGCTCGAGGATCGCCTCGGGGAGCAGGCGCCGCACGTCGCGGTTCAGCGCGTTGCGAGCCTCGGGCCGGTTGATCGTGATCGTCGCCACCCCTTCGTCGATCTCGACCAGCACCGGATCACTCACGGACGCTCCTTCCGGGGAGGCGGGTTAGCCTCGAAACCATGATCCTCGATCGGTTCCGGCTCGACGGCAAGGTCGCGATCGTGACCGGCGCCGGCAAGGGCATCGGCGCCGGCACGGCCCGGGCCCTGGCCGAGGCCGGCGCCGACGTCGTGTGCGCGGCCCGCACCCCGGCCGACATCGACGCCCGTTGCCGCGGAGGTGCGGGCCCTCGGCCGGCGGGCGCTCGCGGTCCCCACCGACGTCACCGAGGCCGACCAGCGGGCCCGCCTGGTCGCCCGGACGGTCGACGAGCTCGGCCGCACTCGACGTCCTCGTGAACAACGCGGGCGGCTGGAACCCCCGCCCGCTCATGGAGACGAGCGAGAAGGCGCTCGAGGCCGCGTTCGCGTTCAACGTGACGTCGGCGTTCTCGCTCGACCAAGCTCGCGGTCCCCCACCTCGCAGGAGCACGGCAGCGGGAGCATCGTCAACATCTCGTCGCGTGCTGCGAGCATGGTGCAGCCCTGCTTCACCGCCTACGCCGCGGCCAAGGCGGCGTTGTCGATGATGTCGCGGGCGATGGCGCCCGAGCTCGCGCCGAAGATCCGGGTGAACGCGATCGAGGTCGGCGGCGTCGAGACCGACGCGTTGGCGAACGTGCTCACCGACCCGTCGGTCCGGGAGCGGCTCGAGGCGAACACCCCGATGCGTCGCGTCGGCCGGACCGACGACATCGCCGCCTGCGTCGTGTACCTCGCGTCCGACGCCGCCGCGTGGGTCACCGGCAAGATCTTCGAGGTCGACGGCGGCGTCGAGGCTCCGGCGTTCACGGTCCCGTTCGAGCCAGCTCTGAGCGGAGCGTCCGGAGTCAGGGTCCGAGCAGCGACCGGACCGCGTCGATCGTGTCGGCGTCGTCCGGTCCCTTGTCCTCGCGGTAGCGACGGACGCGGGCGAAGCGGAGCGCGACTCCTCCCGGGTAGCGCGTCGACGCCTGCACGCCGTCGACGGCGATCTCGACCACCAGCTCCGGGCGCACGAACACCGTGTGTCCCTGATCGTCGGCGACGAGCTCCTGCGAAGCGTGCCGTCTGCCAGGTGAGGAGGTCGTCGGTGAGCCCCTTGAACGTCTTGCCCACCATCACGAAACCCCCGTCGACGTCGCGGGCACCGAGGTGGAGGTTCGAGAGCCAACCGCGGCGGCGGCCGTGACCCCACTCGGCGCCGAGCACGACGAGGTCGAAGGTGTGCACCGGCTTGACCTTCACCCACGCCTTGCCCCGCCGGCCGGCCTCGTAGCGAGACCCGACCGCCTTCACCATCACACCCTCGTGGCCGGTCTCGATCGCCTCGGCGAGAAACGCAGCCGCGACGTCGGCGTCGTCGGTGGTGATCGCGGGAACTGCCGCGGCCCCGACCAGCTCGACGAGGTGATCCGCGCCGCTCGACGAGTGGATCGTCGAGCAGGTCGACGCCGTCGCGGCGGAGGCAGTCGAAGAACAGCGCCCGCAGCCGGGTCGCATCGGCGCGGGTGGCATCGGCGCCGAAGGTGCTCATGCTGTCCTGGAACCGCTGGGGTCGGTCGTCGTCGTCGAGCCCGAGCGCCTCGCCGTCGAGCACGAAGTCGTCCGAGGGGAACGCGCGCACCGCGTCGACGACGTCGCCGAGCCGGTGGGTCACGTCGTTGCGGTTGCGGGTGAAGATGCGGACGTCGTCGCCGAGGCGGTGGACCTGGACGCGCGCGCCGTCGAGCTTCCACTCGACCGATGCGAGCCCGGTGCGGGTGAGCGCCTCGTCGACATCGGCGGCGGAGCTCGCGAGCATCGGCAGCACCGCCCGGAGTGGTTCGAGGCGGACGGCGGCGAGCGCCTCGCTCCCACCGGCGCGGGCGAGCGTGGCCACCCGACCGAGATCACCGTCGAGCATCAGCGCCCGCCGGAACTCGGCGAGCTTCACGTCGCTCGCTCGGGCCGCGGCGTCGGCCATGAGGCCTTCGAGCGCGCCCTGGCGCAGCTCACCGGTGAGGAGCCGACGGATGAACTCGCCTTCGTCGGCGGTCGCCCGCTCGAGCAGCGCGACGAGGATCGCCCGGCGGGTCGACGTCGAGCCCTCACCCCGCGTCTCCTCGAGCGTGTCGATCGCGAGGTCGAGGTCGGCGATGGTGAGGCTCGCCTCCGGGGCCGGGTCGACCTCGACGCCGGCCACCGTGGCCCAACCGACGCCGATGCGTCCCTGCCGGGGCGTCCCGGTGAGGAAGCCGACGACCGGCGCGATCTCGTCGAGCGCCAGACCCCGGAGCAGCTCGGTGAGCGCCTCGATCTTCGCCGTGCGCGACCGGGTCGCCGCGACCGTCGGTCGAGGTCGACACGACGTCGGCGAACAGCACGTGCGCTCATTGTGCTCACCTGAGGCGGTCACGGCGCCGACCACGTTGACCCGGACCACCACTCGCGGCGAGCATCACCGCGTGGCCACCCCCTTCGCCGTCACCCTCGCCGAGCAGGCCGACGCCGATCCCGACCGTCCCGCGATCACCTCCGGCGGGCGGACGGTCACCCGTCGGGAGCTCGACCTGCGCACGAACCGCCTGGCCCGGGCCTACGCGGCGCTCGGCGTGGAACCCGACTCGTTCGTCACCATCGGCCTGCCCGAACGGCGTCGAGTGGTTCGAAGCGGCGATCGCGACCTGGAAGCTCGGCGCGACGCCACAGCCGGTCTCGGCCCGCCTCCCCCGCGCCGAGCTCGACGCGATCATCGAGCTCGCCGACCCCGCGCTCGTGGTCGGGCTCGAGGCCGAAGGGCGCACCTGTGTGCGCGGCCGGGTTCGAACCCGACCCCGAGCTCTCCGATGCACCGCTCCCGCCGAAGGCCGCGAACGCGTGGAAGGCACCGACCTCGGGTGGGAGCACCGGTCGGCCGAAGCTGATCGTCGCCGGCGGTGCGGCCGTGACCGAATCGGTTGCGCTCACCGCGGCGGGGTTCGGCATGACCACCGACGGCGTGCACCTCGCGACCGGTCCGCTGTACCACAACGGTCCGCTCTCCTTCTCGGTCGCGGCGCTGTTCACGGGGAACCACGTGGTGGTGATGCCGCGCTTCGATCCCGAGGCCGCGCTCGCGCTCGTCGAGGAGCACCGCGTCGACTGGATGTACGCGGTACCCACCATGATGCAGCGCATCTGGAAGCTGCCCGACGACGTGCGGGAGCGCTACGACCTGTCGTCGTTGCGGGTGGTGTTCCACCTCGCGGCACCCTGCCCCGCGTGGCTGAAGCAGGTGTGGATCGACTGGCTCGGCGCCGAGAAGATCTGGGAGCTGTACGGCGGCACCGAGGCGCAGATGGTCACCGTCATCCGCGGCGACGAGTGGCTCGAGCACCGCGGTTCGGTGGGTCGGCCCGCCTACGGCGAGATCCGCATCCTCGACGCCGACGGCAACGACGCGCCGGTGGGCGTCGCGGGCGAGGTGTTCATGCGCGCGCCCGAAGGGCGTCGCGACCTACCGCTACGTCGGCGCCGACGCGCGGTCGGTCGACGGGTGGGAGTCGCTCGGCGACATGGGCCACGTCGACGCCGACGGCTACCTCTACCTCGGCGACCGTTCGGCCGACATGATCCTCGTCGGCGGGTCGAACGTGTACCCGGCCGAGGTCGAGGGCGCGCTCGACGCGCATCCGCTCGTCGCGTCGAGCTGCGTGATCGGCCTCCCCGACGACGACCTCGGCAGCCGCGTCCACGCGATCGTCCAGGCCGGCGACGACGTCACCGACGACGACCTGCGCGCCCACCTCGCCGACCTGCTCGTGCGCTACAAGATCCCGCGGACGTTCGAACGGGTCGACGAACCCCTGCGCGACGACGCCGGCAAGGTCCGTCGGTCGGCCCTGCGCGACGAACGCATCGCCCGCGCGGCCCCCTGAGCGCCCAGGTAACGGTCGCCGATCGGCAGTTATGGATGTGCAGGCGCTACGGCCGTCACCCGGTTTGTCGCGTGAGCCCGCTCGGACGGTGGCGAACCCCGGGTCGTTCTACTGTTCGGCTGTGACGGACGAGCACCCGAACGCGACGGCCTACCGACGCACAGCCGACGCGTTCCGAGTTGGCGATCTCGCGAGCGTCGAAGAGCTCATCGATCCCGACGTGGTCTGGCACGTTCCGGGTTCCCACAGCATGGCGGGAGACGTGGTCGGGAGGCCGAATCTCATCAAGTGGCTCCGCGAGCTGAGCAAGAAGGGTTTCTGGCTCACAGAAGAAGACGTCTTCGGCAGCGATGACCATGTCTGCGCGCTGAGCATCATGGGAGCAACACGTCAGGACGTGAACATACGAACGCGGGTCGTCAGCGTCTTCCGGTATCGAGATGGGCGTCAGCTCGAGCGCTGGCTCTACCCGGATGATCTGGAAGCCTGGAACATGATCTTCACTGAGTGATCAGACGACGGAACGGCAGCTATGACGCGGCGCGTCTGGTTGGCGTCAGCTCGGTGTCGGCAGTCAACGGAGAGTCGATAGCGTCATGGAGCCCGTCGTGGACCCGGGAGACCATCATGAATGGCGCAGAAGCGCTGGAACGCTCGGGCCGCGGGTTTCGACAGCGTCTCGTGGAAATTGAGAGTGATGACTGGACTCGCCCCACCCCGTGTGACGAGTGGAGTGTCCGTGATCTCGTCAACCATGTAGTCGGCGGCAACTTTCGATACGTCATGATCTTGGCCGGCGAGCCCGCCGACGCGATTCTTCGCACGCGGGAGCAAGACTGGTTGGGCTTGGATCCGCTCGGCTCGTTCGACGACGCGTTCGCACGCGTCACCAAGTCGTTTTCCGTGCCAGGCATCCTCGCAGCGACTGTTCGCCACCCGAAGGCGGGCACGATCACGGCCGCCCAACTCCGGCTCCTGCGCGTCAACGAACTGACCGTTCACGCGTGGGACCTTGCTCGCGCGATCGACGCGGACGACCGACTCGATGAGCGGGTGGTGTCATGGCTGCTCGAGGGACTTGAGCCACTCCGTTCAACCATTGGCCTCAAGGAGCCGGGTCCAGCCGACGATCTGCCAGCGGCCAGTCCGCAAGGGAGTCTGCTGCGGCTTCTCGGACGCGCAGGGTAGGTGGCAGCAAAGCGCACGGTCATACGCGTGCCTCTCGACGCGCGACGTGCGCGGTGACCACGGCTACTCCCGGCATCAGGCGATCGTCCGACGCAAGAAGACCAAGCCAGCCACGTCGCCCGAATCGAGGTGCATCGATCACAGAGCGCACGATGCTCCATCGGCGAAGCCATTCCGAACGGCAGTTCTGTGTGGGTGGCCCGTATGCACTCGGCCGGTGGAGGAACTGGGTGGGTCACGTCAGGTGACGGTGAGACAGTTCCCGCAGAGTCCGCTCGAGCCAGCCGCCGTGCCCGGTCCGGTGCCGGTGTTCGTGACCGTAACGTAGCGCGCACCCGTCGGTGCCGAGTTTTGGGCAGTGATCAAGATCGTCAGTTCGTGTTCCGACACGTACGTCACCGACGTGACGGCGACGCCCGTGCCGGCGTCGACTGTCGGTGAGGGGCGGAACCCGTCGCCGGTGACCGTCAACGTGGCAGTCGCGCCTCGTGCTACGGAGTTCGGTGACACCGACTGGACGACCACCTGCGGGATCGCGGTGACGAACACGTCGAGCTTGGCGTTCGTGTCGTTCCCCACGAGGTTCGTGGCACCCGAGGTGAGCGCGACGTAGCGGCCGTCATCGGCGATTGCATGGTCGTACGACCCGCCTTGTCGAGAGGAGTTGGCGTCGCGACTGACGACAGTCGTCCGGTCCTCGACACGGTCGCGCACATACGTGGCCCCGAACGGTGTTCCCGACGTGAGCTGCTCATTGCCGATCAACGCGACGAACCGGCCGTCGTCAGAGATGTCGGGGGCGTAGGCCTGTCCCACCTGGCCGTCCGGTCTGACGCTCAAGGCTTCGCTGGTGCCGGTCAGCCGGTCGTAGGCCCAAACCGAGCGACCGTACGACGGGCCGGGCGACGACCCTTGCCAGAGCTCGGACGCAACCCAGCGGCCGTCGGCCGAGATCGACGGGTTGATCAAGAATCCGTCGGTGATGCCGGTCGGGACTGGGACCTGCTCCGTGGTGTCGGTCTGGCGGTCGCGGACATAGACATCGCCCTCACCGATTTCCCCGCTGCTCCGCAGCGCGGTGAAGGCCACGAACCGCGCGTCGTCGGAGAGTGCGAGGTCGCGGACCCCCCCGATGAAGTGCCCGGCAGGCACCGGGATCTGGTCGAACTGGCCAGTCGTACGATCAGCGACGAGCAGCCCCGCACCGCTTGCCGTGAAGGCCACGAACTGCCCGGTAGCCGACAACACCGCGCTGTACGGGTCCGGACTCCCCGCCAAGCACTCTGTGACCCCGAGCTGACGGTCGCGAACGAACAACGCGAGGAACGAGCCCCCCGGACCGCAGGGAGCGTTCGCAGCGTACGCGACGTAACGTCCGTCCTCACTGATGTCGCCGAGCGCGGCCGCGTTGCCGATCCGTTCGATCAGGCCCGTCCGATTGTCCCGCACGAACACGTCGACCACACCGTTCGTGTCTCCCGGCACCAGGTTCGTTGCGTCCGACATGAACGCGACGAACCGGCCATCTGCACTCAACGCAGGCTGGTAGCTGTTCCCGTTTGCCTGAACGCCGCCACTGTCGACGCTCGCCCGAACGATCCATTCACAACCCGCCGCAGACAACACGAACGCCGCCACGAACAGCAACCGACCGAATGTTCGCAACGTGCCCCCCAAAGGATGTGAGGTCCCCGGACCCCCGAAAGACCTATCCACACGGTACGCACCCGGCCCGGGTGCCGGGAAGGGCTGAAGCGCAGGACGCACCGAGTGCCCGCTCCGGCGCATTCTCGGGAGGACAACGCGGAGTGCTCCGCGGAGCACGGTGTAGTGCACCGACCACATACCGTGGTGAAGGGCCAGCGACAACGAGCGACTCATCGACTACGGGCGCAGAAGTGTGTGACCGCTACGCAGTCGGCAGACATCGGAACGCTCCGGACCGGCATCAATTGAGCCGCCGTAATTGAGCCCCCGTCCCCCCTGGCGGGTGCGAACGTCTGTTCGCTAGCCTCGACCCATGCCCGCCTACCAGGCGACCCTGCTCGGTGGCGCCGAACCGGGCGTCGCCCCCGAACCGGTCTTCGATCGGATCGCCCTCGACCGACGCTCCTGGGTCGACGTCTCCCGCGAGTGGCTGCTCGGCGGCGACACCCTGCTCGACCACCTCGTCGAACGGGTCGACTGGAAGCAGGGCCGGCGAAAGATGTGGGATCGAGTCCTCGACGACCCCCGACTCTCGCGCTGGTACGCGCCCGGGACGCCGCTGCCGCATCCCGTGCTCACCGACATCGGCGACGCACTCGATGCCCACTACGGTGTGCCGCTCACCGGGCCCGGTCTCAACTACTACCGCGACGGGAACGACAGCGTCGCACCCCACGCCGACCGCGAGCTCCGCGTGCTCGACGACACCCTCATCGCGATCGTGACGCTCGGCGCGCGCCGCCCGTTCCTCGTGAAGCCGAAGTCGGGTGGTCGGTCGCGCGACATCGCGCCGGGATCCGGCGACCTGCTCGTGATGGGCGGCGCGACCCAGCTCGACTTCACCCACGCGGTCCCCAAGGTCGCGCACGCCGGACCGCGGGTCTCACTGTCGTGGCGCTGGTCGAGCTCACCCGGCCCCACGCCCGATGGATGAGCCGATCGGAGCTCGCGCAGCCGCGTTCGCGGCGGTGCGTCGGATCCGGCCCGTTCGATGCGATCGAGGCCGCGCACCGCACCGACACGCTGCGTTGGATCCGCAGCGGGGCCGAGATCTTCCGGCTCGTCAAGCCCGACGTCCCGCCGAAGCACCTCGTCGCGTACTGCGTGCTCGTCGATCCGATCGCAGAGGCCGTGTTGCTCGTCGACCATCGCAACGCGGGGCGTTGGCTCGCCACCGGCGGTCACGTCGACCCGGGCGAGCAACCGTTCGCCGCGGCCCGCCGCGAGATCCGGGAGGAGCTCGGGATCGAGGCCCCGCCCCTGGCTGCCTCGGGTCGGCTCCCGCTGTTCGTCACCCAGTCGACCACCATCGGCGTCGACGCCGGCCACGTCGACGTGAGCCTCTGGTACGTGTTCGAGCGGGACCGCAGCCTGCGGCTCACGCCCGATGCTCGCGAGTTCGCCGCCGTCGACTGGTGGAAGTTCGACGCCGTCCTGCACGGCGGCGACGCGGTCGACCCGCACCTTCCCCGGTTCGTCGCCAAGCTGGCCGGTGAGCTCGGCGCCGTCACCCGCTGAACCCCGGGTGTTGGTGCGATTGGGCGCCCTATACGGTGGGGAATCGCACCGACGCTGCGATCGGTGGGTGCACGAGGGGGATGGCATGGCTGATCTGGTGATCCGCAACGGGACCGTCGTCGACGGCACAGGTGCGCCGCCCCGACCGGCCGACGTGGAGATCACCGGCGACCGCATCACCGCCGTCGGCGAGGTCGACAGGCACCGGCCGACGCGAGATCGACGCCGACGGCCTGCTCGTCACGCCCGGTTTCGTCGACATCCACACCCACTTCGACGGCCAGGTCACCTGGGATCCGCTCGTCGCCCCGTCGTCGCTGCATGGGGTCACGAGCATCGCGATGGGCAACTGCGGCGTCGGCTTCGCCCCCGCCCGCACCGACAGCCACGAGTGGCTCATCGGCCTCCTCGAAGGAGTCGAAGACATCCCCGGCACCGCGCTCGCCGAGGGCCTCACCTGGGACTGGGAGACCTTCCCCGAGTACCTCGACGCGCTCGCCCGCAAGCCCCACACCGTCGACATGGGCGCGCACGTCCCGCACTCCGCGCTGCGCACCTACGTGATGGGCGAACGGGGCGCCGACCACACGGTCGCACCCTCCGACGACGAGCTCGATGCGATGGGCCGCTCGCTCGCCGAAGCCCTCGAAGCCGGCGCGCTCGGGTTCGCGACGTCGCGCACCGAGGTCCACCGCACGCGCGACGGTGCCAACATCCCGACCCTCACCGCGGGCGAACGCGAACTGCTTGCGCTGGCCGAGGTGCTGCGCGAGTCGGGCCGGGGGGTGACCCAGTTGATCTCCGACTGCTACCAGACGACCGACGACGGGTTCGCGAGCGCCGAGCTCGACGTGATCGAGGCCTTCGCCCGCGCGTCGGGCCGACCGTTGTCGTTCACCGTGCAGCAGGCGTACCACTCACCCGAGCGGTGGCGCTTCGTGTTCGACCGGGTCGGGCGGATGCGCGATGCCGGCCTCGACGTGAAGACGCAGGTCGCACCCCGGCCCATCGGGGTGCTCCTCGGCCTCGACGTCACCGCGAACCCGTTCCTGTTCTGCGCGGCCTACGGCGAAGTCGCGATGCTGCCGTTGCCGGAGAAGGTGGCCGCGCTGCGCGATCCGGAGCTCCGGCGGCGCATCCTCGCCGAGCACGCCCAACTCGCCGCGACCCTTCCCGAAGGCCTCCTGCGCACGTTGTCGACCCAGTGGGACGTGATGTTCCGCCTCACCGACCCGGTCGACTACGAGCTCGACACCGACTGGTCGCTCGGTGCCGAGGCCGCCCGCACGGGCACTGATGCGGCCGGACTCGTGTACGACACCCTGCTCGAAGACGGCGGCACCCGCCTGTTGTACGTCCCGCTGTTCAACTTCGCGCACGGGAACTTCGACGACATCCACGAGATGATCTCCACGCCGTTCGCGATGTTCGGTCTGTCCGACGCCGGCGCCCACTGCGGTGCGATCTGCGACGCGAGCTTCACCACGTCGTCGCTCGTGGTCTGGGGTCGCGACCGCAAGCGCGGTCCGCGCATCCCCGTCGAGTGGCTCGTCCACGCCCAGACGCAGCGCACGGCCGCGCACGTCGGCTGGCTCGACCGCGGCGTGCTCGCACCGGGGTACGTCGCCGACGTCAACCTGATCGACTTCGACGCGCTGGCCTGCCCGCCGCCGCACGTCGTGCGCGACCTGCCGGCCGGCGGTCGGCGCCTCATGCAGGACGCCCGCGGCTACCGGGCCACGGTGAAGTCGGGGATCCGTCACGTTCGAAGACGGCTCCCCCACCGGCGAGCTGCCCGGCGAGCTCCTCCGCGGCGCCCGCGGCCACGCCCAGCTGACGATCCCAGGCCAGCGGAAGCCGGCTTCGGGCGAGAATTAGGGTCTGGCGATGGCTCTTGTCTCGTACCGACTCGAAGACTCCGTCGCGACCATCACCATGGACGACGGCAAGGTCAACGTGCTGTCGATCCCCATGCTCGGTGAGATCAACGCCGCGCTCGACCAGGCCGAGTCGGCGGGCGCCGTCGTGGTGCTCACCGGTCGCGACGGACGCTTCTCGGGCGGCTTCGACCTCGCGGTGCTCCGGGCCGGTGGGCCGGACGCGCTCACGATGCTGCGCGGCGGGTTCGACCTCGCCGAGCGCCTCCTGACCTTCCCGACTCCCGTCGTCGTCGCGTGCTCCGGCCACGCGATCGCGATGGCCGCGTTCCTCCTCCTGTCGGGCGACTACCGCATCGGGGCGGCGGGGCCGTTCAAGATCACCGCCAACGAGGTCGCCATCGGGCTGCCCATGCCGATGGCGGCGATCGAGATCTGTCGGCAGCGCCTGACTCCCGTCGGATGAACCGGGCCGTCATCCTGGCGGAGGTGTTCACGCCGGAGGGGGCGGTCGAAGTCGGCTTCCTCGACCGCGTCGTTCCCGCAGCCGAGCTCGTCGACCAGGCCCGGAAGACGGCGGTCGGACTCAGCGCCCTCGACATGCGCGCGCATGCGGCGACCAAGTTGAGCGTCCGCGCGCAGGCATTGGATGCACTCCGCGCCGCGATCGAGCGCGACCACCCACTCCCGGGCTGAGCACCGACCCGGACGAGAGTCGGGTCAGTCGACGATCTTGCCCGGATTGAGCTGGTGGTCGGGGTCGACGCCGTCGAAGAGCGCGCGGATCATGCTGACCCCTGGGCGCGGAGATGTCCTGCTCGAGCCACGGTGCGTGGGCGAGACCGACTGCGTGGTGGTGCGACAGCGTGCCGCCGAGCTCCATGAACGCCTGCTGGATCGCGCGCTTGACGGTGGCGTACTGGTCGAGCACATCGAGGCGGTCGGTGCCGATGAACGCGAACGTGAAGTAGAGGCACGCACCCGAGTGGTACGAGTGCGAGAGGTGGCACATGATCCAGCCCTGCACCTCGAGCTCGACGAACGCCTTCTCCGCCGCCTCGATCACCCCGTCGTAGAGCTTCGGAAGCACGCTCCACGGCGCCGAGGTCTCCGACACGTCGGCGACCCCGCCGTAGTTGAGGAGGTGGTCGCGGATGTACGGGGTGTCGAACTTCTTCTGGTCGTACAGCGCACCCGGACCGGATCCGACGCAGATGCCGTTGTGGCGCGACACGATCTCGCCGACGAGCTTGCGCTGCGCTTCACGTGCTTCTCGGTGCCCTCGTAGCCGATGAACCCGAGGCACGCCTTGTCCATGTCGTAGTGCTTGAACCGACGGAGGAACTCCTTGAGCCCGGCCGACGAGTACTTGTCGACCAGGCCACCGGGCTTCTTCGTGGCGAAGGAGAACAACGTCTCGTTCGGATCCGCGACCCGGGTGACCGACGGTGACGCTTCGCTCTCGGCGATCTCGGCCATCGTCGTGATCGCGTCGTACCAGTCGGGGAAGAGGTAGCCGAGGATCTTGCGCTGCTCCGGCGCGCGGTGCACCCGCACCGTCGCCTCGGTGATGATCCCGAGGCGACCCTCGCTCCCGAGGATCATCTGGTTCACGTCGGGGCCGGTCGACTTCGACGGCACCGCTCGGGTCACGAGCACGCCTGCCGGGCGTCACGGCGCGCAGCGCCTGGGTGATGTCGCCGATGTCGCCGTACTTGTCGGACTGCATCCCCGACGAGCGCGTCGCGATCCATCCGCCGAGCGTCGAGTAGGTGAAGCTG
Organism: uncultured Actinomycetes bacterium; assembly: GCA_963837715.1. Lineage (GTDB taxonomy): Bacteria > Actinomycetota > Acidimicrobiia > IMCC26256 > JANYLB01 > JANYLB01. Next base: position 1,126,627 of record CAWIOF010000004.1, on the reverse strand, counting down.
TCGGGGAAGTGCCCGAAGGTCCAGCCCTTCGCGTTCAGCTGCTCCTCGAGTCGAGGACCGAGCACACCGGCCTGCACCCGGGCCAACCGTGCCACCTCGTCGATCTCGAGCACGGCGTCCATCTTGCGCATGTCGACCGAGACGACCGTCCGGCGTTCGTCACGCGGCGGCTCGAGGCTCTCGGAGATGTTGGTGCCACCGCCGAACGGGATCACGACGACGCCGTGGGCCAGTGCTGTCGCCATGATCGCGACGACGTCGTCCTCCGATCTCCGGGTACACGATCACGTCGGGCAGGCGGCCGAGGTCGCCCCGACGGATCCGCAGGAGATCGCGGACGCTCTTGCCGTACGTGTGGACGACGCGCTCCATCGGCTCCGACGTGATCTGCTCCGGCGCGCAGCACGATCGCGAGCGCGGCGGCGAACGCATCGTTCGGCGACCGGAGGATCGATCGTCAGCTCGTCGAAGTCGATGACCGAATCACGTGGACCGTCGAGGTCGATCCCGAGCTTCTCGCGGACGAACGGGGCGAGGTCGGGCTTGTCCTCGTGGGTGAAGCTGACCTGCTCGTCGCCCCAACCCCACCACTTCATGTGCTGCACCATCGATCTGCTCCTCACCGGTCGGTTCGCCCGCCAGTCTGCGCACCTCTGCTTCGAGCTGCTTCGACGATCCGTGGCCGTCGCGTCCCGTGCCCTGCGACCCGCCGGCTCCGTCCGACCGGCTCGGGACTGGATCGGCTCCCCGACCGTGACCGTGACCGTTCCGCGGCGAGCCCCAACGCCGACCCTTCGGCCAGAGCTCGTAGGCGCCGTCGATGTGCATCGGCACGATCGGGCCGTCGAACTGGGCGCTCAGCTCGTCGATCCCGTTGCGGAACCGGCGCATCACACCGTCGGGCGAGCGGCTTCCCTCCGGGAAGAACACGACCACGTCACCCGCTCGGCACGACGCCGCGAGGTTCGCGAATGCCCCTTGGCGGGCCGCGCGCCGTTCCGCGCTCTCACCGAGCTGGCGGACCGGCATCGGCTCGAGTCGGAGGGCCGTGCGGAGGAGCGCCGCCGAACCGCGACGGCTTGCGTCCGGCCGCTGCGGCCATCGCCGGGCCGAAGAAGTAGTCGCCCGCCGCGGCGAGGTGGAAGCGGCGGAACGGGCCCCCGCACACGTGGAGGATCACCATGGCGTCGAGATGGGACGCATGGTTGCTCACGACGACGAACCCGCCGTCGGGGAGCTTCTCCCTCCCCCGGACGTCGAGGGTGATGTAGGCCCGGAACGTGACTCGGGCGAATCCCTCGAACGCGAGCGCGACCGCCCGCTGGGGAGCGGAAGGCCGATCCGTGGTCGCGGATCGCGTTCCCTCCTCGGGAGCGGCTGGCGTCATCGGACCCCAGGCTTCCACGCCCGGACCCGACGCCGCCAGCACCCTCGGACAGACGACCGCCGACCCGGAACTAGGTTCGTGGGCTTCCGGCCACCCCTGGGATCCATGACCTCACGCACAGCCCTGCTCACCGGCGCCACCGGGTTCCTCGGCAGCAGCCTCGCGGTCGAGCTGCTCCGCTCGGACCGAGACGGGTCTACTGCCTCGTGCGCCCACGGGGCGACGTCACGGCGCGCCTCCACGCCGCCATCCGGGCCGCGGCCGAAGCGACGGGCATCGCCGAAGCGCTCGATCTCGATCGCGTCATCCCGCTCGCCGGCGACATCGCGGAGCCGGGGCTCGGCCTCGCAGCCGAGGACCGGGCGCGGCTCGCCGCCGACCGGCCCGACGAGGTCTGGCACTCGGCGGCGTCGCTGCGCTACGAGGACAAGCACCGGGACGAGATCATCGCGACGAACGTCGGCGGTACCACCAACCTGGTCGAAACGGCCGCCGAGCTCCACATCCCCGAGCTGAACCACATCAGCACCGCATACGTGGCCGGCCAGAAGGTCGGCGACGTGCGCGAAGAGCCGTACGACCCGACCTACGAGGCGAACAACTGGTACGAGGCGTCGAAGCGGCAGGGCGAAGACGTGGTGGTCTCGCACGCGGCCGGCTTCGAGCGGATCCGGATCATGCGCCCTTCGATCGTGGTCGGAACCTTGTCCACGTATCGATCGAGCTCCGACAGCGGCTACTACGGCTTCCTCCGCGGGTTGGAACGGTTCTGCCGGGTCGTGGAGCGAAAGCAGGCCGGCTACCTCGATCGCCACGAGGTCAAGCTCCTCGTCGAGCCGTCTTCCTCACTCAACCTGGTGCCGATCGACGTGCTGGTCGAGGAGGCGGTCGCGCTCGCCGACGACCCGAACGAGCCCGGGCGCTACTTCCACCTCACCAATCCCTTCCCGATCACGATCGAACGAGCTCGCGTCGGACCCGAGAGCTCGATCGATCGGTTGCGCCTCGATCTGGTGGAGGATCGCGGTCTGCTCGGTGAGTACGACGCGCTCCTCGACCATGCGCTCGATTTCTACCGGCCGTACCTGCGGAACGACAAGAACTTCATCCGAGCCCGCGACGGTGCGAGTCCACCTGAGGCCATCCGCATCACCGACGACGACCTCGCTGCACTCAGCATCGTGCACTTCGAACAGAAGCGCGGTGGCGCACGCGCGAATCCGAGCGCCTCTCAGCGGTAGACGTTCACCGAGTCGTCGAGCCCGAGCGCACCGGGGTCGGATCGACCCGTGGCCACGAGCACGAACTCCATCGCGTCGCCCGTCAGGCTCCGATCGCTCCCACCGGAAACGGTGAACACCTCGATGCCCTCGAACTGGAGGGTGAGGGGAGCATGGCCCTGCTCGGTGAGCAGGTCACCCAGGTGGGAGACCGACGCCCGGACGCCCGGACCGACCTGGGTGGGTCGCCCGACCGCGGCGCGGATGTCGTCGGCGTGCAGATACGCGTCGTACCAGAGTGCCTCGACGCCGGCCCCGAGCGTGCCCCCTCCCGCGGGGCTCGGACCGTCCCACGCGGCGTCGTCGAAGAGCGCGAGCAGATCGTCGCGCCGCGATGGTCGTCGCGGCGAGCTCGTCGCCGAGCTCCGCGCCCGAACGGCCCCGCCGCTCCTCGACCTGACGCTGGGTGACCTCGGGTGTTCCCAACCCGTCAAAGCGACCCGCGGTGACGTCGCTGATCTGACCGATCACATGGGCGGCAACATCGCCGGCCGACCAGACCCCGCACCGGCTCGGAGCCGTGAGGTCCGCGGCATCGAGCGAACGGACGAGCACCTCGAAGTCGGCGAGCTCGTCCGCCAACCCGGCCACCACGTCTTCGCGCGGCAACGTCATCCCGGCACCCCCTGGTCGAACGGATGGACGATTCGAGGAACCTACCCCGGAGAAGGAGCGGAGGCGGCGGACAGTCCGCACAGGACGAGAGTGGTGAGCGATCGAGCCGCCGCAGCGGATTCGACCATCAGGCCGGTCGCTACAGTCACGCGCATGAGCCACTCTCTCCGCGCCGTCGAGCTCGGGTTCCTCGACGAGGCGCCGCTGCGGTTCGAGTACACGAGCCCCGATCTCCCGGCCACGGTCGCCGAGCTGTTCGCAGTGGTCACCTCCGACCCGTCGGGCTGGAGCTGGTTCCCCGGGCTCGAGGCGGGCGGCTACGAAGGCGACGGCCCCAACGGCGTCGGATCGCGGCGCTGGGTCCGCATGGGCGAGACCACCTACCGCGAGACGATCCTTGCGTGGGACGAGCCCACCCGCTGGGCGTACCGGGTCGACGAGACGAGCGACGAGGTGTTCGACGCGCTCCTCGAGGACTGGGTGATCGAACCGACCGACGGCGGGAGCCGGCTGCGGTGGACGTTCGCGTTCGCGCCCCGGGCCGAGCTCGCCGACGTGCTCGCCGGTTCACACGAGTTCATCGGTCAGACCTTCGCGTCGGCGATGTCGGGTCTCGCCGGCGCAGCTCCGCGGAGACTGAACGGTCAGTCGAGGGCGGGGGTCGGGACCGCGAGGACGGGCATGTCCTCGGGGGCACCGAACGCGACCGCGGCCTTCGAGAAGGCGATCGCCGTGGTGATGGTCGCGGTGAGCTCCACGATCTGGGCACTGTCGAACTCGGCGAGCATCGCGGCGCGGAGCTCGTCGTCGACTCCGGCCGGATCGTTGATCAGCTGGTCGGCCCAGCGCGCCGCGAGCTTCCAGCGTGCGGGGAGGTCGCTGTCGGCATAGGCGTCGTCGATCTCGGCCACGTGCTCCTCGGTCAGACCCGCGGCTCTCGCGCCGTCGAAGCGGAGGTTCTTGCAGATCCCGCAGCCGGTGACCCGAGCGTTGCGGAGCCGGCCGACCTCCTTCGTCGGTTCGTCGACCGCGCCATCGGACCAGAGCGTGCCGTAGTAGCGGTTGAACGCGGCCCACAGCTCCGGGCGGTGATCGAAGGGCGTCGCGCCTCCCTTCGGGGTGGCGAGGCGAGGAGCCGGACTCACGGGAGGCTCCCGGCGAAGGAGCGGGGTCCGGGCGCCGGGTCGGCTCGGCCCCGATCGGCTCGATGTCGAGCGCGAGCCGCATGCGGGTCAGGGCGTCGAACATCGCGACGGCCAGGGTGAGCGTGGCGAGCGCGGGTTCGTCGAACTCCCGGTGCAACGCGGCGAAGTGGTCGTCGGTGAGACCGTGCGGATCGATCACGTACTGCTCGGCGAACTCGATCGCACTCCGCTCGGCCGCGGTGAACGCGGGATCGCTCGGCCACCGCGGCAGCGCGGTGATGCGATCTTCGGTGAGCCCGCGTCGACCGCGTCGGAGTAGCGGATCGCCCGCTCGGCGTCGCACCCCAGGACGGTGGCGATCCGGAGGCGGCACAGTTCCAGGAGCGCCGGGTCGATCACGGCCGGGTCCCACAACCCCGCGTACATCTCCCGGAACCGGGCGTACGCGTCGGGGCGGAGGCCGAAGACCCGGTCGAGGGGCGTGGCCCCCGACGCGGTCTCGGGGAGCCAGGTCACCCGAGGACCCCGAGCTGGCTGAGCATGCTCGCGCTGTCGAAGTAGACGCGCTCGCAGGTGATGCCGTCGGGATGCGCTTCGTCGCCGAACTCGAAGATCGCGATCATGGGTACCCGGAAGGTCCGGCCGGTGGCAGGGATCCCACGCAGTTCGCCCTCGTGGGTGCCGAGCAGGTCGAACTCGGCGATCACCGCCCCGTCGGCGGGCCAGAGCCGACGCAGCTCGTTGCGTTGGTCGGGGAAGGCGGCGCGGGTCGCACCGAAGTACGCCATGACCGCGTCCGCGCCGTCGTACACGTCGCCGGTCGGGATGATCTCGTAGCGGGGATGGGCGAACGTCGCGAGAGTCGCGTCGAACGCGTGGCGGTTCTCGGAGTCCATGTGCTCCCGCACGACGGCATCACGTCGTGCTTGCACATCGCCAAGTTCGCTCACCCGCCGGGTTCCCAGAGCGAGGCCTCGTAGCTCTTCTCGAGGAGCTCGTCGAGCACCTCACCGGTCACCCCTTCGAGCTCGATGTGATCGTGGAGCATGCACCCGGCCGTCGCGAGCTCCGACCGGTCTGGCCACTCGTCGGGCCGCCACAGCGCACCGCGTCGGAACGACTTGGCGCAGTGGATGAACGCCTCCGACACGTCGACGCCGATCGCGGCGGTCGGTCGCCGGTCCTTCACCGCGCAGGCGTCGAGGATCTCGGCGTCGCGGGTCAGCGACGCGCGGCCGTTCACCCGGAGGGTCTCCTCGAGCCCGGGGATCACGAAGAGCAGCCCGACCGCGTCGTTCCTGATGATGTTGGTGAGGGAGTCGAGGAGGTTGTTGCCGGAGAGGTCGGGGATGGCGAGCCTGTGGTCGTCGAGTACGACGACGAATCCGGCCGGTCCGCCCTTCGGCGACACGTCGGCGGTGCCGTCGGGCGCGACGGTGCCGACGAGCACGAAGGTCGCGTGGGCGACGAACGCCCGACAGTGATCGTCGAGGTGGTCGATCCGTTTGCGCTCGGTGGTCTCGGAGGGGCGGCGGTAGTGCTCCCGCAACTCGTCTTCACTGGTGATGCACTCCCGGAACGGACTCATGACCTGAGCCTAGGACCACCGGGGTCGCCTCGACCCGGCCTGCGCTGCTAGAGATAGGCGCATGGCAGACATGTGCAAGGACAGGGTCGTAGTGGTCACCGGCGCCGGCCGGGGTATCGGGCGCGAGTACGCGCTGATGCTGGCGGGCGAAGGTGCCAAGGTCGTCGTGAACGACGTCGGCGGCAGCCGTGACGGCACCGGCCACGACGGTGGGCCGGCCCACGATGTGGTGGCCGAGATCGAGGCGTTCGGCGGGACCGCCGTCGCCAACGGCGACGACATCTCGAGCTGGGACGGCGGCGGGAACGTCGTCAAGCAGGCGATCGACACGTACGGCACGATCGACGCCGTCATCAACAACGCCGGCATCCTGCGCGACCGCATGCTCGTGAACATGACCGAGGAAGAGTGGGACGCGGTCATCAAGGTGCACCTGAAGGGCACGTTCTCGGTCTCCCGCTTCGCCGCCGCGTACTGGCGCGAGCGCTCGAAGGCCGGCGAGACCAACGACGCGCGGATCATCAACACGACGTCGCCGTCGGGCATCTACGGCAACGCCGGTCAGACCAACTACGGCGCGGCGAAGGCCGGCATCGCAAGCTTCTCGATCATCGCCGCGATGGAGCTCGAGCGCTACGGCGTGACGGTCAACGCGATCGCCCCGACCGCGCTCACCCGCCTCACCGAAGACCTCGGTCTCGGTGGCGCCGACGAGAAGACCAAAGCGGCCATGGACCCGCGCTGGATCGCTCCGCTCGCCACGTGGCTCGCGTCGACGCAGTCGGCCGGCGTGACCGGTCGCGTGTTCGAGGCCTCGGGTGCGTACCTCGCCGTCGCCGAGAGCTGGCACCGGGGTCCGAGCGCGCCGGCCATCGACGACCCGGCCGAGGTCGACGCGGTCGTGCGGAAGCTGCTCGCCGATGCCCGCCCGAACTCCGACATGTTCGGCAACGACAAGAAGAGCTGACCCCGGAGGGATAGGCCTCAGGTCACCAGGGCTCGCAGGCGGTCGGCTTCGACCGACTCGAACCACGTCTCGAGCTCCGTCACCATCCGCGCCGATCGGGCCGGTTCCGATGCGGCGAGATCGTGCTCCTCGAACGGGTCTCGGGCGATGTCGAACAACTGCGGAGGTGCCGGCTCCGGGATGTCTCGCTCCGGCTCGGGACCGGTGCTGACCTCGGTGAACGCGCCGGGACTCAGCTTCAGCGCCGCGTCCATCATCAGATCAGCCGACGCGACCTCCATGGTCTCGGTGATCGCAGGGCGGACGAGCTTCCACGGGCCGTCGCGCATCGCCGCGTTGCTCTCCCCCACGGGCGCATAGCGGTTCCACTGCCAGTAGCGGACCGGCGGAACCTCCATCGGCTCGCCCTGCAGGAGGGGCAGCACGTCGACGCCGTCGAGCGCGAGATCCTCGCCGCCGCCCGGCACCGGTACGCCGGCCGCGGCGAGGAGCGTCGGCAGCCAGTCGGTGCAGTGGACGAGGTCGTCGACCTCGGTGCGGGGCGGGAGCCCGGCCGGCCACCGCATGATCATGGGGAGTCGGATCCCACCCTCGGAGACGAGACCCTTCGCGCCGCGGTACTGACAGTTGAACCGCACGGTGCTCTCGTCGCCGTCGCCCGTCATCTGCGGGCCGTTGTCGCTCGAGAACAGCACGAGGGTGTTGTCGGCGAGGCCGAACCGTTCGAGCGCGTCGAGGACCTCGGCCACACCCCGGTCCATCGCCCGGACCATCGCGTAGATGCGACTGACCGCGTTGGTGAACCGCTCGGGGTCGGCGAACGCGCTGATGTCGGCGTCGGGTGCCTCGAGCGGGAAGTGCGGCGCGCTGTAGGCGAGGTGGAGGAAGAACGGTTCCCGGTGGTGACGGTCGAGGAAATCGACGGCTTCCTGGGTGAGGACGTCGGTGAGGTAGCGCCCGTCGGAGGGCATGGGCGTGCCGTTGCGTTCGATGGTCCAGTCCCAGTACCGCTGCCAGCCACCCACGAAACCCGCGAACTCGTCGAAGCCGCGTTGCGTCGGATGGAAGCGGGGATCGAGCGCACCGTTGTGCCACTTGCCCACCAGCCCCGTCGCGTACCCCGCCGCGCCGAGCAGATCCGCGATCGTTCGCTCGCCCAGGCCGATGCGGTCGAGCCCGCGACCTTCGAGGGTGTCGATCGCGCCGGTGCGGTGTGGGTACCGCCCGGTGAGGATCGACGCCCGGGCCGGTGCACAGACCGGCGACGCCGCGTAGTGCTGCGCGAGGCATGTGCCCTCAGCCGCGAGGTGGTCGATCGCGGGGGTCTCGGAACGTCCGTCGTTGCAGAACCCGAAGTCGCCGTACCCCATGTCGTCGGCCAGGATCAGCACGATGTTCGGGCGCGACCCCGGGTGCGTCATCCGGACCAGACCACGGGGGATTCCGGACCACCGAGCGAGTCGCCGTCGCGCAGATCCACGTGGTGGGCCTTCGGCGCCATCCCCGCCCGGAGTCGGTACCGGGCGTCGTCACCGCAGTAGCGGACACTGAGCGCACGACGGCGGGTCGTCGCCGACAGGTTGGCGCCCGCGGCGTGGAGGGTCCGGGCGTGGTGGACGGTGAGGTCGCCGGGTCCGAGGTCGAAGCACAAGAGGTCGACGTCGCCGTGCGCCGCCAGTTCGTCGACGTCGGGCACGGTGTCGCCCTCGGTGCCCGGGATGGGATCGTCGGTCACGAAGAAGTTGGGCCGAAAGGTCCGGTCCCAGGTGTGCGAACCACGGGCGAAGCGCATCGCACCGGTCGCGGCGGTGACGGGATCGAGCGGGACCCACGTGGTGCAGAGCTGGGCACCCTCGACGTTGAAGTAGCCGAGGTCCTGGTGCCACACCGTCGCCTCCCGGGTGCCGGGTTCCTTCACCAGCACGCTGTCCTCCCAGAGCGTCGCCCGAGACGATCGCAGGAGGACCCCGACCGCAGCCGGGAGCGCAGACTCGCTCGCGAAGGCACGGAGTTCCGGGCTCGTACGCCAATGGTCGACCCCGGCCCGGAACCTCCCGGCTCCCGTGGCCTCCGCGCCGGTCATCCCGGTGAGATCGGCCATCTCGGGCTCGCCGAGCAGCGCATCGATCGGCCCGGACAGCGCCGCGACGGAATCGGGGTCGAGGATCTCGCGGAGGCAGACCACACCATCGCGCTCGAAGGCCTGGACCTCTTCGGTGGTCACGTCGCGCAGCTGTCCCGCTCGAAGGGGGGTCATCCCTGCACCGAGAAGCCACCGTCGACCGCGAGGGTCTGGCCGGTCACGTAGCGGGCTCCGGTCGAGGCGAGGAAGAGGACGACGGGCGCGATGTCGGCGGCCGTGCCGAAGCGGGCGAGAGGTGTCCGGGCCAGGATCGGCGCGGTGAGCTGGTCGATCGGGAGCATCGGGGCCGTCATGTCGGTCTCGACGACGCCGGGTGCCACTGCGTTGACGCGTATCCCGTCGCGCGCCCACGAGACCGCGAGCGTCTTCGTCAGTTGCACGACCGCGGCCTTCGCCGCGCCGTAGGCGGGTACGTACTCCAAGCCGAAGAACGAGGTCATCGAGCCGAGGTTCACGACTGCGGCACCGCCCTCGTGCCCACTGCGTCGCAGGAACGACCGGCACCCGGTGGTCAGACGGAACGCGCCGGTGAGGTTGAGCGTCAGCACCTCGGCGAAGACCTCGGGATCCCACTCGCTGCGCCCGCCCGGGAGGTTGGCGCCCGCGTTGTTGACCAGCACGTCGAGGACGTCCACCTTCCCGACCAGCGCGTCGATGTCGTCGGGTTCGGTCATCCGGCACCGCCGGTAGGTGAAGGGGGTGAGATCGACGTCGTCGTAGGCACCCTCGTCCTCGCGGGTTCCGGTGATCGTGACGTGCGCGCCCGCGTCGACGAACGCACGGGCGATCTCGAGCCCGATCCCCCGGGTGCCCCCGGTGACGAGCACCGCCGCGTCGGTGAAGTCGAAGGTCAGTCCCACACCGGCTCCCATGCTCCGGCTTCCGCCGATCGGTACATCGCGAGCGCGCCGCGCAGCTCGCCGAGGGCGTACTCGGCGGGGGCGGCCGGCGGGCGACCGTCGAGGACCGCGGCCTCGAAGTCGGCCATCTCGCCCTCGTAGCTCAGGAGGTAGTTGCCCTGACCGACCACGGTCCCCTTGTGATCGGTGCCGTCGAAGAGTCGGACCCGACCCAGGCCGTCGATCGTGATCTCACCGACGCTCCCGGTGAGCTGGAAGAGCGGAACGTTCGCCACCGCACCGGGAACGAGGAACGCGTCGAAGCTGGCCACGACTCCGGAGTCGAAGCGGCACAGCGCCCGGCACATCGACTCGCCCTCCATCGCCGGAAGCGGTCGGCCGGTGACGGCGACGACCTCGGTGAGCTCCCCGCACCACATCCGCAGCGGCCGGAGCCAGTGGGAACCGGCGTCGATCGCGATCCCGCCGCCGGCCGCGGCCAGCGCGAAGCGCCACGGGTCGTCGCCTGCGTAGAAGTCGCCGAACGGGGGGAAGCAGTGCCAGGCCCGGGCGGTGATCAGCTCACCGATCGCACCGTCGGCGAGGAGCTGCTGTGCGGTGAGGACCTCGGGCCAGTACTGCGCGTTCTCGGCGACCATGAACACGGTCCCGGCGGCTCGTGCCGCGGCGAGGATCCGGTCGCAGGCGTCGAGGGTCGGGGCCATCGGCTTCTCGAGCAGCACGTGCTTTCCCGCCGCGAACGACGCGATCGCAAGCTCCTCGTGGAGGTGGTGCGGGACCATGAGGTCGACGGCATCGAACGTGTCGCTCGCGAGGGCTTCGTCGAGTGAGCCGAACACCGAGGCGTCGGGCTGCCGCGCCGCCGCTACCGCGGCACGATCCGGGTCGGGGTCGATGCACGCGGTCACAACGGTGCGCGGTGCGGCAGCCGCGAGCGCCGTCGCGTGCCAGTCGCTGATCGCACCGCAACCCACGAGCGCGAGGCGGAGCTCGCTCATCGGACCGGCTCCAGCACGTCGTAGCGATCGCAGTAGTCGGCAAATCGACTCCGCACCGTGCCTTCGTCCAACCCGAAGTCGGCAACGGAATAGCGGTGGGCGCCGTGGCGACCCTGGGGATGTGACTCCAAGTACGCGTGCATGCGCTGCTCGGCATCCGGACTGAGCTCGTCGCCCCACTGGGCGTAGATCGCGGCGACCGCGCCGACGGGATCCGCGACGAGGTCGCGGTAGTGCAGGTCGTACACGGTCACATCGGGGCGACGGTCGCGGAACTCGCCGAGTCGGTCGACCATGAGTCCGAGCACGTCGACCCAGAGTCGGGCGAAGTACGTGCCGAGCGATTCGCCCGCACCCGACCACGCGCTCGTGAGCGAATCCGGGCGAGCGGTGACCGAGAGCGAGATGCTCGACGGCACGGTCTCGAGCGGGTCGCGGTGCGTCACGACGAGGCGGGCATCGGGATAGACGGCAACGAGCGAATCGAGTGCGAGGAGGTGGCCCGGTGCCTTCAGGACCCAGCGGCCGGGTGCCGCCGACTGCAGCAGCTGGAGCGAGGCGCGGTGGTACGCGTAGGCGGGCCCCATGTCGCAGCCGTGGAACCACTCGACGTACCCCGGCACCCGGAACAGCCCGTGCCAGTCCTGGGCCCGGAACGACTGGGTGAGCAGGGCCACGCACTCGGTCGGGCCGTCGCCCGGTTCCCAGTGCACAGCCTTGAGCTCGGGGACCATCGAGTAGATGGCCTCCTGCTTCTCGACCTCGACCGCGATGCGCGGATCACGGTCGAACTCCGCAGTGGTGGGTGGCGGCACGCTGGTGAGGCCCTCCCACTTCATCAGGGGTCGGTTCGCCGGATCCTGGGCGAGGAGCTCCAGGAGGATGGTGGTCCCGGTCCGCAGCATCCCGGCGACCACGATCGGTGCGCCCACCGGTTGCGCGCCGACCTCGGGATGGGCCCGGAGCCAGTCGACGACCCGTAGCCGGTTGACGAGTCGGTCGTGGGTCCACGACTGCAGGATGAACCGACCGGCATCGTTCAGGGCCGCGTCGGCGACGATCGAACCCGCCAACGCGTCGAGCCCGTCGCGCCAGGCCCAGTCGCCGAAGTCGTCGAGGCCCGTGGCCGCGACCGCTGCGTCGACGAGCTCGTCGACGAGCGCGTCGGCCGTCGGGGCTCGGCTCACGAGCGCTGCAGCCGTTCCTCGGCCTGCGCGATCTGGAAGCGCAACCAGCCGGTGAGCCAGAAGTTCTCGAAGTCGTCGGCGTGCTCCGCTGCGTGCTGCGCGAGGAGCACCTGGTGCGCGGCGACGAACGCCTCGAGCGCGTCGTGGTGGTCGGGGTCGGCCACGAGTGCAGCTTCGAGCAGCGCCACTGCCTCGACCGCCTCGTCGCGGTCGAGGCGGGCGAGCGCCGCGCCGACCACCGCATCGGGACCGCCGGCGAGCGCCACGAGATCGGGGGCGACCGCGTCGGCGGCGAGCGGGTAGAGCTCTGTGGTCGCCCGGGCGTGGAACCAGCCCGCGTAGGCCTCCCAGATCGACCGCACTCCCCACGACACCTTGCCGTACCCCTCGCCGACCTCGAGGTGCTCGGGGAGGTGGATCTCTCGCATCAGGGTCGCGACGTCGGTACCGGCGTTCATCCCGGCGACCGTCTCGTCGTGCACGTACTGCACGGCGTCGCGCACCCGCTCGAGCTCGGCACGGATCGAGTCACGACCGCGGAGGGGCGCGAAGTGTCCGGTGCAGAGGATCTCGGGCTCGAGATCGATCACCGTCTGCACCGCGTCGACGAACGGGAGCGCGAACCGCAGACGGTCGGCACGCAGTGTCACGAGGTTCGGGAAATGACCGAACAGCGCACTGAACACGTTGCCGACGAACGCGATGCCCCGATCGGGCATCCAGATCACCATCGAGTCGAGCGTTTCGCCGCCGGGAGTGGAGATGCAGACGAATCGTCGTCTCGCCGAGCGAGAACTCATAGCGGTCGTCGAACAAGCATGTCGGGAGTCGGCGTGCTCTGTGCGGGCACCGGCGCGTCGGCGGGCTGGCGGCGGATGAACTCGTCGGCCTGACGGATCGCGTTCGCCCAGTACGGCATCGAGCGCTTGACCCGGAATCGGTGGATGCGGGCGTCGTCGGCTTGGCACGACGGGTTGTTCGCCTGCGCGATCACCAACGTGGGCTCGCCGGCCGCCTCGCGGAAGTGGTCGACGCCTCCCACGTGGTCGACGTGTCCCTGGGTCAGGAGCACCGCGTGCACCCGCGACGCGTCGACGGCGTCGTAGAGGCGGCGGTGGTGCCCGGCCTCGAACCCCATCCCCGTGTTGATCACGACCCGGCCCTCGGAGGTGACCACGAGGTAGCTGTTCGAGAGGCCCTGCGAGAGGTAGACGCCGTCGGCGACCTCTTCGGCGGCTTCCTGCCACGCGGGGCGGATCTCGGTGGCTCCGGGCCGTGACCTCGTCACGTCGCTCAGCACGGCGGCACGCTACCCGGAGCAGCTGTGATCCGGGAGCAGGCATGATGCACGCCATGGACACCGGGCGGGCGGTCGTCGTCACCGCCGAAGCTTCCGAGCGCGACCAGCGGGCCGCGGCTGCGCGCGCTCGCGGCCCGCGGCCTCGAACCCGGCGACCGGGTCGCGATCATCGCGTCGGGAACGGCTGCGTACCTCGCCGTCGCGCTCGGCGCGCTGCGCACGGGCATCGTTCCCGTGCTCCTCAACCCGAACCTCCTCCCCGGCGAGCAACAGGCGCTGCTCGCCGATGCCGATCCGGCCCTGACGGTGCGCGGTGACGACCTCAGCGGGCTCGTCGGCGAGGACTCACGGCGCGCCGGATCGGCACCCGAGCTCGCACCGTGGCCGCTCGCTCGGCCGATGCTCTACACGAGCGGGACGACCGGAATCCCGAAGGGAGTGTGGAGCGGCCTGCTCGACGAGCCCGACGCCGCCGCGCTGCTGGCCGAGGAGCGCGAGGTGTGGGGATTCGCCGCCGACGACGTGCATCTCGTCGCCTCGGCGCTCTACCACTCGGCCCCGCTGCGCTTCGCCGCCGGAACGCTGCTCGCGGGCGGCTCGGTGGTGCTCACCGGTGCATTCGAGGCCGGCCCGGTCGCCGACGCCATCGCGACGCACCGGCCGACGACCACGTTCGTCGCGCCCGCGCACCTCCAGCGGATCTTCGCGCTCGATCGCCCACCACCGCTCGGGTCGTTCCGCCTCGTCGCGCACGCCGGCGCACCGTGCCCCGATCCGCTCAAGGAGCGCGCGCTCGCCGCGTTTCCCGCCGGCGCGCTGTGGGAGTTCTACGGATCGACCGAGGGCCAGTTCACGGTGTGCTCCCCCGAGGAATGGTCGGCACGGCCGGGTACCGTCGGGCGGGCGCGCCCCGGACGCACACTCGAGACCGACGCCGACGGCACGATCTGGTGCACGGTCCCCCGTCACGCGCGCTTCGAGTACTGGCGCGACCCGGAGAAGACCGCGCGGGCGTGGCGCGACGACGCCTTCACCGTGGGCGACATCGGCCGGCTCGACGCCGACGGCTACCTCTTCCTCGACGGCCGCCGCGACGATCTCGTGATCACGGGCGGGATGAACGTGTACCCACTCGAGGTCGAGCGGGTCCTCCTCACGCATCCAGGAGTGCAGGAGGTCGTGGTGTTCGGCACCGACGACGAACGATGGGGTCGACGCGTGTGCTGCGCGGTCGTGGGGGATCTCGCGGCCGGCGACGTCGACGAGTGGCTCGCGACGCGCGTCGCGCCGTACAAGCGCCCGAAGCAGGTGCTCGTGGTCGACGAGATCCCCATCAGCCCGACCGGCAAGGTCCGTCGGTCCCACCTCGCCGCGCACCTGGGCCTCGAAGACCCGTGACCACGGAGTCGAACACCCTCCTCCACGAACCGATCCGGATCGGGGGAGCCACGATCCGCAACCGCCTGTACCGGGCGCCGGTGCTCGAGGGCGCCGGCGACGGCGACGACGCGGCCGAGGCCTATGCACGGCACTTCGTCGAGAACGCCCGCCACGGTGTGGGGCTCGTGGTGCAGGGCTCGTCGTGCATCTGGGCCGAGGGCCGGACGTCGCCGGGGATGACCTGCGTCGACACCCGGGAGAAGGCGATGCGGCTGGCCCCGATGGTCGACGCGGTGCATGCCGAAGGCGCGGCGATCTTCGTGCAGCTCGGCCACGGCGGGCTCTACGCGATGGAGGCCTGGCACGAGCCGTACGCGTCGGCCCGGCGCGGGCCGGTCCTGGCCGCCGCGCCGGTTCCCTGGCCGCTCCGGCCGGGATTCCGCGGCGTACCCGTGCACGTCATGACCACCGCCGAGGTCCACGCGATGGCCGAGCGCTACGGCGAGGTGTCGGCCTGGCTCCGAGAGGCCGGCTACGACGGCGTCCAGCTCGGCTCGGCGAACGCGAAGCTGCTCGACCAGTTCCTGTCGCCGTTCTACAACCACCGCACCGACGAGTTCGGTGGTTCGCTCGAGGCACGGGCACGCGTGTTGCGGTTGATCCGTGCCGCAGTCGCGCGTCGGGCGGGGCCCGACTTCCCGTGCACCGTGAAGGTGCCGGCCGAGACTGCACCGCCCGGCTTCCCCCGCTCGACGCTCGACGATGCGTTGCGTCTCGCGCGGCTCGTCGAGGAATGGGGGTTCGACGCGATCACCCCTGTCCGCGGTCTCGGTCTTCCCCGACACGACTCTGTCTCGCGGTGGTGTGCCCGATTCGTTCTGGACGAACCCCGGGATGGCGACGCGGCTCGCCCGCGCCGCGCCGACCCGCACGCGTCGCGCCATCATCAAGGGTGGAGCCTGGTGGGGTGGGCGGACCGCCCCCTTCCGGTCGGTGTGGAACCGCGACCTGTTCGCCGCCGTGCACCGCGGAGCCGGCATCCCCGTCCTCGCGGTCGGAGGGATCCGCACCGCGTCGGAGGTGCGGCAGATCCTCGAGCGCGGCGAGGCCGACCTGGTCGGCATCGGCCGTCCCTTCTACGCGGAACCCGACCTCGCGGCGCGCATCCTCGCCCACGTCGACGGGCCCGGACGCTGCCGGAACTCGAACCGGTGCGTCCCCGCCCAGATGCTCGGGATGAAGGGCGCGTGCTACAACCCCGACGTCCACCGCTCGTCGTGATGCTCGACAACCCGATGTGGCACGCGCTGCAGGGACCCGACGGCCGGTTCGCGCGCACGGAGGGTCGGGCGGCGCGCTACGACCCCGAGGTCACACCGTTCGCGGGGATGGCCGACGACCCCGACGCTGCAGCCTGGGCCGACCTCGCGGCGCTGTACGGACCCGACGAGGTCGCGGTGCTCACCGCCCGTCGGCCGCTCGAGCCGCCCGACTCCTGGGAGACCGTCGGCCGCATCCCCGGAGTCCAGATGGTGGGCCCGACCACGGTGGAGCCCGGCGAGGGTCCGGGATGGATCGGCGCGCCGCTCGGCCTCGACGATGTCGCCGACATGCTCGCCCTGGTCGGACGCACCGAGCCGGGGCCCTTCCTCCCCCGCACCGTCGAGCTCGGCGGCTATCTGGGGGTGCGCCGGGACGGTCACCTCGTGGCGATGGCCGGGCACCGGATGCACCTCCCGGGGTTCACCGAGATCAGCGCGGTCTGCACCGACGTCGAGGTCAGGGGCCAGGGCATCGCCGGCTCGCTCGTCGGCCAACTCGTGGCCGGAATCGTGGCGCGGGGCGAGCAGCCGTTCCTCCACGCGACGGTGTCGAACGTCAACGCCATCCGGCTGTACGAGGCGCTCGGCTTCCGGGTGCGGACCCGGCTCGAGTTCCTCGCGGTCAGGCGCCCGGCGGATCCGCACGGGAGTACGGATTTGTGAGTAGATTCCCCTTGGAACGCACCACCTACAGGAGGCCATGGAATGGGGCACGGACCGCGTCGATCAACTCGACGGATTCTTCTCGGAGGGCTCGCCGCGATCACGATCGCGGCCGGCGCCGCCCTCCCCGCTTCGGCTGCGTTCGCGGTCGACGACTACCCGGTTCCGCCTCCCCCCGTGGTGAACCCCGAGAACACGAACAAGCCGACCAGCGACCCCGAGGTCGCGGGCAAGACCGAGACCAAGAACAGGGGCTCCGGCACCGAGGTGCTCGGCACCCAGGTGACGCGGGGGTCGCTGCCGTTCACCGGTGGCGACATCGCCGGTATCGCGGCGATCGGTGTGGGCGCGGTGGCCGTCGGTGCGGTGATGGTCCGACGCGGTCGTCGCACCAACGCCGGCATCAACGCCTGACCTGACTCACCGGACCCACGGGCTCACGCTCACGGGCCCGCTCGTCGCGACCCGCGCTACCGGACGACCTCGTCGATCCGGGCGAGCACGTCGTCGTCGAGGAGCGGGAGCACGTCGAGCGCGCCCAGGTTGTCGTGCAGCTGCGCGACCTTGCTGGCACCCAGGATCACCGTCGACACGCGGGGGTTGTGCGCGCACCAGGCGATCGCGAGCTGGGCCGGTGAGCAGCCCAGATCGTCGGCGATCGCCACGAGGCCGCGGACCTTCTCACTCGCAGCCGGGTCGGTGACCGACGGCTTCAGCCACTCGTAGCCGGGCTGGCTGGCCCGGCTGTCGTCGGGCACCGAGTCGAGGTACTTGCCGGTGAGCAGACCCGACGCCAAAGGGCTCCAGATGGTGAGGCCCAGGCCGATGTCGTCGTAGAGGCGGGCGTACTCCTTCTCGACCCGGCGCCGGGAGAGCAGGTTGTACTGCGGCTGCTCGACCACTGGCTTGTGCAGGTGGTGGCGCTCGGCGATCTCCCATGCGGCGCGGATCTCGTCGGCTGTCCACTCCGACGTCCCCCAGTAGAGCGCCTTGCCGCTGGCGATGATGTCGGACATCGCCCACACCGTCTCCTCGAGCGGCGTGTCGGGGTCGGCGCGGTGACAGTAGAGGATGTCGACGAAGTCGAGACCGAACCGCTCGAGCGACCCGTCGATCGCCTGCATCAGGTACTTGCGGTTGAGCGTGTTGGCCATGTTCGGGCCGCGGTGGATGCCCCAGAAGACCTTCGTCGAGATCACGTACGAATGCCGCGGCCACCCGAGGTTCGCGATCGCCTCGCCCATGATCCGTTCTGACTCGCCGCCGGCGTAGGCCTCCGCGTTGTCGTAGAAGTTCACCCCGGCGTCGTAGGCCGTCTGCAGGCACGCCTCGGCGCCTTCACCCTCGAGCTGGCCACCGAACGTGACCCACGATCCGAACGACAGGACGCTCACCTGCAGGCCGGAGCGGCCCAGTCGTCGGTACTGCATCTTCTTGCGATCGGCGGTGCCTGCCATCAGGTGCTCCTCATCGGATTCGGTCGGGGGTCGGAAGATCGGGTCAGAACAGGGGCCGGAGCGGCTCGGTGCCGTCCCAGGTCTCGTGGGCCTCGCGCACGGTACCGGCCAGCCAGCGGGTCGAGTCGTTGAGCTCCATCACCTCGGCGAGCAGCGGCCCGCCGATGTCGTAGTACGCGAAGTTGGCCATCCCGCCGCCGTCGCCGTCGGTCACCGGCTCCCAACCTGCGCTCGCGGCCCGCGCTTCCCACGCGGGCCAGTCGTCGACCCACCAGGCCAGATGGTGCGCGCCGTCGCGACCGGCGGCGAGCGCCTCGCTGAACACCGACGGCACATCGTCGTGGGTGGCGATCAGCTCGATCTGGAGGTCGGCGGAGTTCGCGAAGGCGAGGGTCAGGACCGGCTCGACGGGTTCACCGCGCAGCCGGTAGCCCTGCATCCGCGTCTCCGCCATCGTGAGGAACGGGCCGACGCCCAGCGCCGCCCACCAGGCGATCGCCGGTTCGAGATCGCGGACCAGGTAGGCGCACTGGCGGATCGGCCCACACCGGCTCAGCGGTCCCGAGGTCATCGCCCGTATCCTCGCGCGCAACCGCGGGACCACCCCGATCCCAGCCGCCGCCCGAGAGGACCCGACCGTGCCCGACTTCCCGTACTCGGACCGCTTCACCGTCAACCGCGCCCTGCCCGAGCGCGGGCGTCCCCGAGCCGAGGTCCTCGCCGAGCTCGAGACGATGGCCAAGGAGGAGGACTCGTTCTGGGAGACCGGCAAGTGCTCCGGCACGATGTACTGCGGCGACCACGAGCACTACGACTTCATGAACGAGGCCTTCGGTCGGTTCGCGCACGTGAACGCGTTGCAGCGCGACATGTGCCCGAGCCAGACGAAGTTCGAGGGCGAGATCATCGCGATGACGCTCGACCTCTTCCACGCCGACGCAGTCACCGACACCACCCCCGTCGGCCTCGTCACCACGGGCGGCACCGGCAGCATCATGCACGCCGTCCTCGCGTACCGGGAGCTCGCGGCCCAGACCCGGGGCGTCGTGCATCCGAACCTGATCAAGCCCGAGACCGCGCACCCGGCGTTCGACAAGGCGTGTCACCTGTTCGGGGTGGAGGTCCGCAACGCCCCGGTCGACCCGGAGCTGCTCACCGCCGACGTCGGATGGATCGCCGACACGATCGACGACGACACGATCGCGATCGTCGGGTCCGCGTGCAACTACGGCTACGGCACCATCGACCCGATAGCGGAGCTCGGTCAGGTCGCCCTGGATCGCGGCGTCGGTCTCCACGTCGACGGCTGCCTCGGCGGGTTCATCCTCCCGTTCGGCGAGCAGCTCGGCTACGACATCCCGCCGTTCGACTTCCGCATCCCCGGCGTCACGAGCATCTCGGCCGACACCCACAAGTACGGCTACGCGTTCAAGGGCACGTCGGTGCTCTCGTTCCGCGACCAGGCGCTGCGCAACGCCCAGTACTTCTTCCTCACCGGCTGGAGCGGAGGGAAGTACTGCTCACCGGGGATGGAGGGCTCACGTTCCGGTGGTCTGATCGCGGCGACGTGGGCCGCGATGGTCTCGATCGGCCACGACGGCTACCTCGGCTACGCGAAGGCCATCTTCGAGACGTCGGACGCGATGCAGGCGGCGGTTCGCTCACATCCGGAGTTGCGGATGTTGGGCAAGCCCACGTTCCTGTTCAGCTTCACGTCCGACGAGTTCGACGTGTACCACGTGAACGACTTCATGCGGAAGCGGGGCTGGCGGTTCAACGGCCAGCAGTACCCGAACGCGCTCCACATGGCGGTCACCCGGCCACAGACCCAGCCGGGGGTCGCGGAGGAGTTCGCCACCGATCTCGCCGACGCGGTCGTCTACGCGAAGGAGCACGCGTCCGAGGCGCCTGCGTCGGGAGCGATCTACGGCGGCGTGGCCGGCGGCATGACCGACGAAGCCGACGACTTCATCCGGTCGGTGATGGCGGGGATGATGGACACCCAGTCGAGCCTGCCTTCTTGATGGTCGAATCCGCTGCGCCGGCTCGATCGCCCGGGACTGCATGTCCCGCGACCACTGTCCGCCGGCTCCGCTTCTTCTCCGGCCACTCGTAGAGTTTGTCGATGGTTTCGTCGAACTTGGTGATCGCGGGGGTGAACAAGGCGGGGACGACGTCGCTCTTCGCGTCGCTCTCGACCCATCCGGCCGTGGCGCCGGCGTCGATCAAGGAGACCCGGTACTTCCTGCCCGCGCGGTACGGGCAGCCGCTCGAACCCATCTCCGTGTACGACGCGTACTTCGCCGACGCCGCGCCCGGCGCGGTGCGCCTCGAGGCCACGCCGTCGTACCTCTACGGGGGCGCGGCCGTGGCCCGGGCGATCGACGACGCTCTCCCCGACCCGCGCATCCTCGTGATCCTTCGGGAGCCGGTGAACCGGGCGATCTCCTTCTTCCGCTACCAGAAGGTGCGCCTGCGGTTCCCCGCCGAGCTCACGATCACCGAGTACCTCGCCGCGGCCGACCGGCTGTCCGACGCCGACTTCGGTGATCCCGACAACGAGAAGTACATGGCCGTGCGGGGCAGCTGCTACGCGGAGTTCGTCCCGGCCTGGCTCGAGCAGTTCGGGCCCGACCGGGTGCGGTTCCTCTTCTTCGAGGACATGACCCGCAACGCGCTCCCCGAGCTGCAGGGCGTCGCCGAGTGGCTCGGGATCGACCCCGACGGCATCGACGCCGACGGCCTCAGCTCCGAGAACCGCACGACGGGGTTCAAGAGCGGGGCGCTCCAGCGGATCGCGCTCACCGGGAACGATCGCTTCGAGGCGTTCCTCCGCCGCCACATGGGCCTGAAGCGCCGCATGCGGGCGTTGTACTACCGGGTGAACGGACAGAAGGCCCAGGACAACGTGGCCGACGACGTTCGTGACGGGCTCGCCGCCCGCTTCGCAGCGCCGAACGCGGCGCTCGCGGCGCAACTGTCGCCGCTCGGCATCGCCTTACCCGACTGGCTCGCGCCGCGCGACTTCGGGCCAGGCGTCCGCGTAGCCCGAGCTCGCGGCGGGCGGCCTCGCCGATCGGACTCGGATCAGGGACCCGGCGCTGTTCCCGGACCACGAGGAAGACGACGGCGCACTCCACGATGACCGCCATCATCGCCGGGATCGCGACCCCGGAGTCGTTCATGAGGTAGCCGAGCGCGGCGGTGACGCACACCGTGAGCATCGTCGCCTTGAACGTGGTGATCCGACGCACGAGCCCGGCGACGGTTCCCGGCTTCGCGACGAGCAGGTAGATCACCGCGAACCCGATCGCGACCGGGATCATCCAGACGAACACGGTGGTCCCGAACGAGGCGATGTTGGCGCCCGCCTTGCGCCGGACCACGAGGAGGAGGCCGCCGAGGCCCTCCCGGCCGACCTGTTCGAAGAAGCGGCCGACGTGGGTGCGGTCGTCGGAGGGCCGCAACAGATCGAGGAAGCCGATCGCGAGGGCCGACACCACCAGGACCCCGGCGAGTGCGACCACGGTGCGCCACCGGAGCTTGCGGCCGAGCAGGAGCCAGACCAGGAGCGCGAATCCGGGCGCAGCGGCCGACGCGCCGAAGTCCTGACCGAACATCGGCGCCATCATCACGAGGAGCACGACCACCAGGGTCGAGATCGCGACCACCCGCCCGAGCGCACCGCCGACCCGCCACGCCAACAGTCCCGCGAAGAGCAGCGTGGCAGCACTGAGGATGGAGAAGGTGAGGTTCCCCTCGCCCGCCACGCGGATCCCGACCGTGGCCGAGTAGCCGAACACGGTGTTCAGTTCGAGGTGCGCGCCGGTCACGAGGTCGCCGACGTGCGCCACGACCGTCAGCCCGAGAGCCACGAGCAGTGCGTCGCAGAAGCTGCGGCGGCCGACGAGGGTGCAGAGTCCGGCGAACACGACTGCGGCACCGAGCAGGAAGAGCCAGTAGGCGCCCGCGCCCCGATCGACGAAGTGGAGCGGAGCGGCGAGGAAGGTCGCGAGCAGGAAACCGAGCACGGCCAACGCGCCCCACTCCACCAGCACGAGCGCCCGCCGGAACCGGCTGAGCGCAAGAGCCGCGCCGAACGCCAGCGCCGCGCAGAGCAGCACCAGCACGAGCGCGACCGCACCCTGATGCTTGTCGCGGAACACGCTGTCGCGGCTCGACTGGATCAGGTCGTCGACTCGACCCGCGCCGGTGCCCGCCATGCTGGATACACCGGATGGGCTCGCGACCGACATGACCCGGCCTTCCATCGTGTCCGGTCGATCGATGCCGAGCAGCGAGAGGATCGTGGGGGCGACATCGACCACGTCGACGAACCCGGACCTCCGGGTCGTCCCCGACTTCAGCAGGCCGGGTTCCACGCCGGGCGCACGGACCGCCGCGACGGCGAGACCCCCGGACGCCCGCGACGCGAGTGGTGCCGTGACCACGACGGCGTCGCGCGAGGGATCGACGTGATCCAACAACCGGCCGATGATCTCATCGGTGTGGGCGATGGCGCGATTGCGTTGGCGGCGCGCGGTGCCGACATCGGTGAACGACCGGTATTCGTCGGCCCGCAGCAGATCGGACCCCTCGACGAGGACCACCCCGGGTTCGGCGTCCCAAGCGCTCGACGAAGGCACGCTCCACCGAGCCAGGAGCGAGCAGCACCCCGAACGGTGCACGCGGGGCCTCCTGGAGCAGTCCGTCGTCGACGCGTCCTGCGGGGACGGTGCCGTCGGAACCCATCAGGCCGACCACCGCCGGGCGGAGTCGTTCGGGGACCCCGGCCTCGACCGAGCCGGCTTCGAAACTGTCGGCGTTGCCGATCACGGCCCGACCTGAGCCGTTGGCGGCGAGCGCGTCGGCGAGCGCGCCGACCGACGCGTCGTAGAGCGCTTCGTCGTTGGCCCGGATGATCTCCTCGACCCCGAGTTGGACCAGACCGTCGTCGACCCGCACGCCGGTCCGACGGGCGAACACCTCGGCGGCGGTACCACCTTCGATCTCCTCCGACGCGTCGTAGCCCTCGCCGGCCACCCGGTCGGGAGCCACCGCGCGGGTCCCCGCGCCGATCGTGGTGTACCCGTTGCCGAGCGAGAAGCGTTTCCCACCCGCCCGGGTGAGCAGGTTCGCGAGCGCCGACGACCCGAAGAGCCGGTCGAGATTCGGAGCGTCGGCGGCCTCGAGGTCGGCCCAGGTGACCGCCGGGAGCGAGATCACCAGCACGCGCCCGACACGCTCCGCGGCCGGGCTCGGGGGAGCGGCCGCGGCCACCCCGCCCAGCACGAGCAGGGACACGAGCACGCCGACGAGTGCGGCGGCGCACACCGACCGGGGCCGCGTCACAGGTCCTCGGCCAGGTCGGGGTCGAGCGCTGAGGTCTCCTCGATCGTCACGCCGACCGGTTCCGACCCGGGTGCCGCGGAGATCACCGCACCGGGTGCCGGCCCGGTGCCGTCGCGCGACGAGGAGAGCACGCGGAGCAGGCCGAGGTACGCCGCGCCGGCCAACGCCACGAGCACGACCAGCACCACGAGGGTGGCGAGTCGGCCTTCGGGTGCGATGGCGCGCTCCACGGCCCAGAGCACGAGACCCATCCCGATCGACAACACCAGCGGCTTCCACACCGATCGGGGCACCATGCGACGATCGAGTCGGCGGCGTAGCACGACGGCGAGCACCCCGGCCCCGAGGACGTAGGCGACGGTGTTGCCGATGCCGAGGGCGGCGACGACGGCGGCACCGTGGAACGCGAGCGCGCCGACCACCATCACCGCGGCGCCTGCGCACGCGGTGACGAGCGCCACGACCGCAGGCGTCCGACTGTCGCCGAGCGCGTAGAACGCGCGGGCGAACAGCAGGAACGCGCTGTACGGGAGGAGCCCGATCGCGAGTGATGCGAGCGCAGCGGCGAGCAGGTCGGCGTCGCTGCTGCGGCCCACGGTGATCACGATCATCGCGGGCAGCGCGAGCGCGGCCATGATCGCCGACACCGGCAACGTGAGGAGACACAGGCTCTCGAACGCCCACCGCACCCGACCCGCGAACGTGTCGTGGTCGCCGGCGGCCGCGTCGATCGAGAGCGAAGGGAGGATGGTGGTGTGCACGGGCTGGGCCAGGATCGCATACGGGGCCATGAAGGCGACGAATGCGAACTGGTAGGCGACCACGCCGCCCTCGACCTGGTTCCCCATCACGATCGACGCGGCCAGCAGGATCCCGATCCCCATGTGCTGCAACACGGCCCACGTCGAGAGGTTGAGCATGCGCCGCAACCGCGCGTCGGGACGACGGATCGTGGCCCGGAGCCGGAACCCCGAGCGCAGCACGGCGACGACCGGGACACCGCAGAACGCGAGCACCCCGAGGGTGGCACCCACCGCGAGGAGCAGCTTCTCGGAGAGCGTCAGTTCGAGGTTCGTGCCGGGGTGCACGACGTGGAAGATCCCCGAGCGCGATGACCACGATCACGGTGTTGGCGACAGGGGCGAGCGCGGGGATGACGAACCGACGCTGCGCATAGAGCACACCCGTCGCCACCGTCCCGAACGCGTAGAACACGATCTGAGGGATGAAGAAGAGGAGGAAGAACGTCGAGAGGGCCTGTTGGCGGTCGGCGATCGGGCCGGCCGGTGCGCCGTTGCTGAGCACGCTCGCCAGCCACGGCGCACAGATCATGCCGACGATGGCGACGAGCCCGAGCCCGACGGCCGCCACGCCGAGCAGTCCCGACGCGACCCGCTCCGCCTCCTCCTTGTCGCCGGAGTCGAGCAACTCGACGAACGTGGGCACGAGCACCGCCGACAGTGCTCCCGCCGCCAACAGCTCGAACAAGACGTTCGAGACGGAAGTGGTCGCCTGGTAGCTGTTCCCGAGGTAGGTCGTCCCGAGGACCGCCGTGATCATCCACACCCGGACGAACCCGATGCCCCGCGACGCGAGGGTCGCGGCGCCCATCCGAGCCGCGGCGCCCGTGGGCCGCTCGGCCGCCGGTAGCTCGGTTTCGGGACGCGGAAGGTACGCCCGCCAGGAGCGCCGACTCACTGCGCGCGGGGGTTCCGAGGTGTCCGCGGCCATCGCGCATCCTCGCACGGCAGCCCCACCCCGCCGGACTCCTTGCATGGTCGACCGCTCCGCCGGCTGACCGCCGGACTGCGACGCCCCCGAAGTGTCCGCCCGCTCCGCTCCTCTCCGGGTGGTCAGGCGGGGACGGGGGTGGGGGCGGCCCAGTCGACCTCGGGACCGGCGATCAGCCCGGGGAGGCGGGTGAGCACGTCGTCGGAGAAGCGGGCCATGCCACCGAACCAGTCGGTGAAGATCACGAGGAGGCCGTCGAGGCCGGCGTCGGCAACGCCGGCGACGTGGTCGGCGATCGTGGCCGGGCTCCCGGCTGTCACCCCGCCGAAGAACACGTGCTCGCCTGCATCGACGATCGTCGACCGCAGCGACGCACCTGCTCCCTCGCGGGAGTACTCGCCGACGAGATCCGCGATCGCCGCGGAGTCGGGATCGTCGCGGTAGCGCTGCACCTCGGCCTGCGCCTCGGCGTCGGTGTCGCCGATGATGTAGTGGATCGCGGTGTACGTCTTGATGGTGCGGCCCTGTTCGACCGCTGCCTCCCGGTAGCGCGTGTTGATCGCTCCGAGCTCGTCGAGATCCGATGCGCCGATGAACGCGTGGGTCCCGTGTTCGATCGCGAAGCGCATTCCCCGCGGCGACGTTCCCGCGCACACGACCGGGGGGTGGGGTGTCCGCAGCGGCTTCGGTCGCGAGATGCAGTCCGTGAGCTCCAGCCAACGGCCCTGCATCGTCACGCTCGCCTCGTCGCTCCAGAGCCGCTTGACCGCCTCGATCCACTCGCTGGCGTAGTCGTACCGGATGCTCCCCCAGTCGGGGAGGATCGCGTGCATCTGCTCGTATTCGCTCTGGTTCGCGCCGGCGACCACGTTGATCCCGAACCGTCCACCGGTCACGTCGTCGGCGGTGGCGACCATCTTCGCGACGACGGGTGGTGGGTACAGCAGCGGTTGCACCGAGGCGACCATCCCGAGCCGCTCGGTGACCGCGCCGAGCGCGGTCATGATCGTGAAGCACTCGAGGCTCGAGTTCCAGAAGTCGGTCGCACCCCCGTGGCCGCGCCACACCGACTGGCCGAGGAGGAAGTGGTATCCACGCCGCTCGGCCTCCTCGGCGATGGCGCGGTTCAGCGCGAACGTCGGCGGCGCGGGAGGAGCGCTCGGCGAGAGGATCCAACCGTTGTTCGCGACGGGCAGGAACACACCGAGCTCGAGGGCCACGGCGGAAAATCTGTCACCCGATCGTTACTCCTCGGTTTCGGCCGTGTGAGGAGACGCGTCGCGGCTCCCGATCCGGCGCCACGGTGTGGTTTGCTCTGGCCATGACCCCCACGGCCTCGGCGGCAACGCCCGCTTCCGCGACACCCCAGCCCGTCACGCTCGTCGTCGGGAACCCCCAGGCGGGATCGCGTACCCGGATCGCCGGGGAGCTGGTGGCGACCCGGCTCGGCGAACCGGTCGACGTGATCGACCTCGCCGACCACGGCCCCGACCTCATGGGCTGGGGATCGCCGGTCGTGGCCGAGCTGAAAGCTCGCGTGCTCGCCGCCGGTCGTCTGGTGATCGCGAGCCCGACGTACAAGGCCGCGTACACCGGGCTCTTGAAGTTGTTCCTCGACCAGTTCGGCCACGACGAGCTCGGCGGGCTCACGACCGTGCCGATGATGACCGGCGGCAGTGCCGACCACGCGCTCGCGGTGGAGGTGCACCTGCGGCCGGTGCTCGTCGAGATCGGCGCCAGCTGCCCGACGCGCGGTCTCTTCGTGTTCGGCCCCGCGGTCGACGACCCGGTCCCCACGATCGACGCGTGGTGGGAGGTGGCGGGTCCCGTGCTCGCTCGGTCCTGAGCCAAGTCCCGGAGCTCGGCCGACCGGAATCGGGTTCCGGACGACGAGTCGGCCAATCGACTCGCCGTCCGAACCCTCCAACCAATCCGATGAGGAGCTCGCGCGAGGATCGTCAGCCGAGGCGGCGCTGTCAACGGGGAAATGACGAAACGGGTGGGCGCGTGGGAAAGAGGTCCCCGGCGGCCACCGAGCGCGCGTGACGTCGCTACGGTCAGCGTCCACGAACAGGGCCCCGCCCCGCGGCGCGCGTGGGGTCGCGCGTTCTGCGGCGCTCGTGGACACGGTGGGCGTGTGAGCATGGGGGCGTGCCCGCCCCCGAATGGTTCCTCGAATCCCTCGCCGCGCCTCACCACGACGACAGCACGAGCGTCGACGGATGCGACATCCACTACACGCGCTGGGGTCGGCCCGGACGACCGGGGATCGTGTTGGTCCACGGAGGTGCCGCCCAGGCCCACTGGTGGGACCACGTCGCGCCGCTGCTGGCCCCCGACTGCTGTGTCGTCGCCCTCGACCTGTCGGGCCACGGAGACAGCGGTCGCCGCGACCGGTACCCGACCTCGACCTGGGCCCGCGAGGTCGTCGCCGTCGCCGACCACGCCGGGGTCGTCGGGCCGCCCGTCGTCGTCGCCCACAGCATGGGTGGATGGGTCGCGATCACCGCGGCGGCCGAGCACGGCGATCGCCTCGCGGGGATCGTCGTGCTCGACTCCCCCGTGCGTCGACCCGCACCCGAGGAGGAAGCCCACGCCGAAGGAGCCGCGTTCGGACCGCTGCGCGTCTACCCGACCCTCGACGACGGACTCGCGCACTTCCGCACCGTTCCCGACCAACCGACCTCGCTCCCCTACGTGCTCGACCACATCGCCCGGACATCGCTGCACGAGGTCGACGGAGGCTGGTCGTGGAAGTTCGATCCCCGGATCTTCGATCGACCCGTCCCGACGGGAGACCTGTTGCGCCGGGTCACGTGTCGGGTGGCGCTGTTCCGCTCGCAGTTCGGGCTCGTCACGCCCGACATCGGGGCGTACATGTACGAACAGCTCGGCCGGGTCGCCCCGGTGATCGAGGTCCCGCTCGCGCACCACCACGTGATGCTCGACCAGCCACTGCCGCTCGTCACCGGAGTGCGTACGCTGCTCGCAGATTGGGACCACTCGGTCCCCCAGCGACGAGGCGCACAGGAGCGGGAGCCGACGCGTGGGTTGGAATCGGGAACGGAAGACTGATCCGGCACTGCTGGCGCTGCACGTCTGTGTGATCCAACTCGACCTGCCGCGATCGCCGGAGAGGCTCTGATCCGTGGCGAGGCAACTACTCGCATACTGCACGCCGCAGTCGGTGGTCCCGGGGGAGGCGGTTCGGCTCCACGCGTCGGCCGGATCGCCCGGACCGGTCAGGGTCACCGTGACGCGCGTCGGTGCCGAGCGCGTCGTCGCGAGCCGGGTCGAGGGAGTGCGGGTCGAGCGCCGGTCGACGCCGGTCGACGCGGTCGCGACCGGTTGCGGTTGGCCGACGACCGTCGAGCTCGCGACCGAGCAGAGCTGGCCGTCGGGCTACTACGAGGTCGCGCTCGAAGGGGTCGACGACCGCGACGTCGTCGCGCGCACCACTGCGTACTTCGTCGTACGACCGGCGCCTGGAACCACGAAGCGGATCCTCCTGCCGCTCTCGACCAACACCTGGAACGCGTACAACGACTTCGGCGGCGCGAACACCTACACCGGCGCGACGCAGGCGTCGTTCGAGCGCCCGATGGCGCCCGGGTTGCTCGAGAAGCCGCCGGGGGCCGGGCGTCGGGTCGCGGTGACGAACCCGCCCGACCCGAGCCAGACGACGCACGTCGGCTATCTCATCCTCAACGGCCTCAGTGAATGGGCCGGCAGCGCGGGCTGGCCCAACTACGAGGAGCCGTTCATCGCGTGGGCCGAGCGCGCCGGCTACGAGTTCGATGTCGCGACCAGTGCCGACCTCGACCTCCGCCCCGAGGTCGTCGAAGGCTGCACACTCCTCCTGAGCGTCGGCCACGACGAGTACTGGTCGGCGCCCCAGCGCGACACCGTGGAACGGCATCTCGACGGTGGCGGCAATGTCGCGTTCCTGTCGGGCAACACCTGCTACTGGCAGGTCCGCATCGAAGACGGTGGCGCCACGATGATCGCCTACAAGCAACGATTCGAAGACGACCCGGTGCATGGAACCGACGCCGCTGCGACGACCACGACGCTCTGGGCGCATCCGGTGACGGGTCGGCCGGAAGCGGCGCTCACCGGCGTGTCGTTCACGCGCGGGGGTACTCGCGGATCGGTTCCCGGGTTCCACGCGGCGCCGGCGGCTACACCATCCACCGTCCCGGGCACTGGCTCTTCGCCGGGACCGGTCTCGAGTACGGCGACCTGCTCGGCGCGGACGCGACCGTCGTCGGCTACGAGTGCGACGGGTGCGACTTCACGATGGTCGACGGCCTCCCGGTGCCGACCGGGGTGGGTGGCACGCCCGTGTCGTTCGAGATCCTCGCCACCGCGCCCGCCGCGTCGTTCGATCGGGCATCGAGCCTGCGACCGGTACGCGAGGGCGACCGGTCGGAGCTCGAGTTCAACGCGTTCTGCGTGCTCGGCGACGACTCGCCCGCCGCCCAGGCACAGCTCGCAGCCGGCCACGCCGTGCTCGGCACCTACCGGCACGAGGGCGGTGGCACCGTGGTGACCACCGGGTGCACCGACTGGACCCACGGACTCGTCGCCGGCGACGCCGACGTCGAGCAGATCACCCGCACCCTGGTGGAGGAGCTCGGATGACCGACCCGTCGACGCCCGAACCGTCAACGGGCGACCCGTGGCTCCCGCCCGACTTCGAGCACCCGACCCGGCTCGACCTGCCGACCGGCCATCACCTCCGGCCGATCCGTGCCGACGACGTGGAGCTCGACTACCCGGCGGTGATGCACTCGCGACCGCGGCTCTGGGAGATCTTCGGCGAAGCGTGGGGTTGGCCGCCCGACACGATGACCTTCGAGCAGGACCGTGAGGATCTCGACCGTCACGCACGCGAGATCGAGGCCCACGAGTCCTTCAACTACGCGATCTTCGACGCCGACGAGCGGGCGCTGCTCGGGTGCGTCTACATCGATCCGCCCGAGTTCGACGGTGCCGACGCCGAGATCTGCTGGTGGGTCGTCGACGCGATGGTCGGGTCCGACCTCGAAGCCGTGCTGGAGATCGCCATCCCGGTGTGGATCGCGAACGAGTGGCCGCTGACCCGCCCTCGCTACATCGGCCGCGACCTGACCTGGGCGGAGTGGCGGGAGCGCGCCGACGCCTGATACTGCCTAGGTTGGCTCTTCGTCTTCCGGCTCTTGCCGCTCACCGACCGACGACCCTGGGGGTTCCATGGAGTTCGCGCTGTTCTACGAGATCCCGGTCCCCCGACCGTGGAACCCCGACAGCGAGCGCAAGGCCTTCCACGACACGCTCGAGCAGGCCGTGCTCGCCGACAAGCTCGGGTGGGACAGCGTGTGGACGGTGGAGCACCACTTCCTCCAGGAGTACTCCCACTGCTCGAACCCAGAAGTGCTCTACGGCGCGATCGCGGCGCGGACCGAGAACATCCGGCTCGGCTACGGAGTGCGGCTCGCGCCCAAGCCGTACAACCACCCGGTGCGGTCGGCGGAGTCGGCGGCGGTGCTCGACCTCATCAGCAACGGCAGAGTCGAGTTCGGTACCGGCCGGTCGTCGACCCGCATCGAGCTCGAGGGCTTCGGCGTCGATCCCGCGGAGACGCGTCCGATGTGGCAGGAGGCGCTACGCCACATCGTCGGTTGCTGGGTCAACGAGGAGCACGAGTTCGACGGCGAGTACTGGTCGATGCCGAAGCGTCGCGTGCAACCGAAGCCGCTCCAGGATCCTCACCCACCCATGTGGGGTGCGACGGGTAGCGAAGACGGCCACCGCATGATGGGTGAGCTCGGACTCGGGCTCCTGTCGTTCAGCGTGGGAACTCCGCCGGAGGAACTGGCCCGCCGGCTCGGGGTGTACCGCGAGGGCATCGCGAACTGCACCGACCCGATCCCGGCGAAGATCAACGACCGCGCTGCGGTCTTCACGATGGTGAACTGCGCGCCGACGCGCGAGGAGTCGTACGCGGTGTCGCGCGAATCGTTCGAGTGGTATCTGCAGCAGTCGGCCGCGATGGTCGCGTCGGTCCCGAAGTGGATCGCCGAGATGAAGGGCGAGCTCGGCACCTACGAGTACCTCCAGCCGGTCATCGAGATGGAAGAGGTGATCAAGGAGGTCACGCTCGAGAACCTGCTCGACATGAAGGCCGTCGTCGCGGGCGACCCCGACGACGTGATCGAGCTCTGCAAGGCATACGAGTCGACCGGTGCCGATCTCCTGCTCTGCCTCGTCAATCCCTACAACGTCTCCCACGAGTCGGTCGTCCAGACCATCGAGCTGATGGGCAAGCACGTGATCCCCGAGTTCCGGCGTGACTGAGCCGACGGGTCGTCGATTCGACGACCGGAACGTGCTCGTCACCGGCGCGGCCTCCGGAATCGGCGCCGCCACCGCGGTGCGGCTCGCAGCCGAAGGGGCGACGGTCGCCTGCGTCGACGTCGACACCGTGGGGCTCACCGCCACGGTCGCGTCCATCGCCGCGTCGGGCGGCCGCGCCGCGCCGTATCCGCTCGATCTCCTCGACCGCGACGCGGTCCGGCCCCTGGTCGAGGCGGTCGCCGGCGACCTCGGTGGTCTCGACGCGGTGTGCAACGTCGCCGGGATCGGCACCTGGGGCTTCGACGCCGACGTCACGCTGGAACAGTGGGACCGCATCCTGGGCGTCAACCTGATCGGCACCTGGCTGGTGTGCCAGGCGGCGCTGCCCTTCCTCGTCGCGTCGCAGGGCGCGGTCGTGAACACCGCGTCGACCGCAGCCACCGACGCCACGCCCTACCAGGCCCCCTACGCGGCGTCGAAGGGTGGCGTCGTCGCGTTGACCCGCACGCTCGCGGTCAACCACGCCGCGGAAGGGGTCCGGGTGAACGCGGTGGCCCCGGGTCCGATCGACACCCCGATCGTCGGCAGCTTCCTGCCGCCAGAGGGCGCCGACATGGATCTCATCACCGCGACGATCCTGCCGTTCGGCGCGATCGGTCGTCCGGAAGAGGTCGCGGCCGTGATCGCCTTCCTCGCCTCGAGCGATGCGAGCCACGTGAACGGCCACGTGCTCAAGGTCGACGGCGGCAAGCGCGCCTGAGCTACTTCCGAGGACGCGTGGTCGGCGGCCGGTCGACGATCGCGAACACGTCGAGTCGGATCTCGGCCTGGAGCGTGAGGTGCTCCCGGCGGGGTTCCCGTCCGTAGCCGACGAACAGTCCGGATCCCTCGATGAGGCTCGTGATCGCGCCGGCCCGCCGGAGCGCGTCGCCGCGGGACAGCGCCGGGTGGATCTCGCGCAGCCAAGCCGACATCTGGGTCGCGGTCGCGCCGTAGACACGTTCCATGATCCGCCGCGCGTCTTCGTCGTGGGGGCTGATCGCCCAGAGGTGCCAGAAGAGACTCTGGCCGAGCGTGTACTGCTCACCCAACCAGTAGTCGACGAGCGTCTCGAGTTGCTCGCGTGGCCCGTCGTCGGGGTCGAGGAGGGCGGCGAACTCCTCGTTGAAGACCTTGGCCTGGTGCTCGAACACCGCGTCGAGCAGTGCGGCCCGCGTCGGGAAGTAGTACTGCAGGTTGCCCACGCTGATGCCGACCTCGTCGGCCACCGCCCGCAGGCTCATGCCCTCCACTCCCCGCCGACCGAGCAGCGCCTCGGCCGCGGCGAGCACCTCCGCGATGCGTTCCGCACCTTTGGCCCGCCTCACGCGCGGCTCGCCCACAGTCAGCCTCCGGTCACGACTTCGATACAATTTAGGTCATTGACAAGATAACTCGGTGGGCCCGAGACTGGGTGCATGACCCCGACCCCCGAACGTCGCCGTACGCGTCACGCCGTCGAGCGCTCCGTCGCGGTCGTCGCGATGCTCATCATCGCCGCGTTGGTGCTCGCGGCGTGCGGAAGCTCGACCGACGACTCGAGCGGGGGCGACACGAGTGACGCGCGCACGCTCAGCACGGCGTTCTTCGCCGACTCCCAGGAGCCGGACCCCGACGTCTTCTACTCCGGCGAGGGTCTGCAGATCACCACCAGTGCCTACGAGGGGCTCGTCCGGTACGAGTACGGCGCCGGCGTTGCAATCGAACCCGCGCTGGCGACGGCATGGACGGTGAGCGACGACGGTCTCACGTACACCTTCACGCTGCGCGACGACGTCGTGTTCGCCGACGGCACCCCGATGGACTCGACCGCGGTGCAGCAGAGCTTCGAACGCCGGACCGCGATCGGCGAGGGGCCCTCGTACATGCTCGAGACCGTCGCCGGCTACGCGACGCCGGATCCGCAGACCCTGGTGGTCAACCTCTCGACCCCGACCTCGCCGTTCCTCGACTACCTCGCTGCGCCCTACGGCCCGAAGGTCGTGAGTCCCACCGCGATCGAGGAACACTCCGAGGGTGACGACCTCGGCCGGGAGTGGCTGGAGACGCACACCGCCGGCACGGGTCCGTACCAGCTGTCGGAGTGGACGCGGGGACAGCAGTACGTGCTCTCGCGCAACGACGAGTGGTGGGGCCCGAAGCCGTACTACGAGAAGCTCGTGATGAAGATCATGCCCGACGCCTCGACCCAGCAGCTCGAGCTCGAGGGCGGTGACCTCGACTTCATCCACTCGCAACCCCCGACCGCGATCGACCGCTACGAGGACACCGACGGCTTCCGGGTCGAGTCGTTCCCGGTCGTCTTCAAGACCTGGATCGAGGTGAACCCGAAGAGTGGACCGTTCCAGGACCCCGCACTCCGCCAGGGGCTGCGCCAGGCCGTCGACAAGGAGAAGATCCTGAACGACTTCTTCCGGGGCCGCGGTTCGATCTCCACGAACTACTACCCGGGCGGAACCTTCGACGACCCTCGTTCCGCCGACGACCCGGTGTACGACCCATCGGCCCTGCAGGCGCTCGTGCAGCAGCTCCCCGAGAACGAACGATCGGTGACGGTGGGTACGACGTCGGAGAACGCCACCGACCGCAACGTCGCCGACTACGTCGCCTCGGTGCTGCGCGACGCGGGCCTGAAGCCGAAGGTCGAGCCGGTTCCGCTCTCGACCGCATTCGGCTTCGTCGACCTCCCGCCCGATGAGCAACCGGACCTCTACGTCGGCTCGCTCAACCCCGACGCGGCCCATCCCGACACCTGGATCCGCATCTACTCCCGCACCGACGGGTTCCTCAACTGGGTGAGCGGTGGAACGCCCGAAGCCGACACCCTGATGGACGAAGGCCTCGCGGCCACCGACGAAACGACCATCACGGAGAAGTACGCGCTCGCAGGTGGCTCCCTCGTCGACAGCGGGACCTACATCGGGCTCGTCGACATCACCGACGACTTCGCGGTCCGCGAGGACATCACCGGCTTCCGCCACCAACGCGCGGTGATCCAGACCGTCGATCTCGCCAACCTGAAACCAGCCGACTCGGGGAGCTGAGCATGACCACGACGTTCACCTGGAGCCACGTCACGACCATCGAAGCCGGCACCGACCGGATCGAGTTCCGACCCCTGCCCGCACCGTTCGGCGCCGAGGTGCGCGGGATCGATCTCACGGTTCCCGTCGGCGACGAAGCGGCCGACGCGATCCGCGATGCGTTCGACCTCTACGACCTCCTCGTGTTCCCCGACCAACCGCTGACTCCCGACGACGAGATCCGGACGATGCAGATCCTCCATCCCGACATCGCCGACGCCGACAACGGGTGGGGCCTCAACCTCCCCGGCTACCCGAAGATCCTGCTCCTCAGCAACGTGGTCGAGCCGGGCGAGCCGATCGGCTTCCACAACAAGATCGGCATGGGGTGGCACATCGACGGTGCCGGCTGGGATCCGCCCGGGTACGTGTCGTCGCTGTTCTGCGTCGAGTTGCCGACCACCGGATCGGTGACCTGGTTCGCGTCGAGCACGCTCGCGTACGACCTGCTCGACGACGAGACCAAGGAGGAGATCGCCGACCTGGTCGTCCACTCCGACTTCGTCTCGTCGCAACGCTGGCTCGCGGCGAACTCCGAGGGACACATGGCCCCGATCCCCGATTCCGAGATCCCGAACTATCCACCCGTCGCGGTACCGGTGGTCATCACCCATCCGCGCACGGGTCGCAAGTCGCTGTTCTTCGACGCGAGCGACGTCGTGCAAGCCGACCGCACGCCCGATCCCGAGCGATCCGCGATCTGCAAGCGCCTGCTCGACCACGTCACCGGCAATCCCCACAACCGGGTCCCGATCCCGTGGCGGCAGAACCAGCTCGTGCTCTGGAACAACCGCGCCCTGTTCCACAGCGCACCCGAGTACGACGCCGAAGGCCAACGCCGCATCTTCCACCAGATGACCGGACGCGGCCCGCAGCTCCCGCTGCCCAGCTGAGTCCTGGGGATCACTGTCCCACCCTCCTGGGACAATGGCGGTAGATGAAGAAGCACCTGGTCGCCGCTCGTTCTGCGCTCGAGGCTGCTGCCCGCAGCTTCGATGCGGGCTGTTCGGGGCGCGAAGCCGTCGAGCTCATGGAGGAGCTCGGCACCATCACCCGGCTCGCCGACGGGATGACCGGGCGGGTCGCCAAGCGCGTCGCCGACACGCAGGCCCACGTCCGTCACGGTGATCGCAGCGCGGCCGAGTTCTGCGGCCGCGTCGCCGGCGTCGGCACCGGTGAGGCGAAGCGGGCGATCGACAATGCCAACAAGCTGGAATCGTTGCCCGAGACCCAGGCGGCTGTGGCCGCGGGCCGGTTGTCGGCCCGCCAGGCGGAACTGATCGCGAACGTGGCGGTACACGACCCCAGCTCCCAGGCCGAGCTCATCGGGCGCGCCGACGAAGGGATGACCCGGCTGAACGATGCGTGCGTGGAGGTGCGGGCCCGGGTCGAGGACTCGACCGCCCGGTCGAAGCGTCAGCATGCAGCCCGGTCGCTCAAGATGTGGACCGCGACCGACGGCATGCTCGAAGGCCGCTTCCGCCTCACCCCCGAGGTCGGCGGTGGCGTGAAGGCCGCGATCGACGAACAGACCAAGAAGGTGTTCCGAGCCAAGCGGCGCGACGGTGCGCGCGAAGGTCACGACGCCTACGCGGCCGACGCGCTCGCGCAGCTGGTGATGGGTGATCAGGACTCTGCCAAGAAGCCGGTCGGAGCCACCGTCCACGTGGTGATCGACCACGAAGCGCTCACGCGCGGGCACGCGCTGCCGGGCGAGCGTTGTGAGATCCCGGGCGTCGGCCCGGTCAACGCACAGTGGGTCCGAGAGATTCTCCGGGAGGCGTTCGTCACCGCGATCATCAAGAAGGGCAAGGGCATCACGACAGTGGCGCACTTCGGCCGGCACATCCCGGCCGAGCTGCGGACCGCGATGATCGTCAGCGGCCGAGAATGCTCCATCGAAGGATGCACGAGCCGGGACTACCTCGAGCTCGACCACTGCGAGGTCGACTTCGCGAAGGGCGGGCCGACCGCCCGCTGGAACCTCGCCTGGTTGTGCTCGCCCGACCATCGTCGAAAAACAGAGGGCTGGCGCCTCAGCCCGCCCGACCCCGTCACCGGAAAGCGAACCCTCGACCCACCTGGCGCATCCCGCGCGGCGTGACTCAGTTCGACGGGCTCTCTCGCGGCTAGATGAAGGTGGTGTCGGCGGTGAGGCCGAGCTCGGCGACGCCGCCGGTGATGATCGGCTGGCAGTTGCCGTAGCCGACGGCGCCACCGCCTTCGGGGCTGGTGTCGGTCACCCGGACGACGGTGTCGCGGATCTGGTGGAGGCGCTCGGCCGCGGCGCGGTCGCTGCAGTCGGGGATGCGTTCGCCCTCGACGTGGAGGTCGCCGCGCCATTCGCCGTGGTGATGCCCGTCGAAGCCGAAGTAGAGACCGGCGCCGAGGTGGAAGCCGGTGTCGGACACGACTTCGATGTCGAGCTGGCGAACCGTGCCGTCGGCGGTCGTGGCGAAGACGCGACCCCCACGGAGACGCCGGTTCACCGGATCGAAGGTGAGGTCGGGCTCGAGGTCGGACCAGGGATCGTAGCGGCCGTCGGGCTGCTCGATGCCACCCATGACCTTCTTGCTGCCGTACCCGGGCGCGGAGACGATCTGGTAGTGCAGCATCATCCCGTACCGGGAACCGTCGGCCCGTTCCATCAGGATCGGCGACCAGATCATCGCGAACGACACACCGGGGATCGCGAGCATGTCGAACGGCTCGGTGTCGGTGAGGGGCTGGCCGACGTCGTAGCGGACACCCCAGGAGTGGTCGCGGGTCGACACCCACGAGTCGCGAGTCGAACTCGGTGCGTTCACCGTCGATCTCGACCCACCCCGAGCCGACGCCGATCTGGTGGTAGCGCACGAGGTCCGACGACACGCGGTACCCGGCGCGGGTGTTCGTACGATCCTCGAGGAACGGCGGCACCGCGGCTTCGAAGACCCAGTCGAACGCGATCGGTTGGGCATCGTTGGCATCGAGCGCGAAGCGGACCCGCTGCATCGGTTCGAGCACCTCGTACCGGATCGGACCGATCACGGTGAGCTCCGGCTCCGGCGCGAGGCGGCGGCTCGACCGCACCGTCACCTGCTCGACGCCGCGCGAGATCCCCGCGTACGCGTCCATCACGTTGCGGTTGGTGTACTTGCCGAGCCCGAAGCCGAGTTGGAGGCTCCCGTCGCGCGCCGCAGCCATCGCGCAGACCTTCTCGGTCCACGACGGATCGCTCGAGCTCACCGACGCGAACGTGTCGGGGATCTGGTGCGAGAAGCCCTCGTCGGCCGGGATCAGGGGTCCGATCGTGGTCACGCGCCCCTCCCGTTCCCACTGATCATCTCGCGCAGGAGCACGCGGTGCAGCACGAGCTCGTCGGGATCGGCGGGCATCTCCTGCTCGCCGAAGTGGATCGCCGCGCAGCGTGACCCGGGCCATCACGATCGCGTGGCGCAGTGCGGCGTACAGCTCGTAGAACTCGAGGTTGCGCGGCGCGACCCCGGAGGCCGCCTCGTAGGTGGCGGCGACATCGTCGCGGCGCATGAAGTGCGGCATGCCCGGCAACTCGATCTGCTGCGCGACGTGCTCGAAGAAGTCGTGGATGAAGATCATCCAGCCGATGTCGACCTCGCGCGGCCCGACCGCGGCCATCTCCCAGTCGAGCACCGCCACCGGCTCGAAGTCGCGGTAGAGGATGTTGCCGATCCGCGAGTCGCCCCAGCTGATGACCGTCTCGAGCTCCGTGCCCGGAGGTTCGGGCCAGTGGGCCTCGATCCACGCGAAGCCGGCCTCGATCACCGGCACGCGGAGATCGTCGCCGCGCACCCACTCGTAGTACGCGGCCAGGTCGTTCACGTGCCGACGGAGCGGCGTGTCGCCCGGCGCGTCGACCGTCGAGGAACGCGAGCTCGTCGTCGGTCGCCTCGACGCCGTGGATCTCGGCGAGGATCCGCACCGATGCGTCCTGGAGCCGCCGCTGGTCTTCGAGCGATGCGTCCATCAGCCAGCTGCCGAAGTTGTAGGGCATGACGTCGGGTGGGGCGGCACCTTCGACCCGGTCCATGACGATGAACGGCGATCCGAGCGGCGTCGGGTCGGGCTCGAACCACCGCACCCGCGGCACGGGAACGTCGGTGCGCTCACCGACGAGTCGGATCACCCGGGCCTGACGATCGAGGTCGTACCGGGGAAACACCGGAACCGCGGAGTCTTCCGGGGCGAGGCGGGCGACGAGAGAACGGGTCCCGCCCCGTCCCGATTCGTTCCAGGTCGCGTCGAAGAGCACCGTCTCGCTCGACATACCACCGCTCGTGGGCGTCGAGAGCTCACCGAGCTGGGGACCGGCGTCGGCGGGGAGCTGGTTCGCGAGCCAGGCGGTGAGCGCGGTACGGACGTCGTCGAGCTCCCGGGTGGAGGTCTTCGGCTTCTCGGTCTCACGTTCCACCTCGGCCATGACCCGTGACTACCAGCCTGAACCCGACGCGCGCCAGCTTTCCCGACCTCTTCGCCTCGAGATGACCGGGGACGCGCGTCACCAGCGGCGATGATGCTCCCGTGCACTACCTCCGGATCTGGGCCGACGACGACGGACAATCCCATCTCGAAGCCGTCACGCTGGCCGAAGACCTCACACCGGCGGAGCCGGGAGTCGCTCCGCTCGTCGTCTCCGACCCGATCCGCGTGGACCGTCTGCACTTCGTGACCGTCAAAGCCGGACAGCAGGCACCCGCGTGGCACACGGGACCCCGTCGTCAGCTCGTGACGTTCCTCACCGGCTCGGTGACGATCGAGACGAGCGACGGCGACCGGGCGCGAGCTCGATCCCGGCGCGACCGTGCTCGTGGAGGATCTCGCGGGACGTGGTCACGTCACCACCCACGCGGCAGGAGACCAGCGCGTCCTCGTGATCCCCCTGGACCGCGGAGTAACGCGATGACCCCGCCCCGAGTCCGACGCTCGTGATCTTCACCGCCACACCCATCGTCGGCGGACTCAGCGATGCCGTGCGCGCGTTCATCTACGAGCTCGACCGCAGGCGGGTCGTGCTGGTCGAGATCGAGGGTGGCGCACGCCACGGCGCGATCGACAGCGCGTCGGGCGCGGTCATCGAGCGCGCGGCTCGGATCGCGGGCGACCTCGGTCTGCCGCTCGTCATCACCGTCGACTCATCGGGCGCCGACATCACCGAAGGCGTGTCGGCGTTGCACGCCTGGGGCCGGTTCGCCCGGGTGCTCGCCGGACTGTCGGGCGTCGTACCGATCATCATGGGCGTGACCGGAGCATGCGTCTCGGGGCCGGCGCTGCTCCTCGGCCTCGCCGACCACGTCGTGATGACCGCCGAGTCGTTCGCCTACGTGACCGCGCCCGATCAGATCCGGGCGTTCACCGCGGAGTCGACCGACGCCATCAGTCTCGGCGGGGCAACGGTCCACGCCACGACCTCGGGGCTGGCCACGCTCGTGGTGCACGACGACGACCTCCTCGACACCCTCGCGCACCTCCTCGAGTACCTCCCGGATCACCACCTCGACGACCCTCCCCTCGCCCCCTGCCCCGACCCGGTCGACCGGTCGACGTCGCGCGCGGAGGCGACCGTTCCGCTCGAGGCGACCCGTTCCTACAACGTGATCGACGTGATCGACGACGTCGTCGACGCCGACTCCTTCCTCGAGCTGCATCCGCACCACGCACCGAACCTCGTCATCGGGTACGGGCGGCTCGGTGGCCGGCCCATCGGCGTGGTCGCGAACCAGCCGCGCGCCCGCGCCGGCACGCTCGACATCGCGGCGTCCCTCAAGGGCGCGCGGTTCGTGCAGTCGTGCGACGCGTTCAACCTGCCGATCGTGACCTTCGTCGACACGCCCGGCTACGAACCGGGCCGAGATCTCGAGTGGCGCGGCATCATCCGGTACGGCGCGCAGTTGGTCCATGCGTACGCGGCGGCCACCGTCCCCCGACTCGGCATCGTGCTCCGCAAGGCCTACGGCGGTGCGTACATCGTGATGGACTCCCGCGGGATCGGCAACGACTGGTGCGCGGCGTGGCCGGGAGCACAGATCGCGGTGATGGGCGCGTCGGGCGCCGTGCAGATCCTCCACGGTCGCGAACTGCGCCTCGCGGAGGCCGAGCCCGGGCCGCTCGAGCGTCGCCAGGAGCTGGAGTCGGAGTACGAAGCCGCGTTCCTCAACCCGCAGGTCGCGGAGCGACGCGGCTACGTCGACGAGGTGATCGACCCCGTCGACACCCGTCGGCTCCTCGCCGGCGCGCTCGCCCGCTTCTCGACCAAGCGCGACCACCAGCCCCAGCGGCGCCACGCCAACCAGCCCCTCTGACCCAGGCCGGCCCGGCGCAGCCTCCCGGGCTACGCCAGTCCGAGCGCCGGAACCGGCCCGCTCACGACGAACACCTGGTGGCCGACGCCACGGTGCTCAGCGCCGTCGCGGCTGGAGATGACCACCCGGACGGGGGTCTCGCGGTGCATCGGGCGTCGCACCTCACCATCGGGGCGCACCACCGCCTCCGGGTCGGAGAGGTCGTAGACGTCGGTCTCCACGTGATGCTCGCCGCGGTACACGCCGAGGCCCTGACCGTCGGCGAAGCCCCAGTCGTACCCGGTTCCATCCATCGAGAACGGTCGCGACAGCGGCTCGATCACCACGTCGAGGATCCGGCCGCTCGCAGTCGTCCACACGGCGCGGATCTGGGAGAACTGCCGCGTCCCCGGATGGAAGTCGACCTCGTGGGTCACGTCGACGATCGTCTCCGCGGCCGCGTCGAGGCCGTGGATGATGCCGTCGCGGTAGATCACCGTGCCGTCGCCGAGCGTCTGGAGCTGCACGTGGCCGCGGAGGTCGCCGCACTGGAACGGGAGCCAGGAGAAGACGTACCCGAACCCTTCCATCCCGAAGCCGGGCGGACCGGTGACCGGCTCGGGTCCCGCGACCTGCTCGCGCACACCCCACGAGTGGTCGCGCGCGCCGAACCAGCGGTCGACGTCGTAACGCGTGCCCGCGAGCTCCACCCAGCCGGAGGCCTCGCCGACGATGGTGTACCGGTGGTAGTCGGCCGCGACGCGACCACGCAGCCGACGGAAGTGGTGTTCCTCCTCCTTGGCGGGGGCCGTCGCCGTCCACTCGAGCTCGAGCGCGACGGGGTGCTCACCGCCGGGGAGCGACACCCGCGACCGCACGAACGGCTCGAGGATCTCGATCGTGTACGTGCCGATGCCGACGCGGTCGATGTCGGGACGCAGCGCCCGGCTCATGCGGAGGTTGTGCTGGTCGGCCCCCGCGTCGACCCGGGGTACCAGCGCGGCGACGTAGCCGTCCATCACGTTCATGTTCGTGTAGAGCCCGAGCCCGATGTGGAGCGAGAGGCGCCCCTCGGGGTCGTGGATGCCGAAGAAGAAGCGGTCGTAGAAGCGGGGATCGCTCGTGCCGACGTGATCGAACGTCGTCGGGAGTTGGTGGCGCAGCGTCTCGTCGGGGCTACTGAGCATCTACGACCCCGGCTCCGACGACTGCACGAAGTACTCGCTCATGGTCGAGCTCCGGAACCGGGCGAGGTCGAGGCACGCGTTCACGTTCGCCAACATCTCGTCGACGAGCGGACCCGAGCGCGTCGGGATCGCCACCGGTGTTGAAGAACAACATCGGGTCGGCTACGTGCCCGGCCGACGGCCAGCCCTCTTCGACGATGCCGTGCACCTCGGGGGCTCCGGGGGTGAGCGCGCGGACGACCTCGTTGCGCACGTAGCGGGTGCGGGGCTGGATCTCGCCCGACCGGGGCGACTGCGTCCCGTGCCAGCGCTCGATCCACTCGTCGTAGCCGAGACCACCCGGTCGGTGGATGAGACCGACCGTGAGCACACCGGGTGAGCGTTGCCCGTCGGGCCAGTCGCGGGGCGGCGACCACTCGGTCGTGCCGTAGTCGTCGTAGAGCGACTCGACGACCAGGTACCCGGCGACCGCGAAGTCGCCGACCTCGGCGCGCGGCTCGGTGAGCAGCGCTTCGAACGGACCCCGGCGGTCGTAGGCATCGACCCAGACCGACACCTCGGCGAGGAGTGGTGATTCGTCGTCGGGCGTGGGGACGGGCGCCGGTGCCTCGGCGGCCGCGTCGTCGTGCACGTTCACCGTGACCCCGCGGGCCCCGAGCCCGAGCAGCGCCGGCCCGACCTCGTCGAGCAGATGGGCCCGCAACGGCTCGCGGCGCCGCGTCGTCGCCCCACACGAGGTAGATCAGCTTCTCCATCCTCGACTGCTCCACTCGCTCGTCGGCGCGCTCCGAGCCGGTACGGGCTCCGCTCGCTCCACATGCAGGTCCTTCGGGCGGGAGCCTATGGGTGATCAGCCCGACGCGATCAAGACGAGGCCGAAGAGGGTGAGGGCGAGGCCCGCGGTACGGACCCGACCGAGATGCTCGCCGAGAAACGATCGGGCCAGGAGCACCGTCACCGCCGGGTAGACCGCGGCGACGGGTGCCACCACCGAGGTGAGGTGATCGCGGAACGCGTACATCAGCACGAGGTTCGCAACCGCCTCGACGCACCCGACGCCGAGCGCGAACGGCAGATCACGACGGTGCGGGACCAACGGACCCCGGAGCACCAGTGCCACCGCGATGAACGCGACCGGTACCGTCACGAGTCGGGCCGTGATGACGGTCCACGGGCCGCCATCGTTGCTCACTTCGGAGAAGAGCGTCGTCGCGACACCGAAGGCGACTCCGGCGACCACGCTGTACGCGAGCTCGACCGGGAGGCGCAGCTTCGGGACGTCGGTCCCGTCGGGCTGCGCGTCGGCGGAAGCGGGTCGCGCCACGAGGATCACCGCGCCGATCGCCACGAAGGCACCGACGAGCGCGAGCAGGCTCGGCCGCTCGCCGTGGACCAGGGCCCACAGCACGGGGATGATCCCCGTGCCGATCGCGCTGATCGATGCGACCACGCTCATCCGACCACCCGCGAGACCCCGGTAGAGCGACGGGATCCCGATGATCGCGGCCACACCCACCCCGAGGCCGATGACGAGATCGTGGGTGGGTGCGAGCGGGACCGCGAAGACCAACACGACCGCGATCGACACGACGAGCGACATGCTCTGCGACGTGAACACCACCGAGCCGGTCGACGAGCGGCGCGAGGTGAACCCACCGAGGAAGTCGGCCGTGCCGATCAGGGCGGCGACGCAGAGGCCGAGGAGGATCGCCATGGTTTCGAGTGCTCGTTCTGCTCGCCCGCGTCAGTGCGGGACGAGACCACCGTCGGCCAGGACGACCTGGCCGGTCACGAAGCTCGCGGCATCGGACGCGAGGAACAACGCGGGCCCCACCATCTCGTCGGGATCGGCCGCGCGGCGCATGAGGCCGGCATTCGCCATCATCGCCGCGCTCTCCGGGCCGGTGTTGCGCACCATGTCGGTGTCGACGGTCCCGGGTGCGATCGCGTTCACGCGGATCCCGCGGGGCGCGAAGTCGGCAGCCATGGAGCGGGTGAACGACATGAGGGCCGCCTTTGCGGCCGCGTACATCGACACCTGCGCCGAGAAGAGGAAGGCGCCGGCCGAGATGACGTTGACCACCGATGCGCCCGGGCTCTCGGTGAGGTACGGGAGCGCGGCCTGCACCAGGAAGACGGGTCCGCGCAGGTTGACGTCGTAGACCTTCTCCCACGCTTCGGGCGTGAACGACCCCAGCGGCTGGGCCAGGGCGGTGGCGGCGTTGTTGACCACGATGTCGACGCGGCCGAACCGATCGACCGTCGCGGCCACGAGCGCGTCGATCGCGTCGAGCTCGCCGAGATGGGTGGGCACGCCGAGGGCGGCGCCACCCATCGCGACCAGATGCGCCTCGGTCTCCGCGCAGGCCTCCGCCTTGCGGCTCGCGACCACGACGCTCGCACCGGCGGCGGTGAACCCCTCCGCGATGGAGCGACCGATCCCCCTTGTCCCGCCGGTGACGATCGCCACCCGTCCCGTGAGGTCGAACAACCCGTCGAGCTTCGCCCGGTCCATCAGCCGCCCTTGTCGTCGGACACCGCGTCGAGTCTCGCCACGAGCGTCTTCGGCGCGACCTGTCGGTAGGCATCCTCCACGATCCCGGCCAATTCGTCCCAGTCGGGATCGATGTCGAGCCGCACCCCCACCCAGCCTCGGTGCCCGACGTA
This sequence comes from uncultured Actinomycetes bacterium, assembly GCA_963837715.1. Lineage (GTDB taxonomy): Bacteria > Actinomycetota > Acidimicrobiia > IMCC26256 > JANYLB01 > JANYLB01. Next base: position 1,081,641 of record CAWIOF010000004.1, on the reverse strand, counting down.
GGGCGGGACGAAGAACCGGAGCGGTTCCTCGTCGACGAGCGTGGCCTGCACGCCGGAGGCCGCAGCACACCAGATCGCGAGGCGGCCGTCGCCGTGGTGATCGTCGTGGAACATCACGAACGTCTTCTTGTCGCGGACGAAGAACGTCGGCGCTCCGTGACTCGGGCGTTCGTTGGTCTCGGGGAGCGCGAGGCAGAGCTCGCGCACCCTCGCGAGCGCGTCGTTCGCCGACGAGGCTCCCACCCCTACGGCGCGAAGGACCCGGCGATGCGCGCGACGAGCGCGATCCAGGCATCGCGTTCCGGTGCGTTGTCGGGATCAAGATCGGTGATCACCAGACCGAGCGGGACCGCCTGCAGCAACGCCGCGACCGACGGGAGGTCGAGGTCGGAGGCGAGCAAGCCCAGCACCTGGGCCCGTTCGAGCACCGCGATCATCCGGGTCTCGAGCTCCTGCTGCATCCGGGCGAACTCCTCGAGCAGACCGGGGTGGCGTCGGGTCGCGGCGAGCGCTTCGATTCGTTGCCAGCGCCGCTCGCGACGGAACTCGTCGTCGGGGACGATCACCAGCTCGAGGAGGGCCGCGCCGGCGGAGTCGCGATCGGTCGCCCCGGCGAGCAGCGCTTCGAGCTTGTCGATGTCGTTCGAGAGCTCGCCCTCGAACTTGTCGACGTAGGCCGCGGCGAGCAGCTCGGCGCGGTCGCGGAAATGCGAGTAGATCGCACCCGTGGTGGTGCCTGCGCGTCGAGCGACCTCGGTGACGCGGACGCCCGACTCGCCCCGTTCGGCGAGCAGCGACAGTGTTGCGTCGAGCAGGGCTCGGCGTGTCGCCGCTGGGTTCCGTCGTTGCGGGATCACAGCCTCTTTGACTTCCGTGTGTGCTGTCACCCGCTCATAGTGGCACCCGGGAGCGATGCCGCGCGGCCACTGTCGGTGAGGTAACCAACGACCACCACGTCGGGGGTCGGCGACGATCTGGCGCGTGGGGTGCGGGGAACGTCAGGATGCCGCCCGATGACCACTGACGTGCTCGACATGGGACGGCTCGTGGATGCGGCGACGACCGCGACGGGCCTCGACGACTTCGGCGCCGACGACTGGCGCGAGGGGCTCAGCCGCCTCACCGTCGCACTCGACGAGGAGGCCCGACTCAACGAGCTCGGGGAGCAGATCGCGGCGGGAGAGATCGTCACACTGCTCGCCAACCGGCTCGAGTTGATCGCGTGGCGTCGTGAGCATCCGGAGATCGCCGGCGTCCCCATCGTCCCGCCGATCGTGATCGTCGGTCAGGGCCGCACCGGGACGACCATCCTGTTCGACATCCTCGCCCAGGATCCGACGACCCGCGTCCCCCTGACGTGGGAGGTCGACCGGCCGATGCCTCCACCCGAGACGGCGACCTTCGCGACGGATCCACGCATCGCCGAGGTCGACGAGCTCCTCGCGGGAACCGATCTCCTGATCCCGGGGTTTCGCTCGATCCACCCCATGGGTGCGCAGCTCAGCCAGGAGTGCGTACGCATGACGGCGTCGTCGTTCCGCAGCATCACCTTCCCGACGCAGTACCGGGTGCCGTCGTACGGGAGGTGGTCGATGTACGAAGCCGACATGGCGCCCGCGTACCGATGGCACCGCCACTTCCTCGAGCACCTGCAGTCGCGGCATCCCGCAGGCGACGCCGGCGCGGCGCGGTGGCTGCTCAAGTCGCCCGCCCACATCTGGAGCCTCGACGCGCTCCTCGCGGAGTACCCCGATGCGTTCCTGGTCCAGACGCACCGTGACCCGTTGTCGATCATCGCGTCGTTGTCGTCACTCGAGCAGACGTTGCGCAGCATGACGTGCGACGACCCGACCATCCCGGAGATCGCCGACGAATGGGCCGGGTACATCCTCGACGGACTCGATCGCTCCGTCACCGCACGCGAAGACGGCACCGTCGCGGCCGATCGTGTCGTCGATGTCACCTTCCGCGACTTCATGGTTGATCCGTTCGGTGTGATCCACGACATCTACGCGGGACTCGATCTCGAGTTGACTCCTGCGACCGAGACCCAGATGCGCGAGTTCCTCGCCGCACACTCTCGTCCCGAGGGTGGAGGCCACGACTACTCCTTCGCCGACACCGGCCTCGACGAAGGCGAGATTCGCGAACGGTGCCGGCGGTACCAGGAGTACTTCGACGTCCCGTCGGAACCGCAGTGAGCCCCCGGATCCCGCCGCTCCCGGAGTCGGAGTGGGACGACCGGACCCGGGAGCTCCTCAGCCGGGCGGGCGTGGTCCCGATCGGCGACACCGCCCCCTCCCGCACGCGGAACATCTTCACCACCCTCGTCCGTCATCCCCGCCTCTTCCGGCACTGGCTCCCCTTCGGCGGCGCGCTGCTGACCGGTTCCCTGCCCGCCCGCGACCGCGAGATCGTCATCCTGCGCACCGCCTGGCGCTGCCGATCGGTCTACGAGTGGGGACAGCACGTCGGTCTCGGTCTCGCGGCGGGTCTCAGCGCCGCCGAGATCGACCGCATCGTGCGCGCCGACGACGCCGGCTGGTCCGCGCTCGAGCGGGCACTGCTCGATGCCACCGACGAGCTCCACACCGACAACCGTGTCGGCGACGCGACGTGGCGGGTGCTCGCGCAGCACTACGACGACCAGCAACTCGTGGAAGTCGTGATGCTCGTCGGCCAATACCACATGGTCGCGGGTGCACTGAACTCGTTCGGCGTGGAACGTGAGCCCGGCGTGCCCGGGTTCCCCGACGACGCGAGCGCGGGGCCGGAATCGTGAGCGGTCCCGGGAGTGACGGGCCCACCAGTGGCCGGCTCGACGGCCGGACGGTGCTCGTGGTCGGAGCCGGTACCCAGCCGAGCCTCGATCCCGACGCGCCGACGGGAAACGGTCGCGCCATCGCCCGGCGCGCGGCACAGGACGGCGCGATGGTCGTGTGTGCCGACCGCACCGGTGCGGCGGCGGAGGAGACGGTCCGCCAGATCGTCGACGAGGGCGGTCGCGCGGTCGCTGCCGTCGGCGACGTGACCGACGAAGCCGATTGCGATGCGTTGGCCTCGGCGGCAGCCGGCGCGGGCACGCTGACCGGCGTGGTGATGAACGCCGGGATCGGCAAGGGCGGCGGTCTGGCGCAGACCAGCGCGGCCGACTGGGACGACACCTTTGCCGTCAACCTCCGCGGGGCCTTCCTCATCGCCCGCGCTGCGCTCCCCCGCCTCGCCGAGGACGAGTTGAACCGGGGCTCGGTCGTGTTCGTCGGTTCCGTCGCCGGACTGCAACCGGGCAGCCGACTCCCCGCGTACGACGCTTCGAAGGCGGGACTGATCGGGTTGTGTCGTCACGTCGCGCTCGAAGGCGCCCGGAAGGGCGTCCGCGCCAACGTCGTCGCACCCGGGCTGATCGACACCCCGCTCGGTCGTCGGGCCACCGAGGGTCGGCCGTCACGCGGGCGCACGCCCGTTCCTCTCGGCCGGCAGGGAACCGCGTGGGAGGTCGCGGCGGCCGTCGCGTTCCTCCTCTCCGACGACGCGAGCTACGTGACCGGCCAGACCCTGGCCGTCGACGGCGGCCTCACGCTCATCTAGTCCTGTGCCGACGCATCCTGAGCCCGCGACTCGCCACGTCTCCTCCTTCGACGGAACCCGGCTCGCGTACGTGCGAGTGGACCCAGAGGTCACCGACGGTCGGTGCCCGGTGTTGCTCCTCCACGGCTTCGCCTCCGATCACCGCGACAACTGGGTCGAGCCGGGCATCGTCGACGCGCTCGTGACGAACGGCCGCGTGGTCGTCGCCCCCGACGCTCGCGGCCACGGCGCATCCGACACACCCCACGATCCGTCGGCGTACGCCGGCGACACCATGGTCCGCGACGCACAGGCGATCCTCGGCTCGCTCGGGGTCGAACGGGTCCAGGTCGTCGGATACTCCATGGGTGCGCTCGTCGCCGCCCGCCTCGCCGCGACCGATCCCCGGGTGGAGGCGCTCGTGATCGCCGGCGCCGGAGGGAACCTCCGGCGCGACTCCGACCGACTCGGGCGACGGCGGCCTCGCCGCGGCGCTGCTCGTCGACGATCCCGCTCGCATCACCCACCCGGTCGGGCGAGCGTTCCGCGCCTTCGCCGATCGCTCGGGTGCCGACCGCCACGCGCTCGCGGCCGTCGAAGGATCGACTGCGCTCGGTGGCGACCTCGACTTCGGCGCGATCACCATCCCGACGCTCGTGCTCGTCGGCGATCGTGACCGATTCGTGGGTGCACCCGACGCGCTCGCCGGCCGGATCGCCGGGGCGCGAGTCGCAGATCGTGCCGGGGGACCACCTCGGCGCGCCGCGCGCGCCGACGTTCGCAGCCGCGATCGTCGAGTTCCTCACGACCACCTGGCCTGAGCCCTGAGCTGAGTCCTGACCGCAGCGGTCAGCGGCGGCAGTCAGCGTCGGCGGTAGGCGACCAGGCAGGGATCGGCCGGTCGCGCCACTCCGCCGATCTGGAGCGGGAGCGGTCGGATCGCGCGGAACGCGGGCTCGAGCTCGAACGTCGTGACGAGGCGACTCACCGCCCGGCCGATCGCCGACAGGGAGAACCGCTGAGCCGGGCACCGGTGCGAACCGTGTCCGAAGGTCGTGACGAGCTCGCGGGCCGGGAGCGTCGCCTCGTCGCGCAGGCGTCGGCCGTCCCAACGGTCGGGGTCGTAGGTGTCGAACCCGGGAGCGGCGCCGAGGTTCGTGATCGGCAGCATCGTCGCGAGGATCATCCCGGGATCGAGCAGGTGCTCGACGCCGCCCTCCGTGATCGAACAGGGGACGAGCACCGATCGCATCATGATCGAACGCTGACCGAGCCGGATCGCCTCGAGCTCGCACCGTTCGAGGAACGCCGCGTCACCCGCCTCGACCCGCGCCTTCGCGTGCGGGTCGAGCAGCAGGAGCCCGAGCGTCCAGCCCAAGGCCGCGAACAGGTTCGTCATCGTGGCGATGTGCAGCAAGACGACGTCGCCCGCGACGCCGCGGGCGCGCTCCGCCGTCGTCGACGTCGGCCCAGCGGTCGGCGATCTCAGCGAGGAAGCCGTCTTCGGGAGCACCGTCGGCGAGCAGGCCCGCGACGATCCCCTCGACCCGTGCGAGTGCAGCGCGTTCCGCGCGAACGGCTCGACATCGGGATCATCGGGGTCGAGATCGTGGGCGGAGACCATGTCGCTCGGGGTGGACGAACGCATCGGCGCCGTCGAGCTGGTCGAACTCCGCGGATCAACCGGTCGAGCATGGGCGCACCGGCCGCGGCGTCGCCCATCCAACACCCGAGCGCGAGGCGGTGGCCGAGTCGGCGGGAGAGCTCGAACACGTCGATGGTCCCGGCGGCGCCGAGCTCGCGGACCTGCCGGTCGATCGCGATGTCGAGGTGCCCGAGGTATCCCTCCACGTCCTGCGCCCCGAACAGGTCGTGCGCGAACGTCCGTCGGGTGGCGAACAGCTCCTTCGGCAGCTTGCGCAGCAACATCCGGTAGTCGGCGAGTCCCTTGCTCGCGACAGCTTCGGGAAGCGCGTAGAACGCGCGCAGCGCGTCGGGGGAGAACACGAACAGGTACCGGTCGCGGCCCGACTCGACGACGAACGTGTCGCCGAGCTGGTCCCTGGCCCCGGTGAGTCCTTCGACCGGATCGGGTGCGTCGAAGTCGTCCCAGGGAAAGGTCAGATCGGCGACCGGCGGTGGACCGGAGGGCGAGGACACCGGACTCAGCCGACGGTGAGCACGGTGCGGATGCCCTCGCGGTTGCGCAGGCGTTCGACCGCGGCGTCGGTCTCCGCCAGCGGCATCCGGGAGGTGATCATGCCGTCGAGGTCGAGCCGGCCACCGCGCCAGAGCGCGAGCAACCGGGGGATGTCCCGCTGGGAGTGCACGCTGCCGAGCAGACACCCGACGAGGCGCTTCTCCGTTGACGTGAACGCCGACCGCCATCGGGATCGAGATCCCCTGGTCGAGCGGCGGCGCGCCGACGCACACGATCGTGCCGCCGCTGCGGGTCGCCGCGATCCCCTGTTCGATGAGCGACGCCTGGCCCGCGGCCTCGAACGAGTAGTCGACCCCGATGCCGCGCGGTGAGCTCGAACGCAGCGACCACCGGGTCGGCGTCGGCCGGGTCGATCACGTCGGTGGCCCCGAACCGCAGTGCGGCTTCGCGTCGTTCGGCCACCGGATCGCTCACGATGATCCGCGAGGCCGCGGCGAGCCGTGCGCCCTGCGTGACCGCGATGCCGATGCCGCCGGCCCCGAGCACGAGCACCGTCGCGCCCTCTTCGACCCGGGCGGTGTTGAGCACCGCGCCCACACCGGTCTGCACCGCGCAGCCGAGCACGCACGCGGTCTCGAGCGGCACGTCGTCGTCGACCTTCACGACACCCTCCTCGGGCATGATCGCCTGCTCCGCCCACGCCGCGGTCGCGAGACCGCGATAGACGATCTCACCGCCACGCGAGAACGGGCTCGTCCCGTCGGCGAGGAGCGACGTGAACAGCGAGCCCCCCCAGGTCGCGCAGAGGGTCGGCTGGCCGCGGGTGCAGAAGTAGCAGTTGCCGCACGGCGGGAGCGGAGTGAGCACGACCTTGTCGCCCGGTGCGACGCTCGTGACGTCGGCTCCGACCTCCTCGACCACACCGGCGGCCTCGTGGCCGAGCACCACCGGCAGCGGACTCGGGAACGACCCGTCGACGACCGACAAATCGGAGTGACACACGCCGCACGCCGCGATCCGGACGAGCACCTCACGGGGACCGGGGCCGCGGAGGTCGACGTCGCCGACCTCGATGGGCGTGCCGACCGCCTCGAACACCGCTGCCTGCATCCGCGTCTCCTGTCGTCGATCTTTCGGAGCTTCTCGCCGCCGGATCGTAGGCCGTAGCATCCGCCGATGGATCTGGACCTGCTCGACGGCGACTTCTACACCGGCGATCCGTACGCCACCTACGCCTGGCTGCGCGAGAACCAGCCGGTGTACTGGGACGCCACCAACGAGCTGTGGGGCATCGCCCGCTACGACGACGTCGAGTTCATCGAGAAGCACGCCGACCTCTTCATCAACTCCGACCAGAACAAGGGCGGGTATCGGCCGAACATCCCCGCCGACCCTGCGATCATCGGCCTCGACGATCCCCTCCATCGCCGGCGCCGCAACCTCGTCGCCCGACGGTTCACGCCCAAGGCGGTCGGCGACTGGGAGATCGGAAGCCCGGGCGACCGTGACGCGACTCTTCGACGGTGTCGAGGCGAACGGTGGTCGCGCCGAGATCATCGGTGATCTCGCCGCACCACTCCCGGCGATGATGATCGGCAAGCTGCTCGGCTTCGACCCCGACGACTGGTCGAACCTCCAGAGCTGGTCGGAGCGCACGATCGCACTCGGCGGGGGCCCCCGGTACTTCTCCGACGACGGCATCGTCGCTGCGATGGAGTTCGCGCAGGCATCATCGGACCTGTTCGACGAGAAGCACCGATGCCCCGCCGACGACGTGATGACGGTGTGGACCAAGGCCGAGGTCGACGGCTGCCCGATGTCGGTCGAGACGGTGATCGCCGACTCGCTGCTCCTGCTCGACGGCGGCGCGGAGACGACCCGAACGGTGATCGCCCGGAGCATCCTCGCGTTCGTCCGCTCCCACGAGCAGTGGGACCTGCTGCGCAGCGGCATCGACCTCGAGATCGCCGCCGAGGAGCTGATCCGCTACGTCACCCCGATCCACAACATGTGCCGCGTCGCCAGCGAAGACGTCGAGCTCGGCGGCGAGACGATCCGCGCCGGCCAGCAGGTCGTGCTCATGTACAGCTCCGCGAACCGCGACCCCGCACACTTCGCCGACCCCGAGCGACTCGACCTCACCCGCTACCCGAACCGGCACCTCGCGTTCGGGTTCGGCACCCACTTCTGCCTCGGTGCGTCACTCGCCCGCCTCGAGATCCGGTTGTTCCTCGAGGAGCTCGTGCGTCGTGTCACCGGGATGCGGATGGTGCCCGAAACGGTGATCGAGGAGATGCCGAACCCGTTCGTGTACGGCCTCAAGTCGGCGCACGTCCAGTTCGACTTCGTGTGAGGTCCGCGCTACTTCTTCCAGTGGTGGCGGAGGTCCTCGAGCCACGGCGGGTAGTCGAGCTCGACATCGGGGAGTGGCTCGGCCCCGTGCGCCGCGAGCAGCGCCGTGAACGCGTCGGGATCGTCGCCCCACGAACGCGGGTCGCCCATCATCACCTCGAACAGGGTCGCACCCTCCGGTCCGGCCCGGAACGGCCCGAACGCCGCGCCTTCGGGCAGCTCGATGTGCGTGCCGGCAGGGCACCGGCGGTCACCACACTCGACCTCGCCCGCGATGACGAACACGACGTGCGGGCTGAAGTGCCCGTGCCGCCGCACCATCATCCCGGGGTCGTACTTCGCGTACAACGACAGGTACTGCGGATCGGGCGAGAACGCGAGCCACTTCTCCCACACCGACGACTCGGAGCCGTCGGCGTTGCGCTGCCGTTTCACCTGCTGCCAGGGAACGTCGACGTCGTCGAGGTGCCGGAAGATCGGCGTGGGCGCGTCCGGGCCTCCGCCTGCGCTCATCGGCTCATGGTTCGCTCCGGGTCGGCCCCTCGATCGCCCACCCGCTCCGGCGCCCGTGAGACCGTCCGGGGCCTCGTCTGCGCTCACTGGGTGCTCCTCCGCCAGCCGCCGGCGGCCCAGTTGCCACCGTCGACGTGGATGGTCGTCCCGGTGACGAAGCGCGACAGGTCGCTCGCGAGGAACAACGCCGCGGCGGCGGCATCGTCGGGCGAGCCGAAGTACCCGAGCGGGGGCAGCACCGTGGGTGAGAACGCCGCGCCGGTCTCCCGCATCGAATCCTGGAGGTCGTGGTCGCCACTGGTGGGGATGGCATCGGGTGCGATCGCGTTCACCCGGATGCGTCGCGGGGCGAGCTCGAGCGCCAGGCTCCGCGTGAGCTGGGCGAGGGCGGCCTTCATCGCGCCGTAGACCGCGAACCCCGGGGCCGCCTGGTGCGCCTCGATCGACGTGACGTTCACGATTGATCCCCCGCGTCCGGCATCAACGGCACCACGCCGCGCACGAAGCGCGTCACCTGGGTGAAGTTCTCGGCGAGCAACGCGGCCTCCCCGCCGGTGCTCACGTCGACGAACGGGGCGAAGAACGTCCCGCCCGCGTTGTTCACCAACACGTCGACCCGACCCAGCTCGGCGGTGACGTCGGCGAGGAACGCATCGACGGCGGGTCGCGTCGCGGACGTCGAGCACGCGGGCGAGCACCGGGCCGGTGGCCTCGATCTCCGCCCGCGCCGACTCGAGCCCATCGGGTTCACGATCGCAGATCGCAACCGTCGCGCCGAAGCGGGCGAACATGGTTGCCGTCGCCCGGCCCAAGCCCGTCGCCGCGCCTGTCACCGAGCGCGACGCGATCGGTGAGCAGCACGGCATCGGGCGCCAACGGGTCGTGATCGGGAGCTTCGGTTGGCATCACGAGAGTCCTGTCTCCGCTGCAGCTTGGAGTGCGACCACATCATGCGGTTCGTCGACGTCGAAGTGCGAACCCTCGCGCAGGCGGTGCTCCGGCAGCCGCAGCGCCAGGACGATCGTCAGGAGGGCGATCGGGATGCCGGCGAGATAGACAGCCGGGATCGCGTCGGCGTAGGCCGCCGCATCGGGGATCCCGCTCGCCGGGAGCCCGGCTTGGAGCACGGCGCTGCAGAGCGCGGCACCGAGCGTGACGCCGAGCGTACGACTCAAGAGTGCCGTCGATGTCGCGACGCCGAGGTCTCGGTACTCGACTCCGTTCTGCAGCGCGAGGAGCGAGGTCTGCATGATGAAGCCGATCCCGGTGCCGAGGACCGCGCCGAACGCTGCGGCAGCCCATGCCGGCGACGCCAGGCCCAACTGGGCGAGCAGGGCGACACCGACGGTGGCGATCACCGACCCCAGGATGGGCCAGACCCGGTACCGACCCGAACGCTCGACCCGTCGGCCCGCGACGAGCGTCGTGAACGCGGTGGTGAACATGAACGGCGCGAGCAGGAGCCCGGAGGTCGTCGCGCTCACATCGGCAACCTGCTGGAGGAACACGGGGATGAAGTAGATGCCCGACGCGAAGAGCGCGCCGGTCGTCAGGTTGATCCCTGCGGCGACCCGCACCACCCGCCTCGACAGGATCCGCAGGGGGAGCACCGGCTCGGGTGCGCGTCGTTCGCGGATCACGAAGGCGACCGCGAGGAGCACGATCGCGATCCCGAGTCCGATCACTGTCGTCGACACCCACGACACCGTCCGTCCCCCGATCGCCGCGACCACCACGATCGCCGCGAGGGCGGCGGTGAGCAGCGCCGAACCCAGGTAGTCGATCGCGTGGAGCACCTTCTCGTAGGGGATCCGCAGGCGCGTGCCGACGATGAACATCGCCACCCCCGCCAGGGGGAGGTTGACGTAGAAGGCCCACCGCCAGGTGAAGTGGTCGACGAAGAAGCCACCCGTGAAGGGACCGATGAGACTGGCGACCGCGAACAGCGCGCCCTGGTAGCCCAGCCATCGCCCGAGCTGTCGGGCCGGAACGATGTCGGCGACGATGGCCATCGCGAGCGGCCCGATGCCACCGGCGCCGATGCCCTGGAGGGCGCGGAACGCGATGAGCTGGCCCATCGACCCGGCGGCACCGCAGAGCATCGACCCGACGGTGAAGATCGTCATCGCCACGAGGTACATCCGCTTGCGCCCGTAGAGATCGCCGAGCTTGCCGTAGAGGGGCATCGTCGCGACCATGCCGAGGAGGTACGCGGTGATGACCCAGCTCCGCTGCGACTCGTGGCCGAGATCGCGCGCGATCGTCGGGAGCGCGGTCGCGACGATGGTCCCGTCGAGCGTGCTGAGGATCATGCCCAGCTGCGTCCCGACGAAGACCACCAACACTGCCCGCGAGACGCGGTCGTTCGTCACCGCCGTACCGGTCAGCTCGCGGCGCGCAAGAGGGCTTCGTTCGGGTTCTCGGGCAGTGCGTCGAGCGGCGTCGCGATCTCGCCCACAGTCGGGCCGACCTTCTCGGCGTAGGGCGCGAGCGCGTCGAGGTCGAAGCCGTAGAGCTCGGCCGCGTTGCCGGCGAGCATCCGCTGGAGCTGGTCCGGGTCGGTGTCGTGGAACAGCTGGCGCAGGTGTTCGCGCGTGTAGGGACCGGTGCCTTCGTCGTGCGGGTAGTCGCTCCCCCACATGAACCGGTCGATCCCGATCTCGTCGACGGCCGCGGCTTCGCCCCGGCCCGGCTGGCTGATCCCCATCCAGCAGTTCTGGCGGTAGTACTCGCTCGCCGACTTCGGGAGGATGTGCTCCTCGGAGTACCGCATCTCGCCGGTGCGACCGGTCGTGCGGATCTGCTCGAGCAGCGCGTCGAACTGCTTGAGCATCGGCGGCATCCACGCGCCACCCATCTCCGTCATCACGAACTTCAGGTCGGGGTGACGGTCGAAGACACCCGAGAACAGGAGCTGCACGAACGGGCGCTGCGAGTAGAACTGCACCTCGGTGATGAACAGCAACGCCGCGGCCGGGTACTTGCCGTAGTTGGGCAGCCCCGTGCCGCCGTGGCTGTTCACCGGTACCTCGAGGTCTTCGCAGACCTGCCAGAGCGGCTCGTACACCGGGTCGTACAACGGCTTCACGTAGTCGACGTCGGGCGGGATCGACGAGATGAGCACGCCACCGCGCAGGCCGTGCTCCTTGATCCACTTCACGTCTTCGATCGCGTCGTCGACGTCGTTCAGGAAGATCTGACCGATGCCGGCACGCCGTTCCGGGTGGCGCGCGCAGAAGTCGGCCATCCAGCGGTTGTGGGCGCGGATCCCCGCGAGGCGGTGCTCGTACTCGTCGGGTGTCGGCGGCCGAGCGAAGAGGATGAAGCTCGGGAAGAACGGGGGCACCGTGTTCGGGAACACGACCTCGGCGACGATCCCGTCGGTCTCGAGGTCGCCGATGCGGCGATCGTCGTCCCAGTTCCGGATGCGGCCGCCGTCCTGGAGATCACGGAACGGGTTCTTGTACTTCTCCCGCCACGCGTCGAAGTCGGCGACGTACTTCTCCTCGAGGTACTCCCGGTACATCTCGTGGCTCCCGCCGGCGTGACAGTCGGCGGAGATGATCGTGTAGTGCTCGTCGGTGCGCATGCCCATATACTTGCACACATACAACCTTCTCGGAAGACCCCCGCATACGACTCCGATGCCCTCCGGACGATCCTCGAGTTCACCGAGTTCGTGGCCTCGGCGGCGAACAGCACCCGACAGAAGGAACGGGTCGTGCGGGCCGCCGGCGTGCCGATCACGGGCGCCGGGCTCACCGCGCTGCGGGCAGTCGAGCGCCACGGGCCGCTCGCGGTGTCGGAACTGGCCCGGCGGGTGCGGGTCGACCTCTCCACGATGAGCCGCCAGCTCCGCCCGCTCGAGACCCTCGGCCTCGTGGGGCGCAGCACGGATCCGGCCGACGGCCGGGTGGCGTGGCTCACCACCACGGCCAAGGGTCGCCGCCTCCTCGAACGGGTCGACCAGGCCGTCGTCGACGACTTCGACGCCGCGCTCACCGACTGGCCCGAGGCGGATCGGACCCATCTGGCCGACCTGCTCGCCCGCTTCCAGGCCGGACTCGTCGCCAACCGCGCCGCCGAGGCGCGCGGCCCGTCGCGCGCTCCGTGACCGGACGCGTGACGGGCCTGTGAACGGTCCGGGGCGGAACGAGACGCCGACGCTTCGGCGACCTAGGGTCACGGCTGGAATTTCGGGTCGGACTCACCACCATCCACGGGGGATCATCTTGCGAAGACTGTTCACGTTCCTCACCATCGGAATCCTTGCCGCGGGACTCCTCGTTGCGTGCAGCAGCGACGACTCCAGCGACACCAGCTCGGGCTCGGACTCCAGCGCCTACGAATACGTCAACGGCAACACGCTCACCGTCGGCACCAACCTCCCGGCTCCAGGGTTCTGGGATGGCGACTCACCCAGCGACGTGACCGGCGGGTTCGAGTACGAGATGGCGGTCGAGGCCGCGAAGCGTCTCGGGCTCACCAAGGGCGTGAAGGTCGTCAACGTGTCGTTCGACTCGCTCGTGGCCGGACAGGCGAAGGGATTCGACGTCGCCTTGTCGCAGGTCACGATCACCGACGAGCGCAAGGACGCGGTTTCGTTCTCGGAGCCCTACTTCGACGGCGACCAGGGCGTGATGGTGCTGGCCGGCGACACCACCCCGATCACGACCGACGCCGAGGCGAAGGAAGTCCAGTGGGGCATCCAGACCGGTACCACCGCTGAAGCCGTAATGGAGGATCTGCAGCCGACGAAGGAGCCGCGCCAGTACCCCGAGACGTCGCAGATGTTCGCGGCGCTCCAGGCGAAGCAGATCGGCGCCGCCATGATCGACACGACGATCCTGCTGGCCCAGGCCGGTCAGGACGGCGGCCAGACCTTCAAGGTCATCGGCCAGTTCAAGACCGGTGAGCAGTACGGCGCGGTCTTCCCGAAGGGATCCAAGCTGCAGAAGAAGTTCGACAAGGTGCTGCAGGAGATGATCGCCGACGGCACGATCGCCGAGCTCGCCAAGACCCAGCTCGTTCCGACCTTCGGGCAGGACCCGACCACCATCCCGGTGATCCCGCTGCCGTAGGCGATTCGATTGCAGACCGAAGCACCGGCCCGACGTGACCCGCTCGTCGGGCCGGCCTTCGGTTTTGCCATCGCGGGGTTCTGTGTACCGATCGCGCTCTTCTCGGGAGTCGCGATCGTGCTCGGCCGCCGCGCCGAGCGCCGCATCGTCGCGTCGCGTGGAACCATCTCGGGTCTCGATCGAGCTCGGCGGGCGCAGCGGCTCGGTCAGATCGGCGTTGCGATCGGGATCGTCGTCCTGTTCCTGCTGTTCATCGCGACGCGATGGGAGAGCCTCAAGACCCTGCGGCTCGTCTTCTTCCAGTGGCCCGACATCACCGGGAGCTTCGACACCGTCTTCGAAGGTTTCCTCATCGACGTCCGGCTGTTCATCTACGCGGAAGTCGTGGTGCTCGTCTGGGGGATGGTGGTGGCGCTGTTCCGCATCATGCCGGGCACGGCGTCGACACCGCTGCGCTGGTTTGCCGCGGTGTACATCGACGTGTTCCGTGGAGTGCCCGCGATCGTCACGATCGCGCTCGTCGGCTTCGGGCTCCCGATCGCGGGCGTGAACCTCCCGACGCTGCCGTTCGAGACGGATTCGCTGTTCACCTACGGCGTGCTCGCGCTCGCGCTGGTCTACGGCGCCTACGTGGCCGAGGTGTACCGCGCCGGGATCGAGAGCGTGCACTGGAGCCAGACCGCGGCGTCGAGATCGTTGGGCCTCTCCTGGGGTCAGACGATGGGGAGCGTCGTGGTTCCGCAGGCCGTTCGCCGCGTGATCCCTCCCCTGCTCAACGACTTCATCGGTCTCCAGAAGGACGCCGCGCTCATCACCACGATCGGCATCCTCGAGGGCTACGGCCGGGCGCGCATCTTCGCCAACGCGAACTTCTCCTACGCGCCGTTCATCGTGCTCGCGTGCCTCTACCTCCTGATCACCATCCCGATGACCCGGCTGACCGAGTGGCTCGTCCGGCGTGATCGCGACCGCATGCAGGCCGGGGCCTGAGATGACCGGCCCCCTCCTCGAGATCCGTGCGGCCGTGAAGCGGTTCGGCGATCACGAGGTGCTCAAGGGCATCGACCTCGACATCGCGGAACACGAGGTGGTGTGCCTCATCGGCGCATCCGGTTCGGGGAAGAGCACCCTGCTGCGGTGCATCAACGGCCTCCTCCCCCTCGACGACGGCACGATCCGCGTCGACGGGATGACCGTCTCGCAGTACGAAGCGGAGCTGAACTTCCTCCGGCGCGAGGTCGGCATCGTGTTCCAGAGCTTCAACCTGTTCCCGCACATGACGGTGTCGAAGAACGTGATGCTGGCTCCGCGCAAGGTGCTCGGACTCCCGAAAGCGGAGGCCGCGGAACGGGCGCAGGTCCTCCTCGAACGGATCGGGCTCTGGGAGAAGCGCGACGAGTACCCCGACCGACTCTCGGGTGGTCAGCAGCAGCGGGTCGCGATCGTGCGGGCGCTCGCGATGCGGCCGAAGCTCATGCTGCTCGACGAGATCACGAGCGCGCTCGATCCGGAGCTGGTGGCGAGTGTGCTCGAACTGGTGCGCGAGCTCGCCGGCGAGGGGATGACGATGATGCTTGCCACCCACGAGATGTCCTTCGCCCGTGAGGTCGCCGATCGGGTCTGCTTCCTCGATGCCGGCGTCATCGCCGAGATGGGACCACCGGAGCAGATGTTCAGCGCACCGAAGAACCCCCGGACCGCCGAGTTCCTCAAGCGCATCATCGCCGCGGGCCGGCTCTGACGGCTCAGGCCTCGATCGCCGGCGCGTACGTCTCGTACGGGCGGCCCTCGCGTTCGGCAAGGGCGGCCCCGGCCGCGCGTTGGAACGGGCTGATGCCGCCCGACTCCCACGGTCCGACCGATCCCGCATCGCGAGCCGCCGGTGATGCCGGACACACGTGGAAGCGCTCCCGCACCACCTCGACGGGCAGCGCCGCGAGCTCGAACCAGTCGACCCGCAGGAAGTCGACGCTGTCGCTGCCGGCCTCCACGTCGGAGCAGCACGCGCCGCGGTACATCGCGTCGGCGAGCCGAACCGGTACGTCGCGACTGGCCGAGAGGTGTCCGAGATCCGCTTCGAAGAGGCCCGCGCCCGAGCGGAGGTATCCGGTCTCGAAGAGCGAGACCACCATCGCCAGCAGCGAGAAGGCGCGCATGTCGTCGTTGGCGCGGGCGATGAAGGCGAACACCTCGATCTCCGACTCGACCGTCGTCCCGTAGTCGGCGAGCACGTGCACCCAGTCGTGCTGCGCGAGGAGGGGCGGTGCTGAACCGGGGAGGCCCGGGAACGTGAAGCCCCGGGATCGGTAGAGGTGCCAGACCCCCTTGCCCAGTGTCCCGTCGGGAAGGTCCGCGAGCGCGGCCCAGCGGGCCGCGAGCTCGGGGTCGGCGACCGCGAGCTCCCATGCCCCGGCGAGCTCGGTCGACGTGTGGAGCGCGGCGGCTTTCCCGGCGCTCCATTCGGCGGTGTACCCGTTGCGCTCGAAGTCGATCCCGGCCAGGCCGAGGGAGCCGCTCGCGAAGCGTCGCGCGACCTCGATCATCCCGTCGTCGACCGAAAGCGCCCGGGCGAACTCCGCGATCCGCTCCACGACGGTCTCGGGGAGCGGTCGGAGCACGAGCGCGCACAAGAGCATGATCTGGACGCCGCGGGTGCGGAACTGCAGATCACGGCGGGCGAGGGTGTGGGCGAACTCATCGGCGGTCACGGGCCGGAACGCGTCGACGTCGACCTCGTGGTCGGTCATCGCGGGGAAGAGCGCCTCCACGAGCATGCGCTGCACCGCAGTGAGACCACCTGGCGGAGCAACGGCCGACGCGACGCCCTCCGCCGTGGCCTGCGCCTCTGCCGCATCGGGTCGCGTCCGCAGCGCCGAGGTCGGTTCCGGGAGGGGGACGGGAGTGGTCACGCTCCCGCAAACCCCCGACCCCGGCTCGCCATTCCCAGCCCTGCCCCGGAACGCCGCAGGGCGGGTTGTATGCGGGCGCATAGATCTCTATGGTGGGGACATGAGCACCGTGATGATCCGTCGCCCCACCGCCCCACCCGTCGTGGAGGTGGCGGCCCCCAGCTTCCGCCTCGACCGACCACTGACCGATCTGCGGGCAGGCATCCGCACCGACGCCGCGTGGCGCTCGTGGCGGCTGCTCGCGTCCGACTGGGGTCAACGGCTCCGCGCCGACGGCGTCGCCTCCGTGACGACTGTGGAGACCCACGGCCAGGTGGGCGACACCGGGGCCGCCGACCGCAGCCACATCGGCGTGCTCGGCGACGCGGTCGACTTCGCGATCGTCGGACTCGGGACCTGCGGTTCGTGCACCTCATTCGCGATCGCCGACGCGGTGGCGATCGAACAGCGGAACCGGCCGGTCGTCGCGGTCGTCACCGAGGAGTTCGCGACCCACGGTCGCAACATGGCGAAGCACCTCGGTCACGGCGACCTGTCGGTGCTCGTACTCCCCTATCCCCTGGAAGCCCGCCCCGACGCGGAGCTCCTCGAGATCTCGGCCGCGTACTACCCGCAGGCGCTCACCCTCCTGGGAGTCGCGACATCGACAGCGGTCGGCCCGTGACCCTCACCGGCGAGCAGGTCGAGGTCCCGGCCGACGCGCGGGCGCTGTACGAGTTGTCGCTCGTCGAGCAGTGGGGAGACGGTGCGCCGGTGCTCCCACCGACCGACGCCGCAATCGAGGCGTTGCTCGCGCACACGCCCGATCCGGCAGATCAGGTCGTGGGTGTGCTCCCACCGCAGTACGGCGTGGCCACCGTCGAGCTCGTCGCGGCGAACGCGGCGATGGCCGGCGTGCAGCCGGAGGCCTTCCCCCTGGTGCTCGCGGCCGTGGAAGCGATCCTCGTGCCCGAGTGGAACGCGTTCGGGCTGACGACCACCACGTCGAGCGTCTTCCCGATGCTCATCGTGAACGGACCCTCGCGCGACGACCTGGGCATCGACTACCGGGCCGGGTGCATGGGCGGGGCCGCTGGTCGGGGCTCGATGACGATCGGCCGGGCCGTGGCCCTGTGCCTGCGCAACATCGGGGGCCAGCGCGCGGGCGAGACGTCGCGCACCGTATTCGGGCAACCGGCGCGGTTCGGCATGTGCTTCGGTGAGTGGGAGGAGCGGTCGCCGTGGCCGTCGCTCGCGCACCGTCGGGGTTTCGGCGTCGGGGCCGATGTCGTGACCGTCCACGGCGGGAAGGGGACGTTCCCGCTCGCCGACATCCACAACGACGATCCCCGGGACCTCCTCTTCCTCCTCGCCAAGAGCATGGCCTACCCCCTCGCCAACATGTACCTCGGGAACGCCGACAACGGTGAGGTGGTGCTCGCGGTGAACCCGATGTGGGCCGAGCGCTTCGGGGCCGCCTTCCCGGACATGACCGACCTCCAGGCGTACCTCCACGAACACGCCTGGCAACCACTCGACCTCTGGCCCGAGGCCAACCGCGACATCCTCGTGGCCAAGGGCCGCGTGGGAAACCGCGACCGGGTCTTCCTGACCGCGCACCCGGCGCAGATCGTGCCGGTCGTGTGCGGCGGGCTCGGCAGCCTGCACGCCGTCGCCCTCCCGAGCTTCGGCGAGAGCACCATGCAGAGCGTGGCGGCCCGGACGGTCACCGCGAGGGTGACATGAGCTTGGATCCGCAGGGCGTCGCCGACGCCGTCGACGAAGTCGGCCGGGTGCTGCGGGCCGACGGTGCCGACCTCCTCCTGGTGGAAGCCGACCCGAAGACCTTGCGCATCCACCTCCGACTGCGCCTCGACGACGTCGACTGCGCCGACTGCGTGCTGCCGCCGGTCCAGCTTGCGGAGACCGTCACCCAGGCGATCCGACGTCGGGTGCCGGGCGAGTTCGAACTGGTGCTCGACGACCCGCGCACCGCGTGACCGGCGACGGGTGACGGGTGACGACCGACGCCGTACGACTCTGGAGCGCGCTCGTCGACGTGTACCAACCCGTGCTGCGCGACGTCGTCGCCGACCTCGAACGGCAGGCCGGGATCGATTCCGGCACGTACTCCGTGCTCGCCTACCTCGACCGCGCCGGCGAGGCGATGCGCCTCGGTGCACTGCACGCTCTGATGCGGGTGCGCTACAGCCAGCCCGGCCTCAGCCGTCTCGTGCAACGCATGGAGGCCGACGCGCTCCTGGAACGGTCGGTCGACCCCGACGACCGCCGGTCCACGGTGGTCACGCTCACTCCCGCGGGACGGTCCCGGTTCCGGACGGCGCACGCGGTGTACGAGACGGCGCTCGACGAACACCTGGGTGCATTCCTGAACCCGGCCGAGGCGCGGGCGCTCACCGGCGCCCTCGAAACACTCGCGGGCGCGATCAGCGCGCGACGAGCGACGCCGGGTTCGACGCCACCATCGTCCGGATCTCGTCGGGTTTGATCCCTTCGTCGGCCAGCGAGTCGGCGAAGCGCTGCAGACCCTCGGCCGGCGGATCGTTGACGGCCTGGCCGTAGTCGCTCGCGAGGGTGCAGCGGTGCACTCCGATCCGCCGGGCCGCGCCCGCGAGATCCGAGACGGGCCTGGTCGCGAGCGCACCGATGCACGTGAGCGCGCACAGTTCGATCGTCGCGCCGAGGTCGGCAAGCTCTGCACACGCGTCGACACTCAGGTTCGGGCCCGCGAGCTCCTCCATCGCGTGGGTGACCAGCACCCTTTGGCGCCGGCCGTACGCGAGGGCGACCGCGTGGTGCTCGGCGGCCGTGGTGTGCCCGGTGGCGAGCACGGCGTCGTGCTCCCGACAGAGGTCTGCGATCTCCCTCACTTCGGGGAGCAGCGCACCGTCGTCGTCGAGCACGGCGAGTCCGGGCCCGGCGATTCCGAGCTGCGCGGCCACGCCGTTGGCGACGTCCTGGCGCGACGACAACGTCGGGAGCCACACGATCCGACCCCCGAGCGCGAGCGCGACCTCGACCGCGGTCGGGTTGAGCCCACCGATCTCGTGGTCGCAACACACCCCGCCGAACACGTCGATCCCGTCGATCACCTCCGCCACGACGCGCGCCAGCTGTGCCGTCGGCTCGTTGTGCGACTTCAGCAGCACGCCCGCGTGACCGGCATCGCGCGCCTGCGCGGCCGCCCCGATCGCGGTGACCGACCGCTGCCGGTGCGCGTCGGGCCCGTAGTGGCAGTGCAGATCGATCGCCCCACTGATGTCGACCGTCACAGGAAGCAGCTTCGCAGATCCCGCCACCTCCCGAGTTCGTACACTTCTGGTCCTATGCGGACCGAAACGCGCCGAACTCCGGAGGTCGGGTGAGGTATCCGGTGGGGGTGGTCGACATCGCGTACGGCGCGGAGCCCGACGTGAGGCGGCGGGCCGAGTTGGCGCGGGCCGACGGGTTCGACCACATCGACGTGATGCTCGGCACCGACCCGACGGCGCTCGTGCTCCCGATCGGGTGCCCGACCGCGTTCCCCAAGCCGGCACCGGAGTGGTGCGCGACCCCTGCGCCGCCCGATGGTGAGGGCGCCTGGGAACGCACGGTCCGGTGGTGGCGCGCCGCACCGCAGGCGTTGTGCGAACCGTGGGCGGGCGCGTCGGTGCACTCGATCGAACAGGTCGTCGCCCTGCGAGCCGAGGTTCCGGGACTGCGGTTCCTCGTCGACACCGGCCACGTGACCGACTGGGGTGGCGACGTGCTCGAACTGCTCCCCTACGCCGCCCACGTCCAGCTCCGTGATGCCCGCCCGGGAACGACGCAGGTCCCGCCGGGAGAGGGCGACGTCGACTTCGCCGCGATCGCGCGCCGCCTCGAGGAGCTCGACTACGACGGCGTGCTCTCGGTCGAGTACTTCGACCTCCCCGAGCACGGCTGGGGCTGCGAGGATCCCGCGGCCTACGCGACCGCGCTCCGCGAGATCGTCACGACGCTCGACTGAGCGCGGCGCCGGCGGTCCCCATGAGGTCGAGGAAGTTGTCGCAGTAGAAGCGCTGCCGGACCTCGGCGTCGAGGGCACCGAGCGACGCCTCGAACCGTTCGACCGGACGACGGCCGCCTTCCACGTGCGGGTAGTCCGACGAGAACATGCACACCTCGGGGCCCGACTGCTCGACGATCCAGCCGACGTCTTCGGTCGGGTACGGCGTGCACCGGACCTGGCGGCGCACGTAGTCGCTCGGCCGCAGCGAGAGCGCCTGCAGCCGGTCCTCGTGCCGTCGGAACGCCTCGAACGCCGACTCCATCTGGCGCATCCACGACGGCAGCCAGATCGCGCCCTGCTCGATCACGCCGATGCGCAGTTCCGGGAACCGTTCCAGCACGCCGTCGAAGATCATGGTCGCGAGCGTCTGGGCCGGTGGTCCGGGGATGCCCATGTAGTCGACGGAGCGGAAGTTCTCCTCGCCGCCGTGGAAGTCGGGCGGGACCGGCAGGCCGTTGCGGAAGTAGTTCGCGTCGATGAGGTCGTCGGTACCGCCGACGTGGAACACGATCGGAATGCCGGCGTCCTGGGCCCGGGCCCACACCGGGTCGAGACCGATGTGGCTCGGCGAGTGGCCCGCCGGACACCCCGACGCCACGAGCAGCGCAGCCGCGCCCATCGCGATCGCCTCGTCGGTCATCGCCACGGCCCGATCGAAGTCGGCGAGCGGCACGTACGCGGTCGAGAGGAGGCGCGGGTCGACCGAGCAGAACTCGACCATCCCGCGGTTGTGGGCCCGGGCCGCGCCGTAGGCGAAGTCGAGGTCGCCGCGGTGCTCCCAGTCGTGGAGTCGCCGGTTGTGGAACGTGTTGAACACCAGCTGGCTCGAGAACCCGAGCAGGTCGAGCGCGCGCGGGCGGTCGTCGGCAACGAACGCGCCGGTCGCGGCGAAGTTCTTGCGCTGCATGATCTCATCGGCTTCGACCGCCCTGTACTCGGCCGACGCGTGCTTCGCGGCCAAGCGCGTGAACGCGGCGTCGAGATCGCGCAGCTGTTCCGCGGGGTCACCGGTCTGGCGCAGCTCGTTCCCACCCGAGAGCGCGAGCGGCTCGATCCGCTCCCGGAGGTCAGGGTCGGCGTGGTCACGGAGCCACGTCGGCGTCTCCATGATGTGCGCGTCGGCGTCGTGCACCACGCGACCGCTCACGTACGACATACGTCGGCTCCCTCCCCTCGGTGGACCCGTCGGAGCCTGACCCTACTGGGCGCCTCCGCGCGACGACAGGTTGCGGCCGGCCCAGGCCGGGTACCGTCGCCCGGGTGAAGTTCCGCAAGGGAGCGCGACTCGACACGGGCCAGGTCGAGGATCGACGAGGGACCGGCGGGGGCACCGGTCTCGGTGGGATCGGCGGCCTCGGTGGGATCGGTGGACGGGGCGGAGTGGGTGGCAAGGGCGCCGCGCTCGGCGGTGGGGGCATCGTCGTCCTCATCGTCCTCGCCCTGCTCGCCTTCGCGACGATGCGGGGCGGGGGTGGCGAGAGCCCGCTCGGGTTGGGGAACGGCAGCGAGAACAACGACCTCGGAGCGACGTGCCGCACCGGCGCCGACGCGAACCAGCGCGAGGACTGCCGCATCGTGGCGGTCGTGAACTCGGTGCAGGACTGGTGGGACGGCTCAGTCGACGGCTACCGCGGCGCATCGACCGTGCTCTTCGACGGCCAGGTCAGCACGGCATGCGGGAACGCGACGTCGGCCGTCGGGCCCTTCTACTGCCCGGCAGACAGCAAGGTGTACATCGACCTCGGTTTCTTCGACGAGCTGCAGCAGACGTTCGGCGCCCGTGGAGGACCTTTCGCAGAGGCCTACGTCATCGCCCACGAGTACGGCCACCACGTGCAGAACCTCCTCGGTACCGACGCGGCCACCGGTGGCGATGCAACCGGGCCCCGGTCGGGCTCGGTCCGGCTCGAGCTCCAGGCCGACTGCTTCGCAGGCGTGTGGGCCGCGCACGCGGTCGACACCGCGCTCATCGAACAGCTCACCGACGACGACATCGCCGACGGACTCGACGCTGCGGCGGCGGTCGGCGACGACCGGATCCAGGAGCAGGCGCAGGGCCGGGTCGACCGCGAGTCCTGGACCCACGGATCCGCCCGCCAGCGTCAGCGTTGGTTCTCGATCGGGTATCGCACGGGCGATCCCAACCGCTGCGACACGTTCGCACCAGACGCGCTCTGAGCGCCTGAACCGCCCCGACAGGCGGGCCACGCCGGATAGCGTGCCGGGATGCCGCGACATCGCTTCTCGAGTTCGCTCGCTCATCGCGCCGACCAGGCCGGGATCCTCGTGGCCGGGATGAACGTCCCGCTCACGTTCCAGCGCACGCTGATGCCCCGCAACACCATGGACCAGGCCATCGTCACCGGCTTGTCGATCGCGGCCAACCACGCGTTGGTGTCGCTGGTGCAGGAGTCGATCCAGTCGGGCGCGCTGCTCGTGCTCGGCGGCGGGAAGCGCAAGGGTCGCGACTTCGACGACCGGGCCTGGAGCCAGGCGACGATCGCGCTCGACCTCGTCGCAGCCGGCGCGGGCATCGGCATCCAGCGAATGCTCCGGCAGCGCCACCGCGAACCGCTGCCCCGGGCGGGTGCCCGCACCGGAGGCTTCGTGCTCGCCGCGTCGGGAAGCGCCGGCGCCATCATCGGCGTGTTGCAGGAAGCGTTCGTCTTGAGCCGGGGTAAGTCCCGCGGCACGGTTCCCATGGTCGTCCCCGCGGCAAGCGCGCTCGCGGTGGTGGGCGAGTACCGACGTCGACGGGCCGAGCACCTCGACACTGGCCTCCCTCCGCAGGGCGTGGCCGCGTCGCCGGCCAAGGCACTCGCGCTGGGTGTGCTCGTGACCGGGGCGGTGTCGTCGATGGGCCTCGGCGAACGGGTCCTCGCCGATGCCGTGGCCAAGGGTGCCGGTCGCGTCCTGCGGGTGAACCCCGAGTTGCTCCGTCCGCTCGGCCACCTCGCGGCGATGCTCGCGCTCACGGGCGCAACCCGCCTGCTGGTCGAGAAGGTGTTCGGCTCGATCGAGAAGAAGGAGACTTCCGTCGAGGCCGCCTTCGACGTTCCCCCGCCGAACCCGCTCGTCTCCGGCAGCCTCGACAGCCTCGTCGACTTCTCGACCCTCGCGCGTCAGGGCCGTCGGTACGCGTGGACGGTGAGCTCGGAGCAGAAGATCCGCACCGTGATGGGTGAAGACGCGTGTGCAGCTCCGATCCGCGTGTACGTGGGCCTCGAGAGCGCGGAGAACGAGGATGCGCGCGTTGCCCTCGTGCTCGCCGAGCTCGATCGCACCGGCGCGTTCGACCGGAAGTGGCTCCTCGTCGACTCACCGACAGGAACCGGCTACGTGAACTATGCCGCGGTGAACGCGTTGGAGTTCCTCTCCCGGGGCGACTGCGCCACGGTCGCGATGCAGTACGCAGCGAAGCCCTCGGTCCTGTCACTCGGTCAGGTGAACGAGGGCCGTCGCCAGGCCCGCCTCCTGCTCGACGCCCTGCACGCCCGCCTCACGGCGATGCCGCCCGACCGTCGCCCGAAGCTCGTGCTGTTCGGCGAGAGCCTCGGCGCGTGGACGAGTCAGGACCCGTTCGTCGACCGCGGCACCGACGGACTGATCGAGACCGGCATCGACCACTCGATCTGGATCGGCACCCCCCACTTCAGCAAGTGGAAGGAACAGGTCCTCTTCGACGACCGTCCCGACGTCGACGCCGGACTGATCGGCGTCTTCAGTGAGATCGCCGAATGGGAAGCGCTCGACCCGGCCGAACGGGAGAAGCTGCGCTACGTGATGATCACCCACCACGACGACGGCGTCGCGGTGTTCGGCCCCGAGTTGATGATCCAGGCGCCGGAGTGGCTCGGATCACCCGAGACCCGCCCCACGCACGTGCCGCGCGCGATGCGTTGGGTCCCGACCACCACGTTCTTCCAGGTGCTCGTCGACATGAAGAACTCGGCGAACGTCGTGCCGGGCAAGTTCGACGCCAAGGGTCACGACTACCGCGCCGACCTGCTCCCGTTCTTCCACTGCACCCTGGGCTTCGACGCCACGGAGGAGCAGCTCGACCGGATCGCCACCTGGCTCGAGCTCGAGGAGCTGCAACGCAGCGAGTGGATCAAGGCCCACGGCGCCGCGGGCAAGAGCCTCGCCAGCGCGATCATCGAAGCCACGATCGCCGAGGTGCGCGAGGTGGGCGGGGATGCCAACGCCGCGCTCGCGAAGCTCGTGCACGCGGTGGCCGACGACCAGTTCGGCGCAGGCGGCGGCGCGAGTGTTCCGGAGCCGCCGCCCGCCCCGAACGGGAGCTGAGCCGACCTGTCGAGCCTGTCGGCCCTGGTTCGCTAATACCAGAGCCGGCCGCCGCGCGGACGGGCGTACGCGAGGTTCCCGATGAGCCCGACGACGATCAGCACCAGACCCACGATCGTCAACAGCGGGACGTTGAGCAGGATCCCCAACAACAGCAGCACGATTCCCAGGATCACCACGTTCGTCGACCTCCACGTTCACCCACACACGCGCCCCAGCGGCGGTGCTCGGAGGAGGGTTCCCGGCGAGGTGCCGACGTAAACGAAGAGTTCAGGTGCCGCGGGTCACGCCGAGGGCGGCGGAGAACGCGGCGACCCCTGCATCGAGCTGCTCGTCGGTGGCGATGAGCGGTGGGATCCAGCGGACGACGTTCCCGAACGACCCAGCGGTCATGAACAACACCCGGCCGTGCTCGAGGCAGTGACGCGTCACGGCCGCGGCCCGCGCGGCATCGGGCCGACCCGCGGCATCGACGATCTCGCATCCGACCATGAGCCCGGGCCCGCGGACGTCGCCGAGCGCAGGGTGTTCCGCCGCGACGTCGCGCAACGCCGACGTGAGCCGCACACCCTTCTCGCGGACACCGTCGAGGAACCCCGGCGCGTCGATCACGTCGATCGTCGCGAGCGCGGCGGCGCAGCCCGATCGGGTTGCCGCCGTACGTCCCACCGTGGGACCCGGTCGGCCAACGTTGCATCAGCTCCGCCGACGACCCGACCGCCGAGATCGGGAACCCCGACGCGAGACCCTTCGCCATGATCAGCACGTCGGGGGTCACGCCCTGGTCCTCGCAGTTGAAGAACCGCCCGGTGCGGCCGAACCCGGTCTGGATCTCGTCGAGCACGAAGAGGATCCCGTGGGCACGGCACCGTTCGGCGATCCCGGCGAGGAACCCGGGCGCTGCGGGCAGGTAGCCACCCTCGCCGAGCACCGGCTCGATGACCATGGCCGCGGTCTCGCCGGGCGCGGTCTGGGTCGCGAGCACGAGATCGAGCTCGGCCAGGCACCGGTCGACCGCAGCGGTCTCGGTCTCGCCGGTCGAGAACGGGTTCGGGAACGGGGCCACGAACACGCCGGCCGGCGACGGCGCGTGCCCGGCGCGGTATCCGATCTTCGAGGTGGTCATGGCCATCGTCTGCGCCGTACGACCGTGGAAGCTTCCTTGGAACACGATGAGATGCGGGCGACCCGTGACCTGGCGCGCCAGCTTCACCGCACCCTCCACGGCCTCGGCCCCGGAGTTCGCGTAGAAGAACCGCTCGATGCCGTCGGGGGTGACGTCGTCGAGGCGCGCCCCCAGTTGTTCGAGGAGCGGGTGGCGGTACACGTTCACCTGCGCGTGGATGAACCGCCCGGCCTGCTCACGGATCGCGGCGACGACGTCGGGATGGCAGTGGCCGGTGTTGACCACGCCGATGCCGCTCGTGAAGTCGAGGTACTCGGTCCCGTCGGAGGCGGTGACCACCGCGCCCGCGCCCGACACGACCTCGAGATCGGTGACGCGGAACCAGACGTCGGCAACGTGAGAATCCATGGGCTCTCCGACTCGTGGATGCTGCGCGCAGGCTACCCCCACGGTCCGGAGGTCGGATCAGGACGACCGTGCCGTGGTGCTCGCCGGTCCGGCCATCACGACCCGCTGTTCCATCGGGAGACCCATGGCCCGTTCGTGCTCCCAGGTCTCGCGCAACGCGTCGGTCCATTCACCGGCGGCCAGCACCCCGAAGCCGAGCTGCTCGTAGAACGGCGCGTTCCACGGCACCTCGGTGAAGGTCGTGAGCGTCACCCGGTCGCGCGCGGATGCGGCGGCCCAGGCGCTCACTGCGGCCACCAGTCGCCGGCCGATTCCTCTCCGGCCCCACTCGGGGACCACGTCGAGCTCCTGGAGATGGGCGTCATCGCCGCACCATCGCGCCAACGCGAATCCCACGACCTCCGCGTCCGCGGTGCTCGCGACCCAGAGGCGTGCCTCGACCACCGCGTCGCGCAGGAGCGCGACGTCGGCCGGCTCGTCGGGAACCCCGTCGAGCAGGCCGTTGTCGTCGAACATGGTGGCCGCGGCGATCTCGACCGCCTGCACGGCCTCGACATCGTCGAAGCGCGCGAGGCGGATGGAGACGTCAGCCGCGGCCGGTGACCGGGTGTCGCGATCGATGGGTCAGCGACCCGACGACGTGCGACGCTGGCGCGAGCGGTTGCGGGCCGGACGGTCCCGGTGCTGGCGCGCACCCGACGGACGGTGCGGCTCGGGACCGGTCTCGAAGCCGAGCTCGCGACGCATCTTGCGGCTGTCGCGCTGCTGGTCGGCACCCACCAAGGAGATCACCACGCCGGAGGCACCCTTGCGGGCGGTCCGGCCGGAGCGGTGCACGTAGGTCTTGGCGTCTTCCGGCGGATCGAAGTGGACCACGCACGCCACGTCGTCGACGTGGATGCCGCGGGCCGCGACGTCGGTCGCGATGAGCGCCTGCACGGAACCCCGCTGGAACGCCTGGAGCGCACGGTCACGCTTGTTCTGCGAGAGGCCACCGTGGATCGGAGCGGCCCGCACGCCGGCCGTCTCGAGCTTCTTGGCGAGCTTGTCGGCCCCGTGGCGGGTCCGGCAGAAGACGATCGTGGCGCCCTCGGCTGTTGATCACCTCGGCGGTGCGGGTGAGGCGGTCGTGGAACTCGACCTGCTCGAAGCGGTGATCGGCGTCCATGCCGTCGTTCTCGACGCCTTCGACCTCGTGACGGGCCGCGTCGTGCTGGTACTTCTTGGTGAGCACCGCGACGTCGCCGTCGAGGGTGGCCGAGAACAACACGGTCTGACGCTTCTCCGCGGTGGCATCGAGGATGCGCTTCACCGCGGGGAGGAAGCCCATGTCGGCCATGCGGTCGGCCTCGTCGATCACGACGATCTCGACGATGCTCAGGTCGACGACGCGCTGCTCGATCAGGTCTTCGAGGCGACCGGGGCAGGCGACGAGGATGTCGACGCCGCGGCGGAGGTTCCGACGCTGGGGGTCGTAGCCGACGCCGCCGTAGACGGAGAAGACGCGACGACCGCGCACCTTGGCGAGCGGCGCGAGCTCGCGCTCGATCTGCGCCGCGAGCTCACGGGTCGGAGCGAGGATCAGCGCACGCGGGCGGTTGGGCTTGGACCGGCCGACCCGCTCGACGAGCGGGAGCCCGAACGCGAGGGTCTTGCCGGAACCGGTGGGGGCACGACCACAGACGTCGCGACCGGCGAGCTGGTCGGGAATGGTCGCGGCCTGGACCGGGAACGGGGAGTCGATGCCGCGCGAGCTGAGCGCGGCGGCGAGGTCGGCGGGCACGCCGAGATCGATGAAGCTGGACACGTTGGTTCTCCTTGGCCCCGGGATCGGGGCAGTTGCGCCCTCGAGAGGGCTCGTTGCGGGCCGGCGCACTCACTCGATCTGCGCGGCGCACCCTCGACGAAGGAAAGCTTCGAGAAGGCGGGACAACGAGGTTCGAGACGGACTGTCGACATGCGGTGCACCCTTGCGGCGTGCTCTGCGGACAGTCCTGAGAAGCGATGGGTTCGCAGGTGCGAACACCCCACGGTAGCAGACACCCACTCCCGGGCCGGACCGTGGGCCGGGCGGTGCCGGTTCAGGCGCTCGCCGGCTCCGCGGCCGCAGCCAACTGCTCGAGGGTGTGTTCCATCCCGGACCGGTTGTGGGAGGAGCGGTCGGCGACGCCGCTCGCCGGCTTCCCGGCCCACGTGCGCGATGCGGCCCCGCTGGTCGGACCACGTCTCCGTGACCCGGCAGCCGTCGGGGGTGGGCTCGAACGTGTACGCCCAGCGAGCGACCTTGAACGGTCCGGCGGTGACCTCGAACGCGAAGGCTCGACCCGGGTCGGCCGTCACCACCTTGCAGTCGGTCGACCACTTCTTCTTGCCGTTCCGGTTCGTGCCCTTGAACTTCGCGCCGACGGCCGGTCCGGTCGCTCCCTCGGTCCACGCGCAGGTCTCGGTCTCGGGCGACCACTCCCCCATGCGCTCGATGTCGGTCACCAGCTCGTAGAGGGCATCCGGATCCGCACGGATCACCCGTTCCACCTGAATCTGCTCTCCCATGCTCCGGAGAGTATCCCCCTGGCCCTCTCCTCCTGGTCGAATCCGCTGCGCAGGCTCGATCGCCCACCCGTTCGGCGCCTTGTCGCGCGGTCCGCCTGCTCCGTTCCTTCTCCTCTCGTACGCTTGCCCGATGCCCGAGACGTTCACAGTGGTCGACGACGACGGGATCGCGGTCACGGTGTACCGCTGGGAGGCCGACGGTCCGGCCCGCGGTCTGGTCCACGTCGCCCACGGCCTCGGAGAGCACGCGCTCCGCTACGACCGCCTCGCCCAGGAGCTGAACGCGCGCGGGCTACACCGTCACCGCCCACGACCAACGGGCCCACGGCGCGACCGCCGGAGCGACCGGCGGCCTCGGTCATCTCGGCCCCCGCGGGATGGAGGGCACCATCGACTCCCTGCACGCGATCACGGTCGCGGTGCGTGGCACTCCCGCCGACACGCCCTTCTTCCTCCTCGGCCACAGCTGGGGATCGATGCTCGCCCAGAAGTACGCGATCCGCTGGGGCGCCGAGCTCGACGCGCTGGTGCTCTCGGGCACGACGCTCATGGAGCCGCCGTTCCTCCCCCCGGCCGACCTCAACGCGCCGTTCGCCCCCGCCGCGACCGACTACGACTGGCTGAGCCGCGATCCCGACGAGGTGGGCGCTTACGTCGATGACCCACTCTGCGGGTTCCAACCCGACTTCCCGTTCGAGGAGATGGCGTTCCTGCTCGGCGGTCCCACCGATGCGGTGCCCGCCGATCTCCCGATCCTCATCCTGAACGGCTCGGTCGACCCGGTCGGCGGCGAGGCCGGTGGCCGCGCCCTCGCCGATGCCTATCGCGCGGTCGGCGTGCGCGACGTGACGTTGCGGGTCTATCCCGACGCCCGCCACGAGGTGTTCAACGAGACCAACCGTGACGACGTGATGGCGGATCTCGATCGCCTGGCTCGGGCAGCACCCGTGAGCGAGCAGCGAGCCCGGATGAACGGGTCGAGACGCGAGCGTGGCCCGAGCGGCCCGGTGCGCAGCGCCGAGAGCGGGTGGCTGTGAGTCGACCCGCGGCATCACCGCGAGCGGTCGCCGCCGCGCGCGGCGCGGGACCGGCCGACCTACTCGTCACGGGAGGACGCGTCTTCGTGCCCACCACCCGTGAGTGGATCGACACCGACCTCGCGATCTGCGACGGCGTGGTGGTCGGGTGGGGTCCGCGCGACACGGTCGACACCGTCGACGTCGGCGGTGCCGCCCTCACCGCCGGGTTCGTCGACGCGCACATGCACCTGGAGTCGACCAAGCTGTGGGTCGACGAGTTCGTCCGCAGCGTGCTCCCCCACGGCACCACCGCCGTGGCTGCCGACCCGCACGAGGTCGCGAACGTATTCGGTGTTCCCGGAGTCGTCGCGCTGGCACAAGCCGCCGCCGCGCTCCCGTTCACGTTCGGTGTGTGCGCGTCGAGCTGCGTGCCCGCGTCGCCGTTCGAGAGCCCCGGCGCGGAGCTCGGCGCCGCCGACGTGCGCGGGCTCCTCGACGATCACGGCGCCATCGGCGTCGCCGAGGTCATGAACTTCCCCGGGGTGATCGCCGGCGATCCCGACCTCGTGGCCAAGATCGACGCAGCCGGCTCCCGGCGCGTCGACGGTCATGCGCCCGGCCTGCGCGGCGAGCAGCTCGACGCCTACCTCGCGGCCGGGATCGAGTCGGACCACGAGTGCACCGAGCTCGACGAAGCCGAGGAGAAGCGGCGCAAGGGGATGTGGGTGTTCATCCGGGAGGGGTCGGCGAGCCGCAACCTCGCCGACCTGATCCCGATGGTGCTCCGCCACGGGACCGCGCACGTCGCGCTGTGCAGCGACGACCGGGAACCCGATCTGATCCTCCGACGCGGCCACGTCGACGACTGCATCCGGCTGGCCGTGCAACACGGCGTACCGATCGAGGACGCACTCGTGCTGGCGACGATGAACCCGGCCGAGTACCACAACCTCCACCACCTCGGCTCGCTCGGACTCGGATACCAGGCCGACGTGCTCGCGTTCGACTCGCTCGACGAGCTGCGGCCGCAGCGGGTGTGGCAGCGCGGGCAGCTGGTGGTCGACGGTGGCGCGATCGTTCCCGGGGCAGTCGCGTCGTCCCCGCCGCCCGAGTGGATGCTCGGCTCGGTGCACCTCGGTCGCGTCCCCGCGGCCGCGCGAGCTCGACCTCTCCCCGCCACCCGGCGGCGCGGCGCGGGTGATCGGACTCGTCCCCGGCCAGCTCACGACCGACAACCTCGTGCTCGACGTCGCCGATCCCGCCCTCGACGTCGCCCGGATCGCCGTGCTCGAACGCCACCACGCGACCGGCCGGATCGGACTCGGTTGGGTCTCCGGATTCGGGTTGACGCGGGGTGCGATCGCCTCCACCGTGGCCCACGATGCACACAACTGCATGGTCGTCGGCGCCCGCGGCCCCGAGGGGCCCGCCGACATGGAGGTGGCCGTGGGCCGCCTCGCCGAGCTCGGCGGTGGTCAGGTAGCGGTGCTCGACGGCCGGGTGCTCGCGGAGGTGCCACTACCGATCGGTGGCCTCATGTCGCCCCTCCCCGCCCGTGAGGTGGCGGATCTCGCCGCGGCGGTGAACGCCGCGGCGGCGCGCGAGCTGGGTGTGACCGCGAGTGCGCCGTTCATGAACCTCTCGTTCCTCGGTCTCTCGGTGATCCCGCAGCTCCGCATCACCGACAAGGGCCTCGTCGACGTCGACGCGTTCGAGCTCATCGACGTGATTCCCTGATCGCACTACCGTCCCGCCCATGAGCGATTCGAACGACCTCACCGTCGACCTCGCCTACGACAGCACCGGCGACGGGTTCCCACTCGTCCTCGTGCACGGGTTCACCGGCAGCTCGCTCGACTGGAGCAATGTGGTCGAGCCGCTCGCCGCCGATCACCAGGTCGTCACGTTCGACCACCGCGGCCACGGCGAGAGCCCGAACACCGGCAACGCGTCGACGTACACCTTCGATCAACTCGTCGCCGACATGACGGTGCTGCTCGACGATCTCGGCCTCGAACAGTTCGACCTGCTCGGCCACTCGATGGGTGGGATCGTGTCGATGCGCTACGCGCTCGCGCACCCCGAGCGCGTGCGGTCGCTCGTGCTGATGGACACCGCCGCGGGGACTGCAGTCGACAACGCCGACATGATGCGCGCCGGGATCGAGCTGGTGCGCAGCCAGGGAACCGCGGCCCTCTACGACCTGCTCCAGGGGTTCCTGGGCGACGACGGCATCGCCGACGCGCAACGGATCGCGATGAAGACCAAGCTCGGTCAGATGGATCCGGTCGCGTTCACCGAGCTCGGTGAGGAGCTGATCACCTACCCCTCGATCCTCGAACAGCTCGCGGGTCTCGAGATCCCGACCACGGTGATCGTGGGCGTGAACGACCACGGCCTCCGCGCCGCGGCCGACGACCTCGCCACGACCATCCCCGGCGCCGAGCTCGTCGTCATCCCCGACGCCGCGCACTCCCCGCAGGAGGAGAACCGCGACGCCTGGCTCGCCGCCGTGCAGCAGCACCTCTCGATGGCCGCGAGCTCGTCGAGCTGATAACACATCCCCATGGCTGACGGGGGAAGCACCGACGGATGGACCGCGCCGGGTTCGAGAACGTGCGCGAGGTGTTCGACAAGAACTTCGCCGACGGACTCGAGGTCGGTGCCGCGTTCTCGGCGTACCACCGGGGCGAGCTCGTGGTCGACCTCTGGGGCGGCGTCGCCGACGAGGCGACCGGACGGCCGTGGACACGCGACACGGTGGTCGTCGTGTTCTCGACCACCAAGGGTGCGACCGCGATCGCCGCGCACACGCTCGCGCAGCAGGGTCGGCTCGATGTCGAGGCGCCCGTGGTCGACTACTGGCCGGAGTTCGGCCAGGCCGGCAAGGCGTCGATCCCGGTGAGCGACCTGCTCTCCCACCAGGCCGGCCTCGCCTGGGTCGACGAACCGCTCACCGCCGAGCAGCTCTTCGGGTGGGAACCGATGATCCACGCGCTCGAACGCCAGACCCCCAGCTGGGAGCCGGGTACGCAGCAGGGCTACCACGCCGTCACCTATGGCTACCTCGTCGGTGAGGTCGTCCGTCGGGTCAGCGGCAAGTCGATCGGCACGTACTTCCACGACGAGATCGCCGATCCCCTCGGCCTCGACTTCTGGATCGGCCTCCCCGAGGAGCACGAGTCACGCGTTGCGCCACTGATCGGTGGCATCGGCGGCAACACCGCCGACGTCGACGAGGCGACCCGCGAGCTGATCAACCAGTTCATCGGGCCCGACACCCCGCTCGGCAAGGCGCTCAGCGCCGGGCGGCGCGTTCGCCGACGCCGACGTGTTCAACACCCGAGCCGCGCACGCCGCCGAGATCCCCGCCGCCGGTGGGATCAGCGACGCCCGATCGATCGCGCGGATGTACGGCGCGTGCGTCGGCGAAGTCGACGGGATCCGGATCCTCACCCCAGATCAGATGCGCGCCGCGTCGACCCAGCGCACCAGCGGACCGAACACCATCATCTTGAACCTCGACCTGCAGTTCGGCCTCGGGTTCATCGTCCCGTCGAGCATCGTGCAGTTGGGTGGGCCCGACTCGTTCGGTCACTTCGGCATGGGTGGCTCCGCCGGCTGGGCCGACCCCGACGCCGAGCTCGCCTTCGGGTACGTGATGAACAAGATGGAGATGGGCATGGCCGGCGACCAACGCAGCTACGGCCTCATCAACGCCTGCTACGCAGCCCTCGCCTGACTTCCTGCCCGGTCGAATCCGCTGCGCCGGCTCGACCGCCCGGGACCTCGAGTCCCGCGTCGAAGGTCCGCCGGCCCCGCTTCTTCTCCTGCTCAGATGCGGCGGATGCCGGGCCAGAGCGCGTCCCAGTCCTCCCGCTGACCGCGACACACCCACACTGCAGCACCGTCTTCGAGGTTGTGCACTCCTGCCGGCGCATGGAAGGTCGCGGCGCGTTCGACCGATGCGAAGCGCGCCTCGAGGAACTCACGGTCGAAGCCGACAGCGATCGTCGTGGCCGACCTGCCGGGCGGGTGACCCCAGTACCAGTAGGTGTTGTGTCCACTGATCGGTTGCGGAAGTCCCCGATCCGCGCCGAGGAGCTCGATCGACCCGGCCTCGGAGTAGTTCGTGGTCAGGATCGTCGCGCCCGGATGCTGCGCGTAGACGTCGGCGACGACGTCGACGAGGTGCGGCCACCCGACCATCTCGCCGATCTCCGGGTTGAGTCGTCGGGTCGCCTCCGCGGCGCGCAACGGGAGGAGTGGCATGGCGAAGGGAGCGAACAACACCCCGAAGCCCACGATCATCACCGGGAGCGGCCATCCCGTCCGGTCTGCGAGTGCGACACCACCTGCGGCGATGAGCACCGGCGCGAAGACCGCCGCGTAGTACGGCTTGCCGCCGGTCGCCATCACCAGCACGAGCACGACGAGGAACGCAACTCCGAACGCCCGGTAGGGAACCGCGGCCGGATCACGCAGCAGCCACAGCAGGCCCGGGAGCGCAACGAGGATCGAGACCGCGCCGAGCAACACGAACTGACTCGGCACGGTCAGCAGGGTCTCGCCGTAGTTGCGCAACGTCGCGGCGAACTCGAGCTGCGGCCAACCCCGCTGCGCCTGCCAGAGCAGCGTCGGCGCGATCATCGCGAGCGCGATCGCGGCACCACCGGCGAGCCACGGTGTCAGCAGGATCGAGCGTTGCGGGAAGACGAGCAGGCCGACGAGCAAGCCCGCGACGAGGAACATCGTCGTCGACTTGTCGAGCAGTGCGACCCCCACCGCGACGCCCACGACCAGCCACAGCCGATGGTCGGCGCCGTTCACCAGCTTCGCCACGAGGAGCACGATCACCGTCCACGCCGACAGCTCCACCGTGACCGTGCCCAGGAAGTGGCCCGTGGTCAGGAACATCGGGACCACAGCGGCAGCCAGCGCGGCCAGCAGCTGGGCGCGAGCGTTGCCTCCCAACTCCCGGGCCACGAGGACGACGAGCACGACGAGCAACCCGTGGAGCAGCGCCGCCACGACGCGCAGGCCGAACGGCGAGGTGCCGAAGAGTCGCTCGCTCACGCGGTAGAGCAGCGGGGTCAGGGGCGGATGGTCGACGTAGCTCCACGCGAGTCGGCGACCCGAGGCGAGGTAGTAGAACTCGTCTCGGTGGTAGCCGTAGATGTTCGCGGTCGCCAGGTGGAAGCACGTCGTCGCGGCCGCGACGATCCATGTCG
Organism: uncultured Actinomycetes bacterium; assembly: GCA_963837715.1. Classification (GTDB taxonomy): domain Bacteria; phylum Actinomycetota; class Acidimicrobiia; order IMCC26256; family JANYLB01; genus JANYLB01. Next base: position 1,046,389 of record CAWIOF010000004.1, on the reverse strand, counting down.
CCCGGGTCACGGGTCGGCTGTCGTCGGGCCGAAGCTGCGGGTCGCGAGCTCGACGACCGTCTCGCGGGCGACGGCATCGTCGATGCGCACGCCGTCGCGATCGCCGTAGCGGTGGTTCGCGAACCACGCCACGACCTCGATCACGTACCGGGCCGCCGCGTCGGCGTCGGGCACCGTGGCGAAGTGTCGCGTGGCGACGCGTCGTTCGATGTACTCGGCCAGACGACGCAGGAACGGGCGTCGGCCCTTCACGTAGTAGCGGTCGGCGAGCTCCGGCCAGTCGAGTGCCGACCGCTCCACCAGGCGGATCACCCGGCGGTAGCGGTGCAGGTTGTCGTAGTGCTCGCCGATGATCGCGGCCAACTCGGCCCGGGCGTCGGGCGGATCCTCGAGCGCGGCCGCGGCGTCGAGGGTCGGGATCCGCGAGACCTCCCGGAGCGCGGTGCGGATCAGGAGCTGCACGGCGTCGGGACCCGGGTCCGGCGCGGGGAGGGGAACTGCGGCGAGATCGACGCCGAGCTCGCGCTGCACGACGAGGTAGAAGAGCGCCTCCTTGCTCGCGGCGTAGGTGTAGAGGAGTCCGGGCGACACGTCGGCCCCGGCCGCGACATCGGTCATGCGGGTCCGCTGGTAGCCCCGCACGAGGAAGACCTGGAGCGCGGCCTCGACGATGTCTTCGGTGCGCTGGGGAGAACGGGTGCGAGGCACCTCCCGACTATAACTGAATGATTCATTCAGTCAAGAGCACGCGCCTGACCATGGGCCTAGCGTGCGCCCATGGCCTACGACGGATACGAAGCGCTGCGGATCAGGCTCGCCGACGGGATCGCCCGCGCGACCATCGACCACCCGCCGATCAACCTGCTCGACCTCACCCTCATCCTCGAGCTCGACCGGTTCGGCCGCGAGGTCGAGACCGACGCGACGGTACGAGTGGTGGTGCTCGACTCCGCCGACCCCGAGTTCTTCGCCGCGCACGCCGATGTGACGCTCATCCAGGCCCTTCCGACCGATGATGCGACCCGTCACGACGAGCTCTCGCTCTTCCAGGGGATCGTCGACCGGTTCCGCACCATGCCGAAGGCCACCATCGCCGTGCTCGAGGGGATCGCTCGTGGCGGTGGGAGCGAGCTCGTGCTCTCGTTCGACATGCGCTTCGCCGCGATCGGCCGTGCCGTGCTCGCGCAGCCCGAGGTCGCGGTGGGGATCATCCCGGGCGGGACCGGCACGCAGCGACTCCCCCGGCTCGTCGGTCGGGGCCGGGCGCTCGAGATCGTGCTCGGATGCGACGACATCGACGCCGTCACCGCGGCCGAGTGGGGCTACGTGAACCGCGCCCTGCCGGCCGAGGAGCTGCGACCGTTCGTCGATGCCCTCGCGGCACGCATCGCATCGTTCCCTGCTGCGTCGATCGCACGGGCGAAGGTCGCGGTCGACGCCGCGCTCCCCGACCCGGTCCCCGGCATCCTCGCCGAGGACCAACTGTTCCGCGAGTGCCTCGGCGATCCCACCAACGAGGCCGACGCCCGGATGTCGGCGTTCATGGCCGCCGGCGGTCAGACCCGCGACGTCGAACGCATCGGCTTCCCGACGATCACGTAGTCGGATCCGCTTCCGGCTCGAACGTCCAGCCGAGCATCACGTGCTCGCCTTCGAGCTTCCCGGCTGCGGCCGAGTACGTGGCGATCGCGGCCCGGTTGTCGGCGTCGGTGAGCACCCACATCCCGTAGCAACCCCGGGATCGGGCCAGATCGGCCAGATGCTCGACGAGCAGCCGGCCGATGCCGCGCCGACGGTGGGCCTCGGCGACGCTCAGCTCGTACAGGAACATCTCGGTGCCCTTGTCGGGATGGGTCGTCTCCACGCCGGTGACGAATCCCACCGGGATGTCGCCGTCGTAGGCGACGAGGAGGTGGTGCCCTGTCTCGCGAAGGAACCGCTCGGTCGCGTCCGCGCGGGACGGACCGTCGAAGAGCTCGTCGAACGCGGCGACCTCGGCGCCCTCGCCGGCCGACAGTCGCACGACCTTCATGCGATCCCTTCGGACGGGGAACGCAGCTCGACGAGGAACCGTTCCGCGTCGGCGTGAGAACGGAGCCGCACGAACGTGAGCCCGCGCCAGGTCGGGTCCGACATGGCCGCGAGGTAGCGGTCGCGGTACTTGGTGTGGTTGGTCCACGACCAGAGGATGATCGAGCGTTCCGGGTCACGCGAGAACAGGTCGCGCCACTCCTCCCGGTTGCCGTTCCAGAGCTCGGTGCGCAGGATCTGGCGCCGGAGGGTTCGGCTCACCACCTGGGGCATGACAACCCGGCGCGGAAGGTCGAGCCAGACGACGGTGTCGGCCTTGCGCCACACCAGGTCGCGCACCGCCGAGTAGTTGCCGTCGACGACCCAGCCGTCGGCCTCGGTGACGTCGTCGACTCGGGCTCGGAACTCCTCGAGGGGCAGCGGTGTCCAGTCGGGCTGGTGGAAGATCGAATCGAGCTCGACGGAGGGAACACCCAACCGCTCCGCGAGCGCAGCCGCCAGCCGCGACTTCCCCGACCCCGAGTTCCCCACCACCGAAACCCGCCGCATCACCGCTTCACACAGGTGTAGGCGCCGTAGACCGATCGTCGGTACTCGACCGCGACGATGTCGAACCCGGCGGCGATGAGGAGCGGCTCGAACAACCAGCGGTAGGTGCTGTGCTCGGCGCGGATGTGCTCGACGAAGTCGGCGCGCGTGTACCCCCGGGTCGGGTCGTCGCTCGCGGCTGCGAACCATCGATCGAACACGTCGTCGGCTTCCTGTGGATCGAAGTCGTAGATCAGATCTCGCACCAGGAGCACGCCTCCCGGTTCCAGCATCTGCGCGACGCGTTCGAGCGCGACGCCCTTCCAGAAGTCGGGGAGCTGGTGGAGCGCGTTGCGGGTGTACACGGCGTCCGCCGGAGGCCCGACGTGTTCGTAACTGAGGAACCCACCCCGGACACACTCGATGTTGTCGAGCCCCGAACCGGCGACACTCCGCTGCAGCGAGTCGAGCATGACCGGCGAGACATCGACGGCAACGACCCGTCGGAACGCGCGTGCCGCGGCGAGCGCGAGCTTGCCCGTCCCGGCGCCGAGTTCCACCAGTGTCGACTCGCGGCCCAGTCCCCATTCGCGGATCAGCGCGACGTCGGGCGACGGGTCGAACGCCTGCTTGCGGTCATATGCCTCCACGAAGTCCGGGTCGAGATGCTCGGCGCCGGCGTGGGCGAGCTCGTCGAGGATCCAGTCGTTTGGCACGAGGAGATGATCGCGCGAGAGGGTGGTGGCAGGATGCGGGAATGACAGACGATGCGAGCGAGACCACCGAACGGCTGGAAGTCGAGCGGACCATCCCGACCGATCCCGCGACGATCTTCGGGGTGCTGTGCGACCCGCACGGGCACGTGACGATCGACGCCTCCGGGATGCTCATCGACGCGACGGGCGAACCCGCCGGCGCGGTCGGCGACACGTTCGTGATCCACATGGATCGTGAGGCACTGAACGACTTCCCGATGGGCGAGTACGACGTGACCGTGAAGATCGTCACGTTCGAACAGGACCGTGAGATCGCGTGGACGATCGAGGGGCAGATCAAGCCGCAGATCGGCCACGTCTACGGCTACACCCTCGAGCCGGTCGACGGCGGGACACTCGTCACCTCCTACTACGACTGGTCGTCGATCGACCCGCAGTGGAAGGAGGCGAACATCTTTCCGATCATCCCCGAGAGCGCGCTCCGGGCGACGCTCGGCATCCTCGCCCGTACCGTGAAGCGGATGGGCTGATCGCTCAGACCTCGCCCATGACGTGCGAGTTGTTGACGGTGACGACGTAGCCGTCGGGGTCGCGGACCGTGAACGCCGAATGGATCCGCCCCGATTCGATCGGCGAAGGTTCGAACCCCCGGACGGTCCAGTCGGCGTGGGTGGCATCCAGGTCCTCGACCATCAGGTCGAACGGCGCCTCGGCTCCCGGTTCGGGCTCGCCGGGCAGGATCACGAGATGGGTGCCGCCCCGGAGCTCGAGGACGGCGACGTTCTCGTCGCGTCCGACCTCACGCATCCCGATCTCCTGCCAGAACGCCGCGGACCGAGCGACGTCGCCGACTCGCAACACCGCGTGCCCGATCCAAACCGGCGGCCGATCGTCCATCGGTGCAGTGTTGCACGCGCCGGAGTCAGGCGTCGGGGGGTGGCTTCTTCGCCCGGCTGGGCTGGACCCGCGGAGGTTCGTTGGGCTGCTTCGGGTACTGCGGCGGCCAGGGCGCGTCCATGAGTCCGTCGGCGAGGTCCTGCTCGTACTGCGCGACGAGGGATTCGATCGACTGCGGAGCGTCGTACATCGGCGCCCACGGATCGCCCTGCTCCGCGAGCCGGGCCGGGACGGTGGCGAGGGTCAACGTCGTCGGGTCGACGGTGTCGATCTCGTCCCACGTCAACGGCGTCGAGACCTGGCCGTGGGGGTTCGCCCGCACCGACCACGCGCCGAACACGGTCTTGTGCGGCGCGTTCTGGTTGAAGTCGACGAACACGCGCTCGCCCCGTTCCTCCTTCCACCACGCCGCGGTGAGGAGATCGGGGCGGCGGCGTTCCAACTCCCGTGCCGCCGCGACCGCGGCCGCGCGCACTTCGTAGGCGCTCCACCGCTCCTCGAGGCGCGCGTAGATGTGCACGCCGCGGCTGCCGGTGGTCTTCGGGTACGACGTGATCCCGTGGTCGACGAGGAGGGCGCGCACTTCCCGCGCCGCTTCTCTGATCATGTCGAACGAGACGCCGGGGCTCGGGTCGAGGTCGAGCCGGAGCTCGTCGGCGATCTCCGGGTTCACCGCGTGGTTGGGCCACACGTGGAACCCCAGGCAGCCGAGGTTCACGGCCCAGGCGACGTGGGCCAGGTCGGCGACCACCAGCGCATCCGATGTCGTGCCGTTCGGGGTGGAGACGACGGTGGTCGTCAGCCACTCCGGCGCGTTCTTCGGGACCCGCTTCTGGAAGAACGACGAACCCTCCGCACCACTGGGAAACCGCTGGAGCAGCACGGGCCGGCCACCCATCGCGGCCAGGAGCGGCTCGCGCACCGACACGTAGTACTGGACGAGGTCGCGCTTCGTCTCGCCCCGCTCGGGGAACAGCACCTTGTCGGGATGCGAGAGCGACACCGCGTGCCCGTCGAGCGTGATCGTCGTCTTGTCGGCCATCGCCACGCCTCCGACCGTAGCGAACCCCACCCCGTTCTCGGCGGGATTCGGTCATCGGGGCGGGCTGGATTCCGCCGAGAACGACCGGGGCCGTCGTCGTGCGGCGGCGGCGACCGCTCGGTAGGGTCCGCCGATGCCTCGCCTCCGCCAGGTCCCCCGCGATGAAGCCGCGCCGTCGGTGCTCGTGCTCTACGACATGCTCTTCGGCAACCGCGACCCGGTGGCCGAGCCGGGAACCGTCACCGGCACACCCGGCGACTGGTGGACGGTCTTCGCGTTGGTACCCGAGATCTTCGAGCACAGCGTCGGTGGGTTCGCGCTGTATCAGAGCCCGAAGCGGCTGCTCGATCCCCAGTTGCGCGAGCTCGCGCAGTGCCGGGTCGGCTGGGCGTGTGGGAGCCAGTTCGTGTTCTCGCAACACTGCAAGTCGCTCCGGACCGCGGGAGTCGCCGAGGAGAAGATCACCGCGATCCCCCACTGGGCCGCAGCCGGTTGCTACTCGCCGATCGAGCGCGCGGTCCTCGCGTACACCGACGCCCTCGCGCTCGACCACGGGCGCGTCGACGAAGGGGTCTTCGACGCCCTGCGCATCTCGCTCTCCGACGAAGAGATCCTCGAGCTCACCTACATCACGTCGCTCTACCTGATGCACGCGGTGATGTCGCGTGCGCTGCGTACCGAGTTCGACGACCGCGACGACCCGATCATCGAGGTCCGGGCCCCGGGCGACGACCAGACCTTTCGCGTCTCCGACTGACGAGGATTCCCCATGTCTGACCTGTTCTCCGTTTCCGGGAAGGTGGCGCTCGTCACCGGTGGCTCGCGGGGCATCGGCCTCATGATCGCCTCGGGCTTCGTCGACGCCGGGCGCACGCGTCTACATCTCGTCCCGCAAGGCCGAGGTGTGCGACGCGGTGGCCGCCGAGTTGTCGCAACGGGGCGAGTGCATCTCGATCCCGGCCGACCTGTCGACCGAGGCCGAGTGTCTCCGGCTCGCGTCCGCGGTCGCCGAACGCGAGGACCGCCTCGACATCCTGGTGAACAACGCCGGGGCGACCTGGGGTGCCCCGCTCGACACGTTCGACGACGCGGCCTGGGATCGGGTGCTCGCGATCAACGTCAAAGGGGTGTTCCATCTCACGAAGTTCCTGCTCCCGCAGCTCCGGGCGGCCGGCACCACCGAGGAACCGGCCCGGGTGATCAACATCGGCTCGATCGACGGCATCCACGTGCCGATCATGGAGACCTACTCGTACTCGGCGTCGAAGGCCGCGGTGCACCAGCTGACCCGCCACCTCGCCAAGCGCCTCGCGCCCGAGATCACCGTGAACGCGATCGCGCCAGGCCCGTTCGAGTCGAAGATGATGGCCGCCACGCTCGAGGCGTTCGGCGACCAGATCGCGGCGAGCTCACCCCTGAAGCGCATCGGACGGCCCGACGACATGGCCGGGGCCGCGATCTTCCTGTCGTCGCGCGCCGGCGCCTACCTCACCGGGGCGATCATCCCGGTCGACGGCGGCATGGCCTCGCTCGGCTGACGTCGATGGCCGACGCGCATCGGGGCGACGACCCGAAGATCCGCGCCGAGCAGCCCGCCGACGCCCCGGCGATCGCCGCGGTCGTCGAAACCGCGTTCGGGTCGGCGGTCGAGGCCGAGCTCGTCGAAGCCATCCGCCGCTCGCCGGAGTACGTAGCCGGGTGGTCGTTGGTCGCCGAGGTCGACGGCGCGATCGTCGGCCACGTCATGGTGAGCTACGCCGCACTGGTCGGCGAGGGCTCCACTGCGCCGGGCCGGATCGCGATGCTCTCCCCGCTCGCGGTGACACCCATGATGCAGCGACGCGGCATCGGATCGGCGCTCGTGCACGCTGTCGCCCGACTGGTCGACGATGCCGGCGAACCATGCATCATCCTCGAGGGCAGCCCCGCTTACTACGGGCGGCTGGGATTCGAACCCGCCGCCCCGCACGGCATCCGCATCACGCTCCCCGACTGGGCCCCTGCGGAAGCAGCCCAGGTGCTCCGCCTCACGACCCATGACCCGTCGGTCCGTGGCCAGGTCGTCTACCCACCCACGTTCGACGCGGTGACCGGACACTGAGGGAACGACCCTGAGGGATGTGACCCGGCAGGCCGGAGCAATCGGTCAGCCGTGCTCGGCCGACACCGCCTGCGCACGGGGCTGGACGCCGGCGCCACTCACGGGTCCGAGCGAGTCGAGCCCGTCGACGATCACGTCGTCGTCGGCGGGCACGCCGATCCTCGGGATGAGCAGCGACACGCCCGCCCCCACGATCACCACCGCCATCGCGAAGAGCAGTGCGATGCGAGCACCGTTCGCGACGCCCGTGTCGAGCGCCTCGCGCAGGAGCGCGATCTCTCGTGCCGTCGCTCCCGCGGGAGGGGTGAAGTTCACGCCGTCGGCCCGCACCGCGCTGATCACCTGGACCTGCACGCGCGGCGACAACGTGGTCGACGCCTCGACCGCGGCGACCGAGTGATGGATCGTCTGGGTGGTGAGCAGCGCGCCGATCACGGCGATCCCCAGCGCGGCACCGAGCTGGCGGACCGTCGTGTTCGCACCGCCCGCGGCTCCGGCCCGTTCCTTGGGGATCTCCGAGAGCACCACGTTCGTGAGCTGTGAGCTCGCGAATCCGATCCCGAGCCCGAAGATGGCCAGACCCGGGAGGAGCTCGAGGAACGTCGTCTCCGGCGTCACCGACCAGGCGACCAATCCCAGCCCGATCGCTTCGAGCACGAGGCCGGTGCGAACCACTGCGGTCACGCTCATGCGGCGGGTGAGCCGCGCCCCGACCTGGGTGCCGACGATGATCGAGATGCCCGACGGCAGCAGCCAGATCCCGTTGTCGAGTGGCGAAAGGTGGCGGGCGTCCTGCAGGAACACCGGCAACACGAACAGGAAGCCGAGCTGACCCATCGCGAGGACCAGGGTGGTCAGCAACCCGTAGCGGAAGCCGAGGTGGCGCAGCTGCCCGAACTCGAACAGTGGATCGGTACCGGCCCGTTCCTTGTGCCGTTCCAAGACGACGAAGAGGGCGAGCAGCACGATCGACGCGCCGATCGCGATCGGGATCACCGACACGGACCGGCTCGTCGGGCCACACGTCGCGCCCGGCGATGGTGAGGGTCTTCACCGGGTCGAACCAGCCGTAGATGCTTCCCTCGCTCAGGCCGAACACGAGGAGGAACATCCCCGCGGCGACGAGGAGCGCGCCGGGGACGTCGATGCGCTCCCGGCGCGACGGCACGCGCGCTCGGTCGCATGAACACCATCGCGCCGAGGATCGCGAGGGGCACCACCACGACGTTGATCCGGAACGCCCACCGCCACGAGTAGTCGGTGGTGAGGAAGCCCCCGAGCAACGGACCGAACGCCACCGCGGCGCCGGCGGTCGCGCCCCACGCCGCGAATGCCGTGGCGCGCTCCCGGCCGTGGAACGTGGTGGAGAGGATCCCGAGCGTCGCCGGCATCATGAGCGACGCGCCGATGCCCTCGATGATCGCCTCGCCCACGATGAGCTGCGGGACCGACTGCGCGACCGAGGCGAGCAGCGACCCGGCCCCGAACAGCGCTGCGCCGATGATGAAGATCCGTCGGGCGCCGTAGAGATCGGCGAGGCGACCACCGATGATCAGGAGGCTGGCGAAGGTGAGGGAGTACCCCGCGATCACCCATTGGAGGCTCGGGAGCGTCGTGTCGAGGTCGCGCAGGATGGTCGGGATGGCCACGTTGAGCACCGTCGTGTCGAGCGCGACGATCAGCACTGCACCGACCACGACCGCCAGCGTGAACCAGCGGCGGGGATCGGGAGCGTCGGCAACCTCGGTCGGGTCGGTCGTCGACATCACGTCGACACTACGTCGACGTCACTGAGCAGGAATCGGGGCCGCGCTCGGCTCCGAGCGCGCCTCGCCGTCGGCGAGCTCGTCGGTGAGCTCGTCGGCGAAGATCGGGGGAACACCGGCGATGCCCAGCTCGGCGGCGTCCTCGACCGATTCCACAGACCCGTGCATCGCACCTTCGGCCGCGAGCTGGTGCGGGAGCCACCGGTACACGGCGACCGCCGAGATCGCGGCGAGCACCGCTCCGACCGTGACCGCCTCGTGGATGCCGCCGATGAACGCCTGCTGCGCGCCGGTCGTGAGCAGACGACCCGCCGCGGCCGGGAGCTGCGATGCGGTCTCGATCGCGCCGGCGAGCGACGAGGTCGCGCTCGTCTGCTGACCCGAGGGGAGGCCGGCGACGAGTCGGTCGACCACCTGGCCGTAGTGCGAGGCCGCGAGGCTCCCGAGCACGGCCACGCCGAGTGCAGCACCGAGCTCCCTGGTGGCGTCGTTCATCGCCGAACCCGCGCCCGGCACGCCGGGCCGGCACGGCCGACATGATCGCCGCGGTCATCGGCGACATCGTCAGCGCGATCCCGCCGACGAGCGGGAACAGCGACGCCAGCACGTACCAGTACGGCGTGTCGAGTCCCAGACCCCGGAACATCAGCATGCCGACCGTGATCAGGAGCATCCCCGACGCGACCACACGGTGCGCGCCGAACCGCTTCGAGAGCCGGGGGGTGAGCGGCGCGACGACGATCATGATCGGCGCCATGGGCAGCAGGCGCAGTGCCGCGGAGAGCGGGCTGTAGTCGAGCACGAGCTGGAAGTACTGGGTGATGAGGAACATCACCCCGAACATCGAGAGGAAGACGAGGATCATCCCGCCGGTTCCGGTGCTGAACGCGGGGGAACGGAAGAACCGCATGTCGAGCATCGGCTTCGTCGACGCGCAGCTCCCACACCACGAACGCGGCGAGCACGACGACCGCGACCGTGAACGCGATCAGCGTCTCGGTGCTCCCCCAACCCTTGTCGGGTGCCTCGATCAGGCCGAACACGAGCGCCGAGATCCCGACGATCGACAACACCGCACCGAACGGATCGAGCTTGCCGTGCTCGGGGTCCTTCGACTTCGGCACGAGGAACCATCCGGCCACGAGCGCGACGGCGATGATCGGGATGTTGACGAGGAACACCGACCCGAACCAGAAGTGGCCGAGCAGCCAGCCGCTCGCCACCGGTCCGATCGCACCGGCCGCTCCGGTCGTCGCGGCCCAGATCGCGATCGCCTTGGCGCGCTCGCCGGCGGGGAACACGTTCACCAGGATCGAGAGTGTCGACGGCATGATCAGCGCGGCCGACGCACCCATGAGCGCCCGGCACGCGATGAGCTGCGTCATGCTCGACGCTTCCGATGCGAGTGCGGCACCGACGAGGAAGCCGACGAGGCCGAGCTGCAGCGCGCCCTTGCGCCCGAAGCGGTCGCCGAGCGCACCGGTCGAGAAGAGCAGCCCAGCGAAGACGAGCGAGTACGCCGCGACGACCCACTGCAACTGTGATTCGGTGGCGTGCAGGTCACGCGAGAGCGTGGGGATCGCCACGTTGAGGCTGGAGTTGCCGACGAAGACGATCAGCAGGCTCAGACAGAGGACCGCGAGCGTCCACCACCGACGGGGGTAGAGCTCGGGCGGAGTGGGAGCGGGCGTGCGAGCGGGGGCGAGCAGGGGGGCGGGCGGCATCCCGCTATTCTGACAGACTCTGCCAAAGAGCGCCAACTGCTGATTGACGGCTTGTGTCAGAACCCCGGATGGGTCACAATGCCCCGATGGGCTCCGGGCTGCGAGAACGCAAGAAGGCCATGACCCGTCGGGCGCTGCAGGACGCCGCGCTCGACCTGTTCGCTCGGCAGGGCTTCGAGCACACCACCGTCGACGAGATCGCCGACGCGTGCGACATCTCGCCCCGCACCTTCTTCCGCTACTTCGCCACCAAGGAAGACGTCCTCTTCGGCGACGGCGACGAACGGCGGGTCGAGCTGGTCGACACCATCGCGGCCCGCCCGGTCGGGGAACCGATGCTGCGAACCGTCCGGGAGGCGATCCTCGCCCTGGCCGACGGCTACGAGGGCGATCGGGCCCGGTTCGTCGCGAAGTCGGCGATCCTGGCGGCGAACCCGACCGTCCGCTCGCGTGGTGTCGAGCGGCAACGCGACTGGGAAGCGGCGGTCACCGACGCCCTGCAGCAGCGCGACGCCTCGAGCGGGCGCGACCACTCCATGCTCGAGCTCCGACTCGTCGCCGGGGTCGCCACCGTCGCGCTGCGCGCCGCGTGCGACACGTGGGTCGCCGACGGTGGGGAGCTCAGCCCACTCGTCGCCGAGGCCTTCGACCGCGTGGCGACCGGGCTCGACTCCTGACCTGAACCGCACAGCAGCGCGCGGATCCGGACGCGAAACGATGCCCGATCCGGGTGGGCCGGATCGGGCACCGCTCGCGTCGACGGTGGCTCGGGTCAGCCGATGTCGACGGGGATGAGCACCCGGGTGATCCCGTGGATGACTCCGTTGCTCGCCCGCTGGTTCAGGGCGAAGAAGTTCAGGTACGGGTTCGGGAGGTTCGGTGCGTTGTCGACGAGCTGGAAGAACCGCACGCCGAAGCTCGTGTCCGCCAGCGTGTCGATCCGGCCCGAGAACAACACCTGGATCGCACCCAGCCGCTCGGGGGCGACGTGGTACAGCAGGATGGTGGTGAGCACCGGGATCGGGTCACCGTTGCCGAGCTGGGTGAGCGCGCCCACGAGGAAGTTCCACGCGCCCTCCTCGTCCCACCCGGCGAAGCCGAGGCTCTGGGCGGTGCGCACGAAGGCCGCGTCGTCGGGCGCGAACAGGGTGAGCTGGGCCGACGGGTCGCTGAGCGGCCCGACGAGATCCGCCGCGGTCGCCGCGGTGATCAGGATGTCGTAGTCACGCGAATTGTGGTCGAACCCGCCGGTGCTGCTCTTCGCGACGAGCACGTCGACGATGGTGCCCGGCTGGGAACCACCACCGCGACCCCACGACGCGCCGGCCGGCACGGCCATCACGGCCACGATCGCGAGCACCACCGGTGCCAGGAATGCTTTTCGGAACACTGGACCTCCTTCTCCATCACGCTGCGGACGTTCGCGACCTCCGGTCGCGAACGTCTCTTCGCCCTGCAGGCGCGTTCGGTTGCACGCGCGTGGGAGATTCCTCAGGGCGTGGGCTCGGCGACCACGACGATGTTGTCGCGGTAGTGACCGGTCGACTCGTCGAACGAACCACCGCAGGTGATGAGCACGAGTCGGCTGGGTCCGCCCCGCGAGAAGAGGTCGGCCGGCAGCGACGCCTTCGCGAACTGGTCGCGACCAACGACGGTGAAGGCTCGGGTCGTGCCGTCGGCGAACCCGACCTGCACCGGAGCACCGGGTTCCAGGGAGCCGAGCCGGAAGAAGACGCCTTCGCGCCCTTCGCCGTCGACGTGCCCGAGCAGCACCGCCGACCCGGAACCACCTGGCGATGCCGCGAATCGGTACCAGCCGACGCGGTCGATGGGCGGCACCTCGATCTCGTTGGTGCCCGACGCGATCCCGACGCTGTCGATCGGAGCGTCGACATCGATCGACGGCACGACCAACGACGTCGGCACGACGGTCGACGACGCGGTCGCCGGGGGCGCGGTCGGGTAGGTCACCGGCGGGACGGTCGGCGGTGGTGCGGTCGGTTCCGTGGCCCGGGCCTTCGGCGCGAGGGTCCCCACCCGATCGACCCGGGGGGACGGATCCCGGAGCACGAGGAACCCCGCGATCGCGACGACGACCGCCGCGCTGAGCGCGGCGGTCACCATCAGGATCCGGGACCGACCGGTGCGCTGGGTCCCCGATCCGCCGGCGTCGGGTTCGACGTCGGGTGCGATCTCGGGTTCGTTCGCCATCGTTCCGTGGACCGGAGGCCCGGGGGCGGGCTCGACGGTGCCCGCCCCCGGTGGGCCTCAGGCCGTGGTGCGGGACCGGCGGATCCCGCCGATCGACACCACGAACGCGACCAGGGCGAGACCGAGCCCGGCGATGGCCAGGGTCGGGACGCCACGGTCACCGTCGAGGAGACCACTGGTCCCCGTGTTGACCGACATGGCCGAAGCAGTGAGCGGGATCTGCTGCGTGACGACACCGAGCGTGCTCGGGTCGCTCCCACTCGCGGGGGCACCGACCGCGTACACGATCGTCGCCATCCCGGCCTCGACCGGCACGTCGGCCGGACCGATGAGGGCCGGCGTCGTCGTCCCGGTGGCGACCACCGAAGCGCTGATGGTGCCGGCGGGCAGGTTGACCTGGCCCTCCTGGCCGTTCGTCACGTTCGTGAAGGCAGGCGAGCCGTTCGCGAGCACGTCGACCGCAGGCGCGGCCGCAGTGTGGCGAACCACCAGACGACCCTCGCCGGCCGGAGCCGCCGCGGTGTCGTTCACGAACGCGGTGAGCACAGGCGTGCCCGAGGCGTCGAGGTGGGCCACGAGGCTCACGTTCGCGCCGGCCGGGAGCGTGACCGTCTTCTCGATGACCGGAGTCCCCGTCGCGGGGTCACCGGCGGCGAGGATCTTGATCGTGTAGTCGGCTGCGGGCAGGGTCAGGGGCCCGGCCACGGTCCCCGGTTGGAAGTCGGGCAGCTGTTCGGCATCGTTCACGTACACGTCGACCGGCACGCCGGGGATGCCGTGCACGACGTAGACCGTGCCATCCGTCTCGGCGGCCGAGGCCGTGCCGGGAATCGCCAACGCGGCGAGGAACCCCAGGCCGAGGCACACCGCCATCATCTTTCGCACCATCGGGCGCATTCCTCTCGTTCGGTTGCATCGGATCTGCCGCCCGGACCGGGTTCGACAGTGACCGGTTCTTCGCCCCGAGACGGTCCGCGGTTGCATCCCGAACCCGACGACTTTTTTCTCGGATCGGACAACCGGAGGGGGTGTCGGCTCCGAACCCAGGGGGTGCGGGACTCGGCGACGACGGACATCGACGCGCTCGGTGCGCGACTGGCCGACGATCCGGAGGCGTTTCGTGACTGCTATCAAGAGCTCGGCCCGTTGGTGCTCAACTACGTGCAGCGCTACGTCCCGCGCGACGAAGCCGAAGACGTCCGCCAACAGGTGTTCCTCGAGGTCTGGCGGAGCCGTTCCCGGTTCGACGGCGACCGCCGGCTCGAGCCATGGGTCCTCGCCATCGCGAAGCGTCGGGCGATCGACCACCTCCGACGCTCGGCCCGTACGCCGACCCAACCGGTCGCCGAGGTGCCGGCCGGTCGCCTCGACGGCGTCCGCCAGTTCACCGACGTCCACGCCGAAGCCGAGGAGATCCGGGAGGCACTCGACGTCCTCCCGGCCGAACAACGCGAGACACTGGAGCTCGCGTACTTCCACGACATGACCCAACCCCAGATCGCGGCGCGGCTGGGTGTCCCACTCGGAACCGTGAAGGCGCGATCCTTCCGGGGACTCCGGAAACTGGCTGCGACACTCGTCCCCCGCGACGACATGCGGCCCCACGAGATCGACCTCGGAGAGGAGGAGCAGTGAACGCATCCAGCGATCGCCACGTCGAGGAGGAGTTGCCGGCGCTGCTCGCCGGGGAGCTCGACCTCGACACGACACGCGCCGTCACCGGCCACCTCCGGTCGTGTCCCGACTGCCGCGACGAGTTGGTCGAGGTCGCGGCCGGCATCTCGGTGATGCGCCAGCTCGACCAGACGTCCCTCGACCAGACGTCCCTCGACGAGACGTCCCTCGACGAGACGACTGTCGACGACGGACCGGTCGCCGCGCCCGTCCCGATCGACGCGGCACGCAGGCCTGCCCGGCCGCGGCCGCACACTCGGACGATGCTGCTCGTTGCGGCCGCGGTGGCGCTCGTCTTCGCGGGAGTCGTCACGGCCGCGGCCATGCTCTCCCGGGAGCAGAGCCCCGACGCCACGGTGGCCCTCGCACCCGTCGCCGGGCAGTCGGCCGCCGACGGATCGGTGGCGATGCGGGAGGCCGGCGATGCGCAGGCCATGGAGGTCGACACCTCGCTCGGCGCCGCACCGTCCGACGCGTACTACGAGGTCTGGCTGCTCGACCGCGCCAGCGGCAAGATGCTGCCCGTCGGCGTGCTCCCACCCGAGGGTCGTGGGACCTACCGTCTACCGGCCAGCATCCTCGAGCAGTACGACACCGTCGACATCTCACTCCAACCCGACGACGGCACCACCGCGCACTCGAGCGACAGCGTCCTGCGCGCCGACTACGCCTGACGCGCGCCCGCCGACGCGCTGGCTTCCGCGGCAGCCGTGCTCGACGACACGAGCGCCTTCACCAGCTCGACGATCTCGGCCGGCGCCTTGGTCGGCGAGCCGGCGTCGAACGGCGGCTGCGGGTCGTATTCGATCGCGAGCTGGATGGCCTGCGCGACCTCCGGACCCTGGAGCTCGCGCGACGAGCGACAACGCCATGTCGATCCCCGAGGAGACGCCGGCGGCGGTGATGATCTTCCCCCGCTGCACGACACGTTCCCCGGTCGGCTTCGCGCCGAAGCTCGCGAGGTCGTCGTAGGCCCCCCAGTGCGTGGTCGCGTCGAGGCCGTCGAGCAACCCGGCCGCGCCGAGCAGGAGTGAGCCGGTGCAGACCGAGGTCGTCCAGGTCGTGGTCGCGTCGACGGTCCGGATCCACTGCACGATCGGTTCGTCGGGGGTCGCGAGCTTCCGGGTGATCATGCCCCCGGGCACGACGATCACGTCGGGCTCGGTCACATCGGCGAAGGTGTGCTCGACGGTGAGACGCAGCGCGCCGTAGTCGTCGGCGAGCTCACCGGCCCGCTCGGCGACGAAGACGGTGTCGGCGCCGGGGAGATGCTGGAGCACCTGGTACGGCCCGATCGCGTCGAGGCAGGTGAACTCGGGGTACAGGGCGATGGCGATCTGCATGCTTGCTCCTCGGTTGGTTTCGTAGGGGTTCAGATGTGGGCGAAGTGGCGGCGATAGGTGGTGGGGGTCGAGTCGAGCCGGCGACGGAACGCGCGGTGCAGCACTGCTTCGCCCGAGAAGCCGATGGACCGGGCGATCGCGTCGACCGTGAGATCGGTGGTCGCGAGCAGGTGCCGGGCCCGTTCGAGCCGTAGGTCCTCGACGTACCGGGCCGGGGTCACCCCGCACTCGGCGGCGAAGCACCGGGCGAAGTTGCGGGGGCTCATCCCGACTCGCGCGGCCAGCGCGGCGACGGTCAGGTCGTCACCGGGATGGTCGACCATCCACCGTTGCAGATCGGCGAGGTCCGACCGCTGCGCGGGTGGCGTCCGCAGCGACGCCGAGAACTGGCTCTGGCCCCCGGGCCGGCGGGTGAACATCACCAACCACGACGCGATCTCGTGGGCGAGGTCGGCGCCGAGATCGTCGGCGACGAGCGCGAGGGCGAGGTCCATCCCCGCCGTGACACCGGCAGAGGTCCAGACCCGTCCGTCGTGCACGAAGATCGGATCGGGATCGACGTCGACAGCCGGATACTGCTCGGCGAACCAGTCGGCCGAGGCCCAGTGCGTGGTCGCCCGGAGGTCGTCGAGCACCCCGGCCTCGGCGAGCAGCACGGCCCCGGTGCAGACCGACGTGACCCGGCGGGCGCCGTCGGCGGCCGAGCGGACCGCGTCGACGAGCGCACCGTCGCGCCGCGCCTCGACCACACCGAGCCCCCCGACCACGACGAGCGTGTCGATCGCAGCCGCGTGGGCCACCTCGACGGGCAGCGCGGCGTCGCAGGCGATGCGGAGGCCGCTGTGACTCCGGACGGCTCCCCCGTCGGCCGACGCGACCACGAGCTCGTAGGGCGGGGTCTCCGCAGCCGAACCCCGGCGGCCGGCAGTCAGTCGGTTGGCGGTGTGGAAGATCTCCAGCGGGCCGGCGAGGTCGAGCGACTGGATGCCGTCGAACACCACGAACACGATTCGCGCCCCGGTCGCTGCCATTCCGCCATGCTGACGGATCGGACCTCTGGCCGCAATGACAAGTTCCTGATGATCTCCGCCAAGGCCCGAGGGGGTCGAGAGCGGCGCGGGGCGTGAACCGGTGAGCGATCGAACCCACGAAGCGGATTCGACCGTCAGCGGGCTCTCAGCGGGCTTGACCCCTGAGGGGGGCGGTGGCGAACTCGTCCATACCGGCGGCGAAGTCGATCTCGGCGACGAAACCGAGTTGGTCACGGGCCCGTTCGGTCGACGCGACGACGTGGCGGACATCGCCCGCGCGCCACGTTCCGGTGACCTCGGGCGTGAGCTCCGGCCGGTCGAAGGCCGCGGTGAGCGCGGTTGCCGCGTCGAGGACCGTGTGGGGATGCCCGCTGGCGACGTTCACCGGGCCGGGTACCGCGGCCGATGCGGTCAGGGCGAGCACGTTGGCGCGGGCGACGTCGCGCACGTGGACGAAGTCGCGCCGTTGGGCGCCGTCTTCGAACACACGCGGCGCCTCGCCGCGTTCGAGCGCGCTCCGGAAGATGCTCGCGACGCCGGCGTAGGGCGTGTTGCGGGGCATACGGGGTCCGTAGACGTTGTGGTACCGCAGCGCGGTCACCGTCACGTCGGGATGCTCGATCGCGTACGCGACGCCGAGGTGCTCCTGGTGCAGCTTCGTTGCCGCGTACACGTTCCGCGGGTCGACCGCGGCGTCTTCGGGAACCGACTCGGAGGCGAGTTCGGCGCCGCAGTGCGGACACGGCGGATCGAAGATCCCGCGCGCGAGCTGAGCCGGATCCCGTGGCGCCGGCCGGACGAGACCGTGGGTACTGCACCGGTATCGACCCTCGCCGTAGACGACCATGCTTCCGGCGAGCACGATCCGGCCGCGGAACGCCTGATCGTGCAGCACCCGGAGGAGCGCGGCCGTCCCCAGGTCGTTCTCGGTCACGTAGTCGACGACATCGCCGAAGTCGACGCCGAGCCCGACCATCGCGGCCTGGTGGCAGACGGCGTCGCAGCCACGCACGGCATCGGCGAGTGCGTCCTCGTCGGTCACGCTGTGCCAGCGGTGGTCGGCCCGCGGATCGAGGCCTTCCGGGCGCTCGTGGTGGGCGGCCGGATGCAGCGAATCGACGACGACCACCTCGTGGCCCGCATCGAGCAACGCGTCGGTGATGTGCGAGCCGATGAACCCGGCCCCACCCGTCACGAGCACCCTCATTCGCCGTGCTCCACGTGTTCGCGCGGGAGCCGCAGCGTGAACCGCGCGCCGCCGTTCTCGTTGCACACGGTCAGTTCACCCTGGTGCGCGTCGACGAATCCCTTGGCGATCGCGAGCCCCAGCCCCGCGCCACCCCCTGGGGTCCGGGCGTGGTCGGCCTGGAACGCGACCTCGAAGATCCGGTCGAGGTCGGCTTCGGCGACGCCGCCACCGGTGTCGAGCACCGAGACGTACACCGAATCGGGTGCGTCGTCGTCGACGCCCGCCTCGACCACCACGCTGCCGTCGCTCGGGGTGTGGCGGATCGCGTTCTCGAGCAGGTTCCGCAGCGCACGCAGCACTTCGGGGGGTGATGCTTCGATCTCGGGCGGGCGACCGACCACGTGACCCTCGAGGCGTACACCTTTCGCCTCCGCCACGGGCGCAGACCCGGCGAGGGCGTCGGACACCAGATCACCGAGCGAGATGCGGGCGAACTGCAGGCTGAGCGCGCCGGCCTGGGTGCGGCTCAGCTCGAAGAGGTCGTCGATGAGCGCCGCGAGGTGATCGACCTCTTCACGCAGCGTCCGGTAGTACCGGGCGACGGTCTCGGGGTCGACAACGATCCCGTCTTCGAGGGCCTCGACGATCGCCCGCATGCCCGCGAGCGGTGTGCGCAGATCGTGGGAGACCCACGCGACGAGCTCACGCCGCGACGCTTCGAGCGTCTGCTCGCGACGGCGGGCGAGCTCCAACCGCTCTTCCATCGCCGCGAGTTCCTCACCCAGGTGCGCCAGCTCCTGGGGTGCGCCCACAGTGGCGGAAACCGGAGCGGCGTCGGCGTCGCCGATGCGGCGGGCGACCTCCACGAGCGACGAGCTCGCGACACCGATCCGCGCGCCCAACACCAACGACGCTGCGACACCGACCGTGCCCGCCGCGAGCAACACGATGACGAGCACCGAGAGGTCGTGCTGCGAGATGAACATCGCCTGCGCCGCGACGAGCGACCCGACCATGAGCGCGATCACGGTGGTTCCCGTGAGGGCGGCGATCTGAGTACCGAGGGCACGGGTCCTGAGTGCCGCGAGCGCGATCGCGCCCGCGACCACGGCGACGAGGGCGGTTCCACCGGCTACGGCGATGAGCTCGACGGCGTCGCGTGCGCTCATCGACGTGAGGAGCGCAGCCGCCACACACGCAGACGCGCCGGTGACCGAGACGACCACGGGTCCGACCCAGGTCGGCGACCGGCTCACGGGTCCCACCGGTAGCCGACACCCCACACCGTGCTCAGGTGGACCGGCGCCGCGGGGTCGGCCTCGAGCTTCTCGCGCAAGCGGCGGACGTGGACGGTGACCGTCGCGGTGTCGCCGTAGGTGTAGCCCCAGACGTGCTCGAGCAACTCTTCCCGTCGGAACGCGCGTCGAGGCTGCGACGCGAGGAACGCGAGGAGATCGAACTCCCGCGCCGTGAGCGCGACCGGCTCGCCGTTCCAGTGGACCTCGTGCGCCGCGACGTCGACGTGCACGTCGCCGGCATTGATCTCGTCGGGCAAGGCGTCGCTCGGGCTCACCGAGCCGGCTGCCCGACGCAGCACCGCTTTCACCCGCGCCGTGAGCTCACGCGGCGAGAACGGCTTCGCGAGGTAGTCGTCGGCGCCGAGCTCGAGCCCGATGATCCGGTCGTCTTCGTCGCCCTTGGCCGTGAGCATGATCACGGGGACGGGCGCATCGGCCCGGAGCCGTCGGCACACCTCGAGCCCGTCGATCCCCGGGAGCATGAGATCGAGGACGACGAGGTCGGGCCAGCGCCGCGCGGCATGGTCGAGTGCGGTCTGGCCGTCGAAGACGGCATCCACGGTGAGCCCCTCCCGTTCGAGGTACCGCACCACCACCTCGCTCACGGTGGGATCGTCCTCGACCACGAGCACGTCCGCGGGGGTGGTCGTCACCATGGAGACCGTACCGCCAGCTGGACGAGCAGCCCGCTCGCGACCTGCAGCCCGAGCCACGCACTGACCCATCGGCGACGGGTGCCGCCGAACGCGGCAGTGGCGAGTACCACCCACGGAACGAACGGGATCCAGATGCGCTCGACCTCGGCTTTCGACATGCCGCTCACATCGGCGAGCACGACCACGAGGAGCGCACCACCGACGAGCAGCCAGACGGTCCGGTCCCGGAGCCAGGCGAGCGCGACCGCGACCGCCGGTCCGACAGCGATCGCGAACGCGCCGAGGTTCCCGACCACGAAGTACGAGTACGGGCGACGACTCGCGACACCGGCGAAGTACCGCTCGCGCGTTGCTTCGAGTCCGGCGAACCACCAGAACCCGGCGGCAAGGAACGCCGCGAACACCGGAAGAGCGCCGAGGCACGCGACCGCGATCGGCCGCATTCGGCGGCGGGCGATCGCGACCACGAGTGGGATCACCGCCGGCAGCACGAGCCCGTACGAGAGGAACGCAGCCACGCCGAAGAGCAGACCCCCGCCGAGGGCGAACGCGTCGGCCCGACGGCCGACGCGTCCGGTGGCCAACACGATCAGCGCTATCCCCCACCCGACGACGCCGCTGAAGAACGCATCACCAGATGTCCACCAGATCGCTGCGGGGACCACGACCAGGAACGGGGCCGCGGCGCGAGCCCGCTCCTCGCCGGCGACCTCCCGGAGGGTGACCAGTGCCGCGATCACACCCGCGGCTCCACCGGTGAACACGAGCACCGAGTTCCACCCGACTCCGGAGAGCCCGATCCTGTCGATGACCCACAGCACCATCACCATGCCGGGCGGATGACCCTGCGTGTGGATGTTGTACGTCGCGATCCGGTCGGTGAACTGCGAGAGGAACGTCACCGGATCGCCGACCTTCGGCACGGTCCGGATGTACTGACCGGGCAGCAACGGATCCGTGAGCGCGCCCCAGCCATCGACGAGCGCGAGGGAGACGGCCCACGCGATCGACGCGAGGGCGACGACCACCAACAGCCGTGTCCACCGCAAACGTCGAGCGAGGGTCGGGCCGGCGACCACCACGACGAGACCGACCACCACTGCGGCAATGGCGTCGCGGCCGACCCGCCACTCGTATGATCCGGTCAGCGGCGGCGCGTGGATCCGGAGCCGCTTCACCACCGCGGTCACGTGCTCACCCCAGATCACCGAGATCACGACGAGCGCACCCCACAGCACAAGCGCCACGAGCGCGCCCCACCAGCGGTGGATGTCGTGGGATCGCCCGCGCGGCTCGGGCGCGCCCGGGCTCGCGGGACGCGCGATGGTGGTGGTCACGAGTCCAGGGTATCGATGCGCGATGACCACACCCGGCGCAGCGAGGCCGTGTTTCGCGAATCGTAAGCACGAAACCCGGTTGAAGCTCGCCCGTCCACGGTACGTTCGTCACCGTGATCGACGTCGTGCTCCCGGTACTCGATGAGGTCGACGCTATCCCGAGCGTGCTGGCGTCGCTGCCCGCGCGTTTCCGCGCGATCGTCGTCGACAACGGTTCAACCGACGGCTCGGCGAGCGTTGCCCGCGACCACGGCGCCGAAGTGATCGCGGAAGCGCAGCGCGGCTTCGGGGCGGCTTGTTGGGCCGGCCTGCGGGCCGCGACCAGCGACGTCGTCTGCTTCATGGACTGCGACGGATCGTTCACCGGTGCAGACCTCGACCACGTCGTCGATCCGGTGCTCGCCGGCGACGCCGATCTCGTTCTCGGTGCCCGAACGGCGTCGCGCGCGTGGCCTCTCCACGCGCAGCTGGCGAATCGTGTCCTCGTGTGGGAGTTGCGTCGACGGAGCGGCATCCGCCTCCGCGACCTCGGGCCGATGCGAGCTGCGCGCCGCGAGTCGCTGCTCGCGCTCGGCCTCCAGGACCGCCGCTTCGGATGGCCGCTCGAGATGGTCTTGCGCGCCGAAGCCAAAGGTTGGCGGATCCGTGAGGTCACCGTCGGATACGCGCCGCGCATCGGACGCTCCAAGGTGACCGGGACCGTCGCAGGAACGGCTCGTGCGGTGCACGACATGGCCCGGTTGCTGCGATGAGCCAGACCGCAACGTCGGAGGTCACGTTGATCGTGATCGCGAAGGAGCCGGTCCCCGGGAGGGTGAAGACCCGCCTGTGTCCACCCTGCACACCAGGACAGGCCGCGCGCCTCGCGGCGGCGGCACTCCACGACACGATCACCACCGTCGCGCAGACACCCGCGGTCGCGGCGCGTCGTCGCCCTCGACGGCAACCCGGGAGCATGGCTCCCCGACGGGTTCGATGTGGTCCCGCAGTGCGAGGGAGGTCTCGACGAACGACTCGCGCACGCGTTCGCCGGAGTCGACGGACCGGCGCTGCTCATCGGCATGGACACTCCCCAGGTCACACCGGAACTCCTGACCGAGGCGTCCCGCGAGCTCCTGCGATGGCCGAACGGATCGGTGCTCGGACTCTCGACCGACGGAGGGTGGTGGGCCCTCGGCCTCCGCCGCGCTCGACCCGCACGTGTTTCTCGGAGTCCCGATGAGCACCGTCGAAACCGGGGCACGACAGCACGACCGACTCTGCGCGCGCGGTTCGATTCCCGCGCTGCTGCCCGAGCTGCTCGACGTCGACAGCTACGACGACGCGCGCCGTGTCGCCCGGGACATCCCCCATTCCCGGTTCGCGAAGACGTTCGCCGACGTGCGAGCCGAGATCGCGATCGACGAGTCGCAGGACGCGGCGTGATCACCACCTGCCTCCGGAGCACCGACGGACGAGTGCTGCCGCTCCCCGCCCACCGGTGGCTCGCTCAGCCCTCGCCGGCCGACGAACGGCTCCTCATGCGAGTCGACGGACCCGTGCTCGATGTCGGCTGTGGGCCCGGTCGGCACGTGCTCGCCCTCGCGCGGGCGGGGGTGGTCGCGCTCGGCATCGACATCTCCCCGCCGGCGATCGAGCTGGCCCGCCGGCAGGGCGCGCCGGTGCTCCGACGCTCGATCTTCGATCGGGTCCCCGGCGCCGGACGTTGGGGCACCGCACTGCTGCTCGACGGCAACGTCGGGATCGGTGGATGCCCGGTCACGCTGCTCCGCCGGGTGACCTCGCTCCTCCGTCCCGGTGGTCGACTCCTCGTGGAACTCGCCATCGACGGCACCACCCACGTCGAGCAGGTCCGTTTCGAGGCCGGCGACTCCGTCGGGCCCTGGTTCTCGTGGGCGCACGTCGGCATCGAAGGACTCGGCGAACACGCCGACCGAGCGGGTCTGCGGATCGTGGAGAGCTGGGACGACGCCCGACGCCCGTTCGCCTGGCTGACGCGACGCGTGAGCTGATGCGAGACCTGAGTCGATGAAGCTCCCGGCGGTGCTCGACCGGCCTCCGTTCCGGGACGGCAGCTTCACGAGCCCATTGCACGACGAGCGGCTCGCAGCGATCCTCGGCATCGCACTCGGCATCTCGTTCACGGTGTGCTTCGCCACGGGTCTCTTCTCGCACCTCGCCCAGAACCCGACCGATTGGTTCCGTCTCCCGTCGCGTCCCGCAGGTCTCTATCGGGTCACGCAGGGCCTCCACGTCGCTACCGGCATCGCCACCATCCCGCTCCTGTTCGCGAAGCTCTGGGTCGTCTACCCGAAGTTGTTCTCGTGGCCACCGTTCGAGAACGTCGCGCACCTCATCGCGAGGGTCAGCCTGCTCCCGCTCATCGGCGGCGGGTTGTTCATGCTCTTCACCGGCCTCGCCAACATCAACCTCTGGTATCCCTGGGAGTTCAACTTCCGGGCCGCGCACTACTGGGCCGCGTGGATCACGATCGGCGCACTCGTCGTGCACATCGGCGCCAAGTTCAGCACCACCCGACGGGTAGTGGGTCGCAAGTCGTGAACGGCGAGCAGCCGACCGAACCGACCGATCCGGCTCCCGACGCGGACGCTCTCGATCGTCGGCGCTTCCTGGGCGCCGTCTTCGGAACGAGTGCCCTGCTGACCTTGTTCACCGTCGGCCAGACGTTCTCCCCCCTCCGCAAGCTCGCACTCCTCGCTCCCCGACGCCCCGACGTCGGTCCGCAGGGATTTCCCGTGAACCGCACCGCGCGGACAGCAGGGGTGCTCGAGTCGTCGCAGTCGCCCGACTACCGCCTCACGGTCACCGGTCGCGTCCGCGAAGACCTCACGTTCGATCTCGACCAACTCCGCGCGATGTCCCAACATTCGGCGGTGCTCCCCATTGCGTGCGTCGAGGGCTGGAGCTCGACCCAGCGGTGGACGGGCATACGGGTCCGGGATCTCCTCGACATGGCCGGCGCCGCCCCCGACGCGGAGGTGCGTGTGGAATCACTCCAGCAGCGCCGGAGCTATCGATCCTCAGATCTGAACCCCTGGCAGGCGCACGACCCCGACACCCTGCTCGCGTTGCTCGTGAACGACCAGCCGCTCGCACCGGATCACGGATATCCGCTGCGCCTCATCGGCCCGAACCGTCCTGGTGTGATGCAGACGAAGTGGGTGACCCGTGTCGTCGTCCGCTGAGCTGACGCCCGATCCCGTCGATCCGGTCACCGGCGACGAAGCGCCGAGCGGCGCAGTCTTCTGGATCGCGGCCACGATCGGGATCGGGATCATGGCATTCGGCCTTCGGGGCCTGTTCGACAACTCGAAGGCCACGCAGCCGCTCGAGTTCGCGAAGTGGTTCATCGGCGCCGACCTGCTCCACGACCTGGTCATCGCGCCGGTGGCATTGCTCGTCGGCGTGGTCGTCGCCCGGATCATCCCCCGCCCGTGGCGTCTCCCCGTCCAGGCCGGACTGTTCGCGACCGCGATCGTGCTCGCCGTCGGGTGGGCGCCGTTGCGCGGGTACGGGAGGGACGTGGCAATCGGCAACACCACGGTGCTCCCCCTCGACTACTCGACCGCGGTGGCCACTGTGGTCGGGGTCGTCTGGCTCGTGATACTCGTCTGGCTCGGGGCGATCGCCGCACGGCGGGACCGGATCTCCTGACCTGGGTCGGGACCTCGGGGAACTCGTGATCCACCCCGTCTGCCCCTGCCGTCAGGAGCGGGCGGATCGGATGGCGGCCGCGAACGCGGCCGCCGTCTCCGTACCGCGTACCGCAGGATCAGTCGACTGCACGCCTGAGAGGTCTGCGATCGACGCTCCGCTCACCGCCGCGGCCTGAGCGATCGCAGCGTTGAGCTGCGCGACGACTTCGGGAGACGCGCTGTCAGGGGGAAGCATCCCGAGCACGACCCGCGTCCCGGTTCCGTCGCGCAACCGGGCAACGGCAGTCTCGAGACTCGATTCGACGACCGCGGGGTCGGTACCGCGCTCGGCGTCGTCGAGCACGGTGATCGTCACGAGGTCGGGGCGGAGCGCGCGAGCGGGTTCGACCTGCCGCCGCAGGACCTCTTCGACGCCTTCCCGCTCATCCGCGAGATTGACGAACGTCGTGGTGATCGGAAGCGCGGTGCGGAACAGGACCTGGGGCCAGCCACTCACGAGCCCGCGCCGGCCGCCGAACACGTCGTCGCCGCCGAGTGCCACATAGACCGTGCTCGGTCCGCGTGCTTCACGTGCGGGCTCCGCCACCACGGTGTCGTCGCAGCCGGTCAACCCGACGAGCACGGCGACCGCGCCGACGCAGAGGGCCGCCGCTCGGCGCGTCGTCATCCGTCGCCCATCGCCTGGCGGGCGGGGAGCCGCGCCGCCCGCTGCGCCGGGAGGGTGCCCGCGACGAGCGCAAGGACCCCCGAACCCGCGATCCCGGCCGCGAAGATCCCGAGGGGCAGTCCGATGCGCACTCCGGTGAGGCCCTGGCCGGTGAGGTAGTTGTTCACCGCGAGTCCGACCAGGCGGGCAAGGCCGTAGCCGAACACCGTCCCGACCAGCCCGCCGGCGACACCGAGGAGTCCGGCCTCGACCAGGAACACCCGCCGGACGTCGCGGTCTCGCGCGCCGATGGCCTTGAGCACACCGATCTCCCGTCGACGCTCACGGACTGCCGCGAGCATTGCGTTGGCGATGCCCAGAGCAGCGATGCCGAGCGCGATGAGGCCGATCGCGGTGAGCACGATCTCCACGACCTGGCTGTAGCGACGGACCGAGGCGATCAGGCTCTCGGGAGCACTCGACGAGAAGCCGATCCTGGTGATCGCGGCGCGGACCGGACCGACGCTGTCGAACCCTTCCGTCACGACGAACAGACCGCTGTACTTCGACGTACCTGCGAGTTCCTCGGCGAACCGTTGCGCTTCTCGATCGTCGCCGGTGTCGCTCGCAGCCGTCCACGACCGGGCCGCCTGCACCTGCTCGATCGATCCGATGAGCTCGCCGGAAGCACCCTGCGCCGCGACGACTCCGACAATCGTGGTTCTCGTCCACCGACCCCGGATCCTCGATTCGCCGCCATCGGCATCGGCGAACAGGCGCGGGGCACCGAACTCGACCTCGCTGTTGAGCACCGCGTTCGCGTCCGTGCTGCGCAACCCGGCGGCACGCAGGTACGCGTCGGTCACGGCGATCTCGTGGAGAGACGCGGGGGTCGGGAGACGACCGGCGAGCACCGTCACCGGTAGCTCTCCGACCCGTTGCAGGTTGACCCCGGTGAGGACGCCCCGGAACGGACGCACCTGCCTGACCTCGCGGTTCCGGCCCTCCAGCCGGGGTGGAGGCGGCGCGATCACGAACACACTCGAACTGACCAGCCCGACGACGGACTTCACTCCGCTGAGGTCGGAGATGCGTCGACGCGCCGCTTCGTCGATCGGACGGGGATCGCCCAGCTTGGCCGCATCGCTGTCGAGCTGGCCGAAATCGGGCCGAGCCGGCGCCACCTGGATGCCGGTCAGCGGTCCACCCTTGGAGACCGCCGCGAAGACCCGACTCCGGGCCGCTCCGACGGCGATCAACAGGGAGGTGAGCAGGGCTGCTGCGAGCGCGACGGCTGCGACCGTGAGCACCGTCCGTCCGAACCGACGGCGAATGCTCCGGATGGCGATGAGGAAGCTGTCGGACCAGGTCACGCCCGGAGACCGCCCGATTCGAGCACGAGCGTACGGTCCCATCGTGCTGCGACCGTCTGGTCGTGCGTCGCGACGACGAGGGTGCATCCCTGGCCGTCGGCGGAGCCCTCGAGGAGATCCAGCACGAGCGCCGACGACTCGTCGTCGAGGTTGCCCGTCGGTTCGTCGGCGAGGAGCAACTGGGGCTCGTTCGCGACCGCACGCGCGATCGCGACCCGCTGACTCTCACCACCACTCAGCGCCGACGGAAGGTGGTCGGCACGCGCCGCGAGTCCCACGGCGTCGAGGAGTTCCCGGGCCCGCTCTGCGCTCTGGCGCCTCGGCACTCCGGCGACCGCCATCGCCAACTGCACGTTCTCGAGCGCGGTCAGGCTTCCCAGCAGGCCGAAGTGCTGGAACACGAAGCCGACCGTGGCGCGCCGGTACTCGGCGAGCGCGTCGCCGTCGAGTTTCGCGAGGTCGTCGTCACCGACGCGCAACGAGCCCTGTTGCAGAGGCTCCAGACCTCCGAGGAGTGCAAGGAGGGTGGTCTTGCCCGCACCCGACCGACCCGTGACCGCGACGCGCTCACCGGCGTGGAGTCCGACGTCGACGCAGTCGAGGACCAGGATTCCCGGTTGACCGGGTCGCTGGTACCCGTGGGTGAGTCCTCTGGCCGCGATCGTCACGCCGCGCGCATTGTGCGCCGCGGCAGTGCCGACCACGGGCTCACCGGTCATCGACGAACGCTACCGGGACGCGCGGCTGGATGGAGATCGGGTCAGGCGTTGGCGCGGTGGTGCCACCGCAGATGACGCGAGTGACCCTCGGCCGGCTTCCGCCCGCCCACGAACACCACCGACACGACGAACCCGGCGACCGCGAGGCCGGCGTCGACCCGGAACGCGAGGCTGACCCCCTCCGCGAGGTTCGACGCCGACGCGACGATCGCCGTGTTCAACCCGAGGCCGACTGCGCCGCCGGCGATCTGGCACATGTAGACGATCCCGCCCGCGAGGCTGGAGCGCGACGGGTCCAGCGCGGTGACCGCCGACGTCGTGATCGACGAGTAGAACAGGCCGACCCCGATGCCGAGCACGACCATGCCAGCGACGAGCGACTCGTAGCTCGACCCGGTCTCGATGAACGAGAGCATGAAGATGCCGATCCCGAGGAGCGCGGCGCCGAGCGACACGATCACCTTGGCGCCCAGGCGTTCGTAGAGCGATCCGGCCACGAACGACGTGACCGCGAAGACCCCCATCATCGGGAGGAGCCCCGCACCCGAACGCATCGCGGAGTACCCGAGGTCCTTGCTGAAGAACTGGGGCAGGAAGAGCAGCGCCGAGAAGAAGATCGCCGACATCAGCAACACGGCCCCGCACGCGGCCACGAACACCGAGTTCCGGAGCACGTCGCTCGGGATGAGCGCGGCGGCGCCCTGTCGACGCTCGATGAACGCGAACGCGACGAAGAACACGACCGCGGTCGCGAAGAGCCCCAGGATCGCCGGCGACGTGAACCCGGAGTCGGTGCCCTCGTCGAGCGCGAGCAGCGTCGACACGACGGCGACGGAGAGCGTCGCGACCCCGAGGTAGTCGATGCGTCGCTCGGCCGAGTCGGCCGCGCTCTCGTCGACCTCGCGCCACGTCACGAACATCGCGAACAGCGCGATCGGCAGGTTCACGAAGAACAGCCAGCGCCAGCTGAGCTCGTCGGTGAGGAACCCGCCGAGCATCGGCCCGACGGCGTTGCCGAATCCCGCGACGCCGAGGATCAGCCCGCCCGCGAAGCCGGCTTTGTCGTCGGGGAGGATCGCGTAGGTCATCCCGAGCACGGCCGGCCACATGAGCGCACCACCCACCCCCATGAAGGCCCGGCAGACGATCACGAGCTCCACGTTCGGCGCGATCCCGCCGAGCACCGAGAACGCAGCGAAGATCGTCGTGCCGATCATGAACACACGTTTGCGACCGAAGAGATCGGCGAGTCGCCCACCGGTCACGATGAGCACACCGAACACCAGGGCGTAGGCGTTGATGATCCACTGCACCGTGGTGAGGTCGGTGTTCAGGTCGGACTCGATCTTCGGGAGCGCGACGCTGAGCGCGGTGAAGTCGTTCGCGATCACGAACACCCCGAGCGCCATCGCCGCGAGCGCCAAGACGGGTACGCGCTTCTCGTCGGTCGTGCTCATCCGGAGCTCCTCCGTTCGAGCGGTGTATCGGTCGTCGACGGGCCGACCCTGAGCAGGAGGAGGAGCGGAGCCGGCGGACACTCCACACGGAACTCCAACGGGTGAGCGATCGAGCCGCGCAGCGGATCCGACCATCAGCAGGAGGAGCGGAGCCGGCGGACACTCCACACGGAACTCCAACGGGTGAGCGATCGAGCCGGCGCAGCGGATCCGACCTTCAGGCCGCCTTGCTACGGTCGGCGCCATGCGCACCCCCATCTGTGACCAGCTCGACATCGAGTTCCCACTGTTCGCCTTCTCCCACTGCCGCGACGTCGTCGCTGCGGTCAGCAAGGCCGGCGGCTACGGCGTGCTCGGCGCGCTCGCGTTCAGCCCCGACCAACTCGAGATCGAGCTGACCTGGATCGACGAGCACGTCGACGGCAAGCCCTACGGCGTCGACTTCGCGATGCCGGAGAAGTACGTCGGCAAGGGGAACGCCGACGTCACCCTCGACGACCTCCAGGCCATGATCCCGCAGGAGCACCGCGACTTCGTCGAGCAGATCCTCGCCGAGAACAACGTCCCGCCGATGCCCGAGGGCGTCGAAGGCCAGATGAAGGCCGCCGGTCTCGGCATCGACACCGAGGGCCCCGACCAGGTCGCCCTCGCGCTCCGTCACCCGGTGTCGATGCTCGTCAACGCGCTCGGGCCACCGCCCGCGTACGCGATCGAGGCCGCGCACGAGCAAGGTGTGCTCGTCGGCGCGTTGTGCGGCAGCCCCCGGCACGCGGAACGCAACCTGGAGCGTGGCGTCGACGTGATGATCGCCCAAGGCACAGAGGCCGGCGGGCACACCGGGGAGATCTCGACCATGGTGCTCGTGCCGGAAGTCGTCGACACCGTCGGTCCCGACGTGCCCGTGCTCGCGGCCGGCGGCATCGGTCGGGGTCGCCAGATGGCCGCGGCCATGGCGCTCGGTGCGCAGGGCGCGTGGACCGGTTCGATCTGGCTCGCCGTCGCCGAGACCGACACCCAACCGTGGGTCGTCGAGAAGCTCCTCGCCGCCGGGTTCGCCGACACCGTCCGCTCGCGTTCGATGACCGGGAAGCCGGCCCGGCAGTTGCGGACTGCGTGGACCGAGGCGTGGGAGCGCGAGGAAGCCCCCGACACGCTGCCGATGCCGCTGCAGGGGATCCTCTATGCGCCCGCGGCACACCGGTTCACCCGGGTGCACAATCAGGCACTCTCGGGTTCCCCCGTCGGCCAGATCATCGGCGGGGTCAACTCGATGCGCCCCGCCCGCGACGTTGTCTACGACATCGTCGAAGAGTGGATCGAAACAAACCAAAGGATCGCGCGCGCCACGATCGAGGAATAGCTGGATCAGGAGAAGAAGCGGAGCCGGCGGACACTCCACACAGAAGTCGAACGGGTGAGCGATCGAGCCGGCGCAGCGGATTCGACCATCGTCATCGCGGGTCGGGGGAGCCGGCGAAGATCGAGGGGTCGACGGTGATGTAGATGGCCTTGCAGGTCGCAACGATCTCGTCGCCCGCTCGACACTCCGCGCTGATGAAGAGCTTGCGCCGCTCCCGACCGTCGAGCCGGGTGCGGATCTCGAGCGGCTCCCGCACGGGAACCGGCTGCACGAACCGCACCGTCAGCTCACCGGTGAACGCCGGCTCGCGGAGCTGGCCGATGACGAACCCGGTCACGTCGTCGAACGCCGCCGCGACCATCCCACCGTGGGCGCGCCCGGGCGCGCCCTCGAACGCCGAGCCGAACTGGAAGCGGCCGACCACGTCGTCGCCCTCGTAGTCGACCTCGATCTCGATGCTCGTCGGGTTGGTGGTGCCGGCCACGGCCCGGTCGGAGAACCCGGACCCGGCCGCGGCGGGCGGGAACCCACCGGTGAGATCGGTCGACGCGGCAGCCGCGGCAGCTGCGGCCTGCATGAGCGCGAGCCGGTCGCGCTGGGTACCGGCCCGCAAGGTCGCCGCCTCGGCACCGACGAGTGCGGCGAGCTCACGGAGCTGGGCTTCGTCGGCGTGGTGTCCGACGAACGCATGGTTGAGCGACCGCAATGCCGCGGCGGCCGCGAGGCGGGCGTCGTCGCCACCAGAGGAGGAATCCGGGGCCACGTCAGACTCCCGGCTCAGGGTCGATCGGGCGGGCATCGACCTGCCCGAAGACGACGACCACCGGTTCGGGATCGGGTTCGGCCACCGCGGTCGGGTCGGTCGGCAGGTCGACGGAGAGACCGTCGGAACTGTTGCGCCACGGCAACCGGGTGCCGTCGACCTGCGTGACCGTTGTCGTCGGGGTCGCGGCGATGTCGGCGAGGGTCACCGTGCCGCGCCCGCCCTGGACGAAGGCGAACACGTCGTCGCCCCGGGCCGTGTAGCGGACGGCCTGGCCTTCCGCGGTCGTCGCCGACGCTCGTATCCAAGGTCGGGTCGCGGAGATCGCGTCGTGGTGCGGACCGACCCACGCGCCCAACCAGTCGAGACGGGTCTGCTGCTCGTCGGGGATCTGCGCGTCGACTCCCCGGGGCCCGACGTTGAGGAGGAGGTTCCCGCCCTTGGCCACGATGTCGGCGAACGACCAGAGCAACTCGTCGTGGGCAAGGAAGTGCTCGGGCCGCGACTGCGCGTTGTAGCCGAAGCTGCTGTCGATCCCGCGCACGCACTCCCACGGACGGTGCTGCACGTCGGGAAACACCACGTACTCGGGCGTGCGGACGTCGAAGTGCGGAGGCTTGGGCGGGATCAAGCCCGTGCTGCGCTTGGTGCTCCGCCGCATCCCCGCGTCGATGACACGCGGGATCGGACCCTTGTCGGCCGCGCCGAGGAGTGGGTTCCACGGCATCCAGCGGTCGTTCACCACGCCGTCGGGCACCTGCTCGTAGTAGTGGAGCAGCAGTGGCCAGAGGTGCTTCGCTTCGGCGGGCCACGCGATGTCGTTCCAGAGCACGCTCGGCCGGTAGCGGTCGATCAGCTCCCGCACCTGCGCGTCGGCGTAGGCCGGATAGTCGCCCCGGGGTATCGCGGCGAGCATGTCGGAGAGTGAACCCATGGGCCGGTCGTCGAACGTCCAGTCGAGACCGCCCGAGTAGTAGACGCCGAAGCGCATCCCCGCCCCGCGCACCGCCTCACCCAGCTCACCGACGACGTCGCGTGTGCAGTTCCAGCCCGGCCGACGCGGGTTCGCGATCTCGCTCGGCCAGAGGCAGTAGCCGTCGTGGTGCTTGGTGACGAGCACGACGTAGCGCGCGCCGGTCGCCGCGAAGGCGGCAGCCCACGCGTCGGGATCCCACTGTTCGAGGCCGGCTTCCCACTCGGCTGCGAAGTCGGTGTACGGCTTCGACCCGTAGACCTCGCGGTGGTGCTGCGCGACGGGGCTGTCGGGGAAGCGCAGCGAGTTCTCGTACCACTCGGTGTAGGGAGACCATCCCATCGCGTCGCGCCGACCCGACTGGAGCATGTCGCCGACCTCGCTGCCCACCGGCGCGAACCCGGGAACCGACGCCGGCGTCCAGTGCACGAAGATCCCGAGCTTCGCGTCCTGCCACCACGCCGGTACCCGGTGCCGGTGCAGCTGCTTCAGGTCAGAGTTCCGCAGAGCCATGGCGGGAAGCTAGCCGCCGCGGACTCCGCCGAGGGCCGTGCGGAGGTCGGGCCTGCGCCGACTCAGAGGTCGAGATGGACCTCGACGAGCTCGCCGTCGATGAAGCTGGTGATGTCGGAGGGGACGCGGAGGCGGTCGTCGTGCTCGTACCGGTCACGGATCGCGTCGAGATCGTCGTTCACCGAGAGTGCGGCGATGTCGTCGAGCACGGCGAGGACTTCGTCGGTCAACGCGTCGTGCGGGCCCATCATCATCCCCCAGCCGTCCCAGGGCAGCAGCTCGACCTTGTTGAGGCAGGCGAAGTCGGTGATGACGTTGCCGGCGATGAACGACAGGCCCCAGAACTCGAAGATCCCGAACCGCTCGGGATCGACCGCGCCGGACCTGGCCGCGATCCACGCCTCGCCGCCGGTGAGGAACCGGCCGGCCGGTTGGTCGTGCGGGTCGAAGTCGAGGTGGCAGAGCTCCGCCTGGAGCGCGTCGACCTGCGGATCGTCTCGTACCCAGCGGTCGCCGTTCCACCGCTCGGTGATCCAGTGGTCGAGCCACTTGTCGGGGTCGAAGTAATTGCTGAACCCACACCGCACCCGGGCGGGGACACCATGCCCGCGGAGGAACGCGGTGTGGAGGAGCGTGGAGTGCCGGCAGATGCCGAACACCCGCTGCTCCGGGTCGCGGGCGACGGTGATCGGATCGTCGGAGAGCTCGATGGCGCGCGCGATCACTTCGGCTGTCGACCGCAGATTCTTCTCGTCGATGCGCACTGCCGTCGTCGGGGACGCCGTACGCCGGCGCCCACACGGGGTGCACCACGAGCCCCTGCACGACCGAGCGCATCGCATCGAGATCCGAGGGCACCGGGACCACGGCCGGGTGTTCGGGGAGGACCGTCATCGCGGTCGGCGTGCGGTAGAACTCGACGCCCGCCCGGGTCACGCCCCGAGACTACGACACCTTCCCGGCCCGTACCACGGGGCGCCCCTCGATCCCCCGCCAGGACCGTCGGATGAGGCATGCTCGGACCCGTGATGGACCAGGTCGACTTCTCCCCGATCGACAGCGAGTGCCTCCGCTGTCACGCCCAGGCCTCGATGCGCGTTCCCGGGTCTCTGCTCGAACTGCCGCGAGGAGCTCGCAGTGAAGTTCGCGGCCGACGTGAAGAACATCGAGGTCGCACGGTACGAGCCGACGATGCACGTCACCCCGAACGCCGTCGCACTCAAAGACGACTGACCGTGCGGACACGGGTCCGCGCCGTGACCGCGCTGACCTTCCTCGGCGTCGCGGCGGTCCACGTCGCCTGGGGCCGGGGCTCGTCGTTCCCGTTCCCGACGCACGCCGACCTCAACGACGCCGTGGTCGGGCGCGACGTCACCCCCTCTCCGCCGGCCTGCTTCGCGGTTGCCACGCTGCTGACCGGGGCGGCGTTGCTGGCTTCCGGCGCCCCGATCGGACCACCGCGACTTCGACGCCTCGGCATCGCGGCCGTCGTCGGCGTGCTCACGGTCCGGGGCGCATCGGGTCTCGCCGGCCGCACCGACGCTCTCGTTCCGGGGAGCACGTCGGCCCGGTTCCGCCGCAACGACCGCCGGTACTTCGCACCGTTGTGCCTCGCACTCGCGGCCGGATCGGCTACCGCCTTCGCGTCGTAACCTGGCCGCGTGACCGACCCGCGCGACGAGGCCATCCGGCGAGCCCACGACGCCGCGGTCGCCGCCGGCGAACCCGGCTACCTCGATCCCGAGACCGGCTACTTCGTGTTCACCGCCGCCGCGCTCGCAGCCAACGGCTCGTGCTGCGACAGCGGCTGCCGCCACTGCCCCTATCCCCACCGCTGACCCGAGAACTCTCCTGAGTTCGTGCACGTTCGTTCGCATGCGAGCCAAAACGCAACGAACCTGCCGGGGTGGCCGCGGAGGTGGTCGCGGTCAGGGGGCGAGGGCGAGGAGCTCGGTGGCGGCAAGGGTGGGGGTGATCCGGCCGGCACGGACCGCGGCCTCGAGGTCGGGGATCCGGGCCTGGACGGCGGGATCGCCGCGCAGGCGGGCGACGACGCGGTCGTGCACCATCGCCCACATCCAGTCGACCTGCTGTTGCTCGCGTCGCGACACCCACTCCCCCGTCGCCTCCAACGCGGCCCGGTGGGCTTCGATCTGATCCCAGACCGCGTCGAGGTTGGTGTGCTCGACCGCGCTGCAGGTGAGCACGGCGGGCGACCACGTCGCGCTCGGTGGTGTGACGAGGTGGAGCGCGGTCGCGAGCTCGCGGGCGGCCTGTTCCGCGTCGAGCACGTGCGGACCATCGGCCTTGTTCACCGCGATCACGTCGGCGAGCTCGAGCACGCCCTTCTTGATCCCCTGCAGCTCGTCGCCGGTGCGGGCGAGCATGAGGAGCAGGAAGCAGTCGACCATGTTCGCGACCGCGGTCTCCGACTGGCCGACGCCGACCGTCTCGACGAGCACGACGTCGTACCCCGCCGCCTCGACCACGACGATCGTCTCGCGCGTCGAGCGGGTGACGCCACCGAGCGTGCCCGACGTGGGCGACGGCCGGACGAACGCGGCGGGGTCGACCGAGAGTCGGCCCATGCGGGTCTTGTCGCCGAGGATGCTCCCGCCGGTGCGGGTCGACGACGGGTCGACGGCGAGCACCGCGACCCGATGGCCGGCTGCGGTGAGGTCGGATCCGAGCGCGTCGATGAACGTCGACTTCCCCGCGCCGGGAACACCGGTGATCCCGATGCGGTGCGCACCCCCCGCGTGCGGCAACAACCGGGTGAGGAGCTCCTGTGCCGGACCTTCGTCGGCGGCCCTGCTCGACTCGACGAGGGTGATCGCCCGGCCCAGCACGGTCCGGTTCCCGGCGAGCACGCCCTCGGCGTAGGCGTCGACGTCGACGACCGCTCCTGATCCCGTCACGGCCTGAGTCTCGTCGGTCGACGCGTCAGGCCTGGGGATCGAGTCGGACCGCGAGCTCGTCGAGCAGACCCGCCGCGGCGTCGGCGATCACGGTTCCCGGCGGGAAGATCGCGGTCGCGCCCGCCGCGTACAGGGCGTCGAAGTCCTGCGACGGGATCACGCCTCCGACCACGATCATGATGTCGGGCCGGTCGACGGCGGCAAGCTCGGCCCGCAGCTCCGGGACCAGCGTGAGGTGCCCGGCGGCGAGCGACGACACCCCGACCACGTGCACATCGGCCTCGACGGCCTGGCGCGCGACCTCGGCGGGAGTCTGGAACAGCGGGCCGACGTCGACGTCGAAGCCGAGGTCGGCGAAGGCAGTCGCGATCACCTTCTGGCCGCGGTCGTGACCGTCCTGGCCCATCTTGGCGACGAGGATGCGCGGCCGGCGGCCGTGCCGCTCGGCGAACGTGTCGACGAGGGCCCGGACCTTCGCCACGTTGGGGGATTCGCCGACCTCGTTGCGGTACACACCCGAGATGGTACGGATCGCCGCGGTGTGCCGCCCGAATACCTCTTCGAGCGCGAGGCTGATCTCACCGACCGACGCCCGGGCCCGGGCAGCGTCGACCGCGAGCGCGAGCAGGTTCTGGCCGAGCCCCGACTCCCGGGTGCCGTCCATCGCAGCCCGGCCCGCGGCGGTGAGGCGCGCCAGCGCGTCGGTGCAGGCCCGATCGTCGCGCTCGGCTCGGAGTCGGCGGAGCTTCTCGAGCTGCTCGACCCGCACCGCGCTGTTGTCGACCTTCAGCACGTCGATCTGCTCGGCCCGGTCGGGGCGGTACTTGTTGACCCCGATCACCGGCTGACGGCCGGAATCGATCCGGGCTTGGGTGCGGGCCGCGGCTTCCTCGATCCGGAGCTTCGGGATGCCCGCCTCGATCGCCTTGGTCATGCCACCCGCGGCCTCGACCTCTTCGATGTGCGCCCACGCCTTGCGGGCCAGCTCGTAGGTGAGCCGCTCCACGTAGGCGCTGCCACCCCACGGGTCGATCACCCGGCACGTGCCCGACTCCTGCTGGAGGAACAGCTGGGTGTTGCGGGCGATGCGCGCGCTGAAGTCGGTCGGGAGCGCGAGCGCCTCGTCGAGCGCGTTGGTGTGCAGCGACTGCGTGTGGCCCTGCGTCGCGGCCATCGCTTCGACGCAGGTGCGGATGACGTTGTTGTAGACGTCTTGCGCGGTGAGCGACCAGCCCGACGTCTGCGAGTGCGTGCGCAACGACGACGACTTCGGGTTCTGCGGTTCGAACTGGCGCACGAGCTTCGCCCACAGCAGCCGGGCCGCGCGCAGCTTCGCGACCTCCATGAAGAAGTTCATGCCGATCGCCCAGAAGAACGAGAGGCGGGGCGCGAACGCGTCGATGCCGAGGCCGGCGTCCATACCGGCCCGGATGTACTCGACGCCGTCGGCGAGCGTGTAGCCGAGCTCGAGATCGGCGGTCGCGCCCGCTTCCTGCATGTGGTAGCCGGAGATCGAGATCGAGTTGAACTTCGGCATCTCCGTCGAGGTGTACGAGAAGATGTCGGAGATGATCCGCATCGACGCGGCCGGCGGGTAGATGTAGGTGTTGCGGACCATGAACTCCTTGAGGACGTCGTTCTGGATCGTCCCCGCGAGTTGCTTCGGCGCCACACCCTGCTCCTCGGCGGCGAGGATGTAGAGCGCCATCACCGGGAGCACCGCGCCGTTCATCGTCATCGACACGCTCATCTTGTCGAGTGGGATCCCGGCGAAGAGCTGCTCCATGTCGAGGATCGAGTCGATCGCGACACCCGCCATGCCGACGTCGCCGGTGACGCGCGGGTGGTCGCTGTCGTAGCCCCGGTGGGTCGCGAGGTCGAAGGCGACCGAGAGCCCCTTCTGCCCGGCGGCGAGGTTTCGGCGGTAGAACGCGTTGGAGTCGGCGGCGGTCGAGAAGCCCGCGTACTGGCGGATCGTCCACGGCTGGTTCGCGTACATCGTCGGGTACGGACCGCGGAGGAAGGGTGCGAGGCCGGGGTAGGTGTCGAGGAAGTCGAGCCCCTCGAGATCGGTGGCGTCGTACAGCGGCGCCACCCCGATGCCTTCGGGTGTCTCCCAGTCGCGCAGATCGCCGCCGGTCTCGGCTTCCGCCGCGACCCGCCACTCGGCCCGTGTCGCTTCGTCGGCAGACCCGTCGAGCGGCCCGTCGAGGGCGACGTCGGCGAAGCTCGGGATGTTCGAGAACTCGCTCGATCGCGTCATGCCGGTGCCTCCAGCGCATCGAGGGCGCCGGTGATCACCGCGAGGGCGTCGCACCCGGTGAACACGAACTCGTCGACTCCCGCGGCTTCGAGCGCGGCCTCGGCCTCGCCCGGCTTGCCGGCGAGGTACACCCGCGTCGCCCCGGCGTCGGTCAACGACCTCGCGGTCGCCTCGGCGAGGTCGGCGTAGGTTTCGTCATCGGAACAGATGCAGGCGATCGACGAGCCACTCGCGATGTACTCGGCAACCACGGCGTCGATCGCACCCGACCCGGCGACCGCGACGATCCCACCCGCCTCGAACAGGTTCTTGGCGAACGAGACGCGCGCGGTGTGGACCGACGCCGGCCCGAGGGCCGCGAGGAAGATCGATGGACGCTCGCCGAGGTCGGCGGCCACGCGATCCGCGCGGGAGCGCTGCCGTTCGAACGCACCGGCATACCGGACGGTCGGCAGCGGCGCGAACGTGCCGTCGGGGGCGACCGGGTCGGGAGCCTCCGGTTCGGGAGGGTCCTCGTCGATGTTCGGGAACTCACTGACGCCGGTGAGTGGTTCGCGACGGTGGGCCAGGTTGCGGGAACGCTGGTCCCATGTGTCGGCGATCCGACGCTGCACGGTTTCCTGTTCGAGTGCCGCGACCATTCCACCCGACTGCTCGATCTCCTGGAACCGCACCCACGCGGTCCGGGCCAGGTCGTGGGTGAGGTGCTCGACGTACCAGGAGCCACCGGCCGGATCGATCACCCGGGCGAGGTTCGACTCCTCGATCAACACCGCCTGGCTGTTGCGGGCGAGGCGGCGACCCAGCTCGGAGCCGTCGAGCGTGCGGGCGTGGTCGTAGGGCTGCACGGTCACGGCATCGGCTCCGGCGATCCCGGCGGAGAAGGCCGCGACCGTCGCTCGCAGGAGATTCACCCACGGGTCGTAACGGCTCATCATCGCCGTCGACGTGACCGCGTGCTGCAGTTGGGCGCCCGAGCCCGTACCGGCGTCGGCGACCCGCGCGACGCGGGACCAGATCCGCCGGGCAGCCCGCAACTTGGCGATCGTGAGGAACTGGTCGGCGGTGGCGGCCAGTCGGAACTCGAGCTGCGAGAACGCCGCGTCGACGTCGAGACCCGCGCCGACGAGCGCACGGGCTGTCGCCAACCCGGTCGCGACCGCGCAGGCGAGCTCCTCGGCATCGGCCGCGCCGGCGCCGTGGTACCGGGTGGCATCGATCGTGAACGCCCGCACCTGGGGATGATCGGCCAGGCACCGACCGGCGAGCTCGACGGCGGCGTCGAGCTCGGCTTCGAGGTCGGTCGCACCGCCACTCGAGCCGTACGCGCCGATCGGATCGAGTCCGAGCCCACCGAGTGCGCTCGACGTCACTCCCCTGCGATCGCAGAGCGCGAGGAACGCGTCGGCCGCATCGGTCGCCCGCGGCCCGGCATCGAGCACGACGGGCGCGAGGTCGAGCAGCACCGAGGTGAGCGTCCGGTCGAGGACATCGACATCGACCGCCGGCGCACGCCGGAGGCCGAGGACGATCGACGATGCACCACCCTCGAGCTCCGCGAGGACGCGGGATGCGGCAGCGGTGCCGTCGTCGGTGACCTCGACCTGCTGGCGGATGTCCCACCCGGCGCGCCGACCGGCGGCCCGGGTCCCGCGCACGAACGGGGCCGCGCCGGGACGACCGACGTGCGCGGGATCGACGGCGTCGGCGGCCGTGAACAGCGGGGGGATGGCGATGCCGTCGTAGGTGGTGGTGACGAGCCGCCGTTCGAACGCCTGGGCGAACGCGTCGGGGCCGCCGTCGCGGCCCTTGAGCAGGACCTGTTCGACGGCGTGGAGCCACTCGTCGCGGGTGGAGTCGGGGAAGTCGCCCGCGAGGGTGAGCGGCTCGTCGGCTTCGATCATGACCATGATCGTACGGACCGCCACGCCCCCAGGCGAAGCCAGTCAGGAGAAGGAGCGGAGTCGGCGGAAAGGAATCACGGGAGTCGAAGTCCCGGGCGGTCGAGCCGACGCAGCGGATTCGACCAGGAGTCAGGCGCCGATGCGGTCGGCGACCCGGGCGCCGGAGCGGAGCGCGCCCTCGATGTAGCCCTGGAACTCGAACGACGTGTGCTCGCCGCAGAAGTAGACGGCACCGGCCGGGTCCATCTCGGTCCCTCCGAAGTCGGTGATCTGACCGGGCTGGTAGTAGCTGTAGGCACCCAGGCTCAGCTCGTTCCGGGCCCAGCACGCCGCGTGCGTGCGCTGCGGACCGGCCGCCCACCGGGCGCGAGTCCCCGGGAACACCGGCTCGACCTGCGCGAGGAACTGTTCGACCTTCGCCGGGTCGGCGGGCCCGAACGGCACCGAGCCGAGGGCTGCACCGGCTGCCGCGCCCGGGAATCCGACCAGGATCGGCTCGGGGGCGGTGTCGCCCGACGAGCCGTCCCACACCGTGCCGAACCCGTCGGGGCCCGAGTAGGAGATCCCCGAGTACCCGAGCGGCGTCCACGAACGGTCGGCCAGCTGCACCTGGAGCTTGGCGTTCGTTCCCATCCCGAGCGACGCGATCGCGCGCTTCTTGCGCGGCGACAGATCGGCCCGGCCGAGATCGACGCCCGAACGCAGCAACGAGAACGGGACCGCGAGCACCAGCGCGTCGCAGGGCACATCGCGCCGGCTGCCGCCACTCTCGAACGTCGCCACCGGGCCTGATGCGCCCTGCCGGACGGCGACGAGCCGCGTCGCGCGCTCGACGCCGTCGGAACCCGCGGGGAGCTCGTCGAGCATCCGGGCAACCAGCGCGTCGGACCCCTCCACGATGTGGCCCGCTTCATCGGTGCCGGCGAGATCGCCACCGCCGTCGGCGCCGATCCCTTCGAGCAACCAGATGAGGTTGAGCGCCGACTGATCGCCGGGGTCACCGCCGTACTCGGCGACCGCGTCGGACAGCAGGATCTGTCCGAGGGTGCCGGCAGTACCGCCCGGGATCTCGCGCTCCACCCACTCGGCGACCGAAAGTCGGTCGAGCGTCCGGCCGCCGCGGGTGGGCGTGCGGGCCGAGTGATCGCCCGCAGCGTCGAGTGCGACCTGGATCGCGGGGTACGCCGCTTCGAGCTCCAGCCGCAACTCGGCGTCGGAGACCAGCGTGCCGTTGGCGGTGTACACGTCGACGCCGGTGGGTTGCGCGCCCCCGTTGACGTCGACCACGGTGAGACCGAGCTGACGACACAGACGCCGCACCGCGGTGTGCTCGGTCGAGATGAACGACCCTCCCGCCTCGGCGTCGCGGGCACCGAACATGCCGCGCAGGGTGTAGGTCCGGCCGCCCAGCCGGTCGGGACTCGCGTCGTAGAGGTCGGCGACGATGCCGTGCGCCTTCCACAACCGGTGCGCACACCGCACCCCCGCGGCACCGGCACCCACGATCACGACCTTGGGGCCGGCGCGGCGCGCGGCGAAGCCCGCCCGGGCGAGCTGCGGGGCCACCGCTGCTGCACCCACACCCGCTCCGAGCGCGACCGCGCCCCGGAGCAGCTCCCGCCGCGACAGCGTGCCGGAGGCCGCCACCCGGCGGGCCGGGGATCGTCGTCGTGTTCTTCCGCGCCGCACCGCTCCGCCTCCACGTCGCGTCTTCCGGGCGCAGTGTCGCACGTTCCCTGATCGCGGGGGGCCACTACGCTCCCGAGTCGATGGCTCCGACCGGCAAGCACGACGGACACGAACGGCACGAGAAGCACGGGAAGCAGGACGACCTCCCGACTCCCGAGAAGCTGAATCGCGAGGAGTACGAGCGCGAGCTCACCGACCTGCAGATCGAGCTCGTCAAGCTGCAGAGCTCGTTGATCGAGACCGGCCGGCGCGTCGTGATCGTGTTCGAGGGTCGCGACACCGCGGGCAAGGGCGGCACCATCCAACGCTTCCGCGAGCATCTGAACCCGAGGCGAGCGCGGCACGTCGCCCTCGACAAGCCGAACGACACCGAGCGCGGGCAGTGGTACTTCCAGCGGTACGCCCTCCACCTCCCGACCGCAGGGGAGATCGTGCTGTTCGACCGTTCCTGGTACAACCGGGCCGGCGTCGAATGGGTGATGGGGTTCTGCACCGTCGACGAGCACGCACGCTTCCTGCGCCAGGCGCCCGAGTTCGAGCAGTTCCTCGTCGACGACGGCGTGCACCTCGTGAAACTCTGGCTCGCGGTCAACAAAGACGAGCAGGCACGACGACTCGCGGCGCGGGCCGACGATCCGCTCAAGGAGTGG
The DNA here is from genome assembly GCA_963837715.1 of uncultured Actinomycetes bacterium. Lineage (GTDB taxonomy): Bacteria > Actinomycetota > Acidimicrobiia > IMCC26256 > JANYLB01 > JANYLB01. Next base: position 1,003,940 of record CAWIOF010000004.1, on the reverse strand, counting down.
AAGCTGAGCACCCTCGACGAATACGCGCAGTCGCGCTGGCATCAGTACACCGAGGCGCAGAAGACGACGTTCGCGTTCACCGACACCCCGTACGCACCGTGGTGGGTCGTGAACAACAACGAGAAGCGCACCGGCCGGCTCAATGCGATCCGGCACGTGCTCCACAGCATCGACTACGCGAACAAGGACGAGCGCGTCGCCCGCGCTCCCGACCCCGCGATCGTCGCCCGGCCCAACGACATGTTCCCGGATAGCACGCCATGAGCGGACCGCTGCGCGTCGACGCAGTCGGCCCGGTGCGCGTCGTGCACTGGGACGACGGCGAGAATCGCTTCAACGGGGACTCGATGGCCGCGTGGCACGGCGTGCTCGACGAGCTCGAAGCTGTCGACGGGCCCCTCGCCGTCGTCGCCGTGGGGACCGGCAAGTTCTTCTCCAACGGCCTCGACCTCGATTGGATCTCGTCGGCACCGGATGCCTCGGCGTTCATGGCCGAGGTCCACCGACTCCTCGGTCGCATGCTGGTGTTCCCGGCCTACACGGTCGCCGCCCTGAACGGGCACACGTTCGCCGCCGGGGCGATGCTCTCGTCGGCCTTCGATCATCGGATCATGCGCGCTGATCGGGGGTACTGGTGCCTCCCCGAGGTCGACCTCGGGCTCCCCCTCACGTCGGGGATGACGGCCACGGTCACCGCCCGGTTGCCCGCTCCCGCAGCCGCCGATGCAATGCTCACCGGTCGCCGCTACGACGCCGCAACCGCGCTCGGCATCGGCATCATCGACGCGATCGCGCCCGAAGACGACGTGCTCGACCGTGCCGTCGAAGCCGCCACGGTCATGGCGGGCAAGAACCGGTCGGTGATCGCCGAGCACAAGCGCCAACTGTTCGGTGCCGCCAGCCGGCTCTGCCTCGGCCCCGACTGAGCGGCTTGCGGCCGCGGTGGAACCGTCGCTGTTCGACGACGTCGCGGACGCGCTCCGCGGGATGATGCCGGCGGATCTCGGTCCGCTCCGGCTGCGGGCCCGCCGGTACGGCATCAAGGTCTGGTTCGGGCCCGACGCGCCACCGCGGGAGCACTACGAGGCCCAGGTGATCGGCGCCGATGCCGACGGCGCAGCCCGGGTGCTCGCGATCGAGGTCGGCTTCCACGCTGAGCACCCAAAGCCGGCCGACAACGAGCGGGTGTTGGCTCAGCTCGTCGGGCACGAAGCCGCGTGGCGGGCAACGGTCGGTGACGAAGCGGTCGCCGGTCCGTTCCTCGGCCGGGCCGACTCGTGGCAACGCGTGTCGGAGACCTGGCCGGATCCGGACCTCGATGATCCGGAGCTGGCGTTCGAGGTGGCGGCCCGCCTGGTCGACTACGCGACTGCGCTCGAACCGGCCCGGCACGCGTCGTGACCGGCTGGGACGACGCCGAGATCGACCGGGCCCCGATCTGTCCGGAGTGCGGAGTCACCGCCCTCCCGGCGGAGTCCGCCAACGTGCTCGACACGTCGTTCGTGTGCGAGAACCCCGATTGTGAGGCGTTCGGCGAACCCGTGTGACCACAGCTCGGCTTCCGGCACTGGAAGAATGGGCCGGTGACCTCCGACGATCGCCCGACTGCACGCCTCGGGCTCCGGGCGCGGGTCACCGCAGCATTCGCGATCCTCGCGCTGGTCTTGTCGGTGACGCTCGCCATCTTCTCCTACGAGCTCACACGGTCATTCGTGCTCAGCCGGCGCAGCGCAACCGCCCGACAGCAGACCTATCTCAACGCCCGGGCGGTGCGCGACGCGCTCCTTGCGAACCCGGCCGACGTGCAGGGAGCACTCGCCCAGGCCCAGACCGGAGCGGAGAGCGCGGTGGTGTTGCGCGTCGGCAACGCGTGGTTCGGAACCTCGGTCGGGGTCGGGCGCCGCGACGTGCCGGCCTCCCTGCGCTCGCTGGTCGCGTCGGGATCGGCGGGTACCCAGAACACCGACGTGTCGTCGGCGTCGAACATCGCGGTGGGCGTCCCGCTCCCGGCGATCGAGGGGGCGTACTTCGAGTTCGTCCCGGTGCAGGAGCTCGCGCTCACCCTCACCCGCCTCGCCCAGGTCCTCGCCGCGGCTGCCGTCGTCGTCACGCTCATCGGCGCGGTGATCGGCCGCTACGCGAGTGGACGTGTGCTCCGACCGGTTCGACGCATGGCCGTTGCCGCGAGTGGGATCAGCGAGGGCACGCTCGACGAGCGACTCGACGCCGAAGGCGACAGCGACCTGGAACCGCTCGTCGACGCGTTCAACGACATGGTTTCGGAGCTGCGCGGGCGTATCGAGCGCGAGGCACGCTTCGCGTCTGATGTGAGCCACGAACTGCGGACGCCGCTGGCCAAGATGTCGGCCGCGCTGAGTGTCGCGCGGCGGCGGAACTCGGCCGAGGCCACCGACGCCGCGCTCGACGTGCTCGACGAAGAGCTCCGGCGCTTCACCGGGCTGGTGCTCGACCTGCTCGACATCTCGCGCATGGAGGCGGGCGTCGGAGAGCTCGACGTGGGCACGGTCGATCCGACCGGCCTCGTGCGCGAGGTGCTCACCGCGACCCGGCGGGACCAGGTCGCCGTCGACATCACGCCGTCGGCACCGGCCACGGTCGCCGTCGACAAGCGCAGGATCGGCCAGATCCTCACCAACCTGCTCGACAACGCCGACTCGTACGGTGGCGGCGCCGAGTGCGTGGAGATCAGCGGGAGCGCCGAGAGCCTGCTCCTCGCCGTCGACGACTCCGGGCCCGGCGTCCCGCTGCACGAGCGCGAGTACATCTTCGATCGGTTCGCCCGTGGGCAACACGCGAGCGAGGCGCCCGGCACAGGGCTCGGACTGGCGCTCGTGGTCGAGCACGTCCGGCTCCACCACGGCGACGTGTGGGTCGAGGACTCCCCGCGTGGCGGTGCGCGATTCGTCGTGCGCGTCCCGAGGAACGGCACGTGACCGCCCGCCGGCGCCCCCGTCGGTTGGTGTGGGTCGTGGCTCCACTGCTGCTCGCGCTCGTCGTGACGGGGTGTGGCATCCCGGAGCAAGGTTCGGCCAAGCAGGTCGACGACGACAATGTGCCGTACCGTCTCCTCGACCAGAACAGCGGCGGCATCGCCGACAGCGAGCGGCTCGGGACCAGCGACGCGGTCATCTATCTCGCGCGTGGTGGCCGGCTGCTCCCCACCGGCCGCAGCCTCCCCCCTCCGTTGACGCTGGAGCGTCTCCTCCGGTCGCTGGGTCGGGGTCCGACGAGTCCCGAAGTCACAGCGGGGATCCGCACTGCACTCCCGATCGAGGACGCCCAGACGGACGTGACGGTCCAGCGGGGGACGGCCACGGTCGATCTCCCGGCCTCGTTCACCAACCTGTCGCAGCCCGACCAGGTGCTCGCGCTCGCGCAGATCGTCTACACGTTGACGGGCCAACCCGGGATCGGCCAGGTGCAGTTCATGCTCGACGGCACCACGGCCGACATCCCGCGCGCCGACCTCTCCCTCACCGCGACCCCGGTCACCCGCGACGACTACCTGGCCCTGGCCCCACCCGGCTGATCACCAGACGAATCGACGACGTCGGCGGCGGTGTCACCCAGGAGGTACCGGGCCCCGGCACCGAGATCGGCGGCGCCATCGTCGGGGTTGTAGAGCGCGCACGTCTTGAGCGAGAGGCAGCCGCATCCGATGCACGAGGTGAGGTCGTCGCGCAGCCGGATCAGGAGCTCGATCTGCTCGTCGAGACGCGGCTTCCAGGCGCGAGACAGGCGGCTCCAATCGGCCACCGTCGGGGTCCGGGAGTCGGGCAGGGTGTGCAGTGCAGCGCTGATCTCCTCGAGTGTGAGCCCGACCCGCTGGGCGGCCCGGATGAACGCCAGCCTCCGCAGCGTGTCGCGCGCGAAGCGACGCTGACCCCCCGACGTACGTTCCGAGCGCAGGAGTCCCTCGTCTTCGTAGAACCGCAGCGCGGAAGGCGCGATCCCCGACCGAGCGGAGATCTCACCGATCGCCAACCACTCGTCGACCGACACCGGCTCAGTCTCGCGACCTCGGGGCTTGACTTCAAGTTTACTTGAACTCTTAGAGTGCTCGGCATGCCGCTCGACGACCTCGACGACCCATCCGACCTGTCCGACGTGGAGCTCGTCGCCAAGGTCGCCCGCACGATCGCCCGACCGAAGGTGGCTCCGGCCGACTCCTTCGTGCTCCACGCGCCGCTCGAGCTCCTCGCCCGGGCCGGACTGCTCCGCCACGTGCATCCCGACGCCCGGGCCGACGCGCGCCGGCGGATCTTGCAGCTCGGGGTCGACTACGAGGCGGCGGGCGACGCGCTGGCCGACGAACCGTTCCGTACCGCGGAGTCTCCCGAGCAGGCGGCCGCGACGTTGGTCGGCGCGATCTCCGAGGGTGACCTCGCCGCCGTCGACCGGGCCGCGACCGCGCTCGGCGCGGTCGCCGATCCCGTCGAGATCCGGAACGTGCTCGCGGAACCGGTCGCCGCGTCACTCGCCGCGGCCGGTCACGCGAGCATCTTCTTGTATCTCCTCCCCCGGATCGCGCCGGGCGGCGAGGTCACCGGCGGCCTCCTGCGCGGTCCCGCACGCGAACTCGCCCGTCATGCCGACTGGCAGCTCCGCTGGTTCGAAGACGTCGAGGGGACGATCACCGGCGGCTCGCTCGCGACTGCGTTGCTCGACGTTCCCATGCTGGGCGTACCGGGCAGCCACTTCATCTTCCCGGTGATGCACCAGGCCGAGGAGAGTGGCATTGCCCCGAGACTGCTCTCGGGAATCGTCGCCGCCGAGCCCGATCTCCGCACGGCGCGGGTGCAGCTCGCACGCGTCGCAGCGTGGTCGATGCTGCAAGAGCCTCCGGATCATGCGCCCTACGGCTGGTCGCACTGCCTCACGATGCCGCAGGCCGTCACCGGCGTCGCCGGTGCACGTTCGTCGGCGCGCACCGCGCTCGCGGTCGCCGCGACGTACGTGGTGGGCTTCCGGGCCGCGATGGGTCGGGTGACACTCACCCCGTCGTTCGAGCTCGAACCCAGTGCCCACCGCGAGTTCGGGGACGCGATCGACGCCGGACGCGACGATGCCGCGGGTTGGGTCGCCCACGCACCCGACGCGTCGCTCCCCGAGGTCCGGATCTCGCTCGCGTCCCGGGCATCCCGACACCACGACGCGCACCTCGTGAAGTACACCCTCGCCTGCTTCGACGCCGCAGCGGTCGACCGCGGCAACGAACGCCTCTACCTCGCGGCAGCTGCGTCGCTCAGCGCGTTCTGGGCCGCGCTCCCGTCCGGCTGACCACACGAACTCCCGTTCTGGTCATCTCCGCGGTTGGCCTGCAACCGCTCACATGACCGGAACGAGGGGTTCAGGCGCGGGCAGGCACCATGCGGCGGAAGAGGAGCGCGAGCAGCCGCCACCCGAACGTCTCGAGGGCGACGAACGCGAAGAGCACGAGCGCGAAGGTGCTGACCGGCTGACGGCCGAGCGCGATCCCGCGCACGACGAGCGCGAGCGTCATGCCGAGGCCCCACGTGGCGGTGAGCCGCAGCCACGGTCGGGCCGGGTTCGTGTAGAGCTTCGTGACGACTGCGGCAACGAACCAACCGAGCGCGAGCGGCCACAGCACGCCGAGGAACCAGCCGACACCGCTGCTGATGTCGTGCCGACCGCGGCCGATGAGCACGAACAGCGCGAGGCACGCGAGGTCGACCACGGGAGCTGCGGTTCGGAGCCGTCCGGTCATCGTCGGAGTTTGCCAGACTCCACTCCGACGGGCGGGGTCGAGCGGCGTTCGAGGAGGCGGCATGTGGCCACGGGTCGGTGAGCTCAGGGCGTTCGAGCTCGGATCGGAAGGCGCGATGCGCGACGAGCTGAACCGTCTCGTGCTCGCGGGCGAGAAGGTCGCCACCGCCGGGCTGTGGGAGGCCGACTACGTCGCGGAAGGCGAGATGGTCGACGAGGTCGGCGAACACCAGGTCCTCCTCGGTTCCGACGGCGCCGCGCTCGCGCTCGTCGAGGTCACCCGAGTCGAGACCCAGAGGTTCATCGACGTGTCGTGGGAGTTCGCGGCCGCCGAAGGCGAGGGGTTCACCTCCGTCGAGGACTGGCGAGCCGGCCACCTCGACTATTGGACGGGCGAGGGCTTCACCGTGACCGACGAGAGCCTCACGGTCTGCGTCTGGTTCCGAGTGGTGGAGATCATGGGTTCCGGTCGGTGAGGAACGGATAGCGGGCCCGGGTCGACGCGACCACCGCGGGGTCGACGTCGCCCACGATCGTCGTCTCCGCGCTCCCGGCGAATGCGACGGTCTCGCCGAACGGGCCGACGATCATGCTGTCGCCGGCCGTCTCGACTCCGCCGCCGGTGCCGACCCGGTTCGCGCCGATCACATAGGCCAGGTTCTCGATCGCACGGGCCCGCAGGAGCGTCCGCCAGTGATCGCGACGCGCGACCGGCCAGTTGGCGATCACCACGTACGCGTCGGTCTCCTCGGCCCGGGCCCAGAAGTCGGGGGCGAAGCGGAGGTCGTAGCAGACGAACAGGCTGAGCCTGACTCCGTCGATCGTGACCGTGAGCGGTTCGGCGCCGGGGACGTAGTGGGCGTCCTCCCCGCCGTAGCGGAACAGGTGCCGCTTGCGGTAGCGGTGATCCTCCCCGGCCGGGCCCGCGAGCACGAGACAGTTCGACGGCTGGTCGGCACCCTCGGCCAGCACGGGCACCGAGCCGCAGAGCCACACCCCGTGTTCGCGCGCCTGTTCGGCGAGGAACGACGCGCTCGGTCCGTCGGCCGGCTCTGCGGTCTGGCCGGTGTTCATCGAGAAGCCGGTCGAGTAGGTCTCGGTGAGCACGATCAGGCGGGCCTCGTCGGCCGCGGCGGCCGCGATCATGGGCGCGAGCCGGGCGAAGTTCGCGTCCGGGTCCTCCCAGACGATGTCGTGTTGGACCACGGCGACGCGCATCTAGACCAGCTTCCCGAGGCGGAGCACGGCTTCGTCGATCACGTCGAGGCGCTTGCAGCACGCGAAGCGTACGAACGACCGACCCGCGTCGGCGTCGTCGTAGAACACCACATTCGGAACCGCGACCACACCGCACCGATCGGGGAGGGCACGGCAGAACGCGATTCCGTCGCCTTCGCCGATCGAACGGATGTCGACGGTCAGGAAGTAGGTACCTGGCGACGCGAAGACCTCGAGCCCCGTCGCGGCGAGCCCGCCGGCGAGCCGGTCCCGTCTGATGCGCAGATCGGCCGCGAGCTGCGTGAAGGAGGTGTCGGGGAGGTCGAGGCCCACCGCGATTCCGTACTGCAACGGACCCGCGTTCACGTAGGTGAGGAACTGCTTCGCGGTCCGGACCGCTCGCACCAGCGGCGCCGGGCCGCACGCCCAACCGACCTTCCACCCTGTGAACGAGAACGTCTTGCCACCCGATGAGATCAGCAGGGTCCGGTCGCGCATCCCGCGGAGGGTCGCGAGCGGGATGTGGGAGTCCTCGAAGACGATGTGTTCGTAGACCTCGTCGGTGATCGCGATGAGGTCGTGCTCGATGCACACCCTCGCGATGTGCTCCAACTCCAGCGCGTCGAAGACCTTTCCCGTGGGATTGTGCGGCGAGTTGAGGAGCAGGATCCGGGTCCGGGGTGTGACCGCGCCTTCGAGCGCATCGGGATCGAATCGGAAGTCGGGTGCGCGCAGCTGCACGACCCGGCGGTGCGCCCCCGCCATCGCGATGCACGCGGCGTACGAGTCGTAGTACGGCTCGAACGTGAGCACCTCGTCGCCCGGTTCGCACAACGCGAGCAACGCGGCCGCGATCGCCTCGGTTGCCCCGGCGGTGACCAAGACCTCCGTGTCGGGCTCGTAGTCGAGGTCGTACCAGTGATGCTGGTGCCGCACGATCGCGGCTCGGAGCTCGGGGATGCCGATTCCCGGTGGGTACTGGTTGTGGCCCGCCCGGATCGCTGCGATCGCGGCGTCGGCCACGACCGCGGGCCCGTCGGTGTCGGGGAAGCCCTGACCGAGGTTGATCGATCCCGTCTCGAGGGCCAACGCCGACATCTCGGCGAAGATCGTGGTCCCGAACCCCTGCAGTCGCGAAGCGAGGTACGGCTCCGGTGTCATGACAATGCAGGTTAGGCAACCTCACCTGGACCGGGTCGCGGCACGGGTGGTGTAGTGGTGGCCCTGGCGAGGGGGGGAACCGTGCGGCGGATGTGGCTCTGGAGTCTGGTCGCGCTCGTGGTCGCGGCCGCGTGCGTGCCGATCGGTCCGGGCGGCAAGCCCCAACCGACCGACTGCGTGCACTGGCGCTACGGGCCGACCGACTCGCCGCCATCCGGAGTCCTCCCGCCGGAGCTCGACCTCGATTCCTACAAGGTCACGAGCGCCCGTGATCCCCGCCCCGAGCTGTTCGGTTCGCCTCACAACCAGTGCGGCCAGAAGGGTCCAGCACTCGATCTCGCGTTCGGGGTGACCAAGGGCCGCGACGACGTCGTGATCGCGGTGCTCGACTCGGGAATCAAGTGGCGGGATGCGGGATCGATGCGCGAGCTCGCGACCCAGGCGGTGATCAACCTCGGCGAGGTCCGGCCGGGGTGTGCCGCCGCGAACGGCGACTGCAACGGCGACGGTCGCTTCGACATCGCCGACTTCGCCGGCCTCCCCGACCGAAACGGCAATGGCCTCGCCGACCCGGAGGACCTCATCCTCGATCCCGCCGCGAACAACGGCGTCGACGACGACCACAACGGCCACGTCGACGACATATCGGGTTGGGACTTCCTCTTCGGCGACAACAATCCGCTCGACACCGTCGACTACGGACACGGCACCGGCGAGGCGAAGGACTCGGTCGCGGCCGAGAACGGGACCGGCGACGTCGGGACCTGCCCGAAATGCCGGTTCCTTCCCGTGCGCGTCGGCGACTCGTTCATCGGTGAGGGCGGTCGCTTCGCCGCCGGGCTCCTCTTCGCCCTCGACTCGGGCGCCGACGTCGTGCAGGAGGCCCTCGGCGCGATCAGCAACCCGCCGCAGGCACAGCAGGCGATCGACGCCGCGTACGAGCGTGGGGTGGTGGTCGTCGCGTCGATGGCCGATGAAGCTTCGAAGCACCCGAACCTCCCGAGCTCGCTCGAACACACCATGGCGGTCAACTCGGTCACCGAGCAGGAGCCGCTCACCGGTGGCACCGCAACGGGCTACCTCGCGTTGAACGGCTGCACCAACTTCGGCGGGCGCACGTTCCTCTCCATCCCATCCGGCTCGTGCTCCTCGGAGGCCACCGGCCGCGCGGCCGGCATGGTGGGACTGATCGAATCGGTCGCGCGAGACAGCGGGGGCGATCTCACCGTCGACGAGGTGATGCAGGTCCTGCGCGCGACCGCCGACGACGTCGACTTCGCCACCCCCAACCGCGTCGACCCGCCCAACGACTTCGGCACCTCGACGGGCGGGCTGCTCGACACCGTGCGCTACCCGACCACCAAGAACTGGGACGCGAGCTTCGGCTACGGACGCGTCAACATCTACGAGGCCGTGAAGGCCGTGCGTGCCGGACGGATCCCCCCGACGGCCGACATCACCGGTCCCAAGTGGTTCGCTTCGCTGCCGACGTCGGGACGCCTCGCGGTCACCGGCCGGGTCGCGTCGCCGCGCTCGACCACGTACGACTACCGCGTCGAGTGGGCGCCGGGCCTGCAGGCGCCGCCGTACCCGAACCCCGACCCGTGGCAGGTCGCGGTCAGCCGGGACGGCGTGAGGGGCGTCCGCCGGGGAACACTCGCCGTCGTCGATCTCGCGTCGATCGCCGCCGCGCTCCCGGAAGGCGGGACCGGCGCGCCGGTCGACCCCGCGACAGGTCGGCCCGACGAAGAGCGCTTCTCGGTGCGGGTGCGGGTCGTCGTCACCGCCCACGGCGGCGCCGCCGACGGTCTCACCGGTGAGCAGCAGAAGCAGGTCTTCGTGCACGACGATCCCGATCTGGTCACGGGCTACCCGAAGGCGGTGGCCGGGGCGTCGACGGCGAGCCCCGTGTTCGCGGACCTCGATGGTCGACCGGGCGACGAGCTCGTGCTCGCGACCGACGACGGCACCGTGCACGCTTACCGGGCGAACGGCTCGGAGCTTCCTCGATGGCCGGTCCGGACCGCGACACCCCCGTGGTGGCCGGCGCAGTCGGCGACCGCACGATCCGAACGGATCGCGGCGCCGAGCTCGGCCATCGGGTCGGGCGCGCCCGTGATCGCCGATCTCGACGGCAACGGCGACCTCGAGGTCGTCGCCACCGACACCGACGGCAACGTCTGGGCATGGGAGCACACCGGCGCGCCGCGCGCCGGCTTCGTGCCGACCACCATCGGCGGGGCGACGGTCTCATCGGTGCGCATCGACGCCGCGTTCTCGAACGACGACCCTGCAACGGGGAAGAACTCCGTGAACCGCGCCAAGCGCGGGATCAGCGCGGCGCCTGCCGCGGCCGATCTCGACGGCGACGGGAGGCTCGAGATCGTCACTGCGGCGCAGGACCGGCACGTGTACGCATGGCACGACGACGGCACTCCCGTCGCCGGCTTCCCCGTTCTCGTCGTCGACCCGGCGAAGGTCGAAGCCGTCGACCCGGACACCGAGTACGTGACCTTCCGGCCTGATTCCGGAGTCCGTGAAGGGGGCGAGCTGATCACGACCCCCGCGCTCGCCGACCTCACCGGCGACGGTCGACCCGAGATCATCGTCGGCGGCCAGGAGCAGTACGCCGAGGCGGCCAACATCGGCTCGGGCACCGACGTGCTCGCACTCCTCGGCGGCGTCGGCACCCTCGGCAACGGTCGTCTCTTCGCGATCTCACCCGACGGGTCGAACGCGTCGTATCCCGAGACCTCGGCGGCGCACCCCGACGAGCAGGCCTACCTCCCGGGGTGGCCAGCCGCGCTCGGGATGCTCCAGGTGGAGGCCCTGCCCGCGATCGGCGGTGGCATCTCGGCGCAGGCCGCGGTCGGCGACGTCCACCCGTCGGCGGGACCCGAGGTCGTGGCGGGATCGTCGGTCGGTCCGCTCTACGTCCTGAACGCGCAGGGCGACAGCGTCTACGGAACTGCGAACGGTCGCGATGTCCCGCTCGCGTGGGCGGCCGGTCTCGCCGGGGCCGACACCGCGCGGTTCGGCACCGCGCGCACCTCGAACGACATCGTGGCAACCGCAGTCGCATTCGGTGGCCCCTCGCTCGGCCGGCTCGACACCGACGGAACGGCCGACATCACCGCGCCCAGTGCCGGGCTCACCCGCCTCATCGACATCTCCGGCTCCGACCTGCAGCTTCCGAACGACGACCATCTCATGGCGTGGAGCGCGGGAACCGGTAACGCGTTGGCCGGCTTCCCGAGGACCACGCCTGACCTCGCGTTCTTCGTCACCCCCGCAATCGCCGACGTCGACGGCAACGGAATGGCGGAGACGGTCGCCGGCAACGGGGTCTTCACTCTCGCCGCCCACGATGCCACCGGCACGTCACCCGCGGGATGGCCGAAGCTGACCGGCGGGTGGGTGGTCGGGACGCCGGGGTTCGGCGACTGGGACGGCGACGGTCGCGCCGAGGTCGCGGTGGTCCGCCGCGACGGGCAGCTCCTCGTGTGGCACACCCGCGCCGACACAGGAACGCTGACCGAGTGGCCCCGGTCGGGTGGTGGTCCGACAAACGCCGGCCGCGCTGATGGATGATACCGACCTATGGCTGAAGGACTGGGTCCGGGTGAGGTAGGCAAAGAGATCGCCGAGCACACGAAGCACAGTCGCGAGCACGAGGAAGCAACCGGCCACGACCGCATCATCACGATCATCGAGGCCGCGCTGCTCGCAGTCGTCGCGCTCATGGCCGCATGGTCGGGGTTCGCGGCCGCGAAGTGGTCGACGGAGTCGCGCTTCCTCCTCGCCGAGGCCGCGACCTCCCGCAACAAGGCCAACACGGCTGAGCTCGAGGGACTCGATCTCCGGATCGGAGACGCACTCACCTTCAACGCGTGGCTCGCGGCGTCGGCGCTCGAGGAACCGGTCGCCGAGGAGCGGGCGCTCAAGCGCTTCCGACCCGAGCTCCGCACCGCGTTCGACGCGTGGATCGCGCTCGATCCCGACAACAACCCGGCCGCACCCGGGGGCCCACAGGGAATGGCCGAGTACGGCCAACCCGAGGTCGAACGGGCGCACGACCTCAATGCAGAGGCCGACGTGCAATTCGCCGACGGGGAAGACGCAGGAGTCACGGGCGATGACTACGTGCGCACCACGGTGTACCTCGCGACGGTGCTGTTCCTCGTAGGCATCAGCGGTCACTTCCGGGTTCGGAGCGCGCGGTTCGGCCTCGTCATCATCGGCGCGACGATCCTCGTGTTCTCGGCGATCCAGCTCGTCACGCTGCCGAAGCCGCACTGATCGACGCGCGGAGACCCGATGCCCGACGACGTCTACACCCACGGCCATCACGAGTCGGTGCTCCGCAGCCACACGTGGCGAACGGCCGAGAACTCCGCCGGGTACCTCCTCCCTCACCTCCGTCCCGGCCTGACGCTGCTCGACGTCGGATGCGGCCCCGGCTCGATCACCCTCGACCTCGCCCGCCGCGTCGCGCCCGGCGCGGTCGTCGGGATCGACGCGTCGACCGAGGTGGTCGCGCGGGCCGAGCACACGCGCGGTCGAGGCGGGCATCGCCGAGGTCACGTTCGCGGTCGGCGACGTCTACGACCTCGATGCCGGCGACGCGTCGTTCGACGTCGTACACGCACACCAAGTGCTCCAGCACCTGAGCGACCCGGTGCGCGCGCTCGCCGAGCTGCGGCGGGTGCTGCGGCCCGATGGTCTGCTCGCCGTGCGCGACAGCGACTACGGCTCGTTCACCTGGTCGCCAGCGAGTCAACTGCTCGACCGGTGGAACGAGCTGTACCACCAGGTCACCGCCCGCAACGACGCCGATGCCGACGCCGGGCGACATCTCCCCGGATGGGTCCGCGCCGCAGGGTTCACGGACCCGACCGTCACCAGCTCGACCTGGACGTTCGCCGACCCGGAAGAGCGGGCGTGGTGGGGCGGGTTGTGGGCCGACCGGTGCGCCGACTCCGGCTTCGCGCACCAGGCCGTCGAGTATGGCCTGACCGATGCCACCGAACTCGCGGCGATCGCCGATGCCTGGCGGACATGGGCCGACGAACCCGACGGCTTCTTCATGGTCCCCCACGTCGAGGTCCTCGCCCGCCCCTGACCTCCGGAGTTCGCCGCGGATCAGTCGGGAACGAGGTGCGTCAGATGTGGGCGGCGACGATCGTGGCGACACCGTCGACGAAGCGGTCGACGTCGGCTTCGGTGGTGTCGAAGCTGCACATCCAGCGGACCATCGACTCGGCCGGGTCCCAGACCCAGAAGAACGACCAGTCCTGCAACGGCCGGATCGCCGCGGCAGGCAGCCGGGCGAACACCGAGTTCACCTCGGGCGGTCGCACCACGTCGACGCCCGCGACCGCGTCCATCCGCTCGGCGAGCCGGGCCGCCATCACGTTGGCGTGCCGGGCGTTGCGCAGCCAGAGGTCGCCGGCGAGCAGCGCGGTGAACTGGGCCGACACGTACCGCATCTTCGACGGGAGTTGTCCGGCCTGCTTGCGCACGAACCGGGCGTGCGCGCCGAGTTCAGGCCCGAGGAACACGACCGCCTCGCCGTACATCATCCCGTTCTTGGTCCCGCCGAAGGTGAGCACGTCGACTCCGGTACCGACCACGAGAGCACGGAGATCGGTGTCGAGCGCGGCGACGGCGTTCGCGATCCGCGCCCCGTCGACGTGGAGCAGCAGGCCGTTGCGGTGCGCGACCTCGGCGAGCGCCGCGATCTCTTCCCGGCGGTAGAGCGTCCCGAACTCGGTCGATTGCGTGATCGACACGACCCGGGGTTGGACGTGGTGCTCGTCGCCGAGGAGATGGAGATGGCGTTCCACGTGCTCGGGGAGCAACCGACCGTCGACGGTCTGTACCTCGATGAGCTTGCACCCGGTGAAGCGCTCCGGCGCGCCGCACTCGTCGACCGCGATGTGTGCAGAGTCGGGGCAGATCACCGCCTGCCACGGGGCGAGGAGGCACTGCAGCCCGACCACGTTGGCACCGGTCCCACCCCAGGTGAACACGATCTCCGGCCCGGACCCGTCGCCGGGTTCGGTGCCGAGCAGGTCGTGGAACCGGCCGAGTGCCCGCTCCGTCCAGTCGTCGGCCCCGTACGCGAGCGCGTGGCCGACGTTCGCCGCGACGAGGGCGTCCATCACGGCCGGATGGACTCCCGCGGCGTTGTCGCTGGCGAAGAGCGTGTCGGGCGGAGTGGGCGGGGCGGACATCGCCCGAACCTACCGCCCCGACCTGACGGTCGACTCAGGTGCGCGACGGGAGCTGTTGCAGGGCCCACCGGTTGCCGTCGGGGTCGCGGAAGGAGGTGAACGTGCCCCATCCGAGCTCCTCGACGTCGCTGACCTCGACGCCGCGCTCGGCGAGTTCGTCGTGCGCGGCGGTCACGTCGTCGACCACGATCTGGAGACAGTCGATCGAGCCGGGTGCGGCGTCGCTGATCCCCTCGCCGATCGCGATCGAGCACGCCGACCCCGGAGGAGTGAGCTGCACGAACCGCAGCGACTCGTTGACCCGGTGGTCGTGGTCGGCGTGGAAGCCGACCTGGTCGACGTAGAACGCCTTGGCCCGGTCGACGTCGGTCACCGGCACCATCATCAGCTCCAACTTCCAATCCATGCTTCTCCTCGGGTCGAATCCAGCTCTCCCGATGAGTATGCGCCGGTAAACCGGCCAGATCATGGCCGGTTCAGATCGCGAACGCGAAGTCGACGGTGAGTCCGTCGTCGACAGCCCACCGAGATGGGTGGAAGAGCGGGCTAAGGATCCATCGGCGACCGCAGGGCCCACACCGCGAACAGCGGGTCGCCGCGATGCTCGAGGCCGGTCCGACGTTCGACCACGGGCTCGTCCCACCCACCGGCCCGCTGGAAGTACTCGGCCACGATCTCGCAGTGCTCGGCGTCGGACGTCGCGAGCCACCCCCGGATCGCCTTCGTCGGGAAGCACCGATTGGAGAACGTGCACACGAACCGGCCACCGGAGCGCACCACGCGGGCGACCTCGGCGAAGACCTCGACCGGCCGCACGAGGTAGTCGACCGACACGCAGCACACCGCGTCGTCGAACGCGGCGTCGGCGAAGGGGAGAAGCGGATCGGCGTTGAGGTCGTGTACCACGGTGCGCGTGGCCACCGGGTTCGCGTCGAGCTCCGCCGCGTTCATGCCGAGCACCGTCAGCTCGGCCGGCGGCCGCCGGAAGTGCGACACCCACGAGCCCATGAGGTCGAGCACCGTGCCGTCGACGGCGAGCTCGTCGTAGAGCGCACCGACCGCCGCGATGGCGGCGGCGTCGATGTGGGTGACGAGCCGGGGTGGCGCGTAGAACCCGTCGTCGCCCGACGGATCGGCGCGGTCGAAGAACCCGGGCGGGAAGCCGTGGTGATCCACCGCGCCAGTCTCCCCCGACCCGAGATCTCGTGCGCCACCGGGCGGATCGGTCTACGGTTCCCGGCCCAGTGACCGATTCCGATCTCGCCGACTTCGAACGCGCCTCGTTCACACACGAGGGCCAGACCCGCACGATCTTCCGGACCGGCTCGGGGCCGGCCGTGATCGTGATCGCGGAGATGCCCGGTATCAGCCCCAAGGTGATCGAGTTCGCGCGAACGGGTCGCCGCGATCGGCTGCACGGCGGTGCTCCCCCACCTCTTCGGTGAGCCGGGCCGGGATCCCTCGCCCGACGCTCGGGGCGCCGCGAGGTCGTTGCAGTACCTGGTGTCGTCGATCGTCCCCGCGTGCATCAGCCGCGAGTTCACGGTGATGGCCACGGGCCGAACGTCGCCGGTCGTCGACTGGCTCCGTGCGCTCGCGGCCGACGAGCACGAACGGTGCGGCGGGCCGGGAGTCGGCGCGGTGGGCATGTGCTTCACCGGCGGCTTCGCGCTCGCGATGGCCACCGACGACCGCCTCCTCGCCCCGGTGCTCTCGCAACCGTCGATGCCGATGGCGCTCACCGCGAAGCAGAAGCGCTCGATCGACATCTCCCCCGACGACCTCGCCATCGTGAAGCGGCGCTGCGCCGACGACGGCCTCCAGGTGCTCGGCCTGCGGTTCAAGAGCGACCGGTTCGTGCCGCCCGAGCGATTCGAGTTCCTGCGGGAACAGCTCGGCGACGCCTTCGTGGCGGTCGAGCTCGACGACGACGCCGCCAATCCCGACGGCGAGATGAAGCCGCACTCGGTGCTCACCGAACACCTCATCGACGAACCGGGTCAACCCACCCGAGACGCCCTCGACCAGGTGCTGGAGCTGTTCCGCTCGCGACTGCTCACCGCGAGCTGACCCGAGCCCGGGGTCGGAGCGCCCCGACGAGCCCGATCCCGATCCCCACGGCCGCACCACCGAGGCCCCGTCGGCGTTGCTGCTCGGTCATCCGGTCGTGGTTCGCGATCCCGCCCACGAGATCGGCGGTGTCGGCACCGGCGGAGGCGAGGAACCATCCGGCAGTAGCACCGCCGGTCGCCCCCGCGTAGAGGAGCATCCCGCCGACGAGCGCGTCGCGGTAGCCCATCGATCGCAGGAGCAGGCTCGCGGTCGGGCCGGTGTCCTCGGCGTCGCCCCACAGCCGGTTCGCGGCTTCGGGCGCGACGAGGAACGAGACACCCGAAGCGAGGCGGAGCCCTCCCACCACCACGGCGAGCAGGTCGATCGGAGGGCGCGTCGTCGGACGCTCACTGCGCATGGCAGCATCTTCCCACCGTTCGCCACACCGTTGCGCTACGACGAGAACCTGGAACCGATGCCCGACGACGAACTGCTCTCCGACCTCACCGCCGCCGAGCTGGCGGAGCTGGACCGGTTCGGGACGCGCCGCTCCATCTCGGCCGGCGACGTGCTCTTCGCCGAGGGCGACGCCGACTACGACTTCTTCGTGGTCCTGTCGGGCCTGGTCGACATCATCGGGCACTTCGACGGTGCCGACGAGGTCATGGTCCAGCACGGGCCCGGCCGGTTCCTCGGCGAGCTCGCCATGCTCACGGGCCAACGCGCGTACCTCACCGCACGGGTCGTGGCCGACGGCGAGGTGCTGGCGATCCCCCGCGTCGACTTCCGGCGCCTGATCGCGACCGTCCCGGGGATCAGCGACAAGATCCTCGCCACCTTCGTGCAACGACGGACGATGCTGCTCGAGGGTGCGGCGCGTTCGATCCGCGTCGATCGGGTCGCGGTACTCGTCGGAATCGCTCGTCATGCGTGAGTACCTGGGCCGCAACCGGCTCCCCCACCAATGGCTCGACGTCGACACCGACCACGAGGTCGACGCGATCGTGGCCGAGTTCGGGATCACCGCCGATGACCTGCCCGTCGTGTTCACCGGCTCGTCGGTGCGGCGGCGCGCGACCCCCGGGCAGGTCGCGAGCGACCTCGGCCTCACGATCGAGTCGATCCCCGACCGCTGCTTCGACCTCCTCGTGGTCGGCGCGGGACCCGGCGGGCTCGCCGCCTCGGTCTACGGCGCGTCGGAAGGACTCAACACGCTGCTCGTGGAGGCGGTGGTACCCGGCGGTCAGGCCGGGACGAGCTCACGCATCGAGAACTACCTCGGGTTCCCGAACGGGATCTCGGGAGGTGCGCTCACCAATCTCGCGATGACGCAGGCCCTGAAGTTCGGCGTGCGGGTGTCGTCCCCCTGCGACGTCGTGAGCCTGCACGAACAGGCCGGTCACCTCGTGGTGACGTTGAACGACGGCACCGAGCTCGCCGGACGGGCGGTCGTCGCCGCGACGGGCGCCCACTACCGCCGCCTGCGCGTCGACCGCCTCGCCGACTTCGAGGGTACCGGCGTGTACTACGCCGCGACCGAGATCGAAGCGCGTCTGGTCGACGGCGATCCCTGCGTCGTGGTGGGGGGCGGGAACTCGGCCGGCCAGGCCGCGCTGTTCATGGCCGGTTCCGGGAGCCCGGTCACCCTGCTCGTGCGCGGGCCGGATCTCGCCCGGTCGATGTCGAGCTACCTCGCTGATCGCATCCACGCCGATCCCCACATCACCGTGCGCACCGGATCGCAGTGCGTCTCGTTGACGGGTCGGGACAGACTCGAGGGGATCACGATCTCCACCGCAGCAGAGGACCTCGACGTTCCCGCGGTCGCGCTGTTCTCGTTCATCGGTGCGTCGCCCGCGAGCGACTGGTTGTCGGGTCGAGCCGCGCTCTGCTCGACCGGCTTCGTGCGCACCGATCGGAACCTCGGGCCCGACGACCTCGGCGAGGCCTGGAGCGTGCTCGGCCGCTCGCCGCTCCCCTTCGAGACGAGTCAGCCCGGCCTGTTCGCCGTCGGCGACCTCCGCTTCGGATCCGTGAAGCGCGTCGCCTCGGCCGTCGGCGAGGGTTCCGCTGCCATCCGCTCCGTTCACGAACACCTGTCGTACGCAGGCTGAGTCTCCGGCGGGCGCGGCTCAGATGAACGTGAACTCACCGTGGAAGACGTCGAGGACGGCGCGGTCACCGAACCATTCGACGTCGCCGGTGGTGGGCCGCTGGTAGAGCAGCATCTCGAGGTCGCTCACGGAGGCCCGGATGGCGAGGTCGGCATTCGCGTGCGCGCGGGTCACCACCGCGCCGTCGGGGTCGAGACGCACGAACCACTCGGCCGGTTCGTGGTCGGTGCCGTGGAGGTGCAGCGTCTCACCCCGGCCCGGTGTGCCTCGCTTGCCGTCGACTCCGTACTCGTGGAGGAGGAGGAACGCCTCTTCGATTCCGGCCGCGGCGACGGGCGCGTCGACGGGATCCGCAGTCCCGCTCGCGGCGAGCTGCGCGTCGACCCGGTGGATCGCGAGCTCGTGACACGTGCGCGACGCGACGAACCCCACCGACTGGTCGGGTTCGTGCCACGTCCACGACGGAGTGTCGGCCGAGGCGAACCGGAGCTCCTCCACGAGGTGGCGGATCAGGTCGTCGACCCAGGCCGCGCGCCCGGCCGGACCCGGGTCGGCTGGGAACGCGGGCTTCTCCCGCGCGGTCGCCTCGCAGACGACGTGGGTCCAGAAGCTCGAGAACTCGCCGATGTGGAAGGCGAGATCATCGAGCGTGAACTCGGGGCACGTCGGCACCACCGCTGCCGGATCACCGGTTTCGATGGCGGCGACGACCAGCCGGTGGCTCTCGTCGAGCGAGTCGAGCAGGTCCGTGTACTCCACCGCGCCATCGTCGCACACGTCCCCCGTCGCCCGACCGTTCTCAGCGGAGTTGGCGGGCCCCGGTGATCGGGGGGAGGTCGAGGGGGCTGAGCGGGCCGGCTGGTGCCGCGCACACGGCCGGGATCGCGTTGACGATGCGGTTCGCGGCAGAGGCGTTGCCACCTCCTGCGGCACCGGGTTCTCCGGGCTCGGTGCCGTGGACCGACACCGTGAGGTTCGGGTGGCCGGTGACGACGACCCGGTGTTCGCCACCGATCGCCGACTGCGGCCAGTCGGGCGCGCACGCGTCGTCGATGCGGGTGATGTGCTCCACGACCAGCAGGGGACGCCCGTCGACCACTCCACTGACCTCGAACCGGAAGGCGCCCTGCGTCCCGGCTTCGAACGTACCCATGCCCGGCACCTCGATCGTGCGCTCGAGCGGGCGGCGCTCCACGAAGGTCGTGACCGCGTCGAGCTGCACCTCGAGCAGGTCGGCGAGGACGCGCACCATCGGCGCCCACACCATGTCGAGCGAGAAGTCGAGGAGCATCAGGGGCAGCTCCTCCATCGGACCGCCGAACCCGATCACCTCGCGCACGACCGCGGGCTGGTCGTAGAGCGCGTAGTTGAACAGCTCCTGGATGCGGATCTCCTCGATCCCGGCACTCACACCGCTCACGAGCGCGGGGAGGATGTCGAGCGCCCAGCCCGGATCGATCCCCGACACGAACACCGACGCGTCACCCTCCGCACACGCGGCCTCGACCGGGTCGAGCATCTCCCGGGGCGCGCTCGCCGGGTGCAGGAGCGGGTAGAACGCGGTCGACACCACGTCGACCCCGGCCCGCAGGCAGGCGATGAGATCGGCGAGCGCCTCCTCGGGTCGGGTGTCGCCGGTGGCGGCGTAGACGACCGCGTCGACGTCGTCGGCGAATGCGATCGACGGGTCGGCGGTCGCGAGCACACCGAGCGCTTCGATCCCGGCGAGCTCGCCCGCGTCGCGACCGACCTTCTCCGGGTTCGACACGACGACGCCGGCGAGCTCGAGGTCTCGATGCGCCGCCACCGCCCGGAGCGCCGGACGTCCCACGTTGCCCGTCCCCCACACCACCACTCGATACGTCATCCGCTCGACGCTATCCGGCGGCTCGGCCGCCCCGGACGAGCGCGCCGGGCCGGGCGTCGGTGAGCTCGCCGCCCTCGACGACCGTCTCGCCGGCGACGATCGTCTCGACGTAGCCCTCGGACCGTTGCACGAGTCGACCGGCACCCGCGGGGAGGTCTTCGACCCGCTCGGGGTGGACGAGGCGGAGATGCTCGAAGTCGATGATGTTGACGTCGGCCCGCATCCCCGGTGCGAGCACTCCCCGGTCGCGCAGGTCGTAGAGGTGCGCGGGGTCGCGGGTGAGGCGGCGGACCGCCAGCTCGAGCGGCAACCGGGGACCGCGGGAGCGGTCGCGGGCCCAGTGGCTGAGCAGGTAGGTCGTCATGCTCGCGTCGCAGATGATCCCGCAGTGCGCACCGGCGTCGCCGAGGCCCTGCACCGTCATCGGGTCCGACATCATCTCGTAGAGGCCGTCGTACGAGCCGTTCCCGAAGTTCAGCAACGGGAACAGCAGGAAGTCGTGCCCGTCGGATCCGAGCATGAGGTCGTACGCGACCGCCCACGGATCCTGACCGGTCCGTCGAGCCACCGCGGCGACGCTCGCCTCCGGTCCGGGTTCGTAGTCGAGCGTCGTGCCCAACGGGAAGAGGTTCTCGAAGGAACGGGACCGGAGCTGGTCGGCCTGCGGAGGTCCCGACCACTGCGACTCGTCGCCCAGGATGCGGGCGCGAACCTCGGGATCGCGCAGCCGGGCGATCATCTCGGGGAACGGCAGGCCGCCGATCTCCCGGTAGCTCGCGCGGTACCGGAACGGGTTCAGCCGCGACTGGTGTCCCATCAACATCCCGAAGCACCGACTCGCGACCTGGGGGTGCACGTCGGCGCCGCGCGCGTTCGCGGCGCGCGTCGCGTCGAACCACGGGCGCCAGCCGTCGGGGTCCTGTCGGCTCTCGAGCACGAGGAACGTGACCGGCCGACCCGAGGCTTCCGCGCCGCGGAGCATCCATTCGAGCTCGCCGTCCATCGCACCCGGCGCGTCGCCGGCGAGCTCGCCCGACGACCCGGCTGGCACCAGTTGCAGCACCCCCCGCTGCTCGTCGGCCATGACCGCCAGCAGGGCGATCACCTCGTCGCCGGCCGCGAACGTCCCGGGCACCGGCGCGCCGTGGATGTCGCGATGGCCGGCGGTCCGACCCGTCGAGAAGCCGAGCGCACCGGCACGCAGGGCCTCGCGCACGATCTGTTGCATCGCCTCGAGGTCGGCGGCGGTGGCGGGATCGTGCGCGCGCGACCCCATGACGTAGGCCCTCACCGCCGCGTGCGGGAGCTGCGCGCCGACGTCGATCGCGCGGGGAAACGCCTCGAGCGCGGTGAGGTACTCGGGGAACGACTCCCAGCCCCACTGGATCCCTTCCGACAGCGCCGACCCGGGGATGTCTTCGACGCCCTCCATGAGCTCGATCAACCACTGCTCACGTCCGGGCGCAACGGGCGCGAAGCCGACGCCGCAGTTCCCCAGGATCGCGGTCGTGACCCCGTGCCAGCTCGACGGCGTGAGGTGCGGATCCCACGTCGCCTGGGCGTCGAAGTGGGTGTGCACGTCGACGAACCCGGGGGTCACGAGCAGGCCGTCGGCGTCGACGGTGCGGCGCGCGGGACTTTCGACCCGGCCGACCCCGACGACGATCCCGTCGCGGATCGACACGTCGGCGGTGCGGGCCACCGCGCCGGTGCCGTCGACCACGGTGCCGCCGCGGATGACCAGATCAAGCACGGCGTCCATCCCCCATCGGCCCGGAGCCTACGCACGGCCTCCGCGATGACGCGAGAATCACGCCCGATGAGCCGCGAACCCGACGCCTCCCGCCGCCACCTCGGCGCGGTCCGACGCAAGAACGAGGAGCGGGTCACCCCGCTCGAGCTCTTCTTCGACCTGGTGTTCGTGCTCGCACTCACCCGGTGCACCGAGCTCATGGCCGGTGGCCACACCTGGCAGGGCCTCGGTCAGGGACTGCTGGTGCTCGCCGCGCTCTGGTGGGCGTGGGTCGGGTACGCGTGGCTGACGAGCGTGGTCGACCCCGAGGAGGGCGCCGCCCGGCTCGTCATCTTCATCGCCACCGCCGGGATGCTCGTGGCCGCACTCTGTGTCCCCGAGGCGTTCGGCGACCAGGGACTCACGTTCGCGATCGCGTACGGAGTCGTGCGGATCTCACAGATCCTGCTGTTCGTCCTCGCGAGTGACGACGAGGAAGACCTCCGGAAGTCGGTGACGGGCCTCGCGATCAGCACTGTGATCGGCGTGGCGCTGCTCGTGGTCGCGTCGTTCCTCGACGGGTGGGAACAGGGCGCGATGTGGATCGTGGCGATCCTGCTCGACGTGGGCGGACCGTTCCTCTTCGGTGCGGCCGGATGGAAGCTGGTGCCGAACCACTTCGCGGAACGCCACGGCCTCATCGTGATCATCGCGCTCGGCGAGTCACTCGTGGCGATCGCGATCGGCGCCGAGGTCGGCCTCTCGGGCCTCGCGATCACCGCCGCGGTGATCGGCACGTTCCTCGCCAGCGCCCTCTGGTGGATCTACTTCGACGTCCTCGCGCCGGCCGCGTCGCAACAGCTCGAGCTCGCGAAGGTCGGCAAGGAGCAGAACGAGATGGCGCGCGACGCCTACTCGCTCCTCCACTTCGTGCTCGTCGCCGGTGTCGCGGTCACGGCGGTGGGCTTGAAGGCCGTGCTCGCGCACGTGGATGCGCCACTCGACTCGGTGAGCGCGACCGCGTTGATCGGCGGAACCGTGGCGTTCCTGCTCGGGACCGTGGCGTTCAAGCTGCGGGTGGGCCTTGGCTTGTCGAAGTGGCGGGTCATCGCGGCGGCGCTGGTGCTCGTGCTGCTCTGGCCCGCGCACACCGCCGACGCGCTGCTCGTCCTCGGCGCGATCACGGTCGTGATGTGGGTGTTGATCGCGTTCGAGGCGTTCCGGTACGCCGCGACCCGCGAGGCCATTCGCCACGGGTCGCACACCGACGACGGTGACTCGGCAGACCCCGGCGTGCCGTGAGACCGTGACCGCGCGCTCCAACCTGACCCCCGTCGCCGTCGCGTTCGTCGTGTTCGGCGGATACGCAGGCACGTGGGCGGTGGCCGTGCTCGACATCAAGCGCACGTTCGACCTGTCCGACGCCGGCCTCGGGCTCATGCTCGCGATCGGGATCCTGTGCGCGGCCGCGCTCAACGCGATCGGCGGCGCAGTCACCGACCGGTGGGGACCCGACGTCGCGTTCGTCCGCTCGCTCGTGATCTGGAGCGCGCTGCTGCTCGTGGTCGCGGCGGCGCCGGCACTCGGGATGTTCGCCGTCGCGTTCACGCTCGCGACTGCGGCGGGCGGCCTCGTCGACGTGGTGATCAACGTCGTCGCCGCGGCGGCGCTGTCGGCGGAGCCGGGGCGCCTGGTGCGCTTCCATGCCTTGTTCAACGTCGGGTGCGTGCTCGGAGCCGCAGTGACCGGTGTCGCCCTGGAGCTCGACCTCAGCTGGCGGTTCGCGTTCGTGGCGCTCGGTGTCTGTGGGTTCGTGCTGGCCCTGCTCAGCCGCTCGGCGAAGCTCCCCCATCCCCCACGCGGCGACCATCCGTCGCTCCTCCGGGCGATCACGGGGCTCCGCCACGAGGGACTCGTGATCCTCGCCATCGTGTTCGCGGCATCGGCGATGGTCGAAGGGGGCATCGCGACCTGGGGCGTGCTCTACCTGCGGAGCAACCTCGAGGTCGGCGTGCTGGCTGGGGTCGGCGCGTACGTGGTCGGGCAGGGCCTGGCCGCGGTCACCCGGGTGGCGAGTGGACCGCGGCTCGGGACGCTCGGGATCCGGCGTGGGGTCGCGATCGGTGCCGGACTGAGCGCGGTCGGCATCTCACTCGAGGCGCTGACCTCGAACCCCGTCGTCGGGGCGACGGGCCTCGCGCTGGCGTGCATCGGCATCTCGGTCGTGTGGCCGCTGCTGCTCGCCGAGGTGAACAACGAGGCTCGGCACCCTGCGCTCGCGATCGGAGGGGTCTCGGCGGCCGGGTACCTCGGAATGGTCGCGGGGCCACCCATCGTCGGCGTGCTCTCGGGCGCATTCGACCTCACGACCGGGCTGCTGGTCCTGGCGGTCACGGCCCTCTTCGTTGCGGTCACGCCTGCGCACGTCCGCACGCCGACGCGCAGCCGCGGGTGATCAGCTGACGGTGACCCCGGAGCCCGCTGCTCCCACGCTCGGCCCGCTCGTCGACCCGCTCTCCGACTCGACGCGGTCGACGGTGCCGTCGGCGTGACGGGCGAAGCGTCGGGCGCCGCGATCGTGGACCGGGTCCTCGGTCGGCCACGGCCACCCACCGAACCCGGTGCTGCGGTAGTCGGCGAACGCGGCTTCGATCCCGGCCCGGTCGTTCATGACGAACGGTCCGTACCGTTCGACCGGCTCACCGATCGGACGACCCTGGAGCACCAGGATCTCGACCGCCGCGTCGCCCGCGGTGAGCACGACCGGTTCGTCGCTGCGCACGACGACACCCGTGTCGGGATCGATCGCGGTCTCGTCGCCGTCGGATCCCCTCACCGCGAACCCGTTGCCGACGAACCCGTACAGGACGCGCACCGTCCCGGCCGAGGCGGGCGGCGCGGTCCACACCGCACCGGCTTCCATCCGGACGGCCCAGATCGCGACGTCGGTGTCGGCACGTGCCGCCCACGAGCTCGGCGGTGGCGGCGGCGGGGTCGCGTCGCCCAGCACTCCGGCGACCACGTCGATCGTCGTGACCCGTCCGGCGTCGTCGGTGACGGTGACGCGGGGGATGTCTTCGGCCCACAACATCGAGAAGTGGGGCTCGGCCATCTTGTCTTCGGCGGGCAGGTTCAACCAGATCTGGAACAACTCGGCGGGGTTCGGTGCATCGGAGTCGAGGAGGGGGAACATCTCCGAGTGCACGATGCCCCGGCCCGCGGTGAGCCACTGCACGTCGCCCTCGCCGAACCGCGCCGCCGCGCCGAGCGAGTCGGAGTGGTCGATGAGCCCCTGGCGCACGTAGGTGACCGTCTCGAACCCACGGTGAGGGTGGCCCGGGAAGCCGGGGACGACGGTGCCGTGGTACATCCGCCAACCGTCGACGCCGGCGAAGTCGGACCCGATCTCGCGACCGTCGAGCGGCGCATCGGGACCGAGATCGTCGTTGCCGGCCGGATACGCGTCGTCGTGGTGCACGCAGAACAGGAACGGGTCGATCGTCGGCCACTGGAAGCCGAGCGCGAACGTCTGGATCACCGGATCAGCCATACGGGTGCCAACGGTCCGGGGCCGCGGGGCATTCCGGCCCTCGACCGTCGCTACTCGGGGCTCGGGACCGGATCCTCGCCACTCGTCGCCACGAGCCATCGCCAGAGCGCGCGCCGGACCTCGGGGGTGTCGGAACGGGCCGTGCTCCCGAGGCGATGGATCGGGCGCACCCTTCGGTCGAGCCAGAACCGGCCCGACGATTCGAGCGGCTCACCGTCGTCGGCGGCGAGCCACACCATCGTGTCGGCACCCTGGCGGGCGTCGCGCAGGAGCGGCCCGACGATCCGACGGAACGTCGGCAGTGCCTCTTCCACACCCGGCGTGTCGGCCCAGCCCGGGTGCATGCACTGGAACACGACCGAACCGTCGGTGACGTGGCCGGCCCACACCTCGTTGAGCGTCACCTGGGCCCGCTTCGCCAACGCGTACTGCTTCGTCCCGTTGTAGGAGGCGGCGTCCATCTGGAGGTCGGCCACCGCACACGGCGCGCTGTACATCCCGCCCGACGACACGGTCACCACTCTGCCCGGCCCGACCCCGCCGGGACGCGCGGCCCGCAGCCGGTCGAGGAGCAGCGCGGTGAGCACGAACGGCCCCACGACCTGGGTCGCGACCGTGAGCTCGGTGCCGTCGGGCGCGGTCCGGCGCTCGTGCGACAGCGACGCCGCGTTGTGCACGAGCACATCGAGCCGATCGTGTGTGGTCAGGATCTCGGCCGCGGCGGTCCGGACAGAGTCGGTGTCGCCGAGGTCGGCGATCACAGCACTGATCCGGTCGTTCCCCGTCGCGGCGCGCAATTCGGCCACGGTGCGTTCCGTCTTCGCGGGGTTCCGGCCGACCACGATCACCGTCGCGCCGTCTCGG
Organism: uncultured Actinomycetes bacterium; assembly: GCA_963837715.1. Lineage (GTDB taxonomy): Bacteria > Actinomycetota > Acidimicrobiia > IMCC26256 > JANYLB01 > JANYLB01. The sequence goes on along the minus strand of CAWIOF010000004.1, from coordinate 977,398 downwards.
GCGAACTGCTCGGCCGCCGCCCGACCGAGCCCCGACGTGGCACCGGTCACGGCGATGACGCGGTCGCGGAGGTCGTAGTCGTCGAGGTCGGTCCAGTGGAACAACGCTCGACGGGCCGAGTACCCGATCCGCGTGAAGCTCGGCGCGATCGGGAACTCGAGCGCGCCGTCGAGCAGCCCCGCGAGATCAGTCATACGGTGTCTCCGGACCTGGAACCGTTGCCGGATCAACGATTCCGGGCCGCGACGCCAGGGAGCGGCTCAAGGATCCGGGGGTCCGTGCCGAACGAATCCCCGACCGGAAGAACTGATCGGGCGCGACTCCGCGCCACCCCCCGCCAAGGAGCACCATGAACCTCGGACCCACCGAACTGCTGATCGTGCTCGCCATCGTCCTCCTGCTGTTCGGCAGCGCGAAGCTCCCGAAGCTGGCGCGTTCGCTGGGTCAGGCGTCGAAGGAGTTCAAGCACGGCACCGACGAGGCCGCCGCGGCCACCGCGCCCGCGGCCGACTAGCCCGTGCCGACTCGGACGGCTCGGCCCGGGCTCCTCAGTCGGCGACCACGGTGAACCGTGCTCCCGTGGTGTCGGCGACGGTGGCGAGGCGCCCGTGGGGTGAGTCCTCGGCCCCGGTGACCACCGCGCCGCCGAGCTCCACGACCCGCGCCAGCGCGGCGTCGGTGTCGTCGACCGCGAAGTAGATCGCCCAGAACGACGGCTCACCGTCGGGGAGCATCGCGGCCGCGTCCATGACACCGGCCACCGCGTCGGCTTCCTCGCCGAACGTCGTGTAGCGGAACTCCGGGGTGTCGCTCATCGTGTGGGTGTCCCAATGGAACACGTCGCGGTAGAACGCGACCGACGCCGGGTACTCACGGGTGTGCGCTTCGAACCACGCCGGCGCCCCGGTCTCCCGCACGACGCCGAAGCCGGTGTGGAGCCCCGGCTGCCATGCACCGATCGCCGCACCACCGGGATCGGTCACCACGGCCATCCGACCCAGCTCGCCGACGTCCATCGCGCCGACGATCACCTGCCCACCGGCGGCGGTCGCCGCGTCGACTGTGGCCGCGGCGTCGTCGGTGGCGAGGTAGACCGACCACAGGTCGGGCATGCCCTCCGGCCCGCTGTTGCGCATTCCACCCGCGACGGCGGCACCGTCGAGCGAGAAGTTGATGTATCCGCCGTACTCGGGACCGGCCTCTTCCGAGGTCCAGCCGAAGAGCTCGCCGTAGAACGCCTGGCTGGCGTCGGGATCCGAGGTCATCAGGTCGATCCAACAGGGGGCACCCACGGGTGCGCCATCACGGTTCGGCACGGAAGGCTCCTTCTGCTCGCTCGAACGACATCACCCCGATCCGACCGCCGGGGAGACGAGAAGTCATCGCGCCGGAACCGGACCCGTGACAGCTTCGGTCACCACCCGGCTCGCGTCGAGCCGTCCGAACGTCGGTGGCTGCGGGCGCGGCTCGGCCGTCCCGATCCGGACGACGACGGTCCGGCTTCCCGGGTCGACCTGCACCACCTGGTTGCCGAGCCCGAGCGCCCAGAACATCGACTCCGGGGCTCCGGGAACGAGGCGGCCCCGGACCGGGGCGGCGTCGCCGACGCCGGCAACGTTGGTCGCGGCGAGCGGACTCGCGAGCACACCCTCACGGTTCAGCCACCACAGGTAGCCGTAGCCCGCGTTGAGATCGGTCGACGACCGACCGGTCGCGGCATCGACCCAGTCGGCCGACACGACCTGCTCCGATCCCCACCGACCCCGTTCGAGGAACAGCGTCCCGAACCGGGCGAGGTCGCGACAGGTGGTCCGCAGGCCCTGGAACATCTGCGCGCCGCCCGAGGCGTCGGCGGTCATCTCGGTGTGGGTCATCCCGAGCGGCGCGAAGAGTCGCTCCCGTGCGAACGAGATGACGTCGTGGCCGGTGGCACCGGCAACGACCGGTTGCAGCGTCTGGATCGCCGAGTTGTTGTAGGCCCAGACGGTGCCGGGTGGTTCGGACTGGCTCAGACCGACCGCGAACGCCGTCTTGTCGGGAGCCTGCACGAGTTGGACGTAGTCGATCCCCGCGCTCCACTCGCGACCCGAGTCGTTGCTGAGCAGATCGCGGACGGTCACCTCGTCTGACGGCGTGCCCTTCCACTCCGGGATCCACGTCGACGCCCGATCCGAGATCTCGAGATCGCCGTCGTCCTGCGCGATCCCGACCAGGGTGCTCGAGATCGACTTCGTCACCGAGAAGACGTTCTGCGCGGTCTCCGGGGTGCTGCCCCGGAAGTACCACTCGCCGGCGAGCTTGCCGTCGCGCACGATCACCAAGCAGCGCGACTTCCCCTCCTCCGCGACCCGCGCGATCTCCTCGAGCTTCGCGCCGTCGAGACCGACCGACTCCGGGGTCACCGTCTCCCACTCCGCACCCGGGACCGATGCACCGGGCCCCGACGACGGCATCGACGAGGAAGACGACGAGCTCGACGCGTCGGACCCGCGGTTCCCGTCGCCGTCGGAGCACGCGACCGCGAGGAGACACACGACGATGGTGACGAGGAGCAGGGTGCTCCGGGACCGGGTCGCCATCAGCGCGCCGCGTGGGCGAGGTCCATCTGCGAGTAGAAGAAGTTCCGGGTCTCGTCGAGGATCTGGGTGCGGTTCGCGGTGTAGGGAACGTGACCGGCCCCGGTGAAGGTCCGCAGGATCGCGACGAGGCCCGCGGTGGTCGCCGCGGTGACGGTGTTCTGCGCGAGCGCGTACGGCACGATCAGATCGGCGGTGCCGTGGAACAACACCGCGGGGGCGTCGCCGGCACCGATCGCGGCCGTGTTGAACACGGCGCCCGAGAGCGACTGCACCGCGCGCACCGCCGACGAATGGCCCTGGTGGTCGCCGGGGCCGGGGTTCTGGGAGTTGTATCCCACCGCCAGCGCGGTGATCCCACCGGCCGACGAACCCCCGATCGCGATGCGCGTCGGATCGATGCCGTAGGTCGAAGCCTGGGCGCGGAGGAACCGCACCGCCGTCTGGGCGTCCTCCCGGGCCTGCAGCGCGGCGATCACACACACCTGACTCACGACACCCAGGCAGTTGCCGGGGGCGAGCCGGTAGTTGATCGAGACGTTCACGAAACCCTTCAGGGCGAACTGCGTCGCCTGGTCGACCAACTCCCCCGACGACTTGTCGCCGGAGCTGAACGCGCCTCCGTGCACCCATACGATCGCGGGTCGACTCGTCACCGTGTCGCCGGTCGGGCGGTAGACGTCGAGCTTGAGCGCGACCGGCTGGGCCGACTGGTCGACCGCGGTGCCGTAGGTGACGCCGGTGGTCTTCGTCACCGTGGAGAACACCGGGTCCCGATAGCGCAGGGGCGCGGGACCGGTCGGGGTCGCGAGGGGATCGCACGCCGCGAGCGTCGCCAGGGTGAGCACGACCACCGCACTGATGAGGACACGCCGCATGAGGACCCCCGGGTCGCCCGCCGGAAGGGAACCCTCCCGCTACGGACAACGATTTCCAGTAACCTACCCGGGTCGGACAACGATTTCCAGACCAGGGATCACGACCAGCCGATCCGGGCGAGAGGAGACAGTCGGTGGCGAGCGCGGGGCGGGTCACGATCCTCGACGTCGCCCACGCGGCCGGCGTCCAGCCCTCGACCGTGTCGAAGGCCCTGAACAACGGACGGGGCAGTCCCGACGTCCGCCGCCGCGTGGAGGAAGCCGCGTCCCGGCTCGGCTACCGCCCGAACCAACGGGCCCGCGGACTCCGGCGGTCGGAGTCGCGCTCGATCGGGGTGCTGATCCCCGACCTCGCCAACCCCGTGTACCTCCCGTTCCTGCGGGGCGTGGAACAGGCCGCTCAGGAACGGGGGTACGCCGTGCTGATCGCCGACGGTCAGGGCACCCACGATCCCACCACCGCCGCGCTCGAACGGTTCTTCGACCAGGGTGTCGACGGCCTCGTCCTCGGCGGGGCGGTCGACCCCCCGAGCCTCGCCCTCTACCTCGATCACGGGGTCCCGATCGCGCCGTCGTTGGCCGACGGCGGCCGCGACCTCCTCCGCCACTGGGGCCAGGGCGAGCGCGACGCCACCACCGCGATGGGTCGACGCCTGCTCGAGCTCGGGCACCGCCGAGTCGCGTTCATCGGTACCCCACTTCCGCCCGGCCCCCAGGGACTGCGGTACCGCCAGAGCCGCCTCGATGCGCTGGGCGAGACCCTCACCGCAGCCGGCGCCACGCTCGCAGTGGCGCTGGTCGATCCCGCGGCCGGGTTCGACGGCTGCCGCGCCGCGCTCGTCGACGCGGTGACCACCGGCGCACCGACTGCCATCGTCTGCGCCAACCACCTCGTGACGCCGTGGCTGCTCATGGCGATCGACGACGCCGGCCTGCAGATCCCACAGGATCGATCGGTCGTCGTGTACGGCGACTCCGACTGGGCCCGCGCGTACCGCCCGTCGCTGAGCGTCGTGCGTCGCGACGCCCACGCAGAGGGCTACGACCTCACGTCGTCGATGCTCGACGAGATCGCCGGTTCCGACGGACCCCGTCGGGGCACGATCGAGGCACGATTCCTCGAACGCGACTCGCTCGATCAGGCGGGCCACTCCGCGGGGTGAGTGCGTACGCTCGGGGCATGCAGGATTCCGTGACGGTCCACATGGCGGCGACTCCCGACGAGGTCTGGGCGCTGGCGAGCGACGTGACCCGGATCGGGGAGTTCAGTCCCGAGACCTTCGAGGCCGAGTGGCTCGACGGCGCGTCGGGGCCGGCACCGGGCGTGCGATTCCGGGGCCACGTACGGCGGAACGGTCGCGGTCCGGTCTACTGGACGACCTGCAGCATCGTCGCCTGCGAACCAGGCCGAGAGTTCGCGTTCACCGTCGGCGAAGGCGACAAGGCACTCAACACCTGGCGGTACCGGTTCGAGCCCGCCGGCGACGGCACCGACGTGACCGAGTCGTTCCAGCTGAAGGACACCGCGGCGTTGCGGCTCTACTGGAAGGTGTTCGGCCGCTGGCGGGGCCGGACGAACCGCGACGGCATGCGCGAGACCCTCGAACGGATCAAGGCCGTGGTCGAAGCATCTGCTCCGACACCCTGACCGTCGCTCCCCACTGAGAGCACTCAGGCGAGACCGGTCTCCCGCACGGTGAGGCTCAACCGACCCGGCGGGAGACCGAGGCCTTCGGGCGCGGTGTCGGGGAAGACCTTCGGGATCCCGTGGTAGATGAGTCGGTTCGTTCCGCCGAACACGACGAGGTCGCCGCTGCGCACCTCGAGGTCGGTGAACGGCCCGGTCCGACGATCGACAGCGGCGAGCCGGAAGGTGCATGTGTCGCCGAGGCTGATGGTGACCACCGGAGCGGCCGACGGCTCTTCCCCGTCTTGATGCAGCCCGAGCCGTGCACCCGGCGGGTAGCGGTTGACGATCGCGGCGTCGGGCGCAAACGCGAGCGCGTCGGGGTGACTCGGACCGTAGGCCGCGTCGACGGCGCGGCGCGCGAGGTCGACCACCGACTGCGGAAGCGGCTTCACCGGCGCGCCGTCGGTGTCGTCGGCGGTGCGGCTGTAGACGTAGGGATACCAGTGCCAACCGAGGCACACCGACTGCACGCTCATCAGGTGACCGGTCGGCACACGCGGGTGCCGCAGTCCGGCAGGGGGGAGCGCCCACTGCCGGAAGTCGTCGACGAGCGCGCGCTGCGCGTCGAGGTCGAGCCAATCGGGAACGAACGCCACGTCGGCCAGCACCTCACCCGGCGGTCGCGTCGGCTCGGCGTCGATGGCGGTCAGGGCGAGTTGCCGGGTCGACTCGCCCGGCGCGTCGGGCAGCGCCACCGGCACGCCGCCGAGCCGCGATCTCGCACCGCGTCTCCGGGTTGTCGAGGGAGGAGCGTTCATGTCGGCTTCAACGGCGGGACCCCCGAGAACGTGAGATCCAGCTACTCTACCGAACGCGTGTTCGTCGGCCCGGGGAGGACCACGATGGACCAGACCGAGGCGGGTGCGGTCGTCCGGGACTACTGCGACGCGTGGCTCGCCGGCGACGTCGCCGCCCTGTTCGACGCGTACCACGACGACGTCGTCCTCGAGTGGGCCGGAGCCCACGACCTCGCCGGCACGCATCGCGGGAAGGACGCCGCGCTCACCGCGCTGATCACGCTGCAGGCCGCCACCGACCGGAAGGTCGTACGCGTGCACGACGTGACCGTCGGGGAGCGGAGCGTCGTGGCGCTCGTGACGGAGCAGTGGGCGCGCGACGAGGTGACGCTGGAGCTCGATCGAGCACTGGAGTACACCGTCGCCGACGGCCTGATCCTGACGTGTCGGATCTACGAGTCGGACCAGGCCGCCGTCGACGCGTGGCTCAGGTGAGGGTCGCGAGGTAGTCGTCGAAGCGGGTGAAGCTGCTCTCCATCCCCTCGCGTGCTTCGGCGGTGCGGTACATCTCGGGGACGTTCGTCTGGTGGGTGACGGTCTCGGTCCGGCCGTCGTCGAGCTGGGTGAACGTGATGGTGGTGGTCATCCCGCCTTCGACATCGGGTTCGGTGAACACGAGCCGTTCGGGCGGACTCACCTCGACGTACACCCCGCGGTTCGGATACACGTCGCCGGTGGCGTCGTTCACCATGGTGGTCTCGAACACACCACCGGGTCGCAGATCGACGGTGATGTTCTCGATCGGCGTGCTCACCCCGACCGGGCCCCAGAAGTGGGTCAGGTGCTCCGGAGTGGTCATGCACTCGAACACCAACTCGCGCGGTGCGTCGAACGTGCGGACGAAGGTCACTTCACCGAGGTCGGTCGTGGCGTCGCTCATGTCGATTTGTCTCCTGTGGTCGGTCGGGTTCGTTGGATGGCGCGGAGGTGCTGTTCGAGTTGGTCGAAGCGTTCGGTCCAGATCCGGCGGTGCCGTTCGATCCAGTCGACGGCCGTGTCGAGTGGTGCAGGCTCGAGTCGACAGGGCCGGTACTGGGCCTCGCGACTGCGGGTGATCAGGCCGGCGTGCTCCAGCACCTTCAGGTGCTTCGAGACGGCCTGGAGGCTGATGTCGAACGGTTCGGCCAGCTCGTTCACCGTCGCTTCACCGTCGGCGAGTCGGGCGAGGATCGCCCGCCGGGTCGAGTCGGCGAGTGCAGCGAAGGTGAGGCTGAGCGGGTCGTCGCTCATCGGGCTCCCTGAGTTATTCAATGCATCAGTTGAACAACTGATTGGTTGATCATGAGGGATCCACGTGGGGAAGTCAAGGACGAGGCGAGACCCGGTAGGAGTACGGATACGTCCGGCTTGTTGATCTTGGCCGAGAACGAAACTTCAGTCAGGTTCGCGGCATCCGTGCCGATCCATGGGTGGTACGGGCTCCCAGACCTCGAGCACCACCGACGCACGAAGCGAAATCCGGAGACCCACCATGACGAACCCTCCCGAGGACCGCGCCGACACGATCGACGCCGAAGCCCTGCTGAGCGTGCTCGCCCGCCTCCGGGCCGGCGACTTCACGGCTCGCATGCCCCTCGCCTGGACCGGCATCGCCGGCAAGGTGGCCGACGGCCTCAACGAGGTGATCGTCGCCAACCAGGCGCTCGAGGTGGAGTTGGCGCGGGTGAGCGACTCGGTCGGTCGGCAGGGCCGGCTCTCGCAGCGGGTCACACTCGGTGGCGCGACGCAGAGCTGGTCGGGCAGCGTCGAGTCGGTCAACAGTCTGATCGACGCGCTGGTGCGGCCGACGGTGGAGATGCAACGCGTCATCGGCGCGGTGGCGAGTGGCGACTTGAGCAAGAAGGTGTCGGCCGACGTGAGCGGCGAGATGCTCGAGCTCAAGAACACCATCAACGCGATGGTCGACCAGCTGAACGGCTTCGTCTCGGAGCTGACCCGGGTCGCGCGCGAGGTCGGGACCGAAGGCAAGCTCGGTCAGGCCGCGGCGGTGACCATCGAGGTCGGAGGTGTCTGGAAGGACCTCACCGACAACGTCAACCTCATGGCCGGCAACCTCACCGGACAGGTGCGCAACATCGCCGAGGTCACGACCGCAGTCGCGAACGGTGACCTGAGCAAGAAGATCTCGATCGACGTGAAGGGCGAGTTCCTCGAGTTGAAGAACACCGTCAACGCGATGGTCGACCAGTTGAACGCGTTCGCAGGCGAGGTGACCCGGGTCGCGCGCGAGGTCGGCGTCGAGGGCAAGCTCGGCGGCCAGGCGCAGTCGAAGGAGATCGGGGGCGTCTGGAAGGACCTCACCGACAACGTCAACCAGCTCGCCGCGAACCTCACCAACCAGGTCCGGGCCATCGCCGAGGTGGCGACCGCGGTCACCGAGGGTGACCTGACTCGCCAGGTCCGGGTGGAGGCGAGCGGAGAGGTCGCCGCGCTCAAGGACACCCTCAACGAGATGATCCGCAACCTCCGCGAGACCACGCGCCAGAACGTCGAGCAGGACTGGTTGAAGACCAACCAGGAGCGCTTCACGCGCATGCTCCAGGGTCAGCGCGATCTCGCGACCACGGCGAACATGATCCTGTCCGAGCTCGCGCCGCTCGTGTCGGCGCAACATGCGGTCTTCTACTCGATCGTGAACGACCCCGACATCGGCGAGCCGGTGCTCCAGCTCCAGGCCGGCTACGGGAACGAGGAGCGGAAGCGCCTCTCGACCTCGTTCCGCCTGGGTGAAGGCCTCGTCGGGCAGTGCGCCAAGGAGAAGCAGCGGATCCTCCTGACCGAGGTTCCCGGCGACTACGTGCGGATCACGTCGGGCCTCGGTGCCGCGAAGCCCTTGAACGTGATCGTGCTCCCGGTGCTGTTCGAGGGGTCGATGTGCGCCGTGATCGAACTCGCGTCGTTCTCGGCGTTCAGCGTCACCCACCAGACGTTCCTCGACTCCATCACCGAGAGCATCGGCCTCGTGTTGAACACCATCGAGGGCAGCATGGTCACAGAGTCGCTCCTCATCCAGTCGCAGTCGCTTGCCGAGGAGCTGCGCGAGAGCAACGAGGACCTCGGCCGCCAGGCCACGCTGCTCGCCGAGCAGAACATCGAGGCCGAGCACAAGAACCGTGAGGTCGAAGAGGCGAAGCGGCTGGTCGAGGAGAAGGCAGGCCAACTCTCGGTCTCGTCGACGTACAAGTCGGAGTTCATCGCGAACATCTCCCACGAGCTCCGTACCCCGCTCAACAGCCTCCTCATCCTCGCCCAGCAACTCGAGGACAACCCCGATGACAACATGACCGAGACGCAGGTCCAGTACGCGAGCGTCATCCACTCGTCGGGCAACGAGCTGCTCGAGTTGCTCAACAGCATCCTCGACCTGGCCAAGGCCGAATCCGGGACCGTCACCGTCGACAGGGACGACCTGTCGCTTACCGAACTCCGCAATGCGCTCGTGCGCGAGTTCGAGCCGGTCGCCGCACGCGACGGCCTCGGCTTCACCGTCGAGGTCGCGAACGGCTGCCCCGACACGATCGTCACCGATCGTCAGCGGCTCCGCCAAATCCTCAAGAACCTGATCACCAACGCGTTCAAGTTCACCGAGCAGGGCACCGTGCGACTCCACATCGGCATGGTCACGTCGGGCTGGAGCGCCGACGTGGCTTCACTCGCCGCAGCACCTTCGGTCGTCGCGTTCTGTCTGACCGATACCGGGATCGGAATCGGGATCGACGAGCAGCAGCGGATCTTCGAAGCATTCGCGCAGGGCGACGGCACGACCTCGCGGGTCTACGGGGGTACGGGCCTCGGACTCTCCATCAGTCGCGAGCTCGTCGGCCTCCTCGGTGGCGAGATCACCGTCAGCAGCACGCCGGGTGACGGGAGCACGTTCTCCGTCTTCCTCCCCGTGGAGCACCCGGTCGCGCGGCTGTCGAACCACACGGCGTCGAGGGCACCGAGCAACGGATCCGTCCACGGCTCGTCCCACTCGCTCACGAATGGGCGGGGCAACGGCTCCGGCAACGGGGAAGGCAACGGGGCCAGGAACGGCTCGGGCAACGGCTCGGGCTCCAACTCCTGCGCCGGCGCTCCTGACCCTTCCGCCGGTCGACCGGTCGCGTCGATGCTCGGGACGAAGATCCTCGTCGTCGACGACGACTTCCGGAACATCTTCGCGATGTCGGCGCTGCTCGAGCGCAGCCACGCCGAGGTGGTCGTCGCCGAGAGTGGCGCCGAAGCCCTCGCGGCCCTCGAAGCCGATCCGACCATCGATGCCGTACTGATGGACATCATGATGCCGGTGATGGACGGCTACGAGACGATCCGGGCCATCCGCCGGAACGACGCGCTCGCGACCCTCCCGATCGTTGCCGTGACCGGCAAGGTCATGGCCGGCGAACGCCGACGATGCACCGAAGCCGGCGCCGACGACTACGTGGCGAAACCCGTCGAGGCCACCGCCCTGCTCGCGGCGGTCGTGTCGCTGCTCCCTGCGGCGAGCTCCTCGATCCGGTGAGATCGGTCCTGGAGCTGCCCACCCACGACGACGCGACGGCACCTCCGTCGCCCGACGACGGGAGGGCACTCGTGCTCGTCGTCGACGACAGCGCCGACAAGCGCTGCGCAATGCGAGCGATGCTGTCGGCGGAGGACTACGAGGTCGTGGAAGCCGGCTCGGGACTGGCTGCGCTGCGCTGTGTCCTCGCGCAGCAGTTCGCCGTGATCCTGCTCGACGTCCGCATGCCGATCATGGACGGGTTCGAGACGGCGGCCCGGATCCGGGAGCGGGAGCAGTCGGAGCTGACGCCGATCATCTTCATCACCGCGAACCAGGACGACGAGATCCCGCTCGAGGAGCGGTACACCGACGGCGCCGTCGACTTCATGTTCGCTCCCGTTCCCGCCGCCGAGCTGCGCGCCAAGGTGGCGGTCTTCGCGAACCAGTTCCGCCGCGCCGCACGACTCGCGGCCCAGGCGAACGAGGTGCAGACCTACGCCGAGCAACTGGTGCTCGTCACCGAGGCGGCACCCATCGGGATCTTCCAGACCGACGCCGACAACCGCTACGTGTACACCAACCCGCATTGGAGCGACATCACCGACATCAGTGCGGCGGACGCAATCGGCGAAACGTGGGACACGTTCGTGAGCCCCGCGGGACGCGCTGCGTTCGAGGCCGAGTTGCCGCACGGTCTCTCCGACCTCCGAGAGTTGAGGCACCGCTTCTCCATTCCGGTTGCGGGAAGCGAGCCGCGGATCGTGCTCGTGCACTCCAAGGTGATCCCAGGGCGCGACGGAGCCGGGATCGGCTGGGTCGGGACGCTCGCCGACATCACCGCCGAAGTGGGGGCGGAGGCGGCGATGAAGGAAGCGCGCGATGCCGCACTCGCGGCGAACCAGATGCAGGAGATGTTCGCGACGTCGGCCTCGCACGAGCTGCGGACCCCGACGACCGTGATCCTCGGCTTCGCGGAGGAACTGCTCGAGAGCACGACGATGTCGGAGCAGGATCACCACTTCGTCTCGCTCATGTACCGCAATGCACAACGTCTGAGCGAGTTGATCGACGACCTGCTCATCGTCGGTCAGGCCGAGGTCGGCGCCTCGATGATGCACGTGGGACCGACGCCGATCGAACCACTCGTCGAGCGCGTGGTGGCCGGGTTCGCCGAAGCAGCGCACCGCAGCTGCGTCGGAGTGGTTGCTTCGTACGATCCCGACCTCCCCGCTGCCGACGTCGATCCACTTCGCGTCGAGCAGGTGCTGAGCAACGTGATGAGCAACGCGCTCAAGTTCACGCCTTCGGGTGGTCGCGTCACCATCGCCGTACACCACGTCGGAACCACGATCGAAGTCGCGATCTCCGACACCGGCGCGGGCATCGCCGAAGCGGACCTCGGGCGGATCTTCGATCGCTTCTACCGCACGCCGGAAGCGCTCGACGACGCGGTGAAGGGCAGCGGACTCGGGCTCTCGATCGCCAAGGGCATGATCGAGGCGCAGCGCGGCGCCATCTGCGTCACCAGCACCCCGGGTGTGGGCTCGACCTTCACGGTCGCACTGCCCGTGTGCTCCCCCAGCACCGGTTGACCAGGCCGAACACCGGCGCCGGGCTCAGAACACCTTCGCGAGCGTCTCACCGAGGAGCGCCACCCGTTCCGGGATGTGGCCGTTGGCCGGCGCCGACACGGTCAGCCCGTCGAGGCCCAACTCCCGGTACTCCACGAAGCGCTCGCCGACGGTGTCGGGATCGCCGACGAGCACCATTGCATCGAGGGCTTCCTGGATCTCCGCGGGCAGGTTCGCGAAGTCCATCCCGCGCATCGCGAGGTACGCGTTGCGCTCCTCGACCGCCTGTTCCGTCGTCGGCGCGATGCAGACGACGCGGTTCCACGACACCGCGATCTCGGCCCGGTCACGACCGAGCCGCTCGCAGTGCCCTGCGAGCGCGTCGAGCTTGCGCGACACCTCCGACGGATCGCACGTCAGGTTCGAGAGATCGGCGTACTGCGCGACCATGCGCAGCGTCTTCTTCTCACCGCTCCCGCCGATCATCACGGGGATGCGCGACAGCGGCTGGGGCTCGTTGATCGCGTCAGTGACGGTGTAGTGGTCGCCGCGCACGGTGGGACGCTCACCGCGCAGCATCGGAAGGATCACCTGCAACGCCTCTTCGAGCTTCTCGAAGCGGTCGGTGAAGGTACCGAACTCGATCCCGAAGGAGTCGTGCTCGAGCTCGAACCAACCCGATCCGATGCCGAGCTGGGCGCGACCACCCGAGACCAGGTCGAGCGTCGTCACCTCCTTGGCCAGGATCGCGGGGTTGCGGTACGTGTTGCCGGTGACGAGTGTCCCGAGCCGGACCGTCGACGTGAGGCTCGCGAGCGCGCCGAGCAACGTGTACGCCTCGAGCATGAAGTCGTCGGGGTTGCCGAGCATCGGCAACTGGTAGAAGTGATCCATCACGAGCACCGTGTCGAAGCCCGATTGTTCGGCGGCCTGCGCGCCGGCGGCGACGGTGCGGAAGATGTCGGCCGGAGTGCCGCCCGGATAGGTGAAGTTCGGGATCTGGTAGCCACGACGAGTCATGCCCGCAGTCAACCACGCACTCCGAGCGTTGGGTCAGTTCGGCCGCTCTGAGCGGCCGAACCGACCCAACGGGGCAGGGATGTCCCCGCTATGCGGCCTCGAACACCGGGGTGGGGGGCGGGCCGAGGGCCCAGCCGAGCGCGGCGAGCATCGTGGTGGTCGCGGGGCGGACCACGAGCGGATCTGCGAGCGGCACCGGCCAGAGGCCGAGCGTGAGGCGGCTCCGCAGCGGGAGCAGGCCTGCCGCAGCGGACGCGAGCACGAAGTACGCGGGCAGCACGGCCGTCGGCAGGGGCGGGAGCACGAGGAACCGCACCGCCTCCCGGGCTTCCCGCGTCATCCCGAGATCGGGCACGCCGGCGATCCACTCCGCGAGGTCGGGGGCCGTTTCGGGTACGTCGGTTGCGCCGAGGCTGCGGCCGACCACCGCCATCTCCGCCACGTACCGGTCGGCGTCGGCGTCGTCGAGCCCGGGTCCGTACCGCCGGTACGCCTCGAGGAACGACTCGACCTCCACGTTGTGCACCCACGCGAGGAGCGCTGGATCGGTCGCCGCGTAGGGACGACCGTCGGACGTGACTCCCCGGACCCGCTCGTGCACACTCCGGACCATCGCGATCGATACCTCGGCCTCGGCCGTGGTGCCGTAGGTCGTCGTGGCGATGAAGCGGCCGGTGCGGGCGAGACGACCGAGCGGGTCCTCGCGGTAGGCCGAGTGCTGGGCGACGCCCGCCATCGCGAGCGGATGGAGGGTCTGCAGGAAGAGCGCGCGCACCCCTCCCACCAGCATCGAACGGTCGGCGTGCACTCGCCACGCCACCGAGTCGGGTCCGAAGAGGCCGGGATCGTCGGCCCGGGCGAACTCGAAGTCGGGCGCCTGCTCGCCCCCGCCGAGGAGACCGCGCACGGCTCCACCGAGCGCGTCGCGTACCGGTGTCAGCACCGCACCCGGCAGGTCGAGCGCGGCACGGGCGACGGGACGCAGGGAGATCGCAGGCACGCAGCGCATGGGAAGAGTCCGGATCGGGTCGACGGGTCGGATGCCAGTCTCGCCCACCTGGCGTCAGCGTTCGGCAACGGCCTTCAGCTGGGCGAGGCCCTTCTCGAAGTCGCGCCCGACGAACTTGTCCATGCTCGTGAAGATCCCCATGATCTTCGTCATGAACGTCTTGGGTCCCGTCATCGTCCATTTCACCGTGCTGGCGGCACCGTCGGGCACGATCGCGAACCGACAGTCGTTCTGCGCCTTGAACGGCTTGATGAAGTCGAGCTTGATCCCGACCGAGGTGGGTTCGTCGGCGTCGACGATCTCCATCCGACCCTTGCCGACCTTGCGGCTCCCCTCCCACTCGTAGATCGCACCGACCCCGGAGTCGACGCCTTCGTATCGGCGCTGCAGGTTCGGGTCGATGTTCTCCCACGGCGACCAGTCGGTCCACCGGTGGAAATCGTTGATCCGGGCGAACACCTCGGCGGCGGGAGCCGCGATCGCGATGCTGCGCTCGACCCGGAAGGTGTTGCGATCGTCGGTTCCGGTCATGGGTTCCTCCGCGTCGGTGGTGCTGGTTCGGCGCTCCGCCGGCGACGACGATAATCCCGAAGCAGTAGTGTCCGCGGTCCGACGACCGGGGGGACGGCGGTGCGGCGAGTCGCGGCGGTGCTGGTGATCTTGGGAATGGTGGCCGCAGCGTGCACCGGACCGGGACGACCCGGCTGGGGTGGCGGCGGGGGTGGTGTGTTCGGCCCGGGATCCGGCAACGGCTACGTCGACAGCCGCCAGTGGCGCGCCGCACAGGACGGCTACCTGGCGTTCGCGACCGAACAGCTCACGCCGTCGTCACCCACCAACGTCCTCGCCCACCTCACCCGCGCTGCACGCGACCGTCGCTTCGCGTTCGACGCGGCCGCCATCGGCCCCGACGCGTTCGCAGCAACGTTCGCCAAGATCGACGCGTTCCGCGACACCAGCGACTTCGACCTCCTCGCGCTCATGGCCCTCTGGCAATCACATGCCCGCGACATCCGCCCCGACCTCCGCGCGGCGATCGAACAGCGGTTCCTCGGCTTCCGGTACTGGTTCACCGATCCACTCCCGACGGGCGTCATCGACGACAAGTGGTTCTGGTCGGAGAACCACCGGATCATCTTCCACACGCTGGAGTACCTCGCGGGCCGGGCCCTGCCGCGCGCCACCTTCTCGGTCACCGGCGAGACCGGTCGCGTCCACGCCGACCGCGGCAAGGCACGCATCGAAGCGTGGCTGTCGGAGAAGGCGGCCTGGGGCTTCTCCGAGTGGCACAGCGACGTCTACTACCAGGAAGACATCGAGGCGTTGACGCTGCTCGTCGAGCACGGCGCGCCCGACATCGCCGCACGGGCCGCGGTGATCCTCGACCTCTTCCTCTACGACCTCGCGGTCCACCAGGTCCACGCCAACTTCGGGGTGACCCACGGACGTTCGTACATGAAGGACAAGAGCCGGGCCACGGATCAAGACGTGTTCGGGACAACCAAGCTGCTCTTCGCGACCAGTGACCGTCCGTACACCTCGCGGTCCGATTCCGGTGCCACCTTCCTGGCGACGAGTGAGCGCTATCGCCTGCCGGAGATCATCCGTCGGGTCGCCACGAGCGAGCAGACCTTCGTCGACCGCACCCACATGGGCGCGCCGCTCGACCTCGATCAACCGTTCAGCACGAATCCGACGTCGGCCGTCCCTGGCGTCTCCTTCACCGACCCGGCCGCGATCCCGTTCTGGTGGGAGCGCGGCGCGCTCACCGCGTGGCAGACCGTTCCCCTCACACTCGCCACCATCGAGGAACGCGACCTGTTCGAGACGTCGCTGTTCAAGCCGTTCAAGCCGCTCGTCGACCTGACCGGCGGGGATCCCACCGCGGCCCGCGAGCTCGCGTACTCGCTGCGCTGCATGATCAACATCGGTGTGCTCAGCTCGGTCGACACCGTCACGTGGCGCAGTCCGCACGCGATGCTCTCGAGCGCGCAGGACTACCGGCCCGGCTGCTTCGGCACCCAGTACCACGCGTGGCAGGCCACGCTCGACGAAGACGCCGTGGTGTTCACGACCCTCCCGGGCAACGAGCCCCGACCCGGCGACCGGTGGGTCGACGCCGACCTCTACTGGTCGGGGACCGGCGCGATGCCGCGCAGCGCGCAGCAGGGCTCGGCCGCGATCCACCTCTACGCGCCGAAGTTCGCGCCCAACGCACCCGGCTCCCCGCTCGAGACGTTCTCGTACCTGCCGTTCACCCACGCCTACTTCCCCACCGAGCGGTTCGACGAGGTGCGGCAGGTCGGGAACTGGACTCTCGGCCGGGCCGGCGACGGCTACGTCGCGCTGTGGTCGTGGCGGCCGACGACCTGGCGCACCCACGACCCTGCGGTCACGTTCACGAACGGCCTGACCCAGCCGTTCGACCTCGTCGCCGAGGGCGGCGCGAACAACGCCTGGGTGGTCGAAGTCGGCGACACCACGCGTTGGGGATCGTTCGACGGGTTCGCCGCGGCGGTCACGGGGACCACCCCCGACGTCACCGACCTGGGTGCGGGCGCCGACGGCCTCCCCCGAGGGTTCGACGTGACCTACCGGTCGCCGAGTGAGGGGCAGATCCAGTTCTCCTCGACCGGGCCGCTCACCGTCGACGGCACCGAGGTCGCCCTGCACTCCACCAACCGCTTCGACAACCCGTTCGGGGTCACCTCCGACACCGACACCGTCATCCGCATCGGCGACGGTCAGGCGACCCTCACCCTCGACACCGCGCGCGGGACCCGACACACCGACCTGCGTCGACGGCGGTAGTCGCCCGAACCAGCTCCTGCGGTCACGCCTCACGCGAACGTCCGCGTCCGGGATTCGGGCGAACCAGATGCGGGTAGGCGTACGTGCATCGACCGTTATGAGCTCGCCCTCGCCTTGGTGGGCTTCATCGCACTCGCCGCGGCCTGGATCCCGGCGTACACCGCCCGACGACCCATCTCCCTCCCCGTCGTGCTCGTCGCACTCGGCGCAGTGATCTTCGCCCTGCCGATCGACCTCCCCGCGCCGGACCCCACTCGGCACCTCGAGCTGGTGGAGCGGCTCACCGAGATCGGGGTCATCGTCGCGCTCATGGGCGCCGGCCTCAAGATCGACCGGCCGTTCAGCTGGCGCACGTGGGCGCCGGCTTGGCGGATGCTCCTGATCGCGATGCCCGTCACGATCGTGTTCGGCGCGGTCCTCGGTGCGACCGTCGGGGGGCTCGCTGGTGCAAGCGCACTCCTGCTCGGCGCCGCGCTTGCGCCCACCGACCCGGTGCTCGCGTCCGACGTGCAGGTCGGCGAGCCCGAGCTCGAGGCGGAGCCGGCACCCGATGCCGAGGAGGACGTGCGCTTCACACTGACGGCCGAGGGCGGGCTCAACGATGCACTGGCGTTCCCGTTCGTCTACCTCGCCATCCACGTCGCCCGCGACGGGTGGAATCCGTCGGAGTGGGCGCTGGCCTGGATCGGGTGGGACCTCGTGGCGCGCATCCTCATCGGTCTGGCCGTCGGCTGGGCCGTGGGCCGCCTCCTCGGTGTCGTGTCGTTCCGACCGCCGGGGCCGCTGCGCGCCCTCGCCGAGACGCCGCAGGGTTTCGTCGCAGTCGGTGCGACCCTCCTCGCCTACGGCGCCACGGAGCTGCTCCACGGGTACGGGTTCCTCGCCGTGTTCGTGGCGGCGGTGGTGTTGCGCAACTCGGAGAGGAACCACGAGTTCCACGCCGAGCTCCACGCGTTCAGCGAGCAGACCGAGAACCTCCTGGTGGTCGGTCTGCTCCTCCTCCTGGGCGGCTCATTGGTCTCGGGAGCACTCGACGGCATCACCTGGGCGGTCGTCGCCGTAGCGCTGCTGCTCGTGTTCGTCGTCCGCCCGGCGAGCGGAGCGATCGCCCTCATCGGTTCGCCGCTGACGCGCACCGAACGGTTCGCCATCTCGTTCTTCGGGATCCGGGGGTTCGGCTCCGTCTACTACCTCGCGTACGCGCTGTCGGAGGCACACTTCCCGGGGAGTCGGACGCTGTGGGCCATCGTGGCGACGACGCTCGTCGTGTCGATCGCGACCCATGGCATCACCGCGACCCCGATGATGCGGCTCGTCGACCGCGCGAGCTGGCGCCGATCGCGTCGACGACCACGGGCGGGTGAGGTCCGTCCCTAAGGACAGGTCGCGGGGGTGACCCGCAGCGACACCGTCGCGGCGCCCGGTCGGTTCCGCAATGTGATCGTCGGTGCACACGGCGCAGAGGTGACCTCCGCTCCGACGGCGATCGCCGAGTAGCCCGTCGGGTACCGCGCCTCCGGCACGACGACCGACGACTGCAGCAGTCGTGACGCGCGGCCCCCGTCGGGGCGCGTCGTGCTGAACGAGAGATCGAAGGTCGACGTCGCATCGTCGAACGCGAACTCCGTCGGCGTCCCGTTGACCACCTGTGGGTACGGACGGCTCAGCGCAGTCAAGACGGGCTGGTTCACGTTGGGCACGACGAGCGGTTGCGCGCTGTCGAACACGACGTGCTCGTCGTACGACCAGTACATCCAGGGAAGCATCCGGGCGTCGAGCTGATCCTGGTAGCGGTCGATGGTCGCCGGATCGTTCGAGTTGCCCCACTCCGTGACTGCGACCGCGACGCCGTCACGGTTGGCTGCGGCGACGCTTCGATCCATGACCGAGGCATCGGAGGCGGCATCGAGTGCGTACACGTGGGTGGAGAGCACGTTCGGAGATCCGGTTCCCGGAACGACCGTGTCGGTGGCCCCGAAGTTGAACAGCACGAACGGCTCGACCCAGACCGGCCGGTGCCGGTCGACCGTCCGGACCGCCGCGGTCATGCGCGCGGCGAAGGGACCGAGCAGATCCCGCTCGAGGTCGGGGCAGCCCGACGCGCACGACGCCCAGTCGGTTCCGGGCCACGGCTCGTTCATCGCCTCGTACCCGATCACGTTCGCGCTGCGTACGAAGCGCGCCGCGACCGCACGCATCGCCGTCGCGTAGTGCGTCTGCAACGGCACACCGTCGGGGCCCGCGCGGTTGGCCCAGAAGTTGTCGAACGCCCGCTGCAACGCCGGGTTCTGGATGTAGTACGTCGGGAACGGGGCCTCCGGGTTGGGGAGACCGTCGGTGAGCGTTGCCCACGCCGGCATACCGTTTCCGTGGGTCGCGGGTCCGTAGCCGTCCTGGTGGAAGTCGAGCAGCGCGTAGATGCCGTACCGGCCGAGGATCCGCACGGTCTCGGCGATGGAGTCGAGGTACGCGCGGTCGATCTGGCCTGGTGCAGGCATGACGAACTCGAACGGCACCCCGAGGCGCACCACGTTGAAGCCGTTGTCGGAGAGCAGCGCGGCGTCGTCGGCGTCGAAGCCTGCCGCGGCCGGCGTGTAGGGCGCCCACTTCTCGACGTAGTTCACGCCCCGCAGCATCACGACCCGACCCGCCGCGTCGGTGAACCACCGGCCCTCGTTGCCGAGCGGGAGGTAGGGCCGGTCGGCGACGGGACCGAGTCCGGGCCGCGGCGCGCATCCCGCCGCGATCAGGAGCACGACGATCCCCAGGGCCGCGAGGGCGGTGATCCGGCGACCCCGCAGTCGGGTCCACGACGGAACGGAAACAGCCGAAATCGACGTCACGGTCGGCAGTATTGCCCCGATCGGCCTCGTGCCGCCTCCCGTTCGGTCCGAGCGCGCCGGAAACGGTGTCGACGTCGGCGCGAGGTCATCCCCGGCATCGGGAGGCGACGTCGGTACCCTCGGTCATGTTCATTCGCCGCGTGGCGCTGGTAGGAGCGCTGAGCGGCGGGATCCTCGTGCTCCTCGCCACACCGATCGGCGCCGCGACCGAGTCGTTCACGACCGTGGGGACCGCCACCTGGGTGGTGCCGGCCAACGTCTCGTGTGTCGAGTTCGCGGCGAGCGGCGCGTCCGGCGGTCAGGGTGGCGACTTCGGCGGTGGGCCCGGCGGCCCCGGTCTCGGTGCGACCGTGACGGTCACGCTCGAGGTGTCGGCGGGTGAGGTGCTCACGGTCCGGGTCGGTGGGCAGGGAGGAAACGGGGCATTCTTCGGCCCGGGAGGGACCGGAGGCTCCGGCGGCGGTGCCGACGGCGGCGATGGATCCGGCTTGGCGTCGGGTGGAGGCGGCGGAGGTTCCTCGGCGGTCACGCGAGGCGCCACGACCCTGCTCGAAGCAGCCGGTGGTGGCGGCGGCAGCGCCGGCACGGGCGGGACCCCCGGGGTGGCGGGCGGCGCGGGCGACGAACCCGGCCTCGAGGGGCCGGTCAACGGCGACGCGGGACGCGGGGGTGGCGGCGGCGCCGGCACCGCGACCCAGGGTGGAGCGGGAGGGACCGGTGGCACCGGCGGGAGCGGGACGCCCGGCACCGACGGCAGCTCGGGCAGCGCCTCGACGGGCGGCACCGGAGCCGCCGGGCTCCTCGCCGGCGGGGGCGGGGGCGGTGGCTCCTTCGGCGGCGGCGGCGGCGGATCCGGCTCGCTCGGAGCCCTCATCGGTGGGGGACAGGGGATCGGCACCGGCGGCAGCGGGGGCGGCGGCGGGAGCTTCGTCCCTGCGGCCGGCACCCGGACGACGGCGACGACCGCCGGCGACGGATCGGTCGAGTTGGACTACACGCCGGGCGACGTGTCGTGCCTGGCTCCGAGCCCGACCACGACCACCACGATGCCGACCACGACCACCACGATCGGCCTGCCGACGGCCGACCCCGTCTCGACCGCGCCGACGTCGGCGGCCGACTCCGCCGCCGCCGGTACCGGCACGCGCCGCTCGACGATCGCCGCGACCGGGATCACCACGACGCTCCTGCGGTCGGGCACGCTGGCCCTCGCGCTGGGTCTCGTCGTCGTGATCGTCGCGCGCGGCGAACGGCGGGCGGGTCTCAGCCGAACGGTTGCAGGGAGCTCGCGACCACCCAGGTGCTGAAGTACTGGCTGTTGGCGCCGTAGGCCATGGCCAACGCCACCTTCGCACCGTCGACCTGGTGCTCGCCGGCCGCGCCACGCACCTGGTTCGCGGCTTCCGCGAATCGCAGCAGACCCGACGCGCCGATCGGGTTGCTCGAGAGCACTCCCCCGCTCGCGTTGATCGGGAAGGAGCCGCCGAGCGCGGTCTCGTCGCGATCGATCATCTTCCAGCCGTCGCCGACCGGCGCGATGTCGTGGCCTTCGAGCCAGATCGCTTCGTGCCACGAGAACGGCACGTAGAGCTCGGCCATGTCGATCTGCTCGCGTGGGTTGGTGATGCCGGCCTGCCCGTAGACGTCCCATGCGGCCTGCACGCACGCGGCCGGCCGCACCGGATCACGACCGGGGAAGCTCGGCGGCTCGCTGCGCGACGACGCTCCGAGGATCCACGCGGGAGGACGACCGTCGGCGGCGGCTGCGTTCCCACCGGCTTCGTTCGTGAGCACGACGGCGCACGCGCCGTCGGACGACGGGCAGGACTCGAGGTAGCGGAGCGGCTCCCACAACATGGGTGACGCCTTCACCTTCTCGATCGAGATGTCCTCGATCTTCAGGTGCGCGTACGGGTTCTTCAGCGTGTTCTGTCGATCCTTCACCGCGACCTTCCACCCGATGTGTTCGGGTGCGCCGCTGCGGTGGATGTAGGCCCGGATGAACGGGGCGAACGCGCCGCCGGCACCGAGCGACGCGCCTTTGCCGCTCCCGAGCGCGAACTGGGCGTTGCCTTCCGACTGCTTCTCGAACGCGATCGCGAGCACACGCTCGTGCTTTCGTGCCTGCACGTGCGACGCAGCGACGATCGCGGTCGTGCCGCCGACGGAACCGGCGGTGTGCACGCGGAACATCGGCTTGCCGACCGCACCGAGCGCGTCCGACAGGTAGAGCTCAGGCTTCATGACCCCTTCGAAGAGGTCGGGGGCCTTGCCGATCACGACGGCGTCGATGTCGGCGATCGTCATCTGCGCGTCGTCGAGCGCCCGGAACATCGCCTCGCGCACGAGTCCCGCGTAGGAGACGTCGTGACGGCGCGACTTGTGATGGGTCTGACCGACCCCGACGATCGCGCACGGCTCCATCCCCGAACTCATGAGCCACCCTCCAGGATGCAGATCAGGTTCTGTTGCAGGCACGGTCCCGACGTCGAATGGGCGAGCGCCCGGTTTCCCCCGTCGAACACGTGGTTCGCGGCGTACCCGATGCGCGCGAGACCCGTCGCCATGATCGGGTTCGAAGCGAGCGCCCCACCCGACGGATTCACCGTCACGTCGTCGCCCAGCCCGAGCGCGCGACGCAGGAGGATCTCCTCGTGCGTGAACGCGGCCTGCAGCTCCGCCACCTCGATCGGCCCGGACCCGAGACCTGCCTCCGCAGCCGCGATCCGGGTCGACGGCGAGTCGGTGAGGTCGCGGTACGCAGGGTTGTGACATTCGGTGCGGTGGTCGAAGCCGGTGATGTACGCCGGCCGGTCGCGGAGCTCCCGGGCCCGGTCGCCAGTCGCGAGCACCATTGCGGTGGCGCCGTCGGTGATCGGCGGGAGATCGTGGCGCCGCAGGGGCTCGCGTACGTAGTCGGACGCCAACAACTCGTCGACGTCGGCATCACCCGACACCTGCGCGTCGGGATTGCGCGTCGCGTCGCGTCGCGACCGCGCCGCGACCTCGGCCATGCCCCGTTCGTCGGTGATCCCGGCGTCGATGAGGGCCCGGGCTTGGAGCGCCGCGAGCGTGAGCGGATCGGCACCGAGCGGCGCGAGGTAGAAGGGGTCCATCTCCATCGGGTAGATGAGCGTGGGATCACCCGTCGACGAGCGGCCCGACCCGGTGACGACCGCGATCTCGATGTCGCCTTCCTGCAGGCGCAGCCACGCTTCGTAGAGGGCCCACGCGCCGTCCATCTCCACGTGCGAATCACGCTTGGGCGGCCACGCGCCGATCGCGTCGAGGTTCGAGACGAACGAGAACGCCTGGCCCGTGATGTAGTCGCACGAACCGAGGCAGGTGAAGTCGATGTCGGCCCGGGTGAGACCGAGGGGCTCGAGCGCATCGGTGATCACCCGTAGGAGCATCTGGGTCTCGGAGAGCTCCGTGCGCCGGATCATCGGGGTCTGCGCCCAGCCGACCACGGCGATGTCGGTGCCCGGTCCGGTGTCGAGGGGAGGCGCCATCAGAAGATCCGGTTCACGAGGTCGGGGTCGTCGACGTCGGGTTCGCCGCTCGGGATCCAGCCGATGAGTGCACCGAACGCACCGCCCATCGTGCCGCCTTCGTCGAAGTCGTCGTTCGGTGGGGCCCATGCCGCCGCGACCCGTTTGCCGACCCGCACCTCGCTCACCGGCAGCTCGATGACCGGCTGGTAGTTCAGGACCACGTCGACGCCGTCGAGCAACACGAAGACCCGGGCGAACGGCTCGGTCTCGGTCTGGCCCGGATACTGCACCGGCGTGATGATCGTGAAGTTCGTGATCGTCCCCGTATGGGGCAGGTCGACGTCGTGCTCCTCGGTCAGCTCGACCGCGTCGATCGGGCAGTAGCCGCGACCCCCGGCGTAGATCCGGGAGCAGACGGGGCACTGCTGCCCGAGGATCCGTTGGTCGCGGCTGGCCTCGCGCACCCGATCGGCAACCGTCGGCACCGGGTTCCGATAGGTGATCGACGCGTTGTAGTCCATCATCAGCACCGGCTCCGCGGCCGGCCCGCCGTCGGTGCCCTCCACCTCGGGCTGCTCACCGGGAACGAACGCGGCGATGTCGGTGATGTGGCCGACGCGTGTGCCCCGCCACCGTGGCGCGACCCGCATCCCCGCGGTCAGCGCAACCGGTGAGCCGGTGTCGACCGCGTGCAGGATCGGCGTCGACGCGCCGTCGAGCCGGATGAACGCGAACGCGAACGGATGGTCGAGCGGATGCTGCTCCGACGGCACCGGCACCCACGTCCACGACTCGACCGTGCCCGCAGGCCCGACCTCGACCATCCCGTCGGCGTCGAGCTCGGCGCCGGTCTGCGGATCCCACTCGAGCGGCGGGACGATCACCTGGTCACCCGAGCGGATCCCGAGGATCCGCTGGTCGGTGAGGGCGGTCATGAACGCCCCGATCACCGGTCCGAGCGACCGCTTGTACGGGAAGGTGATCGAAGTCTCGACGAAGCGCGTCAACAGGGTCCCCCTCTCGCCACCTCCGATCGAGGCCGCGAACCCGGATCATCACCCGTGGGAGCCTTCGGCGTCACATCTCCCCTGCGGGGGCCCGCGCCTTCGCCGGATTCGAGGGTCAGTCGTCGAGCTCGGCGAGCACCTCACCGATGATCTTCGTCGCCTGGTGCGCGGGGAGCGGTTCGCCGCCCTCGGCTGCAGCCACCTCGGCGGCGAAGCCCTCGACGGAGGGAACGCCGCCCACGAGGACGTGCCGGAGCGCCTCGCCACTCGCGTCCGGATCGTCGAGATGCTCGACGGCGGCCGCGACCTCGTGATCGGGATCGGTCGCGACCTCGTGCACGAGTGCCATGGCCTCTTCCCGGCCCGAGGCCGTCGACACGACTGGCTCTCGATCGGGGTTCTGCTGCTCGTCCCACGCGACGAGCGCTTCGTCGTACCCACCTTCGCCGGGATGCAGGACACGGGTCGTCGACGCCGGTTCGGTCGGCGCCGCTTCGGGGTCGACCTCGCCGTCGGCGTCGTGGCGACCCGGGACCACCGGGACGACGAGCGTTCCGTCGTCGTTGCGGATGATCTCCATGGATGCTCTCCTCGACTGGCGGACTGTCGCTGTCGGAGAGGGACTACCCGGATCCGGCCGCCCGAAAACGGTCGAGGGCACACCCGTTGACCCGACTGCCCCGTTGTACGAACATGTGTTCGTGTCCGAGGCCACGATCCTCCATGCCGATCTCGATGCGTTCTTCGCCTCGGTCGAGCAACGCGACGAACCCCGACTGCGCGGCCGACCGGTGATCGTCGGGGGCGGGGTCGTCCTCGCCGCGAGCTACGAAGCGAAGGCGTTCGGCGTCCGGACCGCGATGGGAGTCCGCCGGGCGCGGACGCTGTGCCCGCTCGCGATCGTGGTGCCGCCCCGGATGTCGGCCTACTCCGAAGCCAGTCGGGCGGTGTTCGAGGTCTTCGCCGACACGTCCCCACTCGTCGAAGGCATCTCCGTCGACGAGGCGTTCCTCGACGTCGGTGGCCTGCGTCGGGTGTCGGGCCCACCGGTCGACATCGCGCGGAGACTGCGGACCCAGGTCGCGGAGCGGGTGGGACTCCCGATCTCGGTCGGCGTCGCGAGGACGAAGTTCCTCGCCAAGGTCGCAAGCGCGGTGGCGAAGCCCGACGGCCTGCTGGTCGTGCCACCCGAACTGGAGACGGAGTTCCTCCATCCCCTGCCGATCGAACGGCTCTGGGGGGTCGGACCGGCGACCGCCACGAAGCTGCACGATCGAGGGTTCTCGACCGTGGGTTCGATCGCCGCGCTTCCGGTGAGCGCGCTGACGTCGATGCTCGGCCGCGGCGCGGGTGCACACCTTCATGCGCTCGCGCACAACCGCGACCCGAGACCGGTACGGGTGGGACGCCGGCGACGTTCGATCGGCTCCCAGCACGCGCTCGGTCGCGTGCGAAGGTCGACGGACGAGATCGAGACGGTGCTCGTCGGTCTCGTCGACCGGGTCACGGGCCGGCTGCGAGCCGCCGGACGCGTCGGTCGCACGGTCGTGCTGCGCCTGCGCTTCGACGACTTCACGCGCGGCGACGCGATCGCGCACGCTCCCCCACGCCACCGCGCAGACGCGTGCGATCCTCGCGGCCGCTCGCCTGCTCCTCACCGCGGCCATGCCGGTCATCGAACACGACGGACTCACGTTGATCGGCATCGCCGTCACCGACGTGAGCGACGACGACTCCGTGCAACTCGAGCTTCCGTTCGACCGGGCCGCGAACCACGCGCTCGATGCCGCACTCGACCACGTCGGCGACCGGTTCGGTTCGACGGCCGTCACCCGGGCGGTGCTCCTCGGTCGGGAGCGCCGGGCTGCCGTCCCGCGGCTGCCTGATTGACGAACGGACGACAGCGAGAGGTTCAGGCCGCGCCGAGGCGGAGCTGCGTGTAGAGGAACGGGCCGACCTTCGGGTCCCACCAGGTGCCGCCGGGCTGCACCCAGGCGGTGTGGCCGGTGCCCGGGTTCACGACGAAGTCGCAGGTGCTCCCGCCGGCGCGCACCGCGGCACAGGTCTCGAACGCGTACTCGTCGGTCGCGTCGGTGGTGCTGTCGACCTCGTAGTGCAACATCATCACGGGCGCGTCGGTCGGGTCGAAGCTGATGAACGGCGTGCCGATCGCCGGCGTCAGGTACGCGCCGGTCGAGACGCCGGCGGCGATGTCGGAGCTGAACGCGGCGAGCGGACCGCCCGGGGTGGGATCGCCGACGATCGCCATCCCGAGCGTGATGGCCCCACCAGCCGAGGCGCCGAGGGCCGCGATCTTGTCGTTCGCGATCCCGTACGTCGCCCCGTTGGCGCGGAGCCAGCGGACCGCCTCCAAACCGTCGTCGATCCCGTCGGCCACGGCGTCGAACAGTCCCCCGGCGTTGATGAGCGCGCTGGTGCTCAATCGGTAGGTCACGGTCACGGCGACGTAGCCGCGCTGCGCGAACGAGACAGCTTCCGGCTGCATGTAGTCGCGGTTGCCCCCGACGAAGCCGCCCCCGTGGAACAGCAGGATCGTCGGGCGGCCACCCGCCGGAGCCGCACCCGGCGGGCGGTACACATCGAGCAGCAACGCCTGGTTCACGCCCTGGACGTTCACGGCCGACCCGTACTGCAGGCCGTTCGTGCGCACGATCGTGTCCGACGCGTACTGCGGGGTGGAGAACATCCCGCTCGCCGGCATGCTCGGGAGGTCGCGCAGCACGGCGACCTGGTAGAGGTCGCCGTCGGCGCAGGTGACCTGCCCGATGCCCATGTCGTCCCAGCGTGCGTCCACCAGCGCGGGATCGGCGGCCCAGGACGTCCAGATCCCGTTCGCAGCCATGGCCTCGCGGGTGTTCAGATCGGTGATGGAGGGATCGAGCGGCGCAGAACCCACGAGCTCGTGCACGTCGGCGACGGTCTCCTGGTCGTACGCACCGGGCGGAGCGGGCTCGACGACTCCCGTGTCGCACATCGTCTGCGCGTGCGCCGTGGCCGCCGCGCTCGGCACCGCGGTGGCCGTCAGCTCCGGGCGGCCCGCGGCCACTCGCAGCTGGTTCAGCCGGGAAGTCTGGACGACGAGTCCGCACGCGGTCGCGGTCAACACCAGGACGAGCGCGAGTCCGCAGACCCCACCGAACCGCCGCATCCCGCTCCCCCTTCGGTCCACACGAACGAATCGAGGATGGTGGCGGTGGCGGGCACGCGCCGTCAAGCCGACCGGGCTGGCGATCGACGCGCGCCGGAGCCGTTGTCGCCGTGGCTCGCGCCAGGTAGTGTCACCGTCACTGCCACTTCATCGGAGGGCGACGATGGGCGAGATCCAGGTGCGCTCCGGCACGGCCGACGACATCGCGGTCGCCCACACGCCGCCGGGCGGGTACGGCAACGCCTTCCCGGAACCCGTGCTCGCCGGCTGCACCGAGACGCTGCCTCCCGGCGCGCCCGACCTGCGCGGGATGTGGAAGGCGGTTGCGGTCGAGATCGACGTCGACGGCACTCCACAACCGGCGCCACCGGAGCACCGGGCCTACCGCCACGTCGAACGCATCGAACAGTGCGGTGACCGGTTGGTGGTCACGGCGGGCGGCGTGATCCACGACATGCGGTGCGACGGCACAGAGGAGCACGGCGTCCACGACGTCGCCGAGTTCGACTTCGCGACCCCGATCACCGTGGTCGCCACCTTCGAGGACCGGGTACACGTCCTCCGACCGGTCGGCTTTCCCGGCATCGAGGTGACCCGACGGCTCGACGGCGACGAGATGCTCTGGTCCTACGCCGGCAACTTCGTCGCGCGCCTGCAACGCACCGGAGGCCCCGACTCCGCACCACCCGATGCATGACCGCGCGGCCGGCGACGGCACGCCGTGGGTCGCGTTCCACTTCGACGTGATGTGCCCGTGGGCGTACCAGGCGTCGGTGTGGATCCGCGACGTTCGCGACCAGGTCCCGCTCGACATCGACTGGCGCTTCTTCTCGCTGGAGGAGATCAACCGGGTCGAGGGCAAGAAGCATCCGTGGGAACGTGCGTGGTCGTATGGCTGGGGGATGCTGCGGGTCGCGGCCCTGCTCCGCCGGTCTTCGATGGACGACTGCGACCGCTTCTACGCGGTCGCCGGGCACGCACTCCACGTGGAGGGGCGCAAACCCCACCGGCCGGAGGTCGCCGCCGAATTGCTCGCGTCGATCGGCCTCGATCCCGGCCTGGTCGACGCCGCGATCGCCGACGAGACCACGCACGCCGACATCCAGCGCGACCACGACGAAGTCGTGCGCCACGGCGGGTTCGGGGTGCCGACCCTCGTGTTCGACGACGGCAGCCACCTGTACGGTCCGGTCATGACACCGCCACCCACCGGCGCCGACGCCCTGGCGCTCTGGGACCTCGTGCTCGGTACCCGGAGATTCCCGCACCTCTACGAGTTGAAGCGACCGAAGACCGACGCCGACCTGGCGTTCATCGCCGACCAGTTCGCGCCGTATCTCTCGGCCCGCGACTGGCAGACCCGGGAGAAGCCGGCCCGATGAGCACGCGAGCGGAGATCGTCGCCAACCTGGGCGAGTGCTGGACATCGTCGAGTGCACTCGGCGCGCGGCTCACCGCCGAGCAATGGTCCGCACCGTCGCTGTGCCCCGACTGGACCGTGCAGGGTGTGTTCGCGCACCTCACTGCGATCGAAGAGGTGCTGCTCGGGTGGTGGCCCACCGGTCCCACCGACCCGCCTCCGTTCGCGGCGATCCCGGGGATCCACGCCGAGCTGACCGCCGCGTCGACCGACACCGTGATCGAGCGCTTCGACTCGATCGTCGGGCGCCGTCGGGTCGAGCTCGCGGCCATGGATGACACCGCGTTCGCGACGCCCTGCATGACTCCCGTGGGACCGGCGACCTACGGCCGGTTCATGGCCATCCGGGTGTTCGACTGCTGGGTCCACGAGCGAGACATCCGGGTGCCGCTCGGCCTCGCCGGCGACGACGGCGGACCGGCGGCCGAGATGGCGCTCGACGAGGTGCGGGGATCGCTCGGCTACATCGTCGGGAAGAAGATCGGCCTTCCCGACGGTCGGGGCATCGCGTTCGCGCTCACCGGTCCGGTGCGCGAGCAGCTCTTCGTCAAGGTCGACGGCCGCGCCGCGGTGGTCGACACCCTCGCCGCCCCCGACGTCACGGTGACCGTCGACTCGCTCACGTTCATGCTGCTCGCGTGCGGCAGGATCGATCCCGAGGCCGCCGTTGCCGACGGGAGGATCACCTGGTCGGGCGACGGCGAGCTCGGGGCCCGCGCCGCCCGCAACCTCCGCTTCACGATGTGAGGAGATCGCAGTGACCGACGTCGTCCGCACACCCGACGATCGCTTCGCGGCGATCGGCTGGCCGTGGGAACCCCACTACCTCGAACACGACGATCCGACCCACGGCCCGCTCCGCCAGCACTTCGTCGACGAGCGACCCGACGGTCCCGAGCGGGGCACGTTCCTGCTGGTCCACGGGGAACCGACATGGGCGTACCTGTACCGCGACTGGATCGCGCCCCTCGTGGACGCGGGTTTTCGGGTGGTCGCACCCGATCACTTCGGCTTCGGACGGTCCGACAAGCCCGTCGACGACGAGTGGTACACGATCGCGCGGCACCGCGCCGCGCTCGCCCATCTGATCGCGACCCTCGACCTCCACGATGTCCATCTCGTGGTGCAGGACTGGGGCGGCCCGATCGGTCTGTGCACGGCGGTGACCGAGCCCGACCGCTACGCGCGGCTGTTCGTCCTCAACACCTGGCTCCACGAAGACGGCTTCGAGTACTCCGACGGCGTCCGCGCCTGGCGGCAGATGGCGCTCGACCCCGCCGCGCTCGGCGGCGACATGCCCACCGGCGCCATCGTCGCCGGGACGATGCGCCGACCCGGACACGACTCCGCCGCACTGACCGCTGCGTTCGACGCGCCGTACCCCGACGCGGCATCGAAGGCGGGGGCGCGTCGGTTCCCGTTCTGCATCCCGTTCGGCGAGCCGGTGCTCGGCGACGCCGACGTGCAGGCCGCCGCGCGTGCGGCACTTCGTTCCTGGGACGCGACGCCCGTCCACCTCGCGTTCGGCGACGCCGACGAAGTGTTCCCGTGGGCCTGGGCCGAGCGGTGGGCCGCGGAGATCCCCGGCGCGTCACTCGATCGGATCGAGGGCGCCGGCCACTTCGTGCAGATCGATGCACCCGCCGACTGCCTCGCGGTCATCCGCGCCCGCCTCGACGGTTAGGGCAGCAACGAACGGGTCACGATCACCAGGGTGTCGGCCAGGCCGGCATCGCGGTGGACGAGTCCTTCCTGGTACTCCTCGTCGCGGATCATGTCGAGGAACGCGTCGGTGTTCGGATACTCCATGATCGCCACCTGGTTCCACGCGACGCCGCCCCCGATGACGACCTGCTCCACGTCGTTGTAGAGCACCAGCCGGCCGCCCCGGCGCGTGACGTGTTCGAGCGCCACCGCGCCGTAGAGCCCGTAGGCGGCCGCGCCGCTGAGACCCTGGTCGGCGAGCTCGTGGTCGGCCGGGTAGCGGGCGACCTCGCGGTAGGCGAGCAGGTTCAGGAACTGCAGCGGCCCGTCTGCGTCGGTGGCGACCAACTCCCGTAGCTGTTCGGCGTCGGGGTTGAGGCCGCCGAGGCCGTGACGACCGAGGTCGGCGAGCAATGCGTCGAGCTCGGCTGCGGTGCGCCTGGTCACGCCCCGGAAGATAGTCCCCGATGGGGGTCCCGACGGTTGCGGAACGCGAGGAGGAGTGCGCCGAGTCCGAGTGCGCCGGCCCCCACCCCGATCGACTCGCCGAGCGAGACGCCGGTGGTCGGCAGCGAGCCCGACTTCGCGTCCACGCCGACCGCATC
The DNA here is from genome assembly GCA_963837715.1 of uncultured Actinomycetes bacterium. Classification (GTDB taxonomy): domain Bacteria; phylum Actinomycetota; class Acidimicrobiia; order IMCC26256; family JANYLB01; genus JANYLB01. The sequence continues at coordinate 946,321 of CAWIOF010000004.1, read as the reverse complement.
GGAGGCCACGAGCAACGCCGTCACCGATGCCCAGCGCCGGTCGACCGACACCGTGCCGGCGTCGAAGAACTCACCCACCACCTCGACTGGGAGTGTGAACGAGACCGGCTGGCACTGGCAGCAGATGTGGATGCGGCCCGCGATTGCATCCGACTCGCTCGCGAAGATCTTGTTCGCAGCGTGACGGTGGCACGCGTTGCACACGCAGTGGGTCTTCGACTTCGGGCCGACCGGGTATCCCCAGTTGGCGTCGAGGCGCCACACGGTCGTGGTGGACTCGGCCGCGCCGACAGGACGGATGCCACCGATCGTCGCCAGCGCGAGTGCCGCGCCGCCCGCAACCGCGCCGACGCGGAAGAACGACCTCCGGTCGAGGTCTCCGCTCGACTCCTGGCTCGACACTGCGGCTGCTCCTGGTGAGATGACGGTCGGTTCGGCTCCGGAGAGTCGTCGGGCCGCCCCGGTCTGGGGGCCGCGTCTGTTCCGTCGGACGGATGTCCACCGGACCCCGTGCTGGGATCGATGCGGACCGACTCCCCGATCCGGGAAACCGCCGCGACGCGGGCGAACCCGCGCACACGACGGCACCGGACCGGAGCGCGACATCCGCACCGACTCCAGTCGTGGGCCCGGCAGACACCCGCCTCTCGAAACAGACGCAGCATCCACACCGGGGCCGACCGAGCAACCCTCTTGTCAACCGAAGGGCTTCTCGGCGGTTTCCACTGGATACTGAAGCTCGCTCGTCAAGTTTGCTGCCGATGCACCAGACCCTGCCGTTCGATTCGCCCGAACCCGACCGGACCGGCCGAACCCACCTCGGTATCGTGAGGTCTTCCACCACGAATGCCGAGGAGAGCAATGGCAAATCCGGTCCTGAGCGAGAAGCGGTTCACGACCACCGCCGACACCTTCGAGCCCGGGTGGGCCGCTCCGGCACCGGCCGGCACCGCCACCCAGGCCCCGCCGGGCGTGCCCCCGACCGTCACCTCGCCGACCGAGACGATGGGCGTGAACGGCACGTTCGCGAAGACCTTCTTCCTCTGGGTGCTCCTCGTGGCCGGCGGCGCGTTCGGTTGGTCGCGCGTGACCGAGGACCCGGTGGGCAACCTGACGATCCCCGGTTGGATCTGGATCGCCTTGTTCGTCGCGTTCGGGCTCGCGCTCGTCTGCATCTTCGTTCCCAAGGTCGCGCCCATCGCCGCGCCCGCCTACGCGATCGTCGAAGGGGTGTTCCTCGGCGCCCTGTCGCGCGTGTACGAGGCACAGTGGAGCGGGATCGTGCTCCAAGCGGTGCTCGCGACGCTCGCGGTCTTCCTCGTGTGCCTCGTGCTCTACATGAGCGGAGCGGTGAAGGTCACCAACAAGTTCATCTTCGTGGTGATCGCCGCGACCGCCGGGATCTTCCTGCTCTACCTGGCGACGTTCCTGCTGTCGATCTTCGGGGTCGACATGAACTTCTGGGACGAGCCGACCCCGCTCGGGATCGGTATCAGCGTCGTGATCTGCTTCGTCGCCGCGCTGAACCTGTTCCTCGACTTCGAGTTCATCCGCCGGATGGTCGTGGCCGGCGCACCGAAGCAGATGGAGTGGTACGGAGCGTTCGGCATCACGGTCACGATCGTGTGGCTCTACATCGAGATCCTGCGCCTGCTGTCGCTGCTGCGTCGGTAGCCGCCACCACCGACGTCGGCTGAACGCTCAGACCGCCCGGCCGAGGAACGCGAGGAGGCGGGCCTGCTCGTCGGCGTCGGCGGGTGCCTCGAGCTCCGGTCCGCACACCTGCGGGGTACGGAGGGTGGGACCGAACGACTCAGCCGTGGCGTGGACCCGTCGCACGTCGTCAGGATCGAGTCGCTCGTCGGTACCCGTGGCGCGGGCGAGGTCCCAGCTGTGCACGACGAGGTCGAAACACACGAACCGGTCGATCGCCTCGACGAGCGTCGTCGGGCCGAAGAAGCCGTCGAAGCCCGTCCCCGCGATCGCAGGTTCGTAGCCGACGCTCGCGGGGCCGGCACCTGACGGGATCGGCCGCAGTGCCCTAGCGTCGGTTCCATGCCTGGATGCGATTTCACGCGACGCGACTTCCTGCGCTGGACGGGCGTGGCGATCGCGGCTCCGTTGTTCGGGTGCCGCGGGCTCATCAGCGGAACCGACCGCGACCCGCGCCACCGCGACGACGTGTCGCCCGTCAACCTCGAGTTGGTCACCCTCACCGAGGAGCGCGCGATCATCACCTGGTACACGGGATACACCGGAACCGACGACGGTCTGGGCCGGATGCGGCCCGCACCCGCCGACGGCATCGTGCTCTGGGGCACGAACCCCAACCGCCTGAACCGGATGGCGGGCGACCGGGGCGGTCACACCCCCTACCACTCGGTCGAACTGACCGGCCTGCACCCGGGCCAGACCTACTACTACCGCGCGCTGTCGTTCGGGAAGCCGGTGCCGCCGACGCCGTTCACCCTCATCAGCGGCAACGCGGTCGGCACCTCCGACTTCGGACTCGCGACCGGCGGTCCCTACTCCTTCACCGCGCCCGAGCCGCCGCCAGGTCGGTTCCTGTTCTCGATCGCGCTGTGCAACGACCTCCACATGGGCGAGACCACCGCCGGGTTGGTCGGAGGGATCCCCCAGATCAAGGGGATCCAGCAGGTCCCCGGCTTGCCGCCCTATCCGGAGGTCATGCTGGAGTCGCTCGTCGACGACGCGAGCGCGCTCGGCGCCCGGTACCTCCTCGCCGCGGGCGACATCACCGCAGAAGCGGTCCCGGTCGACCTCAGCAAGGCCGGCCAACTCCTCGCGCGGTTCGGCGAGTACCGCAGCGCCTACTTCGTCACACGCGGGAACCACGACCGCGCCCACACCGGTGACCCGTGGTCCACATGCTCGGTGGGTCGGTGGCAGGGCAACGACTGCTTCCACGACCACTACTTCCCGGGCGACGAACCGTCGTACTTCAGCCGCGAGCTCGACGGCCTGCGCGTCGTCGGACTCGACACGTACGACAAGCCCGGCAACGGCAGCGATCCCGGCGCGCTCTCGCCCGACCAGCTCGCCTGGTTCCGCGCCGAGCTCGCCGCCAACCGCGAGCAACCCACGATCGTGTTCGGCCACCACCCGCTCATCGTCGAGCAGTCGCCCTTCCCGATCACCGCGAGCAACACCCTCGAGCGCGCGCAGGTCGACACGATCCTCGCCGACTACGCGAACACTCCCGGGATGTTCCTGCACCACGCGGGTCACACGCATCGCAACAAGCGCACGATCAGTCCGGTCGCACCGGGAGTCACGCTCCAAGAGATCGCCGCGGGCAAGGAGTACCCCGGGGGCTTCTCGCTGCTGCGCCTGTACACCGGTGGCTTCGCGCTCAACTTCTACAAGACGCGCAGCGAGCTCTCACGGGAGTGGAGCGAACGGAGTCGTCAGGAGATCGCAGGGAACTGGCCCCAGTTCGCGCTCGGCACGAGCGTCGCCGACCGCAACACCGTCGTCGCCCACGACCTCTCCGGCCTCCGCCCCGGACCTCGCCCCCGAATGGCGACGACGGCACCGGCCACCTGATCGGCGGGACCAGCCGTCACGACATCGAGAGCATCGACCCGACGTGGGCCATGAAGCGGAGTGCGCTCGCCATCGCCGCGACGAAGATCGCGTCGTCGGGCTCACCCTCCCAGTCGAAACGCCACTCGTACGGGCGATCGTGGTGGTCGGGCTGGTGCTCCCCGACCCACACCAGCCGTCCGGCCTCCGAGCCATCGGAGGCGACGAACCGATGGCCGAGCACGCGCCCCCGGAGGCCCCGGCCGCGGAAGAACCGGCGGCGTTCGCTGCGGGCGCGCTCGTCGTCGCTCTCGGGCCGGATGAGATCTTCCAGCGTCCAGGAGCGATCACCGGCACGCACGATCGCGCCCTCCCACTTGCCCCATCCGGTCCCGGTCCCGTCGCGCGCCACCCCCTCACCGAGCAGCGCGCCGTCGAGCCCTTCGTACCGGTAGTTCGTCCACACGATCCCGGGATGATCGACGCGCCCGACGCCGGGCCACGACACACCCGCCGGTGCCGGCTGCAGCACCTCCGCGGTGCTGAGGAGCCCGCGTCCGTGCGGGTCAGGACGAACGGCGCTGGCCCAGGAGATGGCGATCACGGCGCGGCCCTCCGCGTCGGTGACCGTCGGGCCCGGGACACCGGGCCGTTGTGGTGTGACGCCGGTCCGTTTCGTGATCGCCTTCTGCTCCGCGGCCGTCCATCGCTCCGGCACCGACGCCCGATCGAAGGACCGGATCGTCCATGTCGTCGTCACGATTCCGTGGGGTCCGTCGCACGAACGACCGCTCGGAACGGTTCGCCCTCGACCAGTTCCGACTCGCGACCGTCGGGCCCGATCGGCACCTCGCCGATGAGCGTGACCCGGTGCAGCGTCCGGTCGACGTCGAGATGGTCGATGTCCTGCGGCCCCAGGTGCGCCGTGGCGCGGTTGTCCCAGAACGCGACGCTTCCCGGTTCCCACCGGAACCGCACGGTGTACTCCTGGCGTGCGATCTGTTCGAACAGGAGATCCAAGATCCGCCGGCTCTCCTGTGGTCGCAATCCGATGATCCGGGTGGTGAAGCCGGGGTTCACGAACAGCACCCGCTCGCCCGTGACCGGATGGACCCGCACGACCGGGTGCCGCACGATCAAGGGTGCACGCGCGATGACCGCGTTGCCTCCGGTCGTCTCGCCCGTACGGGCCACGTCGGCGCCGTAGCGGTGCTCGGCCCGGAGGCCGTCGACGAACCGTTGCACCGGTTCCGACAGGCCGGCGTAGGCCGCGGCTGTGTTGGTGAACGTCGTGTCGCCGCCGTACTCGGGCACGATGTCGGCGCGCAGCACCGAACCCGCCGGCGGGTTCACCGCGGCAGTGACATCGGTGTGCCAGTCGTTCGCGTACGAGTAACGCCTGCGGAGACGTTTCGCCGCGTCGCCCTCGATGCCGTACTCCGCGGCGAACCGACCGGGATCAACGGTGTAGATCTCGGGGAAGCCTGCGGGAGGGTCGTCGTCGTACGGATGGGCGGCGGTGAGCTCGCCGAACTGACGGGCGAACGTGATCTGCTCCGCGTGCCCGAGGTGTTGGTCCCGGAAGAAGACGACCTTCCAGCGCGCCAGCGCGTCGGAAACCAGGTCGCGCACCTCGGGGGCGAGCGGCGACGCGATGTCGATCCCGCGGATCTCAGCGCCGGTGTGCCCCGACAGCGGATGCACCGTCGCCGGGGTCACGACGCCATCCTCACACGGGAATCAGCGACGTCGGTCATGGGCTATCGATGCTAACAATCAACCCATGCATCCTCATCGGGTACGTACCGCGATCATCGCACTCCTCGGGCTCGTCGCCGTCCTACTGGCAGTCGGGTGCGGGAGCGATGCGAAGACGTCGGGTGCCGGTGGGTCGAGTTCGAGCAGCTCGTCGACGAGCTCGACCACGATCCCGTCGACCGAGCAGCCCGACGACGCGATCTGGCCGTTCGCCGAGAGCACGACGCGCTACTCCCAGCCGGAGGCCGCCGCCGCCGGCTTCGCGGTCGACTACCTCGGCTTCGTCAGCCCGGTGATGGGTGCGTTCGCGGCCGGCGACACCCGATCGGGTGAGGTCACGGTGCAGCCGACGCCGTCGGGACCCGTGACCACAGTCGCGGTCCGGCAGCTGACCGATGACGACACGTGGTGGGTGCTCGCTGCAACCACGCCCAACCTGCAGCTGGAGGGCCCTGCTCCCGACAGTTCGATCACCCCGCCGGTGACGATCAGCGGGCAGAGCACCGCGTTCGAGGGCACGGTGACCGTCGAGGTCCGCGAAGACGGCACCGTCACCCCGATCGGGTCCGACTTCGTCACCGGCGGCGCGAACGGCGAGCTCGGTCCGTTCTCGAAGGCGATCCCGTTCACCCCGGCGACCGCGACCAGCGGTGCGATCGTCCTGAAGACGTTCGGCGGCGAGAACGGCGTCGTCTGGGAGTCGAGCGTGGTCCGGGTGCGGTTCGGCTGAATCAGCTCGCGGCACGCGGCGCGTACATGATCACGACCCCGCCGACCAGACACACCGCGGCAACCCTGCTGTTTGCATGGACCGCGGTCAGCGGTACCAGCAGAGTTGCTCGGTGGTGACGAGGAGCTCCCCCCGTCGGCTCCACAACCTCGCCTGTTGACCCGACGTCGCGTGCACGCCCCGGGTGCCGACCGCCTCGTTGAGGACGTAGTCGTCGCCCACTGCGTCGATCTCATCGTCGGACGCGTGGAACGACACCGACATCGTCATCGTCGCCGACGGCCGCGGAGCCTCGCTCCAGAAGAACGAGCGGGGAGCATATGCGTCGGAGAGGAACGCCAACTGCACCGCGTCGACGCGACGGCCGGTCATCTCGCGCACCCACGCCTGTGATGCCGTCGCGCCCCGGCCGAACGGCGGGTACCCCGAGACCGGACGATGCAACATCCGATCGCCCTGCGATCCCGGTGGATGGAACTCACCCAGCGTCTCCGGGTCCGGGGCGTCGGGCATGGTCGGTTCGGTGTGGCCGTCGGTGGCCCGACGTTCCGCGAGCACCACCATCGCGTGCGCCAACGTTCGCCTGTCGTCGGCCGCCATGAGCTCGACTCGCCAGTGGTGGATCGACCGACCACCACCGACGTGGTGCGCTCGCACGACCACATCGGACCCGGGCTCGACCTTCCCGACGTAGTTGACCGTGATCGCCGACGGAGTCGCGCTTCCGGCCGCGGAACGGATCGTCGCCCGCAGGAGCAAGGCGGCAGCCCAGCCACCGAACATCCCGGCGATCGACTCGTACCGCGGGTCGGCGACACCGAGCCATCCGCCGTCTCCGCTCGGACGCAGGGTGAGCGCCACTTCCAGCTCCGACATCGCGTCGGAACCTACCTGTCGTCGCACCGCGACGCTGCGTGGTGCGACGCAGCACCCAGTCATCATGACGCTCGTACGGTCACACGATGACGAGTCAGCCCCGGGCCGTACAGCTCTCGATCTCCCTCGCGTCGTTCAGTGCCGACGATCCGAACGGATGGTCACAGCTGCGGGAACAGGTCCGGGTGGCGGAAGCGTCGGGCATCGACCGGGTCGTGGTGTCGGACCACGTCGTGTTCGGCGAGCACCTCGAGGCGTACGGGGATCCGTCGCTCGGGGGTACCGCCGGCGGGCGCCAGCCCACCGGTCCCGACGGCCACTGGCTCGAACCCTTCACCGTGCTGACGTGGATCGCGGGCCGCACCGAACGGGTCCGTCTCGGCACGAACATCATGATCGCGGCGCTCCGGCGGCCGGTGGTGCTCGCCAAGGAACTGGCCACGCTCGACGTCCTCTCCGGTGGTCGCGTCGACCTCGGCGTCGGCGTCGGTTGGCAGCGGGAGGAGTACGAGGCCGCCGGCCTCGACTTCGATCGACGCGGCGCGCTCCTCGACCACACCCTCGCCGTCTGCCGGACGCTCTGGACCGAACCGGTGGCGTCGTTCGACGACGACTTCCTCAGCTTCGAACACATCCACCAGATGCCGAAGCCGGTGCAGGCCGGTGGCGTCCCGATCTGGGTCGGCGGTGCGTACAACACGCGCGTCGTGCGCCGTCTGGCCGCCCACGGATCCGGATGGATCCCGTGGGGCCCGGCCGCAGCCGATCTCACGACGCACATCCCACTCGTGAAGCAGGGGCTGGCCGACGCAGGCCGCACCGACTTCGAGACACTCCAGGTGGTGGGTACCTTGCCGCTCGTCCGCGACGGAGCAACGGTCGACCTCGACGCCACGATGGAAGCCACGAGCACGCTCGTCGACGCAGGGGTCACCGACTTCCGCACCCGATGGGGCCGTTCCGGCGACCCGTCGACCGACGAAGATCACCTCACCGCGCTGGCGCAGACCTTCCACACCGCGTTCTGAGCAGCACCGTTCAGCGCCCTCGGCTGTCGATCTTCCCGACGAGCCGACGCAGCATGTTCATGTTGCGGCTGGTGCTGGCGTTCTCGCCGACGATCGCCCAGTCCTTCTTCCGGAGTGGCGAGTCGCTCGACTTGCCGTGCATGAGCCAGTGCACGTCGCGACCGCGCACGACGAGGAGGTCGTAGTCGCCCGACAGCGCCTCGAGCGCCCGCTGCGTGGCCGGGTCGGGGACGGCCTTGAGGAACGTCACGAAATGCGTGTCGCCCTCGGCCACCGGGAACGGTTCGTCGGCGACGACCTTCCGCAACTCCGCCGCGGTCCGCACGAAGGTCTCGACCTCGAATCCGAAGTCGGCTTCGAGCGTCGACCCGATGATCCGCTCGAGATCGTTCCGCGAACCGGACGCACCGAACACCGCGTTGCCGCTGTTGACGAACGTCCACACGTCGTCGTAGCCGAGGTCTTCGAGCAGTGCCACGAGTCGGGCCATCCCGACGGTGCGCCGGCCGACGTTGACGGCGCGGAGGAACGCGATCCGTACCGTCATCACCGAGCCCGACAGTCGGTTCAGCCCCGGCGGGCGATGTACTTGGCGTAGCCGTCGGCGAGGGCGCGCAGGTCGGGGTCGGCCTGGAACAGCGGCTCGAACTTCTCCCGTGCCTGCTCGCGCTTGGCCGGGAAGTACTCGGTGGGCCAGTAGCCCTCGTGGGGGCGGTACTGCTTCAGCACGTTCCGGGCGACGGTCGACTTGTGCACCTCGTCGACACCGTCGGCGATGCCCATCGTCGGCGCGGCGGCGTACATGGCCTGCAGGGGCGTGAGGTTCGTGGTGCCGAGGGAACCGAGGATGTGGAGCGCGTTGAACGACACCTCTCGGAGCACCTTGGCCATCGAGTACTTCACGGCCGCGATGTCGGTGCGCGTCTCCTGCGTGCTGGTGTTGTCGATCTTCCACGCGGTCTCGAGCACGAAGAGGCGCAGCATCCGGATCTGCGCGTACGAGTCGGCGATCTTCTCCTGCACCATCTGGTGCTCGGCGATGGTCTTGCCGTGCGACTCACGACTCAGCGCCCGTTCGCACATCATGTCGAAGGCGAGCTTGCACTGCGCGATCGTGCGCATCGCGTGGTGGATGCGACCTCCGCCCAGCCGCCGTTGGGCGAGGATCTTGGCGCCGTCTTCGGGGCCGAGCAGGTGGTCGAGCGGGACTCGGACGTCGTTGTAGATGATGTGGTTGTGGTTGCGCGGCTCCGGCTGGATGTCGACGCCGGGCGTTTCCCGGGGCACGACGAACATGCCGTTCGTGCACATCACGAAGAGGATGTCTGCGACTCGCCCCGCGCTCGTGAACCACTTCTCGCCGGTGATCACCCATTCCTCGCCGTCGCGCATCGCATGCGTCCGGAACAGGTTCGGGTCGGAACCGCCCTGCGGCTCCGTCATCGAATAGGCCGACCAGAGCTCCTGGTTGAGCATCGGCTCGAGCCAGCGCTTCTTCTGCTCGTCTGTGCCGTAGGCGGCGAGCATCTCCATGTTGCCGGTGTCGGGTGCGGCCGCGCCGAACATCTGCGGCGCCGACGGGTACCGACCGAGGATCTCGTTCAGGAGGCCGAGCTTGAGCTGGCCGTATCCGGGCCCACCGAGGTCCTCGTCGAGGAAGATCGCCCACAGCCCCTGGGCCTTGACCTGGTCCTGCAGGCCCTGCACGAGGCCCCGGATCTTCGGGTCCTTGGATCGGACGGCGTACGGGAAGATGTACTCGAGGGGTTCGACCTCTTCGCGACAGAACTGCTCGACCCAGTCGAGCTTCTCCTGGAACTCCGGTTCGGTGGAGAAGTCCCACGCCATCAGATGACCCCCGTGATTCGAAGTACGCAACCGTCGGGCCGCTCGGACCCAGGGCGCGGAGAGTACCCGGCTCGGCGGAGGTCAGGCGGAGCTACGGTGGGCGCCCAGTACATGACGTCGGCGTCAGGGAGAGGTTGTGGAGTCGGTCACCGCACTCGACGACGTGATGCTCGCGGAAGGCCTCGCCCGTTGGCTGGCGCGACACCACGATGTCGCCGAGGTGCTCGTCGACGAGGTGGAGCACCCGTCGGCGGGGTACTCGAGTGTCACGACCCTGCTTCGCGCCCGCTGGGAGGGTCGCGACGGACCGACTGTCGAGCGCCTCGTCGTCCGCATGGCCCCCGACCCGCCCGGGACATTCGCCGACTACGACCTCACGGTGCAGCACGCGGCGCAGCGCGCCGCGGCCGGCGCGGGCGTGCCCATCGCCGCGCCGATCGTCACCGAGACCGATTCCTCCTGGCTCGGCGCACCGTTCACCGTGATGGCGCGTGTCGACGGCCACATCATCGGCGATGCCCCTCCGTTCGATCCCTGGCTCCGCGCCCTCGGACCCGACGCCTGCGCCGAGCTCCACGACCGGTTCCTCGAGACCCTCGCCCGGATCCACCGCGCCGACACCGATGCCGCCACCGCCGGCGGGGTGCCGCGCCGCGACAACGCAGCGGAGCTCCGGCACTGGGAGGAGTACATCCCGTGGGCGTGCGGCGACACCCCGGTTCCCGCACTCGTCGGTTCGCTCGACTGGTGCCGTGCGCACGCGCCGACGCGGGTCGACACCGGCAGTCCGGTGCTCTGCTGGGGCGACGTGCGGCTCGGCAACGTGGTGTTCGGTGACGACCTCGCGATCCGCGCGGTGCTCGACTGGGACATGGCGGTGATCGGCGAGCCCGAGCACGACGTCGCCTGGCTCACCGTGCTCGAGACCACGTTGGCGACGTTGAGCGGCCGACGCGTCGAAGGGTTCCCCGGTCGCGACGCGCACGATCTCCCGCTACGAGTCGTTGGCCGGTCGCGAGCTCCACGACCTCGACTTGGTACGAGACCTTTGCGCTCCTGCGCAGCACCGCGATCATGACCCGCATCGGCACGCTCACCCGGGCTGCCGGCCACGAACCCGTCATGGCTGTCGACGACAACCCGCTCCTCGATGCACTGGCCGAACGGATCAGCGGCTCGTGACCACGACCACGACCGACACCGTGCTCGCGCTGCTCGCCCGTCGCGCCGTCGACGACAGTACCGGGATCGTCGTCGACGGTCGGGAGTGGAGCTGGCGGGAGGTGGTGGCCGAGAGCGAACGGTGGGGCGCGGTCCTCGCGACCCTGCGCCCGGCCGCCGGGCCGTTCCACGTCGGCGTGTTGCTCGGCAACACCCCTGAGTACCTGTTCACCCTGTTCGGCGCGGCGCGTGTCGGGGCGGTGATCGTCGGGATCAACGAGACGAGGCGCGGCGAGGAGTTGGCGCGCGACGTGCGCCACACCGACTGCGTCGCCGTGCTCACCGACGCATCGCACGCGCCCCTCCTCACCGATCTCGATCTCGAGCGCGACGACGGTGCTCGACGTCGGCTCCGAGGCGTGGGGCGACCGGCTCGACACCGCTGCGCCGGTCGAAGCGTCGCCGATCCGCCCCGACCATCACATCGTGCTGATCTTCACCTCGGGGTCCACCGGGGCACCGAAGGCCGTGCAGTTCTCCCACGGTCGAGCCGCTCGCATCGCGAACGCGGCATCGTGGTTCACCGACGACGACGTCCTGTACTGCGCGATGCCCCTCTTCCACGGGAACGCCCTGAACGCGATCGTCTTCCCGGCGCTGGCGTCGGGCGCGGCGATCGCGCTGCGCGAGCGCTTCTCCGCTTCGCAGTTCATGCCCGACGTCCGCCGGTACGGGGCGACGTTCTTCAGCACGGTGGGCCGAGCCCTCGCCTACATCCTTGCCACACCCGAGTCGCCCGACGACCGCGACCACCGGGTGAAGTTCGCGCTCGCGCCGGAATCGTCGCCGCACGACCTGCGCGCGTTCCGCAAGCGGTTCGGCATCCCGTGCGTCGCCGGATACGGGTCGAGCGAGAACGTGATCATCATGGAACCGCGCCCGGGCCTGTCGAAGGACGCGCTCGGCGTTCCGCAGTCGGGGGTCGACGCCACGGTGGTCGACCCCGAGACCGGGGTGGAGTGCGAGCCCGCCCGCTTCGACGCCGACGGCCGACTCGTGAACGGGGCGGGGGCGATCGGCGAGATCGTCGGGCGCAACGTGGTCGACCGGTTCGAGGGGTACTACCGCAACCCGGAGGCCGAGGCCGAGCGCACCCGGAACGGCTGGTACTGGTCGGGCGACCTCGGCTACCGCGACGTCGACGGGGTCTTCTACTTCGCGGGTCGCGTGGGCGAGTGGCTCCGTGTCGACTCGGAGAACTTCGCCACCGCCCCGGTCGAGCGGATCGTCGGCCGGTTCCCCGGCGCGAGCGGGGTGGCGGTGTATCCCGTCCCCGACGAACGCACCGCCGACGACCAGGTCATGGCGGCCATCGAGCTCGAGCGCGACCAGACCTTCGATCCCGACGCCTTCGGCCGCTTCCTCGCCGACCAGCCCGATCTCGGGACGAAGTGGGCTCCCCGCTACGTCCGGATCACCGCGTTGCCCGTGGGCGCGACGAACAAGATCGACAAGCGTCCACTCCGCGCCGAACGGTGGTACACCGACGACCTCGTCTACTGGCGACCCGGGCCCGAGCCGACGTACCGCCGCTTCACCACCGACGACCTCGCCGACCTCGAGGCCCGGTTCCACGAGTTCGGCCGCGCCGATTCGATCGGCCGACCATGAGTGACCCACGCCGCACCGACGGCGACGCGAACCCCGACCTGTTCCCGGTCGACTTCTCTCAGCCGGGGGCCTTCCTGCGCGACGACTACTACGACGTGCTGGCCGAGCTCCGTGCTCGCGCCGACCTCCCGGAGTACGAACCCCGCGCCCGACTGGTCGCGCGCTACGCCGACATCCGCGAGATCAGTCGCGACCCGGCCCGCTTCTGCTCGGGGCGCGGCGTCCTCGCCAACGACCCGCTCCGCCAGGGTGGGCGCATCGAGGGCTCGATCCTGCACCTCGATCCACCGCGGCACGCGGAGTACCGCCGGCTCCTCAACCGCGAGTTCACCGGTCGGGCCGTCGGCCGAATGGAAGACCGGGTGCGCGAACGCACCCGCAACCTCCTCGACGCCATCCCCCGCGGGGAGGAGATCGACCTCGTCGATGCCCTGTCGGCACCGCTGCCCGTCATGGTGATCGCCGACATCCTCGGCGTCCCCGAGTCAGAACGCTCCGAGTTCCGGAGGTGGTCCGACGCCACGATCCTCGCGTCCGACGGTCGCGCCGCACTCCCGCCCGAGGCCATGCAGGCGTTCGTGGAGCTCAGCGAGTTCCTCCAGGCGCACGCGGAACGCCAACGGGCCGACCCGGGCAACGACGTCGTGTCGTTGCTCGTCCATTCCGAGATCGAGGGCGAGCCCCTGTCGGCCGGCGAGTTGATGACGTTCAACCTCTCGCTGCTCGTCGCCGGCAACGAGACGACCCGCCACCTCATCTCCGGCGCGCTTCTCGCGCTCGCGGAGCACCCCGACCAACGAGCCCGACTCGCGGCCGAACCCGACACGATCCCGGGCGCGGTCGAGGAGTGCCTGCGCTGGGTCACCCCCATCCAGCAGTTCGGTCGCACCGTCGTTTCCGACACCACGGTGGGCCACGTCGACGTGCCCGAGGGAACGTTCCTGCTGATGCTCTACGCCGGCGGCAACCGCGACGAAGCCGCGTTCGGACCCACTGCACACACGTTCGACGCGTTCCGGCCCGTGACCACCCCCAACCTCGCGTTCGGGTTCGGCGAGCACCTCTGCCTCGGAGCGGCCCTCGCCCGACTCGAGGGCCGCGTGCTCCTCGAGGAACTGCTCGCCTGGTCCCCCGACTACGAGATCACCGCGCCCGGCGAGCTCGTGTCCTCGAGTCTCGTGCGCGGCCACGACACACTCCCGATTCGCTTCCCCTGACGAGGTCGGCCCGTTGCAGAGTGCAGTCGTGTGCGAAGGAATCAGATTCGGCGAGGGGCCGGTGTGGTGCGGCGAGAACACGCTCGTCGTCACCAGCGTGGTCGACGGTGCGCTGTACCGGGTCGACGTGGCGTCGGGCGAGGTCTCGCTCTTCGCCGACGTGGGTGGTGGGGCGAACGGAGCCGCAGTTGCGGCCGACGGTTCGATCCTCGTGACCCAGAACGGTGGCATCGACTTCTCGCAGTTGGGACTGTTCGACGACCCACCTCCCCACCGGACCGCGACCCCCGGCCTCCAACTCGCGCACCCCGACGGCTCGGTCTCCTTCCTCGCCGATCACGGCTTCCACGCGCCGAACGACCTGGCGGTTGCGAATGACGGCCGTGTCTTCTTCACCGATCCCGGTCACTTCCCGCCTCCCGACCCGCCGATCGGACGCGTGATGGTCCTCGGGCGCGACGGCCGCATCGAAGTCGCAGCCGAAAACTTCACGTTCTGCAACGGCATCGCGTTCACGCCCGACGGCGTACTCGTCGTCATCGAGGAGCGCGGGCTGCAGGCCGTCCACGACGACGGCTCCCGGGAGTGGATCGTCGAACACCTCGGAACGGGTGGCGGCGACGGCTTCTGTATCGACGCCGACGGACGCTTCTACGTCGCGTCGACCTTCGAACACGGGATCAGGGTCGTCGATCCCGACGGGACCGTGGTCGAGTTCCTCCCGATCCCGGGCGAGGGCCTCACGACCAACTGCTGCTTCGGTGGCGACGATCTCCGCACCCTCTTCGCCACCGATGCGCTCCCCGGCCGGGTCGTGGCCTGGGAAGGACTCCCGACGCCGGGTCTCGCGCTCGACACCGTGGCCGGGGATCATCCCGAACCCGTAGGGCTACTCCCCGACTGCGCCGTCGATCCGCTCGCGCAGCAGGTCGGCGTGGCCGATGTGCCGCGCGTACTCCTCGATCATGTGCACGAGCACCCAGCGCAACGAGACGGTGCCCTCGAACGGTGACTCGCCGACGATCTCGAGGTCGGGCACGTCGGCGAGGAACCGATCGGAGTAGGCGACCTCGCCCTCCCACACCCGCCACGCTTCGGCGACGACCTCCGGATCCGCGGACGCGCCGTCGAACTCGCCGTCGGGATCGTCGGCCGAGAAGTAGTGGGCGGGCGCGTCGCCGCCGGCCATGGTGTTGCGGATCCAGTGCCGCTCCACCTCCGAGACGTGGCGGAGGAGGCCGAGCAACGACATCGTCGACGGCTCCACCGAGCGGCGAGCGAGGTCGTCGGCTCCGAGACCGCGACACTTCATCGCCAGGGTCGCACGCTGCCACGCCAGGAACGCGAGCAGGGTGGTGCGCTCGTCGGCGACGCCGGGAGTCTGCGGACGCGGATCCCGGGGAGAGCCGCCCTCGGAGGGGCCGTTGTGGGCGGGGTCGACGAACACGATCCCGAGATCATGACCGATGCGCATGGTCGTGCTAATCGTACAACTATATGGTTGTAGATCTGGAGGCCAGGGAGCAGCGGACCGACCGGGCCCTTCGTGCGCTGGCCGACGGCACCCGGCGCGACATCGTCGCCCGCGTGCTGCGCCGCGAACACTCGGTGTCGAACCTCGCGGAGAAGTACGCGATGAGCTTCGCCGCCGTGCAGAAGCACGTGGCGGTGCTCGAACGCGCCGGACTCGTGACGAAGCAGCGGCGCGGGCGCCAGCAACTCGTACGCGGCGACATCGACTCGATCCGCCGCGCGTCCCGCGCTGCTCGACCAACTCGAAGCGGTGTGGCGACACCGCATGGACCGGTTCGGCGACGTGCTCGCCGAACCGAAGAAGGGAGCTCGACCATGACCGTCACCCAGGTCCGCAAAGACCCCGAAGCGCTGACCATGAGCATCGAAGCGGAGTTCGACGCGCCGGCGAAGCGCGTATGGGAGCTGTGGGAAGACCCCCGCCAGCTCGAACAGTGGTGGGGTCCGCCCGGCTACCCGGCGACCTTCGTCGACCACGACCTCACCCCCGGCGGCCGGACGAACTACTTCATGACCGGGCCCGGCGATGCTCGGTCGCACGGGTGGTGGCTCGTGCGGACGGTCGACGTGCCCCGCCGGCTCGAGTTCGAAGACGGCTTCGCCGACGCCACCGGTGCACCCGACCCGAACATGCCCACGATGATCATCCGCGTCACGATCGACGAGCAGTCGGGAGGCGCGACGCACATGGTCATCGAGACGTCGTTCCCGTCGCGCGACGTGATGGATCAGATGGTCACGATGGGCATGGACGAGGGGATGCGGGCTGCGATGGGTCAGATCGACGCGGTGCTCGCCGGCTGAGTCGTCAGCTCGCGAGATCGAGCGACCAGGAGCGACGAGCGCCACCTCGATCGTCGCGGGAGCCGTCGGCGGGCCCGGAGCAGGGCGGGGATCCTCGACATCACACCATCAGAACCGACGAGCCGTTCCCCACCGTCAGGTGAGTGGCGGCTCCGGTCAAGGTGGACCTCCGACAGACCGACGGACACAGGATGAAGCTGTCGGCAAAGGTCCTCTCGATCCTGCTCGTCGTGCTCGTGGTGGCCGGAGGGGTGTGGCTCGTCGTCGACCGCAACACCGGTGACCCGGACGTCGCGCCCGTCGCGGCGACGCCGGCCGCCGGCGCACCGAGCTCGGTGCAGTCCGGCGACGCTCCGAGCTGGCTGTTCACCATGCGGGCCGGAGCGGGAACCCTCGAAGCGCGCGACGACGGAACGTACGCGCTCGACCTCACCGGAGTCGACCGGCGCGTGACCGCGTTCACCGACCGCCCCGACCGCGACGCCGCGGTCATCCCGCTCAGGCTGCTGCTCGAGGTTTGGCCGAGGATGTTCGCCGACTCGCCACCCAACGCGGTCCTCGCCGCCGACAACCCCGACGGAACCTCCATGTCGCTCGTCGTGACGTTGTCCGACCCAGTGCGCGAAGGGACCACCGTCTCCTTCACCGCCGAGATCGTCGAGACCAATCGGCGCGCCCGCACCCTCACCGGCCTCGCCGACATCGACACTGCCGCACCACCGACGAGCTTCGGTGCCGTCGACCTCTTCATCGACGACGTCACCCCGAGCTTCCTGTGCGAGATCGGGGCCGGCAACGACACCGTCGTCTACGGCACCCTCCCGATGGACTCGCCACCGTCGGAGATCGAATCGTTCGTCCAGTGGTGCGACACGATCCCGGCGTTCGTCAAGCCCGATCCGTACGCCCCGTAGCGGTCCCGTTCGTTCCGGAACGCGCACCTCGGCACCCGGCCACCGCTCGCCGGGCCGCCGAGGAGCTCGAGGTTGCGACTCCGGTCGGTCCGTCGACCAGACTCGGGCCTTGCTCGAACTGCATGCGGCATCCGACGGACACTTCACCTTCGACCTGACGCCCGAGCTGGCCCGGTTCGATGGGCGGCTCTTCGGCGGCGCCGGGCTCGCGGCTGCCGTCGCCGCGCTCGAGGCAGCGACGGCACGCAACACGTTGTGGGCGACGGTGCAGTTCGTCGGCACCGCGGCGGTCGGCGATCCCATCGATTGCCACGTCGAGGTGCTCGCGGCGGGTCACAACACGACCCAGGCCCGGGTCACCGCGACCACCGGCGACCGGATCGTCTTCCTCGCGCTGGGTTCGACGGCGCGGACGCGCGACGACGCATTCGGTGCCGCGCTCGGGATCGATGCCGAGCGTCCCGGGCCCCGACGAGTGCGCGCCGTGGGAACCCGCGTTCCCGGTGCCGGTCGAGACGGTCACGGCGCGCGGCCCGTTCGCGACGGCCGAGTTCCGGGTAGCTGCCGGAGCCGACGGATCAGTGCTGCTCTGGGCCCGGATGAAGGCGAGCCACCAGAGCCGCATGACCGTCGCGTACCTCGGCGACTTCGTCCCGAGCGCAGTCCTCCGGGCCGCCGGCCGCAACGGCGGAGGCACGAGTCTCGACAACAGCATCCGGTTCGGGAAGGCGCCCTCCCCCGGAACCGATTGGATCCTCATCGACACGGAGCCGCACCTGGCCGACTCCGGCTACGTGCACGGCGCGGCGCGCCTCTGGTCGGCCGACGGCCAGTTGCTCGCCGTCGCCTCCCAGACCGCCGTCGCGAAGATCTTCGACTGATCGCGACGGGAAGGTCAGACGATCTCGCTCGTCTGGGTGACCGGCGCGATCGTGGTGTAGTTCGCGACGTCGGCCATCACCTCGGCGGTGCCCGCGTCGCCCATCGCCGCACCGAGCGCATCGAGTGAGTCGAACGTGAAGTGCACCGCAGCGACGTACGGGCCGTCGATGCCCTTGTCGATCTCGGCGCCGGTCGAGACCCCAGGTCTTCACCGCGAGCGGGACGTGCTGGTCGCGGTAGTAGTCGTGGTCGAACGTCGCGCCCTCGGTCTCGGGATAGAAGACACTGAATCGGATCATCGGGAGATCGTCCTCTCGCTCGAACCGGCGCGATGGTGTGGCCGGCGGTGCGGGGGATCCTGCCACGCCGACTCGATCGTGCTCATCTCGACTTCCGCTTCGACCGAACGTACCCGTCGGCCAGCTCTTGCGGCGCGGCGGCCAACCACGCGTCGATGATCGCCTCGCGGAGCGCGCGCTTGCCCACCTTCTTCATGTGGATCAGCACCGCCGCATAGCCGTCGAAGTGCGGAATCGTGAAGATCGCGTCGGTGCCCGACGCGAGTACCGCCTCCTTCTCGCCGAGGTCCTCGACCGCGACGGCGAGGATCGCTCCGTCGGGGGGCGTCGCATCGCCGAAACGCTTGATGTCGGCCTTGCTGAACGGTCGTTCCCACGAGAACGCCTTCCCGGCCACGAACCAGGTGCGACGGCCGGAGCGCTCACCTTCGGTCACCTCGGGAAGCCCGAGCGCGATCCCGGCCGCATCGTCGATGGTCGCCATCGGCGCCGACGGTAGCCCAGCGCCGCGCTCGACGACACCGGCGATGCAGCCTGACGCGAAGGACGGCAACTCAGGCAGGTCGGTACGACTCGACCGCGGCAACGACCTCGTCGGGTGCCTCGAGTGGCGGCCAGTGGCCGACGTCGGCCAGCGCGACCATCGTCGCGTCGGGAAGTCGTTCCCGCAGCCGTTCCATCACGTGTGCGCCCGACACCGGGTCGAGGTCACCCCACACGAAGGTCTGGGGGAGTCCGTTGTCCTCGAGCGCCGCGCGCCAGCGGTCGGCGTGCTCGCGTCGGTCGTCGATGTAGTGGAGCAGCTCGTGGGCCATCACCGCTCCCCCGTTGCGCGACATCCCGACCCACATCTCGTGGATCACCTCGTCGGTCATCGGAACCCGGGTCCCCCACGTCACCCCGATCCCGCCTGCGAACAGCTCCTCGGTCATCGCGGCCGCCACCTCCGCACCGTGCTCGGGATCGCGGAGCATCTGCTGACCGACGGTCTGACGGTGGAGGTCGGGGTAGAGACCGCCGTTGTGCCAGACCACCGCAGTGACATCGACGTCGAGCGCGCCGTCGGCGCGGCGGGCCAGGAGCTCCTGGCCGACCGACACGCCGTAGTCGTGACACTGCAACACCGTTGTCGTGACACCGGCGTGCGCCCACGCCGCCTCGACCGCGTCGGCCTGACGGTGGATCGTCAACGGCGCGCCGCGTGGCTTGTCGGACGCGCCGAAGCCGATGAAGTCGATCGCCACCAACCGCCAGTCATCGAGCCGCCCGAAGGCGCCCGCGACATCGTGCGTCGACGACGGGTACCCGTGGCAGTAGGTGACGACCGGCGCCGTTCGCGGTCCGCGGTCCTGGAGCGCGACCGACACGTCGCCCACGGGAACCGTCGTCGCGCCCTCGGCCCAGTCGTCGAAGCTGATCACGACCTGATCATGCTCGATGACCCGCCTCGGCGCAGGTCTGCTGCGGGACGCTCCGAGTCGGCGACAACCGAGTCGACCAACCGTCGCACCTGCCGTCCGGTTGCGCGGACGACGTCGGCGTCGCGTGACGTGCGGGCGAGCATGAAGGAGCCTTCGAGGGTGGCCACGACCGTGGCAGCGAGCGCGGTCGCTTCGCCGTCGTCGACGCCGGCGCGCCGCAGCCGCGTCGCCGCGGCCTCGATCCACGATGCGAACACTCGATCACTCGCGGCACGCAGTGCGTCGTCGGTGCTCGCAACCTCGCGTGCGACGGTGCCGATCGGGCAGATGTCGATGAAGTCGGTCTCCTCGAGCACGGCAGCCGCGCCGTCGAAGAAACCCGCGAACGCGTCGCCGGGAGTTGGCGCCTCCTGCGTCAGCAACTCGAACAGCTCCCGGTACGAAGCTCCCGACTCCGTGATCACCGCCTCGGCGAGCGCGGCCTTGCCGCCCGGGAAGAAGTGGTAGAGCGAGCCGACCGGGGCCTGCGCCGCTCCAGTGATCGCCTTGAGCGAGGTCGCGTGGTAGCCGCCCCGGCGGAAGAGCTCGTTGGTGGCGGTGAGGAGTCGTTCCCGTGTCGTCGGCACGGTTCGATTCTAGAGCGATCGTTCTACTAGAGTGACCGTTCTAGACGTCCGAGGAGGCAGCGTGTACAAGGCAACGGTCCGAGCACTCGTCCGGCACGGCATTCGCCGTCTCAACGAGGGAGACCCCTCCTTCCTCCTGTCGCTCGCCGCGCCCGACGCCGAGCTCGCCTTCCCGGGCGACAACACCTGGGCCCGGATGCACCGACCCGTCGAGAAGGGCCGCGCCCGCCATGTGACCCATGTGGGACTCGACGAGTGCCGGGCCTTCGCGCAGCGGTTCGTCGACGAAGGTCTCCAGTTCACGATCGAGGACATCCTGGTGAACGGGCCGCCGTGGAACACCCGGATCGCGCTGCGGGTCAACGACCACCAGACCGATCCGCAGACCGGACTCGACCGCTACAACAACCGCGCGGTCGCGTTCCTCGAGCTGCGTTGGGGCCGACTCGTGCGGTGGGAGGACTACGAGGACACCGAGCGCGTCGCGGCGTGGGACCGCGAGCTGAGCACGACGGTCTGACCGCGACGTCGTGACCGTCGGCCGACGCTACGCGGGCGGCGGCTCGAGCGATGTCACCTCACGGTGCAGCCGCTCCATCTGGTCGTCGAGGCGCGCCGCGGCATCAGCAGCCTGCTTGAGCTCGTCGACGAGCCGGCCCGGAACCTGGCGGTCGTACTGGTAGTAGATCTTGTGCTCGAGGCTGGCCCAGAAATCCATGGCCAGCGTGCGGAACTGGATCTCGACGTCGACCTGCTCCGCACCGCCCGACAGGAACACCGGGATCCGGACGATCGCGTGGAGGCTCTGGTAGCCGTTCGGCTTCGGGTGCGCGATGTAGTCGTGGACCTCGACGACGGTGACGTCGGACTGTCCGCACAGCATGTCGAAGATCGTGTAGACGTCGGACTTGAAGCTGCACGTGACGCGGATGCCGGCGATGTCGTGGATGTTCGAGCGGACCGCTTCGACCGAGAGCCCGTACCCGCGCCGCTTGGCCTTGGCCAGGATCCGGTCCGCTGATTTCAGCCGTGAGCTGACCGTCTCGATCGGGTTGTAGTCGTGCACGAGACCGAACTCCTCGCGCAGGATGTTGATCTTCGTGGTCACCTCGTAGATCGCGAAGCGATAGAGCATGAAGAAGCGACTCGCGCCCGACCAGGCCCGAGTGATCTCGTCCAAGCCATCGGAGTCCGCGTCGCCGCGCGATGTCAACGCGTCGGGTTCCCTCATCCCATCGACAGTAACGGCGAACCGGCCTCAGTCCTTCGCGGCCAACCTGCTTGGTCCACCTACCCGAGCGCGGCCCGGAGGTCGCGGGCGTGTTCCTGCGTCTGCTCGAGCAGTGGAGCGAGCGTCTCGGCAACGTCGGGGAGCGACAGCGTGTCGGCTTGCTCGACCCGCTCGCGATACCGCTCGAGCTGACCCTGCTCGAGCTCGAGATCCGCAGTCAGCGCCGAGCGCGCGTCCGTGGCGGGCGCGACTTCGGGCACCCGGGTGCTGGGGACGCCGCCGAGGAAGTCGATCTGTCGGGCCAACGTGAGGGCGTGGTCGAGCTCCTGTTTCACGTGCACCGCCAACTCGTCGAGAGTCGAGAGGTACTCGGCACCCTTCACGGACGCGATGTGCTGCACGTACTGGACGATCGACTGGTACTCGAGCTCCAGGTCCTCATTGAGCAGCTCGACGAATGCTTCCTGGTCCACGGCGATCCTCTCGTTCTGGAAGCCTCGATCTGCCCACATCGGCGTCCCGCCAAACCGAAGGGCGCCCCGCACCGTCGAGCCGGCCTGAGCGCCGGCTGCTATCCCAGCCGGGTCAGGAGGTTCCGTGTGATCTGCTCGATCTGCGGATCTCGTCCGGCCAGGCCGTGAGCCCAGTCGGTCGAGCCCGAGGTCACCACGGTGGCGCCCGCCTCGTTCGTGTACGCACCGAGCACCGCGTGGCCGTGACGGATGCGTTCCATCGCCTCGGGCTCACGGGTCCCGAACACGCGTGACGCGATGTACTCCAGCTCGCTCGGCTGGCCCGGCTTGGGCGGACGAGGGGCGGTCTCGCGCGTGAAGTGCTGCGTCGGGCATGTGCCGAGGATCTCGAACGTTGCCGGCGTGCCGTCCTCGCCGGTCGGGTACGGGAGTCCGTCGCGGTAGGTGAACACGCAGCCGTCGCACTCGTAGCCGACGACGGTTGCACCGGCACCGAGCACGTCGCCGTAGCCGAGCCCGGTGCCCTCGAAGATCCAGTGTCCGGCGCGGTGCACGGTGTATCCACCGAGGCCGGCGGTCACGTTGCGACCGATGCGGTGATAGCCCCCGCGGGTGAACGAGACGCCGGTCATGTGGTTCTCGGGACGACCGACCACCACGTCGGACCAGAACGTCGTGACTTCCGCCTCGCGGTCGGTTCCGATGAGCGGATCGTTCTTGAAGAACCCCTTGTATCCGACCATCACATCGTGATCGTCACCTTCGACGCGCACCTGCCACAACGACGTGTTGCCCGAGAAGAAGGCCGCGTTGCCCCCGCGGGCGACGAAGGCCTCGACGGTGTCGCGCATCCCGCGGGACCAGTACTCGTCGTGACCGACCGACAGGTACAGATGCGCGTCGGCCAACACCTCCGGGTGCTCCTCGAGATCGGCGTTCGTACACACGCCGATCTCGAACCCTTCGCGTTCGGCCCACTCGATGAAGGGAAGCTCCCAGTCGGGCCAACCCGCCGACCCGGCGTAGCCCGACAGATGGTTGAGCTGGATGTAGCCGACGTGCGCCGCGTTCTGCGGGTCGGGCGCGCCGGTCCCCGTCACGCGACGGCCCTTGCCCGGCGGCTTGAACAGGTAGCCCGGCGCCATCGGACGCTGCATGGCCACGTGGGTGCCGCCGGTGTACAGGTTCGGTCCGCCGAAGTCGTTGTACGCGTGCCACGTGTTCGTCGCAAGCGCGACCACGATCCGCGCGCCCGGTGCTGGACGCACGACGAAGAACGCGTAGTCGCGCCGCACCTTCTCGCCGACGTCGATCTCCATCACGACCTCGTAGTAGCCCGACCGCCAGGTCGGGTCGACGTCGAGCGTCAGCGCGACCGGCCAGCCGCACCCCTTCGAGGACGCGTCCTTCGGCGTCTCGTGCTCGTCGGCCGCGACGGCGTCGGAGTTGAACACGACGTCGCGTCGGCCTCCGACGCGAGCCACCTCGACCCGCACCGGCCGCCCGCCGGAGGATGACAGGTGCAGCCCGACCTGCTCGCCCGGGCGCACCGAGTGTGGCCAGCAGTACCCCGTCACGACCTCTCGCCCCATCGACCGACCCTAACGTCAGGCCCGAGCCAAGGCTTCGGTCCGGTCGCGAATTCCCCGCAACATCTTCTGGCTCATCACGAAGCTGACCACCCCGACCGGTTCGACGACGAGTCGGACCCACCCGTGCACGTAGCGGTAGCGCTCCCGAACGACGAGCCGAGTGGTCCCGTCGGTACCGGCCCGGAGCTCGAATGCCCAGCTGAAGTCGAACGGAGCGGCGGGGATCTCGGCGCCGGCCATGCCGTGCAGCACGAGCGCCCGGGGCGCGTCGGCCACCGCGACCTCGAGTCCGCCATCGGGGAAGAGCCGCACCTGGTCCCCCACGCGGGTCTGCTGCCACTCCGGGACGACGTGGTCGACACTGTGGATGTCACACCCGACGAGGTTCTCCAGGAAGTCGTAGCTGTAGAAGCCGCCGCGCCCCTGCCCGAGTTGGGCGAGCCACGGCCATGCGGCGCTCGGTTCGCAGTGCAGCGTGATACCCCGAGTCGCCACGAGATCCGGTTCGGCGACGAGGTCATCACCCGCCACGCCACCTCGCACCTCGTCGGGAGTCGCGCCCCAGGTCAACAGACGCCGACGAGCGACGAGCGCGATCGCCACGACTGCTGCCCCACCGAGGATCAGCGTGCGCGTGCGGCGTTGTGGTGACGGCACCGTCGGTCTCCAACGCTCGTCCGAAGAGTCGAGCGCGCAGCTTCCCACAGAGGATTCACTCTTCGGTCGGACGTTGCTCCACGAACTCGGCGAGCGTCATCGTCGTGCCGGGGACCCGTTCGTTGCACCGGTCGCCTGCCGACAATTGACCATCGGAGCCCAGTGGTTGAGGGTCGCAGTGGCTCCGGTCGACATCTGCATCTCCATGGCCCAAGCGCCGCGCCGACAGACGAACGTGCCGACACCAACCGTCGCTCGCAGTGAGCCGGTCGGATCGGGAGGGACGAACGTCAACATGATCGTGCCCTGCGGAGTCACGCTCGCGACGAGATTCCTGAGGAGAACCTGGGGCGGGGCGCCCGGCGCAGTCGTCTGGATCACGGTCTTCCCCGAGAAGTAGCCGTCGGTGTAGCCCGTGATCGTGTACACGGTCTGATCGCGAACGGGGGTACTCGCCCCCGTCTTCGGGTCGTACCGCAGTGCGGGCAGGCCCGACCGCGGCACGTACCAGGTGGTGCCCGCCAGCCACGACCACCGCCCCGGGTCGACACGGGTGGGAGACGCGCCCGATGCGTCCTCGGCTGAACAGCGCGCACGCGCCCGATCATGCTTCGCTCCCCCGCGACTGTTCGCGTCGGCGGGGGGCGCCACCGCCCATGCTGTCAGCAGCGCGACGGCCGCGAGGGCCACGACCAGTCGGAGGCGAGATCCCCAGACCCATGATGCGTCCATCGGACATCCCCGTGGCTCGATCGTCGGTTCGGCACCACGAACGACGTCGTGCCTCCCTGTCGTGTCGACCGATCGGGCATCGCCCCTGAGCAGCTTTCGCTCAAGACCTCGGTTCCCCGACCGGAGACGAACGCCGAGCTGATCCTCAGACGTCGACCGTCACGCGCAGGAACGTCGCGGGGATTGCTGTCGTGTCGTCGTCGTGAGCCTGGTTCTGCTCCTTGAACAGCACCTCGAGCTCGTGCAGCAGGCCGTCGGCGCGTCCTTCCGCGGTCGCGGCCTCGAAGGCGTTCATGGTCGGGCCGTAGTAGTTCCGGAACGTCGCGAGGAACTCCGACGGTGGCATCGGCGTCCGGAACACGAACGTGTCGGGCACGCACGACACGCGGTCCTCGGCGATCCCTGCCGCGTCGAAGCGTTCGAGCACTTCGCTCTCGATCCCCCA
This sequence comes from uncultured Actinomycetes bacterium, assembly GCA_963837715.1. Classification (GTDB taxonomy): domain Bacteria; phylum Actinomycetota; class Acidimicrobiia; order IMCC26256; family JANYLB01; genus JANYLB01. Next base: position 920,877 of record CAWIOF010000004.1, on the reverse strand, counting down.
CGCCATCGGGCTGATGAAGCCCTCGGGCGGTGGCGGCGAGTACGCCGCGCTGATCTTGAGGATCTGGGCCACCAGCGTCGGATCTCCGGGGATCCAGTTCCCCATCACGATCCGGCCGCCCGGCCGCGTGACCCGCACCATCTCCTTGGCCACGTCGAACGGCTTCGGCGCGAACATCGCTCCGAAGATGGTCACGACCAGGTCGAAGCGGTGATCGGGGAGTCCGTCGAGGTGCGAGGCGTCGCCCTGCTCGAACGTCAGGTTGTCGAGGCGCGCATCCGCCGCCCGGCTCCGCCCCGCCTCGACCAGGTTCCGGGCGATGTCGACGCCGAGCACCTCGGCACCGCGTCGCGCCGCCGGAACGGCTGTCGTCCCGTCGCCACACCCCAGGTCGAGCACGGTGGACCCTGCGGTCACCCCGATCCGATCGACCAGCGCGTCGCCGCTCTGCCGCATGGTCGCGGCGAGCCGGGTGAAATCACCCTGCTCCCACAGTGCCTGGTTCGCGTTCATCTCATCCTCTTCTTCCGGCATCCGGGTTCGGCGGGCCGCCGAACCTCTGAGCCCACCCAGCCTGCGCCCGCGCCTTGCAACGTGCCGGTGGCCCGCTCACGGTGGCTCCGCGCCCGTCCTGCAAGCGTCTTGCAAGTGCGCTTGCAAGACTGGGCCGGTGGACGGTGGCCTCCAACTCCGGGTGCTCGGCAGCGTCGAGGCGCGCCGCGGGTGCGACCCCGTCCCCATCGGAGGACCCAAGCCCCGGTTGGTGCTCGCCATGCTCCTGGCGTCCCGCGGATCGGTGGTGTCGACCGACCGCCTCTGCGAGGAGCTCTGGGGCGACGACCAGCCGGCTGATCCGGGGGCCGTGCTCCAGAGCCACATCTCACGACTGCGCCGGGTGCTCCGGCCCGAGGCCGAGATCGTGGCGCGCCCTCCCGGCTACCTCCTCGACGTCGACCCCGACCGCATCGACGCCGGGCAGTTCGAGGCGCAGTGTCGCGACGCGCTCCACGCACCGGTGGCGGATGCCGCCGCCATGCTCGACGACGCCCTGGCGTGCTTCCACGGCGGCGCGTTCGAGGAGTTCGCCGACCGCGACTGGGCCCGCAACGAGGCAATCCGCCTCGACGAGCTCCGGCTCAACGCGCGGGAGGACCGCATCGACGCGCGGCTCACGCTGGGCGACCACCTCGCGATGACCCCGGAACTGGAAGCGCTGGTCGACGAGCACCCGCTACGCGAGCGCCCCTGGAACCAGCTGGTGGTCGCGCTGTACCGCTCGGGCCGGTCGGCCGACGCCCTGCGACGGGTGTCGTCGGTGCGTACCTTGATGCGTGACGAGCTCGGCCTCGACGTGTCGCCCGCGCTTCGCGAGCTCGAGACGAGGGTCCTGACCGACGACCCCGTCCTGCTCCTCGCGACGAGCGGCGCCCGTCCGACGGCACCTCGGCACCCTCCGGGCGACGCCACACAACTGGTCGGCCGGGATGCGGACCTCGAGCGGCTGACCACACTGCTGCGGACCGAGCGGCTCGTCACCCTGACCGGCCCGGGCGGAGTGGGCAAGACCCGACTGGCGCTCCGCGCCGCGAACCAGCTGTGGGACGAACTGGCCGGCGACGTCTACGTCGTCGAGCTCGCGCCGGTCCACGATCCCGCGTCGGCGATCGCCGCGATCGCGACCGCGATCGACGTGCAGCAGCGCCAGCACCTCACCATCGAGGACTCCCTCTTCGAGTACCTCCGAGGTCGACACGCACTCTTGGTGCTCGACAACTGTGAGCACCTCCGGGCGTCGATCGCGTCGATCGTCGACCGGCTGCTCGGCCGCTGTCCCGAAGTCGCGGTGCTGACCACGAGTCGCGAGGTCCTGGGCCTGCCCGCGGAGCACGTGTCGCGGGTCGAACCCCTGGCGGTGGCCGAGCTCGGCGCCGCCGCGGATGCAGTCGCCGAGTCCCCCGCCGTCCGCCTCTTCGTCGATCGGGCCGCGGCGTCGAGCGACGGCTTCGTGCTGACCGTCGACAACACGGCCGCGGTGGCCGACATCGTGCGACGGGTCGACGGCCTCCCACTCGCCATCGAGCTCGCGGCCGCCCGGACCAGGGTGATGAGCCCGGTTGCGCTCGCAGCCCGGCTCGACAAGCGACTCGACCTGCTCGAGGGTGCCCAGACCTCGCTGATCGAGCGACACCGTACGCTCGGCGATCTCGTGACGTGGTCCCACGACCTGCTCGACGCCCGCGAGCAGGAGCTGTTCGCCCGGCTGTGCGTGTTCGCCGGGAGCTTCGGGCTCGACGCGGTGGAGACCGTGGGCACGAGCGACGGCCGTACGGCGGTCGAGGTCTCCCGGTTGCTCGCCAACCTGGTCGACAAGTCGATGGTCCAGATCGTCGATCGCGACGTCCCGCGGTACCGGATGCTCGAGACCCTGCGCGAGTTCGGACAGGATCGCCTGGGCGACGAGTCCCACCGTGAGGTCAGCGAGCGCCACGCCCGGTTCTACCTGGCGCTCGCCGAACGGGCTGCGGTCGACCTCGCGGGTCCCGAGGAGGCCGCCGCGGTGACGACGCTCGACCGCGACTTCGACAACCTGCGCGCGGCCCACCAGTGGTCGATCGAGCAGGTCGAGGTCGACGTTGCGGTGCGCCTCGTGGTCGCGCTCCGCGAATACTCGTTCCGAACCATGCGGGCCGAGATCATCGGGTGGGCCGACGAGGTGATCCGGCTCCCGGGGGCCCTCGACCATCCGCGCGGTCCGGTCGCACTCGCCGTCACCGCCTACGGACGATTCGTGCGCGGTGAGGTCGAGGCCGCCATCGACTGCGGACGACAGGCGGTCGCGCTCGCCGGAGAGCTACACACCGACAGCTCGGGTCTGGCGGAACGCACCCTCGCCAACGCGATCTTCTACCAGGGTGACTCCGAGCGGGCGACCTCGTGGATGCGCGGCATGATCGAGTCGGCTCGCGAAGGTTCGTCGGCACGCCTCGCGCACGCGCTCTACATGCAGTCGGTCGCGTACACCAGCCTCGGCGACAGCGTCCGCGGCGCCCATCTTGCCGGCGAGTCCCTCGCTGCGGGCCGCGCATCCGGTTCTCCGACGGCGAAGGCGCAAGCCGCGTATGCACTCGGCCTTTCCCTCGAGGGCACCGATCCCGTCGAAGCCGACGCGCACCTGCAGCACGCAGCCGATCTCGCGCAGGGCGCGGGCAACCGGTGGATCCAGGCGTTCGCCCTCACCGAGGTGCTGTCGCTGCAGGCCCGCCAAGGTCATCCACGTGCGGCGCTCGCGCGCTACGCCGACGTGATCGACCTCTGGTACCGCGGCGGCGACTGGGCGAACCAGTGGTTGTCGCTTCGACACGTGTTCGGGATCCTCATGCAGCTCCGCGACCATCATGGCGCCGCGACGCTTCACGGGGCGCTGAGTGCGGCAGGAGCCGCGTACGCGCTGCCGATCGTGCCGTCCGACGCGGAGCGGATCGTGCTGCTCGTCGACGAGCTCCGCGACGTGCTCGGGGCCGCGAGCTTTGCGGCAACGGTCCGCCGCGGCGCTTCGATGAGCGACGCCGACATCATCACCTTCACCCGGGACCGCATCCACGCGTTCTCGACCGCGGCCGACGACTGAAGCTCCCGAACCCCTACGATCCGTGCGTGGCCTACGACGAGGACCTCGCGGATCGGATTCGGGAGCTGATCGGAGCCGAGTTGCGCTTCACCGAGCAGAAGATGTTCGGTGGTCTCGCCTTCCTCATCGGCGGCCACATGGCGATCGCCGCGAGCGGGCAGGGTGGCGTGATGGTGCGGGTCGACCCGGCGAGGGTCGACACGCTCCTCGCCACCACTGCCGCTCGCGTCGTCGAGATGCGCGGCCGGCCGATGCGGGGATGGCTGCGGATCCCGCCGGAGCACCTCCGCACCAAACGGCAACTCTCGAAGTGGGTCGTGATCGGGACGGCGTATGCCGGCTCGCTCCCACCGAAGCGGTAGTCAGCCCGCTTCGGGCGGCGCGGTGTCGGGTCCCGGATCGCCACCCATGACGCTCGTGGAGAGACGATCGAGGTAGCGGTCCCAGCCACCGGTGTGGTCGCTCACGGCGTCGGCCGGGAGACCGCGGTGGGCGAGACGCACGAGGGTCTTGTCGCCTTCGGGGTGGAGGGAGATCTCGACCGTGGTCGAACCCGGAGTGATCGGGTTCCCCTCTTCGTCCCAGCCGAACGTGAACAGGACGCGTTCGAGCGGCACGACCTCGACGTACTCGCCGACCGACTGGTGCTCCCCGTACACGAGCACCCGGTAGTGGCCGCCGGGTCGGGGGTCGATGTCGACGATCGTGCCCAACCACTCGCCGTGCCGGTCGGGTTCGACGAGGAACGGCCAGATCGTTTCGGGTGTGGCGTCGATCATGATCTCGCGGACGAGGTCTGCCATCAGGGCCTGCCTTTCGGTTCGGGGGTCTCGCTTCGATCGGAGATCTCTGCTCGCTTGCGGTCCTCGGCCGCTTCGGCGACGTCGCGCAGTCGCTCGAGCCCGGAGGTCCAGTAGTCGTCGAGGAACGCCCGCAGGTCGGCCATCGTCCGGGTGTTGGCCGAGTACAGACGTCGGGTGCCGGCGCGGCGCTCGGTCACGAGTCGGGCCTCCTTCAGGACGGTGAGGTGTTGCGACACCGCGGGGCGGGAGACCTCGGGAAACTGCTCGGCGATCACGGTCGCCGGGAGCTCCTGTGACCACACCAACCGGAGGATCGCCCGGCGGCGGGGTTCCGCGAGGGCTTTGAACGCTGCGTCCATGAGCCCTACTGTAAGTGATGACTTACGTAAGTGTCAACTGACAATCTCTCCGACTTAGGCTCCGGGCCATGACCGAAGGCGACAGCGCCGACGCGGCCTCCCCCGCCGAGAGCAACACGGCTCCGACGACGCTGGCGATCGACATCGGCGGGACCGGCCTCAAGGCCTCCGTCCTCGACGCCGCCGGAGCGAAGATCGTGCCTCGGGTCCGCACGAAGACGCCGTATCCCTGCCCACCCCGCACCCTCGTCCGCGCGCTCGACAAGCTCACCTACGACCTCCCCCCGTGGGATCGCATCTCGGTCGGTTTCCCCGGCTTCGTCCGCGACGGACGGGTCCTCACCGCGCCGAACCTGTCGACCAAGCGCGGGCCGGGCACGCCGCTCTCACGCAAGCTCGTGGAGGCCTGGGCCGGCTTCCCGCTGGCCGCCGAGCTCGAGGGGCGGCTCGGCAAGCCGACCCGACTGTCGAACGACGCCGACATGCAGGGCCTTGCCGTGATCTCCGGCACCGGCCTGGAGCTCGTGCTCACGCTGGGCACCGGCCTCGGGACCGCGATCTTCAACGACGGCACCCCCATGCCGCACCTCGAGCTCGCGCTCATGCCGTTCCGCGGCAAGGGCACGTTCCAGGACGAGATCGGGAACAAGACCCGACGGCGGATCGGCAACGCCCGCTGGAGCAAGCGCGTGCTGGAAGCGGTCGAGATGTTCGACGCGCTCCTCCACTTCGATCACCTCTACGTGGGTGGCGGCAACGCCCGCAAGCTCGAGGTCGACCTCGGGCACCGCGCCACGCTCGTCGACAACACCGCCGGCATCCTCGGCGGGATCAAGCTCTGGGAAGTCGACACCCTCTGACGTCAGCGCGAGCCGGCGAGCGGGTTGCGGGCGCGCAGGTACCCGATCCATTCGGGCGCGAGGGCGGGTGACGCGAGGACTCGGGCCACGACATCAGCGTCGTCGGCCTCTCGTCTCGCGCCGGGGAACATCACGGCGAACGTCTCGGCCAGTGTGGCGCTCGCTGGATTCGAGTCGATCACGTCGATCGTTCCGCGCACCGGCACCGCGCCGGGCTCGAGCGTGCGCAGATACCAACCGCATCGGCCCGCTGCGATCATGGCGGGAGCGATGTCGCGTCGCCCCGTGTGCAGCGAGAGCTTGAAGCACGGCGCACGTGGCTGGCTGATCTGCACGACCGCGTCACCCCAACGCCAGACGTCGCCGATGCGCACCTGGGATTCGGTCGCGCCGTGCAGCACGACGTTCTCGCCGACCGAGCCGGGCGGGAGATCGAATCCGTCGAGGCTCCAGGCCGTCGCCGTGCTCCGACGGGTAGCAGTACACCGACTTGTCGGGCCCGCCGTGAACGGTCCGGTCGGCCTGATCGTCGCCGGCGAGGTTCAACGATCCGAGATCGACCGTGGCGTGATCGTTCGGATCGAGCGGGTGCTTCGCGATCGCGCTCGTGACTTCACCCTGGCGAGTGGTCGCGAGGAACGAAGGCCGCGCCACGCGCACGTCGATGACCTCGATCCGGTGCGCGGTCATCGCCGACCGCCCGGGCGGACGATCTCCGCGAGGAGATCCATGGAGCGGAGCCAGGCGTCGAGGTCCTTCTGCCACGGCGCGGCCACCATGTGCTGGACGCCCGCCGCCTCGAACGCCGCGTTCTCCTCACTGATGAGACCGGGGTCCATCCCCTGCGGGTCCCAGCCCGTCCGGGCCGAGATGGTGAACGACGGCTCCGGCCGATCGCGCCGCAGACGCTGCACGATCGGGGCCACCTCCGGCGGCTTCAGGCCCACGACGTGGAAGCCGTCGCCCTTGGCAACGGCGCGGCGGAACGACGCCTCGACTCCACCCCCGATCCAGATCGGGATGTCGCCGGCAGGCTTCGGGAGGAACCGGATCGCGTCGAGGTGGTGCCCGGCACCGTCGAACGTCACGGGATCGTCGCTCCATGCGGCATGGAGCAGATCGAGGATCTCGTCCATCCTCCGGCCCCTGGTCTCGAACGACTGACCGAGCGCGTCGTACTCGCGCTTGCTCCACCCGATCCCCGCCCCGACGATCAGGCGCCCGCCGCTCATGGCGTCGACGCTCGCGAGGTGGTTGGCCAGCCAGACGGGGTTGTGCTGCGGCACGACGAGCACGCTCGTACCGAGGCGGACGCGGGTGGTGACGGCCGCCGCCCAACTCAGCGTGGCGAACGGGTCGAGGAGGAACGGTGACGGATACGTCTGCTCGGCCGGATGCACGACGTGGTCGCTCACCCACACGTCGCTGAAGCCGAGGTCCTCCGCGTGCCGGGCCGCGCGGGCCACTGCGTCGCCGCCGGCGACCCGTCCGTACTGCGGCAGGTGGATGCCGTAGCTCATCGCCATGCGGTGATCCTGCCAGGCCGGCCGGCCTCGGGGGGCCGGGACGCAACCGAGTCTGCGGGCCTGAATTGCCGCCGCGGCAGGCCGTCCGACAGGATCGACCGATCGACGACACGACGGCAGCCAACCTGGCCACGACCCACCGCAGCACGGTGACCGAGGACCAGATCGACCATCTCGGTCACATGAACGTCCGCTTCTACGGCGTGAACGCCCAGGCCGGGACTGCGGAACTGCTCCGTGGTCTCGCTGAGCAGACCGGGGTCAAGCTCCGCCCGATCGACCTCTACACCCGCCACCACGCCGAACAACTGGCCGGCGCGCGACTCGTGGTGCGCAGTGGCGTGATCGGCGTCGATGCCGACTCGCTCCGCTTGTACCACGAGCTCGCGAACGAAGACACCGAGGCACTCGCGGCCACCTTCTTCCATCGCCTCCGCGCCGAGGGCCCGACGGGCGCGGCGGTGCCGCTCCCCGATCCGATCGTCGACTTCGCAAGCGGAGCGATCGTGCCGGTGCCCGCACACGGCGCCACGCGCAGCATCGCGCTCGACACCGATCCCGTCGCGACCGCGCCCGAGCTGTTCGTCCTCCAAGACCGTCAACTCGCGATGCGCAAGGTGCGGACGGTCGGTGCCGACGAGTGCGAGGCCGACGGTGCGTACCTCCGGTCGAACGCGCCGATGCTCGCCTGGGCCGGAGAGCCGGTGAACCACCGGACTCCGGAGATGGTGCACGAAGGCCCGGGTGGCATCCGGATGGGCTGGGCATCGATGGAGACCCGCCTGCGGGTCGCGCGTCTCCCGCGTGCCGGCGACCGCATCCAGAGCTTCAGCGCGGTGATCGGTCTGCGGGACAAGACGTCACACCGGATCCTCTGGGCCTACGACGTCGACCGCGGCGATCTGCTGATCACGTTCGAGATCGTCAACCTCGCGTTCGACATCGGCGCGCGCACTTCGATGTCGATCCCTCCGCACATCCGGGAGTTCGAGCTGGCTGCGACCCACGAGGACCTGGCCCCGAGCATCGCTGCCGAAGCCGGCTCCAACCGCGCCCCCTGACCGTCGGCGCGGTGGTCACGCCGCGGCTTGGAAGAACTGCGTCCAGCGATCACGGTCCACGAAGCCGTAGTGCCCCGCGCCCGGCCAGACGTGCGTGGTGCAGTCGGGGAGCCGGTCGGCGAGGTGCAGCGGCATCTTCGGGTCGAGTATGTCGTCGGCATCGCCGTAGAACAGCTCGACGTGATGCGCGACGTCTTCGGGCCGAAAGCCCCAGTCCCAGAGTGCCAATGTCATCTCGTAGATGCCTTCACCGCCCTGGATCATCCCGGCGGTGAACGACGCCTCGAACATCGCGCGCTGTGCCGGGTCCGAGAGGAACGTGTCGCGATCCGATTCGTCGTCATCGGCTGTGGCTTCGACGAAGCTCGGGATGTCCTTCTCGGCCTTCTTGGCCGAGTAGTCCGAGCCCCATTTGACGAGGTGATGGAGGTGGTGGAGCTTCGCGACGAGCTTGAGGTCCTTGTTGATCATGAGCTTGCCCATGCCCTTCTCGTCGAGCGGGGCAACGGGCGAGGCGAGCACGATCTTCGTGACCCGGTCGGGCAGCCGGTACGGGATCGCGAGCGCGTGCGGCGAGCCACCCGAGTGGCCGGCGACGGCGAACTGACCCAGTCCGAGCGCGTCGGCGAGCTCTTCCATGTCGTTCCCCCAGTCGACCATCTTGCGGCCCCTCTGCGGCGAGGAGCCACCCACACCGGGCTGGTCGGCCGCGATCACGCGCACCCCGAGCGATGCCGTCAGTGCCTCGTCGGGGTTGCGGATCAGCGCGGAGTCGGAGAGCCCGTGGTTGAAGATCACGGGTGTGCCGCCCGGGTCGCCGTACTCGTCGTAGGCGAGGTCACGGCCATCCGACAGCTCGAGCTTCTTCATCACGGTTCCTCCCGCATCCTTGTCCGTCAGTCGTCGGTTCGCCGGGCGCGCAGCACGAGGTCGTCGACGTGGTGCTGCGCCGAGGCCGAGCCGGCGCCACGCGGACGCTTCTCGTGCACCTCGATCTCCCATTCCGGCGATGCAGCGAGCACCGCCGCGAAGTCCTCGACCCGAACGTACGCGTCGGGGTCGAAGGGTCGGCTCTGTTCCCGCGTGTCGATCGGGGTGCGCATCGGTTCGAGGTCGTGGCTCACCACGAGGAGCGTCCCACCCGGGGCAACTGCGCCGAGCACGTTGTGGACACCCCGACCGTCGGGCGTGCGCGGGATCGACGCGTACTGCGCCGTGACGAGGTCGAACGCCTCCCGCTCGAACGCTTCGAACGCATTGGCGTCGGTGCGTGCACACGTGACCGATCGACTGCGTCGCTGCGCCTCGGCGCCGAGACGATCGAGCGCCCGCTGCGAGATGTCGCTCGCAGTCACGTTCCAGCCGTGCTCGGCCAACCAGATGGCATCACCACCTTCCCCGGCTCCGACGTCGAGCGCGCGGCCGGGCGTGAGCCCTGCGATCTCGTCGACGAGGGTGCCGTTGGGGTTGCCGCTCCACAGCCGGTCGCCCTCGTAGCGCCGATCCCAGTCGGCCTCGTTCGCCGAGGGTCGGGCAGCAGCCTCGACGTCTTCCTGGGCGAGACTCGAGCTGATCATCGCGCCGACCCAGCTTCCATCGGCCGCGGCGGGCAACACCTGCTGGACCGGGTCGGTCACGTTGCCCGCTGCGGACAGGTGGGAGACGGCCGTCGCTCCGGTCGCATCCGTCTCGACGAAGTCGCCGAGCCCGTTCGGGTGCTCCGTCGGCCGGAGGCCCAAGGTCGCGAACGCCTCGGCCCGGGCTCTGAACCGCGTCCCGACCACGACCGCGTCGGCCTCGAAGCGGTTGCCGTCGGCCAACTCGACCGCGGCGACGTGTCCGTCGTCGCCGGTGACGATGCGGCGGACGCGCTCGTCGACGACCTGCACCCCCGCGGCCCGCAGGATCTCGACTTCGGGAGCGCGAGCGTCGACCCCGTCGTGGAGCACGAGGGTGAGCCGGGTGGTCAGTTGGCGGAACAGACGCGCCGGGTGGAGCCCCATCGGATGGGTCACGATCTGCACGATGCGCTGGTCGCGGACCTCGAACCCGTGACAGAAGGGACAGTGGATGACGTCGCCACCCCAGTGGTCGGCCACGCCCTCGATGTCGGGGAGTTCGTCGACCAGCCCGGTTGCGGCCAGCACGCGGCGGGCGAGCACGGCGTGGCCGCCGACGAGCTCGAGGCGGAAGCGGTCGTCGTCGGTCCGGGTCACGTCGACGACGCGGCCGTCGATCACCTCGCCGCCGTAGCTGCGGACCTCGTCGCGACCGATCCTCAGCAGCTCCGACGGCGCCACACCCTCGTGTCCGAGGTAGCTGTGCATGTGCGCGGCAGGGGCGTTGCGCGGCTCACCGGCGTCGACGACGATCACCGAGCGCCGCTGGCGACCGAGTTGGAGCGCGGCCGCGAGTCCGGCGGCCGATCCGCCGACGACGGCAACGTCGCAGTTGCGCTCGACGGTGCGGTGCTCGTGCGTCGTCATCGGGTGGGAGCGTACGCTCCGACGCGAAGCCCTCCGTGCTCCCCGCTCGGGTGGCTCAGGCCGACGCCCAGAGGTGCCACTCACCGGGAACACCCTTGAGCACCTGCGTCCCACGGTCGTCGAAGCCGAGGTCAGAACCGATCACGAGGTCCTTCACCGTGTTGGTGACCAGCACCTCACCCGGGCCGGCGAGTGAGCCCACGCGGGCACCGATGTGCACCCCGATGCCCGCGACATCGTCACCGCGCCGCTCGATCTCACCCGTGTGCAGACCGGCCCGGACGTGAATGCCCAACGGGCGTACGGCGTCGCGAACCGCCAACGCGGCGCGTACGCCCCGACCCGGTCCGTCGAACGTAGCGAGGAGCCCATCGCCGGTCCGCTTGACGACGACTCCACGCTGCGCCTCGACCGCATTCGCCGCGTACGCGTCGTGTTGCTCCAAGAGCGTCCGCCACGCCCGGTCACCGAGCTCCGACGCTTGCACCGTTGAATCGACGATGTCGGTGAACAACACCGTCTTGAGCACCCGATCGACGTCGTCGTCTCGTCGCACCGGTGCACCGGTCACGAACTCCTCGACGACGTCGAGGACATCGTCGTCGTCGCCGAGGTTTGCTCCGACATGGAACGCGCCGGGCAGCTCGGCGAACTTCGCGTCGCGGATGTGCCGCGCGAGGTACTTCCCGGCGCGCAGGGGCACGATGGGATCGTCGGTGCGGCTGACGACCATCGTTGGCACCTGCAGCGCGCCGAGCGCGTGGCGCACGTCCATGTTCACGTTGTGACGCAGGATGGTCGCGGCCGCGCCCGGCGAAGCGGTCTGGCGCTCGTAGCGACCCACTTCCGCCAGCATGCTGTCGTCGACGCCGCCCAGGAAGCCCCGGAGGGCTTCTCCGGTTCCCCACTTGGCGCGGATGTCTTCGATGAACGCCTCCACGAGGTCGGGGTCGAGTCCCTCTTCGTAGTCGGGGGCCCAGAGCGTTCGGGCGAACGTGCCCCAGAGGACCAACGACCGGACGCGCTCGGGGAACGTCGATGCGAACAAGACCGCAAGGGGCCCGCCTTCCGACAAGCCGATGAGGTTTGCACTCTCGACGCCGGCGGCGTCGGCCACCGCCCGCAGGTCGTCCATCCGGTCTTCGGCACTCCCCGTTCCCAGCGAACGATCCGAGCAACCGGTCCCTCGCTTGTCGAAGACGATGAGCCGGCCGATTCCCGCGAGGCGGCGGAGCATGTGGGCCTGGGACGGCCGATCCCACATGAGCTCGACGTTCGAGACGAAGCCCGGGACGAGCAGCACGTCGAGCGGCCCGTCGCCGATGGTCTGATACGCGATGCTCAGCTCGCCGCTCTGCGCGTACTGGGTCTCCGGGACAGCTGCCATCTCAGGGAGTGTATGGATCCACGGTTACAGCCGCGCGTCAGTGCTCGACCGAGGATCGCTGCGGGGCGCGGCGCGATTGGGGGAGGATGGCGGCATGGGCCAGCGGAGTGCGAAGGACGTCGTCGACGAGCTGCTCCGACGGCAGCAGGCGGGCGACGACACGGCTCTCGACGATCTCGTCGCCGAAGACATGGTGAACCACGCAGCCGGTCCGCAGGGTCGCGACGGACTGAAGCTGATCCTCGGCATCATCGACCACGACCTCGGGCCGGTCACCGTCGAAGAACACCACCTCATCGGCGATGGTGATCTCGTCGCGCAGCACCTCACCCTGCGCGGGACCCACCGGGCATCCACGATGCCGCTGCTCGCCGGCACGACCGTCTCGGATCGTCCGGCCGCGTGGACGTTCATCCACATCTGGCGGGTCTCCGACGGGATGATCGTCGAGCACTGGGCCTGCCGCGACGACCTGCACCTCCTGGAACAACTCCGCGACTGACCTTCAGACGGCTCGGATCACGAGCTCGCCGTACTGCTCGAGCGCTTCGAGCGCGTGGGCCAACGAATCGCCGGGGACGCCGACGCTGTTCCACGTCACCCCCAGCGTCGCGAGCTCCTCGAGCCCATCGCAGTGGGCATCGGCATCGAAGTCGGGAGCGCCGACCGGACCACCAGCAGGAGTTCCGAAGGCGACGTCGATCGATCCTCGGTCACGACCCGCGACGTCGACCTTCCGCCACAGGTCGTCGAGCATGCGAGCCAGGTCATCGACGGTCTCGAGCGCCGGCGTCTTCACCGAACGGGTCAACGCCGCCGGTGCCGGGAACGGACTCCAGCCGTCTCCGACTTCGGCGACGCGTCGACGGGCCCGGCCGCTGTTGCCCCCGATCCAGATCGGAACCGACTGCGGTTTCGGATTGGCCGTCTGCCCGGATGCAGTGAACGTCGATCCTTCGAAGCTGAAGTCATCGACCGTCCACACGCCGCGCATCACGGCGATCGCTTCGTCGAACAGCTCGTTGCGCTGCTCGAAGTCGACGCCGAGGGCGCGGTACTCCGAACGTTGGTAGCCCGCCGCCGTCGCGAGGACGAACCGACCGCCGGACAGGGCGTCGATGGTGGCGACCGACTTGGCGACGAGAAACGGGTTGCGATACGGGAGCACGAGGATGTTCGGGATGAGCAGGAGCCGTTCGGTGACCGCGGCGACGAACGCGAGCGCGGCGAGGGGATCGAGAGCGTCGTGACCGCCGGCCTGGAGCCACTTGTGCGACGGGGCGGGATGGTCGGTGAAGCCGATGCCGTCGAAGCCCGCCGCCTCCGCCGTGCGGGCGAAGCGCACGAGTGCATCGTGCGAGACGAACGCCGGATCGTACGGATGCACGACGAGCGGATAGGTCACCCAGTGCTTCACGAACCCGCCTCTCGGTCGTCGGTGCGCGCCGCGGGATCCGCAGCTGGCCGACGTCAGGTTGGCACGTGATGACGGAGCGAGGCCCAACCGACGTGGGCCTCGCTCCGCGCTGGTCCGCTACGACTCGACGAGCATCACGATGGTTTCGGGGACCACGCCGTCCTTGGCCTCGGCCTCGGCGAACTCGGGGCTCTGCAGGGCTGCCAGCAGGGCGTCCATGTCGGGGACGTCGAAGAGGAGTCCGACCTTCTGCGGGTTCGTCGGGTCGACGAAGGTGCGGATGCCGGTGATTCCGATCGTGGCGAACGCCTCGTCCCTGACGGGCGAGGCGAGCCAGAGATCGAGGTCCTTCACGTCGTGGTACGCGATGACGGTGGGCATTGGGGTCCTGCCTTCTGTGAGCGTCGGATGTGATCGTGTGACGGGCGGATCTCAGCAGAGCCTTCGCCCACCCGCAGCGTGTCAGAACTCTCGGCCTGGTGGTAGATGGTCACGAGGTCGGGATGACGTACCGAGCTCGGGTAGCAGCAGCTCTGCTCGCGCCTGTTGCGACCGCGTCGTAGGTCAGCTGGGTGGCGTTCCTCGACACCCGGACCTCACGCTGCTGCAGTTCACGTCGAGCGGCACCGACGAACAGTGGGGTGCCCGCGCCGAGGACGATCGGCTCGAGGTGGAGCACGCCGGGCACCGATCGTACGGCGACTCCCTCGAGGTCGACTCCCGATCCACCAGCTCGAATCTTGCATCGGCCCACCGGGAACGGGCCACAGCACCGAGATGAACTGCTCAAGCCGGCTCGCCGGGCGTCCGACGCATCGTGGGTGCGTCTTCCGTCGAAACTGGTCATCGCCGTGCTTGCCACAGGCATCGCGCTGCTCACGCCCGGTGCTCCGGCGGGAGCAACACGCGGGGCTGCCGACAACGACGGCGCCAGCGCGGCCGACGCGGCCGACGCTGTCGACCCGGTGCAAGCGGGCGCGCTCGACTGGAAGCCCTGCAGTGATGCGGCGTTCGAACGCTGGAAGCGCGTCGACGACAACAGCCTCGATGGGTTCGAGTGCGCGCCGTTCGTGCGGCCGCTCGACCGCAGCCATCCGACCGGCAAGCAGGTCACGTTGGCCGTGGTGAGATTGCCGGCAACCGGCTCCGCGGCCGAGCACCGGGGAACGCTCTTCCTCAACCCCGGTGGACCCGGCCAGTCGGGCGTCGGCCTGGCGATGATCGCGTTCCTGCTCCCGGAGTCTGTGCGCGCGAGCTTCGACTTCGTCACCTACGACCCGCGCGGCATCGGCGCGTCCACCCCGGCGCTCGAGGGCCCCGGTTGCAACATCCCCAAGCCCACCCGACCGGCAACGGGGGCGGTGCGGTGGCGAGCGGTCCTGGCCGCACGCCAGCAACAGGTGTCGCGCGCCAACGCGCGCTGCTTCGACGCGAACCGAGACCTCGTCGAACACGCGGGCACCGTCGACGGCGCCCACGACCTCGACGCGATCCGCGTCGCGGTCGGCGACGACAAGATCACGTACTGGGGCATCTCCTACGGCTCCCTGCTCGGCTCCACCTACGCGCAGCTGTTCCCCGATCGGGTCCGGGCGATGGTCTTCGACGGCAACATGGACCCGCAGATCGACCTCGCCGGGATCAGCGCGGGATCGGTGGCACCGGACCACTCGATCGGCTTCTTCCTGCAGGCCAACGGGCTGCGCGCGAAGTTCGACGAGGTGATGGCGAAGCTCACCCGGAGCACCATCCCCCTCCCCGACGGGACGCGCTACACCCGATGGGATCTGCTCGACACACTGAACGACGGCGTCGACTTCTACCCGATCACCGGGGAGACGAGTTGGGCGCAGGCCGCGCAGGCGGTGAACGTCTCGTGGAACGCCCTCTTCGGCACCGCAACCGAACAGGACGCGGCGCGGCGGACGCTCACAGACAAGAGCTTGCAGAGTCCGAGCACCGGCACCGCGGGCAGCCTCTGGTCGGCGGTCGTGTGCCAGGACTTCTCCGACCGGATCTCGAACACCCGTCAGCAGGACCTGCTGCGAGGCATCGTCCGCGAAGGGCCGATCTACGGCGGTTCCCTCGGTGTCGACTACCTCACCACCTGCAACGGCTACGACGGAGCCGAACCCCAGCCGGTGCCCCGGCCGAGGCGGTACGGGCCACCGATCCCGGGGATGATCTCCAACGCGACCCGCGACGGCGAGACGCCCTACCAGTGGGCCGTCAACATGGCGCGCGCCTACCCCACGATGCGGGCGATCACCCTCGTCGGCGGCATCCACGGCACCTTCGGACTGAGCCAGTCCGAGTGCGTCGACACCGCGCTCGCCGACTTCCTGATCAGCGCCACGCCACCCGCGATCGACATGGCGTGTCCCTACTCACCTCCCGACCCCGCACCCTGACCCGATCCGCCGACGCACCACTGCAGCACGAAATGGGCAACGTTCCTGATGAGCCTCAAGGGACCGGACCCGGCTTCCGATGCTCCGCGAATGGCTTTCACGCTCGACGATCGACACGACAGGAGCTCGCGATGAGCAGGAGTGCGCCGGCTGGTCCGGCAGTCATCGAACACGAGGTCCGCGTCGCCGCGACTCCCGAAGAGGTCGCGTTGGCCGTGACGACGCACGAAGGGCTCTCGGCCTGGTACAGCGCGGCGATGGCGGCGTCACCGCCCGAAGGTGTCATCGAGTTCCGCGCCACCCAGCATCCCTTGTTCCGCTGGTCGGTCGAGCAGCCGGGACCAGGTGAGGTCGTGTGGACCTGCACGGAAGGTCCCGGCAACTCGGTCGGCACGCAGGCGATCTACTCCTCTGCCACGGGCGACGACGGCCGCACCACGGTGCGCCTCACCCACCTCGGATGGCCCGAGGACGACGACGCCTTCCGCCGGTGCAACACCTATTGGGGGGCTCTGATCTTCCAGTTGCAGCGCTACTTGGAGACGGGCGAACACCGCCCCGTCTTCGCGTAGGCCGGACCATGGGATCCCACGTGCACACTCCATCCGGTCGGCGCAGCGTTCGGCCCCGGCGCATCGTCGTCGGCATGACCGGCGCCAGCGGCGTCGTGTTCGCCGTGCGTCTACTCGAGGTGCTCGGACAGGTCGACGACGTCGAGACGCATCTCGTGATCAGCGGATCAGCTCGTCGGACGCTGACGCTCGAGACCGACTACTCGGCGAAGCAGGTCGGCAAGCTCGCCGACGTCACCTACCGCATCGGCGACATCGGCGCCGCCGTGGCCTCCGGATCGTTCCGGACCGACGGCATGATCGTCGTGCCGTGCACAGTGAAGACCCTCTCGGGAATCGCGAACTCCTACGGCGACAACCTGATCCAACGGGCCGCCGACGTGACGCTGAAGGAGCGTCGACCTCTCGTGCTCGCCGTACGGGAGACACCGCTCCACCTCGGGCATCTGCGGCTCATGACCCAGGTGACGGAGATGGGTGCGATCTGCATGCCCCCGGTCCCCGCGTTCTATCACCGCCCCGAACGGCTCGAAGACGTCGTCGACCACACGGTCAGTCGCCTCCTCGACCTGTTCGACATCGAGCTCACCGAGGACCTCGTGCCCCGGTGGGAAGGCGGCGCCGACGTCCACCCTGAAGACCGATCCCTGTCCGGCGACGCGCCGGCGTGGACCTGAGGAGCACGACCGATGCCGCAGCAGAGCCTTCCCGACTTCGTCGCCGACCTGGAGGCCGCCGGAATGCTCGTGCGGGTCACCGAACCGACGCGGGTCGACGAGCTGCCCCAGGTGATGGAGGACCATCCCACCACCGCGGTGCTCGTCGAGAACGTGGTCGGCTCTGACTTCCAGTTCCTCGCCAACGCGTACTCGAACCAGGACCAGTACGCCTGGGCCATGGGCTGCGCCAAGGCCGAGACCGGCCTGAAGATGGTCGACGCGGCGCAGGGCCGGGTGAAGCCCGTCGTCGTCGACACCGCGCCGTGCAAGGACGTCATCCTCACCGGCGACGACGTCGACATGACCATCTTCCCGATGTTCCTGCACCACGAACGCGACGGGCAGTCCTACTCCGACGACAACCTGGTCGTCAGCAAGGACCCCGACACCGGTACGTACAACTGGGGCTTCTATCGGAGCATGTACCGCAGTCGAAACGAGCGCAGCCTCGACGTGACCTGCACGTCGCATCGGACTCGGCTCAACGCGATGGCCGCGGCGGCCAAGGGCAAGAACCTCGAAGCGGCGATCGTCATCGGCGCGCCGATCCTCGACAAGCTCTCCGCGCTGAAGGGCTTCCCGCCCGACGTCGACGACTTCGAGGTGCTCGGCAGCTTCTACGGCGCACCGGCCGAGCTCGTGCAGTGCGAGACCATCGATCTCCTCGTGCCCGCCAACGCCGAGATCGTGCTCGAGTGCGAGATCATGGCCACCGAGGGCTGGACCCACGACGAGGCCCCGTTCGGCGAGTTCACCGGCATGTACGGCGGCGGCCTCAAGCACAACCCGAGGGTGGTGGTGAAGGCCATCACCCACCGCAAGAACGGGATCTTCCAGTACGCCACCATCGGGTGTGGCCACCCCTGGTTCACCGACAACATGCTGCAGCTCCCGGCGGTGGAGGCCGACATCTTCGGTGCGCTGAAGGACTCCGCGATCGATGTGCTCGAGGTGCGCGCCGACCCCGGCGGCCTGTCGAACATGGTGTACGCCAAGATCAAGAAGCAGGGCGCCGGCGACGGGAAGCAGGCCCTCGCGGTGATGCTCGGCGCTTCGAAGATGGCGATCCCGAAGCTGGCGTGGGTGTTCGACGAGGACGTCGACATCTGGGACGACAACAAGGTCAAGTGGGCGATGGCGTTCCGCTTCGACCCGATCCGGGACACGATGATCCTCCCGGCCATGAACACCATGACCGTCGACCCGACCATCGCGAGGGACGACCCCCCGGCCACGATCTCGAAGATCGGGTTCGACTGCACCATCCCCTGGGGCAACCAGTACACCCGCACCGACTTCGACGGCAGCGCGCCGTACGCGCTCGGTGAAGCTCCGGCAGGTGTCACTCCGATGAGCGAAGCCGACCTCACCGCAGCGATGGAGACGTTCATCCGAACGCAGCCGCGGTCGTGGAAGGAGATCCTCGAGGAGTACATCGGGCAGAACTACCGCGACGTGTACCGAGCTTTCGGAAACCTCCGTCCCCGACTCGGTCGGGTCATGGAAGCGCCCTACTTCCCCTATACCTTCTCCGACACCGACTTCGTCGGCGAAGACGAGCCGGCACCCCCCGATCGAACCCACCACCTCCACCCCCCCGCGTGACGATCAGAGCGCGTTGAGTCCTCACATGGTCGGCGCGACGACCCCGGTTGGCTCTCCCCGTGCGGCAGCGGCATTCACGTCCGCGGTTGCCAGCACGAAGAACGGAATCGGGAGGACGAACTCCAACACGGTCAACACGACCTGGAACCAATCGGGACTGCCGTGCACCGCGAGCGAGACCAGCCGGCCGACGCCACCGAGCAGAAAGACCCCGGCCAGCCATCGCACGGCGGTGGGCGAGATCGGCGACTGGCGAGCCGCCCAGATCCACGCGATCCCGTACCCGGCGAAGATCGCGCCGTAGAAGCGTTCGCGGCTGTCGACCGTTGCGCTCGCGCCTGCCTCGCCGGGCACCGACGCGATGCCGAAGCAGAGGTGGGCCGCGCCGATGGCGATGCACGAGATCCCCATCAGCACCAAGAGCCACTTCAGTGTCTTGGCCATGGTGCGCACCCCCTCCGTGCCAACGAGCTCCCGGTAGACAACTGTCTACCGAGAACGGGATCGTAGGACCCCTGGTTGACAGACGTCAACTAGCGTGGGGATGGATGGCCACCCGCCGCCGGCTGACCCGCGAGGAACGTCGTCTCGACCTGATCGACATCAGCGCCCAGCTGTTCGCCGCCCGGGCCTATGACGATGTGCTGATGGAAGCCGTTGCCGAACGCGCCGGCGTCTCACGCGCGCTCCTCTACCGCCACTTCCCGTCGAAGCGCGACCTGTTCGGCGCGGTGTACCAGCGCGCGGCGGAACGCCTCATCGCGGTGACCGAGCTCGACGACGAACGACCGCTCGACGAGCAGGTGTCGGCCGGACTCGACGCCCACATCGACTACTTCATCGCGAACCGCAACACCGTGCTCACCGCGAATCGGGTGCTGGCGGGCGACCCGACCATCCAGGCGATCATCTCCGATGAGCTCGCGGTGATCCGGGAGCGTCTGCTCGACGCAATCGACATCGACCGCCCCGAAGCGTTGTCCGCGGTGTTGATGAGCTGGCTCGTGTTCGTCCGCGTGCTCTGCGTGGACTGGCTCGAGAATGAATCGACGACACGCGTCGAGCTCCGCGACATGTGCCTCGGCGCGTTGTACGGAGCACTGACGCCGATCCTCGCGTCGGATCAACATTCGACGGGTTGACCGCCAACTGGACCGACTCGGGGAGCGGCGCGCTCGAACTCGGTCTGCAGACGGTGCAGAATCTCGCCCATCATCTCGGTGGCGCTTGAATCCCACGGCCGATGAGATCTCGCCGCGGGACAGGTCAACCAGTCCGAGCGACCGCCAACCGAAGGAGCCGCCATGTCGCGCGTCCGAATCCACAACTTCTCGATCTCGCTCGACGGGTTCGCCACCGGCGAGGGGCAGGCCCTCGACACGCCGTTCGGCCATGCCGGACACCGGCTCCACGAGTGGATGCTCGCCACTCGATTCGGTCGCGGCGAAGTCCTCGGCGAGTCGGGCGGCACCGAGGGCGTCGACGACGCGCTGGCCGAGCGGCACGGACCCGGGATCGGTGCGGAGATCATGGGCGCGCACAAGTTCGGCCCTCCGGGCTGGCAGGACGACCCGGAGTGGCGTGGGTGGTGGGGCGACAACCCGCCGTTCCACACGCCGACCTACGTCTTGACCCACAGTCCGCGCCCGTCGCTTCCGATGGAGGGTGGTACGACGTTCCACTTCCTCGACGCCGCGCCGGCGGAGGCACTCGAGGTGGCGCGAGACGCCGCCGCCGGTCAGGACGTCCGCATCGGCGGAGGACCGACGATGGTGCGTGAGTTCCTCGCCGCCGGCCTCGTCGACCACCTGCACGTCGTGCTGGTGCCGATCCTGCTCGGACGCGGGGTTCGGTTGTGGGACGGCCTGGAGGCGTTGGAGCAGCAGTACGCCGTGGAGGCAGTCTCGACGCCCGGCGGCGTCACCCACCTCACGTTCACCCGATGACGAGTCACCCGATCCGGCTCAGCGCGAAGCACGGGCCCTCCGCCCGGCCGGTCGGGTGAGCTCGACGGTGAACAGATCGTGCCCGCGTTGCATCACGTTGCGTTCTGCAGCTGGCTGCGGAGCTGCTCGATGAGCACGGCTGCGCCCGGCACGCCCGTCGCGGTGCCGAAGATGTGGAAGTCGGGTCGCGCGAGGACCCAGCGCACGTCGTGGCTGCGCAGCCAGGCAGTGAAGTCACGTGCTGTGTCCGCGACAGCGACCACGGTGCCACCGATGGCGCCGAACCAGTCGACGAGTCGGGGTTCGAGTTCGTCGAACGCGGGATCGTCGGTCACGAGGCGCCAACCCGCGCCGTGAACGTCGTCGAACCAGCGGCCGTCGAGGTTCGCCTGTGGGATCCGCTCCCCCGCGAGTGGCGAGCTCGGGTCGATGACCCCGGACTCGAGGTGGGGCTGTCCGGGCACCTCGGACACTGCGCCGGTGACGGCCGAAGCCATGGCCTCGTCACGAGCCGCAGCCTCGTCGGGGTCGGCGACGCAGATGACCTCACCGAGGGCGATCGACGTGTCGATGGCGGCAACTGCGCCGGGCCTCCGCTCCTCCTCGTACGTTGCGAGGAGTGCCGGTGCCGCGCGGCCGGTCACGACCAGGTCGAGCTTCCACGCGAGGTTGGCCGCGTCGCGGATCCCGGAGCACATGCCCTGGCCCGCGAACGGCGGCATCAGGTGCGCGGCATCGCCCGCGAGGAAGACGCGGTTGTCCTGCCACCGGTCGGCGACGCGAGCCTGGAACGTGTACACCGCGTGGCGTTCGATGCGCGCGTTGCCCGGGTGCACGTCCCAGGGCTCGAGGAGCTTCCACGCGACGGCTTCCTGATTGAGCGCCTCACGCGTCTCGTCGGGCAGCCGCATGAACTCCCACCGTCGGCGCCCGGGCCCTCCCGACACCGCGGTGGTCGGTCGGTTCGGATCGCAGATCTGCAGGTTGATCGGGTCGAACACGCGCGGTTCGTCGAGGATGACGTCGACGATCAACCAGTCGAAGAAGAACCCTCGGTCGTCGACGCCGATGTCGAGCAGGTCGCGCACGGTCGAGTTGGCACCGTCGCAGCCCACGACATAGCGCGCTCGGACAACGTCGCCGGAGCTGGTGCCGGCGGCCACGAAGTCCGCGTGCTGTTCGAGTGCATCGACCGCGACTCCGCGGCGGACATCGATCGTCGGGAGCAGGTCGGCCCGCGTTTCCAGGGCTGCCTCGAGGTCCGGCTGGCAGAACATCGACGAGAACGGCCATCCGGATGCGCCCGTGCCGATACGACCGAACCGAAGCAACGTCGTGCCCGCGGCGTTGCGCCACTCGTACACCTCCGCGGGCTCGGTGACCGCGCGCAGCTCGTCACCGATCCCGCACGACTGGAGCAAGCGGCCGACCTCGTCGTCGAAGTGCACGGCGCGCGGCAGTGTGTACGGCGCGGGCCACTGCTCCAGCACGACGACCGACCGTCCGAGCTGCGCGAGCAAGATCGCGAGCACGAGCCCCGACGGCCCCGCGCCGACGATCGCGACGTCGCAGTCGAGCGTGTCGCGGACAGCGGCACCTTCGGCGGGGCTCATGGGCGTTGCAGCGGCTGGTGACCCCAAGCGCTGGTGCGGTGGTAGAGCCGGTCGTCGTCCCAGTCGTCGTCGACGACTCGCGCGCCATGGCCGAACTCGATCTGGAAGCCGGCCGGCGTCTGCAGGTAGAAGCTGAACATCCCGTCGTTGTCGTGACGGCCCAGCCCGCTCGGGATCGGCAGCTCCGCCTCCCACGCGCGGTCGAACGCCGCGCCGACGTCGTCGCGGGAGTTCGCCTCGAACATCACGTGGTGGAGCACCTGCGGGAGCTCGAAGGGCGCCCGCGCGAGGGCCACCGTGTGGTGCCGCGCGTTGCAGTGGAAGAACCGGACCTCGAGGTTGATCCCGGGCGCGAGCTCGGTCTCGAGCCAGTCGGACTGAGCGAGCCCGAGACCCTCGGTCACGAAGCGGACCGACTCGTCGAAGCTCATGGTCGCGAACACGACGTGCCCGAACCCGACGCCCTCGGTGAGGAACCCACCCGGCACGAGTGGTGACGAGTACGGGGTGGCGGCATCCTCGAGCCCGAGCACGAGCTCGAGCTCGACTCCCCACGGAGCGACGGTGCGGACCAGGCGGCTGACCCGCCGCGCCGTGAGGTCATCTGCGGTGCCTTCGACGAGGTCGGCGCCGATCGTACGCAGCCGCTCCGCGGTCGCGTCGAAGGCCGCGGCGTCGACGGCCTCGAAGCCGACGGCGACCGCGTCGTTCGCCGGCCCGGGCTGCACCACGATCCGCTGTGCACGCGCGTCGTCGCGCCACGTACGCGCTCCGGTTGCCGGTTCGCCGGGGACGAGTCCGACCACATCGGCCAGCACGGGTGTGATCGCGTCGGGCTGCGGAAGCTCGAGGACGAGGTAGCCGAGCTCGATCTGGTGGTTCATCAGAGGTCCTCTCGAAGCGCGGTCATGGCGATCCCCCGATCGGGCCGATCCTGATCAACTGATCAGGGTTCTGTCAAGAGCCCCTCGGGGAGCGCCCACGTGGTCAGGGCTGACCGAAGAGCAACGTGCAGACGGCGTCGGCGTGCGCCTCGATCACGTCGTCGGACTCAGGATCGAGCCCGGTGAGACGACGACATTCGGGCGCGAGCACGAACATCGTCGGCCCGGCGCCGGTGAGGATGTAATAGAGGTGCGCGGGCGGGATGTCGGGGACGACGCCGTCGCGGACCAGGTGCTCGAAGAGCGCAACCGTGCCCTCGTACATCGGGCGCACGTGGTTGTCGACGAGGTAGTCCATGCGCGCGCCGTCGGACTTCGACTCCTGCGTGATGATGCGGTGGAGCTGCGGATTGCGCGCCGAGAAGGTGACGAACTCGCGCACCTGGAGCTTGGCGCGGGTGAGGTCGTCCACGTCGCGCAGCTCCTCGAGGTGCGTCGCCATCGAGCTGGTCAGTGACTCGAAGAGCGAGTCCACCGCCGCGCGCCAGAGCTCGTCCTTCGACCGGTAGTGGTAGTTGAGGAGTGGTTGGGCGACACCCGCTCGAGCCGCGATCTCCCGGGTGGTCGCGCCGTCGAAGGAACGCTCCGCGAACAGGTCGGCCGCGGCGACGAGGATCCGGTCGCGGGTCGGATCGGCCGACGGTCGCCGGGTCCGATCCTCGAGCCTCGTCACGTCCTTCGCCACCGCTGTCAACCTACTGCGGTTGATTCGCCCGGTTGACAGATCTTTGATCGGCTGATCAACATGTCCGGACCGCCGATCGAACGGGAACGTGATGAAGCTCGCCAACCTCAACGGGCGCGCCGCCCTGATCACCGACGCCGGAGCCATCGACCTCGCCACCGCGTCCCACGGGCAGTTCGGTCCCGACGTGCAAGCGCTGTACGAGGACTGGGCCGCGCTCACCGCGTGGGTCGCCGGCGCCGACCTCTCCGAAGCTGCGCCCTACGACCAGGGCGATCTCGGGTCGCCCGTTCCGCAGCCGCGCCAGGTCTTCGCGATCGGCCTCAACTACCGCTCGCACGCGGAGGAGTCCGGCCTGGCCGTGCCGGAGGTGCCCGCGACGTTCACGAAGTTCCCTGCGTCGCTCACCGGCCCCTTCGCCGACGTCGAGCTCGCAGGCGCGACCGTCGACTGGGAGGTCGAGCTCGTCGCGGTCATCGGCACGCGGGCCGACCGCGTCGCCGAAGCCGACGCGTGGGCGCACATCGCCGGGCTGACGGTCGGCCAGGACATCTCGGAGCGGACCGTGCAGTTCGCCGCCGGTGGCCAGTTCTCACTCGGAAAGTCGTACCGCGGCTTCGGACCGACGGGTCCGTGGCTCGTCACACCCGACGAGGTCGCCGACCCGGATGATCTCGGGCTCGGCTGCTCGATCGACGGTACGACCGTGCAGGACGCACGCACCAGTGACCTCATCTTCTCGGTGCCGAGCCTCGTCGCCGAGCTCTCCGCGGTGCTGCCCCTGCTTCCCGGCGACATCATCTTCACCGGCACCCCGGCCGGAGTCGGCGTCAGCTCGAAACCGCCCCGCTTCCTCCAGGTCGGCGAAACACTCGAGACCTGGATCGAAGGCATCGGCACCATCCGCAATCGCTTCGTCGCGCCGTCCCTGTGACCTTGCCATCGATGAGACCGAACCATCCCCTCCCCGGTGACCGGTGAGGGCGAACCTAGCTGTCGACGTGGGGAACCGCGTCCGCCGGATGAGGGTCGAGAACCACCTGCGCCTGATCGGCAATCGCGCCGAGCGCGTCGAAGTCCTGGACCGCGGCCACCATCCGCTCCGTGTTGGCGGCGGTGATCTCGGGGCCGTAGTTCTCCGGCGGAGTGATCAGCCAGCCGATGACCAGCCCCCACAAGACCGCGCGCCTGCACCACTCCCACGCCTCGTCCGGGCTCGGCGCGTCGTGCACGCCACGCGAGATCAACGCATCGAGATACCTGCCGAGCAGGCCTCTGCCCTCGGCGCGTCGGACGGGCGGTTCGAGCGCGGTCGAGAGGAGGTACACGACGTCGTGTGCCCAGCACCCACGCACCTGGAGCTGCCAGTCGAGCAGTCCGCCCGTGCCGTCGGGCAGGAGATAGGTGTTGGCGACGTGCGAGTCACCGTGCAGCAGCGTGACGGGTGCGTCATCGAGTGACCGCTCTGCCGCAGCGAGCGCCACCCAGAGCGCGTCGATGTCGAGGCCCAGCGGGGCGATCAGCTCCTGCTTGAACGGATGGCGCCGGACCTGGTCGGAGATGATCGCCAGTCCGTGCTGCTCGAAGATGTCCGACATGCCACCGGCCCTCGGTGTCGCGACCCACGCCAGATCGGCCGCGAACCGCGGCGACTGCCAGAACTCGGCGTGCAACGAGGCAAGCTGATCGAGCAGCGCGCCGACCTCTTCGACCGACACGGAAGTGGTCGCGTTCGGGAACCGCGCGCCGCGCTCGGTCAGGTCCTCGAGGAGCAGCCCGAACTGACCCGTCTCCGGGTCGAAGGACGCGGCGTAGCAGTGGGGAGTCTCCACCGACAACGACGGGCGTACCTCGTTGTAGAAGCGCACCTCGGTCTCGTACATCTCCGATGGTGCGTGCGGCGAGACCAGCATCGTCTTCAGGACGAGGCGCTCGGGAACGTCACCGGCCGAACCCGGTGCGTAGGTCAAGTCGAGCACCATGCGATCAGCCGTCGACGCGATGCCGTCACCGCACCGTTTGGTCGCCAAGACTTCGACCGCATCAACCCGGACCCCCGGGTGGTTGACCGAGAGCACTTCGGTGAGCAGGTCCGCGGTGAGATCCTCCTGTCGCCGACCGAACCCGACGGTGCTCACCCGGGGAGAGTCCGGGTGACGAGTTCGGCGAAGCGGCCGCCGGCGACGTGCAGCGTGTCCTCCCGGCGCGACGCGAAGAGCCAGCCGTTGTCGGTCCGGAGGTACTCGTCGCGGTAGATCACGTTCACGTCCATCAACTCGTCGACGCCCTCCCACGTGAGGCCGTGACGGGCGAACGCGTGCAGCGATCCCGTCGCCTTCCGCTCGTCCGTGAACTCCAGACGGTGCGTGGAGATCGAGTGCATCGACCAGGAGAACAGTGCCATCGCGCCGGGCATCCACGCCGCGACCTCCGACGGCGTCCCGGCGATTCCACCCGACGACCGGTAGTCGATGGAAGCACCGGGAACGAACAACGACTCGAACGCCGACCAGTCGCTCTCGTCGACCGCGTAGGCGTACGCGACGACAAGATCGGAGATGAGCGACCGGTCGTCGGCTCGGGTGTCCACGGCCGCCATCCTCCCAGATCAGTCGATCGCCGACTTCTCGGGAAACGCTACGCGGATCTGACCCGCAGTGCGAGAGTCCGGGTCAGCGTGTGGTTGATCTCGCGGCAGTTGGAAAGTCAAACTGCTTCGAGCATCCAGCGGGAGGGTCAGCATGCCGACGATCGAGTTGTCCGAGGCCGACGCGAGCAAGGTCGAGAACTTCGCGGGGAGTCTGTTCGGAGCGTGCTTGGCGACGATGGAGCTCGCGAACGTCGAACTCGGGATTCGCCTGGGCCTCTACGAGGCGCTCGCGGGCGCGGGGCCGGTCACAGCCTCAGCGCTGGCGCGTCGAGCCGGCGTTGCGCAGCGGTACGCGCGCGAATGGCTCGAGCAGCAAACGGTCGCGGGTGTGGTCGAGGTGGACGAGGCGACGAAGGACCCCGACGATCGGCGGTTCGAGCTCCCGAACGCGCACGCGCATGTCTTGCTCGACGACGACAGCGAAGCGTGCATGAAGCCGTGCGCGGCGGTGGCACCGTGGGTCGGGAAAGCGATCGACATCATGGTCGAGGAGTTCCGGGAGGGCACGGGCGCGGCGTTCGGGCTCTTCGATCTCCACGACGTCCAGGCCGCCTTCACTCGTCCGGTGTTCGTCAACCACCTGACCCAAAACTGGCTACCGGCATTGCCCGAGGTCCAGGCGAAGCTCGACTCGGGCGAGCGGGTCCGGATCGCCGAGGTCGGCTGCGGAGAGGGCCTCGCCGCGATCACGATCGCCCGCGCGTACCCGAACGCCGAGGTCGACGGCTACGACCTCGACCCGGCTTCGATCGCCGCGGCGCAGCAGGCGGCGACCGAAGCCGGGGTCGCCGACCGCGCCCGGTTCGAGCTGCGTGACGCCGCCGACCCGACGATCGACGGCGAGTACGACCTCGTCATGGCCATCGAGATGATCCACGACGTGCCCGACCCGGTCGGGATCTTGCGCACGATGCAGTCGCTCGCCGGCCGACGCGGGACGGTGCTCGTGGTCGATGAACGAACCGAAGACTCGTTCTCGGTGCCGACCAACGAGATGGAACGCTTTTTCTACGCGTTCAGCACGCTGCATTGCCTCGCCGTCTCCATGCAGGATGGCGGCGCGGGCACCGGGACCGTCATCCGACCGGACACGATGCGCCGCTACGCGACCGACGCCGGCTTCGCGACGGTCGAGGTGCTCGACGTGGACCACCCACAGTTCGTGCTCTACCGGCTCACGTAGCCGATCGCGGTTCAGTCGATTCCGAGCACCAGGCCGCTCGTGGGCACGCCGGTGCCCGCGGTCACGAGCACGTGTTCGACGTCCGGGACCTGGTTCACTGCGGTGCCTCGGAGCTGGCGCACACACTCCGTGATGCCGTTCATCCCGTGGATGTAAGCCTCGCCGAGCAAGCCGCCACTCGTGTTGATCGGCAGCGCACCACCGAGCGACAGTCGATCGACCGTCGCGAAGTCCTTCGCCTCGCCCTTCCCGCAGAACCCGAGCTCCTCGAGCTGCATGAGGACGAACGGCGTGAAGTGGTCGTACAGGAACGCGGTCGAGATGTCTTCGGGACCGAGACCCGACTGATGCCAGAGCTGGTCGGCGACGACCCCCATCTCGGGAAGGCCCGTCAGGTCGTCGCGGTAGTAGCTCGTCATCATCTCGCCGTCGCCCGACGCGCCCTGCGCCGCCGCCTCGACGACTGCCACCGGCTGGCGCAGATCGCGCGCGCGCTCGACCGACGTGACGACGAGCGCGACGCCTCCATCGCTCTCCTGGCAGCAGTCGAGGAGCCGGAGGACGGGCTCCACGATCCAGCGCGACGCCTGGTGGTCCTCGATCGTGATCGGTCGTTCGTAGAACCACGCGCCGGGGTTCGTCGCCGCGTGGGCACGATCGACCACAGCGATCGGTGCGAAGTCCTCGTTCGTGACGCCGTAGGTCTCCATGTACCGGCGAGCGTGCAGACCCACCCATCCGGCGGGCGAGAGCAGCCCGAACGGCGCGTACCACGACAGCCAGAGCGGGAGTCCCGCGCCGAGAGAGCCGCCGATGTCGCCGAAGCGCATCCCCGAGCGCTCGTTGAACGCGCGGTAGCAGACGACGACCTCCGCGGCGCCGGTGGCGACGGCCATCGCGGCCTGCATCACGCTGGCCGCCGATGCTCCCCCGCCGTAAGGGATGCGTGCGAACATCGAGAGTCGTTCCATGCCGAGGTTGCGGGCCACCTCCATCTCCTCGCTCGAGTCGAGCGTGAACGTCACGAGGCCATCGACGTCGGCGGCCGCGAGGCCGGCATCATCGAGCGCTGCGAGCACGCACTCGCACGCGAGCTGGAGCTCGGTGCGGCCCGACTCCTTCGAGAACTCGGTCTGTCCGATCCCCGCGATCGCGGCCTGGCCGGCGAGCGAGCTCACGCCCCACCCCGCGGCACGCCGACCTCCGCAGTGCCGCCGACGTGCTCGCCGAGGTCGTCGGTCGCGCTGAACGCCACGTCGATCAGCGTTTCGTCGCCCGTCGTCGCGAACGTCGGTGACCGTGCCCGTGTAGGTGAGCGTGTGCCCCGGGTGGACGGGCACCCCCAACCGGATCGCGAGACGGCGGATCCGCGCGTCCGGTCCAGCCCAGTCGGTGAGGAACCGACTGCAGTACCCGGTGTCGGAGAGGATGTTCATGAAGATGTCGGGCGCGCCCTGGGCTTGTGCGTAGTCGCGGTCGTGATGCACCGGCATGAAGTCTCGCGACGCGATCGCGCCGGCCACGATCACGCTCGCAGTCACGTTGATGACGAGCGGCGGCAGCTCGTCGCCGACCCGAACGCCGGCACCGTCGACGCTCACCGACGTGCCGTCCGGAAGATCGGCAACGTCAGGTCTCCCTCGAAGTCCTCGTAGGTGACCTCGACCGCCATGCCCATGACGTCGTCGGCCGACTCGACACCGATGAGGTTCGCAACGAGCCGCCACCCCTCCTCCAGCTCGACCAGCACGACGACGGGGTCGGTCTCGAACCAGGGATACCGCGGATGGCGCATCACCACACCGGAGAGAATGGTCCCGCGCCCCGACGACTCGACCGCGGTCCACGACAACGAATGGCACCTCGGGCACATAGGCCGCGGCGGGTGGCGCAACGCGGCGCACCCGTCGCATCGCTGTACGAGGAGGCGGCGCCCGCGCAGACCGTCCCAGAAGAACTGTGTATCCGGCGACACCGACGGCGCGAGTCGGGTCGGAAGGCTCACGACGCGCCGCCGTCGACGAGGCCGCTCGGGTCGAACTTCAAGATGCGGAAGATCTGCCGCCCGATCCGGTCGCCGGTCGCGTCGGTGTAGGTGGTGACCCACGTGACGAATCGTCCGGGCCCGATGCGTGTGTGCTTCTCGGGCGACACCGACTCGAGGACGGTCTCCGCCGACACGACGTCGCCGAGGCTCAGGTACCGGTCGATCTCGAACTCGGAGTTCGTCGCGAGCGTCCCGACGAAGCCGGCCTCGTCGAGCAGGCGCAGCACCTCGGCGCTCTCCCCCTCGACCGGAGAGCCGCCGCGCTCGCGGAGACCGGTGATCATCGGCGTCGCCATGGTCCAGGTCTGGAGCATGAGCGGGGGAGCAACGATCTCACCGTGCCGGGACGAGGCGGCGGCTGCTGCATCGACGTACACCGGGTTGGCGTCCTCGAACGCGGCGGTCCAGTGACGGATCATCGGCGCGTTCACCGGATCGGGCGCGACGCTCGGCCCACCCGTCGAGATCGGCTGCCCGACGAGCGCCGCGAGTGCGTCGTCGAGCTCACTGGTCGGGGACACGCTGCTTGTTAGCACACGCTTGCTTCGCTCGAGCGAACGGTCGGCGGCGCCGAGTCCACTGGAGTCCGCAGGTTCGGAAAGGCCCTTTCCGGTCCCCCGGAAAGGGCCTTTCGAACGTGCCTGCTCACCGCGAGCGGTCAGCCGTTCGCCAGTGGTGCGCACTGACCGAGCGCGCGCTGGCTGATGCTGTTCCCGTAGCCGAACACGCCGGGATCCACCCCGAGGCACGCGATGTTGCGACCGATCGAGTTGCGCACCACGAAGAGCGAGTTGGTGCCCGAGCCGGTCTCGTCATCGGCGCCGGTCAACGTGATGGCTGCGAGCAGCACGTTCCCGTCGATCGTGTTGAACAGGATGCCGATCCACTCCTCCGTCTGCCCGCCGACCGCGAGGTTGCCGTGGATCGTGTTGTTCTTGATCGACCACGGAATGTCGGAGCCACCGCCCAGCACGGTCACGTGGCCCGCGACCTCGATCCCGTTCAGGAACACGCCGACCGCTCCGACGATCACGACGTTGCCGTGCACGACGATGGTGGAGTGTCCTTCGGGCTCCGTCTCGCAGGGATGCCCGGAGTTCCCGGTGTACTCAGGTGGCTGGCAACCCAGTCCGACCATCGACCCTCGCGCGCCAAAGACGTCGCGGCCGACGGTGATGGTCGAGGGGGCGCTCTGCGCGTCGAGCACAGCACCTCCGAGCACACGGATGCTCCCGGCGACGTCGATCACCGCATCAGCCGGCACGCTGCACGCGCCGACCACCGTGATGCTCGCGTAGGTTCCCGAAGGGATCTCCCCTCCGGTGCACGTGTACCCCGTGCGCCCACCGGACGTGCCGGCGAACGCCGCGCCACCGGTGAATCCCAGCGCAATTGCAATGACAAGGGCTCCGACGAAGCCCGCCTTCACACCAGCGGATCTGACCATCGACCGTTCCTTCCATGACGGTAGGGCACGCTCCCCTGAGCGCACTCCATGCGCTCTCCCAGCTTCGCCTTCTCGAGCGCGGCGGCGACAGTAAGCCCGTGCGCGAACAGACGTCAATGACGCAGGGGCCCGGGCGACGGAGGCGGCGAGCTTGCGTACTCCGCTGCAGTCTTCGACTCCCCCGGAGTCGGGCGGCGCTCACTCGTTTCGCCCCGATGCTCCTTCGCTGGGGACGCGCGAAGAGGCGAGCGGGTCGGGACCCGGATCTCTCCCTTCCGCGACCGCGCTCAGACGAGCGAGGTAGTTGCTCCACCCGCCGTCGTGCGCATCAGCCATCGGTCCGGCGAGGCCGCGGTGGACCAGACGCAGGTCGGTGCCGCCGTCCTTCGGTAGGAGGTCGATCTCGACGGTCGTGGACCCCGGCGGAATGCCGACGTCCTCGCGCTCCCAGCCGTACGTGAACACGATCCGCCGGGCCGGGACCAACTCCACGAACGCTCCGATGACGCTGTCGCCGTTGAGGTGGGTCCAGGTCAGGGAGCCGCCAGGCTGTGGGTCGAGATCGGCGACCGGAGCCATCCACTCGACGAGCAACGCGGGATCGGTGAGCAGCTCGTAGACCCGGGCGGGCGGCGCGTCGATGAAGAGTCGTCGCTCGACGAGCTTCACGCCGTCCGCTTGCTTCGGGTGCGGGTGGGGCGGCCGACCTCGGCTTTCACCTTGATCGCCTCGAGGCGGTCGCCCCACAGATCGTCCAACGCGCCGCGCACCTCGGCCAGGCGTTGAAGATCAACGCGGTACAGGCGACGCTTCGCGTCGACCCGCACGTGCATCAGGCCTGTTTCTCGCAACACCTTGAGGTGCGGGCTCGCCGCCGACGGCGACAGGTTCGCGATCTCGGCGAGCTCAGAGGCAGTGCGCTCTTCGTCGCGGGCGAGCCGCAGCATCGCGCGCCGACCCGGGTGACCCATGGCCCGGACGGCATCGTCGAGCGGGTCGTCGCGATTCAGGGCCGCCGTCCCATCGCGCCGAGCAGCCGGTCCTGGGCCGAGGCGTCGTCCGGGACCGGCACCTCGGGTCCGACGATGCCGGCGGACCGTCCGATCTCCGGCATCTGGGGCACGAACATCTCGACGACCGCGTCGACCACTTCGGGATCGAGCCGGCGGTCGGCGTCGATCGCAACCGCGAGGTCCCACGTGTGGACGAGTTGATCCATCGCGGTACCCGAGGTTGCTTCGGCGACCGACCACTCGAAACCTGCGGGCGACATGCAGCGGATCTCGAGCACGCCGGGTCGGCGCAGGGATGCAACGCACCGCGACACCGCGACACGGTACGACTCCGCGTCGGTCCCAACCGGCGGGCTGTCGATCCCGAGCGCCGTCAGGAGGTAACCCGTACCCCCCACCATGTGTCCGAGCAGGTCCTCGACATCCCACTCGGCGCACGGCGTCGGCGCGCCCCGCTGCTCCGCGCGTACCTGTGCTGCGACCGCAACCGCGTTCGTTCCCGCACGTTCGAACAGGACCACCGGATCCGAAATCACCGCTGCGACCTCCGTCATTTCAGCTACCTCTGAGTTCAGAGATTACTGAACTGAGTCAGATCGTCAAGGCGGGGGTCGATGAGGTGCTGGCCGCCGCGGTCGAGGAGTCCCTCCCACGTTCGGTCCGCGTTGCGAGCGGCTCCTTGCACGGTCCACCGGGGTTGACCGGATGACGCCAGTCGCGACGTTCTCTCGACATCGGAACAGTCCTGGAGAGGTCCGTCGGCCTCTCGCTCAGTGGCCGTGTTCGGATGTGACGGTCTGCTGGTAGACAGCGAGCCTCCACTCGGACCCTTGCCGCACGTACACGCTGGTCATGACTCCGGTGAAGTCCTCGCCACCGTCTCGGTGTCCGGTCCCGAGATACACGAGCGCGACTGCTTCGGACCCTACGGGCACCGTGATCGGATCCTTGATCGCATAGGAACTCCACGGCGGCGCGTCGGACAACGCGTCGACCACCTCGCTCCGGCTCATCACCGTGCCATCGGCAAGAACCATCTTGGCCTCCTCGGACATGATCGACCCATAGAAGTCACTGCCGGTCCCTTCACACAGCGACCTCCAACCCGCGTGTTCAAGTTCGAGGAGTTCTTCGAATCGATCCATGAACACCGTCTACCCGGTCCAACGGGGTACCGAATCGCCGACCGAATCAGTCAACACCAAGATCTCCCCGATTTTGACTGGCGACGCGTACGGAATCCGCGACGCCGGGACGGTCACACGAGCACGACCGGGGTGTCCTGAGGGACGGTGCCGCGATCGACGGCCGACGCTCAGGCGCGCTGTTCGAGCCCGTCGAGGATCACGTCGAGGCCGAACTCGAACTCTGCCCGGAAGTCGTAACCCGGCTGGAGCACGTGCTCTGCGGTGAACTCCACGAGGTGCGGGTAGGCGCCCTCCGACATGGGTTCGACGATGCTCTCGGCCAACTCGGCCATGTCGGCACCGCCGGTGGCCGGGAGGTTCGCCTCCTGGAGCGCGAACCCGTAGACGTAGCTGTCGACGAGTGCGTACGCGTGCGCCGTCATCGCCCACGAGAGCCCACCCCGCCGGAGGCATGCGAGCACGGCGTCGTGGTGTCCGAGTGTCTCGGGTCCGGGATGCGTGCGGGACTCCATGAGGGGCGCGGCCCACCGGTGTCGAGCGAGCGCCGCTCGTGCTGAGCAGCATCGGTGCCGAATCGCAGACTTCCACTCGAGGTCCACCGGGGGCCGTTCGATCTCGGCGAAGACCCGGTCGACCATCCCGTCGAAGATGGCGTCCTTGCCGGCGACATGGTGATAGATGGTCATCGGCTTGGTGTCGAGCGCATCGGCGAGCCTGCGGATCGTGAACGCAGCGACGCCGATCTCGTCGGCGAGTGCCATGGCGCCGTCGAGGACCCGTTCGGCACTGAGCCGTGGCCGCTTCGTCGTGGCGGAGCCGGATGACGTCATTGGGGTCTCCTGTGAGATTTCCACTTGCACGATCGTACTAAGTACGGGTTAGGGTACACGACAGCCGACCAGTACTAAGTACGAGTCTTGGAGGAAGCGTCATGCAGCAGACGAGCGAACGATCCGCGGAGCCGGGGGCGAACACTTCGATGCGAGCGATCACGCAGCGGGCCTACGGGTCGGCGGACGTGTTGGAGCTCACCACCGTCGAGCGGCCGACCATCGCGGCCGACGAGGTGTTGATCGAGGTCGTCGCCGCCGGGCTCGACCGGGGCGTGTGGCATCTCGTGACCGGGTTGCCCTACCTCGTGCGGGTCATGGGCTACGGCCTGACCAAGCCCAAGAACCCGGTCCCCGGCATGGACGTCGCCGGGCGGGTCGTTGCGGTCGGCCGTGATGTCACGCGATTCGCGATCGGCGACGACGTGTTCGGCGTCGGCACCGGCACGTTCGCGGAGTTCGCGAGGGCCAAGGAGTCCAAGCTGGTCCACAAGCCGGCGAACATCTCGTTCGAACAAGCCGCGGCCTCGACGATCTCGGGCATCACTGCGCTGCAGGCCCTGACCACCGTCGGCAAGATCGAGCCCGGTCAGCAGGTGCTGGTGCTCGGAGCATCAGGTGGCGTCGGTTCGTTCGCGGTCCAACTCGCGAGCGCGCTGGGTGCGACCGTGACCGGCGTCGCGAGCACCGCCAAGCTCGACGCGGTCCGGGCCATCGGGGCCGACCACGTCATCGACTACACCGTCCAGCACATCGACGACGGCGAGCAGCGATACGACCTGATCATCGATACCGGCGGACGCAACAACCTCGCCCGGCTTCGTCGAGCCCTCACCCCGACCGGCACGCTCGTGATCGTCGGCGGCGAAGACGGCGACCGACTCACGGGCGGCATCGGACGTCAACTCCGCGCGGCGCTGCTGTCGCCGTTCGTGAAGCAACGGCTTGCCTTCTTCGTGAGCAAGGAGTCGCTCGAGTCCATCGAACTCCTCGCCGCGCATCTCGCCTCCGGGGCGGTCGCTCCGACCATCGGACAGCAGTTCGACCTCGAGGCGGTTCCCGCCGCCTTGGCGGCCATGGAGGCCGGGACGCTCGTCGGCAAGGCTGTGATCACGGTCAAGCCATGAGATCCAGGCCTGCACCGGACCGGAACGGCCTCGGTGAAAGGACCAAGCCTCCGGTTGCGAGTTGCCGACGGATAGAGGCGCCGTGCATCCGAACTGCGCACCGAGATCGAGTGATCCGCTCATCTCGGTGGGCTCTCGGCGATCGCGCCGAGCGAATCTCGGCGACGGACCCGGTCGTTCGGTCCGGTGCGACGCAGGCGCGACGAACTCCCGGGATGACACCGATGCGTCCGAGCGAAGTCTTGCGACGGGACGACGTCCTTCTCGACATCTGCAGGTCGACGTAACGTGATCACCGGGTGTTCATCCACCCGGGGAGGGTCGCCATGCGGGTGCTGATGTCCACGACGTCCGGCGCCGGTCACTGGATGCCGATCATGCCGGTCATGGAGGCGCTGCGCGATGCCGGCCACACCGTGCTCGTCGCGTGTCCTGCCTCCGCTGCGGAACCCATCCGGTCCCGAGGGTTCGACGTGAGACCCTTCGCCGATGTCGAAGGGCGTTCAGCCCAGCAGCTCGAGCTCTTCGCCCGAGCCGCCGAGACCGGCGACGGGTCGTTCGCCGAGGAGGCAATCGCGCTCGGGTTCGGATACCTCTCGCCCTCCGCCGCGATGCCCGGCCTGCAGGAGAGCTGGGACGAGTTGCAACCCGACCTCCTGGTGCGGGACCCGGCGGAGCCCGCCGGCGCCGTGCTTGCCGAGCAGACGGCGACGCCTTCGGCCATCGCGATCGGTGGACTGCTCTCCCCCCTGGGCTACTTCATCGGACTCATGGCCGACGCCGTGAACCAGCTGCGCTCCGACCACGGCCTCGCCCCGCACGACGGCCCACCGGGCGACGAGTTGGTCCTGACCGCGACGCCCGCCACCTTCGACATCACGACCGGCACGACCATGCGCATCCACCGCTTCGGCCTCGACCTCCCGAGGGTGCAGCCTCCCACCGCGCAGCCACCGCTCGTCTACGCGACACTCGGAACCGAGGTGATGCACCAGGGCGACCTCGGAGCGCGACTGGTGCAGACGATCTCCGACGCGATCGATCTGGTCGACGCCCGCTGCATCCTGACCGTGGGCTCCGATCCATCGTCACTCGTGCCGGTGCACGAGCGTGTCGACCTGCGGGAGTTCGCACCCCACCGCGAGGTCATCCCGTCGGCACGCGTCGTCCTCTCCCACGGCGGTGCCGGAACGGTCCAGGACGCCGTGCACATGGGCAGGCCGATGGTGGTGCTGCCCCAGTTCGCCGACCAGTTCCACAACGGCGAGCGGATCGAGGAGCTCGGCCTCGGATCGTGCCTCGTCGGGAACGACCAGACACCGGAAGCGATCGCTCGCGCGCTCGAGACCGCGCTCGAGGGCCGCTACGACCCTGCGGTCGAACGGCTGGCCGACGAGGCGGCCGCACTGCCGCCTGCGAGCTCCGTCGTACGCGAACTCGAGACTCTCCTCAACTGATGGGCCGCGAGGCAACCGGGTCGCCGGGGTGCTCCGTAGAGGGAGAACGTCGCGGGCGCAGGAAGGAGCGCGGATGAAAGGAACCACACCCGATCGGGTCGCGAACGGCCCCGATACCGAGGGGCGCACCTACCGGCGGCTGCGCGTCGCCAACATCAGCGTCGGCGTTGCGCTGGGTCTCGAGGCGATCGCGATGTTGGTTCTCAGCAACGGGCTCTCGTTGCCGGTCACCGCGTCGTTCCTCCGATCTGATCCGATCGCCGTGCAGCGCAGCGCGTCGACCGAAGTGCTCTTCACTGTCGGCATCGGCGGCGCCGTCGCGCTGTTCCTGATCCTCGCAGCCGCCGACCATCTCATCGTCGCATCGCCGGGCGTCCACCGTTGGTATGAAGCCAACCTCGCCCGACGATCGAACTACGCGCGGTGGATCGAGTACTCCGTCAGCGCCTCCATCATGATCGTCCTCATCGCGATGTTCACCGGGATCCGCGACGTCGCCGCGCTGCTCGCGATCTTCGCGGCGAACTCCGCGATGATCCTGTTCGGTGTGCTGATGGAACGCCAACAGGAACCGGGGTCGACCGACTGGAGTGCCTTCTGGTTCGGTTCGGTGATCGGCGCCGTCCCCTGGATCGCGATCTCGATCTACCTCTTCGGCGGTCCGACCCGACCGCCGACCTTCGTCTATGTGATCACCGCCGTCGAGTTCGTCCTCTTCTTCAGCTTCGCAGTGAACATGGCGCTGCAGTACCTCCAGATCGGACGCTGGCGCAGCTACCTCCACGGCGAGGCGTGCTACCTGTGCCTGAGCTTCGGCGCGAAGAGCCTCCTCGCCTGGTTGATCTTCGCCAACGTCCTGCGCTCCTGAAACCGGCGCTCCACAGCGGGTGCGAGCTATCGCATGCAGACGGGTTTCACGCCCATCAACGAAGCAACCTGTCGACCGACGTTGTCCTCACGTCCGAACGGTTCAGGCCGAACGCCTCGAACCTGATCGACACCTCACCCGTTCGGGGTGTCGGCACGCGGAGCTCGCGGACTTGGAGCGCGTCGGGTGGACCCGGAGCGTCGAGCACGACGCCTCGCATCGAGGCCGGGAAGAGTTCGCCACTGGGTCGCCGTGGAACCGACCCGGCTACCGTCCCCATGTGCCTGGCTCGACCCTGGATCGGCTCGCCGCGCTGGTCGTCTGCTGCGCGCTGGCCGCCATCGGCGCGTGCAGCAGCGACGGCGGTGGCCGGTCGACCTGCGCGGCCACCTGACCCGGATTCTCCCGCGGACCGCGGGCCGATCAGCTATCGACTGTTCGATGGCGCGACGTAGGCGGCGAGCTTGTCGAGCGCCATCGTCCAGCCGGTGGCACCCGGCGAACCTTCGGGAATGCCGATGTGAGTCAGCACCATCTTCGTGCGATCACCGAGGTCTTCGATCTCGACGATGATCTCGGTGGTCGAGGGATGGTCGTCGGGCATGCCCATGTCTGCCGGCGACAAGACGTTGGCGTCCTCGTCGCACATCGACTCGGTGTAGACGAGCCGCCGGTTCTCGACGACCTCGCGGTACTCGCCGGTGAACCACATCTGCATCGTGCCGTTGGGCGTCTCCATCTCCATGCACACCAGCCGGGTGCCGCCGACGCGCACGTCCATGTTCGCGACCGGGATCGTGGCGCCGGTCGGCCCGTACCACGCCTTGAAGCGATCGGGGTCGGTCCACATCCGCCAGATGAAGTCAGCCGGGGCATCGAAGGTGCGCTCGATGACGAGCCGGTCCGCGGAGTCGTTGCCGTCAGTCATTGTTCTTGCCTGTCCTCGGTTGTGGTCGGAACTGTTCGATGTAGGTGTCCATCCGGTCGAAGCGGTCCTCCCAGACCGACCGGTACTGCTCGGCCCACGAGGAGACCTGCGCGAGCGGTGCGGCATCGATGGTGCACGGCCGGTACTGCGCTCTCTGACTTCGCGTGACCAACCCGGCATGCTCCAACACCTTGATGTGCTTCGAGATCGCCGGAAGCGTCATGTCGAACGGCTCGGCGAGCTCGTTCACGCTCGCTTCACCCTCCTCCGCGAGGCGAGCGAGGATGGCTCGCCGGGTCGCGTTCGCGAGTGCTGCGAACGTCTCGCTGAGTCGGTCCTCGTCAAGGACAAGAGTCATCTCGCCGCCCGTAGTTTCCTGATTGGCTAATTAACTAAACCGGAAACTACACACGACCACAGCCGTCGTCAACCCCAGTCAGTTCGTCCCCGAGAACGCGGTCACCGGATGACCCTCCGATGAGTTCGCGGGGTTCCCGGCGTCTCAATCGGTGACCCCTGCGATCGGAGCAGCCATGACCGAAGAGAACTTGACCGCCATGCGCCGGATCGACGCGTCGCCTGACGCCGTGTTCGCCGTGCTGGCGGACCCGGCCACGCACGCCGACATCGACGGCACCGGCTGGGTGAAGGGACCCCTCGAGGAGGGCGTCCGCCTCACCGCCGAGGGCCAGGTGTTCGACATGGGGATGTACCACCCCCAGCACCCGGACGGCGACTACGAGATCGCCAACCGGGTCGTCGCATTCGAGCCGCCCACCGCGATCGAGTGGGAGCCCGGCTACTACGTCGAGGACGGCCGGCGCGACTCCGGCCGCTGGACGTGGCGCTACGACCTCGCAGAGGTCGGCGGCCAGACGGACGTCACCCTCACCTACGACTGGTCGAACGCCACACCCGAGGCTCGGGAGCGCTTCCAGTTCCCGATCTTCCCCGCAGACAAGCTCAGCGAGAGCCTCGACAACCTGGCCAAGCTCGCCACGAGCTGATCTGTCAAGCACCGGTACCCGCCTGACAGCTTGGCCCCCGCTCCGGAACGGCAAGAGGCCCCGCGCTCGGCGGGGCCTCTGACCGTCTGTTCTCGATGGTGGCGGGGGTAGGATTTGAACCTACGCCCTTCGGGTTATGAGGCGGCGAGCCTCCGTCCTTCCAGTGACGTCGAGTGCCATCGAAGCCCATTCCGTCTCACGTTTCGGCGGACGTCGTGCCGTCCAGTACCAACGAGTCCCAACTCGTACCAAGGATCCCGTTGGAAATCGCGTTAGAAGTCGGGATGCAGACCGCAGCACGCGTGCGCCACCGGGGGAGCCTTCGTATTGCTCAGGTGTGTGAGTGACGGTGGTGAACGTCGCTGACGTGCGGATGCGAGTGCACGAGTGGTTCGTGCTCGTGCGGGTGGCTGTGCGGTTCGGTCGGGTCGACTCCAGGCGGGTGCTCGTGTTGATGGTGTTCATCGTGCGTGTGTCGATGGTCGTGCGCGAGCGAACTGTGCACGTGCTGATGCTCGTGACGGTCTCCGATCAGCAGTGCGACGCCGACCGCCAACGCTGTCGCCGCCGCCGCGTCCACCACGTTCCAGGACTCGGAGAGGAGCGGGACTGCAAGGAGCGCGCCCGCGAACGGCGCGGTCGCGAACACTGCCGCCTCTCGGACCGCTCCAAGCGCTCGCAGCGCATAGGCGTCGAGCAGGATGCTGACGCCGTACGCGACGGCGCCCAGCACCAATGCGCCGCCAAGGACCGCGATTGATGGCAACGCCTCGCCTCTGACCATCGCGAGGCCGATGTTCACCACTGCGGCGACGCCTGTTTTCACCGCAACGATCTGGAACGGGTCACGGACCGACAGCCGCTGCGTCAGGTTGTTGTCCACGGCCCAACCGAAGCAGGCACTGACGACGAGCACCGCACCGACCAGGTTGAGATCACCAGCCCCGCCCTGCAACCCGATGACCGCCGAACCGATGAAGATCACCAACGTCCCGAGCCCCGCCCGGCGGCCCAGGTACTCGTGCAACACGATGATCCCCACGACGAGGGTGAGGGGTCCCTCGAGGTTCAGGAGGAGCGAACCAGCAACGCCGGTGACGCGCTCCAGACCCAGCATGAGCAGCACGGGCGCCGCGATCCCCCCGGTGACGATGATGCCCGTGAGCAGAGGAACATCGGAGCGCCGCAGGCGAGCCTCGCTCCGGCCTGCGCCAAACCGAACGAACGGCGAGACGGCGAGGAACGCGCCGAGGTACAACAGTCCGGCGAGCATCTGCGGGCCGACATCGTCGAGGAGCATCTTCGAGATCGGCGTGCTTACACCGAACAGCACCGCCGCGATGAATCCGATTGCGTAACCCGACCGGGCCCGATGCATACCGCGACGGTAGCGAGCCGACCGCGAGGGTCAAGCGGTCGCGGGGTTCCTCGACCAGATCCCGTCTCGGCGACCATGGCAAGTCGTCGTCCGGCAAGCCGGCGCCGGTCGACGCGCGGGACCGAGGGCCCGGTCCAATCGGGCCCTCGGTCACGAGCGCTTAGAAGTGGCCGCGCAGAGCGTGGTAACGCTCGGCTGTCGCCTCGGTCGGAGCGGCGATGTTCTTGACGTGCAAGGAACTGCCATCAGTCGCTTCCGCGTCGCCGTGCCGCTTGTGACGCGGGAGCTGTGTGATTGCGATGACCGTCGCTGCCGCCGCGAGGCCGACTGCGACCCAGAGCGACGAGCTCATCGAGTCGACGAATGCGGTCCGAGCAATGGAGGCGATCTCAGTTCCGC
Source organism: uncultured Actinomycetes bacterium (assembly GCA_963837715.1). GTDB lineage: Bacteria > Actinomycetota > Acidimicrobiia > IMCC26256 > JANYLB01 > JANYLB01. Next base: position 879,373 of record CAWIOF010000004.1, on the reverse strand, counting down.
TTACGCCGAGGTGACTGCTCACGCCCAGTGCGCTGCCGACGTTGTCAGTCAGCAGGTGATGCATCGGCTCGGTGATGCTGGGGAAGCGTCCGAGCTCGTTCTGCATTGTCGACGCGTAGCTCGTGGCCGCGATGCTGCCGATCACTGCGACGCCGAGGGCGCCGCCGAGCTCGCGGACCGTGTCGTTGACCGCAGAACCGACGCCGGCGCGAGCTGGAGGCAAGGTGCCCATGATGAGGTCGGTCGCCGCCGGCATCGCGATTCCTGCGCCGAGACCGAACAGCAGCAGGCCGACGCCGGTCGGTAGGTAGGAGCCTCCGTCAGCGAAGGCGGCCGGAACGGCGACGCCGACCGCGGCGAGCAGCGTGCCGGCGGCGACCGCAATGCGGCCGCCGAATTTGGCGTTCACGTGCGCGCCCACACCGGTGCCGAACAGCATTCCAAACGCAGCAGGCACGAGCGCGAATCCTGCGGCCAGTGGCGTGTAGCCGAGGACGAACTGGAGGTACTGCGCCTGGAGGAAGACCATGCCCGACATGGCGAAGAACAACATGGCGAGGACAACGCTGCTGGCCGAGAAGCTGCGGTTGGCGAAGAGACGAATATCGAGCATCGGCTCGTCACGATGCAGCTCCCACGCGACGAACACCATTCCGATGACCACACCGATCGTGAAGCCAGCGAGCGACTTCGGCGACGTCCAGCCGTGTGCGGGCGCAGTGATGATGGCGTACACGAGCGTGCCGATGGCCCCGATCGAGAGCAGAGCTCCGACGGGGTCGAGCCGCGTGGCCTTGGGGTTCCGGGAGTCGGGGACGAGGTGCAGCGCGCCGAGCAGCGCGGCGGCGAGGAGCGGCACGTTGATCCAGAAGACGGACGACCACGAGAAGCTGCGCATGAGAACTCCACCGGCGATCGGGCCGAGGGCGATGCCCAAGCCGCTGGCTGCGGTCCAGACGGCGATGGCCTTCGCACGTTCGCCAGGGTCGCCGAACACGTTGACGAGGATGGACAGCGTGGTCGGCATGATCAGCGCACCGCCGACGCCCATGACCCCGCGGCCGACGATCAGCGCCGTCGTCGAAGTTGCCGTCGCCGACACGATTGACCCGACCATGAAAGTCATGAGCCCGGCGATGAGCGCATGGCGGCGTCCGAAGCGGTCGCCGAGGCTCCCGGCAGTGAGGAGGAGGCCGGCAAAGACGATCGTGTAGCTGGCGACCACCCATTGGAGATCGGCGGCGCTCGCCTGTAGACCCTCGACGAGTCTGGGCAACGCCACGTTGATGATGGTGTGGTCGATGGAGGTGACCAGGAGAGCGAGGACGAGCACTGCGAGGATCCGCCACCTATTCGGGTGGCTCGAGGTGGCTTCGCTTGTGGACTGCAGTACGGGACGACCGTGCATGAGTGCTCCTTGATCGATGTAGGCGCCAGCGGGAGGTTCCGCTGAGTCTCAGAGTCGTCGTAAGGGGTCGATGTCCGCATTGGGCGCGACCCCTCAGATCTCCTGCGGCGCTCCACCGCTCTCGCCGGCGCGGAATACTGCAGAGGAATGGGCACTCGCAGCGAACATCCGGTGGTCGGGCGCGACGAGGAGCTCGCGGTGTTTCAGCGCGCCGTTGCCCGAGCCACAGACGGCCAGCCCGGGGTCGTGCTGGTCAGCGGTGACCCAGGTATCGGGAAATCCACCCTGCTCTCCGAGGCGGCACGAGTCACGAAGACGCCGCGATACCTCGGCCGCTGTGTCCATGTTGGCGGGAACGCGATCCCGCTCGCGCCGCTGGTTGATCTGATTCGGCAGCTCCAGCGCGAGCACGAGATCGGCCGGTTTCAATCGCTCGAGTCGCTGAGTGAGCTGGCCGCATCTAACGGCGGTCGCGTCGGTGACATCCTCACTCTGGCCCTTGATCTCGTCGGCGAGCTCGGGGCCGAGGGCCCGGTGATCGTCGGGTTCGACGACCTCCATTGGGGTGATCGCGCGACGTGGGACCTGTTCGAGCACCTCGCCCGGAACCTGGTCGACGAACAGGTGGTGCTCGTCGGCGCGTACCGCGCCGACGAGGTCCTTCGCGACCCAGGCTTGCGGCGACGAACCGCCGAGCTCAGTCGCGTGAGCGGCATCGAACGGATCACCCTGACCGGTCTCGACCGCTACGCGGTCGAGATGCACGCCGCCGCGATTTTGGGCATGCCACCACCACCATCGCTCGTGGACGAGCTGCTGCGCCGCGGCGCCGGCAACCCGTTCTTCACCGAGGAGCTCGTTGCTGCACACCTGACCGGCGAGACGATCCCTGCGCTGCTTTCTGAACTCCTCGAAGCTGACGTCGCCGACCTCGATGTCGCGGGCCGGCACGTGCTCGCGGCACTGGCCACGGTCGGCCGCGATACGGATCCGGCGCTCCTCGAAGCGGTGGTCGAGCTCGATGAGGCGGCGACCGAGTCCGCTGTGCGCGGTGCGATTGACGCCCAGCTGCTAGTGGTGGACGCGACCACTGACGCGTATCGGGTTCGGCATCCGCTGATCGGAGAGGTGGCCTACAACGCGGCATTGCCGACCGAGCGACGACGCCTTCACCGCGCGGTGGCGACCGCGCTGCAAGCGCAGCCTCGCTTCGCGCTGACGACGACCGACGCGGCTGGTGAGCTCGCGTTCCACCTCGATCGCGCCGGCGACGAGCGCGCAGCGTTCGAAGCGCTGTTCGCGGCGGCAGACGCGGCCGAGCGGATCGCTCCGGCCACCTGCCTGGCCCACTTGGAGCGAATCTTCGAGCTGTGGGAGCAGAACGCAGGTCCCGAATCCGACGCGCAGCTCGCGCCGCGTCTCTGGCAGGCAGCCGATCTCGCCAGCGCCACCGGCAACAACGAACGCGCCGTTGCACTCGCTCGATTGGCGATGGATCTGGGCGACCCGCCCGAGGGTCGGGCATGGGCGTACGAACGGCTCGCGCGATTCCTGTGGTCATCGGGCTCGATCGACGAGAGCGCCGACGTGTACGCACAGGCCGCGGCTCTCCTCGACATCGATACTGACGCGCACTCGGCCGGGGAGTCGCTGACCTACGGCGGTCTTGCTCAGGCCGACCTCATGTTCTGCCGATTCGGCGAGGCTGAGCACTGGGCCACGCGATCACTGGAGACCGCGGGCCCACACGACGCTGCGTCGCGCTCAGCCGCCTTTCGAGTCCTTGGAGTCGTCGAGGCGCTCCGAGGCGAGGTCGAGAGTGGTCTCGCGCACTCCCGCGCCGCGGTCGACGACAGCCTCGCACCGCACCGTTGGGCTCTCGCCAACGCCATGCTCGCAATGATCCTCTTCGAGGTGGGTCGAACGGAAGAGGGCTTGAGCGTCGCTCTCGACGGCGCGGCCCTGTCGCAGCGAGCGGGGTTCGCGACGAGCTTCGGGACGTTTCATGCCGGCGTCGCGGCCCGCTGCTTGGTGCGCCTCGGTCGTTGGGATGAAGCAGACGACCTCCTCGCTGGTGTCGCTACGTTCGAATCAACCCCGATCGGCGCCATTCAGCTCGACGCCGCGGCCGCGCCGCTTGCCGCTCGCCGCGGTCAGATCACACTCAGTGCAGAGCTGGCCGACCGGCTTCGCCGGCATCCATCGGATCTGTTCAGCGATGCGATCAAGAATGCCGCGCTCGTGGACGTCCATCTGGCGGCGAAGCAGTGGGACGCGGCGATCGAGGTCGCGTCGAGCGCGTTGCGTCCGATGCCGGGGAGAGCTTCGCGGTTCGTCGCGCGCTTCACCGCGGGTCTGGTCATCGGGACCGTCGAACGGACTCTGGACCAGATTGCGCGCCAGGAGGCAGTGGACGTCGACGCCGTGCTCCTCGATCTTGATCGCCGGATGGACGTCGCCCGCGCCGATACCGGCTCGGCGATCCCGACGGCGGAAGCGGACATCGCGATCGCAGGAGCGATGATTACCCGACTCCGTCACAGTGATGCCGCCGCGTTCGCCCAGGCGGTCGTCGCCGCCGAAGGAGTCGCCGACGCATGGCTCGGCGCGTTCGCTCGGCTCCACGAGGCGCAAGCCGCCGCCAGCAATGGCGCGGCCGCGCAGGCTGTCGAAGCACTGCGTGCCGCCTACGACACGGCAACGGCGCTCGGTGCTTCGCCGCTTGCGCAGGACATCGAGGCGCTGGCCCGAAGGGCCCGCATCAGCGTCGATGCCCCGGTCGTCTCCGTTCTCGAGGAGTCAGACGCCATCCGGCTCGGTCTCACGTCGCGGGAGACCGAAGTGCTTGCGCTCGTCGCCGCAGGAAAGACGAATCGGGAGATCGGCGTCGAGCTCTTCATCTCGGAGAAGACCGCGAGCGTCCATGTCTCCAACATCCTTCGCAAGCTCGGTGTGAGCAGCCGCGTCGACGCCGCCGCAATCGCGCAACGGGTTGGAGCGGCGTGACGATCTGAGGGGTCGGTCCCGATGCGGCGACCGACCGCTTAGCCCCAGGGTGGTGACATGCAGATCGCCATCTTCGCCTTTGATCACATGACGGCCCTCGACGCCGTCGGCCCCTACGAGATCCTCAGCCGGCTGCCCGGTGTGGAAACGGTCGTGGTGGGCGAACAGCGCGGCCCGGTCCGCTGCGATGCCGGCGGTCTCGCCCTCGTCGCCGATGCCAACCTCGACGACGTCACAGCACCCGATGTGGTCGTCGTTCCTGGCTGGTCCGGGGCCAAGCAGGACAACCTGCTGCGTCCCGGACTGGTCCAGGACTGGCTGCGGGCCATCGACCAGCACACGTCGTGGACCACGTCGGTCGGCACCGGCGCCATCGTCCTCGCATCCGCGGGGCTCCTTAGAGGTCGTCGGGCGACCACGCACTGGCTGAGCGTCGACTGGCTGGCTGAGCTCGACGTGGTGCCCGTTGGCGAGCGGGTGGTGCGCGACGGCAAGTACGTCACCGCCGCGGGCGTCTCGGCCGGCATCGACATGGGTCTCACGCTCGCCGCCACCATCGCCGACGAGCAGGCGGCCAAAGCGATCCAGCTCCTGGTGGAGTACGCCCCGGAGCCCCCCTTCGACAGCGGCTCCGTGGACACGGCCTCGCCCGAGACCGTGTCGTCGATGCGGGCCTTGCGCGCGTTCATCGTCAACGGCGGTCAATGAATCCGGCTCGATACGCCCAGCTTCTCTGCCCGTGTGCCGAATCTGAGGGGTGGTGCCCGATGTGCTCTCGGCAGCCTTAGGTCCAGTCTGAAACCCAGAGCAACACTCCCCTCACCGGACAGGCGGCATCACGATGAAGCACCGAAACCCGAACCCTGACGAGGACGATCGCCGCTGGAATCGGCATGGCGATCCTCTTCACGGCCGGCGGAGCCACCACCGCCCGCGCCGATGCGGCTTCACCCTCGACTCGCCCAGCCACGGTCGCGACCTCCGCGCCACGTACGACAACCGGCATCTCGTCCTCACTGCTCCCCGACCCGACCGGCAGCTTCACCGTCGGTGTGCGCACCGTGCCGTCGGTGAGTCCCGCGGCCACGACTCGCGTCTTTTACCCCGCCCGACGCGGGACCGGAACCGGCGCGCCGATCTATGTCGCGCCCGAGACCGCCGCGGCAGTCGGGCTACCGGCCGAAGGCCTGCAAGGCGTGGGCCACACGCGTCGGTCAACGCGAAACCGGCTCGCGCATCCAAGCCCCGCCCCGCGGTTGTGCTCATGCCGGGTTGGGGCAACCCCATGGCGTTGTCGACCGCGCTCGCATTGGACCTCGCGAGCAACGGCTACGTCGTCGTCGCCGTCGACCCCGAGCTCGGAACTGAAGATGGTTCCCACCTACCGGCTGACACCGCGAACCCCGCTCGCCGTCTGGACCAGGTCGCGGCTGCGCTCGACTACGTGACCGGGCCAGACATCGCAGCGGTGGCGGGACGGATTGACCGCAAGAAGGTCGCAGTCGGCGGCCACTCCATCGCCGGCGCGATCGCATTCCAGACGAGCATCGCCGATGCACGCGTGCACGCCGTCTTCGACCTCGACGGCTGGCTCCACGGACCCGCACTGACGACGCCAGTCAAAGTCCCCGCGCTCATGATCGAAGCGTCCGGGCTCGATCCGGCGACGAAGGCCGTCGTCGCACGCACGACGAAGGCGGTGACCGTGAAGCTGGCGGGGGCTACCCATCTCGACGTCACGGACCTACCGTGCCTCGTACCCGCCCTCGGACCGATCGCGCCAGCTTTCGGACCTCGGCACGATCAGACGCACTGGCACGATCACCACCGATGCAGTGGTCGTGCGGTTCCTCAACATGGTCCTCAAAGACCGCAAGCACACACCATCCGCAGCGAGGCTGACTCGCGGCCTGGCCGGAGTGGTGGAAGACGGGAGGACATCATGAAGGCGATCGTCCAGAACGAGTACGGACAGGCCCAGGACGTGCTGCGACTCGAGGAGACCGCCACGCCCGACATCGGCGACGACGAGGTGCTGGTCAATGTCCGTGCCGCCGGGGTCGACCGGGGCACCGGCACATCATGACTGGCTTGCCATATCCCATCCGGGTCGCGGGCTTCGGCCTCCGCAAGCCGAAGTACCTGAACCCCGGCCGCAGCCTTGCCGGAACCGTGCACGCAGTCGGCAAGGACGTCACCACCCTGCGTCCCGGAAACGACGTGTACGGCATCGGCGACGGCGACCTTCGCCGAATACGCCTGCGCCAGCGTCACCAAGCTCGCGCCCAAGCCCGAGAACCTCACCTTCGAACAAGCCGCAGCCGTCCCCATCTCCGCACTCACCGCACTCCAGGCCTTGCGCGATCGAGCTCACGTCCAGCCCGGACAAGCGGTGCTGATCACCGGCGCATCGGGAGGCGTCGGGACCTTCGCGGTGCAGATCGCCAAAGCGTTCGGAGCAGAAGTCACCGGCGTGTGCAGCACGACCAAGGTGGACATGGTCCGATCCATCGGCGCTGACCACGTCTTCGACTACACCCGCACCGACTTCGCCGATGAGGAACCACGCTTCGACGCAATCATCGACATCGGAGGCAACCGTTCGCTGAATGACCTGCGACGCGTGCTCACTCCCCGCGGAACTCTCGTCATCACCGGCGGCGAAACGGACGGACGGTGGCTCGGAGGCACTGACCGACAGATCCGGGCGCTCATGCTTTCACCCTTCGTCAGCCAGACGCTCGGAACCTTCGTGTGTTCAGAGAACAACGCGGACCTTGGCGTGCTCACCGAGCTCATCGAGTCCGGCAACGTCACCCCGGTCATGGACAAGACGTTCGCGCTCAGCGAGGTCCCGGCGGCCATCCGCTACCTGGACGAAGGGCATGCTCGAGGGAAGGTCGTCGTCACCGTTTGATCATCTGTCCGAGTTGTCGAGGGGGACCTAGAGAGGGTGTCTGAAGGTCAAGTCGACACCCGGGGCGTCAGATCAGGCAATATTCGCTCGTTCGAGGGCGAGGTGCAGGGAGGCCGCTCGAGATCCTGTGCGCCGAGGCGGTGCCCTCAAAGCGAGGATTTCCGAAGTCAGATGGCGAGTCTGCTGGTCGAGACGAAGCTCCACATCCCGTCGCCGCGACGCAATCTGGTGTCGCGTCCGCGCTTGCATGCTCGTCTGACGAGCGCAGCAGACGCCAAGTTGGTGCTGATCTCGGCTCCCGCTGGATTCGGAAAGACAATGCTGGTGACGGAGTGGCTGGTCACGGGTGCCGAGAGCGGCGCCGCGGTGGCATGGCTCTCACTCGATGAGCGTGACAACGATCGAGGTTGTTCTGGTCGTACGTCATCGCGAGCCTCCAGGTAGCGGTGCCCGGCCTCGGTGTTGGCGCACTCGCCCTCCTCGAATCGGCAAACGCGCCGACGGAAGACGTGCTTGCAACGCTCGTCAACGAGTTGCACGATGTCGGTCACGATGTCGTGCTGGTACTCGACGATCTTCATGTCATCGAATCTCAACGATGTGCACGTTGGATTGAGCTATCTCCTCGAGAACCTTCCCGATCGTGTGCAGCTCGTGGTCACGAGCCGGTCCGATCCTCCCCTGCCGTTGGCGCGCTTGCGAGCACGCGGCGAGCTCGCGGAGATCCGAGCGGCCGACCTGCGCTTCACCGCGGAGGAGGCGGCGGAGTACCTGAACGGTTCGATGGGCCTCGACCTGACGGCGGCCGACATCGCGACGTTGGAAGCGCGCACGAAGGCTGGATCGCCGCTTTGCAGCTCGCGGCACTGTCTCTGCAGGGACGCGAGGACGCCGCGACGTTCATCGCAGGATTCGCCGGCGACGATCGGTTCATCGTCGACTATCTGGCCGGCGAGGTGCTGCAGCGCCAACCCGAGTCCGTCCGGCAGTTCCTCTTGCAGACGTCGATCCTCGACCGACTGAACGGGTCGCTCTGCGACGCCGTGACCAGCGGGACCGGAGGGAAGGCGGCGCTCACATCCCTCGACCGACAGAACCTGTTCGTCATACCGCTCGACGATCGACGCGAGTGGTATCGGTATCACCACCTCTTCGCCGATGTGCTGCGGGCTCGGCTTCTCGACGAGGATCCCGGCGCCGCAGCCGAGCTTCACCGCCGAGCGAGTGTCTGGTACGGCGACAATGGTGAGCCGTCTGACGCGATCCGGCACGCGCTCGCAGCCGGAGACTTCGCCCAAGCCGCAGCGCTGGCGGAACTGGCAATGCCCGCGATGCGGCGCGGGCGCCAGGACGCGACGATCCGGGAGTGGGCGCAGCGTCTTCCCGACGGACATCGTGCGCGCCCGGCCGGTGCTCGCGGTGGGTCTCGTGGGTGGCTTCATGGCGGCGGGCGAGTTCGACCGCGTCGAAGCCCAGCTGCACGAGGCCGAACAGTGGCTCGCGCTTGCGCCGCGATGCCCGCGACGCCGCGGGGATGATCGTCGTCGATGACGCGCAGCTGCAGGCGTTGCCGGGTGCGATCGAGATGTACCGAGCTGGCTTGGCGCTGCTGCGTGGCGACAACGCGAGCACCGTCGCTCATGCTCGCCGGGTGCTCGCCATCGCACCGGAGGACGACGAGCTGGGCCGAGCGTCTGCCCACGCGCTGCTCGGGCTCGCGGCCTGGTCCGAGGGCGACCTGGACACTGCCTTCGAGGAGTACACCCACTCCATCGCCGGGATGCGGCGCATCGGCCATATCGCCGACATCCTCGGGGAGTCCGATTGCGATGGCCGACATCCGCGTCGCCCAGGGTCGGTTGCGCGACGCGCAGCGCCTCTATGAGCAGGGACTGCAGCTGGTTGCCGATCACGGGTCGGGGCCGTTGCGGGGGACCGCGGACATGCATGTCGGTCTCGCCGAGATCCTGCGCGAGCGCGACGATCGTGAGGGCGCGGCGGAACACTTGCGCCGAGCCCAAGAGCTGGAGCTGTTCGGCACGCCGGCAGTATCCCTACCGTTCGCGAGCAGTGCACGCCGGGCTTCGGCTGGCGGAAGGCGACATCGGCCGGATGCCTCGCGTTGTTGGAAGAAGCGGAACGGGTCTACGACACGGACTTCTCCCCCGCCGTGCGACCGGTCGGCGCCCGTCGCGCGCGAACCCATGTCCTGATGGGCGACATCAACTCGGCGCTTGCGTGGGTGCGCGAGCGCGGGCTGACGACCGACGACGAGCTGCGCTACGTCACCGAGTTCGAGCACATCACGTTGGCGATCATCCTCATCAACGACCAGCCACGCGAACCCGAGCTGCAGCAAGTGAGCGCGATGCTCGAGCGGTTGCTGGCGGATGCCGAAGCCGGCGGCCGGGGCAGCAGCGTCATCGAGATCCTCGCGGTCCAAGCGCTGGCCTGGGATGCCCAGGGCGAAACCGCGAGCGCGCTCGATGCACTCCGGCGCGCGAGGCGCTCGCCGAACCCGAGGGCTACGTACGGGTCTTCTCCTTTCTCGGCCCGCGGCTGCAGGCGTTGCGAGAACCGCCCGCGACCGGCGTCCACTGCACGGACGCCTTCGTCGCCGTCGGAGCTCGTCGATCCGCTCAGTGACCGCGAGCTCGACGTGCTGCGGCTCCTCCGGAGCGAGCTCAGCGGTCCCGACATCGCACGCGAGCTGACTGTGTCGCTGCACACCATCCGAACGCACACGAAGAACATCTACACCAAGCTCGGCGTGAACAGCCGCCGCGAGGCCGTCCGCCGGGCCGGCGAGCTCGGCCTCTGACCCCGACGAGAAATCACCACCCCCGATCCCCACATGTGGGGATGTCGACTCACCACATCGGTTCGTACGTTGCATTCGTGCAGTACGAGATCCGAGTCACGGGACATCTGAATGCCCGGTGGGAAGCCTGGTTCGACGGGCTGAGCCTCACCCGGGCGGATGACGGGACAACCGTCATCCGGGGCCCGATCGTCGACCAGGCCGCACTGCACGGCGTGCTCCAGAAGCTGCGCGACATCGGCGTCCCGCTGATCTCCGTGACGCAGCTCGAATCAGAAGGGGAATGACATGAAAGCCATGGACACCACCCGCAAGCTCGCCCTCGCGGCCGGCGTGCTCTACCTCGTGACCTTCGCGGCGTCGATCCCGACGCTCGCCCTGAAAGAGCCCGTGGTCGACCACGTCAACTTCATCCTCGGACACGGCAGCGACAACGGCGTGCTCTGGGCCGGGTTCCTCGACTTCGTGTGCGCGATCGCCGGCATCGGCACGGCCGTAGCGTTGTACCCGGTGACCCGGCGCTACAGCCGAACATCCGCGATCGGTTTCGTCACCACCCGGACGCTCGAAGCGGCCATCCTCGTCGTCGGCGCCATCAGCTTGCTGTCGGTCGTGACGCTGCGCAACGACGTCGTCGGTGGCGACCCCTCCTCGCTGTTGACGACGGGCCAGTCGCTCGTTGCGATGCATGACTGGTCGTTCCTGTTCGGCCCCGGGTTCATGCCCGCCTTCAACGCGCTGTTCCTGGCCACGGTGATGTACCGCTTCCGGCTCGTCCCCCGCTGGATCCCGATGCTGGGATTCATCGGCGCCCCAGTGCTGTTCGCCTCCAGCCTGGCCACGCTGCTCGGCGGGCACTCGCAGGTCTCGGACACCGCGACGCTGTTCGCACTGCCGATCGCGGCGTGGGAGTTCTCGCTCGGCGTGTACCTGACGGTCAAGGGCATCAAGCGTTCGGCGACCGCCGACGACGCTCCCGTTCCGAGCACTGCGCTCGCCGCGTGACCGCCATGGAGCCGCACAGCTACGACGTCGTCATCGTCGGTGGTGGTGCCGCCGGCCTGAGCGCCGCACTCGTCCTCGGACGAGCGCGGCGCAGGGTCGCGGTGGTCGACGCCGGCGAACCCCGCAACGCACCCGCCGCGCACATGCAGGGCTTCCTCTCCCGCGACGGCATGCCGCCCTCCGACTTTCTCAAGCTCGGGCGCCAAGAGGTCGCGGGATACGGCGTCGAGATCATCGACGGCGCCGTCACGCAGATCGAGCCCGGGTTCGTCGTGCACCTCGCTCAGGGCGAGACGCTGACCGCCCGGCGAATCCTCCTGACGACAGGCGTGAACGACGACCTGCCCGACATTCCCGGTGTTCGCGAACGCTGGGGCCGCGATCTCCTGCACTGCCCGTACTGCCACGGCTGGGAGGTCCGCGATCAACCGATCGGGGTCCTCGGCACACACCCCGCTGCGGTAGTGCACGCCCAGCTCATCCGCCAATGGTCAGACGATGTTGTCTTCTTCACCCACACCACCAAGGTGTCGGAGATTGAGCAGACGGAGCTCATGGCACGCGGGATACGCGTCGTCGACAGCGAAGTCGTCGGGCTCGTCGTCGAGGACGACCACCTGGTGGGGGTGGAAACAGCCGACGGAGAGGTCATTGCGCGGACGGCAGTGTTCATCCGTCCCCTCAATGTGCCCCACCCCGACGGGCTGCTCGCGGCCTTGGGCATCGACGTCGACACTGGCGGCTTCGCGGTCGTCGACCGGGATGGCAAGACAAACACGCCTCGCGTCTGGGCGGCCGGCAACGTCGTCGATCCGCGGGGGTCGGTGATCACCGCCGCGGGTGCCGCCTCGACCGCGGCGATGGCAATCAACGCGGACCTCGTGCAGGACGACGTGCAACGCGCAACGCGGACCGCATCACCGCGGGAGCACACACAGAAGGAGCGGTCGATGAGGCAACCGGAAGAAGGGAACGGTGGGCAGGCTGCCCTGTGGAACGGGTCAGGCGGACAAGGCTGGGTCCAGATGCAGGAAGTCACCGACGGGCTCTTCCAGCCGCTCGAGGATCTTCTCGTCGATGCGGTCGACACCGATGCACGAGGGCGCGTTCTCGACGTCGGATGTGGAGCCGGCGCCACCACGTTGGCCATTGCCCGACGCCTCGGCGCAGGCGGGACCTGTACCGGCATCGACATCTCCGAGCCGCTGATCTCGGCCGCCCGGAACCGCGCCGAGCGCGAAGGTCTCGGAGCACGTTTCATTCGGGCCGACGCCCAGCGACACAGGTTCGAGCCGGCACACTTCGACATGATTGTCTCGCGCTTCGGCGTCATGTTCTTCGACGACACCGTCCGGGCGTTCGCGAATGTGCGCACCGCGACCCGCCAAGGAGGCCAGCTTCGGCTCATCGTCTGGCGCAGCACTGCGGAGAACCCGTTCATGACGACGGCCGAGCAAGCCGCGACGCCGCTCGTGGTGATCCCGCCCCGCGAACCCAACGCGACGGGACAGTTCGGGTTCGCCGACGAGAAGCGGGTTCGCACAACGCTGGAGCAGAGCGGCTGGAGTGACATCGAGATCCAGCCCATCGACGTTGTCTGCACGATGGCGGAGAAGGAACTCGTCCATACCTCACGCACCTTGGTCCCCTGGGCGTCGCGTTGGCGGACTTGAACCCAGCTGACAAGGCTCGAGTCATTGAGCACGTCCGTCCGGCGTTCGACCCCTATGTGCACGGAAGCGAGATCCACTTCACCGCCGCCTGCTGGGTCATCTGTGCACAGGTCTGAGGCTCTCGTTTTCAAGAGGGCAGCGGTACGGCTCTGTCGAGCTCCAAGCACTCAGACAGGAATTCATCGAGTGCCTCCATGTCGCGCCGAGTTGGAGCCTGGGGGCAGGACAGACTCGATGCCAAAACCGCTGCTGTCAGAGCACTGTCAATGAGCCCCGAAACGTCAGAGGCCCTCACCGATGTGAGGGCCTCTGATCTGCTGTTCTGATGGTGGCGGGGGTAGGATTTGAACCTACGACCTTCGGGTTATGAGGCGGCGAGCCTCCGTCCTTCTGGTGACGTCGAGTGCCAACCAGGCCCGTTCTGTCTGACGTTTTGGCGGCCGTCGTCCCATCCAGTACCAACGAGTCCCAACCCGTACCAGGGATCCTGTTAGAAGTCGCGTGAGAAGTCGTGATGCATGTCACGGTCGTGACGGCATGTTGACCGCGTCCAGCTCAGACGTTTGTCAGCCGCGTCGCGAGCTGGCCGCGTGACGTGATCTCGAGCTTGGGAAAGATTCGGTAGAGGTGGGTGCTGATCGTTCGCGGGGAGAGGAAGAGCCGTTCGCCGATCTCGCGATTCGACATGCCCTCAGCGGCCAGTCTGGCGATCTGGAGCTCCTGGGCGGTCAGAAGGTCCGGAGCGCTCGACGTTCGCTCGGCGACGCGCTCGCCCGCCGCCCGCAGCTCGACCCGTGCCTGCTCCGCCCACGCCACGGCGCCGATGGCCTCGAAGGTGCTGAGTGCAGCGCGCAATGGTGAGCGGGATTCGGCGACGCGGCGCTGCCGGCGCAACCAGCTTCCGTAGGCCAGCTGGAGCCGTGATCTGACCCAGGGCCAGTCCCCCAGGTCGGCGGCGAGCCCGGTGCGGAAGAGCGCCTCGGCGGAGTCGTCATCAGCGAGCACCGCGCGCGCGTAGTGCATCTGGATGTGGAGGAGTGGCGACGAGGTGATCGTGGCCACCTGCTCGAGGTCGTCCATGATCGGTCGCACCTCGTCGATCCGGTTCGAGTGCATCGCGGCCTCGGCGAGGAACATCACGCCACAGAACCGTGCCCGCAGGTGGAATGCGCTGTCGTCGGGGTCGAAGGTGCGGCAAAGCTCGTCGAGCGCCTGGGAGTAGTTGCCCCGGCTGCACCACGCAACCCCTCGGGCGAGCTGCGCGCACGCCAGGATGTCGTTCATCTTCCCGACGCCCGAGGCGCTCTCCACCTCGGCTGCGAGCCGCAGTGCCCGATCGGTATCCCCTCGCAGGGCACAGGCGCGAGCGTCAGTAACGACTCCCAACGCGGTCCAGACCGGCTGCCCGGTCTCGGCTGCAAGTCGGGCCACCTCCTCCAACGAGATCCGGGAGCGCTCCCAGTCGCCGGTGTCGAGGCAAGAGGTGCACGCCATGGCGAGGTCCTGCGCCAGCAGGCTCACCCGACCCTCCGCGCGCAGGCGGATCTCGACTCGACCAAAGAGCTCAGCCGCTCGGGCCTGGTCCCCCACCCCTGCCGCGGCCATGCCGAGCAACCGCAGGACATCCACATCCGTCACACCGTCGGCCACGACCGAGTCGAGGCGCTCGAGCACCACCGAACCCCGTAGCACCGGCTCGGCGACCGCCAACACGGCGATGGTGCGCGCGTCCGTCTCGAAGCCGACCAAGCTCTCGGTGACCTCGGCGACGCACGCTCTCGACTCCGGCCCGGTTTCGGCCCACCAACAACGAAGACCGGCGCTGAGGAGCAGGTTCAGCGCGAGGTCAGGGTCGCCGGCGTGCGCCGCCTCCTGTGCGCTGCGGCAGAGCTCGAAGACTCTGGTGGCATCACCGGAATGCCCTTCGTCGAAGATCTCGCGCAACCACTCCATCCGGGCCCGGTCCAGGTTCGACACTGGGTTGGAGGAGGCCTCGGCCAGGAGGCGACCCACGACGTCGGCGCGACCGAGAGCGAAGGCGTGCTTGGCGGCGATCATGAGCCGTCGGCTGCGCATCGTCGGGTCCGAGCTCAGCTGCGCTGAGCGTTCGAGCGCCCAGATCGCCGAGATCACCGACCCGCGCGCCAGCGAGAGCGCGTGGCTGTCGGCGAGCTCGTCCGCCACGTCGTCGTCCGGGCCCACGATGGCTTGCGCGCGGTGCCAGGTGCGGCGGTACGGGTCGTCGACCAGCACGCGGGCGAGCGCGGCATGCGCTGCCATGCGCCGCGTCATCGACTCCGCATGCAACACCCCGGACCGCACCAACGGATGGCGGAAGTGCACCCGGAAGCCGTCGAGCCGCACCAGATCCGCTCCTGCGGCGAGGTCGAGCACCGCAACGTCCACCGGTTCGCCGGCCAGCACGCTCGCCGCCGCCAGGATCTCGGACAGCTGGTTGTCGACGTCGATCGCGGCGACGAGCACGAGGTCACGCGCGAGCGGCTGCAAGTCGGCGATCCGACCCGCGAACGCCCGCTCGAGTCTGGAGGTGAGCGGCACGACCTGCGGCTCGCGCTCGATCGACTGGGTCGACGCCGTACGCCATGCAGCGGGCAGCTCGACGAGCGCAAGCGGATTGCCGAGCGCCTCGCGGAGGATGCGTTCTCGATCGTTGGCATCGAGCTCCGGTGCGGTCGTAGCCAGCAACAGTGTCGACGCGGTCTCCCCCAGTCCGCCCAGATCGAGCTCGCGAAGACCCGCGCTGGCGAACGGCCCGTCGTGGCCGCGACGCATGGCGCCGATGATGACGATCGGGTCGCCACTCACCCGTCGCGCCACGAACGCGAGCGTGTCGTGCGTGTGCTGATCGAGCCACTGCACGTCGTCGGCCACGACGATCACGGGCCGCGCCGCGGCCAACTCCGCCAGCAGGTTCAGCGTGGCGTGGGAGACGAGGAACGGGTCGGGGGCCGGGCCGTCCTCGATCCCGAACGCGGTCAGCAGGGCAACGCGCTGACGCTCGGAGATGCGGCCGATCGCGCCGAGCGCCGGTCGGAGCATCTGGTGCAGCCCTGCGTACGGCATGAGGGTCTCGGCTTCGACTCCCGTCGTCCGGAGCAGCGTCAGGTCGACCGCCTCGGCCACTTCCGACGCGGCGTCGAGGAGGGTCGACTTTCCGATGCCAGGCTCTCCCCAGACGAGGATCGCGCCGCCCCGATCAGTCGCGCCGGTGACCAGCTCGGACAGGAGCTCGAGTTCTCGATCCCGCCCCACCATCCCGGAACGACTCGCGTCGCCGCCACTCATCCCGGGAGTTTCCCACCGACCGAAGCCGACGGAAGCAACGTCAGTCGGCGCGGCTCACTGTCGGAGCTCGGGCGCTCGGCTCCAGGGCCAACGGCCGTTGACCTCGGTGTCGATGGTGACCGAGAGGAAGGTTCGGATCCCGACGATTCCGGCGAGCACCGCGATGGACTCGAGTGTCGGGTCGACTGCGACGGTGCGGATGATATCGCC
Organism: uncultured Actinomycetes bacterium; assembly: GCA_963837715.1. Lineage (GTDB taxonomy): Bacteria > Actinomycetota > Acidimicrobiia > IMCC26256 > JANYLB01 > JANYLB01. Next base: position 863,027 of record CAWIOF010000004.1, on the reverse strand, counting down.
GGCGACCAGGATCTCGAGCCCCAGCAGCACACCCTGGCCGACTCGTCGCCGGACGGTGGCATACGCCTGCGCGTGGGCGGCGCCTCGCAGCATTGCCACCGCGTACGCGACGAGCGCGAGGAAGGCACTGAGAGCGATCGTCGCCACCCCCAGCACCTCCAGTGTGCGGCCGACCGGTTCGACGATGTCGTTGACGATCACCTGGCATCGTTGTCGCCGCAGTCATTCACCATGGTGTCGGCGCTGCAGCGAGAGCGGGTACATCCGGGTCCGTGCCAGGAGGAGCGGATCGTCGGACGTGGTGATGCCGTCGACGAGGCGGACCGGGTCGAAGAACAGACCTTGTTGGACCAGGTCGCTGTCCTCGGCGAGCTCGGTCAGGCGGAGCGTGCCGAGCGGGAGCTTGGGTCGGTCGGCGGGCCAGTGCGCGTTGGCGTCGTCGGTGATGTCGCCGGGCTCCGCGACGATCAGGTTGAGGAGGAACGCGACGCTGTCGGTCCTGAGCCGGTCGGCCATCTCGGCGGCGAGGTAGTTCGGACCGCTCGCGGCGACCTGGTCGTCATCGAGGAGTTCCCGGCCGGCGAGCGGCTCCCAGACGTAGCGCCCGGCGTGTGTGGTCCCGGCGGAGTTGTGGAACATGAAGGCGTTTACTGCGAAGTACCGCAGCGTTGCGTAGCTCCGCGGCATTCCGTGCGCCTGGAGCGCGCCTACGAACGCCGCCGCGGCGGGGTGGCCGGCCAGGTAGTCCTCAGGTCCCGGACCGTTGGGCCCGATCGCCTGCAGGAAGTCGGCGAAGTCCTCGCCGGTCGTGCCTGGGAAGCCGTCGACCGAGTGCGCGAGCAGGTCCGTCGTCGTGCCGTCCGACAGTCGGAACTGCACGGCGAGGCCCCTGGGATTGGCGCCGCCGTCCGTGTCGGCGGTCGGCGGGCCACCGGGAAAGTTCGAGAACCGTGCGACGACGTCGACCGGTCCGCCGTTGAAGTGGCCGGCCCGGCTGATGGAAGGCGCCTGCGCGTCGGGCGTAAAGGTTCCGTAGGCGACGATGCCCTTCGCGTGAGCGGCGCGTCGGTGGGGGGCTGCGCCGAAGTCGGTCGTGAGGCCTTCCAGCACCCGTTCGGATGTGTCGGCGGTGGCGGGCTGGGTCTGCGTGTCGGTCATGCCGTGTCTCCCTCTGGTGTGGTCGGTTCGACGCGCGGGTCACGTATCGAGATGTGGCATTGAGTATCCGGCGCGATCTGGACCCACATCGTCCGGCGCGCGACGTGGTGGTCGTATCCAGGAGGGACCCCAGTTCGTCGGCGTCGGACTCTGGGTCGACGGCACCCGGCGCACGGCGCGGGCGAGGAACCGTCAGGTGACGTATGCCCGTCGGTCATCGGTTTCCGTAGGTTGCGAGGGGTGGCGATGAGAAGTCAGACCGATGAGCTGTTGGGTCGCGAGCGGGAACGCAGCGTGGTCGAGGACCTTGTCGCCGGTGCATACGCAGAACGCGCCGGCACGCTGGTGTTTCGAGGCGCCGCGGGGATCGGCAAGACCGCGGTACTCGACCTGGCCGTGCAGACGGCCGAGCGGCAGGAGGTCCCGATGCGAGTCCTGCGATTCGCCGGCATCGAGACCGAGATCGAGATGCCCTATGCCGGTCTGCACCGTCTCCTGCTCTCGTTCCAATCCGAGGCCGAACGGCTGCCCGTGGCCCAACGGGCCGCGCTCGATGCGGCGTTCGGGACCTCCGAGACGGCGCCTCCCGCCCGGTTCCTCGTCGGCCTCGCCACGTTGACCGTGCTGAGCGACGCAGCCGCCCGTCGCCCGCTGATGTGCGTCGTCGACGACGCGCAGTGGCTCGACCCGGAGACGGTCGAGTGCCTCGCCTTTGTCGCCCGCCGCCTTCACGCGGACCGGCTGGTGATGCTGTTCGCCGTCCGAGATCCGGATCCTCGCCCAGCCGCCTTCGAAGGCCTGTCGCATCTCGACCTGGATCCGCTGGTCGAGCCGGCGGCCCACCAGCTGTTGTCGTCGGCCATTGAGCGACTCGACGGGATCGACGGCGTCGACCAGGGCGTGACCGAACGGATCCTGGCCGAGTCAGCCGGGAACCCGCTCGCGATCATCGAGCTGTTGCGCGAGCTCACACCCGGGCAGCTTCGCGGCGAGGAGCGTCTGCCTCGGGACCTGCCAATCAGCGAACGGTTGGAAGCGTGCTTTCTTCGACGGGCTCGGCGCCTCCCCGCTGACTGCCAGCTCGTGTTGCTCATCGCTGCGGCTGCGTCCTCCGCCGACGCTGAAGTCGTCGGAGGTGCGGCGACGACGCTCGGTGTGCACTGGGACGGACCGGCACGCAACGCCGTCAGCGATCTCCTCGTGTTCCACCCCGAGGTTTCCTTCCGGCATCCGCTGGTCCGATCCGCGATCTATGACGGTGCGTCGGGCGCTGATCGTCGCCGGGTGCACGAAGCACTGGCCGCGGTCTTCGAGCGTGATGGGCAACCCGACCGCTGGGCCTGGCACCTGGCGGCGGTGTCTGACCGGCCCGACGATGCGATCGCCGATGAGTTGGAGCGGGTCGCGTCGCGTGCTCGTCGGCGTGGCGGCCCTTCGGAAGAAGCAGCGTTGCTGTCGCGCAGCGCTGAGCTCACGGTCGACGCTCACCGGCGATCGACTCGCTGGATGCACGCCGCCAACGCGGCGCTCGGTGGTGGCGACCTCGCCGCTGCCGACGCGGCGCTCCAGCATGTGGCCGCGACCTTTGACGACCCGCTGCTCGAGGGCCAGCGGTACCGCTTGGTCGGCAACCTGCTGGTGCAGCGGGCTGAGCCGATCGAAGCAATGGCCGCGTTCCTCACCGCTTCAGCCCTGCTCGAGCCGGCCGACCCCCGCCTGTCCCGTGACACGCTTCTCGACGCGCTGCATGTGGTCGTCGTCGGTCGCATTGTCGCCCGCCCCGACCTCGGCAACGAACGCGCGGTGGCTGAGCTCGAGACGAGGCTCGCGACAAGAGATCGATCGCTCGAGCCCGCCTCGACACCCTGCGACGACTTCCTCGACGGGTTCGCGGCGCGCTTCAGCGTCGGATACCGCGAAGGTGTTCGACCGCTGAGGGCGGCCATCGACCCGGAGCGCCACAACGAGATGGCGACCGAGGAGTTCCTCCGGTGCGGGCTTCTCGGGTTCTTCGCCGGACTCGATGTCTGGGATGACGTCGCCGTCGGAGCCTGGGTGCGACACTTCGTCGAGACCGCGAGAGATCTGTTCGCCATCCACGACCTGCGGATCGCGCTGATGTGCGAAGCGACGGTCCACGTCTTGTTGGGCCGGTTCGCCGAGGCCGAGGCGTGCCACGTCGAGCACAACCAGCTGACGTCGGTGATCGGCGGGCACGTCGACTCCTACCGCATGCACGAGCTCGAGCTCGGCGCGTGGCGAGGCGACGAACCGTCGACGCTCGCGTCCTGTGCCGCCCTCACTGGACCGGTCGCAGACGGCCCGGAGACGGGGACGTTGTCGTACGTCGCGGACAACGCGCTGCTGACGCTTCATCTCGGCGTGGGTCGTTACGCCGAGGCATTGACGTCGGCGTGGACCCTGTTTCTCGCCGATCCACCGAGGTACGGGTGCATCGCGCTCCCGGACGTGATCGAAGTGGCAGTGCGAGGGGGTGACCCGGCGCTGGCCGAGCAAGGACTCTCTCGTCTCGCGGAACGAGCCGACGCGTCCGGCACGGCGTGGGCCGCCGGCGTTCTGGCCCGCTCGCGGGCACTGCGCGCCGGTGACGACGCCGAGTCCCTGCACCTCGAGTCGATCGAGCTCCTCGCCACCACGTCGGCGACGACCGACCTTGCCCGTGCCCACCTCGTCTACGGCGAGTGGCTCCGACGCAAGAAGCGGCGCTCCGACGCTCGCGTCCATCTGCGCCTGGCCCACGAGATGTTCCTCGAGATGGGCGCCGGCAGGCTACGCGGAACGGAGTCGATCCGAACTGGTTGCCACCGGCGAACGGGCACGCAAGAGAACCGTCGAAGGGTACGACGTGCTCACGCCCCAAGAGACGCAGGTTGCGCGCCGCGCGGCCGCCCACGCTACGAACCGCGAGATCGCCGCCGAGCTGTTCGTCAGCATCAGCACGATCGAGTACCACCTCCACAACGTGTTCCAGAAGCTGCAGATCAGGTCTCGTCGCGAGCTCGCGGCGGCGTTGCCGCAGGGCTCATTGAGCGAGACGCTCAATGGGCACAGGGTCAGCCAGTAGGGCAGCCGTCGGCGTCCCGGTCGGGTCGGTCGGTGATCTCGGTCGATCAGTCCGCGGTGACCCGTCCATCAGGATGGGCGACAACGACGACCGCACCGTGGCGTGCGGCATGGAGACGGAGCAGACCGAGGAGATCATCGCCGTGCTCCAGTCGTTCCAGGATCTTGCGGCGCTCGAACCCGGCCGTCGCGACCACGACCTCGGCGCCGCTCAGAGCAAGTACCTCGTCGAACGAGTCGAGCGTCGACAGTGACGCCGAGACCAGCTTCGCATCCGGCGCGCCCAGCGCAATCGACTCACCCAGCTGTGCCGCGAGCGCGTACCGGCCCTGGCGATTGAGCTCCGTGACGTCGAATGGCCCGTCCCGATGGTCGGTGTCCTCCCACGTCTGTCCACCATGGTCCGCCAGGTACAACGTGGTGAGGAGCACCGCGGCGAGCAGCGCGGACGCTCGCCGCTCGTACGCGACTGCAGGATCACGTCCGGTGTCGGTCGCGCTCAGCACGCCGTTGCGGCCGGACAGCACCGCAATCAGGTCGTCGTCGATCTCCACCGAGTCGAACTCGGAGACGTGCGAGCCATTCGACGCCATCTTCCACCTCCTCCTGCGACCTCAGGCGAGCCGCCGGTTCCATGCTCGTGGACCGCTCGATCCGTCGAATCCACGGTCGACCCCAGGTTCGGCGATCAGAGCGAAAGAACTGGGGTCGATCCTCGATCCGAGCGCGGGGAGGCGTTCTTAGGCTTCACCTACTGACCGAGTGCGGCTGACCCGAAGGAGCGTCAATGAGCACAGACGACGAGCGACCGGCAGAGACGATCGTCTTGATCCACGGCCTGTGGATGACGGCCCTGAGCTGGGAGCGCTGGGCGGAGCGCTATCAGCGACAGGGCTTCCGCGTGATCGCTGAGAGCTGGCCGGGGATGGACGGCGACATCGAACATGTTCGGGCTGATACTTCCAAGTACGAAAGCCTCGGCGTCACCGAAGTCGCCGACTACTACGCAGCGATCGTCGAGGGTCTCGACACCCCGCCGATCATCATGGGCCACTCCTTCGGGGGTCTCGTCACCCAGCTGCTCCTCGACCGCGGTCTCGGCCGAGCAGGCGTCGCGATCGACTCCGCCCCCATCAAAGGAGTCCTCGCGTTGCCTGCGAGCACGTTGCGCACCGGATTTCCCGCACTGAAGAACCCGAAGAACGACCATCGCGCCGTGACCCTCACCCCCGAAGAGTTCCACTACGCGTTCACCAACACACTCTCCGACGAGGCGTCCCTCGCCGTGTACGAACGCTATGCCGTCCCCGGGCCCGGCCGACCTCTCTTCCAGGCGGCGTTCGCCAACTTCAACCCGCACGCCGCCACCAAGGTCGACTTCCACAACGACGACCGTGCGCCGCTGCTGATCATCGCCGGCGGCGACGACCACGTGTCGCCGGTGGCGATCAACAAGTCCGAAGCCAAACACCAGAACAAGTCGGCTGCGATCACTGCGTACAAGGAGTTCCCCGGACGATCCCACTTCACGCTCGGCCAGCAGGGCTGGGAAGAGGTTGCCGACTTCGCCGCCGCCTGGGCGCTCAATCCGGTCTCGATCCCGGTCTGAGCTTCCGCTCGACCGGGATCGCTCCAGACGCGCCCGGCCGATGGATATGCGGGTGAGGAGCGATTCACCACGCGTAATGCGACGACCACACCAGACGAGACTGACGGGCTGCCCCACTCGTGGGGCAGCCCGTCAGTCGAGGGTGAAACCGCAGTGCGAGCGACCGTCGGGTTCTCAGCCCGAAGTACTCCCCCGCCGAGGCGCCGGCCCTTGACAGGATGGGACGCAACGACACGGGATGGCACTCGATAGCACGGGGCGAGGAGCACGTCGGGGTGCTCGTTAGAAGTGTCGCTGCAAAGCGTTAGAAATTCGCGTTAGAAGTCCTGTTAGAAGTCGCGCTGCACGACGAGAGGCCCTCACCGAAGTGAGGGCCTCTGACCTGCGCTTACGCGCCGTTTCGCCGGATTTCAGATGGTGGCGGGGGTAGGATTTGAACCTACGACCTTCGGGTTATGAGCCCGACGAGCTACCAGACTGCTCCACCCCGCGCCGTATCCCCACCCTACCGCGTGATCGGTCGACGGTGCGGGTCGATGCCGCAGCGGGCGAGCGTCGCGGCCACGTCGGCGGGTCGCGCCGCGAGGTAGGGAGCGAGGGCCCGGGCGAGTTCGAGCACGTCCGGTGACGGCGCGGATGTGGTGCGGACCGGGCTGACGGTGACGCAACGTTCGGTGACGAACCGGGACACGGCGGCCTCCCTGGACAGAGGGGGCGGACGGGTGGACCGACCGCCGAGCCGCGTGGCGCTACGCGAGAGGCGGTCGTCTCACGGGCATGCGCTTGCGCGCATGCCCGATATCGAGGTCGTGCGACAACCAGGTCATGGGTCCATCCTGGCCCACCGGGCGCGCCGACCCACCCGAATTTCGGGATCGGGCCGGCCCTGATCCCCGGACCACCACCTGCGGTCGGCCACGCTGTGCCCCATGCGACTCCCACCCCGCTGGTTCATCGTCTTCGCCGCGGTCATCGTCGCGATCGTGGCGGTGTTCGCGAACAGCATCGCCGCCCAGATCGAGTCGCCCTCGGCCGGACTCGAGGCGACCACAGGTGTGCACCTCCCGCCCCCGGCGCAGAGCAACGAGTTCACGTCGGAACGCACGCGCTCGTTCGACGTCGCGACGACCGTGGCGCGCGACGGCACCGTCCGCGTGGAGGAAACCATCGTGCAGGACTTCGGGTTCGTCCCGCGCCACGGCATCGAGCGCGTCATCCCGCTCCGCGACGACGTCGGCACCCACGAGGTGAGCGACCTCGTCGTCTCGACGTCGGAAGGCACACCCGACGGGGTGAGCATCAACGCCGGGCCGTCGACGGTCACGATCCGAATCGGTGACGCCGACACGACCATCACCGGCGCGCACACCTACCGGCTCGCGTACGACCTCGGCGGCGTCACTGCGTCGGGCGACAACGGGAGGACCCGCCTGGCGCTCGACGCGATCTCGGCCTGGAAGCAGACGATCGGCACCATCACCTACACCGTGGTCGCGCCCGAAGCTCCGCGCACCGCGAAGTGTCAGCAAGGTGGCAACGGCTCGAAGCAGCTGTGCGCCACGGCGGCGAAGACCGCCGACGGTGCGACGTTCACCGGCACCGAGCTCTTCCCCGACGACGCGTTCACCGTGCGACTCACCTGGCCGGCGGGAGTGGTGGCGGTCACTGCCGCCGACTCGACGATCAGCAGCGCCGAGGTGTTCTACGCGTTGCTCGCCGGACTCGCGGTCGCGGCGATCGGCTGGCGCTACCGCCGGCGCTGGAAAGTCCTGCTCGCCACGGCCCAGACGCAGCTGTGGTCGACGTTCGGTCCCGACGTCGCCGGCCCGCAGCTCGAGTCGTACAGCCTGACCGACGACCCCGCAATCGAGTTCGTGCCCCCGATGGGCCTGCGTCCAGGCGAGATGGGTGCGCTCGTGGAGGCGGCCCCGACGCACCTGCTCACGGCAACGGTGGTCGACCTCGCGGCCCGCGGCGCGCTGAAGATCACCGAGACCGACGGATCGTGGCGGCTCGACCGTCGCCCCCCGATCGCAGTCACCGACGACGAACAGATCGTGCTCGACGGACTCTTCGGCGGCGCCGAGACCACCACGCTCGACGACCGCGGCGTCCGAGATGGGAACGCTCGCCGGTGAGCTCGCCGAGAACCTCGTCGACGACCTCGAGGACCGGGGTCTCGCGATTCCCGGCACCGACGCCGGTGGCTTGAACGCCCGCGCCGGCCACTGGTGGATCCTCCTGCTCGGCCTCTTCGCGGTGGTCGTCGGTGCCGGTGTCCACGTGGTGGCGTATTCGTCGAAGGGAGAAGCCGGGACTGCACTGGCATTCCAGGTGTTCACCGTTGTCGTGGTGCTCGGGCTCGGTGCCTGGTTCGTCATCCGGCGCGCCGGGCGAGGGTTGACCCCGACCGGCCTCGCCGCGGTGTGGCGCGTCCGGGGCTTCGACACGTTCTTCACGTCGAGTGAGGCGACGCACGCCCGGGCCGCAGCCGACCAGGGCCTGCTTCGTCAGTACATGGGCTATGCGATCGTGTTCGGCCACGTCACCCAATGGGTCGCCGCGTTCGACGCACCCGACACGTCGGACTGGTTCCAGTCGTCGTCGCCGCTCGACACCGCGTTCATCGGCTTCACCGCAGGCTCGCTGTGGAGTCCCCCGGCATCGTCATCGAGCTCTGGCTTCGGCGGTGGTGGCGGAGGAGCCGGTGGCGGCTCCGGTGGCGGGGGCGGCGGCAGCTGGTAGTTCCCGACCGCGTCAGCGGCGGTTTCGGACGGCGGTGCCGAGGGCCCGGACGATCGCCTCGAGGAGCGCACCCGACGTCGCGAAGTTGAGGCGGACGTGCTGCTCGGACCCGTCGCCGAACGGTGGCCCGTCGCTCAGTGCGACCCGGGCGTGCTGGAGGAAGAAGCTCGCCGGATCGTCGAGGCCGAGCGCAGCGCAGTCGAGCCACGCGAGGAACGAACCCGCGGGTGGCCGGTATGGGATCTCCGGGATCTCCTCCGCGAGCAGATCCCCGAGCAGGCGCCGATTGCGATCGAGGTGCGCGGTCAACTCCGCGAGCCACGTACCACCCTGTGCGTACGCGGCGGTCGACGCGGCGATGCCGATCGGCGTCGGACCCGCCACCGCGAACACGGGCAGTGCACGCCACCGCGCCGCGTCGTCGTGGTTCGTGGCGACCACCTGCGCGCACTTGAGCCCGGCGAGGTTCCACGCCTTCGACGCCGACGTGACGGTGACCGAGTGCGACGCGGCAGCAACGGAGACGGTCGCGTAGGGCACGTGACGATCGCCGGCATACACGAGCGGCGCGTGCACCTCGTCGGCCACGACCCGCGCGCCGTGGCGGTCGACGATCTCCGACACCGCGACGAGCTCGTCGGCGGCGAAGACGCGCCCGGTGGGGTTGTGGGGGTTGCACAGCAGCAGCGCACGAGCGCCGTGTGCGAGAGCCGCGTCGATCGCGTCGAGGTCGAGCTCGGGCCGGCCGACCCGATCGACGAGCCGGACGGGTACGACCGGGCGCCCTCCGAGCTCCACGACCTCGAAGAACGGCGGATAGGCGGGTGTCGGCACCACCACCGGAGCTCCGGGCGGCGTGAACACGTCGAGCGCGCCGCCGATCCCGCACAACACGTCGGCCACCGGGAAGATCCGTGTCGACGGGACCTCCCACGCGTACTGGGAGGCGAAGAAGCCGGAACACGCGGTGGTCAGCTCGCTGAGGTCGGCCTGGCAGTACCCGAAGTCCTCCCGGTCGACGGCCTCGAGCACCGCCATCCGGACCGGTGTCGCGACGTCGAAGTCCATCTCCGCGACCCAAGCCGCGAGCACGTCGGGCCCGTACAGCGTCCACTTCACCGTGCGGCGGCGCCGCAGCGCGGTGATGTCCACCTGGTCGAAGGTCCCGGGCATGCGACACGCACCCTACGGCGCGACAGCGGATTCAGGCCGCGTGCACCTCGTACGCGCAGTGCCGGGCACCGGCGACCATGTGCTGGACGCGTTCGACAGTCGCGCCGTCGAGAGCGGCCCGGATGAAGTCGAGCTCACTCGTGCACGCCTGGCCGTACCGTTGCGCGACGGCCCAGATCGCGCAGTTGTGCTCGACGATTCGGAAGACGCCGGTGCCGACCTGCTCGTAGGTGGCGAGGTAGCCGTCTTCGTCGAGGATGCGCGTGAGCTCGGCGACCTTGGCCCGCAGGCCCCGCTTCGCGCCGACACGCGCTCGCGCTCCGCGGATCCGCGCCTCACGCCGCCGTTCGAACAGCCGATCGAGCAACGCGGGATCGGAGTCAGCGACGTAGCCGAGCAGCTCGTTCGTGAGCTCGCCGTAGGCCTTCGGGAACAGCTCGTCGGCGGCCGGCGTGACCGAGTACACCAGTGTGCGCCTTCCACGGCGGCCGAGTTCCGGCGCGCGTTCAGCCGTGGCGACGAGCCCGTCGGCAACCAGCGCGCTCAGGTGCTGGCGGGCCCCGCTGACTGTGATGTCGTGCTGCTCGGCGACCTCCTCGGCGGTCGCTTCGCCCCGGCGGCGCAGCGCGTAGAGCACGGCCCGGCGGCCCTCGGGGAGCGTCACCCGGGTGTCGACGGCTTCGGTCACGTCGCGACCTTCTCACGCAGGAGCAGGTGGCTGTCGCCGAACTCGTGCCACAGGTACCCGGCGGCGAAGGCACTCCGGTAGGCGCGCTCGACCGGTTCCCGGCCGGCCACTGCTTCGAGCATCCAGAGGTGCGACGCCTCGGGCTCGTGCCACCCGGTGACCAGCCCGTCGACCGCCGGGAGCGGTGTGGTCGGAGTGACCACGACGTCGGTCCACCCGGAGCCCGGATGCACGGTGCCCCGGTCGTCGGTGACCGTCGCGAGGGTCCGGACCACCGTCGTGCCCACAGCGACGACGCGACCCCCGCGGGCCCGCACCGCACTGATGACCGCCGCAGTTGCCGAACCGACCTCGTAGCGCTCCGGGTAGGGGCGTTCACCACCTTCGAGCGACGACACCCCGGTGTGCAGCACGACGGGTGCCACCAGCACACCACGCCGAGCGAGGTCGGCGAGGACCTCACCGGTGAAGGGATGACTCGCGCTCGGCATCTCGGCGCTGCCGGGCACCGCACCGAACACGGTCTGGTAGTTCCCGAGCGGCCAGTCGTGGCGCACGTGGCGGTACCGGATCGCACGGCCGTGGCGCCGGGCGAACTCGAGCGGGTCGCAGCCGACCGAGAGCCCTGCGAGCCAGAGGCGACGGGACCCCTGGAAGGGCATCAACAGGCGCACCCTTCCTCCCGCGACGAGCGCGAGTGTCGTCGGCTCCGTGACGGTGAGCGGCCGCGTCGAACCTGCCGCGGGCTCGCGCACCTCGACCAACCAGGCATCACCCGGCAGCGCTCCCGAGAGGTGGACGACGACGGGTTCGCCGGACGGCAGCCGGGCGTCGAGCGCGGCCGGGATCGTGGCCGACGTATTGACCACGAGCAGGTCGCCGGGATCCAGATGGGCACCGAGGCCCGAGAACTGCGTGTGCACGGGGTTCTCGTCGCCAACGGACACGAGCAGCCGCACCTGGTCCCGCCGCACGCCACGCACCTCGGGCGGCTCGTGAGCTTCGTGCGCGTCGTCGAGCACGAAGTCGAGCCCGGAGTGACCCATCACCGCGGTCATGGTGCGCTCACTTCCACCGACTCGCGGGTATCCGCCGCGACCTGGTAACGACCGCTCGGTTCGTCACCCTCGACGAGGGCGACGAGACCGGGAACCTTCGTCACGGGGAGTGGCCGGTCGGAGATGTCCTCGCCCGGGAACGCGTCCTGGTGCATCTCGGTGCGCAGGTCGCCCGGATCCACGACGAGAACGCGAAGGTCGGGTCGTTCCACCGCGAGCACCCGACTCACGTGTTCGAGCGCAGCCTTCGATGCGCCGTAGCCGCCCCAACCTTCGTACGCCTCCACTCCGGCGTCGGAGGTGATGTTCACGATCGTGGCCCCGGTCAGGAGCTGACCCTCGAGCGCCTGCACCAGTGCGACGGGAGCAACGACGTTGACGGCGAAGATGCGGTCGAGGATCTCCGGATCGATCTCCGACAGGGCGGGCAGCGGGGTCACCCCGAGGGTGCTCGCGTTGTTGACGACCAACGACACCGGCCCGAGCGACCCGGCGGCTCTCGCGACCCGTCGTCGATGGTCGGGGTCGGCAACGTCGCCGGCGACCGCAACGACACGACCTCGGCCACCCGAGCGCTGCCGGACCGTTTCGGCCGCGAGAGCCAGACGGTCCCCGCGTCGTGCGTCGAGCACCAGATCCCAGCTCCCCTCGGCGAGGGATTCCGCGAGCGCGAGACCAAGACCCTGGGACCCGCCGGTCACCACCGCCACCCTTCGCTGATCGTTCATCTGCACTCCCTCCATCGACGCTTCGTGAGATTGAACAAGCTTATACTTGTTTTTATTGCGTCTCAGGTGTCTCTCAGAGGGCGCCGACGATTCCGACACCCCATGAGCGATCCTGAAGCCCGGCGGAAACCCGACTTCCCGCCTCCCGCGCGCCCCGAGGAGAGAACATGAGCGACGAGCAGACCCCGACGAACCCGTCCGAGGGTTCGGTCCCGCCGGTGGAACCGATCGTGAACGAGGACCTCGAGACCGTCCCGGTCGAGTCGACCCCGACCGAGGGAACGTCGGGAGCCACGGCCTCGACCGAGTCGACCCCGGTCGTGGAGCCGGTGGCGACAACGACGACTGCGCCCGTCGCCACCGCTGCGACTCCGAGCAGCCACGTGATGATGCCGAAGTGGGTCGTGTACGGCGTCGTCGGTGTCGCGCTCGCCGCGATCGGGTTCGGCGTCGGTTGGGTCGCGAAGCCCGACTCCGAGTCGAACAGCCGGCCCGCAGCATCGGGCTCGCCGTTCGCCAACGGCAGCCCGTTCGGCGAGAACGGTCCCTTCTCCGGACAACGGCAACAACGGAACAACGGGAACGGCAACAACGGCGGCGGCAACAACAACGACCGGAACAACGGTGGCATCCAGGCCAGCGGTGCGTTCCTCGGTGTGTCGGCGACGGCGACCTCGGGTGACGTCACCGGCGCCGAGATCGCCCAGGTGGTCAACAACAGCCCGGCCGACGACGCCGGCTTCGAAGCGGGCGACGTGATCACCAAGGTCGACGACACCGAGATCACCAGCCCGGCCGAGCTCGTGCAGGTCATCAGCGCGAAGGACTCCGGCGACAAGGTGACGATCACCTACACGCGTGACGGTGACACCGAGACCGCCACCGTGACCCTCGGCGACCGCTCCGACGCCCCCACCCAGCAGCTCCCCGACTCCCGTCAGGGCACCGAAGACTGACGTGATCGGTCGAATCCGCTGCGCCTCCTCGGCCTACTGACCGCTGCCGAGGAGGCCGCCGGCGCCGGGGTAACCGCCGGCGGCGATGACCGCGGCGCCCCAGGGTTCGAGGAGTCCGAACAGCGTGTCGACGTCGTCGCCGAGCGCGCGGATCGCAACTGCAGTCTGCGCGTCGGTGGCGGCCTCGATCTCCTCCCGGGCGGCGCGGCCCGCGCCGGTGAAGGCACCGTCGGCGAGCCAGCCCCGCTCGGTGAGCCGGGCCTCGGCCTCGTCGAGCTGTTCCTCGCTCCACGCCCGGGTGCGGATGTACGTGCGAGGCGCGATCCCCCAGTACTGCTCGGTGAGCAGGCCGATCTCCGTTGCGTCGACCCCACGCGCCGTCCAGGCCGCGGTGTGGGCATCGCCGCGGTACTCGCGGAGCAGGTCGCCGGCGTGGAAGAGATCGCCGATCGGATCGCCGGGCCACTCCTGCGACAGCACCCCGGCGAACAGCGGCCTCCCCGCCGGTTCCAGGGGCGCGCACGCCCGTCGGAGCAACGCGACGGCGTCGTCGATGCCGTCGGGCGCTTCGCCGAGCACGCGTGTCAGCTGCGCGCACGCACCGGCGTGGCGCGCCGCGTAGATCGTGGATGCGTCGGTCAGGGACCAGCCGTACGCAACTGCCGGCACGACCACCGCCGGGTTGAACACCGCGAACGCCGCCGCGACGACCTCACCCGGGACCTGGCCCATGAGCGAGCCACGACTGGTGAAGTAGGCCGCACCGTCGGGCATGGCCACGTTGCCGATGGTCACCGGACTCCCCGCGAACCCGAGCCCGGCGTACGCGGCGTGGCACTCGGGCGAGAAGTACACCTGGCCGACGAGCGGTTCGATGCGGTCGCGCAGCACGCGTGCCTGCTGGAGGAGCACGGCGTCGATCATTGCCGGGCCGCGGCGATCGCGGCCATGCCCCCGGGATCCGACTGGGGCGGGCCGCTGACCTCGACGACCACCCGGTGCAACGTGCCGCGGTAGCGGAACGGCGACTCGTAGTCGTCGCACACGGGAAGGCCGGGATCGGCACCGCACCACAGTCCTGCGCCGACCATGTTCCAGCGCATCGGGGTGAACCGGGTGATCTCTCCCTCACCGACGACCTCGCCGTCGATCAGCAACACCACGTCGCCGCGGTTGCGATCGGTGCGCGTGTACCGGAACCCGAGCTGGTGCTCGCCTGCGGGAACCACGACGTCGGAGTCGACGCGCGTCCACTCCCGGCCCACGAAGTTGTGGACGTACGCGAGGCGGTCGTCGCTGCACGAAGAAGGAGAAGCCGCCCTGGAGGTTGCCGAGCGCGAGCAGCACGCCGTCGGCCCCGGCGCCACCGTCGGGGACGACGACGTCGGCGGTGATCGTGTGCGAGCGGTCGTGCAGGCCGATCACCGCCTCCTCCGGCACCATCCCGGTGTCGCGGTCGGTAGACGATTCGCGACGCGTGCGCCGCGGGCGCGTCGGGTCGCGTGAGCGTGAACTCCGAGAACGGTCGGTTGTCGATCGGCAGCACCTGGTGCTGCTCGGCTTCCTGCCACCAGCGGTCGATCATCGCGGCGAGACGCTCGGGTTCGTCGGCCGCGCGATCGTGACACTCCGACGGGTCCTCGGCCACGTGGTACAGCTCCCACTCGACGCTGTCGAGGCCGGGCTCGCCGACCATCATCGGGTGGTAGGTCACCGCCTTCCAGCCCTCGTGGTACAGCGCGCGACAGCCGAACATCTCGAAGTACTGGGTGTTCCGGCTGCTCGGCGCGTCGGCCCGATCGAACGTGGCCGCGAAGCTCGCGCCCTCGATCGGGCTCTGCTCGACCTCGGCGAGTCGGGCCGGCGCGTCGAACCCGAGCAGGTCGAGCACGGTGGGGACGAGATCGATCGCGTGCACGTACTGGTTCCGCACCTCGCCGCGCGCGGCGATGCCACGCGGCCAGTGCACGATGAGCGGATCGGCCACGCCGCCCTCGTGCACCTCGCGCTTCCAACGTTTGAACGGAGTGTTCCCGGCGATCGTCCAGCCCCACGGGTAGTTGTTGTGGAGCCGCGGACCGCCGATCTCGTCGATCCGCTCGAGCGCTTCGTGGACCGGGCGGCTCGCGAGGTTCCAGGGCCGTACGTCGTTGACCGATCCGGTCTCGCCACCTTCCGACGACGCGCCGTTGTCGGAGACGAGCATCACGATCGTGTTCTCGAGGTCTCCCGTCTCCTCGAGCGCGTCGAGCACACGACCGAGCTGGTGGTCGGTGTGCGAGAGGAAGCCGGCGAACGCCTCCATGTAGCGCGCGTACAACTGCTGCTCGTCGGCCGGCAGCGAGCTCCACGCCGGAACCCAATCGGGGCGCGGTGAGAGCTCGGTGCCCGGCGGCAGCAGACCCATCTCCTTCTGTCGCTCGAGGATCTCCTCTCGGGCGACGTCCCACCCGCGGTCGAACCGGCCCCGGTACCGCTCGATCCACTCCGGTGGAGCCTGGTGCGGCGAGTGGCAGGCGCCCGTCGCGAAGTAGAGGAAGAACGGCTTGTCGGGAGCGGCGGCCCGGAGGTCGTACACGTTCGCGATCGCGTGGTCGGCGAGATCCTCGGTGAGGTGGTACCCGTCGGCGATCGAGCGGGGCGCGTCGACGAAGTGGTTGTCGTCGACGAGCCACGGCGCGAACTGGTGCGTCTCGCCACCGTGGAAGCCGTAGAAGCGTTCGAAGCCACGGCCGAGCGGCCAGCGGGCGCGCGGCGCGGCGAGATGTGTCTCCTCCTCGGGGACGAGGTGCCACTTCCCCACCGCCCATGCCGCGTACCCGCGCTCGACCAGCATCTCCGACAAGAAGCCGTTCGACCTCGGGATGCGCGCGTCGTAGCCCGGGAACCCGGTGGCGAGGTCGGTGATGCGGCCCATGCCGTTCGAATGGTGGTTCCGCCCGGTGAGAACGCACGAGCGCGTCGGCGAGCAGAGCGCCGTCGTGTGGAAGTTCGAGTAGCGGAGGCCGCCGGCCGCGAGCCGGTCCATCACCGGCGTGTCGATCTCGGAGCCGAAGCAGCCGAGCTGCGCGAAACCGACGTCGTCGAGCACCACGAACAGCACGTTCGGCGACCCGGCGGGCGGGGCCGTGGGCTCCGGCCACCACGGCGTCGACTCCCAGTGGTACCGCCCGATCTCGCCCTTGAACGTTCCCGGCTCCATGACGCGGGACACTACCGAGCGGGGCTGCGGGCGTGCTCAGCCCAGCGTCACCAGGCGGCGGAGGCCGAGCGCGTCGAGCGCGTCGGTGAGGCGGGCGGTGAGCAGCTCGAAGCGACCCGTCACCAGGAGCACCCCGAACGCGAACAGGAACGCGGCCGACACGAGGGTGATCGCCTTCGAGTGGCGCTTCACCCAACCGAGCGCACCGGCGAAGCGGCCGAGTCCGAGGCCCACGAGCAGGAACGGGATCCCGAGGCCGACGGAGTACGCGACGAGCAGCGCGACGCCGCGGACCTCGTCGCCCGACTGCGCGGCCACGCCGAGCACCGCGGCCAGCACCGGGCCGATGCACGGTGTCCAGCCCAGCCCGAAGGCCGCGCCCGCCACCGGCGCTGCGAACGGCCCGAACCGATCGAGGTGCGGGTGGAACCGCGCCTCTCCGTAGAGGCGCGGCGCCATCGAGGAGCTGCGAACCCGCGAGGTACAGCGCCATCGCGATGACGAGCACGCCGGAGACCCGGGTGAGGGTCTCCTGGTTGCGCAGCACCGTCTGACCGAGGGTGGTGGAGATCAAGCCGAGCACCACGAACACGGTGGTGAACCCGGCCACGAAGAGGCTGGTGTCGATCACGATCCGCCGGACCTGGTCACCGTCGCGACCGGTCTCGGTGAGCTCACCGACGGAGAGGCCGGTGATGAGGCTGAGGTACGCGGGAACGATCGGCAGCACGCACGGTGACAGGAACGAGACGATCCCACCGCCGAAAGCGATGAGGACGTTGACGTTCTGCTGCGAGATCTCGGCCAGCACCTGCCTCAGGCTACGGGGCCGACGGCCGGTTCCCGATTCGGGCCCGTCGGGCGAAGAAGATGCCCGCGGCGAGGATCACCATCACCGCGGCGAACCCGAGGATCGACAGCAGCGGATTCCCTCCGCCGTCGTCGGCATCGCGATTCGCGCTCGCCCGTTCGGCCGCGACCTCGGTGGTCGCCCCGGCCCGGGTGCTCGACGTCGTCGACGATCCGTTCGCGGCGGCCGTCAGCGGCTGCAGCGGCTGCGGCGGCTGCGGCCTGTTCCGGCGTCGGCGCGAGGGTCGTGGTCGTGCTGCCCTTCGACGGGAGACCCATGTCTCCACCGGCGGAACCTCCGGGACCGGTGAGCGACGGCGCCGGCTCGTCGGCGGCCGGCGCGGCGGTCGCCGGCGGGGCGGGAGCCGGGAACTCGAGCTGCACCCACGCGGGTGCTTCGCCCGTTCCGTAGCGCCATCCCTGGGTGTCGCCATCGTGCACCCGGACCGAACTGGCGCCGGCACGGGAGTAGGTCGTTTCGCTGAAGCCGCTCTGGCCGGCGGGTACGTGCCAGTACGCCCAGTACCGCACATCGCTCGGCTCGCCGAGGCACGTCGAGCTCGTGGCGGGATGGCCCACACCGAAGAGCGCGCACACGCCTCCACCGAGCCCCGAGAAGCCGAGGGTCGACGGATTCGCGCCGGGAACGAGTGCGAGCGCCTCGAGGCCGCTGATCGAGTCGCCGTCGAAGCTGACCACGACCCGGTGCACCTGGCTCCCGGTCTCGATGATCACCGCCGCGTGGTTCGGACCGTCGGCGGCGGCCGGGACTGCCACGGAGACGAGTCCGGTCACCAGGGAGAGCACCGCGAGCGAGCGACGCGATGACACGACGAACAGCAGACGCGCGTGACATGGGGCTGGTCCTCCGGCGGCCCCGTTCCACGAGGGCCGAAACGTACCGCTCTGGGGCGGTCCCGATGGTGGCGCCGGATGGAGCTCCGGCGGACAGGAGCGGGCGTTCTGGCTCCCGGGACGATCCCCCGGCCGGTCGGTCGATCCGGCCGTCGGTGGGTTCTCGTCGTCGGTCACAGTTGCGGGTCAGCGCCGGATTCGCACCGGACTTCCCCCAACGCCTGTCGATCACGCACAGTAGAGAGATGCGTGGGCACTGGCAAGCTGTCGGGCGATGACCAGCCGCTTCCACGCGCTCGCGTGGCTGATCTGGGCGCTCGCGGCCGCGATGTCGCTCCAGCTCGCCCCGAACCCGCTCTACGTCGCCGTCGTGATCGGCATCGCCGCGCTGGTCGTGCAGGTGCACGGCAGCGACGGCCCGTTCGCGCGCGCGTTCCCGGTGCTGCTGACGCTCGGCGTGGTGTTCATGGTCATCCGGGTGGCGCTCACCGCCGCGACCACCCACACGGGGATCGGCACCGAAGCTGTTCACCACCCCGTCGTTCACGCTCCCCCAGCTGCTCGGCGGGTTCACCGTCGGGGGGCCGCGTCGAGGCCGAGGTCCTGTTCCAGGCCGCGGCCGAGGGGTTCGTGGTGGTCGGGGTGATGGCGGTGTTCGGTGCGTTCAACGCGGTCGTGTCGCACTACGAGCTCGTGCAGTCGACGCCGCGCGCCTTCTACGAGCTCGGACTCGTGGTCACGGTCGCGCTCGCGTTCGTCCCGTCGACGATCCAGGCGATCGCTGCGGTGCGCGAAGCCGACCGAGCGCGCACCGGGGGCCGGGTCGTGCGCCGGGGTCGGCTGATCCGCCAGGCGATCCCGGTGCTCGAGAGCGGGATGGAACGCGCGGTGAACCTCGCCGAGTCGATGGACGCGCGCGGGTTCGCGTACGGCGGCGCCTCGCCGCTCGACCGAGTCGCGGGCTGGGCCGGGTTCGCGTCGCTGCTCGCGCTCGGTGGAGCGTTCGTGGCGCTGGTCGGCCGCGCGTCGACGGTCGCGCTCGCTGCTCGGCGTCGTCGGGGTCGGCCTGCTCCTCGTGGCGGTGTGGGCCGCGTCGGCGGCCCGACACCGCAGCCGCTACCGGCCGCGTCGCTTCACCCGCGCCGACGGCGCGATGGCGGCTCATCGCCATGCTCGCCCCGATCGGGATCGTCGCGCTCTCGGCCGTGGGGCGAGTCGACGCTCACGCTGGGCCGCGAGCCCGCTGCACTGGCCCGCGCTTCGCGGTGCTGCCGCGTCGCTCGCGCTCACCGCCCTGCTCGCGCCGATGCTCCGGGTCCCGGATCCCGCTCCGCGTGCGCTTCCCGCCGAACATCCGGTCGAAGCATGACCACCCGTGCCCTGCTCGTACGCAGGGCGTGTCGTTCCGCTATCCCGACACGCCCCGCGCCGCGCTCCACGACGTCGACCTCGAGGTCGAGGCGGGCGAGATCCTGCTCGTCGCGGGTGGTTCGGGGTCGGGGAAGTCCACGCTGCTGCGGGCCGCGAACGGCCTGGTGCCGCACGCGAGTGGCGGGCAGTTCGGCGGTGAGGTGCTCGCGTTCGGACGCTCGACGCGGACGCACCGACCCCGCGAGCTCGCCGACGTCGTGGGGTTCGTCCATCAGGATCCGGAGGCCCAGTTCGTGGTCGATCACGTCGAGCGCGACCTCGCCTTCGTGCTCGAGAACCTCGGCCACGCACCGCAGGCGATGCGGCGCCGGGTCGAGGAGGTGCTCGACGCCCTGGGCATCGCCCAGCTCCGCGAGCGGGCGCCGAGCTCGCTCTCGGGCGGGGAACGGCAGCGCTGCGCGATCGCCGGTGCTCTCGCTGCGGCGCCGGCCGCGCTCGTGCTCGACGAACCCACCTCGCAGCTCGACCCGCAGGGTGCCGACGACGTGCTCGCCGCCATCGGCCGCCTCAACGCCGACCTGGGCACGACCGTGTTGCTCGCCGAGCACCGTCTCGAACGTGCGGCGCCGCTCGCCGACCGCGCGGTCATCTTCGACGCCGGAGCGATCAGCGCCCCGCCCGGGCCCGCCGGCCGCGTGCTCGCCGGCTACGCGGGGGCTCCCCCGGTCACCCACCTCGCCCGGCTCCTCGGCTGGGAGCCGCTGCCGCTCACGGTCCGCGACGCACGCCGTCTCGCAGCTGCCGCCGGCGGGCCCGACGGATCCGACCGGTTCGATCAGCCACCCCCCGCAGCACCGGGTCCGGCCGCGGGCGAGCTCCTCCTCGACGCCACGGGAGTGCACGTCGAGCTCGGTGGCCGCACGGTGCTGGCCGACGTGTCGATCACGGCGCGCCGCGGTGAGGTGGTCGCGCTCCTCGGCCGCAACGGAGCCGGCAAGACCACCCTGCTCCGCGTGCTCGGCCGTCTGCTCACCGCACGCGCCGGTTCGATCGAGCGGCCCCGGCACGGTCGCGTACGTGCCCCAGGACCCGAACACGCTGCTGTTCGCGCTCGACCGTGCGGGCCGAGCTCGAACAGACCCTCCACCTCCTCGGGCGGCGCGACCAGGGCGAGGTCGACCACTGGCTCGACGCGCTCGACCTCACCCACCTCGCCGACCGACATCCCCGCTCGCTCGCGGGCGGCGAGCGCCAACGGGTCGCAGTCGCCGCGGTCGCGGTCGGGCGGTGCCGACGTGCTGCTCCTCGACGAGCCGACGCGCGGGATGGACGCGCCCTCGCGGGCCGGAC
This sequence comes from uncultured Actinomycetes bacterium, assembly GCA_963837715.1. Lineage (GTDB taxonomy): Bacteria > Actinomycetota > Acidimicrobiia > IMCC26256 > JANYLB01 > JANYLB01. The sequence continues at coordinate 842,201 of CAWIOF010000004.1, read as the reverse complement.
TCGAGCGGGCGTTGCGGGCGCACGCCGACGGGGGCGGCGCGGTGGTGCTCGCCACCCACGACGTCGAGCTCGCGGCCCGCAGCGCCGGCCGGGTCGTCGTGCTCGGCGACGGCGACGTCGTCGCGTCGGGACCGGCGCGTGAGGTGCTCGCCGGATCGTTGTTCGCGCCACAGGTGCTCCGGGTGCTGCCGCCGTTCCTCACCGTCGACGAGGTCGCCCGAGCCCGCGCCGTCGCCGCGGGGCCCGTCGGCCGGGTCGAGCCGTGAGCGTCGACACCGCCGCGCTCCTGCGCCGGATTCCCGGAGGTTCCGGCCGGACCGGTGGAGGCCGCGCCCGACCGATCGCGGTGTACGTGCTCACCACGGTCCTCGGCGCAGCGGCGTTCCTGTACCCGTTCTGGATCCCGGGCACGGCGCTGCCGAACTCGGCCCACGCCGGCGACGCGCCGCTCGTCGCCGCCCTGGTCGGCGGCGCTCGTGGTCGCCACGATCTCGCTCGAGGTCCGACGCGGGACGATGAACGGCGCGACGGTCGCGATCCTCGGGGTGCTGTCGGCGTTCGCCGGGCCTCGGGCGCCTGCTCGACCTCCCGGGCAACAACGCGGGGATGCTCTTCCTCGTCGTGCTGGGCGGCGCTGCGTTCGGCGCGCGGTTCGGGCTGCTCCTCGGCATGTGCACGATGGGGGTGTCGGCGTTCATCACCGGCGGCATCGGCCCGTGGCTGCCCTTCCAGATGCTCGCGCTCGGCTGGATGGGCGCAGGCGCCGGGCTCGCTCGCCCGCGTCACCGCCCGCTCCGATCGCACGCATCGAGGTCGTCGCGCTCGCCGGGTACGCCTGGGTGTGGGGTTTCCTGTACGGGGCGATCATGAACCTGTGGTTCTGGCCGTTCCAGCGCGGCGGCTCGCTGTCGTGGTACCCGGGCCTCGGATTCGCCGACACGCTGCACCGGTACTGGTCGTTCTACGTCGCCACATCGCTCGGTTGGGACGCCGCGACCGCGCTCGCGAACGCCCTGCTCGTCCTGATTCTGGGGATTCCGGTCCTGCGCAGCTTGCGGCGATTCGCGCACCGGCTTGCAGCCGGTCGTGGAGCTCGTCGACATCGACGACATCCTGAGCGTCCGCATCGGTTTCCAGGGTTGCAGACCCCGCCGGGACCCTCCGGCACCTCGGTCCGTCAATTCACATGATCACGAAGTGAACCGGAATTGTTCGGTAAGTGGAGGCCGCTTGCCCTTCTGCGCACCCTGCGGTATTTTGCTCTAGTTCGTGGGCGACTCGCGCACTTTCAGCGAGCGCACGGCGTCATGACTCGCCAATGGGCATGACGCCGGCCAAGCGATGAGGGGAGGCTCATTGGCAAGCAAGAAGAACATGGCCAAGGTCGGAGCGGTGCTGTTCGCCGCAGGACTGCCGTTGGGACTGTTCGCCGGTACCGCGTTGCGCCGACGGCAGGTTCGCTCGACAACGACAGCACTGCCGACGCGTACGTCGACCAGTGGACCGACGTCTCGACCGATCCAGGACGCCGACGCCAACACCGGTGACAACCACGCCGCAGTCGGGCGTCTGGGGCGAGAACGAGACCGAGCAGGACGCTGACGCATCCGCATCCGAGGGCAACATCTCGGCTGAGGACGCTGACGACGCGATCGCCGGCAACACCGGCGGCACCGACGACCAGACGTCCGAGTTCCACGAACGACGGCACCAGCGCCGCGACCATCTCGACCGGTCCGGCCAGCGCGACCAACACGGCCGCGCACCACCGTCGGTCAGGACAACAGCGGTGGTGCCAGCTCCACCCAGGGCGTCACCCAGGACGACATCGACATCGACGGCGACGGCTACATCGACAACTACTCGTCGGCGATCCTCACCGTCACCCAGGGTGCCTCGGTCAGCACGAGCCAGCAGGCTCACGCGAACAGCGGCGGCAACCGCGCCTACTCGGGCGTCGGTGGCTACAACGGCACGGGGCAGTACGCGCAACGCGGCGGCCTAGCGGCGGCAACATCGGCGGCGGCGACGCCGACGGTGCGACGGCCGGCAACACGGGTGGTTCCAGCACCCAGAGCTCCACGTCGGCCAACACGGGGAACAGCACCGCTTCCGTCACGACGGGTGCTGCGACCTCGAGCAACTCGTCCACCACGTCCGTCACCCAGACGAACAGCGGTGGTGCGAGCTCCAACCAGACCGTCGGTCAGACAGACGTCGACCTCGGCTGAGCAACTCCGCCGGTCTCGACCGGCACACGGCGACGAGGGAATCCCGGGTGGGGAGGCGTCGAGTCTCCCCACCCGGATCCCTCTCCCGCCGCACCGGGTGACGCACACGGATGTGCACGACCCGGAACACCTCTCGGCAGTCCGGCCACGGGGGACAGGCCAGCCGGGAGCGAGCGTCCCGTACAAGGAGCACACACGATGAGCCCGAGGAACACGGGGGCCCCGCCGACGCGGGGAGCAGCAGCACCGACCATCGGGCCACGCGCACCGGTGTGCGCCGCGCGGCCAAGGCTGCGGTCGGCTCCGCCGCCTTCGCGGCCGGCGTGCTGCTGCTGAGCGGCACCGCGCAGGCCACCGACGACGTCGCACCCGAGACCGCACCGGCACCGACCCCTGATCCCGCCGGCGATTCGCTCTGGATCCCGGCAACGCCCGCACCCGAAGCGGTCGTCGACACGCCGGCCGCCGATCCCGCGCCGGCCGCCGAGCCGACCGACGGACCCGGCTCCGGCACGCGGTCGCCCACCACGCCAGACCGACCAGACCGCAACGGTCGACTCCACCGGCACCGGCGCCGGCAACAGCGGTGGCAACACCGCCGTCGGCAACGACGACCGGCGGCGGCGTGCAGGCCGACCCTGCCCCACGAGCGGCACCCAGATCGCACTCATCTGCACCACCACGCCCGACCGGCGCCGCCGGCGTCACGAGCGGCAACGCGAACGCCCAGGGCACGAACTCCACCGGCGGGATCGCGCAGATCACGAACATCGCGGCCACCGGCAACGGCCAGGTCGACGTCCTGCAGGTCGCGCTGATCATCAACATCGGCGTCGGCATCTCGAACTCGGGCGCCAACGCGGCCGGCGCGGCGGGCGGCGAGCGCCTCGGCGCGGCCGGACATGGCCGGCATCGGCACCGGCAACGCGAACGTCACCGGCCTGCTCGGCAACACCCAGATCGTGCAGGGCGTCACCGTCGTCGGCGGGAGCGCGAGCGACCAGAGCGTGACCGTCGTCAACATCGGGATCGGCGTCGGCAACACCGGCTTGAACCTCGCCGCCGGTTCGGTGGTCGGCGGCGGCACAGGAAGTCGCGGCCGGCGGCGCGCCCGGAAACGGATCGGCCGCGGATCGGCACCGGCAACACCAACGCGGTCGGCGACAACTCGGGTTCGCTGATCATGCAGATCGTCACCGTGACCGCGGCCGACGACGGCTCGATCACCGTGACCCAACGCGCCGTGATCGTCAACTTCGGTCTCGCGCTCGCGAACTCGGGCGGCAACTACGCCCTGAGTGGATGAACGGCCTCCCCGACGAGCAGCGGACGATGATCGAGGGCCTGATCGCCGCGCTCTTCGGCCTCGACCCCGCCGTGCTCTTCGGTCCGGAGGCTCCGCCGCGATCGGCACCGGCAACGCGACCGCGATCGGCAACCAGTCGCAGTCGGGCATCTCCCAGAGCGTCAACGGCAGCGTGTCCGGCACCGACTCCGCCACCGCCGACCAGAGCGCCTGGATCGGCAACTTCGGCGCCGCGCTCGCCAACACCGGCCTGAACGGCGCCGGCGGGAACCGTCGCGGTGCTGCCCGACGGGTCGCCGATGGCGAGCGCGGAAGCAGATGGTCGCCCGCTTCCTCGCGCTGCTCGCGAACCCCGTCGGCGCTCGCCATGCGGCAACACCGACATGGCCGATGCCCTCGACCTCGGATCGGCGCTCCTCGATCTCCGCGGCGACATCAGCGCCACCGAGACGCTCGCCGGTCTCGACGAGGGTGAGGCCTGGGAGTCGAGCGAAGGCGGTGTCCGCATCCGCCAGATCACCGGTGTGCTGAACATCGGGATCTCGCTCGCGAACTCCGGCTGACAACCTCGCCGAGTCCGTCGTGACCGGCTCCGACCTGAACACCCTCGAGCCAGGTGCGGCGCAGGTGCTCGGCACGGCGAACATCCTCACCGGCCCGGTCGACGTCATGGGCCTCCGCAGCACCGTGTGCGTCACGCAGATCATCGGCGACGCGGCCGACTTCGACGAGGCCTGCCCGGCACCCACCACACCGGAGGAGCCCCCGGTCGACGTCGAGGTCGAGGTCGAAGGCAAGCAGGAGCTCCGCCCGCCTGCGGTCCCGGCGGCCCTCCCGATCGAGGTCGAGGGGAAGGCCGTGCAGGCCGGCACCCTGCCCGTCACCGGGAGCGACTCCCTCCCGCTCCAGGCACTCTTCGGACTCGCCCTCACCGGCGGAGGGATCCTCATCCAGCGCCGGACGAAGCACTCCCGCCCCGACCGGATCGTCCAGTAGTACCCCCCGCCCCGAAACGGATCGGGGATCGTTGCCCACGGACGGGCACGGAGCAATCTTCCCAAGCCACGCATACCGGAACAGACGCCGTCTTTCCCCGGACGGTGTCGAGGTGATAGAAGATGGCGACATCGCGGGCCCGATCAGCCAGGGGAGGCAGCGTGGGTGGGGCACCCAGCGACTCTGTTGCCGTCGCGCGCCACGAGTCGACCGACGGCAGAGCCGGCATCGATCCTCGTCGCCATCGCCGACCCCGATCGCGGCGGGTCGCATCGCGATGGCCTGCGCCGATCGCAACCTGCTCGCCGACCCTCGTCTTCTCGCCCGACCAGGTCGGCGTGGCCACCCGGGCCATGCGGTTCGACCTCGTGCTCCTCGCGCTCGTCGGCCCGGAACCGGGTCGGCTCCATCGTCACGGCTGCGCAGCGGTTCGGTGATCCGATCGTGGTCCTCCTCGACCGCGAGGAGCTCCCCAACCCGGTCCTCGCCGAGATGGGCGTGCTCGCCGGGATCGACATCCAGGCGAGCGACGGCGAGATCGCGTCACGGATCTCGGCGTTGCTCATGCTGCAGCGCCGCGACCGCTCGACCGATCCGATCCGTTGGGGGCCGCTCGAGCTCGACGTACCCCGCCGCGGTGCGCGGTGGTGGGGCGAGGTCGTCGACTTCACGCCGATCCAGTACAAGCTGCTCGTGGCGCTCGCCCGGGCGCAGGGAGCGGTGATGTCGCGCGATCAGCTCGCCGAGCTGGTCTGGGGTCCCGTGCCGACCGACGACGGTGAACGGGTCGTCGCGCACATCCGACGCATCCGCAACAAGCTCGAACCCGATCCCTCGCACCCGGCGTTCCTCCTCACCGTCGCGCGGCGAGGGGTTCCGACTCGCCGACCAGGCGGCGGTCGAAGACCGGCGCCGCGACGAACGCACCGCGGCGAGCTGGCGGGGCCGAGAACGGCGACGCTCGCAGGGCAACGGCCGCCGAGGCGTGGGAGCCGGCACCGCGGGTCGGCCGATGCGCGACGAAGAGGTGCTTCAGGCGGTGCGGCCCATGGCCACACCCGAGGTCCACGCCGAGAAGAGCCGCTCGTAGCGACCGCCCTGCGCGAGGAGCTCCTCGTGCGTGCCGATCTCGGCGAGGTGACCGTCGTCGACCACGGCGATCCGATCGCAGCGGGCTGCGGTCGACAGGCGGTGGGCGACCACCACCACGGTCCGACCCTCCATCAGCGTCTCCAGCGCACGTTCGACCGCGACCTCGGTACCGGGATCGAGGTTCGACGTCGCTTCGTCGAGCACCAGCACCTCAGGGTCGGCCAGTGCGGCCCGGACCAAGCGACACGAGCTGACGCTCTCCGCCCGAGAGCCGTGAGCCCCGCTCGCGCACCTCGGTCTCGAGCCCCTCGGGGAGCGCCGCGAACCGGTCGGTGAGGCCCACGGCCTCGATCGCGGCGGCGATGTCGTCGTCGGACGCGCCGGGGCGACCGATCCGGATGTTGTCGCGGATCGTGCCCGCGAACAGGAACCCCTCCTGGGGGACGACGACGATCCGCTCGCGGAGCGAGTCGAGCGTTGCGTCGCGCAGATCGACCCCGCCGTAGCGGATCGTTCCGCCGCGCGGGTCGTAGAACCGGACGAGGAGCTTCGCCAGCGTCGACTTGCCGGCTCCGGTCGGGCCAACGAGCGCGAGGCGCTCGCCGGCACCGATCGACAGGGACACGTCGCGCAGGACGTAGGTGTCGTCGAGGTACGCGAACGACACGTCGTCGACCTCGAACGCTCCTTGCTCGCGGAAGATCGACAGCCCCGGGTCGCTCGACGATGGCGCTCTCGGTGTCGAGGAGCTCGAACAGCTTGTGCAGCGCGGCGCCGGCCTTCTGCACCGTGTCGAAGAGCTGACTGAGCTGCTGGATCGGCTCGAACAGGTTGTTGAGGTAGAGGACGAACGCGGCGAGCACGCCGATCTGCAACCAGCCCTGGTCGACGAACAACCCGCCGATCCCGATGATCACCGCGAAGCCGGCGACGCCGATGAACTCGATGAAGGGGAAGTAGCGCACGGAGATCTGGACCGTCTCGAGGTTGGCGTCGAACTGGGCTTCGTTCGTCTCGTGGAACCGGCGGGTCCACGCCCGCTCCCGGGCGAACGCCTGCACGACCCGCACGCCCGAGAGCCCTTCCTGCAGCGTCGACGAGGTTCGTGGCGATGCGCTCGCGCACCTCGAGGTACGCCCGGTTCGACTCCCGCCGGAACCAGCGGCTGGCGAAGATCACCGGCGGGACGATCACCAGCGTGCAGAGCGCGAGCTGCCAGCTCAGGATGACCATGAAGATGATCGCGCCGACGAAGATCAAGCCGTTCTGGACGAACGCGACGAGGCCCTGCGAGACGAGGTCCTGGAGCGCGTCGATGTCGGCCGTCATGCGCGTCACCAGCTTGCCGGTCTTCTCCTTCTCGAAGAAGTCGAGGCCCAGCCGCAACAGGTGGCGGAACACCCGCGAACGGAGGTCGCGCAGGAACGTCTCGCCGATGCGCGCCACCCGCAGGATCACCATTCGCCCGAACACCCAGCTCAGGAGCGCAGCCGCGAGGTAGATCGCGGCGACGGTGTTCAGCACCGCGAGGTTCGGCTCGGGGTTCTTGCTCGGGTCGATCCCCTTGTCGATGCCGATCGACAGCAGGAACGGGCCCGCGAGCAGGCACAACGTCTGGGCGGTGAGCACGAGCGTCGCGACCACGATCTGGCCCCGGTACGGCCGGAGCGTCGTCCAGAGTCGGCGCAGCACCCCCTTCGCCTCGTCGCGGGAGAGCGCCTCCTCGACGGGACCGGGCTCGATCCACGCGCCTCTCATGACTGCCCGCTCATGACCCGGGGATCCCTGCCGACGTCGAGGTCGATCTCGTCGCCCTCGGCGTGGGCGAGCACCTCGCGGTAGCGCTCCGATGTCGCGAGCAGCTCCTGATGTGTCCCCTCGGCCACGACACGACCGTCGCCCATGAGCACGACCCGATCGGCGAGCGCGATGGTTGCGGGCCGGTGGGCGATGATCAGGGTCGTCCGGCCGCCCATGACCTCGCTGCAGCGCGGCGCGGATCTCGTGCTCCTTGGTCGGGTCGACGGCCGAGGTGGCGTCGTCGAGGATGAGCACCTTCGGGTCGGCCAACACCGCGCGGGCGATCGCGATCCGCTGCCGTTGTCCACCGGAGAGCGAGTAGCCGTGCTCACCGATCAGCGTCTCGTAGCCGTCGGGCAGCGCTTCGATGAACGCGTCGGCTCCAGCGAGGCGGGCCGCCCGCCGGACGTCTTCGAGCGGCGGCTTCGGGCTCGGCGAACGCGATGTTCTCCCGGATGGTGTCGGAGAAGAGGAAGGTGTCGTCGAACACGATGCCGATCCCGCGCCGCAGCTCGCTCGACCACCACGTCGCGCAGGTCGACCCCGTCGATCAGGATCCGACCCGCGGTCACGTCGTAGAACCGGGGGAGCAGGCGCGCCGCAGTCGTCTTGCCGCAACCGGTCGCACCGACGAGCGCCACTGCCTCACCCGCGCCCAGGGTGAGGTCGAGTCCGTCGAGCACGAGGGGCCCGCTGCCGTACCCGAAGCCCACGCCGTCGAACCGGATCTCACCGCCGCCGTCGGGCATCGGCACCGCGCCCGGGCGATCCGCGATGGCGGAGTCGGTGGCCAGGATCTCGTCGATCCGGCCACCGCCGGCCGACGCCCGCGACGCCTGGGCCAACAGCATTCCGAGCATCCGCAGCGGCCAGATCAACATCAGGACGAACGCGTTGAACGCGACCAGGTCGCCCACCTCGAGCTTCCCGTCGACCACCTGGTGGCCGCCGTACCAGAGGATCGCCACGAGCGCGAGCGTCGGGATGAGGTCGACGAGCGGGAGGAAGTTGGCCCGCAGCTTCGCGGCGTCGAGAGCCTTGGTGAGCACGGAATCGGCCTCGTGCTCGAGCGCCCGGGCCTGCACCTTCTCCGCGCCGAAGCCCTTCACGACGCGGATCCCCGAGATCGTCTCCTCGACGACGCCCGAGAGGTCGCCGAGCTCCTCCTGCAGCGCCAGGTTGACCGGCTGGATCCTGTGCGAGAAGCGAGTGGCCGCGAGCTGGAGGAGCGGCATGAGCGCGAGCACCATCAGCGCGAGACCGGTGGAGTAGTAGAAGAGGATCCCGATCACGACGATCATCGTGAGCGTGCTCGCGGCGGTGAGCGGCAGCAGGATCACCACCGTCTCGATCTGCTGGATGTCGGTGTTGGCCCGAGCCATGAGCTGACCGGTCTGGGCTTCGTCGTGGAACGCGAAGTGCAGGCGTTGCAGGTGTGCGAAGAGCCGCTGGCGCAGGTTGGTCTCGGCCCGGAGGGCGATCCGGAACGCGGAGTACCGCCGCAACCCGGTGCAGACGGCCTGCACCACGCCCACCGCGAGCATGAGCAGCACGAACGTCACCGTCGCGCCGGTGTCGCCGTTCACCATCCCCTGGTTGATCGCGGCCGCCGCGAGCAGCGGGACCGCGACCTTCGCCGCGGTCCACATGAATCCGGCGGCCACACCGCTGATCACCCACGGACGCTGCGGTCGGATCGCCCCGTACATGAGGCGCCATCCGGCCCGGCGGGCCGCCCGCTCGCTGTCCACGTCCCTCCCCCGCGATCGCTCCGTTGCGGCGTGCCCGGCGAGAGCGCTCGGGCCGCGTCAGCGAGGGTACCAGCGACCCCGGTGTCAGCTACCGGGGGTTTCGGAGGACGCGGCGCCCAGTTCGGCGAGCATCTCGGTGAGCGCCGGGTGGTCGGGCGCACCGACGAAGGCCAGCACCCGCCCGGCCGCACCGCTCGACTCCTCGCGCACTGCCCGGCCCACCGAGGCGGCATCGGGCCCGATCAGGAACACGAGGTCGCCGAAGTCTCTCCGCTCGACCGCGACGTCCTCCTCGACCGGCTCGACTCCGCAGCCACGCGTCGGTGTCAGCCACGGCGTCGGTGTCCGGTCAGCCACGGCCGGCCCGTTCGATCCGGTCGAAGCGCTCGGCCTCGGCCGCATGGAGCAACACCTCGGTGATCTCGTCGCCGACGAGCTCCTCGCGGACGAGCAGCTGGTCGCGCAGTGCGATCACGAGGTGGCGGTTCTCGTCGAGCAACTTGCGCACGTCTTCCTTGGCCTGGTCGAGCAGGCGGTCGACGGCGCGTCGACCCTCGTCGTCGGCGAGCACCTTGCCGACGATGCCTTGGCTCACGGGCGACGACTCGATCGCCTCGAAGCTCACGAGCGAGCCGGCCATGCCGTAGGCCCCGACCATCTGAGCGGCGATGCGAGTGGCCGCGGCGAGGTCGCTTCCGGGGCCGGTGCCCGACTCACCGAAGAACAGCTCCTCCGCGGTCATGCCGCCGAAGCTGATCTGGATCGACGCGATCAGCTCCGTCCGGGTGCGGGTGTAGCGCTCCTCGGTCTCGGAGTGCGCGAGCAGACCGAGGGCGTCGGCGCGCTTGATGATCGACAGGACCTCGAGCTTGCGGCCGATGCCGTTCAGGTACGCGACGACCGCGTGACCCGCCTCGTGGGTCGCGATCGTGCGCTTCTCGTCTTCGGTGTACTCGACCGGCTGCTTCAGGCCGATCTCCTCGGTGAACTTCGCCTGCTGGACGTCGTCCCACTCCATCGCCTCGCGCCCGCCGCGCAACGACCACACCAGTGCTTCGTCGAAGAGGTGCTCGATCATCACCGGCGAGTACGCAAACGTCATCGCCGCGAGCTGGTCGCGCCGTTCGTCCTTGTCGAGCTCGGGGACGTGCGCCTTCTTCTCGAGGTAGTAGTCGATGATCTCGCGCCGACCGGAGCGACTCGGGAGGTCGAAGTGGATCGACCGGTCGAAGCGACCCGGGCGCAGGAGTGCAGGATCGAGGTCGGCGGCGCGGTTCGTGGCCCCGATCACGAGGATGTTCGACGCGACCGGCGGCCGCTTCTCGAACTGGTGACCCTCGGGGAGGAATCGGTTCACGATGTCGAACAACGCGCCTTTGAGGCGGGCTCCGGCCGTCGGCTGGTCGAACGACTGCATCTGGATCAGCAGTTCGTTCACGACACCGCTGATGCCTTCGCGCGAGTCGGATCGTTCGACGCTCAACGCAGCGCCGCCGTGCTGGAGCGAGTCGGGCAGCGGAGACGACCGCATGCCGCTCCGGGCGCCGGCGATCGCGTCGATCTCCTCGATGAACCCGATCGCACCGCCCTCGCGTCGGGCCGCGGCCCGGAGCTTCTTGAAGAACGAGCGGATCTTGCGGTTGGTCTGGCCGTAGTACATCGACTGGAACGCGCTCGCCGACACGAACAGGAACGGCACGCCGGCTTCCCGCGCCATCGCCTTGGCCATGTAGGTCTTGCCGGTACCCGGCGGACCTTCGAACAGGATCGCCTTGCGCGGGTTGCCACCCATGCGGTCACGGAACGTCTTGTAGGCGAGGAACAGGTTCAGGGTCTTCACGACCTCGTCGCGGACCATGCCGAGGCCGACGACGTCGTTGAACGTGACCGGGATCTCGCTCGGCCGGTACTGCACGTGCGGCGAGCGGCCGGCGACGAACAGCGGGATGATGAGCGAACCGCCGAGGAGCAGCACGAGGATGAGGCCGGGCAGGTAGTCCTGGAAGCCGGCCGGCACGGACACGTGGGGCCACCCGAACCGGGCCGGGTTGCCCGACAGGAGTCGCCAGTAGAACCACGTCGCGACGAGTCCGAGCACGACGGCGACCTGCGTGATGCGGCGCCGACGGTGTCGTTCCCTGTCGTGGGCGACGTCGCCCAGCGTGCCGAGCACCTCGGCCTGGCCGAGCATCCGGACGTCCATGTCGATCCTCCGCGATCTCAGGTGTCCCAGCCGGCCCGCGGTGCCTTCCCATTCCACACCACGACACCCTGGGAAACCCTGGGTCAGGAGACCCAAAGATCGGGCTACAGGAGAAGAAGCGGAGCCGGCGGACACCCGCCACAGTGGCCGGACCGGGTGAGCGGTAGAGCCGGCGCAGCGGATTCGACCATCAGAGGAGCCTTCCGTAGGCGCCGCGGTGGAAGAGGAGAGGGCTGGACCCCTCGGTGATGCCGAGGTCGAGGACCCGACCGACCACGATGACGTGGTCGCCCGCCTCGTGCTCGGCCTCGATCCGACAGTCGAGATAGGCGAGGACGTCGTCGAGCACCGGCGATCCACCGACGCCGATCCGCCAGCCGACCGAACCGAACCGGTCGGCACCCCGGGTCGCAAACAGCTGCGACACCGCTTCCTGGTGCGCACCGAGGATGTTCACGGCGAACGCGCCCGACCGCTGGATGCGCGGCCAGGTGGTCGAGGAGGTCGCGGCACAGAAGAGCACCAGCGGTGGTTCGAGCGACACCGACGTGAACGAGTTCGCAGCCATGCCGACCGGTTCGTCGGCGTCGACCGCGGTGATCACGGTGACACCGGTCGCGAAGTGTCCGAGCACGGCCCGGAACTGGGCTTCGTCGGGTCGGAGGATCTCTTCGTCGGGTTCGGTGGAGGCCGGCGGTGCGGCGTCGCTCATCGGGTCGCTTTCGTGGGGTAGGGCGGCTGGAGCGCGACCGTGAGACCTTCCGACGCCGCGAACACCGGCGGACCCCCCGCGAGGCGGCGTAGTCCTGCGCCATCACGAGGATCTGGTCGATCTGGTCGTCGCTGTGCGCGGGGTCGTGATGGAACAGCGCGAGCTGGCGGGCGCCCGCCTCGTGCGCGACGTGCACCGCGTACTGGATCGTGCAGTGACCCCAGTGGCGCTTGTTCGTGAACTCGGCCTGGGTGTGCTGCGAGTCGTGGATGAGGAGGTCGGCGCCGTCGGCGAGCTCGAGCACTTCGTGGGGCACGAAGTCGTCGCCCTCGACCGGACTACCGCCGCCGCACGCCTGCCCGTGGTCGGAGATGTACGCGACGGAGACGCCACCGATATCGACCCGGTACCCGAGGGTGGGTCCGACGTGACGTACCCACCGAGAACGCACCTTGGCCGACCCGATCGGGAAGTCGTCGTCGCCGGTGTCGTGGAACCGCACCGTGCCCTCGAGGCCGTCGGGCGTGATCGGGAAGTACGGCGGACACATCACGCCCGCGAAGACCTCCCCGAGCGGGCCTTCCGCCTGGCGGGGACCGTGGACGTCGAACACGGTGGTGGGGCTGAAGAGCGGAGCGAAGAACGGGAGTCCCTGGATGTGGTCCCAGTGGAGGTGGGTCAGCAGCACCGACGCGTGGAGGCCCTCGTGGCGGCCCGCAGCGACCAACTCGGCGCCGTAGTTGCGGAGTCCGGTACCGAGGTCGAGCACGATGGGGTCGTGGCCGTCGGCCTCGACCACCACGCAGGAGGTGTTCCCCCCGTACCGGGCGAGACTCGGCCCGTCGCATGGGGTCGACCCCCGGACACCGAAGAAGCTGACAGCAGCGCCCCCCGTCATAGTGCGTGGAGGATACCCAGTTCAGAGGGTGCCCGAAACTCCGACACAGGAGAAGAAGCGGAGGCGGCGGACGCACTCCACAGGACGGGAACCGGTGAGCGATCGAGCCGCCGCAGCGGATTCGACCATCAAGACAGCACCCGCTTCTTGAAGCTGCGGATCCCGACCCAGGTGAAGAGGGCGGAGAACCCGATCATCACCGGGTAGACCGCCCAGAGGCTCATGTGGGGAACGGGCGTGAGCGCGGCCCGGAAGCCCTCGCACATGTAGACGAGCGGATTCACGAGCACCGCGATCTGGAGCCAGCGGATCGGCTCCAGCGACTGCCACGGGTAGTAGATCGCCCCGAGGAACGTGAGCGGGAGCACCACGATCCCGAACAGCAACGGCACGGTGCGGGAGTCGAAGAAGGTGCCGAAGGTCAGGCCGAGTGCGCCGCACATGTAGCAAGCGAGCGGCGTGAGCGTGAGCAGCACCGGCCAGTTGATCTGCAGGTCGACGGGCGTCGCCGGCACGATCGCCGCGATCGGGAACACGAGCAGGGCGGAGAAGAGTCCGTTCAGCGCGCCGGAGATCACCTTCTCCATCGCCACGAGCGACACCGGCATGGGCGCGAGCACGCGGTCTTCGATCTCGCGGGTGAACCCGAACTCCTGCACCATCGGCAGCGCGACCGACTGGATGCCCTGGAACATGATGCTCAGCCCGACCACCCCGGCCACGAGCATCGTCGAGAACAACGCCTCGCCGGAGCCCGAGCCACCGATGCCCTGACCGATCTTGGGGAACACGTACGTGAACACGAACACGAGCAGGAACGGTTGGAGCAACGTGCGGGGGAGGAACTGGCCGAGCTGCTTGCGCAGCACGGTGAGGTCACGCAGCAACAGCGCAGTGAAGGCCTTCCGCGTCGCGACGCGGGTCGACTGCTCCAACGTCGCGGCATCCGGGATCGTGGTGGGGGCGGTGATCGAGGTCATTCGCGGAGGTCCTTCCCGGTGAGGTTGATGAAGACGGTCTCGAGCGTCGGCTCGGTCGACGACAGGTCGGTCACCGCGAACCCCTGTTTCTCGGACGCGTCCACGATGGCGGGCAACACCCCGCGGAGCTGCTGCACCCACACCCGCACGACCCCCTCCACGGCTTCGACCTTCGTCGCAGCAGGGATCGCGTCGCGCAGCACGGTGGCGAGCCGGTCGAGGTCGCCGGTTGCGCTCACGGTGATCATGGCGTCGATCCCGACGGAGCGCTTCAGCCGCTCGGGCGTGTCGAGCGCGAGGAGCTTGCCGTGGTCGATGATCGCGAGGCGGTCGCAGAGCGCGTCGGCCTCTTCCATGTAGTGCGTGGTGAGGAGGATCGTCTGGCCGTCGGTGTGGAGCTCGCCGAGGATGTCCCACAGGGCGATGCGACTCTGCGGATCGAGCCCCGCAGTCGGCTCGTCGAGGAACAGGATCGCCGGTCGGTGCATGATCGCCCGGGCGACCATCAGCCGTTGTGCCATCCCGCCCGACAGCGCGTTGACGTCGACGCCCGCCCGGTCGGAGAGGCGGAACTGCTCGAGCAAGCGGGTCGCCTCGGCTTTCGACGTCTTCGCGTTCATCCCGAAGAAGCGGCCGTGGAAGTAGAGGTTCTCCCAGACCGTGAGGGAGCGGTCGAGGGTGTTCGTCTGCGGGACCACGCCGATCACCTGCTTCGCCGCGGTCGGGTGACGGACCACGTCGACGCCGCCGACGAACGCGCGTCCGCCGGTCGGGATGACGCGCGTCGTGAGCATCCCGCCTGTCGTCGTCTTGCCGGCGCCGTTCGGCCCGAGCAGTCCGAAGATCTCACCGCGGGTCACCGACAGGTCGAGCCCGTCGACGGCGAGGATGTCGCCCGGATAGACCTTCGTGAGCGCTTCGGTGCGGATGACCTCGACGTTCGCGGGATCAGGGTTGGTTGCCATCGGCATCTTCCTTCTGCTTCAGGGCGGCGAAGTGTTCGTGGACGCGCGTCAGGGCTCGTCCGAACCCTTCGATCTCCTTCGGGGCGAGCACGGCGCGGAACTCGGCGTCGATCTCCATCACGACCTCGTGCAACTCGGCGAGGCGGGAACGGCCGGCATCGGTGACGAACACGCGCGTGACCCGCCGATCGTGGTCGTCGGGTCGACGCTCGACGAGGCCCTCGGCGGCGAGCTTGTCGAGGTGACGGACGAGGGTCGGCGGCTCGATCATCATCCCCGCCGCGAGCTCGCGTTGGCTGGCGCCGTCGGCTTCGGCGGCGGAGCGCAGGAGCACCCAGTTCCACAGGCTCGCCCCCCGCTGCGAGAGCCGGGCGTCGAGCAGATCGTGCTGCGCCCGTTGGGCGAGGTAGAGGCGTCGCCCCAACGGCGCTTCTGCGTCTCGGGGTTTGGGCCGTCCGGATTCCATAGCGAACTAATCATTAGCAGCCTAATGATTAGTCGTCAATCCGTGTTCGGGCCGTAGTCTCCCGGCCCATGACCGAACCCACCCCGAACGCCCCGCGCCGGATCGTCGCCAACGGCGTCGACTTCGCGTACCTCGAAGCCGGACCCGCCGACGGTCCGCTCGCGCTCTGCCTGCACGGGTTCCCCGACCACGCGCCGACGTACACGGAGTCGGGCCTGCTCGACGCGCTCGCGGGCGCCGGCTACCACGCGGTCGCGCCGTGGCTGCGGGGCTACGCGCCGACGGGGCTGGCGCCCGACGGGAACTACGAGATCGCGTCGATCGCGCTCGACGCGCTCGCGCTGGCCGATGCGCTGGCGCCCGATCGCGACGCGGTGCTCATCGGCCACGACTGGGGTGCGATCGCGGCGTACGTCGCGGTCGGGCACCGACCCGAACGGTTCTCGAAGCTCGTGACGATGGCGGTGCCGCATCAGGCCGCGCTCATGACGCGCTTCCTGTCGACGCCCGAACAGCTCAAGCGCTCCTGGTACATCTTCTTCTTCCAGACGCCGCTCGCCGAGATGGTCGTACCGATGAACGACTTCGCGGTCATCGACCTGCTGTGGCGCGACTGGTCACCCGGCCTCGTCCCCGATCCCGCGTTCATGCGGGGCTTGAAGGACACCCTCGGCGCGCCCGGATCGACCGAGGCCGCGATCGGCTACTACCGGGCGATGCTCGGGAGCACGCCCGGCAACCCCGAGCTCGCCGACGTCGCGGCTGCGGGCAGCGGCCCGATCCCCGTTCCCACCCTCTACCTCCACGGCGCCGACGACGGCTGCATGGGCATCGAACTGGTGGTCGAGAGCGAGATCACGCCGTTCTTCCCCGCCGGCGTCGACGTCGACGTCGTCCCTGCGGCCGGCCACTTCATGCACCTCGACCAGCCCGAGCTCGTCACGACGAAGATCCTCGACTTCCTCGCCCGCTGACCCGACGCCGACGCCGACGCCGACGCCCGAGCCCTCGTTCTGGTCATCTCTGCGGTTGCAGGACAACCGGTGACATGACCGGAACGGGGGCTGGGGGTTGGGGGGTTGGGGGGTTGGGGTCAGGCGGGCTTGGCGGGGCGGCGGTCGCGGACCTTCTCGACGTGGGTCAACGCCTCGCGGAGCTCGCCGATCCACTCGGTCTCGTGCTCGGCGACGAGGCGCACGCACCACGCGAGGGCCTCGCTCCGGCTGCGGGCGACCGACGCGTCGACGAGGGTGTCGAGCACTGCTCGTTCGTCCATCCGCAACCGCGTCATCACCGGGACGCCGAGGCTCGTGAACACGTGGCGGTCGCCGCCGCACTCGACCGCCCAGGCGACCTTGCGCCCGAACCGCTCCTCGGCGGCGTCGGCGATCTGCATCCGCTGGGTGCGGGTCTCCTCCCGGAACTGCTCGACCCGGGAGCGTCGAGCCGCAGCGCGGGCATCGTCGTCGGCGTCGGATCCGAGATCGGGCTCACCGATCGTGCCGACGACCAGGATCTCCTCCCGGTCGTAGCGGACCTGGGGGGCGCCGCGGAACCATCCGTCGGGCAGGCGGCCGGCGAACCAGCCGATCGTCTCGCTCTGCGCAGTCTTCATGCTTACATCATTACACACTGACGGATGCGGTCGGCAACATCGGCCGCCTCGAGGTCGGACGGGTACTTCGTACGGGGCCAGAAGAAGCCCCGGAGCCCGTCCTTCGGGCGGCGGGGCACCACGTGGACGTGGAGGTGGGGGACGCTCTGGCTGACGACGTTGTTGAGGGCAACGAACGTGCCGACGGCGTCCATCGCCTCGGTCACCGCAGCCGTGACCCGCTGCACCGCGGCGAAGTACGGACCCACGCCGGCCGTCGGCAGATCGAGGAGCGTCGGGATGTGCGGTCGGGGCACGACGAGGGTGTGGCCGGGGAAGAGCGGTCGGTGGTCGAGGAACGCCACGAAGTCGGGCTCATCGGCGACGACGTGGGCTGCGACCTCCCCGGCGATGATCCGGCAGAACAGGCACGACGGGTCACTCCCGGCAGTGGGCACGGCAGCGAGGGTAGGTCGGGCGACCTATGCGGCGAGCGACCGCGCACCGGTACCGTCGACGGGTTCACGGAGGAGCGGGCGAGGGGCGAGGGGGCGAACGATGCACTACGGCGGGCGCCGTCACATCGAACGCCTCACCGACGTCCTCATCGCCCTCGGCGACACGACCGACGGCGAGCCGAGCCCGCAGCAGCGAGCCGCGCTCGACGCGCTGCACGCAGCACTGCTGTGTCACGCCAAACCGGTCCGGCTCCCGCCCGACTTCGTCGCCCAGCACACCCTCCAGGCGACCGACTGGCGCGACGCCAGCCCGGTCGGCAGCAACTGACCTCGAGGATGGTCGGATCCGCTGCGCCGGCTCGATCGCTCACCCGTGCAAGGCCCGCGTCGTGTGTCCGCCGGCTCCGCTTCTCCTCCTGGCGCCGGGACTGCTGAGTAGCCTGTGCGGCCGTGCCGGCGTGGAACGTGATCGAGGAGGCGGTACCCGAGTTCGCGCAGCGTGTGCGGCGGCTGTTCGATGCCGGGCGCCACAAGACCATCGCGACGCTGCGCGCCGACGGCTCACCCCGCATCTCGGGCATCGAGTGCGAGTTCGCCGACGGAGAGCTCCGCTTCGGTTCGATGACCGACGCCCGCAAGGGAGCGGATCTCGAACGGGACCCCCGATTCGCCCTGCACGGCCCGACCTTCCATCCGGTGGAGGGCAAGGAGGGTGACTGGCCGGGCGAAGCGAAGATCGCCGGGCGAGCCGTCGCCGCCGCGCCGGTCGTCACCGACGGGACCGAGGGCGAGCCCGACGGCGTGATGTTCATCGCCGACATCACCGAGGTCGTCGTCACGGGACTCGATCCCGGCGCCACGAAGCTCGTCGTCGAGTCCTGGACTCCGGAGCGCGGGTTCCGCAGGATCGAGCGGGACTAGCTCCGACTACTCCGGCGACGAGTACGGGCGCTGACGAGGCTTGACGGCGTCGCGCTTGGGCACCATGACCTTGCGCCGGAAGAAGCACACTTCTTCGCCGCGTTGGTTGTAGCCGCGCGTCTCGACCGTCACCACACCCCGGTCGGGCTTGCTCGACGACTCCCGCTTCTCGATGACCTTCGTCTCGGCGTAGATCGTGTCGCCGTGGAACGTCGGCATCTTGTGCTGGAGCGTCTCGACCTCGAGGTTCGCGATCGCGGCACCGCTCACGTCGGGAACGCTCATCCCGAGCACGAGCGAGTACACGAGGTTGCCCACGACCACGTTCTTGCCGAACTGCGTCTGGGTCTCGGCATACCAGGCGTCGGTGTGGAGCGGATGGTGGTTCATCGTGATCATGCAGAACAGGTGGTCGTCGTACTCGGTGATCGTCTTGCCCGGCCAGTGCTTGTAGACGTCGCCCGGCTCGAAGTCTTCGTAGAGGCGCCCGAAGGGACGTTCGTATTCGGTCATGAGCCGAGGCTAGCGGTGGATCAGCGCCGCGCTGGATCGAAGCGTTCAGGGCTCGAGCGGGTAGCGCGCCAGGAGGCCGCGGGCGATCACGAGGCGCTGGATCTCGTTGGTGCCCTCGCCGATGATCATGAGCGGGGCGTCGCGGAAGTAGCGCTCGATCGGCAACTCGGTGGTGTACCCGACGCCGCCGTGGATGCGCATCGATTCCGTGGCAATGGTGAACGCGGCCTCGCTCGCGAAGAGCTTGGCCATGCCGGCCTCGACGTCGCAGCGGGCGCCGGCCTGCTTCAACGCGGCCGCGTGCTCGGTGAGCAGGCGAGCGGCCTGGAGCTGCGTCCCCATGTCGGCGAGCTTGTTCTGGATCGACTGGTGCTGCGCGATCGGCTTCCCGAACGTCTCCCGCTGCTGCGCGTACCGAATCGCGGCCTCGAATGCGGCGCGCGCGACGCCGACTGCCCGCGCTGCGATGTTGATACGGCCGACCTCGAGCGCGGAGAGGATGAAGTGTTGGCCCCGGCCGAGGCCATCGGGGCCGCCGAGCACGGAATCCGCCGGGACCCGGTGGTCGACGTAGGCCATCTCGACCGTCTCGATGCCCTTGTACCCGAGCTTCGACACGTTCCGGGACACCGTGATCCCCTCGAACGCAGGACCGGGCTCCTTCTCGACCATGAAGCACGTGATGCCCTCGTCGGTTCGGGCCGCGAGCGCGACGATGCTCGCGCGCGAACCGTTCGTGACCCACGCCTTCGTCCCGTTGATCACGTACTCGTCGCCGTCGCGCGCCGCGGTGCAGCGCAACGCGCTCGTGTCGCTCCCGGCGTCGGGCTCGGAGAGCGAGAGGCACCCACGGACCTCGCCCGATGCCATGCCGGGGAGCCACCGCGTCCGCTGTTCCTCGGTGCCGTACCCCTTGATCAGGTTGGCCGCCATCACATGCGTGTTCAACACGCCCGACAACGACATCCAGCCGGCCGAGAGCTCCTCGATCACGCCGATGTAGGTCGGGAGATCGAGGCCGAGACCGCCGTACCGTTCGGGGATCGTCACCCCGAAGAGACCCATCTCGCGCATCCCGGCCACGATCGCCGTCGGGAACTCGTCGGCGTGCTCGAGGTCCGACGCGACGGGGAGCACCTCGCGTTCCACGAACCGGCGGACCGTTGCGATCAGTTCCGCACGCGTCTCCGGGTCGGTCGTCTCCAAGTCGGTCGCGGGAGGCGGCGTAGGGGGCTCTGGCGGCACCGCCGGAGGCTATCCGGCGAGTCCCGACGGGCTCACGCCGCTGGTCTCGTTCCACTGGATCGTCACCTGGTACGGGTCCTGCGCGTCGACGACCACCGGCAGCGCCGCGCCGGGCTGCAGTCGGGCGACGTAGAGCTTCCCGACGATCTGACGGATCCGGACCGCGTATGCGTCCTGCGCACCGACGGTGACCGACAGGTCGAGCATCACCACCGGATCGGCGTTCACGAGCATCCCGGTGTCGGTGACCGCGACGACCTCGGCGGTGCCGGGGCGAGGGTCGATGCCGCTGCGTGCGACACCGGCCCCCTGTCCCGTCATGTCCTGCAACTGCTGTGCCGCCAACGCGGTTCCCGCGGCCATGCGCTCGAGGCCGGAACGCATCGTGACCTTGGGAACGTCCTTCATGAACGTGTGCATCCAGAGGAACAGCGCTCCGACCATCGCGAACACGATCGCGGTGACGAGGAACACGATGAAGACCCCGGAGAGCACGAACCCGGCCACGAGGAACGCGGCCGCGCCGACGAGGAAGAGGATCCCCCACACGCGCATGTTCATCATCGAAGGGCTCCCGTCGTCGGCGTGCGAGTCGCTAGCCGGCCTGGGCCTGGGCGAGCAGCATCCCGAAGCGGGTCGTGAGCGGCATGTTGCCCGTCATCCGGGTCTGCCACGCCGGCTGCACCTTGAGCCACGTCTCCCAGGTGAAGCCGTTCTCGGCGCACCAGGCCGCACGAGCGGTCTCGTCCATCGCCCCGCGCGTGCCCATGTCGGCCATGAGCTCGGCGTAGCGCTCGAGGGTGATGCCCTCGATCGGCTCCAGGTCGGCGGCCGGGAGCGGCGGACCGGCGGCCGTGCCGGCCACCTGGGCCTGCATCGTCGCGGCGTTGGCGGCGGCGGCATTGGCGTTCTGGACCGTCGACTTCAGGTTCTTCAACATCCCCATGGGATCCCTCTCGTTCCGGCTATCGGTCATCGTGATGGTCGGATCCGCTTCGCCGACTCGACCGCCCACCGGTGACGTTCCCCGGCTCGCGTCCGTCGGATCCGCTTCTCCTCGATTGGTCATCGGAGGGCAAACGGGAACACTTGAGAGGGCCCGATAGGTTGACCCGTCAGCATGATGCACCAGACGATGATGAGCTTCCGGCGGGATCCCGACGCCGTCAAAGGCAAGAAGATCGAGCGCGACGCGCTCCGGCGGGTCCTGCGCTGGGCCCGGCCGTACCGGAGCCAGCTGATCTGGTTCCTCGTGATGGTGATCTTCGCGGCTGTGGTCGGCGCCCTCCCTCCGCTGGTCTTCGGGGCCCTGTTGAACACGATCAAGAGCGGCGGCGACACCGGACGGGTCGGCATGCTCGCCGCGATCGCGGTCGTGCTGGCCATCGCCGGCGCCGCGCTCTCGCTGTTGCAGCGCTGGTACTCCGCGAAAGTCGGTGAGGGCCTCATCTACGACCTCCGGGTCGAGCTGTTCGACCACGTCCAGCGGCTGCCGATCTCGTTCTTCACCCGCACGCAGACCGGCGCGTTGCAGTCGCGCCTCAACAACGACGTGATCGGCGCCCAGCAGGCCGTCACGACCACCCTCGGCACGGTCGTGTCGAACATCATCACGGTGATCGTGACGCTCACGTTCATGCTCCTGCTCGACTGGCGTCTCACCATCCTCACGTTGCTCGTGCTGCCCGCGTTCATCATCCCGGCGAAGCGGATCGGCCGGCGGCTGCGCGTCGTGACTCGCGAGGCGATGGAGCTCGACGCGTCGATGAACACGACGATCGCCGAACGGTTCAACGTCGCCGGCGCGCTGGTCGTGAAGCTGTTCGGGCGTCACGACGCCGAACGTGACCACTTCGCGGCGCGTGCCGGGCGCGTGCGAGACATCGGCATCACGAGCGCGATGTACAGCCGGGTCCTGTTCGTGGCGCTCGGCCTGGTCGCGGCCGTGGGCGCGGCGGTCGTGTACTACGTCGGCGGGGTCCTGGCGGTCGAGGGCACGATCTCGATCGGCGTGGTCGGTGCGTTCGTGTTGTACGTCGGCCAGATCTACCAGCCGCTCAGCCAGCTCAGCAGTGCCCGGGTCGACGTGATGACCGCGCTGGTGTCGTTCGAGCGGGTGTTCGAGGTGCTCGACTTCCCGGCACACATCACCGACCGGCCCGGTGCGGTCGATCTCGTCGACCCGGTCGGTCGGATCGCGTTCGACCACGTGTCGTTCCGCCACCCGGCGCCGATCGAGACGTCGCTCCCGTCGCTCGAGGCGGAGACGGCCCTGCTCGACACCAGCCCGAGCGCCTGGATCCTGCGCGACGTGAGCTTCACGGTTGCGCCCGGCGAGCTCGTGGCTCTGGTCGGACCGTCTGGTGCGGGCAAGACGACCACCGCGCTGCTCGTGCCCCGGATCCACGAGGTCACCGAGGGTCGCCTGACCATCGACGGCCACGACGTGCGCGACGTCACCCTCGAGTCGTTGCGCGACACCGTGGGCTTCGTGATGCAGGACCCGCACCTCTTCCACGAGACGATCCGCGAGAACCTGCGGTACGCCCGGCCCGACGCGACCGACGACGAGATCGTCGAGGCATGCCGCGCGGCGCGCATCCACGATCTCATCGCCTCGCTTGCCCGACGGCTACGGCACCATCGTCGGGGAACGGGGGTACCGGTTGTCGGGCGGGGAGAAGCAACGAGTGGCCATCGCCCGCGTCCTGCTCAAGGATCCCGCAGTCGTCATCCTCGACGAAGCCACCTCGCACCTCGACTCCGAATCCGAGCTCGCGATCCAGCGCGCGCTCGATGCGGCACTCCGTGGCCGCACGTCGATCGTGATCGCGCACCGACTGTCGACGATCGTGCACGCCGACCGCATCCTCGTGCTCGAGCACGGACGCATCGTCGAGGAGGGCACCCATCTCGACCTGCTCTCCGCCGGCGGGCTGTACGCCGACCTCTACCGCACGCAGGCCACCGCGCAGACTGCGTGAACCCCCGTCGGTAGACTGGTGAATTCCGTCGCCGGCTCGGCGACTGTTTTGCGACATGGACTCTCCCGACTCGCCGCCGCCCGGCCCGAATCCACTCGGTCCGCCTTCGACTGCTCCGCCGAGCACCGGCGCCGCGGGCGACTTCGTGCCGTCGCGAGCCCGCGCCCGGGAGGAACGCGCGACTCGGCGCAAGAACCGGCGTCGGTTCGGGGTCGCGGCCCTGGTCGTCGCCGGTGGGATGGCCGTCGGCGCGGTTGCTGCCTTCGCGTTGCGCGAAGAGTCGACGGCCACCGAAGTCGCCGTATCGCCGTCGAGCGCACCGACCGGAGTCGAGTCGGCCACCGCGAAGAAGCCCGAGTACCGGCCGCTCACCGTCGACGATCCGATGCGACTGTGGATCGGCGGCGACTCCCTCGCGGGATCGCTCGGGCCGTCGCTCGGCGAGATGGTCGCCTCCACTGGCGTGGTCGCTCCACGGTTCGACTCGCGGGTCTCGTCGGGTCTCACCTCGCCCGAGTTCTTCGACTGGCCCGAACACGCGGCCGAGGAGATGGCATCGCGCGACCCCGAAGCAGTCGTGTTCATCATCGACACCAACGATGCAGTCGTGATGCCCGACCTCGCGACGGCCGACGACGCCGCCAAGATCACCGCCGACTACGCCACCAGGGTCGAGGAGATGATGCAGATCTTCATCGGCGACGACCACCGCCCGGTCTACTGGGTCGCGACTCCACCGATGAAGGACACCGATCTCGACGACAACGTCGACGTGCTGAACGGGGTCATCGCCGACGTCGCCTCCCGCCATCCCGAGGTCACGTTCGTCGACGTGAGCGCCGAGTTCTCGGACTCCGACGGCGATTTCACCACCTCGGTCACCGACGAGACGGGCGACCGCGTGCTCCTCCGGGCCGGCGACGGGATCCACCTCACGCCCGAGGGCGGCGACCGCATGGCGGCGAGGGTGTTCGCGGCGATCGACGCCGACTGGCGCATCACCGCCCAGGCGGTGCCGGGCAACACGCAGCCGATCATCGAGACCGAGGGCAGCTCGCAGATCGCGGGTACGAGTCGCAACGTCCGGCGGATCGTCGGGCTCGGGGTCGGGCTCCTCGGGTTCCGGGAGTTCGGGCACGACGACCACGACGTCGGCCCCCGTCGAGGAGGCGCCACCCGAGACCACCCCACCGGAGGACACGACTCCACCCGCGACCGATCCCACCACCCCGCCCACGACGCCCCCTGCCACCGGAACCGTGACCCCCACACCCTGACGCCCTCGTGGTCCGGCTCCGCTTCTTCTCCTGCCCGTCGGTCGAATCCGCTGCGCCGGCTCGACCGCCCAAACCGGTTCGAGTCCCGCGGTGGATGTCCGCCGGCTCCGCTTCTTCTCCTACCCCTCGGTAACCTGAGCGTCATGTCCGACAACCTCACCTCCGCTGCGGCCGCGATCGACGTCGCGGCGCACATCGTCGCCCGGGCCGCCCGCACCCTCGCCGAGCAGAGCCGCGACGGCGACCGCATCTCGGTGTCGAAGCTCGACGAGCACCAGGCCGTCGCCTACGACCTGGCCCACGCGGCGAGTGCCGTCGAGGGAAGCCGGGTGATGCTCGACTACGGCGCCTCGGGCGAGCTCGAGGAAGCGCTCGCGCTCGCCTTCATCGCCGACGCGATCAGCGACCTCGGCACACGGCTCCTCGGCCGCGAGGCGAGCTGGGGAGTGGAGCACGACGCGCTCGCGGCCGCCGCCGAGTTCGTCGGCCGGTTCCGCGACCCGGAGTTCCTCGCCGGTCTCGCCGACAAGGTCGCGACCGCGGGAACCGGGCCAACGCACCTCGACGACGAGTTCGACATGGTGCGCGACACGTTCCACCGCTTCGCGGAGGACAAGATCCGACCCGTCGCCGAGCACATCCACCGCGAGAACGCCGACATCCCCGAGGAGATCATCACCGGCATCGCGGAGATCGGCGGTTTCGGTCTGTCAGTCCCCGAGGCGTACGAGGGCTTCGCCGCGGGCGGTGAGTCCGACTACCTCGCGATGCTCGTCGCGACCGAGGAGCTCTCGTGGGGTTCGCTCGGCGCGGGCGGTGCGCTCATCACGCGGCCCGAGATCCTCACCCGCGCCATCGTGAAGGGCGGGACCGAGGACCAGAAGCAGCGGTGGCTGCCCGCGATCGCGAGCGGCGAGCGGGTCGTCGGCGTGATGGTCACCGAACCCGACTTCGGCTCCGACGTGCAAGGCGTCAAGACCACTGCGACCCGCACCGACGGGGGTTGGCTGCTCAGCGGCGTCAAGACGTGGTGCACCTTCGCCGGACGGGCCGACACGCTGATGGTCGTCGCCCGCACCGACGCCGACCGATCGCTCGGCGGCAAGGGCCTCTCGCTGCTCGTCGTCGACAAGCCGCCCGCCCCCGGCCATCACTTCCAGTTCTCGGATGCCTCGGGAGGGTCCGTCGAGGGTCGCGCGATCGACACCCTCGGCTACCGCGGGATGCACTCCTACGAGGTCGCGTTCGACAACTGGTTCGTGCCCGACGAGAACGTCGTCGGTGGTGAAGCCGGCCTCGGCCGCGGCTTCTACCTGACGATGGAGGGTTTCGAGAACGGGCGTCTGCAGACGGCGGCGCGCGCCGTCGGCCTCATGCAGGCTGCGTTCGAGGCCGGCCTCCAGTACGCGCAGGACCGCGACGTGTTCGGCAAGCCGGTGTTCGACTACCAGCTCAGCAAGGTCAAGATCGCCCGCATGGCCGCGCTGATCCAGGCCGGTCGCCAGTTCTCGTACTCCGTCGCCCGGCAGATGGCGAAGGGCGAGGGCGCGCTCGAGGCGAGCATGGTGAAGGCCTACGTGTGCCGCACCGCCGAGTGGGTGACGCGGGAGGCGATGCAGCTGCACGGCGGCATGGGCTACGCCGAGGAGTTCCCGGTGTCGCGGTACTTCGTCGACGCCCGGGTGCTGTCGATCTTCGAGGGGGCCGACGAGACTCTGTGCCTGCGGGTCATCGCCCGCCGCCTCGCCGAACAAGCCCTTCCTTGATGGTCAAATCCGCTGCGCCGGCTCGACCGCCCAAACCGGTTCGAGTCCCGCGGTAGGTGTCCGCCGGCTCCGCTTCTTCTCCTATGCGACGTAGACCTCGTGGGCGTCGGTGCGGAGGGCGTGGTGGTACATCCGACGCAGTCGGTTGGCCTTCATCGGGGTGATCGAGTGCCCACAGCCCTCGCACCACAGACGGACGGTCCAGCTTCCCCGCAGCACGCCGAGGGGCTCCATCTGGAGCTCGTCGCCGTTGCGGCGGCTCGGTCGCCGGACGAAGCGGAACCCGATCGGACCGCGCGAGCCGCGCGCCACGAGGACCGCCGGTGCCGCCCCGTCGGGCGCACCGTCGTCACGGCACCAGCCGCACCGGTAGGTCACGTCCATCTCACACTCCGCCTCGCGTGCCCAGATCGTCGGGGTCGAATGACACGCGTGTGATTCGCGGGGCTGATGGTACGGCTGTTCCGCATGAGATTGGCGGATCCGTCATGCTTCACCCCATGGTGCGGGATCCGGAACGGTCGGCGAGACGACGGAAGCTCGCGTGGCTCGTCGTGCCGATGATCGCCTTCGCGGTCTCGGCGAACCTCGCCAACGCCTTCTCGCCGACGCTCCTCGTCCGCGAGCCGGTGTGGCTCATCGCCCTCAGCTCACGGATCCGCTGGCTCGTGCTGGTGTCGCCACGGCTCGACCCGCTCACCTTCTTCGCCGTTCCGCTCCTGCGCCTCACCGCGGTCGCCGCCGTCTACTACTTGTTCGGCCAGCGCTACGGGGACCGGGCGGTGTCGTGGCTCGAATCCAAGATGGGCGGCGCCTCCAAACCGATCCTCTGGATCGAGCGCCAGTTCCACCGGACCCGCTACCCCGTCATCTTCTTCCTGCCCGCCGGGCCGTTCGTGTCGCTCCTCGCGGGTGCCGACAAGATGCCGGCGAAGCCCTACTACGCGACGACCATCGCCGGGCTGGTCGCGCGACTCGTGCTGATCAGGATCGTCGCCGAGGCCTTCTCGGGGGTGATCCTCGACGTGACCGACTGGATCGCCGACAACCAGATCTGGCTGACCGCGATCTCGTTCCTCACCGTCGCCGGCTTTGCCCTGTGGAGTCAGCGGTCGGGTCGGGGTGAGATCGAGTCTGTCGACGAGATCGCCGAGGAGCTCGGCGAGGCCTGAGCCAGACGCGCGCAACGTCGGCCCAACTTCCGCTCAACTTTCGCGCCCCGACGCGGACGACAACACCCCGGCGGAGCCGCATCGCGAGTCGGCTCCGCGTTCGGAGCCGGAGGGGCGAGCGGGTCCGACTATCCCGCGCTGCGGGTCATGCGGGCCCGCTCGCCCCGGCTCACCAGCTTCACCGCGACCTTGCGGCTCGCCTCGTCGATCATCTCGTCGCCGAGCATCACGGCACCCTTGCGGTCGCCCTCGGTGGTGGCCTTCTCGTAGATGTCGAGGATGTCCCACGCCTTGTCGAACTGCTCCTGGCTGGGCGAGAACAGCTCGTTGAGGATCTGCACCTGGTCGGGGTGGAGCGCCCACTTGCCGTCGTAACCGAGGATCTCGGCCCGCCGGGCGAACTCGCGGAAGCCGTCGGAGTCGCGGACCTTCACGTACGGGCCGTCGATCACCTGGAGGCCGTTGGCCCGCCCGGCCATGAGGATCTGCACGAACACGTAGTGGAAGTAGTCGCCGGGGTACTCGGGGATCTCGAGACCGCCCCGCAAGCCGGGCATCTCCATCGACGCCGACATGTCGACGGGGCCGAGGATGATCGTCTCGAGCCGCGGGCTCGCGGCGCAGATGTCGTTGACGTTGATGAGCCCGCGCGCCGTCTCGATCTGGGCCTCGATGCCGATGTGGCCGGCGGGAAGCCCTGCCTTCTGTTCGACCTGGGTGAGGAGCAGGTCCATGGCGACGACCTCGGCGGGCGTCTGCACCTTCGGGAGCATGATCTCCTCGAGGCGCTCACCGGCGTTGCCGACGACCTCGAGGATGTCGTAGGCGGTCCACGGCGTGTCCCACGCGTTGACCCGCACGCACAGGACGGTCTCGCCCCAGTCCTGGTCGCGGATGGCGGCGACCGCCTTGCCGCGCGCCGCCTCCTTCTCCAGCGGCGACACGGAGTCCTCGAGGTCGATGAAGACCATGTCGGCCCCGAGGTTCGGACCCTTGCCGAGCATCTTCTCGCTCGAGCCGGGAACCGACAGGCAGGACCGACGGGGCAGGGTGCGACTGCGTTCAGACATGTCCGGAGGCTACGACGGCCGCCCCGGCCGCTCCAACCGGAGTGGTCAGGCGGGGATGTACGTGCCGAAGAAGGCGTCGACCTGGGGGAGGAACTCGGAGGTGAACTGGTGGGCAGCGAGGAGCCTCGCGGTCTCGTTCGCCACGTCGTTGCCGAGGCCGTCGGCGTAGATCGACGCCGGCAAGACCGCCGACTGTGCCTGCGCCACCGCGACCTGGATGTCGGGAACCACCCGCACACCCTGCGCGTTCCACACGCCCGTCGCCTTCGAGCGCGGTGACGATCGCGTTCGCCTCGGTGCCGTCGACACCCGGGATCCGGGGGTAGGTGGTCGCGGCGAGTGCACGTTCCTGCGAGAAGAGGTACACCGCGGGCGTCCCGGCCTGCGCCGTCAACTGGTAGCCGACCGCGACCTGGAACGGCGGCACCGTGAAGTCGTTCTTCGACGTGGAGAACACGGTCGGTACGCTCAGGCCTCCGGTCGCGACCACCGGATCCGCGATCTTGCCGTGACTCGCCCAGATCACCTTCACCGGGTACCCGGCGTCTTTCCAGGTCTCGCCCCACAGCGTGACGAAGCGCGCGCCGTTCGACATGCCGATGCCCGCGAGCGGTGTGCCGGTGTCGAGCGGAGTCGTCGCCACGAGGTGCGCCTGCAGGCGAACGAGGCGGGCGAGATCGGGGCTGGTCGTGAGCGACGGGTTGGCTGCGTCCCAGCGCTTGTCACCGGTGCGCTCGGTGCTCGACGTCGACACGAAGCCGTAGCCCTCGGCGACGAACTTGTTGAGCACATCGACCGTGTCGACCTTCGTCGCGAAGTCGGCACTCCCGCCGCTGCCGTGGAAGAGGTAGATCATCCCCCGCGGGTTCTGCGGGACGTAGGAGATCACCGGGAACCCCTCGAACGTCGACTGCTGGTACACGACGCTCGGGGTGATCGGCGTGACGCAGGCGGCGAGGCCCGTCGCAGCAAGGACGACCCCGACCACCAGCGCGGCGACCCGGAACTTCGACTTCCTGAGCACATCCGTGAGCATGGCCCGCACCCTAGACACGGTTTGTGAGGGAATTGTTGGCCGGCCGATAGCCTCTCGCGTGTGAGCAAGGACCCCGTTCGAACACTCCATCCGGTCGGCGACGGCGTGTTCGCGTGGCTGCAGCCGGGCGGCGAATCGGGTGTGTCGAACGCCGGCGTGGTCGTCGATGACGACGGGCTCACCGTGATCGACACGATGATGGTGCGTTCCCAGTGGGAGCCGTTCGGGGCCGCGATCGCCGAGCTGGACCTTCCGGTGAAGCGGGTCGTGCTCACTCATGCCCACGTCGACCACGTCGGCGGCACGCAGCTGTTCCGCAATGCGATGATCCTGGGCTCGCCGGCCACGAGCGCGCTGCTCGACCAACCGATGCCGCTCGACGCGTACAAGGCGTTCATGCCCGCGTTCGTCGACGAGTTCGACGAGCTCGACGAGCTCGGCACCCGACCGGTGTCGCACCTCGTCGACGCCGCCGCGCAGCTCACGGCACGCGTCGAGATCCTCCCGGCGACGGGTCACACCGCAGGTGACCTCATGGTGCTCGTCGCCGATGCCGACGTGCTCTTCGCCGGTGACCTCTGCTTCTTCGGAGTGACTCCGCTCGCGTTCCAGGGTGATCCCGCCACCTGGGCCGACACGCTCGAGGTGCTCACCGAGCTCGCCGACGTGATCGTGCCCGGCCACGGTCCCGATCGGCGGCGCGAGCGACGTGCGCGACCTGCAGGCGTACCTGCGGCACTGCGTGCACGGCTCGGTCCCACCCGGCCCGTGGGACACGTGGCTCGAACGCGACCGCGACGCGATCAACATCGAGAAGGCCACCATGCTGCGCGCCGGCGACGACGGCATGCCGCCGTCGATGCTGCGCGCGATCGGTCTCGGGTAGCGGCGACTCCGCCGGGTCGCGCTGAGTACGCGCCGGCGAGCTTCGAGTGGTCCCAGGTGACGACGGTGTCGGCCTTCACGAGCAGGACCACCCGCTTGAGCGCCTGCTGCTGCACCCCGGCGCGCACGAGCTCGTCTTCGGCGCCGCCCCAGTACTTCTCGAAGATCTGCAGGCCATAGCTCAGCACCTCGTCGGTGTCTTCGATGACCTCGGCCGTACCGGCGATCGACACCCCGCGCAGCTCCTCGTACGCGTCGCCCGTCGCGACGAGCACGGTGAGGCGCGGATCGCGCTTCAGGTTCATGACCTTCTGCGACTTGCCGTACGTCCAGAACGCGACGTCGCCGTCGCGCACCACGTACCACATGGTGACGAGATGCGGCGTGCCATCGGCGTTGAGGGAGGCGACCTGGAGATCACGTCCAGCGTCGAGGAACGACTCGATCTCCGCGTCGGTCATCTTGATCTGGTCACGTCTGCTCACGGCGGCTCCGCTCGTCCTCGGCTCGGGCCCGGAGACTACCGACCCCTCGCGCTAGCGTTCCCGGTCGATGGCCAAGAACCCCGATCCGACGCTCGAGCTGACCAACCTCGCGGGCACCACGCGCACGCTCGACGACTGGCTCACGATGTTCCACCTCTGCCTCGTCGTGCTCCCCGACCGCCCCGAAGCCGCGGAGTGGCGGCCCGTGATCTCCACGATCTTCAAGGTGTTGGGCGACGCCGACTGCCGCACCGCGGTGTGCGTGACGGGCAACGCGTCGGTGACCCGCCGGATCCTCGGCGACGACGCCGACCGCTACCTCGTGTTCGTCGACCCCGACCGGGCGTTCGTGAACAGCCTCGGCCTCGAGCACCTGCCCGCCTTCGTCCACCTCCGCCAGGACACCACGCTCGTCGGTGCCGCGGAGGGCTGGGACGTCGCCGCGTGGCAGAAGATCGCAACCGGCATCGCATCCGCGATGAGTTGGAGCCACCCGCAGCTCTCCACCGCCGGGGGTCCGCCGGCCACCCCGGGCTGGGCCGTCGCCCCGGCATAGTTTTCGGGCGAAATCCCTGTTCAGGCCGGGATCTTCGGCAAAGCTGGCATTGCCGGGTCAAGGATCACTAGGGTTTCTGCCGATCCCCGGGTGTCGCACAGTCGTGCCGACGCACGGGTTTGTTGCTAGTTGGGGGCAATGAGTGCCCCCCGAGCTCCGCAGCTGTTCTCGTCAGTCACCTCGACGGCGAGCGAACCGTGTTCGTCGGGCCGACAGCGGCGTTGCCCACGCCAAGGAGACCCCCCACTTGATCGTTCGAACCAAGTCCCTCAAGCGACTGGTCCCGCTCGTGCTCGCCGGCCTGCTCGGCCTGGCACTCGTACCCGGCGTCGCACAGGGCGACACCATCAGCGACAAGCAGGCCGAGGCGAGCCGCATCCAGGCCGAGATCAGTGCGAACGGTCGTCGGGCCGACGCCCTCTCCGAGCAGATCAACGGCGCGCAGTACCGCCTCGATCAGGCGCAGGCCCAGATCAGCGCGGCCCAGACGCGGATCGAGGCCGCCGAAGCCGAATCGAACCGCCTCGAGGCGCTCCTCGCGAAGCGCGCCGTGCAGATCTACAAGGGCTCCGGGTCCAGCACCCCGCTCGACGCCGTCGACGTGAAGGACGTCAGCGAGCTGTCGGCCCGCCGGAAGTACGCGTCGGCCGCGTCCAACAAGGACAACTCCCTCGTCTCGGAACTGACCCGGGCCCGCGAGGAGCTCGCCACCCAGAAGGCGCAGCAGGAGACGGTCAAGCAGCAGGCGCAGACGGAGCGCGACAGCCTCGCGTCGGCCAAGAGCGAGATCGACGCCGCGAACGCGCGGCAGCAGCAGCTTCTCGGTTCGGTCAAAGGCGAGCTCGCCACGCTGGTCGCCCAGAAGCAGGCGCAGGAGTCGGCCGCCGCTGCCGCCCGGGCCGCCTCCGCTGCCGCCGCCGCTCCGGCCCGTACGAGCCGGACCACCAGCACCGATACCGGCGTCAGCCCCGGCAACTTCCCGGCCCCGACCGGTGCCGCCGGTGCCGCGGTCAGCGCCGCGATCTCGAAGCTCGGCAGCCCCTACGTCTATGCGGCAGCCGGTCCGAACACGTTCGACTGCTCGGGGCTGGTCATGTGGGCCTACGGGCAGGCCGGCGTGGGTCTCCCCCACTACTCGGGCGCCCAGTACGGCGCGACCGTCCACATCTCGCGTGACGCCCTGCAGCCCGGCGACCTGATCTTCTGGGGCCCCGGGGGCAGCGACCACGTCGGGATCTACGTGGGTGGCGGCACGATGGTGCACTCACCCCACACCGGCGACGTCGTCAAGTACTCCCCGATCTACGGCAGCCCCAGCGGCTACGGAAGAGTCGCGTAACCCGTCTCGACCAAGCTGCTGAGTTCGGCGCGTTCCGGTACTCAGAGGACCAGAACGCGCCCGACCGAACGAGGGTCGGGGTCAGGGGATCACCAGCATGCCGAGCTCGGCTTCGAGCTGGGGGCGGGCCTTGGCGCCGAGCGACTTGCGTTCCATCTGACCGTTCCGGAACAGACCGATGAGCGGGATGCTCTGCACCTCGAACTGCTGGGCGAGCGCGGGCTCGTCGTCGATGTTGATCTTCACGACCTTGTAGCTGCCCTCTCGCATCACCGCGATCTGTTCGACGATCGGTGACACCTGACGGCACGGACCGCACCACGGTGCCCAGAAGTCGACGATCACCGGGAGCTCGCTCCGCAGCACCTCGGCGTCGAACGACGCCGTCGTGACCGCCTTCACCAACGGTTCCGGCGGCGGCTCCGGGAGCGGCTCCGACGGCTGCTCGCCCGCCGACACCAGCAACAACCACGCGTGCGCGCTCTGCACGCTCTCCAGCGCGACCTGGTGCGCCATCGGGTACTCCTCGTACACCGTCGGCACGCCCCGTTCGAGCAGCTCAGCGGCGAGCTCGCGTGACGCCGCGACCGGG
Source organism: uncultured Actinomycetes bacterium (assembly GCA_963837715.1). Lineage (GTDB taxonomy): Bacteria > Actinomycetota > Acidimicrobiia > IMCC26256 > JANYLB01 > JANYLB01. The sequence goes on along the minus strand of CAWIOF010000004.1, from coordinate 808,908 downwards.
ATGAGGGGATCCTCGGTGCCGTGCTGCACGAGTACGGGGATCTCACGGGCGGGGTCCCAGTCGACGTCGAGGCGGCCGAGCGCGGAGAACGGACTCATCGCCAGCACACCCGCCGGCTTGGCGCGCTCGCTCCGACGGAGGGCAAGGGCGAGCGCGAGGCCACCGCCCTGGGAGAACCCGGCGAAGATCGCTTCGTCGCGGGCGAGGTCGTGCTCGGCGCACTGGGCGTCGACGAGATCGTCGAGCGCGTCGAGCGCGGCGTCGAAGCCGGCGGCGTCGAAGCCGGCGGCCGACATGAGGTCGAACCACGAGAACCCGGGCGTGCCCTCGACCGGCACGGGACCCCGGGGCATGACGGTGCAGAAGCGGCCCTCGGGGTCGAGGTACGGGAGCAGCCCCCCGAGGTCGCGCTCGTCGGCCCCGTAGCCGTGGACGAGGAGCATCAGGCGGCGCGCACTCGGCGCGGTGACGACGTTCGTGATGAGTTCCACGGGCGGTCAGCCTACGGCCCGGTCGAGGGCGCGATCGTCGGCGGAGAAGTCGGGGTCGGATGAGGCAGGCGGGTGTGCGAGGTTCCATTCCACGGTCGTGGCCAACGCCGCCCGGGGGTCGGTCTCTTCCCACCCGATCATCCGGCGGGCCTTGGCCGCGTCGCCCAGGAGGTGTTGCGACATGCCCGCGGTGAGGAGCAGGTCGGCGGGGAGCTCCGACTCGGGGACCCTGACCAGCTCGGTGCTCGATCCCGCCGCGCGTGCGATCTCCTCGGCGAAGCGTCGGTACGGCCACGTGCGGTGCTCGCAGACGTTGAAGATCTCCCCGCGGGCCGCGTCGGTGTGGAGCGCCAGTCGAACCGCCCGGGCGACGTCGCCGACGTAGACCCGGCTGAAGAGGAACGATCCTGGTCCGATCGGGATGCGGCGCCGACCGGCACGGATGCGCCGGAGCACGAACTCGAGCCGGCCCTGGTAGTCGTGTTCGCCGTACACGGCGCCGAGCCGCAACAGGGTGGCGTCGAGCGGAAGATACACCGCTTCGACCTCGAGGTTCTCGATGTCGGGGCCGTCGATGTGGTGGCGCGACCGGAGCGGCGCGTGCTCGTCGAGCGGGACTGCGTCGGTCTGGCGGTTCGCGTGCAACGACTCGTAGGCGCGGTAGACGTCCATGCTCGAGATCGCCACGCGCCGGAGGTTGCCCGGGAGCACTTCGATCGCGCGGCTGGCGTCATCTCCGTTCATCGCACCGACGTCGACCATTGCATTGGCCCCGAAGTCATCGAGCCGACGCCGCATCGTCGACAGGTCGCGGCGGGCGACATGGAGGTGCTCGACCTCGGGGAGGTCAGTGGGTTCGTGCTCGCCCCGATGCACCACGAGCAGCTCGTGGTCGGGCGCGAGCTCCACCACGATCGCCCGGCCGATGAACCGCGTTCCACCGAGAATGACGACACGCACGAGCTGATCGTAGGGTGGCGGCCCGAGGGCGAGGCCCGCCCCCAACGACCTCTGGAGGCTCCATGCGGCTCGGCATCAACTTCGGGTACCAGGACTGGGGTCGGGGGGTCGACGCCGCGGTGGCGATGGCGAAGGAGGCCGACTCACTCGGCTTCCACTCCGCGTGGACGGCGGAGGCCTACGGCACCGACGCGATCACGCCGCTCACGTGGCTCATGGCGAACACCACCCAGCTCAACTTCGGGCCCGCGATCATGCAGATGCCGGCCCGCACCCCGGCGATGACCGCGATGACGGCGGCGACCCTCGACCTGATGAGCGGCGGCCGGTTCCTCCTGGGCCTCGGCCTGTCGGGCCCGCAGGTGGTCGAGGGGTGGCACGGCCAGCCCTACGGCAAGCCACTGGCGAAGACCCGCGAGTACGTCGACATCGTCCGCACGATCTGGCGGCGGGAAGCGCCACTCGAGCACCACGGCGCGCACTACGACATCCCGTACTCGGGCCCCGACGCGACCGGCCTCGGCAAGCCACTGAAGATCATCGTGCACCCACGACGCGCCGACATCCCGATCTACCTCGCCGCGATCGGACCGAAGAACGTCGAGCTGTGCGCGGAGATCGCCGACGGGTGGCTCCCGATCTTCTTCTCACCGCAGCGCCTGAGCGAGACCTACGGCGCGGCGCTCGACGCCGGGTTCGCGAAGGCCGGGAGTGGCAAGAGCCTCGCCGACTTCGACGTCGCCCCGACCGTCACCGTGATCGTCGGCGACGACGTCGACGCGCTGCGCAACATGGTGAAGCCGATGGCCGCGCTCTACATCGGTGGCATGGGTGCACGGGGCAAGAACTTCTACAACGACCTCGCGTGCCGCTACGGCTTCGAGGCCGCGGCCAAGGAGATCCAGGACCTCTACCTCGACGGCAAGAAGGGTGACGCCATCGCCGCGGTACCCGACGAGCTCGTCGACGAGATCGCGCTCCTCGGCCCGCGCGAGCGCATCGCCGACCGCCTCGACGCGTGGCGGGAGAGCGGCATCACCACGATGATCATGGGCGCCGCCCAACCCGAAGCCCTCCGCCTCATGGCCGAGCTCGTGCTGTAGGTCTGGTCGAATCGGCTGCGCCGGCTCTGTCGCTCACCGGTTCACTGCCTCTGCTGAGTGTCCGCCGGCTCCGCTGCTTCTCCTAGAAGAGGAAGTTCATGTTCTCGGCGACGGCGCGGCCGAGGACGGGATCGCCCTCGAGGGTGACGGCACCGGCGGCGAGGATCGACTCGGCATCGCCGCGGCCCGACGCGAGGCGCACGAACGTGTCGGTGTCCATCGAGAGATGGGTCGTCGTCGCGGCGGGGACGGAGTCGAGGAACCCGGCGCGGCCTCCGGTGACCGCGATGGCGAACGCGCGGCCGACGGGGCCCGAGACGGTGAAGGCGACGACCGTGCCGTCGGGAGGACCCACCTTCTTGCCCACGACCATCGGCATGATCGACTCGATCCGATCGAGGCTGGCCGACGCAGCCGACGAGTCGTCGTCGCCGGGCCGGCGGAGCGCGCGACGGATGTCCTGCTCGTGCACCCACGAGTCGAAGACGCGGAACGGGAGCAGGTCGCGTACGGTGCCGGGCCCGATCGGGGTCCAGGTGTCGGCGCCGAAGTCGTGGTCGGGTGCGCGCAGGATCGCCATCCGCTCCGCGGTGACGGCCCGGAAGTCGGCGAGCACCTCCGCACCGGTACGACTGCGGTACCAGTCGACCCAGATCTCGTTCCCGGCGCCCACTTCGTTCTTCACGTGCGGACCGCCGGCCGGTTGGTGGTCGGGCTCCGGCCGGCCCAGGATCGTCGACTCGATCCCGATGATGTGGGCGATGTTGTCCTGCACGGTCCAGCCCGGACACTCGGTGTCGGTCATCCACTCGTGCTCCGACAGCGTCGCGCCGAGCTCGGCGAGCGACGACCACACGATGTCGAGACTGTCGACGAGGGCTCCATCGTCCATGGTCTGAACCTAGCCCCGAGCCGGTAGCGTCGGGGTCGTGGCGGCAACAGGCACGAGGTATCGGGCGGTGATCTTCGACCTCGGCGGTGTCGTGTTCCCCTCACCCCTCGACGTGTTCCGCGCCTACGAGCGCGAGCACGGCCTCCCCGACCGCTTCATCAGCGAAGTGGTGCTCGCTGATCCCGTCGACGGAGCGTGGTCGCGCCTCGAACGCGGCGAGCTGAACCTGACCACGTTCCCGGCCGAGTTCGAGGCCGAGTGCCGGGCCGCAGGCGGCGAGGTCGACGCGGCCGCGCTGATGCGCGGCATCGGCAGTGCCTTCGCCCCCCGACCCGAGATGTTGGATGCGATCGGTGCGATCCGCTCACGCGGGCTGCGCACCGGCGCGCTCACCAACAACTGGGTCGCCGACGACGCACGCGGCAACGGCGCGGCGTCGCCCGCACTCGAAGGCCTCTTCGACGTGGTGGTCGAATCGGCCGTGGTCGGGCTGCGCAAACCTGATCCCCGGATCTACGAGATGGTGTGCACCGAGCTCGACGTCTCGCCGCCGGAGGCGGTCTTCCTCGACGACCTCGGAACCAATCTCAAGCCAGCGCGGGCGATGGGGATGGCCACGATCAAGGTCGGGGATCCCCACGAAGCGCTCGGCGAGCTCGAACGCCTCGTCCGCTTTCCACTCGTCTGAGAGGTTTTGCCGGGCGAGACCCGGGGAACACCCCCGTCCCGACGCCAAGGAGGCGTCGGCGACCCTTCGGGGTCGAGAAGGCGAGGTAGCAATGTCTCTCGGTGTGAGCATCTTCCTGATCGCAGTCGGCGCAATTCTCGCGTTCGCGGTCACCACCACGGTTTCCGGGATCGAGATCGCAACGGTCGGCTGGATCCTCATGATCATCGGCGGTCTCGGACTCCTCCTGTCGCTGCTGTTCTGGAGCAGCTTCTCCCCGTACGGTCGGGGCCGACGCGGCGTGGTTGTCGAAGAGCGACGCGGCGACATCCTGTAGCCGCACGCGGTGAGGCAGCAGCTCCATGGGCGGCGGTACTGTCCCGCGCATGGAGCTGCTGCTGATCCGCCACGCCGAGCCCGTGCGCGTCGGGCGCGGCGAAGGCGAGGGACCGGTCGATCCCGCGCTCACCGAACGCGGGCGCGGCCAGGCCGATCGGTTGGCCGCGTGGCTCGAGCCCGACGGAATCGATCACGTCGTCACGAGCCCGATGCTCCGCGCCCGCGAGACCGCGGCCCCGCTGCTCGCCCGCATCGACTCGACACCCGAGGTCGACGGCGCGCTCACCGAGTACGACGCGCGTGCCGACCACTACATCCCGGTGGAGGAACTGCGGGCCACGAAGGACGACCGGTGGACCGCGATGGTCGAGGGTCGCTGGGAGGAGTTCGGCGGCGAGGAACCGTCGGCGTTCCGGGCGCGCATCGTTCCCCGCATCGATGCGATCGCCGCCGTCCACCCGGGCGAACGCGTCGCGGTGGTGTGCCACGGCGGGGTGATCAACATCTACCTGGCCGACGTGCTCGGGATCGACCGGCTCCTCTGGTTCGACCCGGCCTACACCTCGGTGAGTCGCGTCTTGGTCTCCCGCGACGGCATCCGCTCACTCGTGACCCTGAACGAGACCGCCCACCTCCAGGGGGTCCGCACGTGAGCACACCGCCAATGATCGAACAGACCGTGCTCGTGGAACACGACGGTCCGGTCACGGTCGTGACCATCGACAGACCGGGAGCGCGCAACGCCGTCGACCGTCCGACGGCTGCCTCGCTCGCCGATGCGTTCCGTGCGTTCGATGCCGACGACACGAAGTCGGTGGCGATCCTCACCGGCGCGGGCGGCACGTTCTGCGCCGGCGCCGACCTCAAGGCGTTCGGCACCGACCGCTCCAACCGGGTCGCACCCGATGGCGATGGCCCGATGGGGACGACACGCATGCTGCTCTCCAAGCCGGTGCTCGCCGCGGTCGAGGGCTTCGCCGTTGCCGGAGGGCTCGAGCTCGCGGCGTGGTGCGACCTGCGGGTCGCAGCCCGCGACGCGGTGTTCGGCGTGTACTGCCGTCGGTGGGGAGTGCCGCTCATCGACGGCGGCACCGTGCGGCTCCCCCGCCTGATCGGCCACAGCCACGCGCTCGACCTGATCCTCACCGGTCGGGGCGTCTCGGGCGACGAGGCGCAACGCATCGGTCTCGCCAACCGGCTCACCGAACCCGGTGCTGCGCTCGAGGCTGCCCGCGTCCTCGCGCACGAGCTCGCCTCCCTGCCGCAGGACTGTCTGCGCAACGACCGTCGATCCACCTACGCCCAGTTCGGTCGATCGCTCGACGACGCAATCGCCTACGAGTACGAGCAGGGTGTCGCGAGCCTGAGTAGCAGGGAGCTCGGAGCCAACGTGGCCCGCTTCGTCGACGGGGCCGGCCGCCACGGGTCGTAAACTCGGCCGACACCGACGCCGCCACTGAATTGGAGCCAGGAGACCGGATGCCCGACGCCAAGCCCCGCACCGTCGCCGAGATCATGAGCACCCCGGTGGTCACCTCCGAATCGGGTGAGACCATCGCCGCCGTGGCCGCCCGCATGCGGGAACGCCACGTCGGCTCGGTCGTGGTCGTCGACGATGAACGAGCGGTGGGGATCCTCACCGAACGAGACCTGGTGCGCATCGCGTCGGAGGGTGTCGACCCGTCGCACGACCCGGTCGCCGACTGGATGACCCCGGAACCCGATTCCGTCGCCCCCGACGAGCTCGTCGCCGACGCGTTCGCCAGCCTCTCGGAGCACGGCTACCGCCACATCCCGGTGGTGGAAGACAAACAGCTCGTGGGCATCGTCTCGATGCGCGACCTCATGCGCATCGCGCAGATCCAGCCCGCGGAGTCGCTCGCGCACGAGGTCCCCAAGGGCCTCGAGGGCGTCGTCGTCGCGGAGACCGTGATCGGCGACGTGCGCGGGCTCGAAGGCTTCTACCACTACCGCCAGTACTCGGCAGTCGACCTCGCTGAGAAGCGGACGCTCGAAGACGTCTGGTTCCTCCTGTTCGATGGTGAGCTCCCGACGCTCGGCCAACGCCGCGCGTTCTTCGACGAGGTCCGACCCTTGCGCGAGCTCCCACCGGAGCTCGCCGCGGCACTCCCGGAGATCGTGCGCCTCGGCGCCGACGCGCCGCCGCTCGACATGCTGCGCACGACCTACTCCCTGTTCGCCACCTCCCTCGCGTTCCGCCCGTCGCTCGACGTTCCCGCGGCGGAGCTGCGCGAGCAGGCGCTGCGGACCTGCGCGGTGATCCCGACGCTGCTCATGGCCGCGTACCGGCTCCGCAACGGGCTCGAGCCGATCGCGCCCCATCCCGATCTCCCGTACGCGGCGAACTACCTCTACATGCTCACGGGCGAGATCCCCCAGCCGGAGCACGCCCGCGCCATCGAGCAGTACCTCATCTCCACCATCGACCACGGCTTCAACGCGTCGACGTTCACCGCCCGCGTCATCACGTCGACCGGCGCCGACCTCGGTTCGGGGATCGTCGGCGCGATCGGCGCGCTCTCGGGCCCGCTGCATGGCGGCGCGCCCAGCCGGGCGCTCGACATGCTCGACTCGATCGGCACGATCGACAAGGCCGAACCGTGGCTGCGCGACGCCGTCGAGCGCGGCGACCGACTCATGGGGTTCGGCCACCGGGTCTACAAGACCGACGACCCGCGTTCGGTCATGCTCCGCGGTGTCGCCGAGCGGTTGGGCGGCGAGAAGGTCGAACTCGCCAAGGCAATCGAATCGAAGGCCGTCGAGGTGCTCAACGAGCTCAAGCCCGGTCGCCGGCTCTACACGAACGTCGAGTTCTACGCCGGCATCGTGATGGACACGTGCGGAGTGCCCCGCGAGATGTTCACTCCCACCTTCGCATCGAGTCGGGCGATCGGGTGGTGCGCCCACGTACTCGAGCAGGCCGCCGACAACCGCCTGATCCGCCCGTCGGCCCAGTACGTGGGGCCTCCACCGCCCCAGCCCGTCCCCGACCCGGAGTAACCATCAAGGACGCGGGTCGAACGCCAAGCGGAAGCTGCGGACGGCGCCGGCGAAGATGTTCTCTTCGATGTCGGGTTCGGTGACGACGCGCAGGTTCGTGATCCGCTGCGTCAACGCACCGAACAACATCCGAAGCTCGGTGCGGGCCAGGTTCACGCCGAGGCAGAAGTGCGTCCCGTGCCCGAACGCGACCTGGGGGTTCGGACTGCGGCGGATGTCGAAGCGGAACGGGTCGTCGAACACCCGCTCGTCGCGGTTCGCCGACGGGTAGACGATGCAGATCCGATCCCCCGCGGCGACGGCCTGACCACCGATCTGGGTGTCGGCCGCGGCGCTGCGGAAGAAGTTGTTCAGCGGGGTGACCCAGCGGAGCAACTCCTCGACGAGGCCCGGGATCAGCGACGGGTCGGCCGCTGCGGCTTCCCACTGGTCGGGATGGTCGGCGAGCACCCGGAGACCCCGGGCGATCACGGTGCGCGTCGTCTCGGCGCCCCCCGAGATGAACAGCCCCGTCTCGTGCACCATCGTGATCGGGTCGAAGTCGGCACCCACCCAACTCGAGATGAGGTCGTCGGCCGGGCACCCGCGTCGCGCCGTCGCGGTCTCGTCGATCACCGCCGCGAACTCCTGGATCGCCGAGACGAGACCCATGGCGACGTCCATGTCGGTCGGAGCGCTGTCGATGCGCATCAGACGTTCCGACCAGCTCTTGATGTCTTGCCATTGATCCTCTGGGAAACCGAGGAGCTGCGCAGTCAGACGCGACGGAAGCTGTGCGGCCAGCGCGTCGACGATCTCGACGTCGCCCTCGCGCGCCATCGCGTCGACCGCGCCGTCGACCAACTCGCGGATGAGCGCGTCGAGCATCGGGGCCATGGCCTGCACCGACCGCGGCGCGAATTTGGCGCTCACGACCCGACGCTGCGCGAGGTGCTCAGGGTCGTCTTTGGCGATCATGTCGGCTTCGTCGGTGTTCTCGAACGACCGGTATCCGGGGCGGGACCGGAAGACCGCGCTCCCCCGCTCGACCTCGAGCACCTCGGCGTGACGCACGACCGCCCACAACCCGTTGGCTTCGTCGCGCCACACCGGGCCGGCGGCACGCGCCGCGGTGAAGAACTCGTGCATCGCGTCGAGATCAGCCCAGAACGCTGGCGCCAACAGGTCGGGCGTGGCCTCGAAAGTCGTCGCGGTCATGAGCGGGAACGGTAGTCGGGTGCTCCTCGGTGCTGCGCGGGGACGCGTCGGAGGGTGGGTCAGAGTCCGAGCTTCGTGAGTCTCGCGTCGATCCCTTCGGCGCCTGCGGTGAGCGCCGCGGTGAGCCGGGTCCCGAGTTCCTCGCCGGCTGCGGCGTCAGTCAGGCAGGCCGGTGTCGACCAGGATGACGAAGACGACGCGGCCGTGGCGGTACGTGTACCGGACGTAGTCGGCCGACACCGCCTCGACGCCGTCGGCGTTCTTGCCGCCGGCCTCCTCCTCGTAGAACGCCTCGACGCCCTCGGGACCCCCGATCGAGGGATCGGTGGTGCGCGCCATGCGAACGAAGGCGTCCGGGTTCGCCTTCTTCGCCGCGGCGTCGTCGGTCGCCGCCTCACAGTCGAGGAACGCCTGCGACCCACGGGCCGCGGTGTAGGCCTTCGCCGCCGCCTTGGTCTTGAAGACGTACGCAAACGAGTAGACGAACGACTGCTGGGCCGTGTCGGTGAACATGGGTCCGGCGTAGCCGCGGTCGGCGGCCTTCAAGGGAGAGCCGAACTTGGTGTTGCAGTTCGCCTTGGTGGTCTTCGTGAAGCCCTGCGCCTTGCGGTACTGCGTCCAGCCCGCCCCGAGATCGGCGAGCGTCACCGTCGCCGCCTTCGCCTCCTTCCGCGCCGATTCGTCGACACGCGGCGAGCCGCCAGGGCCGAACTGCCGCCGGTGAAGAGCGCGACCACGAGGCCCACCGCGACCACTCCGGCGAACCACTTCGGTTGCATCGGCCTGCGCGCCATCGTGGATCCATTCGTCGCCGAGGGGAATCGACGACCATATCGGACCCCCCGTAGGTCGAATGGATCAGCTCACGTGGACCCACTTCGCGACCGACGGCGTCCGTTGGGAATCGCGGGCGAAGAGCATGTACCAGCCGGGGGGCAGGAGGTTCGCGTTCGTCGGGACCGTGACCTGACCGCCTGTTGCGGTCGGAGCGAAGGTCAGGTCGACGAGCCGTTGCCCGGGATCGAACGAGTGCGTCACCGCCATCGGCCGCACCAGCACCGCCGAGGCGACCGGATTGGCCCCGCTGGCCGTGAGGGAGATCGGGGTCCCGCGAGCCAGCTCGGTCGGCACCGAGTCGATCACGGGCCGACTCCGGAACATGTAGGCCGGGGTGTAGATCTCGATCCGCAGCTCGAAGCTGTTGTCGTTCGGGTTGCCGCCGAACGTGGCGACCCGGCCGTCGGGCAGGAGCACCGCCGACGAGTGGTAGCCCCGGTTCAGGGTGCTCGGCGGCGCGGTCGTGAGCTTCCCGGTCGCGGGGTCGTAGATCTGGGTCGAGAACGTGGAGGCGGTGCCCGGCGGCACGGCCTCCCGGCTCTTGCGGGATCCACCGGTCTCGACGACGGTCGAGTCGGGCAGGACCACTGCGCTCACGTACATCTTGGGTTCCGACAACGCGGGCCCGGGAACGAACTGTGGATTCGGCGCGTCGAGATCGACGATCGCTGTCGAAGCGACCGCGTCGTTCGCGTCACCGGTGTCGCCACCGCCCATGACCATCACCTGCTGGTTCTGCGCCGGGGGCAGGAGCACGCTCATCCCCTGGTCGCGTCGCTCGACGTCGGTGAGACCCGGGATGCCGGTGAGGGTGTTGGTACCCAGGTTCCAGATCCCCGGCGCGCTCCCCACCGTGCCGAACGTGTTGACCCCGGAGTAGAACAAGCGCCCGTCGGCCAACAGGTGCAGGCTCGGGTAGAGCGGCCATCCGTTCGGGAGTCCGGTCGGCGCTGCCGTGGGCGCGGTCCACGCGGTTCCGGTGAATCGTTCCACCGTGGAGATCCGGTTGCGATTCTCGTCGAGTCCGCCGACGCTGAGCACGCTGCCGTTGCCGAGCGTGACCAGGCTCGGGTACCACCGGCCCGCGGCCATGTCGGGTACCGCCTGGTACGTGGCGCTCACCGGGTTGAACAGGTAGGCCTTGCGCGTTCCCGCGAAGCTCTCCCCGGCCGTGTGGGGGAAGTCGGCGGTGCCGCCCGCGACGAGGAGGCGGCCGTCGGCCAGGAACGCGTGGCCCGAACAGAACGCGTCCCAGGGAGTGGTCACCGGACTGAACGTGTTGGCCGCCGGGTCCCACACCGAGGTCTGGAAGTCGCCGGCTTCGAACCGGTAGTACTCGTTGCCGGAGCCGGCGACGAGCAGGACCTTGCCGGTTCGCAGCAGCGCGACGTGGATCGCGCGGACCGGCGACGGCGCCGCGTTGACGTTCCACACACCGGTGCAGGCGGCCGCGACGAAGAGCAGCGCCAAGACAACGAGGACCTGACGAACGCGCGGACGACCACCCATCTTCGGAAGGTAGCGCCACCGGGAATCCCGAGGTCATCCGTTCCGTCACAGTTCACACGATCGGAACGAAAGGGCGGCCGGAGAACCGGCCGCCCTCGTTCCGCGCTGGTGTCCCGTGACGCTTCGAGGTTCAGACCTCGAGGAGTTGCTTGTCGTCGGCCTTTGGGGCCGCGCCGTTCGTGCGCTCGGGCGCCGCGAACGTCTTGTCCTTGGGGGTCCGGAGCGCATGCACGAAGCCCGCGATCGCGAGGAGCGCCAGCAGCGCCGCGGCGATGTAGGCCACCGTTGCGACCTGCTCCCCCTTCACGCCGAACACGCTGAACCCGTAGGACGTGAGGAGCAGCCCCCGGAGCGTCTCACCCTTGAAGAGCGAGTCGCGTTGCCCGGTGATCTCGGTCAGCTGCGCCTGCAGTGCCGGGAGCGCCGGGTCGTTGCTCGCCGTCGCGGCCTCGACCTGACCAGTGAGCTCGCGCTGCGGGTCGCCGAGATCGGCGTAGGTCTGACCGTCGGCCACGGACTTGACGTGCAACCCGATGTAGTCGTTCGCGTAGCACTCGGCCTGCTTGCCCGTCGTGAGCGGCTGTCCCGCGTACTGCACGACACACGCCGATTGCTTCTCCTCGGCCGTGAGGGCGCTGACCGGCGTGAAGGAGATGTTCTGTTCACTGAGCTGGTCCTTCACGTAGTTCTTCGCGAAGTTCGCGTTGCTGGTCATCACGAGCCCGAGGATCAGCAGGAGTCCTGCCAGCGCGAGGGCTCCGGCGCTGAAGAGCACATCGAGGGTTCTGCGTTGCATTTGGCTTCTTCCTGGAACTGCAGTCGGTGTGCTGCGACCGCAGGACGCGGTCTCCATCGATCATCCAGGCCCGGCCGGTCCACCGGTAGAGACGAAGGTCCCGGATGCGACAGGCCGGTGGCGCTCGTGCGACCGCCATGGGGCGGCAGTGCTTATTGACAAACGATATGCCCAATCGTTATCGTTTTTCGATATGAACCCACTCGACTCACCGCCCCGCCCGTTGTCGCACCGCGGCATCCGAGCCTTCGACCTCGTCCTGACGATCCTCACCGGACTGCTGGTCCTCGGCACCGCGCTCGCGGTGCCGCTGCTTGCACTCGTCGCCACGGGTCACGGCTCGCTCACGCTCGATGCCGAGCTCGATCCGCCGTACTCGGTCGGCCTGTCCGGCGACCGTTCAGTCCAGGTCGGCGACTCCGGCGCCGAGTTCACCGGCTTCCCGCGGAACGGCGACACCAGCCCCTTCCGCGACGCGCCCGTCGTCCGCTTCGACGCTGCAGTCGCCCGGGACGACACCGACACGCGGGCGGTGCTCGTGGCGTTCGTGGTTGCGACGATCGCGCTGGCGTGGCTCGGGCTCGTGAACCTGCGACGGATCGTGCGCTCGACCCGCTCCGGTCGACCATTCGACGCGCGCAACGCCGTCCGGCTCCGATGGCTGGCGGTTGCGGTGCTCGTCTTCCCGGTCGTCGGGTTCGCGGTGCGGTGGGCGATGACCGAGACGCTCGACACCGACGTCGCCCTGCGTGTCACGACGACCGGTCCGAGTTGGTGGATCCTGCTGGTGATCGGCGTCGGGCTGCTCGCACTCGCCGAGATCTTCCGGGCTGGTGCCGACCTGGAAGAGCTCGAGCGCGGCACCATCTGATGCCGATCCGTGTGCATCTCGACGAGGTCCTCACGCAACGGGGGATGACGCTGACCGAGCTCGCCGACGAGGTGGGCATCACCCTGGCCAACCTGTCGATCCTGAAAACCGGCAAGGCGCGCGCGGTGCGGTTCTCGACCCTCGAAGCGCTGTGCCGGGTTCTCGACTGCCAGCCGGGCGATCTGCTCGGCCACGAGTGATGCTCGGCTGGTCACCCCCGTCGGGTTCATCGCCCGCGCGGGCACCCGTCGGTCCCGACCCGATCACACGTCCTCGGGAGGCTGGATCGCAGCACCCGGCACCGCGATCCCGACCTCGTAGGCGATCATCACGAGCTGCGCGCGGTCACGGCAGCCGAGTTTGGTGAGCAGTCGGCTCACGTGCGTCTTCGCGGTCGCATGGGCCATGAAAAGCTCGTCGGCGATCTCGGCGTTCGACAGACCGCGCGCGACCGCGGCGAGCACCTCGACCTCGCGCTCGGTCAGCGTGTCGAGCCCAGGTGGTGGCGCAACCGGTATCGCGGGCTCAACGGAACCCGCGAACTGCTCGATGAGGCGGCGGGTGACGCTCGGCGCCAGCAGCGCCTCGCCCCCCGCGACCACCCGAACCGCACCGAGCAGGTCGTCGGGCAAGGTGTCCTTCAGCAGAAATCCACTCGCGCCTGCTCGCAGGGCGCCGAGAACATATTCATCGAGGTCGAAGGTGGTGAGCACGAGCACACGCGTGTCGCACCCACTCGCCGCGATCCGGCGAGTGGCCTCGATCCCGTCCATCTCAGGCATGCGGACGTCCATGAGGATCACGTCGGGGCACTCGGCCGCTACGACGTCGACAGCCTCGCGCCCGTCACCCGCCTCGCCGACCACCTCGATGTCGTCGGCGGACCGCAGCAGCACGGTGAAGCCGCTGCGGACGAGGGCCTGGTCGTCGGCGACCGCGACGCGGATCATTCGGCCTCCCCGTACGGCAGTTCGGCCACTACGCCGAACCCGCCCCCGGTCCGCGGTCCCACCGAGATCGAACCGCCGTACACACCGACGCGCTCGCGCATGCCGACCAGTCCGTGGCCGCCCTCGGGACCGGTACCGTTCACCCCACGCCCGTCGTCGGTGATCCGGAGCCGGATCACGCCGGGCTCGTACGTGACCGTCACCGCCGCCTGGGCCGGGCCGGCGTGCTTGAGCACGTTGGTGAGCGCCTCCTGCACGATCCGGTACGCGGTGAGGTCGACACCGGAGGGCACGTCGACGGAAGCGCCCTCGACGCACACCGACACCGGCAGACCCGCTTCGCCGAGATCGGCGACCAGCCGATCGAGGTCGGTCAGCCCCGGCGCCGGCTGGTAGGACGCTTCGCCGTCGTCGCGCAGCACCCCGAGCAGACGACGGATCTCAGTGAGCGTCGAGCGGCTCGTCGCCGAGATCGCGTCGAGGGAGCGCTTGGCTTCGGCTGGGTCCTGGTCGATCACGTGCGCGCCGACGCCGGCCTGGACCGCGATGACCCCCATCGAATGCGCAACGACGTCGTGCAGCTCCTGGGCAATGCGAAGCCGCTCCTCGGCGACCGCGCGCTTGGCCTCTTCGTCGCGCTCGCGCTCGAGCTCCGCCGCTCTGGCCTCGAGCTCGCCGAGGTACAGCCGGCGGTTCCGCACCGTCGAGCCGAAGAAGAACGCTCCGGCATAGATCGCGCCGCTGAAGAGCAGGTTCGCACTGGTCGAATCGGGAATGCCGGCGAGCGCGACGCAGAGAAGACCCACGGCAACACCGAGCACCCCGAGGAGGCGACCCCTCCCGGTCGCGTGCGAGCCGACGGTGTACATGCCGACCAGCAACATCTGTGACTGGACGCTCGATGGATACCCGATGATCGCCAGCGCGCACAGCGAGGCAGCCGACGTGAGCAGCACCGCGACCGGCGCCCGACGACGCACGAAGTAGGGAAGGCTGCACCCAAGTGCGAGCACGACGCCGAGCGCGTCGACCGGGTGGTAGTCGATGGTCGTGCTGTTGGTGGTCAGGAGCCCGACGAGGCCCACCACGGTGAAGGCGGTTCCGATCCCGGCGTCGAGGACCCATGGGTTCAGATCGCGGAAGCGCTGGAACAGCTGCGAGGCGCGGGTTCCCGACTCCATGAGACCAACCTAACGATCGACCGGCGCCGACGCATCGGCCCGCAGAGGTACCGGCTCGTACCCCTCGGGATGTACGCGCCGGCCGCCGGACCTCACCGCGGATGACCCAGGGGTGCAGGACCGAAGCACCGAGGGGCCGACGACATCAGGCGGTGAGAGGCGCACCGTGACGGTGACGGCTCGAACGGCGGGCCGCAGCCGAAAGGAACCCCGACGATGACATTCACCCTGTCCCGGAGCCGAGTGCCCGAGGCCCCGGTTCCAGCTCCCCACGTGGCCGCCCGGGCCGCCGACGCCGTCAAGGTGTACGGCAAGGGCGAGGCCGAGGTCCGTGCGCTCGACGGCGTGACCGTCGACTTCGCCGTCGGTCGCTTCACCGCGATCATGGGCCCCTCGGGCTCGGGGAAGTCGACGCTCATGCACGCAGTCGCCGGCCTCGACACACTCACCGGCGGCTCCGTCTGGATCGGCGACACCGAGCTCGGTTCGCTCTCCGAGAAGAAGCTCACCCAGCTGCGGCGCGACCGCATCGGCTTCGTCTTCCAGTCGTTCAACCTCATCCCGACGCTCACCGCGGCCGAGAACATCGTGCTCCCCATCAAGCTGGCCGGCCGCAAGCCCGACGTCGACTGGGTCGGCACCGTCGTCGACACCGTCGGCCTCGAGCACCGGCTCGGTCACCGTCCCGCGGAGCTCTCCGGCGGACAGCAGCAGCGCGTGGCCGTCGCCCGGGCGCTGGCCAGCCGGCCGCAGATCATCCTCGCCGACGAGCCGACCGGCAACCTCGACTCCCGCACGGGCGCCGAGATCCTCGCCTTCATGCGTGCGGCCGTGCGTGAGCTCGGCCAGACGATCGTGATGGTGACGCACGACCCGGTCGCCGCCTCGTACGCCGACCGCGCGGTGTTCCTCGCCGACGGCCGCATCGTCGACGAGGTCGCCGAACCCACGTCCGATTCCGTGTTCGACCGCATGAAGTCCCTGGGAGGCTGATCATGTTCACACTCGTCTTCAACTCCATCAGGGCCAACAAGGCCCGCTTCTTCCTCACCGGCGTCGCCGTCATGCTCGGCGTCGCCTTCATGACCGGCACCCTCGTCCTGACCGACACCATCAAGAAGTCCTACGACGACGTTGCCGCCAACGTGTACAAGTCGAGCGACGCCGTGGTGCGCTCGAGCCGCCACATCGACGCCGGCGATCAAGGCGACGAGCGCGGCACGGTGTCTGCTGCGACGCTGGACCGGGTCCGGGCCACACCGGGCGTCGAGACTGCCGAGCCGCAGCAGCTCGGCATCGCGAACGTCGTCGGCCACGACGGCGACCTCCTCGACGCGAACCGCGAGCGGGCGATCCCGATCGGCATGGCGTGGCAGTCCACGCCCGCGCTCAACCCGCTGGAGCTCGTGTCCGGTCACGCGCCACGGGCGCCCGACGAGATCGTGATCGACCGCGCGGCGCAACGCGCCGGCCACTTCCACGTGGGTGAGACCGTGCAGGTCATCAGCCAGGCCGGCACACAGCCCTATCGGCTCGCGGGCGTGGCGACCTACGGCACGCACGACAGTGCTGCCGGCGCACAGGTCGTGGCCTTCGCACCGGAGACGGCCGCGACCGTGCTCGGCACCCCCGGCCGCTACACCGCGGTCGAGGTGCTCGCCCAGCCGGGTACGAGCCAGACCGAGCTCGCGGCCGCGCTGCGCAAGGTGCTGCCCCGAGCGCGACGTGGAGGTGTTGACCGGCGCGGAGGCGGCGAAGGAAGCCGAGAAGGCTTCCGGCAAGTCGCTGCAGTTCATCAACATGTTCCTGATGACGTTCGCCGTCGTGGCGCTCGTCGTCGGGTCGTTCGTGATCTACAACACCTTCTCGATCACGGTGGCCCAACGCACCAAGGAGACCGCGCTCTTGCGGGCGATCGGTGCGAAGCGCAAGCAGGTCACCCGCGCGGTGATGATCGAGGCGCTCCTCACCGGGATCTTCGCCTCGGCCGTCGGTATCGTCGCCGGCCTCGGCGCGGCCCAGGGACTCCGAGCGGTGCTCGGGGCGTTCGGGCTCGACCTTCCCGTTTCCGGGTCGGTGGTGGCGCCGGCGAGCCTGATCATGTCGATGGTCATCGGCGTGGTCGTGACGGTGGTTGCGGCGTACCTGCCGGCCCGCAAGGCAGCGAAGGTCGCGCCCATCGAAGCCCTGCGCGACGCGGCGATCGACCAGTCGTCGACGTCGAAGCCGCGGGTCGTGATCGGCGCGCTGTTCGCGGCCGCCGGTGGCTACGCGATCGCATCGGGTCTCGGCGCACACGCGGTGGCAACGGTCGGGATGGGTGCGTTCGGTGTCTTCGTGGCGCTGGTCGTGCTGGGACCGATCATCGCGCGGCCACTGTCCCGGGCACTCGGTGCACCGCTTCCGCGCCTGCGCGGCATGCCGGGCACTCTCGCCCGGGAGAACGCCTCGCGGAACCCGCGGCGCACCGCCTCGGCGGCGTCGGCGCTCATGATCGGGGTCGCGCTCGTCGTCTTCATGACGATCTTCGCGGCATCGGCCAAGACGAGCGTCGCCGCATCGGTCGACGACGCGATGCGGGCCGACTGGATCGTCGAGACGCAGTTCGGCATGGGCGGGATGAGCCCGGCCGTGACCGAGCGGATCGACGCCCTGCCCGAGACCGGCGCGGTCACCGCGCTGAGGTACCTCAACACCACGGTCGACGGCTCGGTGAAGAACAGCTCTGCGATCGACGCCGAGCACGGCCGAGCAGACGATCGACTTCGACCTGCGGTCGGGATCGGTGCGCGAGCTCGGACCCGACACCGTTGCCGTGCAGGCCGACGAGGCGAAGGCCCGCCACCTCCACGTCGGTGACACCGTCGCCATGACGTTCGCCGAGACCGGTACCCAGCAGCTGCGGGTCGTGGCGATCTACGGCACCAAGGAACCCATGGGCGCATACACGCTCGGTCTGGAGGCGTTCGACGCGAACGTCACGAACCACGTCGACAACCATGCGCTCGTCGACACGGCCGATGGCGTCTCGACCCAGCAGGCGCGGACCGCGATCGACCGGGTGCTCGCCGACTCCCCGAACGCGTCGCTCCTGACACGCGACGAGTTCAAGGGCTCCATCGCCGATCAGATCGGCAAGGTGCTGAACCTGGTCTACGTGCTCCTCGCCATGGCGTTGGTGATCGCGCTCTTCGGCATCGCCAACACGCTGGCGCTGTCGGTGTTCGAGCGGACCCGGGAGTTCGGTCTGTTGCGGGCGGTCGGCATGGCCCGGGCCCAGGTGCGGGCCACCGTGCGCTGGGAGTCGGCGCTGATCGCGCTGCTCGGGACCACGCTGGGCACCGCGCTCGGCCTCGGGCTCGGGGTCGCGCTCATCCGGGCGGCGAGCGGCACGGAGCTGGCGCAGCTGTCGGTCCCCGTGCCGGAACTGGCTGTGATCGCAGCCGTGGCGACCGGTGCGGCCGTCGTGGCGGCAGCCCTGCCGGCACGACGGGCAGCCCGTCTCGACGTGCTGCGGGCGGTCCAGAGCGGCGGGTAGCAGCGGGTAGGTCGCGCGGAACAGCGGAGAGGCCGGACGCCGACGTCCGGCCTCTCCCCGCGCCCGGCCGACCGATCCGTCTTCGAACACGGACCTCGATGGACACAGGTCTCGGAGCTACGCTCCTCTACCGTGGGAATCGTGGATGACCTGCTCGCAAGCCCGGGCCTCTACGTCGGCACGGACACGGTCGTGGGAACGGATCTGGTCGGCGCCGCACGAATCGCGGTGGCGCCGCTGCCCGGTCGCGCGGGAGTGAGTCTCGACTACGAGGTCCTCAACGGCCTCGCGCCGGGTCCCGTGCTCGGGCACGTCGAGCACACAGTGGTCGGGACGGCCGACGACGGCACGACGATCATGGTGATCGCGCACACCCACGGGGAAGGGATCACCATCCTTCGCGAGACCGAGCCCGGGGTGTTCGTGCCCGGAGATGTGCCGCCGCCGTATCCGATGAAGGTCGTGCTCTCGGTTCCGGGCCCTGGTCGACTCCGCCACGCGTGGTGGTACGGCTCGCCGGGCGAAGACGCTGCGGAACGGGACGTCGCCGAGCTCGAGGTCGTCACTCACTAGGTGCTCCGCCCAGGTGGACGCGCTCGCCGCCTCAGCTGGGTCGGCTCTTCGAGACGATGAGGATCGCGGCGGCGAGGAGGCCGCCGCCGATACTCGGACTCGCGTGGGCCTCCCGAAAGCGAGATCATTCACATGCAACTGTCCTGGATGTTGGAGTGCCGATGGCCGACAACGCGGGCGACGATCGAGGCCTGGCGGCCGGCGACTTCTCGCCATGGATCCTCGACATGCAGGCGGCGATTCGCGGCGAGCGCGGATCTGACGTTCCGTGCGGTGAGTGCACCGCGTGCTGTACCTCGTCGCAGTTCGTTCACATAGGACCTGACGAGACCGACACGCTCGCGTGCATCCCCGACGAGCTGCTGTTTCCGGCGCCTCTGCTACCGGACGGCCATGTCCTCGTCGGCTACGACCAGGACGGACGGTGCCCGATGCTGATCGATGGTCGGTGCTCGATCTACGAGAACCGGCCGAGGACCTGTCGCACCTACGACTGCCGCATCCTCGCTGCGTCCGGACTCGAGCTCGGTGACGAGGACAAGGTGCTGATCACCCGACAGGTGCAGCGTTGGCGGTTCAGTTTTCCGACTGAGGCAGACCGTGTACGGCACGAGGCAGTTCGTGCCGCTGCGACGTTCGTCGACGCGCAGAGAACCGTGCTGCCGAGCGACGCAGTCCCGACGAACGCGACGCAACTTGCCGTTCTCGCGGTGGAAGTTCACGATGCCTTCCTGGGGCGCGACGGCAAGACCGGCCAACCGACGATCGTCGATCCAGACCCCGACGTCGTCCGAGTCCAACTCACGCGACGGGCGCGTCCCCGGCGCGCTCGGTGAGGTTGCCGAGTTCGGCACGCACAGGTCCGCCGATCGGCCGCGCCCTGGTGGGGCCTCGGCGACGACGACGGTCGTGCTGCTCGCCGTGAAGGCCCAGCCACAACTCAGACGTGCCCGGAAGAGGAGTCGAACCTCTACGCCCCCGAGGGAGCCGGCGGGTTTAAGCCGCCTGCGTCTACCGTTCCGCCACCCGGGCTCGTCCGCAGGCTACGTCGTGGTGTCGGGCGGTTCGCCGGGGTCGGGTCGTTCACTCGGGTCGGGGCGTTGGGCCTTCGCCCGTCCGTAGATGCGACCCGCAGCGCGTGACGCCCCGCGGGTCGTCCGGTCGACGGTCTTGCCCAGGTTGCGGGCAGATTCGCCGAGCGATGCGGCCTTCGACGGGGCAGGCGCAGGCGCGGACGGCGGGGCTGGAAGGGGCGGAGGCGGGGCGGACTGCTCGGTCGGATCGGGTCGGGTCGTCGCGGTGGGCTCGGCCGGGGTCGTCGACGCGGTGGTGCGGCGAGACCCCCGGCTCCATTGGGTGTGCCAGTTCAACCAGGCCACGGCCGCGGCGGCGAGGAGGCACAACGCCCAGGCGATCGGGTCGGTGCTGCCCGTCACGATCGGCGCGGCGACGAGCGCACCGATCACCGCGACGTCGAGGAGGCGGTGCAGTTGCAGCGGGATCCAGCGGACGGCGCCCGCCGATGCGTCGGTCGTCGCGGCGAGGAGGAACAGCAACCCACCGGTGACAGCCAGGAAGGTGGCGGTCTTCCCCGCGTTGATGCTCTGGGTGACGATGAGCACTGCAAGGAGGTACTCGACGAGCTGATGGATCCACACAGGGAGCCGGAGGCGCACGCCGACCAGTCTGGCCCACCCCTGTGGCGCCGCTGGGCCGCTAGGCCGCCACGCGTCCCGGCGTCTCGGCCGCGACGGCCTCTCGGAGCGCGGCCCGCAGCCGGACTCTCGCCTCGCCCTGCACGCCGTTGGCGACGAGCACCCCTTCCACCATGTCGGTGGTGACCTCAGCGAACGACCGGCCCCGGAGCTGCACCGAGACCACCGCCCCGCCGGGGTAGCGGCGGATCGTCCGGGCCGCACCCTTGACGCGGGGCGGGCTGCGGAACGCCGGGGCCTCGAGGCCGGCCCCGCGCGCGGCCGCGGCGAGCGTGCGGGCCGCATCGGCGAATCGGAGCGCGGGGGGTGTCAATTCCATCGGGATCGATCATCGCAGGAGGGTGTGACACTCTCCCGATGGTGTCGTGGTTGCGTCGGAGTCCGCATGACCGGGAGATCGCCCGCCTCGCGGTTCCCGCGTTCGGCGCGCTCGCGGCGGAACCCCTGTACCTGCTCGTCGACACCGCGATCGTCGGCCATCTCGGGACCGACCAGCTCGGCGGACTCGCGATCGCCGGGATCGTGCTCACGGTGGTGTTCGGGCTCTGCAACTTCCTCGCGTATTCCACGACCGGGGCGGTCTCCCGCCTCATCGGGGCCGGCGACCAGCGTCGGGCGGCCGCGATCGGGGTCGACGGCATGTGGCTCGCATCCGGGCTCGGCGTGGTGCTCGCCATGGTCGGGATCGCGTTCGTGCCGCTGATCGTCGACGTGATGGGGGCGTCGGACGCGGTCCGGCCGTTCGCCCTGACCTACCTCCGGATCAGCCTCGTCGGATCACCGGCGGTGCTGATCGCGCTGGCCGGGGCCGGATACCAGCGGGGTCGTCAGGACACGACCGCCACGCTCGTGATCGCGATCGCAGCGAACGCCGCGAACCTCGGCATCGAGCTCGCGTTGGTCTACGGGCTGGGCCTCGGCATCGCCGGTTCGGCGTGGGGGACGGTCATCGCGCAGTACGGCGCGGCCACCGCGTACCTGATCATCGTGCTGCGCACGGTGCACCGGTTCGACGCGCCCCTCCGACCCGACGCCGCCGGCATCCGCACCACCGCCCGGGTGGGCAGCCAGATTCTGGTGCGCACCGCCGCGCTGCTCGCAGCACTCACCGCGGCAACGGCCATGGCGGCGCGGGTTGGCACGGTCGCCGTCGCCGCGCACCAGATCGCGTTCCAGGTCTGGACGTTCCTCGCGCTCTCACTCGACGCGATCGCGATCGCCGCGCAGGCCATGGTCGGGAGGTTCCTCGGGTCTGTCGACCCGATCCAGGCCCGCCACGCGGCGCGGCGGATGCTCGAGTGGGGCGTGGTGGTCGGGGTGATCCTCGGCGTCGCGCTGGCGATCCTGCGGCCGGCGATCGTCCCGCTGTTCACCGACGACCCTGCGGTGCAGGACCTCGCCGAGCAGGTCCTCCTCGTGGTCGCGCTCATGCAGCCGATCAACGCGCTCGTCTTCGTGCTCGACGGGATCCTGCTCGGCGCGGGCGACGCGGCCTACCTGGCCGTCGCGATGGTCGGCGCGCTGGGTGCCTTCGCGCTCGCAGCGGTGGCGGTGGTCGTGCTCGACGGCGGACTGCTCGCGATCTGGGCCGCGATCACGGTGCTGATGGCCGCCCGGCTGGTGGGGATGGGGGCCCGCTACGTGCGGGGCGGCTGGCAGGTCACCGGCGCGACCCGCTCGGGCTGAGGTACCGATTCACGCGGTCAGGAGCGTCCGGACCGTCAGGCTCCTGCGGTCCGAGGCCCCGCCTTGCACGGCGGGCCGGGACGCGGTTTCCTTCCTGAGTGCCCGAACCCACCGAACCGGCGGAACCGACCGTGCTCGATCTCGTCGCCGACCACGAGCTCCCCGTGAGTCGGGCCCTCGTTCCCGTGCCGCAGGAGCCCGCAACCCTCGAATCTGCCGAACCCCCCGACTCCGAGCTGCGGCGGGGCGACGTCGACGCCTGGGGCCGCAGTGAGCGGGTCCGCGCGCTGGCCCGGATGCTCTACGACCCCATGTACCGGTACTGGTTCCGGGCCGAGTGGGAGGGCCTCGAGAACATCCCGACCGACGGCGGGGCGCTCATCGTGGCGAACCACGCGGCCGCGATCCCGTCGGACGCGCCGGTGATCATGCACGGCATCGAGGTGGAGTTGCAGCGGGCGGTCTACGGCCTCGCCGAGAACCTGTTCCGCACGCTCCCGGTGGTCGGCACCCTCTGGAGTCGCACCGGCGGCGTCCCCGCGCACCCCGACAACGCGTACCGCCTCCTGCACGACGAGAAGCAACTCGTGCTCGTGTTCCCCGAAGGCGCGAAGGGCACCGGCAAGCACTACCGCGACCGCTACAAGCTGCGGCGGTTCGGACGCGGCGGTTTCGTCGAGATCGCGATGCGGGCTGGCGTGCCGATCGTGCCGATCGCCGTGGTCGGCGCCGAGGAGTCGATGCCGATCCTCTGGAAGAGCAAGCGTCTCGCCAAGCTGCTCGGCCTGCCGTACTTCCCGGTGACCGCCAACACCCTGCTGATGGGGCCGGCCGGACTGGTCACCTACCTCCCGGCGAAGTTCAAGCTGCGGGTGCTCCCACCGATCCATCTCGACGCCGAACCCGACCAGGAGCGGTACTCGCGCAGTCGAGTGATGGAGGAGTCGGAGCGGATCCGCGAGGAGATCCAGATCGCGCTCTACGACATGCTGCGGACCCGCCGCAGCGTCTGGTTCGGCTGAGTCGTGCGCGTCCTCGTCACCGGCCTCGGCACGTTCTGGGGCAGTCGGCTCGCCCAACAGCTCGAACAGCGCGACGACGTCGAGATCGTGGTCGGCCTCGACACCACCGAACCGCGTCTGCCGCTCGAACACACCGAGTTCGTGCGCGCCGACTCGTCGTACTCGATCCTGTCGCGCATCGTGCAGGCCGCGAAGATCGACACGATCCTCCACACCCACCTGCTGGTCGACTCCACGTCGAGCACGGGGCGGGCGCTGCACGAGATCAACGTGATCGGCACCATGAACCTGCTCGCCGCGGCCGGTGCGGCCGGGAGCCCGGTTCGCAAGGTCGTGGTCAAGAGCTCCACCCTCGTCTACGGCGCGAACTTCAAGGATCCGTACTCGTTCCGCGAGGAGATGAGTCGCACGAGCGCGCCCCGCACCGAGGTGGAGCGGTCGTTGCTCGAGGCCGCGAACTTCCTGCGCGACTTCGCCGAGGACAACCCGCACGTCACCGTGAGCAAACTCCGCTTCTCGAACGTGCTCGGCGACGACATCGACACCGTGTTCTCGAAGGCGCTGCGCATGGCCGCGGTGCCCGAGATCCTCGGCTTCGACCCACGCTTCCAGTTCACCCACGAGGACGACGTCGAGGGTGCGTTGCTCTTCGCGACCACGAACGACGTGCCCGGCGTCTACAACATCGGCGGCGACGGCACGATCCCGTGGAGCGAGGTCTGCGCGATCGTGGGCAAGCCCCGGATCCCGCTCCCGCCGTTGCTCACGAACTGGGCCGTCGAGCCGCTCCGCATGACCCGGGTCATCGACCTGCCGCCCGAGATGCTCAGCCTGCTGCGCTACGGCCGCGGAGTCGACAACCGGCGGTTCAAGCGCACCGGGTACGAGTACAAGTACACGACGGTGGGCACCGTCGACGCGTTCGCCCGCGGTCTGCGGCTCGAGCGGGTCGTCGGCGACAGCAGCCCGTCGTACCGCTACGAGCGCGACGTCGAGACCTTCTTCCGCCACTCCCCCGCGATCGTGCGGACCGACCCGTGACCCTGCACATCGAACACCGGGATCGGGTGGCCGTACTCACCCTCGACGAACCGGAACGCCGCAACGCGCTGACGCCCGGCCTCGTCGCCGACATCGTCGCCGCGTTCGACACGCTCGAGTCCGACACCGAGACCGGTGCGGTCGTGATCACGGGGAAGGCGCCCGCGTTCTGCGCAGGAGCCGACCTCGCCGCCCTGACCTCGCTCGCCGACACCGAGCGCGAAGGCAACGACCCGGCCGCAGTACGTCACATCTACGACGGCTTCCTGCGCGTCCTCGATTCGCCGCTGCCGACCGTCGCCGCGGTGAACGGTCCCGCGGTCGGTGCCGGGTTCAACCTCGCGCTCGCGTGCGACGTGCGGATCGCCGGCGCCGGCGCGCGCTTCGACGCCCGGTTCCTCACCATCGGCCTCCACCCCGGCGGCGGCCACACCTGGCTGCTCGAACGGGCCGTCGGTCCCCAGGCTGCGGCCGCGATGCTCCTCTTCCGCGAACGGCTCGATGGCGAGCAGGCGGTCGAACGGGGTCTGGCCTGGCGGTGCGTGCCCGACGACGAACTGCTCGATGCGAGCGTCGAGTACGCCGCCCGCGCCACGACCACACCGACCGAGCTGGTGGCCGCGGCGAAGGCGAGCCTGCGCGAAGCACCGTGGGCCGAATCGTACGACGATCATCTCGCCACCGAGCTGGAGCGCCAGGTCTGGTCCCTCCGCCAAGGCTGGCTCGAGGTCTAGGAGACGCAGCGGAGCCGGCGGACACGCGACGCGGGCCGGCAGAGGGTGGGCGATCGAGCCGGCGCAGCGGAGTCGACCAGAGATCAGGTGAGGAAGCGGTCGGTGATCTCGGTGCGGCGGCGGGCCCACTCTTCGGCGGTGATCGCGTAGCGAACGTGGTCCTCGTAGATGCCGCGGATCTGCAGGAACCGCAACGCGGTCCCCTCGTCGCGCAGACCGAGTTTCTCGGCGACCCGACGACTCGGCGCGTTGCGCGGGACGATCGCAGCCTCGAGGCGATGGAGGCGGAGCTCCTCGAAGCCGTAGCGGAGCAGCAGCGCGACGCCTTCGGGGACGAGCCCCCGGCCCGCGTGACCCTCGTCGACCCAGTAGCCGACGAACGCCGACTGGAACGGGCCCCGCTGCACACTGCCGAGGCTGACCTCGCCCGCGAACACGCCGTCGCGGAGGAACATCCCGAAGCCGTACGCGGAGTCGAAGTGGCGCTGTCGGTCCCACGCACCGCACCGGGCCCGAAAGGCGTCGTGGTCGGTGACGGGATCGGGACTCCCCGGCTCGGGCAACGGCTCCCACGGCTCCAACCAGTCGCGACTCCGCTCCCGCACACCCCGCCACGCGGGATGATCGGAGCTGCGGAGAGGCCGCAGGAAGACACGTGGTCCCGTCAGCACGGGTCCCTCGTCACGCACGGCGGGTGAGGTTAGTAGCGTGCGGCCGTGGCTGATGATCCGAGCGCATCCGAGACGGCCACGCCCGATCCGCTGGTCTGGATCGACCTGGAGATGACCGGCCTCGAGGTGCACCGGCACACGATCGTCGAGATCGCGGTCCTGATCACCGATTCCGAGCTCGAGATCGTCGACGAGGGCCTCGACCTGGTGGTGCACCAACCACCCGCCGCGCTCGCCGAGATGGACGACTACGTGCGCAAGATGCACACCCGCAGCGCCCTGCTCCCCGCGATCGAGACATCGACGCTCTCGCTCGAAGCCGCCGGCGTCCAGGTGCTCGAGTATCTCGCCCGCCACGTGCCGAAGCCGGGCACCGCTCCGCTGTGCGGGAACTCGATCGGAGTCGACCGTCGGTTCCTCGATCAGTACCTCCCCATCGTCGACCAGTACCTCCACTACCGCAGCATCGACGTGTCGTCGTTCAAGGAGCTGTGCCGCCGCTGGTATCCCGACGTCTACAAGGGCCGGCCCGACAAGGCCGAGAGCCACCGCGCGCTCGACGACATCCGGGAGTCGATCGAGGAGATGCGCTACTACCGGTCGGCGATGCTCCGGGAACCAATGGCAGCGGACCCGGTTTCCGACCCGAAGGAGACGAAGTGAACGACCAAGAGGTGCTCGGCCACATCAACGAGCTCGCGGCGCGCGAGCACGAGCTCCGCCAGGCCGAGGCGAAACGTCCGCTCACCGACGACGAGAAGGCCGAGCTGGCGAAAGCCGGTGTCGCGCTCGACCAGTGCTGGGACCTGCTCCGCCAGCGACGGGCCCGGGCCGAGTTCGGCCAGGATCCCGACGCCGCCGAGGTCCGCGACAGCTCCATCGTCGAGAAGTACCGCCAGTAGCGCGCGTCAGCGTCAGCCCGTGGGCTTCAGGCGTCGGGCGCCTGGCTGACCGACAGGGTGTTCCCTTCGGGATCGGCGAACCACGCCACGAACGCGCCTCCGGGCGAGCGCCAGACGCCGGCGTCGTCCTGCTCCATGCCGTCGTACCGGTGGAAGACGACACCCCGCGCGGTCAGATCGGCGACCGTCGCCGCGATGTCGCTGACCTCCCAGCCGAGGACCGTGTACGGCGCGACGACGGCTTCGTCGACCCGCGTGACCCGCAGCGTCGTGCCGTTGGCGTCGAAGACCAGGGCGAACGGGGTGTCGTCGACGAGGCGCAGGCCGAGGGTCTCCGCATAGAAGTGCCGGGCCGCGACGACGTCGGTCGTCGCCACGAACGCACCGAGAGGCTCGGATCCCAGCATCGGTCAGACCCTTCAGCCGAGGAGCTCGGCGAGGGCGCCGAGCAAGGTGGTGACCGACCGCTCGCGGGCCGAGTGGCCCATCAGACCGATGCGCCAGGCGGTGCCGGCGTACTCGCCGAGCCCGCCACCGACCTCGATGCCCCAGCCCTCGAGCAGGGCCTTGCGGAGCCCCGCGTCGTCGGCACCGGGCGGGAGCGACGCCGAGGTGAGTTGGGGGAGCCGGTGGCCTTCCTCGGCGAGCAGCGTGAATCCCAGCTCGGGGAGGCTCCCTTGGAGCCGATCGCCGACGGCCCGGTGGCGCGCCCACGCAGCGGGCAGCCCCTCGTCGAGCACCGCGCCCAGCCCGGCGTGCAGGGCGAAGATCATCGCGATCGGCGCCGTGTGGTGGTACTTGCGGGCCGCGCCCACGTAGTCGCCGATGAGGCCGAGGTCGAGGTACCACGACTGCGGCGGTGTGTCCCTGGTCCGGATCCGGTCGACGGCCCGGGGCGAGAAGGTGACCGGCGACAATCCGGGCGGGACCCCGAGGCACTTCTGCGTGCCGGAGTACGCCGCGTCGATCCCCCACTCGTCGACCTCGAGCGGGATCCCGCCGAGCGACGTGACGGTGTCGACGAGCAGGAGCGTGTCGGTCTCCTGCAGCGTGGCGAGCGGGGCGATCATGTTCTCGACGCCGGTGGACGTCTCGGCATGGACGGTGGCGACGAGTCGGGAGTCGGGACGCACCCGCTGCGCGCCGAGCAACGCCTCGGGATCGATCGCACGCCCCCACGGCGCCTCGACGCGGGTGATCTCCGCGCCCGTGCGCCGCGCCACCTCGCACATCCGTTCACCGAAGACGCCGTTCACGCCGATGATCACGTGGTCGCCGGGCTCGACGAGGTTCACGAAGCACGCTTCCATGCCGGCGGAACCGGTCCCGCTCACCGGGAGGGTGAGCGCGTTCTGTGTGCGGAACACCGAACGGAGCCGAGACGACGTCTCGTCGAGCACGGCGAGGAAGTCGGGGTCGAGGTGCCCGAGCAACGGTCGGGCGAACGCGGCGGCGACTTCGGGGTACGGGTTCGACGGGCCCGGCCCGAGCAGGAGACGATCCGTGAGTGGCACGCCGTGATGGTACGCGCCGACCCGGTGGTGCGGCCGCTCAGGCGGGTGCGAAGAGTGACGACCACTCGAGGAGCAGCCACCGCACGTCGGGTTCCGCTTCGGGACCGGCGACGATCCCCCGGGCGATCAGCGCCGCGGCGCGCGCCACCTGCGTGACCTCCGGGTCGGGCAACAGGATGTCGCCCGCCTCCGCGGCACCGGCGACCGCACGGGTCGCCGCCGACGCCGCGAGCGCGGCGTCGCGGGTACGGGCCTGCTTGCGGAGCACCGTGTCGATGTGGACGACGGCCCGGAAGCCGTCGATCTCGTCGGCCGGGGAACCGTGGTGCTCGGCGTGCGAGCGCGCCACCGCGTGGAGGTTCGCCGGGGTCATCCGGGCCAGGGTGCCGGTGAACTCACGAAGCTCCATCTCGATTGCTCCACTCACTCGAGGGAGGGTGCGACCCGGGCATCCGATGCCCGTTCGCTCCACCTACACACTCTTCGGAGCCGGGCGAGCAATTGATGAGGTGTTTCTCCCGGGAATCTGACTGAGCACGA
The DNA here is from genome assembly GCA_963837715.1 of uncultured Actinomycetes bacterium. GTDB lineage: Bacteria > Actinomycetota > Acidimicrobiia > IMCC26256 > JANYLB01 > JANYLB01. Next base: position 780,158 of record CAWIOF010000004.1, on the reverse strand, counting down.
GCCCGTCGAGGATGTCGGCTTCTGAAACCACCATCTCCTTGATCTCGAAGGCCCGCATGACCGCCGCGAGCACGACCGTGCCCCCGACGATCACGTCGACGCGCTCCGGTTCGAGTCCGGGATTGTGGCGCCGTTCGGCCGCGGGCTCCGTGGCGAGGGTCCGGAACACGTCTTCGACCGCTTCGCGGCCCAGCCGGAAGTGGTGGATCCGCTCCGGGTCGTAGCCCGGGAGGCCGAGCTCGATCGCGGCGACGGTGGTGACCGTCCCGGCGAGACCGATCACCGTGGCGACATCGGCGATGCCCGGGATCTCCCGTTTCACGTCTGCGAGGTGGTCGCGCACGACCGACACCGCCTGCGAGAGCTCCTCCGGCGCCGGCGGATCGGAGTGGAGGAACTGCTCGGTGATGCGCACGCAGCCGATGTCGACCGAGATCAGCCCGGTCGGCTCCGTCGTGCCGACGACGAACTCGGTCGAGCCACCACCGATGTCGATCACGAGATACGGACCGGGTTCGGTGATGTCTTGCGTCGCGCCCGCGAACGAGAGTGCGGCCTCTTCCGCACCGGGGATGAGCTCCAACTCGGCGCCGAGCGCAGCCCGGCCCGCGACGAAGAAGTCGTCGCGGTTCGTCGCGTCACGTGCCGCGCTGGTGGCGGTCGCACGCACGCGCGTGGCGCCGAGGTCCTCGATCACCGTGCGGTACTCGGCCAGGACGGTGAGCGTGCGGGTGATGGCCTCCGGCGCGAGCCGGCGGGTCGCGTCGACGCCCTGGCCGAGACGGGTGATGTGCATGCGCCGCTCGAGCGTTCGCGCGGTTCCGTTTCCGTCGACGTCGGCGACGAGCAGACGCACCGAGTTGGTGCCGATGTCGACCGCGGCGATCTTCATGCCGTCACCGCCGAGAGCTCGACTTCGACCCAGGCCCCGACGGGATCGACCCCTCCGGCCAGGAAGTAGGCGTAGTGGGCGTGCAGGCACTTCACGCCCTGGCGCGTCCCGCCCACGCCACCCGACGGGCGCGGCCCGGCCCGGTCGGCGTCGAGCGCGGCGTCGCGTTCGGCGGCGTAGGCATCGTGCGCGGCGCGGAGGGTCGGTCCGTCGACCTCGGCTTCGGCCCTGCGGACTCCTCCGGCCGACTCGAGCTGCGCCACCGCGCGCGACACCTCGGGATCGATCAGCCAGTAGCGCGTCGGCATCGGCGTGCCGTCGAGGAGCAGCGGGGCGTTGCGGATGACGACGGGCGCACCCGTCGCGGTGCGCACGACGACGTCGAAGTCGGCCTGGGGGACGCGGCCCAGCAGTTGGGTGACGAGCTCGACCTCGGCGGCTGATGCGGACACGATCCGAGTCTACGAACCCCCCGTTGGTGCGATTGCGCCACCTCAGACGTGGACGATCGCACCAACGTTCGTTCGGGGCTGCCTGGTCAGGCCTCTCGCACGACGTCGGACGGGTCCTTGTCGTCGCGGATGCCCCGGAACCGGGGCTGGCGGAGCAGGCCGGCGGAGGTCCACTCCGTGAAGCGCACCTCGACGACCAGTTCGGGTCGGGCCCAGACGGCGGCGCCGAGCCGGGGTGGGTCGACGAACGGTGGCTCCGACACGAGCCGGTCGGCGAGCAGTTGTTCGAGCTGGGTGCGGACCGCCTCGGAGATGCCGGAGCCGGCGCGACCGGAGTAGCGGAGGAGCCCCTCACTGTCGTGCACGCCGACGAGCAACGAGCCCAGCCGGCCGGCGAGACGATTGGCACCGGGGAGCCACCCACCGACGACGAACTCCTGGGTCAGGTCGATCTTCACCTTCTGCCACGCGGGGCTCCGACGCCCCGGGAGGTAGCGGGCGTCGAGGCGCTTCGCGACGACGCCCTCGAGCCCGAGGCGGGTCGCGGTGTCGAACGCGGTGGGACCGTCGGTCGAGGTCGCAGGCGTCTGCCAGTTCGGCCCGTTCAGCCCGAGCGCGTCGAGGCGATCGCGTCGAGTCGCCTGGTCGAGGTCGACGACAGGCTCACCGTCGAGCGCGAGCACGTCGAACAGGAACACTGCCGCCGGTCGCTCGTGCCGCTGCAACGCTTCGAAGCTCGGCCTCCCGCCGTCGTCGAGCACGACGATCTCACCGTCGAGGATCGCGTCGCGTGTGCCGAGCGCGGTCGCGAGCCCCGCGAGCTCCGGGTACCGGTCGGTCATGTCGCGCTCGGTGCGCGAGTAGACACGAAGATGTCCCCGCTCGACGACGAGCAACGCGCGCACGCCGTCCCACTTCATCTCGTACGCCCAACCCGGTCCGGTCGGCAGCGCGCTCGCCGCGGTGGCGAGCATCGGCCGCACGTGGTCTCGGTTCTACGGCGCGGGTGGCGTCGTCGGGGGTGGCGTCGTGGTGGTGGTCGTGGGGGCGGGGACGACCGCCCACGCCTGCTCCCCCGGCATCACGAGACCGAAGCGCTCCCGGGCGACCCGTTCGACCTCCTGGTCGCTGCGCAGCGTGTCGGCCTCGCGCTCGAGCTTGGTGGTCTGCTCACGCAGGAGGGTCAACTCGCTCTGCACCTCGGCCGCCTTCGCGCGCTGGGTGAGCCAGGTGCGGGTCGGGAACACGAAGGCGAACAGGATCCCCACCAGGATGAGCGACGCGACCGTCGCGCGGACGAGCGCGGCCCGGGTGCGGAAGAACTCAGTCACTGCGTGCAACTGCTCCCGCGAGGGCCCGCCCACCCAGGTACTCGGCCCCTTCGTCGAGCTGTTCCTCGATCCGCAGCAGCTGGTTGTACTTCGCGACTCGGTCGCTGCGCGCCGGTGCACCCGTCTTGATCTGCCCGCAGTTCGTGGCCACCGCGAGATCGGCGATGGTGACGTCTTCCGTCTCGCCGCTGCGGTGCGACATCACACACGTGTACGCAGCCCGACCGGCCAGTGCCATCGTGTCGAGAGTCTCGGTGAGCGTGCCGATCTGGTTGACCTTCACGAGGATCGAGTTCGCGACCCCACGGGTGATCCCCTCGGAGAGACGTTCGGCATTCGTCACGAAGAGGTCGTCGCCGACGAGCTGCACGCGGTCGCCCACCCGTTCGGTGAGCGCAGCCCAGCCGTCCCAGTCGTCTTCGGCCATGCCGTCTTCGATCGACACGATCGGGTACCGGGCGCAGAGATCGGCGAGGTAGTCGGCGAACTCGGCCGAGGTGAACGTCTTGCCTTCGCCGTCGAGACGGTAGGCACCGTCGACGAAGAACTCGGTCGACGCGGTGTCGAGCGCGATCGCGATCTCGTCGCCCGGCGTGTAGCCGGCAGCGGCGATCGCCTCGAGGAGCAACTTCACGGCATCCTCGTTCGACGGGAGGCTGGGGGCGAACCCGCCTTCGTCGCCGAGGCCGGTCGACAGGCCCCGGTCGTGGAGGATCCCGCGCAGCGCGTGGTAGGTCTCGGTGCCCCAGCGCAGTGCCTCGCTGAAGCTCGCCGCGCCGACGGGCGCGAGCATGAACTCCTGCAGGTCGACGTTCGAGTCGGCGTGGGCCCCACCGTTGAGCACGTTCATCAGGGGGAGCGGGAGCACGTGCGCGTTCACGCCGCCGACGTAGCGGTAGAGCGGCAGCTCCGACTCGACCGCCGCTGCCTTCGCGACCGCCAACGACACTCCGAGGATCGCGTTGGCGCCGAGCCGCGACTTCGCGTCGGTGCCGTCGAGCTCGATGAGGGCAGTGTCGAGTCCCCGCTGATCGAGCGCTTCGAGGCCGATCGCGGCCTCGGCGATCTCGTCGTCGACGTGCGCGACGGCTTCCTCGACGCCCTTGCCCCCGTACCGGTCGCCGCCGTCGCGCAGCTCGGCCGCTTCGTGGGCCCCGGTGCTCGCGCCGCTCGGCACCGCAGCCCGGGCACTCGCGCCCGAAGCGAGCTCGACCTCCACCTCGACGGTGGGGTTGCCGCGGGAATCGAGGATCTCCCGCCCGGTGACGTCGACGATGATGCTCACGGCGGCTCGAGAGGTCGGGGGTCGGGGACGTGGTTCTGGTGGTGCTGGTGTGGTTGGAGTGAAGAACTTACCGTTTCCACCCCGAACTCGGCGGGATTCGGCTCGCCGGGACGACGAAACCCCGCCGAGAACGCCGGGAGATCGAGGTCAGCCGGCTTCGAGCCAGAGGGCGGCGACGGCGGGAGGATCGAGGGCTCCGATGTCGGTTCCCTGTTTGCGGGCCAGCTCCTCGGTCCGCACGAAGCGCTCCCGGAACCGGGCCGCCCAACCCCGGAGCACCGATTCGGCATCGACTCCCCGGGCCCGGGCCGCCACCACGGCGCCGGCGAGGAGGTCGGCGAGGGCGGCGTCGGGGTCGTCGTCGGCCCGGAGCCGGGTCGCGGCATCCTCGATCCGGTCGACCGCTTCGTCGAGGCCACCCGGATCGAGTCCGACCGAGGCGGCCTTGCGGAAGAGCTTGTGGGCGTAGAGCAGTGACGGCAGGCCGGGGGTGATGCCCTCGACGAGCGAGTCAGTCGCCTTCTCCTGTTTCTTGATCTGCTCCCAGTTGTGCATCACGGCGCCGGACGTGGCCGCACCCGACATCGGGGAGCCCTCGGCTGCGAAGACGTGCGGGTGACGACGCACGAGCTTGTCGTGGATCCCGGTGACGACCTCGGCCACCGTGAAGGCACCGGCCTCGCGCGCGAGCATCGAATGGAACACGACCTGGCACAGCAGGTCGCCCAGCTCGTCGCCCAGCGCGGTGTAGGCGTCGGGTGCGGCGTCGACGCCCCCTTCGGGCGCATCGGCCGGCAACGCCTCGATCGCCTCGACGACCTCGTACGCCTCTTCGAGCGTGTAGCGCGACAGCGAGTGGTGGGTCTGTTCCGCGTCCCACGGGCAGCCCCCGGGTCCCCGGAGCCGCTCCATGAGCTCCACCAAGCGGGCGAACTCACCGGCGACTGCGGCGGTACCGGTGTCGACGAACAGGGTGGTGAGGTGGTCGGGCTCGACCGACCGGTCGAGATCCACCAACGCGACGTCGTGCACGTACTCGTCGGCGAGGCCGAGCCGCTGGAGCACCGTGACCGGCGCGTCGGGCGGCAGCACCTCGAGGAGCGCGAGCTTCACGTCGGAGAGCACGAGCAGGCTGTCGCACTGACCGATGAGCAGGCGGCCCGAGACTCCCGCCGCGTCGACCGCGAACCGCTGGCCGTCGACGATGCGCCCGCCGGAGCACGGATCGACACCGAGCTTCGACCACGCGAGGTCGGCGAACGAGAGCCCCGGGATGACCGAGATGCTGATCTCGCCGCGTGCGGCGGCCTCGTGCAGCAGGAGCACGGTGCGCTCGGCCACGGCCGGGTTCCCGGGAACGGCATAGGCAACCGTGCCACCCTCGTGCACGGCCGACACCAGCGTCGCGACGATCGACGAGTAGACCTGCTCGAGGTCGGACGCCTCCTCGTACCGGGCGTCGAAGCTCTCGAAATCGAGGCCGTGCCGCGACAGCTCGGCGACAGCCGGATGGCGAGCGGTTCGGACGAACCGGCGGTGGGTCCGGACGATGGCCGTGCGCGCCGCGGGCAGCACGAGATCGGCGCCGGCCGGTCCGAGGCCGACGACCACGACCTGACCCGGGGTCATCCCGCGGGTGCTGGCGTCGTCGGGGTGGGGGCCGTGGGGGTGGGGGTGGGCGTCTCGGCGCCGGGCTGACCGCTGATCGCGGGGGCCGAGGTGTCGGTGGTCGGTTCGTCGCGCACCACCGGGGTCTTGGGGGCCACGATCCGCAGGCCCTCGGCGGTCCGGGTGATCCGGCCGTAGCGGGGGTTCACCTTCAAGGTCGCCCGTTCGACCCGCTTGCCGATCCGGCCGGTCACCTCGGTCGCGCTCTGCTGCTCGAGTGCGGTGCGCACCTGCTCGGCGAAGATGTCGTAGGTCGGGGCCTGGGCCCGCAGGATGTGGAACCCGAACTCGGTCTGCACCGGCGCCGACGTCTCGCCGGGGGCCAGGGCGTTGGCGGCGGCCTCGAACGCCGCCACGGTCTGGCCCGCGGCGATGCATCCGAGCAGTCCGCCCTGCGCACCCGACTGCGTGTCGGTCGACTTCTGCTGGGCGATGGTCGCGAAGTCGGCTCCGTCGGCGAGTTCCTGCTCGACGGCGTCGGCCTCGGCCTGGGTGGCCACGAGGATGTGGGAGATGACCTTGCCCGTCGGGCAGATCTGGGCGAGGTTCTGGGCGAAGTACGCCTGGGCGTCGGCCTCGGTCGGGACGGTGGCCAGCTTGCGCACGAACGCGACCTTGCGGGCCTCACGCGCGAGCTCGCGGTCGCGGAACCACTTCGGGAACTTGCCGAACACCTGCTCCGAGCCGAAGAGCTGCGCGGCCTGCGTCGCGGCCTGCTGGCGATCTTCGGCGGTGACGGGAATGTCTTGCGCCGCGACTGCGTCGTCGATCGCCTGGTACTGCACGAGGGCGTTCACCCATGCCGCCGACACGTCGGCGTTGATCGAGCCGTTGGTGTTGGTCAGGGCGACCGGGGAGCTGCTCTGCTGCAGCGCCTGCTCGAAGAGCTCGTTGTCGGCGAGCGCCGCGAGCTCCTTGTCGACGGTCGCCTGGGTGGTGGTCTCACCGTCGTACACGAACGCGTACCCGCTGGCACCGCCGGAGCAGGCCGATGCACCGAATACCGACGCCACGAGGACGGCGAGGATGACGAGGGGGCGCCGCAGGGCGTCGGGGGGTCTCATGACGTCGAGGATGGTACCGGGGCGGCCGCTTCCGCCGGGATCAGCTCCTGCAGCAGCCCGAGCAGCCAGGGTGCGACCTCGGCCGTCGGGGCGTCGAGCGGGACGATCACCTCGTGCTCCTTGACCACCGACTTGGGGGCGAGGCGGCGCAGACGCACCTTCTGCGACTCCTTCAATTCGATTCCGGCGAGGCGGACCAAGCCCTTCTGCACCGTCACACTCGTCGCGCCGATCCGCAGGCATTCGACGCGGAGGCGGGCCGCGCCGAGGAGCGCCTCGGCGGCGGGCGGGAGCGGTCCGTAGCGGTCGAGCCACTCGCCCCGGATGTCGTCGACGTCGCCGGGGGAATCAACGGCGGCCAGCCGGCGGTAGGCCTCGATGCGCACGTCGTCGCGACTCACGTAGTCGCGGGGCAGGTGGGCGTCGGCGGGGAGATCGATCACGACCTCCGCCGCGACCTCGGGCGCGGTCCCGGTGAGCTCGCCGACGGCTTCGGTCACCATCTCGCAGTACAGGTCGAAGCCGACGGCGGCGATGTGCCCCGACTGGATCTCTCCGAGCATGTTGCCCGCGCCGCGGATCTCGAGGTCGCGCATCGCGATCTTGAAGCCCGAGCCGAGGTCGGTGAACTCCCCGATCGTCTTCAGGCGCTCGTACGCCTCCTCCGACAGGACCCGGTCGGCCGGATGCAGCAGGTACGCGTACGCCCGCTGCCCGCGCCGACCGACGCGTCCGCGCAACTGGTACATCTGTGCGAGGCCCAGGAGATCGGCCCGGTCGACCACCATCGTGTTGACCGTCGGCATGTCGAGGCCGCTCTCGACGATCGTGGTGCACACGAGCACGTCGTACTGGTGATCGGCGAAGTCGAGCACGACGCGCTCGAGCGACGATTCGTCCATCTGGCCGTGCGCGATCGCGATGCGGGCCTCGGGCACGAGCTCGCGCACGTGGATCGCGGTCATGTCGATGTCCTGCACCCGGTTGTGCACGTAGAACACCTGACCCTCGCGGAGGAGCTCCCGTCGGATCGCCTCCGCCACCGCGCGGTCGTCGTACTCGCCCACGTAGGTGAGGATCGGCTGACGGTCTTCCGGCGGCGTGTTCACGAGCGAGAGGTCGCGGATCCCGGTGAGACTCATCTCGAGCGTGCGCGGGATCGGGGTGGCGGTGAGGGTGAGCACGTCGACGTCGGCCCGGAGCTGCTTGATCTTCTCCTTGTGCTTCACGCCGAACCGCTGCTCCTCGTCGACCACCAGGAGACCGAGGTCCTTGAACGCGATGTCGTTCGACAGCAGCCGATGGGTTCCGATCACCACGTCGACCTCGCCTGAGGCGAGGTCGCGCACGACCTGCTTCTGCTCCTTCGCGCTGAGGAAGCGGGACAGCACCTCGACCCGCACCGGGTAGTTGGCGTACCGCTCCCGGAATGTCTGGCCGTGCTGGTTGGCGAGCAACGTGGTCGGCGCCAGGATCGCGACCTGCTTGCCGTCCTGCACCGCCTTGAACGTGGCCCGCACGGCCACCTCGGTCTTGCCGTACCCCACGTCGCCGCACACGAGGCGGTCCATCGGGACCGACCGCTCCATGTCGGCCTTCACCGCGTCGATCGCCGCGAGCTGGTCGGGGGTCTCCTCGTAGGGGAACGCTTCCTCGATCTCGCGTTGCCACGGCGTGTCGTCGGGGAACGCGTGACCGGTCGTAGCGAGCCGCTGGCGGTAGAGCACGACGAGCTCGGCCGCGATCTCCCGCACCGCTGCGCGAACGCGGGAACGGGTCTTCTGCCACTCACCACCGCCGAGCCGGCTGAGCGCGGGGCTGTCGCCACCGGTGTACCGACGAACCGAGCCGACCTGGTCGGTCGGGATGTAGAGCTTGTCGGCGCCCTTGTACTCGAGGAGCATGTAGTCGCGCTCGGCGCCACCGATCGCGCGCGTGACCATGCCGCCGTAGCGACCGACACCGTGCTGATGGTGGACGACGTAGTCGCCGGGCTTCAGATCGTCGTAGAAGTCGGCGCCCTTGCGCGCACCCCGGGCCCGTCGGTGCACCCGGCGCCGGCCGGTGAGATCGGCTTCGGCGACGAGCGCGATCCCCGCGCCCGACACGACGACGCCACGTTCGAGCGGCGCCACCACGATCTCGATCCCGGCGTCGACGCCCGCGTCGGCGAGCACGTCGCGCAGGCGGTCGGCCGAGCCGCGCCCGTCGGCCGCGAGCACGACCCGCGAACCGTCGGCGCGCAGCGACCGGAGCCGTTGGGCGAGTCCGTCGACATCCCCCACCACCGGGTCGAACGCACTGGCGACGAGGTGGGGCGTGTCGGGGCTCTCGGGAGCGTTGACGATCGAGACGGCCCGAGCCTTGGTGTGTTCGAGCAGCCGCTCGAAGTCGAGTGAGAGCCGCTCGACCTGATCGGCCGCGGTCGCACCCCACGTCGGGGCCAACGCTTCGGCCAACGCGGTTTCGTCGTCACGCAGCTCCCCGGCGCGGTCACGCATCCGCCGCGGCTCGACGAGCAGCACCGAGGCGGTCGCCGGGAGGAGGTCCGGGAGGAGGTGTTCCTCGGGCGTGAGCCACGGCAGCCATGACTCCATGCCGTCGAAGGTCAGCCCCTCGGCGAGTCGCTCCCACTGCTCCCGACCCCACGGCGCCGACGCGACCAGCGCGGCGGCCCGGGCCCGGACCTCGGGGGTCGCGAGCAGCTCCCGGGCCGGGAACACCACGACCTCGGCGAGATCCCGGGTCGAACGCTGGTCGGCCACGGAGAAGCCGGAGAGCCGCTCGACCTCGTCGCCCCAGAGATCGATGCGGACCGGGTGGTCGTCGGTCGACGGGTAGACGTCGAGGATCGATCCGCGCACCGCGATCTCGCCCCGCGCCTCGACCTGGTACTCCCGTCGGTACCCGCTGCCGACGAGGCGCTCGACCAGCGCGTCGCGGTCGACCCGGTCGCCCGGGCGGATCACCACCGGTTCGACGTCTTCGACGTGCGGTCCGAGTCGCTGCACCAGGGCTCGCACCGGCGCGACCACGACCGCCGGCATCGCGTCGCCGCCGACGCGCAGACGCCACATCACGCGCAGGCGTCGGCCCATGGTCTCGAGCGCCGGTGAGACCCGCTCGAAGGGCAACGTCTCCCATGCCGGGAAGAGCTCGACCTCGCCTGGCGGCAGGAACGCGCCGAGATCGTGGGCGATCCGCTCGGCCTCGTTGCCGGTCGGCACCGCGACGAGCACGGGCCGCCGCGCGCCCAGGTCGACGAGGCCGGCGGTGAACAGCGCGCGTGCCGCATCGGGCACCGCGATGACCGGTGCGGAGCCGCTGGCGGCCGCGACGAGCGCCGGCTCCTCGGCGAGGAGTCGGGCCAGATCAGCGAGGGGAGGACGGGAGTCGGGCATCGAGCGGGCGCGCGAACGACCCGGGGAACGACGTCGGCCCCCGGGGTTTGCTCTCCCGCACGTTACCCCCGACCCCTCGCTACGGGACTCGGGTCAGTTGCAGCGGTTCATGGCGGTGTCGACACCGTCGGCGACGATGATCTCGACGGCGTCGGCAGCCTGCTCGAGGGTGACGTCGATCTCGGTGCGTTCGCGCTTGGAGAACCGGTTCAGGACGTGGTCGGCGCCCTGTTCCCTGCTCTGAGGCTTGCCCACACCGATCCGGACGCGGGCGAACCGGTCGTCGTGGAGGTGTTGCTTGATCGACTTCAACCCGTTGTGGCCCGCGAGACCGCCGCCGCTCTTCACCCGCAGCACCGCGACGGGGAGGTCGAGCTCGTCGTGGACGACGACGATCTGCTCGGCGGTCACGCCGAAGCGCCGCGCCAGCGCCTGCACGGCCTGGCCCGAGTCGTTCATGTAGGTGAGCGGGACCGCGAGCGCGACACGGCACCCACCGATCCGCACCTCGTCGACCAACGCGTGTTCCTTCTTCGCCTTGCGGAGGCGCGCCCCGTGGCGGCGGCCGAGCAGCTCGACGACCTCGGCACCGACGTTGTGGCGCGTCTTCGCGTACTCGTCGCCGGGGTTGCCGAGACCGACCACGAGGTAGTCGGCAGGGGTCCCGGTGCGTTCGGCGCGCGCTCCGCGCCGCAGCACGGACTCTCCGAACTACTCGGAGTCGCCGCCGCCGTCGTCGGACGATTCGCCGTCCGCCGCGGCGCCTTCGACTCCCTCGACACCCTCTTCGCCCTCGGCCTCTTCTTCGACCTCGGCGAGACGCGGCGCCACGACCTGGACGACCAGTTCCTCGTCTTCGTGGAGGAACGTGACGCCGGAGTCGACGGTGACCTCGGAGATGCGGAGCTGGTCGCCGATCTCGAGCGCGGAGATGTCGACCTCGACCACGTTCGGGATGTCGGCCGGCTTCGCCTCGATGCTGAGGCTGAAGATGAGCTGTTCGACGAGACCACCGTCGCGGCTTCCGGGCGCCTCACCGACGAGGTGCAGCGGGACCTCGGCCTGGACGGCGACGTCGCGGCGGATGCGAACGAAGTCGACGTGGACGAGATCGCCCCGCGTGGGGTGCCGCTGGATCTGACGGGCGAGGGTGAGCTGCTCGTCGCCGTCGACCTGGAGCCGGATCAGCGTGTTGGCGCCACCCTCACCGGCGAGGAGGTGGGACAGCTCGCGGGCCGGCACGGTCACCGAGATCGCTTCGGTGTCGAGGCCGTAGACCACGGCAGGGACCTTGCCGGTCCGGCGGAGTCGCCCGGCGGGGCGGGAGCCGCGCTCCGGGCGCGTCTCGGCGGTGAGCAGTACGTCGGCCATGGTGCAGGAACATCCTCGGGTGGTCAGCAGGGCTGGGGAACAGTCGATTGTGCCACGCGAGAGGGGTCCAGGCGAACGCAGGAGGCTGAGTCAGGGTTTCGCGACGACCATGAGGTCGGCGGCGACGCCCGGGAGGCGGGCGGCGAGGCGGTCGAGCGGCCGCGCGACGCTCGGGAGGTCGTGGTACGGCGCTCCCTCGACCGACACCACGGTGAAGCCGTGGGCGCTCAGGAACTCCCGCAGGGCCCGCCAGGTGAACAAGCGGAGGTGGCCGACGACCTCGGATCCCGGCCGCCCGTAGATCCCCGAGTAGCCCACCTCCGAGAACGCGGGCTGGAGCCCGGCGAGCAGCGCGAGCCGGTTGAACCAGGCCGCGAGGTTCGGGGTCGACAGCACCAGCATCCCGTCGGCGTGCAGCACCCGGTGGATCTCGTCGAGCAGCCCGTCGGTGTCGACGATGTGCTCGATCACCTCGTCGCACATGACCACGTCGAGCGATCCATCGGCGAACGGGAGCACCGCGCCATCGACCGATGCGTAGACCGGGTGCATCCCGCGGCCGGCCGCCGCGACGAGGCCCTTGGTCGACAGGTCGACTCCGACCACCTGGCGGGCCCCGAGTGTCGTCGCGACGCGCGTCGACCACGCGCCCGACGCGCATCCGAGGTCGAGGAAGCGCGGCGAGGGCGGGAGCTGACCGGCGAGGCCGCGGAGCTGGGCGAGCTGGAGCTCGTACCGCGGGAACTCGCCGGCGTCACCGTCGGGAGCGGTCTCGTAGAACTTGCGGAGCGCGCTCCACTTGCGACCCGGCTTCGTGCTGGTCGACTCGGCCACCGGTTACAGGTTGTCGCCGCGGAAGAGCTCGCTGACCGACTTGTCGCCGAAGACCGCGCCGAGGACCTCGGCCACGATCGGGGCGATCGACAGCACGGTGAGGGTGTCGAAGCGCTTCTCGTCGGAGATCGGCAGCGTGTTCGTGACCACGACCTCACGTACCCGGGCGTTCTTCAGCCGGTCGACGGCCGGTCCGGAGAGGAGACCGTGGGTCGCGGCGATGATGACCGACGCGGCGCCGCGGTCCATGAGCAGCTCGGCGCCGGCGGTGATCGAGCCCGCAGTGTCGATCATGTCGTCGACGAGCACGCAGTGACGACCCTCGATCATGCCGACCACGTCGTTCGCCACCGCGATGTTGTGCGTGCCCTTGGGCCGGCTCTTGTCGACGAACGCGAGCTCGGCTTCGATGTCGAGGCAGTTGGCGAACCGACGGGCGAGCTTGCCTCCACCGGCGTCGGGTGCGACCACGGTGACCTCGCCCTCGACCTGGTTCGCCACGTAGTCGGCGAGGAGTGGCACCGCCGTGAGGTGGTCGACCGGGAAGTCGAAGAAGCCCTGGATCTGGCCGGTGTGCAGGTCGACCGACACCACCCGATCGGCACCGGCGACCGTGAGCAGGTCGGCGAGCAGGCGGGCGGTGATCGGTTCGCGCCCCGCGGCCTTGCGGTCCTGACGGGCGTACCCGTAGAAGGGGCAGACCGCGGTGATGCGCTTCGCCGACGCGCGCTTCGCGGCGTCGATCATGATCAGCTGCTCGAAGATGCGGTCGTTGATCGGCTCGCAGTGCGTCTGGAGCACGAACACGTCGGCGCCGCGCATGTTCTCGTCGTATCGGCAGTAGAGCTCGCCGTTGGCGAAGCTCGAGAGCGTCACCGACGAGAGCGGGACGTCGAGGCTCTCGGCGATCTCCTCGGAGAGCGACGGGTGACCGCTCCCGGCGAAGAGCATCAGCCGCTTGTGGGGAACCAGCTCCATGCCGTCATCCTGGCACGCCGGGGACGGTCAGTCGTCGGGGTTGTCGGCAACCTGGCGGGCGACCCAACCTTCGTCGTTCTCCGCGGGCACGCCCTTGGCGAGCGCACCCGGCGGCACATCGCGGTTCACGACCGCTCCGGCTCCGGTGTAGGCGCCGTCGCCGACCTCGACCGGCGCCACGAGCACGGTGTTCGACGCGATCCTCGCGTCGGACCCGATCTTCGTGCGGTGCTTGTGGGTGCCGTCGTAGTTGGCGGTGATGGTGCCCGCGCCGATGTTCGCCCGGTCGCCGATCTCGGCGTCGCCGATGTACGCGAGGTGGGGCACCTTGGCGCCCTCGCCGATGTCGGCGTTCTTGGTCTCGACGAAGCCGCCGACGTGGGCGCCGTCGGCGATGCGGGTCCCGGGGCGGAGATGAGCGAATGGGCCGACGGTGACGTCGTTGCCGATCTCGGCTTCCGTCGCGACGGTCTGGCGCAGCTCGCACCGCTCGCCGACGACGGTGTCGATCAAACGGCTGTCGGGCCCGATGACCGAACCGGCGCCGACCACGGTGCGGCCTTCGAGAATCGTGCCGGGCAGGAGCTTCACGTCGGGTTCGAGCTCGACCGCGGCGTCGACGTAGGTGTGGGAGGGATCGACCATGCCCACGCCTTCACGCATCCACCGATCGTTGATCCGCTCCCGCAGCACCCCTTCGGCGGCCGCGAGTTGGGCCCGGTTGTTCACGTGGAGCGCGGCGGTGGCGTCGTCAGCCGGGACCGCCACCACCGTGTGCCCGGTCTGGCGCAACACCTCGAGCACGTCGGTCAGGTAGTACTCACCCTGCGCGTTCTCGGGGCTCAGCCGCCGCAGGGCCGGAGCGAGGAGGCCCCGGCGGAAGCAGTAGATCGACGTGTTGACCTCGTCGATCTCGAGCTCCTCCTCCGACGCGTCGCTGCGCTCGACGACCCGGTCGAGGCGACCCTTCTCGTCGCGCACGACCCGACCGAAGTCGACGGTCGTCTCGTCGAGCGCGGCGGTGAGCACCGTCGCGGCTGCATCGCGCTCGCGGTGCTCGGTGGCGAGACGCGCCAACACCTCGGGACGGACCAGGGGGGCGTCGCCGGGCATGACGATGATGTCGCCGTCGGTGTCGGGGTCGTCGGCGAACGCAGTGAGCGCGACGCTCGCGGCGTCGCCGGTGCCGCGCTGGACCCGTTGCTCCACGAACTCGATCGGCATCTCGGTGGCGACCTGCTCGTGCAAGGTCTTGGTCACCCGTTCGGCGCCGTGGCCCACGACGACGACGACCCGCTCGAGCGGGAGCGCGATCAGGGCATCGACCACATGCAACAGCATCGGCCGCCCGCACAGGGGATGGAGCACCTTCGGCGTGGTCGAACGCATGCGGGTGCCTTCTCCCGCGGCGAGCACCACGGCAGCCAGCGGCCGATACCCACTCATCGGGATCCCCTCATCGAAGAACCTCCTCGCACGGGCACCTGCTCGTGCTCCGGGTCGCATCCTGCGTGGATCAGCGGCTCCCGCCAGCTCGGGGGCGAGGTTTCGAACCTCGACTTGGGACTCCAAAGGACCCCGTGCTGCCGTTACACCACCCCCGATCCAGTGCTCACGCTACCCCGCGCCGGAGCCGGTTCGGCCGACGCCCGAGCCGTCACGATGTGCATTCACACGGCGCTACCGGTAGCGTCACGGCCCTCATGGGCTCGTTGATCAAGAAGCGCCGCAAGCGAATGCGGAAGAAGAAGCACAAGAAGCTCCTCAAGAAGACGCGTTGGCAGCGTCGTCAACAGGGTCGCTGACCCTGTCGCGGTGTCGTCCGCGGTGTCGTTGACACCACGGCGTCACCCAGCGCCTGCCACCCCCGCAAAGGTCGCGACTCCGAGCTCCTGTTCCACCTTGGCGGCCGTTGCGCGCGCCGCATCGGGATCGTCGACCCAGACGCAGTAGGCCGACCCGCTGCCGGCGAGGAACGGTTCGCGACCGGCTGCGGAGTGGAACGCGTCCCGGAACTCGCCCAGCCCCGGGGTCACCGCTTCCGCGGCCGGCTCGAGATCGTTGAGGAGCGCGGTGGCGACGCCCGCGAGCGCGGGAGGGGCCGCGACCGCCCTCGTGGCCCGGGGGCCTCCCAGCTCGTCCCAGGCCCGGTAGACCGCAGGGGTCGACGAGTGGACGGGTGGCACCGCGATCACGACCGACGCAGGCGTGACCCCGGTCACCGGTTCGAGCCGCTCGCCCCGTCCCCGCATCCACACGGTGCCGCCGTGCAGGCAGACCGGGACATCGGATCCCAGGTCGGCGGCGATCGCCGCTGCCCGGGCGGGGTCGAGGCCGAACCGGTCGCGCAGCTCCCGCAACACCGCGGCGCAGTCCGACGATCCCCCACCGAGGCCCCCGCCCGCGGGGATCCGTTTCTCCAGCGCGATGGCCACGTCGATCCCGGCCGCGTCGGCGGCGCGCCAGACGAGGTTCGATCGGTCCGAGGGGACGCTCCGGGCGAACCCCGACACCGACAGGGTGATGCCGCGGTCCGATGCCGCGAGCGTGACGGTGTCGTGCGGCTCGTCGACGGTCGTCGCGAGCGCCTCGAGCTCGTGGTATCCGTCGGCGCGGGTCCCCAGGACCCGCAGCGACCACGTCAGCTTCGCCGGTGCGCGACCAGTCACTCGCGCACCTGGGCCGGCGGATGCGCGTCCCGGTCGGCGGCTGCGGCCCGTGCGAGCGCGGCCCACGTCGCCAGATCGAGCGTCTCGGCGCGCGCCGCCGGGTCGATCCCCGCAGCGACGAGCACGGGGTCGGTGCGATCACCGAGCTCGGTGCGGAGGACGCGGCGCAACATCTTGCGGCGCTGGGAGAACCCGGCGCGCACGAGTGAGAACAGCTGGTCCACCGACGGGACGTCGACCGGCGGGGTCGGATGGCGCACCAGCTCGACGAGTGCGGAGTCGACCTTCGGCGGGGGGAGAAACACGGTCGGTGGGACGAGTCCCACCCGACGCGCCTGCGCGTGGTAGCCGACCCGGACCGACACCGACCCGTAGTCCTTCGTGCCGGGACCGGCCGCGAGGCGATCGCCGACCTCGCGTTGGACCATCACGAGCATCCGCTGCACGGCCGCGACGTCGTCGAGCAGGCGCATCACGATCGGAACCGCGACGTTGTACGGGAGGTTCGAGACCATCGCGTGGGGTGTCCCGCCGGGCAGCGCGTCGAAGTCGACGGTGAGCGCGTCACCCGACACCACGTCGACCGAGTCGGACACCCCGGCTCGGGCCAGTGCGTCGGCGAGCACGGGGAGCAGGTGCCGATCGAGCTCGAGCGCGGTCACCCGTGCACCGGCCGCGGCGAGGGCAACCGTGAGCGAACCCACACCCGGTCCGATCTCGAGCACGCGGTCGCCGGGTCCGACTCCCGCGAGTGAGACGATGCGACGCGCCGTGTTCGGATCGGCCAGGAAGTGCTGACCCAGGGCGCGGCTGGGCCGCAGGCCATGGGCGCCGAGCAAGCGGCGCAGTTCCCCCGGGTTGATCGCGGTCACGCAGCCCATCGTGTCACCGATCCCCTGCCGGGACGCCGGGGTCAGACGACGCGCACGGGGATCGCCGCGCGATCAGTAGTCGAGGCGGACGTGGAGCTCCCCGGTGGAGAGCGACCCGAGCTGCTCGAACACATCGGGCGACAGGTCGATGATGTTCCCGGTCCACGCCTCGGGACCGCGATCGGCCACCCGGCAGACCGCGGCCGCGCCGGTCTCCGTGTCGGTGACCCGGACCATGGTGCCGAACGGGAGGCTGAGGTGGGCGCAGGTACCCGGCTGGTAGAGCGTGGCGTACCAGGTCGCGATGCCGGTCTGGTGGCCCGAGCCACCGATCGGCGCCGTCCCCACCACCGCGATCTCCGGTCGGGCCTGCTGCACCCGGACCGTACCGAGCGCCACCTTGGCGACGACCGTCTCACCGTCGCGCGTGAGCTGGTACGTCGTGCGGTCGATGCCCTCGGCTCCGCTCTGCACGACGCGACGCGTCCCCTCGGGCACTGACGCATCGGGGCGTTCCTGAACCTCGAACGGCACTGCGGTGTCTTCGGTGATGCGCCCGGCCGTGGTGTGCGTGATCGTGATCACGAGGCCGGGCGCGAGCCGCGTCTCGAGCGGCGGATCGATCTGGTCCCCCGCCGCGAACGCCACGTTGCGCTCGGCGAGCAGTTCGCCGACCGTGCGCGCGGTTGACGTGAGCGACCCCGAGACACCGTCGGTGACGAGCGCGACGTCGAACGGAGTACGGAACGTGACCGTGTCGCCGCGTCGGAGGCGTTGCTCGGTACCGACCGCCACGAGCGCAGGCGCGATCCCGAGCTCCCTCCGCAGTCGCTTCACCGTCTTCGCAGTGGTCCGCACCGAGCGGACTGCACCGTCGACGTCGACGGTGAGCGGGAACGCCCGCACGACACGGACGGTCGCGCCGTTGTGCAACGTGGAACCGCTGGCCGGCGTGACCCGGTCACCCGGCGCCACCGCGACACCGGCTGCGGTCAGGAGACTGCCGACGTCGTCGACCCGGGTCGTGCGGACGAAGGACGTTCCGTCGACGTCGAGGGTGACGCGACGCTGGGCGGGCGACTGCAGGAAGTACGGCAACCCGGCGACGACGACCGCGAGTGCGACGACCAGGATCACCCAGTGCAGGAACCGGTGGTGGTGACGGCCGACGGCAGTTCCGGACACCGGCCCCGGGGGCTCGGGATCCGGGGCCGGGAGGGGGTCTCCGGCGGCTGGACCCGCGGTCTTCGGGGGAGCCGTTGCCGGCGCAGCCAGGGCGGCGGCCGGGGCCGGACCGAGCAAGGGCTCGGGCGCCGGCGGTTCGAGAAAGGCCCGTTCGAGGCCATCGAGCTCGCGGAGGAGCACCGGGTCGATCTGCGATCCGAGACCTTCGAGCACCGCGAGGTCGAGGATCGGGATCCACGCGTCGGGCTCGGGGGCGTTCACCCGCGCGGGCGACGGCCGCACCGCCGTGATGGCGTGCCGCCGCGCGGTCTCACGCACGCTGACGTGACGGAGGCGCGCATCGCGTCGTACGGGCGTGTGCTGTACGGGCGTGTGTTGTACGGGCGTGTTTCGTACCGGCACGTCGTGTCGCTCGGCGATGCCGAGTCGAACGCGCGCGACGCGATGATTCACATGATCTGCGATCGGGCTCCGCCTCCCGTGTGACCGCACAGTGCTCTGGCCCGCGTTGCGACATGCATGCGTTGCGGGGACCGCGGGAACGTACCGATGCCATCACGTGGTGGTCAACTCGTCGTTCAGATGCGTTTCAGCGCGCGTTCTCCCGGCGTTCTCAGCCGCGCGTTCACCCTGGTCGAGTGACTACAAACGCAACAATGTGCGCGCCACGGATCGTGTCGACTCCGCCACTGCCTCGAGATCACGGTGGGTCGCGTCGGCGAGCGCTACGCCGACATCGGCGACGAACGCGGGCTCGTTCTTCCGGCCGCGGTGCGGCACCGGAGCGAGGAACGGCGCGTCGGTCTCCACCAACATGCGATCGGCGGGAGTGATCGCAGCCGCGGCGCGTACGTCGTCTGCGTTCTTGAACGACACGATCCCGCTGAACGAGAGGTACGCGCCCAGAGCGAGCGCGCGTTCGGCTTCGGCGGGACCACCGGTGAAGCAGTGCACGATCGAGCGCGACGGGAGCGACTCCTCCTCGAGCACACGGAACGTGTCGTCCCACGCGTCGCGGGTGTGGATCACCAGCGCGAGGTCGCGTTCGTGCGCGAGTTGGATGTGGACGCGGAAGCTCGCGATCTGCTCCTCACGGGGACTGTGTTCGTAGAAGTAGTCGAGGCCGGTCTCGCCGATAGCCACGACCCGGTCGGCGGTGCTCAACTCGACGATGCCGGGCCACTCCGCCGTCCGATCGGTGGCGTCGTGCGGATGCAGCCCGACCGCCGCCCAGACGTCGGGCTCCCGGGAGGCGATGTCGACCGCGGCGGCCGACGACCCGAGGTCGGTTCCCACGCACACCATCCCGTCGACCCCCGCTTCCCGACTGCGGGCCAGTGCCGCGTCGGCCGGGACATCGAGCATCTGCAGGTGGCAGTGGGAGTCGAACCAGCTCACGAGTCGATCCGGGGGAACAGCGGGGCGCCCTTCTCGAGCGTCGCGCCTGGGACGAGCCCACCCCACGAGACTGCTTCGGGGAGCCGTTGATCGGTCGGCGATCCGGGGAGGCCGAGGCGGGTCCACAGCTCGGCCGAGGCGCGCGGGATCGCGGGCGACGCGAGGAGCGCGACGACGCGCAATGCCTCGAGGCAGTCGCCGATCACCGCCGCGGTCGCCGCCGCGTCGCCCGCTTTGTTGAGCGCCCAGGGCTTTGCGTCCTCGATGTACGAGTTCGCGGCGCGGATGAGGTCCCACACCGCACCGAAGGCCGACGCGATGTCGAGTCGATCGAACGCGGCGGTCTGCACAGCGAACGCGGTTGCGACCGCGTCGACGAGCGGACCGTCGGCACGTTCGTCGGGGACCACTCCGCCGCAGTAGTTCACCGCCATGTTCAGCACGCGGTTCGCGAGGTTGCCGAAGTTGTTCGCGAGATCGGCGTTGTAGCGCGCGACCATCGCCTCGTAGCTGAAGTCGCCGTCGGGACCGAAGCGTTGGTCAGCGAGGAAGTGGTACCGGAACCCGTCGACGCCGAAGTCGGCGACGAGGTCGGCCGGCGCGATCTGGTTGAGCTTCGACTTGCTCATCTTCTCGCCGCCCACCAGCAGGTAGCCGTGCGCGAACACATGCTTCGGCGGTGCTTCACCTGCGCTCATCAGCATCGCGGGCCAGTAGACCGCGTGCTGACGCAGGATGTCCTTGCCGATGAGGTGGTAATCGGCGGGCCAGAACCGCTCGAACCGTTCACGATCGGTGCCGTAGCCCACCGCGGTGCAGTAGTTCACGAGCGCGTCGAACCACACGTAGGCGACGTGCTGCGCGTCCCACGGCAGCGGGATGCCCCACGAGATCGAGGTGCGGCTGATCGAGAAGTCGCGCAGGCCCTGCTTGATGATCCCGAGCACCTCGCTGCGCTTCCCGGCCGGCTCGATGGCCTCCGGATGCTCGGTGTAGTGCGCGAGCAGGCGGTCTTCGAAGCGCGAGAGCTTGAAGAAGTAGTTCTCCTCGGTGACCAGCTCGACCGGCGTGCCGTGGATCGGGCAGTTGCCGTCGACGAGATCTTCCTCGGCGTAGTAGAGCTCGCAGCCGACGCAGTAGAGGCCCTCGTAGGTGCTGAGCTCGATGTCGCCGGCGTCGTAGACCCGTTGCAGGAACTCGGCGACCGCTTCGTAGTGGCGCGGCTCGGTCGTGCGGATGAAGTCGTCGTTGCTGATGTCGAGCAGCTCCCAGGCCTCGGCAAAGCGGGCGCTCGTTCGGTCGGCCCACTCGAGAGGCGAGACGCCGTTCGCCTCGGCCGCCCGTTGGATCTTGAGACCGTGCTCGTCGGTGCCGGTGAGGAACATGACGTCGTCACCCCAGAGCCGACGCCAGCGGGCCAGGGCGTCGGCGACGACGGTCGTGTACGCGTGCCCGATGTGCGGCACGTCGTTCACGTAGTAGATCGGCGTCGTCACGTAGAAGGGGCGGGTCACGCCGCCCTACGATAGACAGTGAGCGCAGTGGAGCCGCCGGAAAGCGTCCTGAGAACGTGACCCGGTGGGCGATCGAGGCGGCGCAACGAAGCGAGCCAATGTTGATGAGCGCAGTGGAGCCGCCGGAAAGCGTCCTGAGAACGTGACCCGGTGGGCGATCGAGGCGGCGCAACGAAGCGAGCCATGTTGATGAGCGCAGTGGAGCCGCCGGAAAGCGTCCTGAGAACGTGACCCGGTGGGCGATCGATGCGGCGCAACGAAGCGAGCCATGTTGATGACTTCCTCGGGCGTGACCCGCAAGGTGGACCAACTCGGGCGAGTGGTGCTCCCGGTGGAGCTGCGCCGGACGCTCGGCCTGCGGGAGGGTGATCTGGTCGAGGTCATGCTCGAAGGGACGCGGATCCTGCTGACCAAGGTCGAGGCACGCTGCATCTTCTGCGGGAGTGCCGCCGAGCTCCGCGAGTTCGCGGGCAAGCGCGTGTGTGCCGGCTGCGTCGGCCGCCTCACGCATTCCGCAGGGTGAGGGCGACCTCGTAGGCCCGCCGCCGGGCGACGCCGAGCTCGGCTGCGACGGCGTTTGCGGCATCGCGGGCCGAGGCGCCTCCTTCGAGTGCGTCACGGACCGCGTCGACCACCATGGCCTCGCTCACCTCGGTGGGGGCCGCGCCTCCGAGCACGATCACGTGCTCGCCCCGGGCTTCGTGGCCCGCGGCCAGCGTCGCGGCCTCGCCGAGCGGGCCCCGGTACGCCTCCTCGTGGAGCTTGGTCAGTTCGCGGACCACCGCGACGGGTCGGTCGGCGCCGCACGCCGCGGCGAGGTCGGCCAACGTTGCGGCGACCCGACGGGGTGACTCGTAGACGACGCTCGTGCGGGCCTCCGAGGCCAGCGCCTGGAGCCGGGTCCGGCGCTCGGCCCCCTTGCGGGGCAAGAACCCCTCGAAGACGAAGCGATCGGTCGGGAGGCCCGAGAGGGCCAGGGCGACGGTGAGGGCGGTCGGACCGGGGACGACCTCGACGGTGAGCCCGGCGCGCAGGCAGGCCCGGACCAGCTCGGCTCCGGGATCGCTGATGCCCGGCATCCCGGCATCGGTCACGTACGCGACCCGGAGCCCCTCGCCGATCTCGTCGACGATGCGCACGGCTCGCTCACGCTCGTTGTGGGCGTGCACGGAGCGCAAGCGGTTTCCCGCGGGCACGTCGAACGCCGAGAGCAGCGCCCGGGTCCGACGGGTGTCCTCGCATGCGATCACGTCGGCATCGCGCAACGCCTGCACCGCCCGCGGGGTGAGATCGCCGAGGTTCCCGATCGGCGTCCCCACCAGCACCAACGAGCCGCCCGGCTCGGTCACTGGCAGATCGGTCACTGGCGGATCTCGACGACGTCGCCGGGTCGGAGCGACCAACGGTCGAACGCCCCCGCCTGGGCCTCGATCACGAACCGGGCGCGGCGCACGAGCGGGGCGAGGCGCCATGGTCGCAGCGAGCACACGCGCACGACCGCGCCGTCGTCGTCGCAGAAAGCCACGTCGATCGGGAAGCGCATGCCGATCGTGTGGACGTGACGGCACGGTCGGAGCACGAACGCCCCCTCGATGCCGTCGCGACCGAGGAGACCGCGCCGCCGGTCGCGACCGGTCCGGGCCACCTCGGCCGCCGCCAGCACGTCATCCGCTCGTACGAGCCAGGGCATCGCAGGCCTCCGGGGACCGGATCACATGGCTTTCGCGAGGCCGACGAGGCCGAGATGCTCCACGGGCGGTCAGGCTATTAGCCTGGGCGCCCTGATCCCGCTCCGAGAGAGGCTCCAGTGAGCAAGAAGACGAAGAAGCGTCGCCTGCGGTCTCGCCGCAAGAAGGCAAATCACGGCAAGCGACCCAACGTCGGGCGGCGCTGAGCCCCTCCGTCTCCCCCGGCTACTCCGCCGGGCGGCTGATCCGCACGAGTCGATGGTCAGCGGTGAACAGTCGGCGCGACACCCCGAGCGCCACCACCGCCGTCGTCGTGGCCACCGAGCCCAGGACGAGGTACATCACCGCGGCCTGGATCCGCACGGCGTCGAGCGGATCCACCCCGGCGAGGATCAGGCCGGTCATCGCGCCCGGCAGGAACACCAGCCCCACAGCTTTGGTCGTCTCGATCTGGGGGATCAGCGCGGTGCGCAGCGCCGCCCTGACGTAAGGCCGCGCCGCATCCGCCGACGCGGCCCCGAGCGCGAGCCGGGCCTCGACCTCGTCGCGCTTGTCCCGGAGCTCCTCGAACACCCGACGGGCGACGAGCACCGTCGCGCTCATCGAGTTCCCGACCATGAGTCCCGCCATCGGAACGAGCGCCCGTGCCTCGAGCGGGAACACGCCGAGGCCGAACAGCACGCCGAGGCTCACCACCGCGGCCGCGCCGAACGCGGCGATCGCGAGCGGGAGCACCGAGGGAACCTCCTTCGCTCGTCGCGCCACGGTGACCGATGCGAAGGCGATCATGAGCAGCACCCAGATCCATGCCCACGCGAGCGACCGGTCGGGATCGAGCACGAAGCGGAGCGCGAGCCCCACCAGGAGGAGCTGCACGAGGGCGCGCGCCGACGCCCAGGCGATGCTGCGCTCGAGTTGGAGCCGCTGCCACATCGAGAGCGCGATCGCCACCGCGATGAGCACGAGCGAACCGACCAGTCCGGCCCAGCTGATGTCGGTGCTCACGACGAGGCCCCCAGGAACGACCGGACCGCGGGTGACGCGTCGTCGTCGAGCGTGGCGAGCGCGCCGTCGTGCGCGATCCGTCCGCCGACGAGCACCACGACGCGGTCGGCGAGTCGCCGCATCTGCGCGAGGTCGTGGGTGACCCAGAGCACCGGGACACCGGTGTCGGCGAGACGACGTCCGAGGCGTTCGAGCGCGCCGGTCGCCTGCGGATCGAGCGCCGAGGTCGGTTCGTCCATGAGGAGCACCTCGGGTCCCGTCACGAGGGTGCGAGCAAGGCACAGGCGCTGGGCTTCACCCCCCGAGAGCTCGTGAGCGGGCCGGTCGAGGAAGCTCGGTTCGAGCTCGGCCCGTACGAGCACGTCGGCGGCGGCCGAGTCGGTGACCTCGGGTTCGGCGACCTGCAGGTTGTCGCGCACCGTCCCCGCGAACGGCGTCGGGCGCTGGAACACCATCCCGACCCGACGGCGGAGGTGGCGGGGGTCGAGCCCGGCGACGTCGTCGCCGCGGAAGCAGATCCGCCCCGAGGTCGGGACCTCGAGCCGGTTGCAGAGTCGGAGCAGGGTCGACTTGCCGGCGCCCGACGGGCCGGCCACCACGGTGACCCCGGTCGGGGAGATGCTCCCCTCGACGTCGGTCAGGAGGGGGCCGTGGGGGCCGTCGACGCGGACGTGCTCGAGGGTGAAGAGCGGGTTGCCGATGGCCGCATTGTCGCGCCGAGCAGGACCGCCGCGACGACCGGTACGAGGAGCAGGCCGCTGATGCTCGCGATCTGATCAGCGGTGTCGTAGAGGTCGAGGTGGCGCAGGTGGTAACCCACGTGGAGCAGACCGTTGGCGAGGAACGCCGCCGCGGTGGCCCGCAGGAGCGGTACCGAGAGCGTCACGAACGCGAACACCGCGACGATGAGGAGGGCGAGACTCGAGCGCGCCGACGTCGCGCACGAGGTGCTCGTTGTACGGGCCGTCGGCCGAGACCCAGGCGCGGCCGGCACCGGGGAAGTCGTCGTAGAACTGGCGTGGCGCGAAGCTGGCCCAGAACGCGAGCGGGATGGTGCCCAGCGCGAGCACGGCCAGGGCGATGCGGGCGAAGGTGGCGTGGGGAAAGCGTTCAGGCACGGGTCGGTTCCTCCTGATCGGCGGGGCGCGCGGCCTCGTGGGCCCAGCCCTCGCGTGCACTCGGGTACGCGGGTGCCCACCCGGTGGTCGTCCGGAACTGCGCGTTCGACACTCGCTGCGACGCGACGAGCGCCGACGCCGCCGATCGGCCTGCGACCAGCCGCAGCATCCACGCCGGGATCGGATGGAGCCGCCGCAGGCCGAACGCCGAACTCGTGGCTGCGAGGTGGTCGACCCGGGGCAGGGGCTCGTCGTCGACCACGTTGTAGAGGCCGGTCGGCGCGTCGAGCGCGGCGAGTACCGCCGTTGCGGCATCGTCGGCGTGGATCGACGACATGTACGCGTCGGGCCGGCCCGCGATGGTCGACAGGTGCCAGCGCGCGAGCCGCAACATCTCGTCGGTGGCACGATTGCCGACGCCGCCGTAGAAGAGGCCGTACCGGAGCACGACCGCCGCGCGCCCGGCGTGGTCGGCGAACGCGAGTGCGTGCTGTTCGCCTTCGAGGGTCGGCGCCATCGTGATCATCGCCGGATCGGGTGGTGTCGTCTCGGTGATCCACTCGTCGCCGGCGTCGGGGTACACGAACGTGATCGACTCCTTCACGAAGCGCGTCGCACCGTTCGCCTCGCCCGCGGCGACGAGGTTCACGGTCGCTTCCGTGCGCAGGCGGTTGTGCATCGCCCACGACGACGGACGGCCGGCCTTCGACGTCGGCGGGACGTTGGTCGCGAGATGGAGGATCGCGTCACATCCTCCTGTTGCGTCGAGCACCGCCGCCGGTTCGAACAGGTCGACGCCGATCGGTGCGGCACCGACTGCTCGCAGGTGGGCCGCCTTGGCCGGACCACGGGCGACGGCGACCACCTCGTGGCCGGCGCCGACCAGGGCCGGGATCAACGGACGACCGATCACGCCGGTCGCACCGGTGACGAAGCACTTCATCGGACCACCTCCTGGAGCCAGACGGCTCCCTTGGTGAGGGCTCGGGGACTCGCCCCGGTGAGGACCTGCTCCACGAGGTCGGCGAGCGTGGTTGCCCGGAGCTCGGCCCGCCACGCGGCATCGGCCCGGTCCATCACCACGTGGATCGAGCACGGGAGGCGGTACTCCCGGGCCGGGACCGCAGCCGGGCCCCGCCGGCGGATCTCGGTGCAGGCGAAGGCCGGTTCCGGTCCGTCGATCGCCTCGACCACGTCGAGCACCGTGATCTCGGCCGCGGGTCGGCCGAGGCGGTACCCGCCGGTCGGTCCCGGGAGCGACTCGAAGATCCCCTCCCGGGACAGGGCCTGGAGGGTCTTCGCGAGGTACGAGGCAGGGACGCCGTGGTACTCGGCGAGGCGAGCGGCGGAGAGGGTGGCGCCGGGCGGGAGGATGGCGACGAGGGTGGCGCAGTGCAGACCCCACTCGATGCCCTCGGAGAGCTTCACAATTCCGGATACTAGTTATCCGAGATACCGGAGGCAACCTCCTCCATCAGGGGTGGTCGAAGAGGAGGCTCTGGACCGACCGGCCGATCCGGCCGGTCTCGTCGTAGAGCGCCGCTTCGGCGAGGCCGCTGCCGAGGTGGCCGGGAAGGGTCGTCGCCGCGAGCGCCACCCAATCCCCGACCGGGTACCGGTGCAGGTACACGGTGAGGTCGGGGTTGATGAAGAGCCAGCCGTCGTCCCAGTCGACGACCGAGCTGATGCCGTTCCCGAAGTCGGCTGCGGCCGCCACCCGTTGCAAGGGCGTCGGGTCCTCCCCGGCGACGACGGGCACGCGGAGTCGGAACCACGCCGTGCCCGGACCTGCGAGCCCGGGCGCGCCGAGCACCGCGACGATGTCCATCGCGTCGGCGAAGCTCGTCTCCATCACCCGATCGAAGGGCATGCGCTCCCCACCGCTCGGCCCCGGAGTGAGCCGGTCGGCCTCCGATGCGACGGGGACCTCGAGCGGTTTCACCCGCAGTCGGAGCCCGGTCGCCCGCGCGACCTCGGTGTCGCCACTGAACAGCGCCGACTCGATCAGCTGCACCTTCTTGCCGGGTCGGATCGTGCGCGTGCGCACCGAGATCCGACTCAGCGGAACCGGTCGGAGCAGCTCGATCGTGACCCGTGCGACCTGCATCGCCGGTTCCGGCTCGTGAGCCTCGATCGCGCGTGCGAGCAACGCAGAGGGTGCGCCACCGTGCTGCGCGTTCGGATCCCACGGCCCACGGGCGAACGCCGTGGGGATGAAGGCGTCGCCGTCGGGATGGAAGATGGCATCCGGCTCGGCTCGGTCCATCACGGGAGCGTAGGACGACCCCGGGGGCGTACGTCAGCCCGGAACGGTCTCGAACCGGTACCGCACGACCTCGAGCACCGGCTCGAACCCGATCCGCGCGTAGATCGCGTTCGACGTGGGGTTCGTCAGCTGGGTGTAGAGGATGGCGATGTGCTCACCGTCCTCGATGTGCCGGCTGAGTCGCTCGACGCATGTCGTCGCGTAGCCCTTCCCGCGCTGCTCGGGCGGGGTGTACACCGGGCCGATCCGCGCGACACCCGCCACGACCGGCGCGGCGCGCGCCATCGCGACCGGACCATCGTCGATCCAGAGCCAGACGCTGCGTTCGTCGAGGTACCGGTCGATCACGACCTCGGAGTCCTCGAGAGCGTGCCCGGTGTCGTCACCGAACTTTTCGAGCCACTCGACCAAGACCGACCGATCCCCCGGCACCGCCGGCCGCAGGACTCCCGGCGCCCGCCCGACCTCCCGTGCGCCGTCGAGCTGGAAGAGCCGCTCGCCATCGGTGGGCGCGACGGGGACGCGATGCCGTTGCGCCCAGGCACCCGCGTAGGCCGCTGCCGTTGCCGCCTCACCGATGAATCCCGGGACCGGTGGATCGGTCGCGGCCACCAACGCCCGCGCGAGCTCGCGACGCATCGGCGTCGCGGTCGCGCTGAACGAGAACGGCGTGTGCATCGCGACGCCCACGACCACGCCGTCGTCGACGAGCCACCAGTACCGACCCACTTCCGGATGGGTGATCCGGCTGTGGAGGATCGAGAGGATCACGTTGTGCTCGACCGGTCGGCTCACCAGGAACGCCCCGGCTTCCCGCAACACCTCGGCCGCGTCGGCGGTGGTCCGGACCTCGATCATCCCGCGGCGCGCACGGTGGTCGGCGTCGCGAACCGTTCGGCGACGAGCTCCTTCAGTGCCGCCGGGAAGCGGAGCCGCGACGCGCGGTTCGACTCCCCGAGCGCGCGCTGCGCGTCGGCATCGCCCGAGAAGGCGCGGGCGCAACGTTCGGGATCGAGGTTGGCGAGCGAGAGGATCGCTCCGGCACACCCCATCGGACCCGCATACGCCAAGAGGGCGGCCGAGCCGGTGTAGAGCGCACCGGAGAACGCGGTGATCTCCTCGAGGAGGCGACCGGCGTCGCCGCTCGAGTCCTTGCAGCCCGACACCGGGAGATCGCAGAGCACCGGCACCGGGATCCCCGGTGGCGACACCGCGGGGAAGTGGTAAGCGAGCACACGGTCGGCGCCATCAGCCACGGCGGCGACGGCGTCGTAGTAGGGCCGGACGTCGGAGGCGCCCGGAGGCGACAGGACGAGCACCGCGTCGGCGCCGTGGTCGAGCGCGTCGCGCGTCAACCGCACCGCCTGCCGGGCCGACGGTGCGCCGGTGCCCGCGATCACCGGGACGGAAGCGGGCACCGCCGCGCGCACAGCTGCGACCAGCGCGATCCGCTCGTCGGGGTCGAGTGTCGCGGCCTCGCCGGTCGTCCCCGCCACCACCACGCCGTGCACGCCGACATCGACGAGCCTCGCCGCGAGATCGGCCGTGGCGGGCGCGTCGAGGGCACCATGGTCGTCGAACAACGTGACGAGCGCGACGCCGACTCCGGTGAACACGGGCACGTCGGAACGCTACCGAACCCGGGGCCGGTAGCGTCGGGGCGATGACCGACGTGCTCCTCACCGAGACCACCGACCGGGTCCGCACCATCACTCTCAACCGCCCCGAGGCGCGCAACGCGCTGAACTCGCCGTTGCAGCGGGCGGCCGCGGCTGCGCTCACAGCCGCCGACCGCGACGACGGCGTCGACGTGGTGATCCTGACCGGCACCGACCCGGCCTTCTGCGCCGGGCTCGACCTCAAGGAGCTCGGCGCCTCGGCGGAGAACCTCCGCGACGTGCTCGACCCCGGCGACTCGCCGTTCACCGTGCTCGTGCGGATGACCAAGCCGGTGATCGGTGCCGTCAACGGACCGTGTGTCACCGGTGGCTTCGAGCTTGCGCTCGCCTGCGACTTCCTCGTGGCGTCGGAACGGGCCGCCTTCGCCGACACCCACGCGCGCGTCGGCCTCACCCCCGGCGGCGGGATGAGCGTCAACCTGCCGCAGGCCGTCGGGCTCAGGAAGGCGAAGGAGATGAGCCTCACCGGGAACTACCTCGACGCGAACGAGGCGTACCGCCTCGGGTTGGTGAACGTCGTCGTCGACCACGCCGACCTGCTCCCGTACGTGCACGGCCTCGCGCAGGAGATCGCCGGCAACGACCAGCGTGCGGTGCGCAACCTCAAGCAGCTCTACGACGAGGGCGCGAAGCTCAGCGTCGGTGACGCCTGGAGGCTCGAGCACGAGCGCTTCCGCACCTGGACCTACGACCCGGGGGAGATCGAGCGGCGCCGCGCCGGGATCGTGGCCCGGGGTCGGGGTCAGACCGGCAGCTGAAGGCCAGGCCACGTGCCCGCGACGACCCCGAACTCCCCGAGACGTCCCGGCGATTCCGTCGTACACTCGGCCGGTACGGGGCGAATGCTCCGGTGTGGGGGCTCCGATGGCTGATCGCTTCGAGACGCACATGAGCGATGCCGACGCGCTCATGTGGAACATCGAGCGCGATCCCCAGCTCCGCTCGACGATCGTCGCGGTGATGGTGCTGGATCGCAGCCCCGACTGGACCGCGCTCCTGGATCGCATCGAGCAGGCCACCTGGGCGATCCCGAGGATGCGCCAGCGGGTGGTCACCCCGATGCTGCGGATCGGGCCTCCGTGTTGGTCGGCCGCACCCGACTTCGACCTCCGGTACCACGTCCGCCGGGTACGCGTCCCGAGCCCGGGCGATTTCGATGCCGTGCTCGACCTCGCGCGCACCGCGGCGATGACCCCGTTCGACCGCGCCCGGCCACTCTGGGAGTACACCGCTGTCGACGGTCTCGCCGACGGGACGTCGGCCATGGTCCTGAAGGTGCATCACTCGATGACCGACGGAGTCGGCGGGCTCGAGTTGTTGATGGGCCTCTTCGACCTCGAGCGCGATCCCGTGCCTGGAACCGACGACGTCGTGTCGCGCACCCGACCCGAAGACCTCGACGCGCTGACGCCGATCGGGCTCGTGGGGCCGTCACTCGACCACCGGCGCCGCCGCGCGATGGGGATCGCGCACCGCGGCGTGGGCGAGGGCATCCGCGGCGCGCAACGTCTGGCCGTCGACCCCATCGGCACCACGACCGAAGCCGCGCGCGCCGGGCGTTCGGTCGCCGGCTACCTCGCACCCGCAACGAGTCCTCGCTCCCCGATCATGCGGGGTCGTACCCTCGGCCGCGATCTCGCGACCCTCGAGGTTCCGATGGATCGGCTCAAGGCGGCCGGTCGTTCCGTGGGCGGATCGATGAACGATGCGTTCGTCGCCGGCGCCGTCGGCGGACTCGCGCGCTACCACGAGTTCCACGGCGCGCCGCTCGACGACCTGCGGCTGATGATGCCGATCAACCTGCGCGTCGAGGGCGACACCCTCGGCGGGAACCACTTCACGCCTGCACGCTTCCTCGTCCCTGCCGACGTGAAGGACCCCGCGGAGCGCATCTCGGTGCTCTCGGAGCGGTGCCGGTGGATTCGCGACGAGCCGGCGGTGAACCTCACCGATGCGTTGGCCACCGTCTTCAACGCGCTGCCGATGGCGTTCACGACGTCGTTCCTCGGCGCGATGTTCAAGTGCGCCGACCTTGTCGCCAGCAACATGGCCGGAGCGCCGGTGCCGGTCTACCTGGCGGGCGCCCGGCTCGACCGGGTCTTCGCCTTCGGGCCGCTGTCGGGCGCGGCCGTGAACGTCACCCTGATCTCCCACTGTGGGGTCTGCTGCATCGGCGTCAACACCGACTCGGCCGCGGTGCCCGATCCCGAGACGCTCCTCGAGCACCTCGATGCCGCCTTCGCCGAGATCCTCACGCTCGCCCCCTGACCCGGAGGCGGCACGAGCGACGAGAAGGTTTCGGGAATCGTAAGGCGCCCCGTGGTCCACACCCGGGGGTCGCGCCGTACCCTGGAGCCCATGGAAGAACCGGTCGAGGTCAGTACGCCGGGGACGCCCGTCGGTCGACGCCTCTTCCTGGGGCTGCTCGGTCTCGGCGCGCTGGGCGTGGTCTTCGGCGCCAAGGTGCAGGACGTCCTCGAACGCACGGTCGGTCCGTACATCGCGAAGGACGGCACGGGCCTCGGTGCGCTCCTGCCGATCGGCCGGTTCCGGATCTACACCGTCACCGACGAGCTCCCGCATCGCAGCAAGGCCGACTACACGCTCTCCGTCGGCGGACTCGTCGACGCGCCGTACGAGTTGACGTACGCAGAGCTGCTGGCACTCCCGCCGACCGCGCTCGACAAGGACTTCCAGTGCGTGACCGGATGGCGCGTCCTCGACGTGCAGTGGAAGGGCGTGCTGCTCGCCGACCTGCTCGACCGGGCCGGAGTGCAGGGCGAGGCGACTGCAGTGGAGTTCACGAGCTTCGACGGCGTGTACACCGAGAGCCTCACGCTCGATCAGGCCCGCCGGGCCGACGTGATCGTGGCGTACCAACTCGAAGGCGACGACATCTCCGACGCGCACGGCGGACCGGTCCGGCTCTACGTGGCTCCGATGTACGGGTACAAGTCGATCAAGTGGCTCGACGAGATCCGCCTCACCCGGGAGGTCCGACCCGGCTACTGGGAAGACCTCGGGTACGACGTCGACGCGTGGATCGGAAGATCGAATGGTCGAGACGACGAACCGGTCTGAAGCCCCGCTGCTGCGGTTCGGTCCGGTCGAGCGGCGCCTGCACTGGGTGAACGCCACGCTCTTCTTCGTCCTCATGGCGACCGGCGCGATCCTCTACGTCGGGCCGCTCTCCGCGCTCGTCGGCCGGCGCGAGCTCCTGCGCACCATCCACGTCTACGCCGGCGTCGCGTTGCCGGTGCCCCTGTTGCTCGCGCTGATCGGTCGGCACGGCGCCCGCCTGCGGCGCGACTTCGCCGAACTGAACCGCTTCGCCCCGGGTGAGTCGCGCTGGTTCCGGGCGCGCACGCGGGGCTCGGTCCGGCTCGGGAAGTTCAACCCCGGTCAGAAGCTCAATGCGGTGTTCATCGCCGCCGCCGGACTCGTCATGCTCGCCACCGGATCGATCATGAAGTGGTTCTCGCTCTTCCCGATCGACTGGCGGACGGGCGCGACCTTCGTGCACGACTGGTTCGCCCTGGGGATCTGGGTGGCGGTGATCGGCCACGTGATGTTCGCCTTCAAGGACCCCGTCGCGCTCGGCGGGATGGTGCGGGGCTCCGTCAGCGCGGCATGGGCCCGCCGGGAACGGCCCCGCTGGTACGAGGCCGAGACCGCCGCGACCACAGGTGCCGCGTCCCCGGCGGCAGATCCAAACGACTCCGGCGACGTCGACGCCTCTCGGTAGAGTCGGCGGCGATGGCCGACATCGTGATCCCTCCCGAGCTCCTCCCCTCCGACGGCCGCTTCGGCTCGGGGCCGTCGAAGGTCCGCACGGAGGCCATCGACGCGTTGGCCGCGATCGCCCCCACCTACCTGGGCACGAGCCACCGGCGGGAGGGGGTGCGGTCGGTGGTGCGACGCACCCGCGACGGCCTACGCGACCTGTTCGGCCTCCCGACCGACTACGAGGTTCTCCTCGGCAACGGCGGTTCCACCAGCTTCTGGGACGCCGCGGCCTTCGGGCTGATCGAACGCAAGAGCCAGCACCTCAGCTTCGGCGAGTTCGGTTCGAAGTTCGCCGCGGTGAGCGCGGCGGCACCCCACCTCGAGGCACCCGACGTGATCGAGTCGCCGGTGGGCACCCATCCGCTGGCTCGGGCCGACGACCTGGTCGACGCCTACTGCTGGCCGCACAACGAGACGTCGACCGGCGTCCAGACCGTCGTCGAGCGCCCGACAGGTGCCGGTGCCGACCAGCTCGTGGTGATCGACGGCACGTCGGGCGCGGGTGGCCTCCCCGTCGACCCGACCGAGCTCGACGTCTACTACTTCGCACCCCAGAAGTGCTTCGCCGGCGACGGCGGGATCTGGCTGGCGGTGTGTTCGCCCGCGGCGATCACCCGGATCGAACGCATCCACGCGTCGGGCCGGTGGATCCCACCGAGCCTCGATCTCCACATTGCGCTGGAGAACTCACGCCTCGACCAGACCTACAACACGCCGGCGCTCGCGACGCTCTTCCTGCTCGCCGACCAGGTCGAGTGGATGCTGGAGCAGGGCGGACTCGAGTGGACGACGCAGCGCTGCAACCGGTCGGCCGACACGCTCTACGGATGGGCCGACGCCAGCGCCGTGGCGACGCCCTTCGTCGCCGACCCGGCTGCACGGTCCCGCGTCACCGCCACGATCGACTTCGACGCATCGGTCGACGCGGCTGCGATCGCCGCGACACTGCGCGCCAACGGCATCGTCGACACCGAGCCGTACCGCAAGCTCGGCCGGAACCAACTGCGCATCGCGCTGTTCCCCGCGATTGATCCCGACGACGTCGCCACGCTCACCAGGGCCATCGACTTCGTCGTCGACGCGCTCGCCTGACCGGCCCCGCCGGCCCACGCGGTCCGGGCGTCATCCAGATCCCGACCCCGTTCCGAAGTGTCGGCACGCGCACGTTCGACACGTCGCGACGCACACGGACGGCACGCCCGTGGTTCTGCACACTCGGGGTACGGGCGGAAGAATCCCAGGAAGGGAAAGGCTTTGGAACCCGACGCCGCACTCGAGAGTCAGCCGGTCGACGCACGAACTCCCGGACCCGGGGCGATCGCCGTCCTGCAGGCGAGCACGGGCACCGAGCGACGGATGCTGAAGTCCCTCGCGACCCACCTGCACGTCGACAGGGCCCAGGTCGTCTGCGAAGCCGGCCAATTCGGCGACGAGCTGTTCGTGATCCTCGACGGCGCGGTCGTGGTCCAGGCTCCGGGCGAACCGGCGACCCGCCTCGCCGCCGGCGACGCATTCGGTGAGATGGCACCACTGGCCCGGACCCCCCGCCGGTCGACGGCGATCGCGCTCGCGCCCACGTCGCTGCTGGTGTTCCGGCGCCGCGAGTTCGCCAAGCTGCTCGATCGGGCCCCCCGCTTGGGCCGGGCGCTGCTCCGGGCTGCGAGCGTGCGGCTGCGCGCCGGGGTCGAGTCGGTCGAGATCGCCAGCTGAGCCGGAGCGGCCGGCCCCGTCCGGCCCCACGCCGGGAGCGACTCCGACCCGACCCTTCAGGTACATTCTTCTCCGAATGGGCGAAGAAGGACTGCTGGGGCGGCTGACCGAAGAGGACCGACGCAAGGTGCTGAGTGGCACGCGTCGACGGAAGTACGCGCGCGGTGAGGTCGTGTTCCACGAGGGCGACCTGGGCGATGCGCTCCATCTCATCGCGAAGGGCCACGTCGCGGTGCGGGCCACCACCCCGCTCGGTGACGTGTCGACCTTCACGGTGCTCGGGCCGGGTGACGTGTTCGGCGAGGGCGCGCTGCTCGCACCCGACTCCCGACGCACCGGCACCGTCGTCGCGCTCGAGTCGGTCGAGACCCAGACGCTGAGCGGCGACCAGTTCGGGACCCTGCGCCGCGAGCACCCCGAAGTCGACCGCTTCCTCATCGAGGTGCTGTCGACCCAGGTGCGCCGCCTCTCGAGCCGTTTGCAGGAGGCCCTCTTCATCCCGGCCGAGACCCGGGTGTTGCGCCGACTCGTCGAGCTCGGCCACTCCTACCGGGTCGACGAGGGCAGCGTCGTGATCCCCCTCACCCAGGACGACATCGCGTCGCTCGCCGGCACCTCGCGACCCACCGCGAACCGGGTCCTCAAGTCGGCCGAAGACGACCAGATCCTGAGCGTGCGACGGAGCCGCATCGAGGTGCTCGACCCCGACGCCCTGGAGCGGCGGGCGCGCTAGCGCACGCGGCGGGCGCGAGTGTCGGCTCGCGCACACCCCGGCTGTCGGCGCGGGAACGGACGGAACCGACGCGCGCCGTGAGACTGGTGCCATGTCCGTACCACCGGGTGCGCCCGGGCGGTACGGCGGGAACGACCGGCCCACCGTGCTGATTCGCCGCAGACCGGTGGGCCGAGTCGCGCCCCGATCCGCCGGGTGACTGCGCGCGTAGGCTCCGCGAATGCCTGCAGTCCTGATCCACGGTGTCCCCGACACACCCGCGCTCTGGGGTCCGGTGCTCGAGCGGCTCGACCGCACCGACGTGCTCACCCCGCAGCTGCCCGGGTTCGGCATCCCGCTCCCCGACGGCTTCTCCCCCGACAAGGAGACCTACGTCGGGTGGCTCGTCGCGCAACTCGAGGTCGTCGGCGAGCCCGTCGACCTCGTCGGCCACGATTGGGGGAGCCTCATCGTCCAACGGGTTGCGTCGACCCGTCCTGACCTGATCCGAACGCTCGCGTGCGGAGCGGGAACCGTCGACGCGGAGTACCGGTGGCACGACATGGCACAGCTCTGGCAGACCCCTGGCGCGGGCGAGGAGATGGTCGGCGCGTTCGCGTCGATGAGCACGGCCGAGCGGACCGAAGGGCTCGCCGGCGCCGGTGCACCCGCCGACCTCGCCGCGCTCCAGTCGCCGCACATCGACGCGACCATGGGGAACTGCATCCTCGGCCTCTACCGCTCTGCGGTCGACATCGGCGCCGAGTGGCAGCCCGCGGTCGACGCGATGCCGCGCCGGCCGGCGCTCGTGCTGTGGGGTCGCGACGATCCGTTCGTGGAGCCGCGGTTCGGTGAGCGCCTGGCGGCGCGCCTCGACGCGCGCCTCGAGATGCTGCCGTGTGGCCACTGGTGGCCGTGGGAGCGCGCCGCCGAGACGGCGGCCGCGCTCCAACGGCTCTGGAGCTCGCCGACTCCCGACTAGCTCCAGGCGTCCTTTCCGGGCTTGCCGCCGAGCTCGGGGCACTCACCGGCGAACACACCCCAGCTGCATTCCCAGCCGGGAACGATCCAGTCGTGGACCATGTAGACGCCCTTGAGGCCGACCTTCTTGCCACCGAGACTCTCGCACTCTTCCTTGCTCATCGACTCCGCGCCGATCACGATCCCCTTCATGCACAGTCCACCGTTGCTCGAGTGGGTGTGCCAGAAGTCGTTCTCGCCGGCGAACCCTTCGGGCGGACCCTGGGGGCTGAAGACCAGGAAGCTGAGTCCGACGATCTTCGAGTCGGGCGCGGTGCCGTCGTACAGCAGCTCCGACGGATTCGCGGGATCGAACTTGAGTGCGTACCGAGTGTTGGTGACGTGCGTCCCGATGCACGGCACGTAGGTCGTGCTCGCGTTGTACCCGCCCTTCTTGGCGTCGGCGAGCGTGGGGTACCGCACCGCCACGGTCCGGGCGAGATCCTGCTGCTGCGCAAGGGTGATCCGCTCCTCGCGGGTCAGCGGCTTCTGGACCGAGGGACCGCGATGGTTGTGACCTTCACCCTGGGTCTGACCCTCCGACGACGGTGGTCCCGCCTGCTCACAGGGTGAATCGCCGGTCGCGACCGTGGTCGATCCGCCTGCGGTTGCCTCGGTCGCCGTCGCACTGTGGTCGTGACCGCCGGCGCCCGCCGCCGCATCCGACGCCGCGTGCGCGCTGTCGCCGTCGTGTGAGTGACCGCCACCCGACGACGGACTGAGCGACGCGCTCGAGGCAACGATGACCGCGACGGCCGTTGCGACCGCGAGCCCGGGCCAGAACGAACCCATCCGGAGCGGTCGACGGGCCAACGACGGCTTGGCGAGCAGCGCCGCGCAGCCCACGACGATCAGACCCTGCAGCACCGCGCAGAGCGTGTCGGGGAACCCGAACGGCTCGGAGGTGCTCGCCATCGGACCGACACCGACACCGACGGTGCGCGACAGGAGGTACAGCGCGATCACGCCGGCGTTCAACAGGCCGGCGTACAACAACACACGCGACGGCTTGATGAGCACCGCGAGACCCCACGCGAGCTGGGCCCACGCGACGGTCACGAAGAACACGCCGTACAACCAGTACTCGTCGAAGTGGGTCGGCGCGTACGCGAAGTGGAGGGCGGCCGCACCGAACGACAGCAGCGCCAGCGACCAGCGGAGATACGGACCCGACGTCGGTCCGTCGCGGTGATCGGCGAGAGACGGCTCTTCGGTCGCCACGGCCATGTTCAGTACCCCCCGGTAGCCGGATCGCCCGCGACCCGGTCGTCGACTTGCTACACCATGCGTGCAAGATCCTAGGGCGGGGTCAGTCGGCGCTCAACCCTTCCCACCCCGGCGGCGGTGGCGCCAGCCGCCAGAACTGCTCGGGCGAGGCCGCGAGCTTCGGCGCGAGGTTCCAGTCGGCCTCGAGCGCGAGCAGTTGGGAGCGGTAACACGCGACCGCCGCGGCCTTGGCGTCGCGCCCCGCGTCGAGGGGGATGGCCGCCGGGGTGGGCCAGAGACCGCGCCGGAAGAGCTGCGCCACCCTCCACGCGAGCATGCCCGGGATGTGCTTGTAGCCGGTGTCCTCGTAACAGAACCACGCCGGCTCGGGCATCCGCTCCCGCACCGCGAGCGTGGCCTGGTGCGTGACGTCGTGATCGGGGTTGGCCAGGCCGAACGGCATCAGCACCATGGTCGGGCGGCTCGCCCGCACCGCGGCCTCGAGGCTGTCGACCACGGCCTCGGCCCCGACCCAGTGGGGTCGGTCGAGGTACTGGTGCTCCCAGTGATCGAGCCACACCGGGGTGGCGCCGACCGTGGCCAGCGCGGCCGTGTCCTCCTGCTTGCGGGCGCCGAGCACATCGTCGCCGGCGGCGAAGCCGGCGAGGGCGTCCCAGTGCGTGGGCGGGTCGGGAGCCACGGCGGGCCCGCCGGTGAAGACGGTGATCACGGTGGCCCCGGGATGGGTGGCCAGCAGTGCCCCACAGCCGAGTACGGCGTCGTCGAGGTGCGGAGAGATGACCACGGGCCGCTCCGTCTCCGAGGGCTCGACGAGACCCCATTCGCGCATCGCCGGTTCCGGGTTCGCCATGCCCGGAGAATCTCACATCCCACCCGTCGGAGCCTGCGACGAATTCGTCGAGAGGTCCCCTTCCGACCGATTCTCTAGACTCCCGACCCGAAATGAGCGGGGGACGCGGGTGATGACCCGCCGAGGATGGACTGCGATCGCCGTGGCGCTCGTCGTCAACGTGACCGTCGTCGCGCTCGCCGTCGCGCTCGACGGTCGGGGTCGGGCCGACACCAGCGCGGTCGCCAGCGTCGCCGACGCCCGCGTGTCACGCGTCGAGGATCCCGCCGCGCCCGATCCGCAAGGCTCCTCTTCGACGACGACCTCGAGCTCGACGACGACCTCGACCACCAAGCCCGATCCGCTCGCGCTCCCGCCCGCGCCGGTTCCGACCGTGGGCATCCTCCCGACCGACTCCGCCGGCGCGCCGCTCGTGAGTCGGGTGCCCACGACCGACCGGGTCGTGTTCGTCACCATCGACGACGGCCTCGTGCAGGACCCTGCGGTCGTCGAGACCGTTCGCCGGCTCCGGATCCCGGTCACGTTGTTCCTCGTGCGCGACTTCGCCCAGCAGGGACAGGCGTACTTCCAGCAGTTCGTCGACCTCGGCGGCCTCGTCGAGGCTCACACCGTGAACCATCCGAACCTCACGACGTTGAGTGCGAACGGCCAGTACGCCGAGATCTGCGGCCCGCTCGATACCTTCGAGCAGATGTTCGGCCGCCGACCGGTGCTGTTCCGGCCGCCCGGCGGTGCCTACAACTCGACCACCCAGTCGATCGCCGCGTCGTGCGGCTACCGCTATGTCGTGAACTGGACCGCGGCCGCGAACGACGGCCGCATCGACTGGCAGGCAGGGGCGATGCAGCCGGGCGACATCGTCCTGTTCCACTTCCGCAACGACCTCGTCCAGAACCTCGAGCTCCTCGCGACCATGTGCCGCCAGCAGGGCTTCACCGTCGCCCGCCTCGAGGACTACCTCACCTGATGGTCGGATCCGCTGCGCCGGCTCGATCGCTCACCGCACACGAACCGCGTGTCCGCCGGCTCCACTCCTCCTCCAGCGTGATGGTCGGATCCGTTGCGCCGGCTCGATCGCTCACCCGCACACGAACCGCGCTCGCGTGTCCGCCGGCTCCACTCCTCCTCCAGCGTGATGGTCGGATCCGTTGCGCCGGCTCGATCGCTCACCGCACACGAACCGCGTGTCCGCCGGCTCCACTCCTCCTCCTAGCGCGAGGCGCCGACCAGCTCGCCTTCCACCGCGTCGACATCGGGCTCCGGAGTGGGGCCACCCTCGAGGTCGAGATGCGGGAGGAGCCGGTCGAGCCAACCGGGCAGCCACCAGTTCGCGTCGCCGAGGAGCTCCATCGTCGCGGGCACGAGCACCATCCGGATGATCGTCGCGTCGACGAACACCGCGGTCGCGAGACCGATCCCCATCATC
Organism: uncultured Actinomycetes bacterium; assembly: GCA_963837715.1. GTDB lineage: Bacteria > Actinomycetota > Acidimicrobiia > IMCC26256 > JANYLB01 > JANYLB01. Next base: position 740,757 of record CAWIOF010000004.1, on the reverse strand, counting down.
TTGACGGTCGGTTCGTCGACCAGCACGAAGCTGAGGAACACGCAGATCATGATCAACGCGGCCGACGTGATGACCCGCGCCGTCGCCGCCAACCCGTTCGGGACGCTCGCCCGGGCGTCGCCGGTCCGGAGCCACTCCTCCCGGACACGGGACAACAGGAAGACCTCGTAGTCCATCGAGAGGCCGAACAGGATCGCGAACATCATCATCGGGATGAAGCTGACGATCGGCAGGCTCTGCTCCACGCCGAAGAGGCTCCGGCCCCAGCCCCACTGGAAGATCGCGACGATCACGCCGTAGGCGGCACCGATCGACAGGATGTTCATCACCGCTGCCTTCAGTGGCACCAGGATCGAGCGGAACACGACCATGAGGAGCAGGAAGCTGAGGGCCACCACCGCACCGATGAACCACGGCAGGCGCGACGCGATGCGGTCGGAGATGTCGATGAACGCCGCGGTCGACCCGCCCACGTAGACCGTGGCTTCGGTGTCGGCGGTCGCGGCGGGAATCACGTCGGCACGCAACCGGGACACCAGATCACTCGTGGACGCGTCCTGCGGAGACGACTTCGGGAGCACGCGCACGACTGCGGTGTCGCCGGCGGGGTTGAGCCTCGGGGGTGTGACCACCGCGACGTCGGGATCCGACGCCACGTCGGCGATCACGGCGTCGAGCGCGGCGGCGTCGCTGCCCGACGGGAGCTCGGCCACGAGGAGCAACGGACCGTTGAACCCCTTGCCGAACCCGTCGGCGAGGAGGTCGTAGGCCCGCCGCTGGGTCGACTCGGTCGACAACGTCCCGGCGTCGGTCTGGCCGAGCCGCATCGAGAGCGCCGGCGCGGCGAGCGCCAGGAGCACGAACAGGCTCGCGGCGAGATACCGCCAGGGCCGCTCGGCGACGTGCGTCGCCCAACGCGCCCACATCCCGGTGCGGATCCGTTCGGGGTGCATCTCCGCCTCGACCTGCTTGCGCTTCACCCACGGGAGCCTGAGGCTGTTGATCTTCGTCCCGGTGAGGCCGAGCAACGCGGGGAGCAAGGTCACCGCTGCGACGACCGACACCGCGACGACGACCGCCGACGCGAATCCCATCGTGGTGACCATGGGAATCCCGGCGACGGCGAGACCACAGATCGCGATCACCACGGTCGTCCCGGCGAACACCACCGCCATGCCTGCGGTTGCGTTGGCATGGCCGGCGGATTCCGTGACGCTCATCCCCGTCGTGAGCTGCTCACGGTGACGGGTGACGATGAACAGCGCGTAGTCGATCCCGACACCGAGACCGATCATCGTCGCGATGGTCGTCGAGATCGACGAGATGTCGAACACGTTCGTGAGCACCGTCACGAGCGAAAGGCCCGTCAGCAGGCCGACGAGCGCGGTGCCGATCGGCACTCCCATCGCGACGACCGACCCGAACGCGAGCAGGAGCACCACCATCGCGGCGATGAGCCCGAACACCTCGGAGCTACCGAGTTCCGGGCGTTCGGCGGCTCGGGCCACCTCGCCACCGAACTCGACCTGCATCCCGGCATCACGAGCCGGGTCCATGGCGGCTTCGAGTCGCGCGAAGTCGGCTTCGGTGATGTCGTTGCCCTGCTTCGAGTAGTTGACCACCGCGAAACCGATGTCGCCGCGCGCCGAGACACCGTTCGCTCCGGGCTCGGTGGGGCTGATGACCGCCGTCACCCCGGGCAGCTCCGCCACTGCAGCGAGCGAGTCGTTGATTGCTGTCGCATTGGCGGGATCGGTGAGTGAGCCGTCGGCCCGGAGCACCACCTGGGCACTGGCCCCGGCCTGGGTCGGGAACCGCTCCTGGAGGAGATCAGTCGCCTGCTGGCTCTCGGTCCCCGGGATGGAGAAGTTGTCGCTGTACCCCTTGGCGCCCGCCGCGAGGCCGCCGATCACGACGGCGGCCAGCACCCAGGCCCCGATCGCCCGCCATGGATGCGCGGCGCACCAGCTGCCGAGGCGGTGGAGGAACGAGGACATCGGTGGCTCCTTGGGGATGCCGGGGAGGAGGGACGACATCAGAGTACCGAGAAGTGGCACGGTGTGCCAGATCACGCTTGCGTGCCTCTTGTCACATTGCGCCACGACCAGCGGATCATCATGGCACCCTGTGCCAGATGCCGGTACCCTTCGCACGATGACCACCTCGGGGGAAGGTGCGACGGCACTGGGTCTGCGCGAGCGCAAGAAGCTCCGCACCCGGCGCGAGATCGCCGACGCGACGATCCGCCTCGCGGTCGACCGCGGTCTCGACCACGTGACCGTCGAACAGATCGCGGCCGAGGCCGACGTCGCGCCCCGGACGTTCTTCCGGTACTTCGACTCGAAGGAAGACGCGCTCCTCGCCGATCACCCCGAGCGGCTCGCGCTGCTCCGGCTCACCTTGCGCAACCGGCCCGCGAACGAAGGCCCGCTCACCGCGGTGCGCGCCGCGATCCTCGAGGTGGCGGGCGATCTCGAGGACCACCGCGAGCTCATGCTCTGCAAGGCCCACCTCATGGAGGACAACCCGCACCTCCGGGGCCGGAGCCTCGAGATGATGGGCGAGCTGGAACGCACGATTGCCGAGGAGCTCGCAGCGCGGATGCAGGTCGACCTCGACGACGACCTCCGTCCCTACGTGATCGCGGGCGCGGTGGCGAGCGCCATGCGCGTCGCCATCGACCGGTGGGCGGCCCACGACGGCGTCGACGACCTGCAGGCCGCGGTCGTCGCCGCGCTCGACCTGCTCGACGGCGGGCTCGACCGTTGCGTCGCCGGGGCGACGGGCCCCGGTCACTAACGATCCGATAGGGTCCGGCCCGCACCGACACATCCTTGGGGGGAGCGTGTGATGAGACTGTTCGGCACGGAGACACGGATGTCCGCGCGGAGGTGGCGAGCGGGGTTCGCAGCGCTCGTCGTGGTCCCGCTCCTCGGGCTCGCCGCCTGCACGCCGGGTCCGACCAGCCGGCTGCTGCGCCCGGTCGACCCGGTCGTGATCACCGGTGCGAGCGTCACGGCGCTGGTCGGGAGCGCGCCGGGCGACATCGTCGCGTTCAGCTACAACCCGACCGACACGTGGAAGCAGATCCCGGTCCAGGTCGACGAACGCAAGATCGTGAACTTCGGCACCACGTACCACGGGTCGGCCAACTCGGTGAACATCCCCGGCTACGCCGACCCGAACACCTACGCCGGCGCCGACCCCGATCCGCTGCTCGACGCCGACGACGAGATCGCGTTCATGGCACGCGACGCGGGCGGACGACCGCCGGCGTACTCGGTGCCCGCGGGCGTGGTCGGTGCGACCGGCGTGCAGGTGCAGGTCGTCGATCCGCTCAACCTGTACCAGACCGGCACGGTGTACCTCTTCCGGCGCAGCGGTTCGCTCAGTCCCGACGCAGGCAAGGACTACGTCGGCTACCAGTTCAACCTGACCTCCGGCGACTACAAGACCACCTACAAGTTCACCGACGGTCCGAACCCCGAGAACTCGACCATCACCACCCCCTACTACCAGCACCACTTCTCCGACCGGTGGTCGTCGGACTCCATCAAGATCACCGCCCCGGGCGCGAGCGGCGTCGACATCCTCGACCGCCACAAGAACCTCTTCGCCCCGGGGAACTGCGGCCGCAGCGAAGACACGTTCAACGACGCCGAGGGCGCGTTCATCGTCAACAAGGACGGCCCGGTACGCGCGATCCGTTCCTACATCGGCGCGAACAGCGGACCGAACACGCAGCGCGAGCACGTGTTCTACGAGCAGCGCGAAGACGTTCGCACCTTCCTGCGCGTCCACGCGATCCCGGGGATCATGGACTTCTTCGACTACAGCGCCGCGGCGTCGGGCATGAACTACTCGAACGACAAGAACCCGACCGGCGTCACGGTCGACGGGATTCCCGACACGCTCACGCCCGGGACCCCCACCTGGGAGAAGGTCGACGGGCCGCAGGGTGCGCTCACCAGCGTCAGCTCGTTCACGACCAACTTCGCCACGCCCACGACCGTCGCCTACTACCTCGACGACACGACGCCGCCCGAGACGCAGTGCACGGGCGACGCGTTCGCCTACGGCTCCAGCGGCAACCGGATCACGTCGGCTCTGCCCTGCACCGATCCGGGAACTGCGTGCACCGAGACCCTGCGGGGCGACCGGGTGATGTACTTCGAATCGCCGGGCCGGACCGCGGCCGAGGCGCAACTCGCGAGCGAGCGCACCGCCAGCCCACTCACCACGCTGATCACCGCCTGGGCGCCCTGACCGGGCGGCGGCCGCCCAGGCCGTACCAGATCGCAGCGATCACGAACCAGGTGCCGTTGACCACGACGGCTCCGAGATCACCCCGCAGGGCCCAGCCCGCGACGATCGCTGCGACCGCGAGCTGGTGGGCCACGAACCACCGGATGCGTCGTTCCCGCACCACTGGGATCCACCGGACGATGACGGTGATCGACACCGGGTAGCCGACCGCGAACAGCACACCCTCGAGCAGGGTCACGAAGCTTCCGCGACCTCGACGCACGGATCCTGGCAGGCGGTGAGCAGCTCGCCGCGGGTGACGGAGGCGACCGACGCGGCGTGACGGATCGTGGCGCACGCGATGAGGCCCCCCGACACGGCGAGGCCGGCCGCGATCGCCATCGCGGTCCGGAAGCCATCGGTGAGGTCGAGACCCGAACCGCTGGTCGCGATCCCGGCGACGGCGGGCAACACGGCGATGGCGAGGAGCTGCGCGACCCGGGCGACCGAGTTGTTGATCGCCGAACCGATCCCCGCATGATGGTCGTCGATCGCTGCGAGGACGGCTGCGGTCAAGGGCGCCACGGTGATGGTGAGCCCGATCCCGAGCACGATGACCCCTGGGAGAACCCCGGCCGCGTAGGTCGCGCCCGGCTCGGCTCGGGTGAGCAGCAGGAGCCCGGCCGCGACGACCATCGGCCCGATGGTCATCGGCCACCGCGGTCCGATCCGTTGGGCGAGGGCACCGGCCCGGGCCGAGAACGCCACCATCAGCACGGTGATCGGCAGCAGCGACGCGCCGGCCTCGAGCGCCGAATAGCCGAGATCCTGCTGGAGGTGCACGACGAGAAGGAAGGTGGCCGCGCCCAGCGCGGCGTACACGGTGAACGTCACGAGATTCGCACCCGAGAACTGGCGAGATCGGAAGACGGTGAGCGGCACCATGGGATGCGACGAGCGCGCCTCGATCGCGACGAACGCGATCAGGGAGACCAGGCCGATGGTGCCCAGCGCGAGGGTCGACGGCGTCCAGCCGTACGCGGGACCTTCGATCAGGGCGAAGACCGAACCACCGAGTCCGATGGCGAGCGCGGTCGCGCCGGCCCAGTCGACGCGGCGGATCGCGTCGGTGTCGTACGACTCGGGAACGTGGCGCACGGTGATGAGCACCGCGACGATCACCAGGGGGACGTTGATGCCGAACACCCAACGCCACGACACCGAATCGATCAGCCAGCCACCGAGGAACGGTCCGAGCGCGGTGGAGATCCCCGCCAGGCCCGACCAGGCACCGATTGCACGGCCACGGTCGTCGGGATGGAACGACGCCGAGATGATCGCCAGACTCCCCGGGACGAGCATCGCCGCGGCCACGCCCTGCATGGCCCGGGCCGCGATGAGGAACCCGACCGACGGCGCGAGACCGCAGATCGCCGACGCGACCGCGAAGCCGGCGAGGCCGAGCAGGAAGACCCGTCGCCGACCGAACAGGTCGCCGAGCGAGCCACCGAGGACCAGGAACGAGCCGAGGGTCAGCAGGTAGGCGGTGAGGATCCACTGCAACGACGACAACCCGACCCCGAAGTCGCCCGAGATCGCCGGCAGCGCGGTGTTGACCACCGAACCGTCGAGGAACGCCACCCCCGATCCGAGCACCGCCGCGGCCACGACCCACCGGCCCGCCGCGGTCCCGGTCCGAAGACCGGGAACGGCCGGTCCGGGAACGGACCGGCCCGGCACCGGAGCTAGGGGTGGGACGGGCCCGGGGGCCCCGGGATCTCGAAGGCGACTTCGTCGGCGTAGCACCAATACCAGTCTTCTCCCGGTTCGAACGATTGCACCACCGGATGCCCGTCGGCCAGGAAGTGCTTCGTCGCGTGCGTGTTCGGCGAAGAGTCGCAGCATCCCACGTGTCCGCACTCGGTGCAGCGCCGCAGGTGGACCCACTGCGACCCCGACGCGAGGCACTCCACGCAGCCGTCGCCGCTGGGCGGGAGGGTCAGGATCGTGTCGAGGTGTGAACAAGCATCGGCCATGGCGCCCATTCAAGCAGCCGGGCCCGGTACCGTTCGCGTCCATGCGGGTACCCCTCACGATCGCCGACTTCCTCGATCAGGCCGAGACGGTGTTCGGACACCGCGAGGCAATCGTCGACGAATCCGACCCACCTGGCGGCGGGCTCGGTCGCATCACGTACGCGCGACTCGCGGCGATGGCACGCGGGCTCGCCGTCCACCTCGACGGGCTCGGCCTCGACGCCGGTGAACGGGTGGCGATCGTCTCGCCGAACGCGGCACGGTTCCTCGTCGCGCTGTTCGGCGTGAGCACGTACGGTCGTGTGCTCGTACCGGTGAACTTCCGCCTCAATGCCGACGAGATCGCCTACATCGTGGCTCATGCGGGCGCGACGACCCTGCTCGTCGACCCCGAGCTCGACGACGATCTGAGCGGGATCGACGTGGCCCATCGGTTCGTGCTCGGTACCGCGAGCGATGGCGAGCTGTTCGGAGGCGAAGGAACGCCGCGGTTCACGACGACCGACGAGAACGACACCGCCTCGATCAACTACACCTCGGGAACGACCGCCCGCCCCAAGGGAGTGCAGCTCACCCACCGCAACCTCTGGGTGAACGCGGTCACATTCGGTTGGCACACCACCGTGACCGACCGCGACGTGTACCTCCACACCCTCCCGACGTTCCACTGCAACGGCTGGGGCCTCCCCTACGCGGTCACCGCGATGGGTGGGAAGCACGTGATCATCCGCAAGATCGACGGTGAGGAGATCCTGCGCCGGATCGACGTCGAAGGTGTCACATTCCTCGCGGGCGCGCCCGCGGTCGTCGCGATGGTGCTCGACGCCGCATCCGCCCGCCGGGAGCGCGGCGAAGCCGTGCCGGGACGGGATCGGGTCCGGATGGTGGTCGCCGGCGCGCCGCCTCCCTCGAAGGTGATCGAGCGCGTCCACGCCGAGCTCGGCTGGGAGTTCATCCAGATCTACGGCCTCACCGAGACCTCGCCGCTCCTCACCGTGAACCGCGCCGGCCTCGAATACGACGCGCTCGACGCCGCAACCCGGGCCCAACGGCTGTCGCGGGCCGGGTCGCCTGCGGTCGGCGTCCGCATCACGACCGACGACGACGGTGAGGTGCTCGCCCGCTCGAACACGGTGTTCGAGGGCTACTGGGAGCAGCCGGTCGAGTCGGCGAAGGCGCTCGAGGGTGGGTGGTTCCACACCGGCGACGGCGGCGACGTCGACGACGACGCGTACCTCGTGATCTCCGACCGCAAGAAGGACGTGATCATCTCCGGGGGCGAGAACGTGTCGTCGATCGAGGTCGAGGACTGCCTCTACCAGCATCCTGCGGTCGCCGAAGTGGCGGTGATCGGAGTCCCCGACGCCAAGTGGGGTGAGACGATCAAGGCGCTGGTCGTGCTCCGCGATCCCGCACGAGACGCACCGACCGACGTCGAGTTGATCGGGTTCTGCCGCGACCGGCTCGCCCACTTCAAGTGCCCGACGTCGATCGAGTTCCGTGATTCACTCGTGCGGACCGCCACCGGGAAGCTCCAGAAGTTCAAGCTCCGTTCGCCCTACTGGGACGGCCGGGACAAGCTCGTCAACTGATGGGCGGAGCGACGCGATCCAGCCGGATCGTGGCCACGGTGTGCGGAGCCACCGTGCTCGCGCTGGTCGCCACCGGCTGCTCGAACGGAGCGGAATCGTCGAGGGCGAAACAGTCGGCGCGGCGCTGGGCCGACACGGTCTGCACCGAGCTCGCGCGTTGGATCGACACGGCCGAGACGGGTCCGCCGGCGACGACTGCCGAAGCCGCGCTCCGGCTCCGGTCCGGGATCGCCCGCGCCGAGCCGCCCGACACCGACGACGGTCTCGCCGCGCAGGGAGAGATGGACAAGCTCGCGACCGCGATCGAGCAGGCGGTCCGCGACGCGGACCCGTCGGACATCGCGACCACCGCGGCCGAGGCGCGCGGCGCGATCGGGGCGATCCGCGGGCTCACCCCCGGAGGAGCAGTCGAGAACGCGCTCGACACGGCCACTGCGTGCCGGGCCTTGCGGACCTGATCAGTCGGGCGGGAGCAGCGGGTCGACGACGGGCCCGTCGCGCCGTTGCAGTTCGCGGCACAGCTTGTGGGTCACGAGGAACGCGATGATCGGACCGATGATGAAGAGGATCCGAAAGGTGTAGGTGAGCACGTTCACCGACATCCCGAACGACACCGCGATCACGTCGTTCGAACCGGCGAGGCCGAGCACGGTGAACGCGGTGAGCGCCGCGACGCCGATCCCGGTCCGGAAGGGCCGGTCCCGGGGACGGTCGAGCACGTGGTGCTCCCGCCGGTCGCCGGTGAGGCGCGCCTCGATCCAGGGATGGAGGTAGATCAGCGTGAACGCGATCCCCGCCGGAAGGACCCCCGAGTAGAACGGATTCGGGATCGTGAAGTTGCCGATCCGGGTCTCCCAGTTCGGGAGGAGGCGCAGCGCGCCCTCCAACCACCCCATGTACCAGTCGGGCTGCGAGCCCGAGCTCACGTTCTCGGCCCGGAACGGGCCGTAGAGCCAGACCGGGTTGATCTGTGCGATGCCGCCGAGCAGCGCGATCACTGCGGCCACGAGGAAGAAGAGGCCTCCCGCCTTGAACGCGTACGTGGGCCAGAGTCGCTCGCCCACCACGTTGTCGTCGCGCGCACCGCGACCGGCGAACTGGGTGTGCACATGGCGGATGAGAAACGCCATGTGGACGCCGATCAGGCCGAGGATCGCGAGCGGCACGATGAGCACGTGCACCACGAACAACCGCGGGATGATGTCTTCTCCGGGGAAGTTCCCTCCGAACACGAGTGACGCGAGCCACGGACCCACGAACGGAACCGAGATCAGCACCGAGTACCCGATGCGCAACCCGGTACCGGAGAGCTGGTCGTCGAGCAGCGAGTAGCCGGCGAAGCCGTTCAACACCGCGAGCAACAGGAGCGTCACCCCGACGACCCAGTTGAGCTCACGCGGCCTGCGGAACGCGCCGGTGAAAAAGACTCGACAGATGTGGGCGAGGATCGACGCGAGGAAGATCAACGCGGCCCAGTGGTGCATCTGGCGCATGACGAGGCCGGCCTTCACGTCGAAGCTCAGGTCGAGGGCCGAGCGGTAGGCCTGCGACACCTCGATGCCGCGCAGGGGTGCGTAGCTCCCGCGGTAGGTGACCGAGGCGACGCTCGGGTCGTAGAAGAACGTGAGGAAGATCCCCGTCAGCAGCAGCACCAGGAACGAGTAGAGCGCGACCTCACCGAGCAGGAACGACCAGTGGTTGGGAAAGATCTTCTGGAGCGCGGTACGCCCCACGCGGGCCAGACCCGTGCGCTGGTCGATGTAGCGACCGACCCGCCCGGCCCGAGTGCGGGACGCCCCCATGGTTCGCTCCGCTGTGCTCACTTGTTGCCTTCCCAGAGCCACTTCTGGTTCCAGTAGGCGGGGCCTGGTGGGCCCGAGAGATCACCGGCCGCGATCACGAACCCGTCGGCGTCGACATCGAGGGGCAACTGCGGGAGTGAGGTGGCCGCGGGTCCGAACACCGGACGCGCCGCGTCGTAGACCGCGAACGTCGACTGGTGGCAGGGGCAGAGCAACTCCTTGCGCGCGTTCTGGTAGAGCCCGACCGGGCAACCCGCGTGGGTGCAGACCTTCGAGAACGCGGCGAGGTTCTGCGGAGTCCACCCTTCCCGACCGGGTCGGGCGACGAAGGGGACGTCGGGATCGAGACCGATGAGCAGCACCTGGGAGAACTCGTCGCCGACGTCGCCCTCGGGGAACACGGTGATGACGCCGTCGACGTTCACGCTGTCGGCCCGGACCGGCTTCCCCTCCTCGGTGACCAGGCGGGTCCCCTTCTTGTAGGGCGACACCCGGAAGCTCTTGCGGGCCGGCGGGCCGAGCGACGCGATCGGGAACAGGGCCGCGAGTCCGAGGGCACCGAGCGCACCGAGCAGGAGCTTCGTGAGCAGCGCGCGCCGCTCGAGCTGGTACTCGCCCTGGTCGAAGTCGTCGGAGAACGCTTCGATCTCCGCCTCGGTCGAACCCAGTCGCGGCCGGGGTTCGGTCTCGGGTGCGGTCGTCATGAACCGCTTCGACCACGACACCATGCCGGCCCCGATACCCCCGAGCGCGACGAACAGGAGGATCCCTTCGATCTGGGTCTGGCCACCGAGCGCGTAGGTGACCATCAGCGCCAGGCCGGCCACGATGCCCAGACCGAACAGCAGCGCAGGAACGAGCTCGCCACCCCGTCGCCGCTCGGGCTCGCTCATCTCGGATGCGTCAGTCACGGGCGGTCTGCTCCCCTTCCGGTTCCTTCTCACGGGTGATCCAACGGGCCACGACGATCAGCGCGCCGAGACCGAACAGGAACGCGACGAACCCTTCCGGCACCGGGCCGGTGTATCCCAGGTCGAAGCCTCCGGGATCCTCGGGCGCGTGCAGGTACCGCACGTAGCGCACGATCGAGTTCACCTGCTGATCGGTGAACACGTCGGGTCCGAACTCCGGCATCTCCCCCGGACCGATGCGCATCGCCTCGCCGATCTGCTCGGTGTCGGTGTGCTGGAGCGACGGCGCGTAGTTGCCGTCGCTCAGCGCGCCACCGATCGCCGACGAGTTGTGACAGCCCGAACAGTTCGAGAGGAACAGCTCCGCACCTTCCTGGAGGTCACCTTGCGAGGGATCGATCACGGGGATCCCGGGGCCGCTCCCGATCGATCCGACGTAGGCGACGAGCGCTTCGATCTCGTCGTTGTCGTAGGCCCGGGGTTTGTCGGGGGGCTGCGGCGCCGGCTGGGCGAGTGGCATCCGTCCGGTCCGGAGGTAGAAGTCGGCCGCGGCCTCGCCGGAGGTGAGGAGCGACGGGCCGAGGTCGGTTCCCGCCCCCGCGACGCCGTGACAGCTGACGCAGCTCGTGAGGTAGAGCTCCTCGCCCCGGGCGACGAGCTCCTCGCTCGCCACCGGCTCGGCGCTCTGGGTGGTCGACGTGGTGGCACCGGCAGAGAGGGCGACGGCGGCGAACGTCGTCGTGGTGATCCCGAGCGCGACCAGCGGTCCGATCAGCCACCGGCGCCGATCCCGAACCGTGGTCGTCATGAGATCACGTAGACGATGATGAAGAGCACGACCCACACCACGTCGACGAAGTGCCAGTAGTAGCTGGTCGCCCGCATCGACGGCCCCAGCGGCGCCTTGCTCCCTGCGCTGAACACGATCCAGGAGACCGCGCCCATCAGCACCAGGCCGGCGATCACGTGCGCGCCGTGAAAACCGGTCAGGAGGTAGTAGATCGACGTGTACGAGTCGCGGTCGAACGGGAACGGGAGCGTCCGGTACTCCCAGGCCTGGCCCACGCATGAAGACCGCACCGAGCACGAACGTCGCCGCGAGCCAACGTCCCGCCGACCGACGGTTCCCGCGCTCGGCCAGCGTCACCGCATGGTGGATCGTGAAGCTCGAGGCGATCAGCGCGAGCGTGAACACGAACGTGCGGGCTACGTCGAGCTCGTCGCCCTTCGGAGGCCACGCGGGCGCGTTGTGCGCGCGCAAGACGAACCACGCCGCGAACAGGCCGCCGAAGAACATCGACTCCGACGCGAGCCAGACGACGACGCCCACCGCGAGGGGAGACGTGCGATCCGCCCGCGCGCGCCCGGAGGCAGACACTGGATCCAGGGCTTGCCCGACCGAATCCACTTCCGAGGTCTAGCACCGGGCCCGACCCGCCACCAGGACCGCTCCGGACACTTCGACACGCGGCGGAGTACCGTGATCCCGTGCGCGTGGCGCAGGTCGCAGAGCTCTTCACCGCGTGGTCGTTCGCACCGGCACCGGCGCTGCTCGTCGCGTCGACCGGCGCGCTCTACTTCATCGGCGTCCAACGGTTGCGCGAGCGCGGCCGCACGTGGTCGGTTGCCCGGAGCGCTTGCTTCGCCGCCGGACTCGCGGTGCTCGTGGTCGCCACGCAGTCGTTCGTCGCCGCCGACGACACCCGCTTCGACGCCCATGTCCTCCAACACGTGCTCCTCGGCATGGCCGGTCCGTTCCTCCTCGCGCTCGGGGCGCCCGTGACCCTCGCCCTCCAGGCGTCGTCGCGCGCCACCCAGACCCGGTTGCTGCGGTTCCTCCATTCGGGCCCGGTCAAGGTCCTCAGCCATCCGCTGGTCGTCGGGTTCCTGTTCGGGTTCACCCTCTTCGCCCTCTACTTCACCCCGTTGTACGGCCTCTCCGTCCGGAACGCGTTCGTCCACGAGGTCGTGCACGCGCACTTCTTCGTCGTCGGCTCGCTGTTCTTCTGGATCACCGTCGGCCTCGACCCGGTGGCCTGGCGGATCCCCTACGGCGCCCGTCTCGCCTTGATCCTGCTCACCGTCCCGCTCCACGCCTTCCTCGGCCTGGCCCTGCTCAGCACGACGCACCCGCTCGACGGGCAGGCCGTCGGGTCGATCGCCGCGGTCGTCGACCTCCAGCACCGGGGTGCGGCGATCATGTGGGTGCTCGGCGACCTCGTCGGCCTCGCCGCGGGCGGCGTCCTGCTCGCGCAGTGGATGCGCCACGAGGAGCGGCGAGGCGTCCGCATCGATCGTGAGCTCGACGCCGCCGAAGGCAACCCTCCCCGCCCTGCCACGGTCCGGTAACGTCCGCGTCGCGATGACCCACCCGCGCGTCTCGGCCTCCTCCCGTGCGGCTCCGGCCCGCACCGGTCTGATCGTCGCCTCGGTCCTCGCCGCCCCGGTCCTGCTCGGCGGGTGCAGCTCGAACTTCGGCTTCCCCGATCCGATCACGAGCCAGGGCGAAGACACGCTCGAGCTGTGGCGGATCTTCTTCGTGATCGCGATGCTGGTCGTCGCCCTCATCTGGGGACTCGTCGCCTGGTCGGTCGTGCGCTACCGCCGTCGCTCGGATGCGATCCCCGAGCAGCGCCAGACCATGATCAAGCTCGAGCTCTTCTACACGGTGGTCCCGCTCCTGCTCGTCGGCGTGCTGTTCGCGCTGACGCTCGGCGTGAACAACCAGCTCACCGCGCTGCACGCCGACCCCGACCTCCGGGTCGACGTGATCGGGTTCCAGTGGCAGTGGCAGTTCGACTATCCCGACGACGGCGTCACCGTCGCCGGCACGCCCGACCACCCCGCCGAGCTCGTGCTCCCCGTCGGCAAGACGGTGCGCTTCCGCCTCGAAGCCCGCGACGTGATCCACTCGTTCTGGGTCCCGGAGTTCCTCGAGAAGCGCGACCTCATCCCCGGCATCGACAACCAGATCGAGGTGTACGTGAAGGAACCCGGCACGTGGGTGGGTCGCTGTGCCGAGTACTGCGGTCTGAGCCACTGGCAGATGTCGTTCACGCTGCGGGCCCTGCCGTCGGCCGAGTACCAGCAGTGGCTCCGCGACGCGAAAGCCCTCCCCCAGCCGATCGTGCCGGCGTCGTGACCATCCTCGAGGAACGACCGCCGGCGCCGGAACCCACTCCGACGGTGCAGCACCACCCCAGCGGGTTGCTGCGCTGGCTCACGAGCTCCGACCACAAGGACATCGGCATCGCCTACATGGTCACCGCGTTCAGCTTCTACCTGATCGGTGGGCTGATGGCGATGATCATGCGGGCGCAGCTCGCGCAGCCGGAACAGAACCTCGTGAGCGACGCCCGGTACAACGAGCTGTTCACGATGCACGGCAGCATCATGCTGTTCCTGTTCCTCGGTTCGTTCGCGTTCGGGCTCGCGAACTTCTTGGTGCCATTGCAGATCGGCGCACGCGACATGGCGTTCCCGCGCCTCAACCAGATCTCGTACTGGGTCTACCTCAGTGGCGGGGTCGTGATGATCTCGGGGTTCTTCACGTCGAGCGGTGCGGCGAGCTTCGGCTGGTTCGCCTACACGCCGCTCTCCGACGGTGTCCGCTCACCGGGCCTCGGCGGCGACTTCTGGATCATCGGCATCACCCTGGTGGGGATCTCCGGGATCCTCACCGCGGTGAACGTCGTGACCACGATCGCGACGATGCGCGCGCCCGGCATGACGATGCTGCGCATGCCGATCTTCACCTGGAACATGTTGGTGACGACGGTGCTGGTGCTGATGGTCTTCCCGGTCCTCACGGCCGCGGGGGTCCTGCTGTACGCCGACCGGCACTACGGAGCGCACATCTTCGACGCGAACCACGGCGGAGTGCCCGTGCTGTGGCAGCACCTGTTCTGGTTCTTCGGACACCCCGAGGTCTACATCCTGGTGTTGCCGTTCTTCGGCGTCGTGACCGAGGTGTTCGCCGTGTTCTCGCGCAAGCCGGTGTTCGGGTACAAGATCTTCGTCGCAGCCACGGTCGCGATCGGGATCCTCTCGATCGGCGTGTGGGCGCACCACATGTACGCGACCGGTGTGGTGCTCCTCCCGTTCTTCGGGTTCCTCACGATGCTGATCGCAGTGCCGACGGGCATCAAGTTCTTCAACTGGATCGGCACCATGTGGGGCGGGAGTCTCACGTTCGACAGTCCCCTCCTGTTCGCCATCGGCTTCCTCCTCACCTTCGTGATCGGTGGCGTCACCGGCGTGATGCTGGCTTCGGCATCGATCGACTTCCACCTCACCGACTCGTACTTCGTGGTCGCGCACTTCCACTACGTGCTCTTCGGTGGGTCGGTGTTCGCGCTCTTCTCCGGCATCCACTACTGGTTCCCGAAGTTCACCGGCCGGAAGCTGCACGAGGGCTGGGCGAAGACGCAGTTCTGGTTGATGTTCATCGGGTTCAACCTCACCTTCCTGGTGCAACACGACCTCGGCATGAAGGGGATGCCCCGACGGGTCGCGAGCTACACGGAGTCGTCGGGTTTCGCGACGCTCAACCTCGTCTCCACCGTCGGTGCGATGATCCTCGGCCTCTCGACGCTCCCGTTCCTCTGGAACGTGTGGAGAACCCTGCGCAAGGGGGAACGCGTCGGGAACGACCCGTGGGACGCCCAGACGTTGGAGTGGTGGGCGCCGTCGCCACCGCCGATCGGCAACTTCCCCGACGGGCTCCCGCGCATCCGATCCGAACGACCCGTGTGGGACGCGAACCACCCCGAGCACACCGTCAAAGAGTTCGAGAGCAACCAGTGAGCGCAGGCGGAGGCGCGGACGGGCCCGAACGGGCAAGCGCGGGTGAGCGATCGAGCGCCGCAGCCGGAGCGAACCATGAGGGCGTCGAGCCGCGCCGGGGCGTCACCACCGAGACGCTCATCTTCGCGTTGATGGGGATCGCGTTCGCGGCGGCCGGGGTCGTCTACGGGATCTTCGATCCGTACGGCGACCAGGGTGGGGTGACCGGCGAGGTGTTGTTCGTCGCGGGTGCGGCGTTCTCCTTCATCACCGCCGGCTGGTTCCACCTGCGGCTGCGCTCGGTGCAGGACGACGTCGAGACCGGCGAACGCGAACGCGACGCCGCGGGCCCGGCCGCAGCCGACGATCCCGACTCCGGGGGCCTCTACCTCCCCGAGACGAGCATCTGGCCCCTCGCGATCGGCGTCGGCACCGCGCTCACCCTCGTCGGCATCCCCCTGAAGTGGTGGTTCCTCCTCCCGGGGATCGCCCTGCTGGGCTACGGGTTCATCGGCTTCGCGCACCAGAGCCGAACCCGTGGTTGAGAGAACCCACCGGTTGTTCACCGGTTTCTCAGATCACCGGTCGATGATGTTGCCGTGAGTGGTGTGGGCGCGAACGTGCTGGTGGTCGATGACGAGCAAGCGGTGCGTGATGCCGTTGCGCCGCGCCCTTCGCTACGAGGGGTACACCGTGACGACGGCAGCCGACGGCCAGGAAGCACTCGAAGCCCAGGCCCTCGGACCGGCCGACGCGATCGTGCTCGACGTGTTGATGCCACACCTCGACGGCCTCGAGGTGTGCCGTCGACTCCGGCTCGCCGGCGACCCCGTGCCGATCCTCATGCTCACGGCCCGCGAGACCATCCCCGACCGGGTCGCCGGCCTCGATGCCGGCGCCGACGACTACCTCGTCAAGCCGTTCGCGCTCCAGGAACTGCTCGCGCGCCTCCGGGCCCTGCTCCGGCGGACGCTCGAGCCCGACGGCGCGGCGATGCGCTTCGCCGACCTCTCTCTCGATCCCGAGACGCGGGAGGTCCGCCGGGGCGATCGGGAGATCGAGCTGACGCGCACCGAGTTCCTCCTGCTCGAGTTGCTCCTGCGCAACCCGAAGCGGGTGCTGACCCGTGAGCTGATCCTGGAACGCGTCTGGGGCTACGACTTCGAGACGAGCTCCAACTCGCTCGACGTGTACATCGGGTACCTGCGGCGCAAGACCGAGGGAGGTGGCGAGGCGCGCCTGATCCAGACAGTCCGGGGCGTCGGTTACGTGATGCGCGAGGGCGCGTGAGCCTGCCGCGCCCGCCTCACCCTGCTCGCCGCGGCAGCCGTCGCGATCGCGATCGCCCTCGCGGCCGGCATCGCCTACGTGACGGTGCAGAACCGCCTCTTCGACGAGGCCGACCGGACGCTGCAGGAACAGGCCCGACGGTTTGCCGACTTCTCCGTCGGTCCCGGCGAGGCACCGTTCGGCGGCCAGCCCACCCCCGTACCGTTTCCGCGCGCCGAGCAGTACGTGCAGATCATCAGCACCGACGGCAGCATCAGCGCGCCGAGCGACCAGACCGTCACCCTTCCCGTCGATGCATCCGACGAGCGGCTCGCCGACGGCCGATCCGGGACGACGATCCGGAGCGTCTCCGCCGGTGGCGAGCACCTGCGCATGATCACCGTCGGGACCGGGACGGGAACTGCGGTGCAGATCGCGAAGCCGCTCGACGAGATCGACAACACGCTGGCGTCGTTGCGGATCACGCTGATCCTCGTGGCGCTCGGTGGGATCGCGCTCGCCGGCCTGCTCGGCTTCATCGTCGCCCGGGCGGTCCTTCGGCCGGTCGAGCGCCTCACCGCGGCGGCGGAGCACGTCGCCGAGACCCAGGATCTCGACGCATCCATCGACATCAAGCGGCGCGACGAGCTCGGGCGGCTCGCGGCGAGCTTCAACACCATGCTCGGCGCACTGGCTGCGTCGCGGGAGCAGCAACGCCAGCTCGTGGCCGACGCGAGCCACGAGCTGCGGACACCGCTCACGAGTGTGCGCACCAACATCGAGGTGCTCGCCCGCCAGTCCGACATGCCGGCCGACGAGCGCGACCGACTCCTCGGCGACGTCACCACCCAGATGGAGGAGTTGAGCGTGCTCGTCGGCGATCTCGTCGAGCTCGCGCGCGACGACACGTCGGACGCAGGCGACGAAGCCGCGACGCTCCGGCTCGACGAGCTCGTCGAGCGGGCCGTCGACCGAGCCAACCTGCACGCGCACGACGTCGAGACCCGCCTCCTGGCGGAGGAACCCGTCTTCGTGCACGGCCACCGCGCCCAGATCGAACGGGCGCTGGCCAACGTGCTCGACAACGCCTGCAAGTGGAGCCCGCACGGCCAGGTGGTCGAGGTTCGCCAACTCGGCGGAACCGTGCGGATCCGCGACCACGGCCCCGGGATCGCTCCAGCCGACCTCCCGCACGTGTTCGACCGCTTCTACCGGGCTCCGGACGCGCGGTCGATGCCCGGTTCGGGGCTCGGCCTGTCGATCGTGCGGGGCGTGATGGACGAACACGACGGCACCGTTGCCGCCGCCCCCGCCCCGGGCGGCGGCACGGTGGTGACCCTCGAGCTCCCGACCACCTCGGTCGAACGGCCCGACGAAGCCGACGCCGGTCAGGCGGACGCGAAGACCACGTCGACCCAGTAGTTCGACGCCCGGTAGCTCCCCGTCGGGAAGGTCGAGCTCGCCCCGTACTGGTACACGCCGTTGCCGCCCGCAGCCGCCGTGGAGAGTGCGTGGAGCACGCCGTTGTCGAAACCGGCGGTGGCGAAGAAGTCGTTGTCGGCGGCGTAGTGTCCGTTCGGGGCGAGGTACGACACCACATACGTGGTGTTGGCATCGATCGCCACCGGCGACGAGAAGGTCACCTGCTGCCAACCCGACGCCGTCTCGTTCGAGAACGTCGCCGTCGCCAACAGGGTGCCCGACGCCGACCACAGGTTCCCCACGTGTGTCCCGGTGTTGCCGACGCCCTTGAAGAAGCGGACGCCGGTCACGCTCCCGGCGACGTCGGAACGGAACTTCATGCCGAGCTCCACGGAGCTTGCGTCGCCGGAGTCACTGAGGATGGGCGTGACACCGCTCGAGAAGACGGTCGACAGGGTCGTCGAGGCGTCGGCCGTCGTGAACGCCCAGGTGGTCGGAGCGGCCATCGTGTTCCCGGCCACGTCCTGGGCGCCGTTCACGGTCGCGGTGTACACCGAGCTCGTCGCCAGGTGCGCCGACGGCGTGAACGTCGCCGTGCGGGTGATCGTGTCGTACGCCACGGTGCCGGCCACGACCGTGTCGCTCGCGTCGTGGACCGTGAAGGAGATCGTGCCGGCCTGGACCGGCTCCGAGAACGTCGCCGTCGGAGCAGTCGACGTCGCCACACCGGTCGCACCCGCCGTCGGAGCGGTCGTCGTGACCGTCGGAGCGGTGGTGTCGGAGGCGGGCGGAGCGGTGGTGAAGACGGTGTCGACCCAGTAGTTGGTGTTGCGGAAGCTGGCCGTCGGGAACGCCGACGCCGAACCGTACCGGTACACACCGTTGCCACCTGAGCTGTCGCCGGCGAGCGCGTGGAGCGGAGCGTTGTCGACCGCGGCCGCGAGGCCCTCGGCCGTCGCCGCGTAGTGACCGTTCGGCGCGAAGTACGACACCACGTACGTCGTGTTCGCCGTCACCGCGACCGGCGACGAGAAGCTCACCTGCTGCCAACCCGACGCCGACTCACCCGAGAACGTCGCCGTCGCGAGCAGGGTGCCCGACGCCGACCACAGGTTGCCGACGTGCGTCCCGGTGTTGCCCGAACCCTTGTAGAACCGCACGCCCGACACGAACCCGTCGGAGTCGGCCCGGAACTTCACGCCCAGCTCGACCGCACCCGTGTCGCCCGTCGCCGCGACGTCGGGAGACGAACCCGCCGACCAGATCGTGAACGGACCCGTCGCCACACCCGCCGTCGTCGTGAACGACCAGGTGCTCGGAGCAGCCATCGCGTTCCCCGCCGCGTCCAGCGCGCCGCTCACGGTCGCGGTGTACACCGAGCTCGTCGCCAGGTAGGTCGACGGAGTGAACGTCGCCGTGTGGGTGATCGTGTCGTAGGTCGTCGCCCCGGCCACGACCGCGTTCGCGGCGTCGCGCACGATGAACGAGACCGACCCGGCCTGCACCGGCTCCGAGAACGTCGCCGTCGGAGCAATCGCCGTCGCCACACCGGTCGCACCCGCCGTCGGAGCGGTCGTCGTGACCGTCGGCGCGGTGGTGTCGGACACCGGAGTGGTCGTGAAGACCGCGTCGACCCAGTAGTTGGTGTTCTGGTAGCTCGCCGACGGGAACGCCGACGCCGAACCGTACCGGTACACACCGTTGCCACCCGACGAGCCACCGGCGAGCGCGTGGAGCGGAGCGTTGTCGACCGCAGAGGCCAACCCGCTGCTCGTCGCGGCGTAGTGGCCGTTCGGCGCGAAGTACGACACCACGTACGTGGTGGCCGCCGTCACCGCGACCGGCGACGAGAAGCTCACCTGCTGCCAACCCGAAGCCGACTCACCCGAGAACGTCGCGGTGGCGAGCAACGTGCCCGACGCCGACCACAGGTTCCCCACGTGCGTCCCCGTGTTGCCCGAACCCTTGTAGAACCGCACGCCCGACACGAACCCGTCGGAGTCGGCCCGGAACTTCACACCAAGCTCGACCGCACCCGTGTCGCCCGTCGCCGCAACGTCGGGAGACGAACCCGCCGACCAGATCGTGAACGGACCCGTCGCCACACCCGCCGCCGTCGTGAACGACCAGGTGCTCGGAGCAGCCATCGCGTTCCCCGCCGCGTCCAGCGCGCCGCTCACCGTCGCCGTGAACTGGACGCCGGCGTTGAGCGGAGTCGACGGAGTGAACGTCGCCGTGTGGGTGATCGTGTCGTAGGTCGTCGCCCCGGCCACGACCGCGTTCGCGGCGTCGCGCACGATGAACGAGACCGACCCGGCCTGGACCGGCTCCGAGAACGTCGCCGTCGGAGCAATCGCCGTCGCCACACCGGTCGCACCCGCCGTCGGAGCGGTCGCCGTGACGGTCGGAGCTGCCGTGTCGGCCGGTGCGACGTCGGTGAACACCGGGTCGACCCAGTAGTTCGTGTTCTGGAAGCTCGAGTTCGGGAAGGCCGACGTGGAGCCGTACTGGTACACGCCGTTGCCACCCGATGCAGCACCCGCGACCGCGTGGAGCGGCGCGGTGTCGACCGCCGCGGTCAACCCGTTCGCCGTCGCCGCGTACCGGCCGTTCGGAGCGAGGTAGGAGGCGACGTAGGTGGTGTTCGCCGTGACCGCGACCGGCGAGGAGAAGCTCACCTGCTGCCAACCCGAAGCCGACTCACCCGAGAACGTCGCGGTGGCGAGCAACGTGCCCGACGCCGACCACAGGTTCCCCACGTGCGTCCCCGTGTTGCCCGAACCCTTGTAGAACCGCACGCCCGAGATCCAGCCGTTGGTGTCGGACCGGAACTTCACGCCGAGCTCCACGGAAGCCGGGTCGTTCTCGGCCGCGACCGCTGGCGTGGCACCGGCCGACCAGATCGAGCAGGGGCAGCCGCTCGCGGCTGCCGTGGTCGTGAACGACCAGGTCGTCGGACCGGCCATCGCGTTCCCGGCCGTGTCACGGGCACCCGCCACCGTCGCCGTGTACACCGAGCTGGTCGCCAGCTGCGTCGACGGGGTGAAGGTCGCGGTGTGGGTCACCGTGTCGTACGTCGTCGATCCGGCCACGGCTGTGTTGGCCGCGTCGCGCAGGGTGAAGGAGATCGTGCCGGCCTGGACCGACTCGGAGAAGGTCGCGAGCGGGGCCGCGCCAGCCGGCACTCCGGTGGCGCCGGCGAGCGGCGACGTCGAGGTCACCGTGGGCGCGGTCGTGTCGGGCGGAGTCGCCGTGGTGGTGAAGGACCACGAGACAGGAGCGGCCATGACGTTGCCGGTCGTGTCCTCGACGCCGGCGACGGTCGCCGTGTAGACGGTGCCGAGGGTGAGCGGCGACGTCGGCGCGAAGGTGGCCGTGTGGGAGGCGGCACCGTAGGTGATCGTGCCGTCGACCACGGTGTCGGCCGCGTCCCGGAGGGTGAACGTGATGGATCCCGCGTTCACCCCTTCGCTGAAGGTCGCGGTCGGTTGCATCGAGGTCGCAACCTCGGTTGCGCCACCCGCGGGTGTCGAACCCACGACCGTAGGAGCCGTCGTGTCGGAGTCGAGGGTGTCGGTGAACACCGGGTCGACCCAGTAGTTCGTGTCGCCGAAGGTCACCGTGGGGAAGGTCCCGGCGCCGTAGGCAAAGACGCCGTTGCCACCGTCGACGCCCACCTGCAGCGCGTGGAGCGGGGCGGTGTCGATGCCCGCGGCGGTGAAGGCGTTGTTGTCGGCGGAGTAGTGGCCGGCGGGAGCGGAGTACGACGCCACGTAGGTGGTGCCGGCGGTGACCGCGACCGGCTCGGAGAACAGGACCTCCTGCCAACCCGTCGCCGACTCACCCGAGAAGGTCGCGGTGGCGAGCGTGGTACCGGTGGTGCTCCAGAGCGTGCCGACGTGGGTGCCGGTGTTGGCGGCAGCCTTGTAGAACCGGACGCCGGTGACGTACCCGTCGACATCGGAGCGGAACTTCAGGCCGACCTCGACCGGAGTCGCGTCACCCGAGTCGGCGGTGGCCGGTGCCGCCGCGGGGCCGAACACCGAGCACGGGCAGGAGTAGGTGACCGCAACGGTGACCGTTGCCGTGGCACCCAGGTTGGCGCTGTCGTCGGCGGCGCGGGCCCGGAGGGTCACGTCGCCGAGCGTCGAGGGCGTCCACAGGTACGACCAGGTCGACCAGGAGCCGTCGGCGCCGGTCGGGGTGGCCGGGTGCCAGGTGCTGCCGTCGACCGAGATCTCGACGCCGCCGACCGCACCATCGACGTCGGCGGCGGTACCCGTCACCGTGACGGTCTGGCCGGTGTCGAAGATCGCGTGCTCCGACGGGATCGTGAAGG
Organism: uncultured Actinomycetes bacterium; assembly: GCA_963837715.1. GTDB lineage: Bacteria > Actinomycetota > Acidimicrobiia > IMCC26256 > JANYLB01 > JANYLB01. The sequence continues at coordinate 718,356 of CAWIOF010000004.1, read as the reverse complement.
TGGTCGTCGGCGCGGTGGTGTCGGCCGTCGCGGTCGCGGCCGTCAGGCCCGGCATCAGCGATCCGGGCTGGATCCCCATGTCGGCGAAGAGGTTGACGGTCGCCTGCTGCATCACCGGGTCGGTCGTCGTCCCCGGCGCGTCGTGCACGTCGTCGAGGCCCCAGGACCACTGCACCGTCTGGGTGCTGAACACCAGCGCACCGCTGGCGGCGCGGTACAGGGTCAGGTTGTTGGTGGCGGGACCGGGACCGGTCGAGCTGCCGTAGTTGGTGAAGAGCCCACCGCCCACGCCGTCGCCCCCGCCGGGCGCGCCGTACAGCGTCTCCGCGATCGTGGTCGCCGACAGGTCGACGAGCCCGGCCGGCCGGAAGCCGTTGTCGATGTCGCCGCCCCACTCGTAGCCGAGGGTGCCGACCGGCATCGTGTACGTCGTTCCGGGCGCGAGGTTCGCGGCCGCGGTGTTGCGCCAGATCCGCATGTCGCTGAAGGCGGACGACACGGTGAGAGCGTCGTTGCGGATGCCGTTGACCGTGGAGAGTCCACCCATCAGCTGGTTCTCGGGCCATCCGCCTTCGGGCGGCGACGCGAACCGCGGGTCGCGCCAGGTGCCGGTCCACTCACCGGTCGGATCCACCTCCGACGGCGAGACTCCCGAGTGGGTCTCCTTGTACGACACGAGGGTCCGGTCGGCAGCGTCGGAGCCGTCGATCGTCGGCTCGAACCGCGTGCGCCAGAAGATCGAGTTGCCCGAGAAGAACGAGAGGTTCACACCGGCGTCGCGCGCCGCTTCGACGTTCGTGCGCATGGCGCCGGACCAGTACTCGTCGTGGCCCGACGACAGGAACATCCGGTGATTCTCGATCAGCGATCCCCGGGAGTTGGTGTCGACGTTGCTGAAGTAGCTCACGTCGTACCCGTTGCGCTCCAGGAACCGAACCATCGGCATCTCGGCCGCGAAGAAGCTGTTGCCCTCGAGGCCGTTGGTGCGGCCGAGGAGCGGACGGTTGTAGCTCACCTTGTACGCGGCACCGGCGGCGCCGGCGCTCGTCCCGGTGTAGAGGTTGTTCCCGCCGTAGATGTTGTAGGCCTGCCAGGTGGCGTCCGATGTCTGGTAGAGGATGTCCGACGTGCTCGCGTCGTCGCGGACCACGAAGGTGATCGCGCTGTCGCCACCCGTGTCGGGACGCGAGAGCAACGCTTCGTAGACCCCCGAGACGGCATCGCCCGGAACCGCCCACGAGGCCGACTCCGACCAGTTCCCGCAGTCGACCAGCCCCGACGCGTCGGTGAGACACGCCGGTTGGACCTGCGGCAGCGTCGCCGTGGGCGTGACCGTGTCGACGAGCCGGGCGCCGTCGCCGCCGTAGTAGCCGATGCGGAAGATCTTCACCGTGTAGTCGCTGGCGTCGGTCTCGACCTTGAACCCGACCGTGTCGCCCACGTTCACGCTCATGTCGGTGGCGAACCCCTGGATGCTGGGGTCACCGTCGTTGCCGACGTTCCACTCCGACGGCGGGTTCCCGGGCCGGGCGTTCTCGCAGACGATCGCGTTGGCGCCCTCACAGTCGGCGGCGGCCGCCGGACTGGCCGCGAGCGCGGGGACGAGCGCGCCGACCATGGCGAAGAGCAGAACGATCGCCGCAGTGCGGCCTGATCCCGAGAACTTGCGCATCCGTACGCCTCCTGGCCGGCGAGGGGACCGGCGGGGTGAAGGTTCCGAGAATCCAGCGTAAGGATGGGATCAGGCCCCAACTACAGGCCGATCGACCCACTCGTCCGGCTCTTGGAGACCGATCCAGACGTGATTGTCCCAGTTCGCACCACCCGGCCGGAGCCGAACGCTGAGCGATCTCTCAGTCGGTCGCGCCGCGCGCCGTGGCCTTCTTGGCCTTCTTGGCCTTCTGGTCACGCTTCCACTCCCGCACCCGGAGGAGTGCCTCGGGGGAATCGACGTCGGCGGCCGAGCGCGGTCGGTCGTCGGAGAAGGGAGCCGCGACGCGTTCCCACCCCGCCGGAGCCCGACCGAACCGCTTCGCCAGGATGGCGAGCATGATCTTCGCCTTGTCGTCTCCGTAGCCGGGCAGTGCCCGCAGTCGCGCCAGCAGCACCTCGGGATCGCGCACCCCGCGCCAGACCTTCGCCGCGTCGCCGCCGTAGGTGTCGACGATGTGGACGCAGAGCGCGTGCGTGCGCTTCGCCATCGACCCGGGGTAGCGGTGGAGCGCAGGCTTCTCCTTGAAGACCGCCTCGAGCTCCTCGGGGCTCATGGCGGCGATCCGGGCGGCGTCGAGACCGCCGAGCCGCTCCGAGAGCGTCGCCGGACCCCGGAACGCCCACTCCATCGGGACCTGCTGGTCGAGCAGCATGCCGATGAGCAACGCGAGCGGGTCCTCCACGAGGAGCGCATCGGCGGTCGCGTCACCCGTGATCGGGAAGGTCACCTTGGCCACGCCGCGATGCTAGCGGCGGGCACAAGGAGAAGAAGCGGAGTCGGCGGACAGTTACACAGGACTCGAACCGGTGAGCGATCGAGCCGACGCAGCGGATTCGACCATCTAGATCGCGGTGTCGCGGTCGACGACGATCTCGGCGGCGGTGAGGGCCCGGTTGTACACCCGCACCTCGTCGATCCGACCGGCGAAGAACTCTGCCGGCCAGATCGAGGTGCCACCGATGATCAACCCGCCGTTCCCGTTCGTCATGCTCCCCGTCGACGCGATGGTCGAGATCAGCACCCCGCCCTGGTAGAAGCGGAGATTTGCGCCGTCGTAGGTCATGGCGACGTGCGTCCAGGTGTTCACCGGCAGACGTGCGGTGTTCTCGGCTGCCCGGGTCGACGTGCCGACGACCTGCCAGCCACCGGCGCCTCCGTAGGGCGTGTTCGCCTCGAGCGCGTAGCTCAGGTCTCCGGCTGCCGGGTTCTCCTTCATCAGGATCGTCCGCCAGGCGGTGTCGGTCGTTGTCGGGTACACCCAGGCCTCGAGCGTCGCGCCGGTCGTCAGGTCGAGAGCAGCATTGTCGGCCACCGTCACCAGGTTCGCGGCACTGTTGAAGGTGAGCGAGTTGCCGTACTTCCCGGTGGTGTTCCACACCGGGCTGCTGGCGGTGCCGCTCCGTCCGTTCCCGGAGTTGTCGGCGATCGCAGTGCCGCTGCCTGCGTTGAAGTTGTAGGCCGCCACGAGCCCGGTGGGCGCAGTGTTGGCGACTGTCACGCTGATCGAGGTCGTCGTGCTGTTCGCCGACGCGTCTCGTGCCACGGCACTGATGGTGTGCGTCGCGTTCGAGACGGTCCGGCTGTCCCACGACGCCGTGTACGGCGCCACGGTGTCCTCGGACCCGACGTTCACCCCATCGATCTTGAACTGGACCCCGGCCACGGCCACGTTGTCGGCCGCAGTCGCGGTCACGGCGACCGTGCCGGACACAGTCGCGTTGTTCGCCGGAGCGGTGATCGACACCGTCGGCGCCGTCGTGTCGGCCGTGGCGGTTCCGGTCGCCTGGTTCGACGCCGGACCCGACTGACCGGCGGTGTCGACCGCGATCACCCGGTAGAAGTACGTCCCGGCCGCCACGTTGTCGACGTAGCCGGGGGTCGTCGGCTGCGCGATCCGGTTCGCCACGGCGGGGGTGAACCCGGCCGTCGTGCTGCGGTGCACGTCGTAGCGCGCGACTCCGACATCGTCGGTCGCCGCGCTCCACGCGAGGGTGACCTGACCCAGCGACCCGGTCGCCGTCACGGTTCCTGGTGCCGACGGCGGCTGATCGGCCGTCGCCGTACCCGATGCTTCGTTCGAGGCGGGACCGACGTTGCCGGTGCCGTCGCGGGCGATCACCCGGTAGTAGTACGTACCCGCACCGACGATGTCGGCGTAGGTGGTGCCGGTCGGTTGCGCGACGCGGTTCGCCACACTCGGCGTGAAGCCCGCGGTCGTGCTCCGGTGGACGTCGTAACCCGCGACGCCGATGTTGTCGGTCGCCGCACCCCACGAGAGGTTCACCCGGCCCAACGCACCGGTCGCGGTGAGCGTCCCCGGCGCGCTCGGCGGCGTGGAGTCGGCCGCGATCGGCGTGTCGCGATCGACCACGATCTCCGCCGCGGTCAAGGCCCGGTTGTACACCCGGACCTCGTCGATCCGGCCCGTGAAGTACTCACCCCAGATCGTGTTGCCACCGATGCTCAGGGGACCGTTGCCGTTGGTCATGTTCCCCGTCGCCGGAGTCGTCGCGACGAGGACACCGTCCTGGTAGAAGCGGATGTTCGACCCGTCGTAGGTCATCACCGTGTGGGTCCAGCTGTTGACGGGCAGGCGAGCCGCGTTCTCCGCCGCGCGGGTGGTCGTACCGATGACGTTCCAACCCCCCGCACCGCCGTACGGGGTGTTCGCCTCCAGCGCGTAGCTCAGGTCGCCGGCCGCGGTGTTCTCCTTCATCACGGTGGTGTTCCACGCCGGCGCGACAGACGTCGGGTACACCCACGCCTCGACCGTCGCACCCGTCGTCAGATCCAACGACGACGCGTCGGGGACGTTCACCCGGCTCGACGTCCCGTTGAACGTCAACGAGTTGCCGAACTTCCCGGTCGTGTTCCACGTCGTCGCGGCCGCCGTGCCGGTGTTGCCGACCGCCGACGAGTCGGCGATCGAGGTCCCGGAACCCGCTTCGAAACCGTAGGCCGCCACCAGACCGGTGGGTGCCGTGTTGGCCACGATCACGCCGACCGCGGCAGTGGTCGTGTTGCCCTGGGCGTCGCGGGCAACGGCGCTGATGGCGTGGGCTGCGTTCGACGCGGTGCGGCTGTCCCACGACGTCGCGTACGGCGCCACGGTGTCTTCCGAACCGAAGTTCACCCCGTCGATCTTGAACTGCACCCCGGCCACCGCCACGTTGTCGGCCGCAGTCGCGGTGATCGCGACCGTTCCCGACACCGTCGCGTTGTTCGCCGGCGCGGTCACCGACACGGTCGGAGCCGTCGTGTCGGCGGTCGCGGTGCCCGTTGCTTCGTTCGATGCCGGACCCGACTGACCGGCGGTGTCGACCGCGATCACCCGGTAGAAGTAGGTGCCGGCCGCCACGTTGTCGACGTAGCCGGGCGTGGTCGGCTGCGCGATCCGGTTCGCGACCGCAGGCGTGAACCCGGAGGTCGTGCCCCGGAAGACGTCGTAGCGCGCGACACCCACGTCGTCGGTCGCGGCGCTCCAGGCGAGCGTCACCCGACCCAGAGAACCGGTCGCCGTCACGGTGCCCGGCGCCGAAGGCACCTGGTCGGCGGAGGCGGTGGCCGAGGCCTGGTTCGACGCCGCACCGACGTTGCCGGTGCCGTCGCGGGCGATCACCCGGTAGTAGTAGGTGCCTGCCGGCACGATGTCGGCGTAGGTGGTGCCGGTCGGTTGCGCGACGCGGTTCGCCACACTCGGCGTGAAGCCCGCGGTCGTGCTCCGGTGGACGTCGTAGCCCGCGACGCCGATGTTGTCGGTCGCCGCACCCCACGAGAGGTTCACCCGGCCCAACGCACCGGTCGCGGTGAGCGTCCCCGGCGCGCTCGGCGGCGTGGTGTCGGACGCGATCGGCGTGTCGCGGTCGACCACGATCTCCGCCGCGGTCAAGGCCCGGTTGTAGACCCGCACCTCGTCGATCCGGCCCGTGAAGTACTCACCCCAGATCGTGTTGCCCCCGATGCTCAGGGGACCGTTGCCGTTCGTGACGCTCCCCGTGGCCGGGGTGGTCGTGACCAAGGTGCCGTTCTCGTAGTACCGGATGTTCGATCCGTCGTACGTCATCGTGGTGTGCGTCCACGTGTTGGCGGGCAACCGCGCCGGGTTCTCCGCCGCACGCGTGGTCGTACCGACGACGTTCCAGCCGCCGGCACCGCCGTACGGCGTGTTCGCCTCGAGCGCATAGCTCAGGTCACCGGCGGCGAGGTTCTCCTTCATCACGGTGGTGTTCCACGCCGGCGCCACGGTCGAGGGGTTGACCCACGCCTCGACAGTCGCGCCGGTCGTCAGATCCAACGACGACGCGTCGGGCACGTTCACCCGACTCGACGTCCCGTTGAACGTCAACGAGTTGCCGAACTTCCCGGTCGTGTTCCACGTCGTCGCGGCCGCGGTGCCGGTGTTGCCGAACACCGACGAGTCGGCGATCGTGGTCCCGGAGCCGGCTTCGAAGCCGTACGACGCCACCAGACCGGGATTGGCGATCTCGACGTAGGTTGCGGTGTAGGTGGTGGCCGAGGCAGGCGCGCTGACCGTGTGGCTCACCGCGCCCCCGTCGGACCAACCGGTGAACTGGTAGGTCTTGCCGCCGAGCAACTGCGGGCTCGGCGCTGCCAACGTGTTCTGCGAACCGACGATGACCGTGCGCGAGAACGGCGCGGTCTTGGTGTCGGACGCGGCGGTGAGCTGCAGCCCCGTCGGGTTCGACTGGAAGGTCATGGTGACCTTCTGCGGCGTGAGGCGGACGGTCTTGACGTTGGTGAGGCCGGTTGAGTCGGTCGCGGTCAGCTTGAACTCGAGGAGGTTGTTCCCTTCACCGCTCCAGTCGGGTGCGACGGTCGTCCCGCCCGCGACGCCCGTGAAGGGGTCGCTGCGCCGGGTGACGCAGTTGTTGCCCTGGTCGTCGCACGACAGCAGGCTCACGAGCCACGACAGCTTGGACGCGGGCAGCGCGCCACCGTCTTCGGTGTCGAAGCCGGAGCCGGAGAAGCTGATCGAGTCGCCGACCTTCCACGTGAGACCGGAGTTCGGAGTGGTGATGGTCGCGGTCGGTGGCGTGTTCCCCGGCGAGATGAGCACCGACGCCGTTCCCGAGGCACCCTGCGAGTCGGTGACCCGCAGACCCACCGTCACATTGCCGGCCGCGTAGGTGCGGCTCGTCGTGACTCCGGTCGCGTCGTTGTAGAGGCCATTGCCGTCGAGATCCCACGCGTACGTGAGGGCGCCCCCGTCGACATCCGTCGACGCCGACGCGTTGAAGTTCACGGTGAGCGGTGCCGCGCCGGACGTGGGCGAGGCAGTGAAGCTCGCGACCGGCGGGGAGTTCGTGGGGAAGTAGCGGATGCGGTTGATCGTGCCGTTGTCGATGTTGGGGTAGAAGATGTCGCCGTTCGGTCCGACCACGAGGTCGACGACGCCACCGGTCAGCTTCTCGAACAACTCAGGTTGGTTCGGATCGGGTCGACCGTTGGTGCCGGGCCTCAGGCGCCAGATGCAACGCCGGTTGTAGTCGGTGAAGAAGAGTGAGCCGTCGTAGTTCGCCGGGTACGGCGTGATGCCCGCACCGGTGGGCCGGTTGTAGTACGCCGCGCCGGCGATCGACGATCCGCCGCCGCCGCAGCCGTCGCCTGCCACCACGTTCGAGCCGTGGTTGTAGTTGTAGACGGGCGCCTGAACCGCGCCCGCCCCCTGGGTGTAGAGGTTCTCGCACACCCCGATGTTCGTGCCGTCGTAGCCCGACTGGCGCCCGTTGCCCTCGTAGCAGGGCCACCCGAAGTTGATCGGTGCGGTGAGGGTGGTCGCGTCGGGGATCGTGTTGATCTCTTCCCAGTTGTTCCACCCGACGTCGCCGACCCAGATCTCGTTGGTCCCACCGCGCATGGAGAAGCGGAAGGGGTTGCGCAGCCCATACGCGATGATGCGCTTCTCGTTGTCGTCGGCGCCCGCCTTGGTGAACCACGGGTTGCCGGCCACGCCGGCGCCGGTGTCGGGGTCGATGCGGATCATCGAACCGGAGAGGCTGACCTTTCCGGTCGTGCTCTCGCGCGCGGTGATACCGGGGGCCTGCGCACGCAGCGCGCCGCCCTTGGCGGTCGACGGCACCTGGTTGCCACCGATGGCTGCAGGGGGATCGCCGCAGGGGTTCTTCGGGATGGTGGGGTTCGACGAGTTCGGCAGTGTCCCGCCACCCTGGCCGTAGTCGACGCCGTTGAAGCTCGCGCCGTCGCCGCCCGCGGCGTAGAGCTTGCCGTCGGTACCGAAGAGGATCGTGCCGATGGAGTGGCTCGCGTACTGCTGGCACCAGTCTTCGACGAGCACCTGCTCATTCGTCACCACGCCACCGACACCCGCGAGCGTGAGCTTCGAGATACGACCGCTCACGACGCAGCCGTCGACATCGCCCGAGGGCGGAGTCGGGCAGTCGTCGTAGGTCTGGCCCGGTGCTCCCCAACGCGGCGCGGGCGACGCACTGCCGAGGATGTGGTCGTAGGAGTACTGGACGTAGATGTAGGGACGCGCCGCGCTGAAGTTCGGGTCGACCGCGAGGCCGAGGAGCCCACGGTCACCCCAGTTGTGGACGGCGGTACGGAGATCGGCGACCTGCGTGGGGGTCGTGTCGGTGAGCGAGTCGAACCGTTGGATGGTCCCACCCTTCTCTGCGACGAACACCTTGCCGTCGGGCGCGAATGCGAGCTCGGTCGGCACCTCCAGGTTCGACCAGAGCTCCTGGTCCTGGAAGTTGGCGGGCAACGCCGACGCAGGTGGCGCGGTCGCGACGGTCACGCCGATGAGGCCACTGACCGCGACCATCAGACTCAAACCGATCGCGACGAGACGTCGCGTCTTCGCAGGTCGTCGGACGTCCATGCCCAGCCTCCACTTTCCCCACCGCAGTGTGGGGGATTCCCGGTCGTGCCCCGTTTGCCCGATTCGGGCACGCCGGAGATTAGGGGCTCCCGACGGGGTTCCGCAAGGCGCTCCACCGGCCCGGATCGATCAGCCCCGTGGTTCGACGCCATGACCAGGTCAGCGGGTCGCTCGTAGACTCTCGCGGTTTCCCGGGGGAGGAACGCACAGCGTGGTGGAGCAGCGGATCGACCATCGGAGCGACCATCGGAGCGACGGCCGGCAGCCCCGGATCCGTGCGATGGGAGCCGTCGTCGTCGGCCTCGCCCTGCTCGTTGCCGCAGGGTGCGCACCGCCGTACGTCGAGCAACCGGTCGATCCCAGCCCGACGACGGTCGATGCCGGCTCCCGGCTGATCGGCTGCGACCAGGCCTCCGAGCGGATCCTGGTGAGCCAGTCGTCGCACCTCGATCCCTCGTGCACCTACACCGGCGGGTTCGACATCTCGACCTCGGGGGTGGTGCTCGACTGCCGCGGCGCGCACGTCGAGGATCCCGAGGGCGACGACCGCATCGGCATCCTCGTCACAGCACCGGCGACGGTCGCCCTCGCCGACGTGACCGTGCGCAACTGCTTCGTGAAGGGCTTCCTCAACAACGTGCGCGTCTCGCGCGAGGGCTTCAAGAGCCTCGTCGAGGGCGCCGAGTACGAGGCTCCGTTCTCGAACATCACGATCGAGAACACGCACCTCTACCAGTCCCGCGGGGTGGGTGCGTACGTCGACGGCTACGTGACCGGCGTGACACTCCGCGGCCTCGACATCGCCCGGGCCGGCAGCACGGGCGTGTACCTCGAGGCCGGGTCGAAGGACAACGTCGTCGAGGACAGCACGATCGCGTCGAACGGGTACAAGGAGGTGAAGCCCGAGGGCGAACCGTTCCTTCTCAACGGGATCGAGTTCCGCTACCAGAGCACCGGTCGCGAGGGGATCGCCGTCGACGGTTCACGGAACAACATCATCCGGCGCAACTGGATCGCGGGGAACTCCGCGGGAGGGATCTTCCTCTACAAGAACTGTGGCGAGTTCGCGACGACCCAACCGGCGCAGCACTGGGAACGCTGGTACGGCGCCGACGGCAACGTGATCGAGAACAACGTCATCACGACGGGACCCACCGGGATCTGGGTCGGGTCGCGTATGGCGGAGAACACCTACCCCATGGACTGCAGCGACCCGACCTACGTCACGAATCCCTCGATCGCGCTCGACCACGCCGCCGGCAACGTCATCCGCCACAACGTGCTGGGGTTCCTCTCCTACGGCATCCGGATCGAGGACGACGCCACCCGGGTCGAGGCCAACACCTTCAGCAGCGGTGTCGGTCCCGCCACCGCCGTGTTGGTCGGGACGAAGTACCGCACCACCGTGCTGGCACGACCGGTCGAGGGAACGGTACTCACCGGCAACACCGCCACGCTCCCCGCGAACCCCGCGCCGTTCCGTTGGATCTGGGGCCACGCCGCGACGACGGAATCGGCCAACACCGCGAACGGCGCGGCCGCTGTGCTCACCGAAGGCGTCCAGCCTCCGATCAACCCGTTCATCTTCGCGATCAGGATCTGGGCGCCGTAGCTCCGTCGGCGGGCACGGTCGCGCTGTCGGCTGCGGAGAAGTCGGTGCGGTCGATCACTTCGGCGTCCTCGTCGCGCACCTCGAGCACCACCCGCTCACGTCGAGCGGTCTTGCGGGCCCGCTCCACCGCGGCCTCGCGCGTCGCGTGCACCGACGAGACCCGAGACGCTCCGTCGCGGCGGACGACCCAGGAGCTCCCGCGCGGCGCGACGACGACAGCGGGACGGGCGGGGCGCGCGGTAGCGAGTTCCGCGGCGGGTGGTGTGGGGTCCGCGGTCGGAGCCGTGTCGCCTCGTTCGGTCGACGCCGACCACGTGGCCCGGGCAACCGCCGGATCGACGACGGGCCGCGGGCGCGGAGGTCGATCAGCGCCCGGCAGGGGCCGACCGGGGATCAGATCGGCCGAACCGGATCCCGACGCCCGGAGCGCGGTCCGCCTCGCCCGCGCGCGACCACGCCACACCGCCAGGCCCATCGCGCAGGCGATGACCGCGACGAGCACGAGGTCGACGATCAGGATCACGCTGGGTTCTCCCACCCTTTCTGTTCGGGGCCACCACGGGGATGTATCGGACGGTAGGCGCCACCCCTCAAGCACCGGTCGCGGCGATCTGGGTCCCCCGACCCATGGGGTCGCAGGGTTGAATCACAGCGGGCTGGGAACCTTCGATGGGGGTTTCCGAAAATGGCGAACGCAGTACTCACACCACTCGGCTACGAGGACGGGTTCCGCAGGGGCCTGGCCTGGGCGTCGGCGGCACCGGTGACCGAGCTCCAGGAGCTCGTCGAATCCACCCGGAGCCGCGCCTGGACCGCGATCGCGGTCCGCGACGACTGGACGTCGCTGCGGGTCGAGCTCGCACCGCTGGTCGACGACCGCGACGCGGTGCTCCGCCGTGATCCGTTCGTCACGGGCTTCGTCGAGAGCGCGTCGTTCCTCTTCTGGGATCCCGACAGCGTCGACGACGGCGACGCCGACTGACGAACCTCGGCGGATCCCGGCCGTGAGATCCGGCTTCCTTGCCGAGGTCTTCCACGGCACCCAGGCCGTTCTCACATCCACTTGCGATCGTGATTCCTGTGCACCCGACCCTCGGGTGCCGCACGAGAGGAGTCACCATGCGCAAGAAACTTGCCGCCGCCGGAGTCGCGCTGACACTGGCCGGAGGGGGTGCCGGGCTCGCGCTGCTGGGGCCGGCCACCGCTTCGGCTGCCGACACGAGCACGACGACGACCGACCAGTCGACGAGGGGACAGGCAGACGCCGACGGCGCTCGGCCCGATCCGAAGGCCCGCCAGGCCGATGCCCTGCAGCCGCTGGTCGACGACGGCACGATCACCCAGGCCCAGGCCGACGCCGTGCTCGCCGCGCTCGAGGAAGCCCGACCCGAGGGCATGGGCCCCGGCGACGGTGGACCCGGCGGCCGCGGCGGACGCGGTCCGGGACTCGATGTCGCGGCCACCGCCCTGGGCATCGACGCAGCGGCCCTCCGGACCGACCTCGAGTCGGGGAAGACCATCGCCGAGGTGGCCTCCGACAGCGGGGTCGCCGTGCAGACCGTGATCGACGCGATCGTCGCCGACATGCAGACGCACCTCACGGATGACGTCGCGAGTGGCCGGCTCACCCAGGCGGAAGCCGACGAACGCGCCGCCGACTCGACCGAGCGGGCCACGGCCCTCGTGAACGGCGAACGTCCGCAGCGCCCCGATCGTGACGCAGCCGACAGCGGAGGGGCCGCCCTTGGTTGACCTGTCGTCCCACCTCCCCTGTCCCACCTCCATCGCCGCTGCCGCCCCATCCCCCCGGGGCGGCAGCGGCGCGACCGGCTGAGGCGAGAACCGCTCGCTAACGTGGCTGGTCCGCCCCCGACGCCCAGGTGCCCCGTGACCGCGACCCTCCTCGCAGCCAAGAGCGACACCGAGAACCTCGGCGCCGACATCGAGGTGGCCCCGTGGGCGTGGGCGGCGTTCATCGCCCTCATCGCGGTGCTCTTGCTCGCCGACCTCTTCCTCTTCCATCGCGACGCCCACGAGATCTCCATCAAGGAGGCGGCGATCACGAGCGCGTTCTGGGTGACCCTCGGGGTGTCGTTCACCTTCGTGATCTGGGCGACACTCGGCGGTTCCGCCGCCGGTCAGTACCTCACCGGCTACGTGATCGAGAAGAGCCTCTCCGTCGACAACGTGTTCGTGTGGGCGGTGATCCTGTCGTACTTCGCCGTGCCCAAGCAGTACCAGCACCGGGTGCTCTTCTGGGGCGTGTTCAGCGCCCTCGTGTTGCGGGCGATCTTCATCTTCGCCGGGATCGCCCTGCTCGAGGCGTTCGACTGGATGCTCTACGTCTTCGGTGCGTTCCTCGTCTTCACCGCGTATCGGGTGGCCACCCACGACAACCAGGAGATCCACCCCGAGAAGAACCCCGTCCTCAAGTTGATGCGGCGCGTGATCCCGGTCACCAGCGAGTACCACGGCCAACACTTCTGGACCAAGATCGACGCTCGCCGGTTCGCGACGCCGCTCCTCGTCGTCCTGGTGCTCATCGAGGTGACCGACGTCGTGTTCGCAGTCGACTCGATCCCCGCGATCCTCGCGGTGACCCGGTCGCAGTTCCTCGTGTTCACCTCGAACGCGTTCGCGATCCTCGGTCTCCGCGCGCTCTACTTCCTGCTGTCGGGCGCGGCCGACAAGCTCCGCTACCTCAACGTCGGTCTCGGGATCATCCTCGGGTTCGTCGGGATCAAGATGCTGATCACCGAGCTGTACCACGTCCCGACGTTCCTCTCCCTCGTGGTGATCGCCGTCGTGCTCACCATCACCGTGATCGTCTCGTTGCGCGCCGATGCCCGTGATCCCGACCAGGGTGACGGACCCCACCTCGAGGAGGCGACCTGATGCCCGGTCCCGGTGCAGGCGTCGCGACGATCGTGGTCGCCCACGACGGTTCCGACGGCGCGGCGCATGCGCTCGCATGGGCCACCGGGCTCGCCGCGCAGATCAGCGGCGCGCGGCTCGTCGTGGTGCACGCGTGGTCACCGCTCGACGACCTCGGCAAGCACAAGCCGGGCGTCGACATGGCGACCCTCCACGCCGACGCGCTCACGACCCTGCAGGACGAGTGGTGCAGACCCGTGGCCGACGCCGGCGTCCCGTTCGAGGCGCGACTCGTCGAAGACCTGCCCGTCGAAGCGCTGTGTCGCACGGCGCGCGACGTCGACGCCGACCTGCTCGTGTGCGGGACGCGAGGGCGGGGCGGGGTGAAGGGACTCCTGCTCGGCAGCGTCGCCAAGGAGCTCCCGGGGAAGTCGCACCTGCCCGTGACCGTGGTCCCGCCCCGCACCTGAGGGACGACCGAGGAAGGACGTCGTGAGCGACGAGATCGTGCCCTTCCGCATCGACGTTGCCGACGCCGACCTCGCCGACCTGCGGGGTCGGCTCGCCCGGACCCGGTGGCCCGACGCCGAGACCGTCGACGACTGGTCCCAGGGCATCCCGCTCGCGTACGTCCAGGACCTCTGCTCGTACTGGGCATCCTCCTACGACTGGCGGGCCACCGAAGCGCGGCTCAACGGGCTCGGCTCGTCGAAGACGGAGCTCGACGGGCTCGGCATCCACTTCCTCCACGTCCGGTCACCGGAGCCCGACGCGCTGCCGCTCGTGCTCACCCACGGTTGGCCGGGTTCGATCGTCGAGTTCCACAAGGTGATCGGCCCGTTGAGCGACCCGGTCGCGCACGGCGGCGACGCCGCAGACGCGTTCCACGTGGTCTGCCCCGCGCTCCCGGGCTACGGCTTCAGCGACCGGCCGACCCGCACGGGTTGGAAGGTGCCGCGCATCGCCGCCGCGTGGAGCGAGCTCATGGCCCGCCTCGGCTACGACCGCTACGGCGCGCAGGGCGGCGACTGGGGATCGAGCGTGACCACGAGCATCGGCCAGCACGACACCGAGCACGTCGTGGGCATCCACCTGAACATGGTGATCGCGATCCCCGACCTGTCGATGGGAGAACCAACCGAGCAGGAGCAGGCCGCGCTCGCTTCGTTCAAGCACTACAACAAGGAAGAGTCGGGCTACTCGACCCAACAGTCGACTCGACCCCAGACGCTCGGGTACGGCCTCGCCGACTCCCCCGCGGCGCAGGCCGCGTGGATCGTCGAGAAGTTCCACGCCTGGACCGACTGCGACGGGCACCCCGAGAACGTGCTCACGCGTGACGAGTTGCTCGACAACGTGATGCTGTACTGGCTGCCCGACGCCGGCGCGTCGTCGGCCCGGCTCTACTGGGAGAGCTTCAACGACTTCGAGACGAAGCTCGCGCCGGTGACGGTCCCGGTCGGGGTCTCGGTGTTCCCGAAGGAGATCACGCGACCGTCGCGGCGGTGGTCCGAACCCCGGTTCCCCGACATCCGACACTGGAACGAGCTCGACCGGGGCGGCCACTTCGCTGCCTTCGAACAACCCGCGACCTTCGTCGACGAGGTGCGGACGTTCTTCCGAACAGTGCGCTGACTCGACGGTCGAATCCCCTGCGTCGGCTCGACCGCCCACCGATTCGCGTCCCGTGCCGCGCGTCCGTCGACTCCGCTCCTTCTCGTACAGTCGTGCCCGTGGATCGCTTCGATCTCGATCGCGACGGCACGGTGACCGACGAAGAGCTCGCGGCGGTCGAGCCGCCGGTCCGCTGGCGACGGTTGGGGATCCGCGGTCCGGCCATCCTCTTTCGTTGGTTCCTCCGCAACGCCAAGCGCATGGCCGTCCTGGTGATCGGGGTCGCCGTGCTCGCGGCCGGGGCCGCGATGCTGGTCCTGCCCGGACCGGGGGTGATCGTGCTCATCCTCGGGCTCGCGATCCTCGCCACGGAGTTCGCCTGGGCCGAACGGGCACTCGACCGCACATCCGACACCGCGGCCAAGGCGATGACGTCGATCTCCGGATCGCGGACCGGCAAGGTCGGTCTCGCGCTCGGCGGCCTCGGCATGATCGCCGTGGGCGTGGTCGTCCTCGTCCTGCTCCCGCGGTACTGGATGGCGAGCATCGGGTTGTTCATCGCCGGGGTGGTCGGACTCGCGACCGTCCACCCCAAGGTGCAGCAGTGGCTCGCCGATCGCCAGCACGCGACCGCGGAACGCGCCGCGGGGAGATCCGGGACCGACGGCGGCAGCCGGTGAACGCCGACCGACCGGCGTCGCCTGTCACCGGCTTCTCCCACGTGCAGCTCCGGGTCGGCGACGTGGCCCGGAGCGAGGCGTGGTACACGACCGTGCTCGGCATGGTCCCGCTCACCGCGGGCGACGGCTACGTCGCGCTGCGCCACCCGCCGAGCCGCGTGGTGATCGTGCTCACCGCGCGCGACGCCGACCTCGGGCCCACCGCCGGCGACCTCGACCATCTCGCGTTCGCCGTGCCCGACGGCGACACGCTGCGGATGTGGGCCGACCACCTCACCGATGTCGGCATCGAACACGCCGGGGTCGTGCTCGAGCTCGACAAGCCGTCGCTCCAGCTCCGGGATCCCGACGGCACCGCGATCGAACTCGTCGCCCCGCCCGTCCGCTGACCGGCGCGCTCATCCCGATCGGCGTGGCACGATCACGGCATGCCGACCGTCACCGCCAACGGGATCGATCTCTACTACGAACGCTTCGGCGAGCCCGGGGACCCCGTCCTGCTCATGGTCAACGGCCTCGGCTCCCAGTGCATCCGCTACGACGACGAGCTGTGTGAGGCGTTCGTCGACCGCTACCTCCAGGTCGTCCGGTTCGACAACCGCGACGTCGGGCTCAGCACGCACCTCGCCGGCGGTGCGACGTACACCCTCGACGACATGGCCGCCGACGCGGTCGGGCTTCTCGATGCCCTCGAGGTCGAGAGGGCCCACGTCTGGGGCTGCTCGATGGGTGGGATGATCGCCCAGCTCCTCGCGATCGACCACGGCGAGCGGGTCGCATCGCTCACGTCGATCATGTCGACCACCGGCGACCGCAGTGTCGGCCAGGCGACGCCCGAGATCGTGGCGAGCCTCATCGAACTGAGCGTTCCCACCGACGACCTCGACGTCGCCCTGGAACGCGCGGTCGAGAACGCTCGCGTCATCGGAAGCCCCGGCGAGTGGGACGAGGAGTGGCAGCGACGCCGTCAACGCGCGTTCATCGAACGGTCCTACGACCCCGCCGGCGTCGGCCGCCAGGTCGCGGCCGTGATGACCGCACCGGATCGCAGCGTGGCACTCGCCCGACTCGATGTCCCGGCCCTCGTCATCCACGGCGACGTCGATCCGCTCATCGACGTGTCCGGAGGTCGCCGGACCGCTGAGCTGATCCCCGGCGCCGAACTGCTCGTGATCGAGGGCATGGGCCACGACCTCCCACCCTTCTACTGGTCCCCCATCGTCGAGGCCACGACCCAACTCGTGATCAGCGCCCTCTGAGCGTCGCGCCCTTGATGCATGGGACTCCGATCCCTAGCCTCGGGTGCATGCCGCCGGTCTCCCGGGTCATCCCGTTGATCGTCTGTGACGACATCCAGGCGACGCACGACTTCCTCGTCTCGGCCTTCGGCTTCGAGGCCGGTGGCGTGCAACTCGACGGCGACGGTCGGCCGGTCCACGGTGAGGTGCGCGCCGGAGATGCGGTGATCTGGTTGCACGCGGTGTCGCCCGAGCACCAGCTCGCGTCACCGACTTCCCTCCCGGCCGCGAGCGTGGGCCTGGTCGTCCACGTCGACGACGTCGACGCGCACCACCGCCACGCCGCAGCGAACGGAGCCACCATCGACTCGACACCGACCGACCAGGACTACGGCCAGCGTGAGTACGGCGCGCGCGACCCCGAAGGCCATCGCTGGTGGTTCGCGACACCAATCTGAGCCGCTGAGGGGTCAGTCGCCGTGGCAGTGGGGGCCGCCGCCGGGCGGGAGGTCGAGGGCGGGGTTTCGGTCGAAGAAGCCCGACGGGCTGAGCAGGAAGCCGGTGTACTCGACCGGCATGACGGGCCAGTCCTCCGGTCTCACGAAGTGCGTGACGCCGAACGTGTACCAGAGCACGACGTCGGTGCCGGTGAGCGAGCGGTCGGCGGCGGTCCACGCCGGCAATCCGTCGCCACCCTCGTGCTGATTCGGGTGCTCGCCCGCGGCGCGCCGTTCCTCTCGCTCGTAGGGCGTCACCCAGAGGTTGTGGCGCGGCAAATCCCGCCCGCCGGCCGATCGGCGAGTCGGGATGGGCGAGCAGGGTCGGGGTGCTCACGGTCGGCACGAGCCTGTACGCGACCGGCTGGCCGAGCCCGTTTCGGACCTCGGGGTTGACGATCTTCCACGAGCGCGACGTGGCGGGATCCACCTCCCGCTGAGCGAGCGACTCGCGTTCGAGCACGGTCGTGCGGGGGCGGAACGCGTTGCCCCACGGATTCTCGGGCCCGTACGGAACTGTCTCCGCGTTGATCTCATGGACCTCGTTGACGGGACCGTCGACGTCGAGATCGAGGCGCGCGCAGAAGAGGTGCTGGTGGTGCGGCGCAGCAACGCCGGGCGCGACGATGTTCGCGAACTCCGGCTCCGTGCCCGGTTCGATCGCCATCGGCGAGACGATGCCCGTCAACTTGACCTCGAGCTGGATGTTTCCGTCGAGGTACAGGTACCAGAAGAAGCCGTACTCGTAGTTGCCGACCGTCGAGAAGTTGCTCACGACGAGTCGCCGACTGCGCCGCACCTCGCTGGTCCCGCCCCAGAGGTCGACGTGCTTCCAGAGCACGCCGTAGTCCTCCTCGTGCATGCAGATCGCGTTGTCGATGACCCACGGCTGACCCTGCTCGTTGGCGAGCGTCGCGTCGAAGTAATGGATCTCGCCGAGGCAGTCGCAACCGAGCGTGAGCGGCTGGGTCATGCGCCCGAGGCCCCACTCCCCCGCGTCGAACGCGTTCTTCCAACCGTGCAAGGGGCTCGGATCTCCGTAGGGGACGACCATCTCGGAGACCGAGGCGCGGTGCACGATCGAGCGGGGGCGACCGTGGTCGTCGTAGGTGATGCGGTGCAGCACCAACCCTTCGTAGGGATCGAACCCGATGCGGAACGAGAAGGGTCCCCACTCCACGAGGTTGCCGTCGACGGTGAAGCTCGGTCCTTCGGGTTGGGTGATCTCGAGGGGCTTGAGTCCGGTGCGCAGCGGTTCGTGGTCGGCTGCGAAGTACCGCGCGTGCTCGGTCGGCAGGGTGGTCGCCCCGTGGTCGATCACCTCGATGACCTCGTTGCGGCCCAGATCGAAGTGGACGATCAGCCCCTCGATCGGGCGGGCGTAGCCGTTGTCCGGCGGGATCGGTGCGCACGAAGGCGATGCACCGAGCGATGCGCCGATCGGTCTCGGCGTCGAACCCGAAGCTGCCGGCGGGCCATGGGTCGATCTGCACGAGGTCGAGATCGGTGATCCCCCGACGGGCGAGCGCCGCGATGAACTCGGGGTGCTCCTTGGTCGTGAACACCGCCCCGATCGACTCCTCCATGAGCAGCGCCGGTCGCATCCCCTCGATCGGCCGCCACTCCCTCACCGCTCCGGCAGTGAGCGAGACGATCGCCTCGTGCATCCGCAACTCGGCGCCGTCGACCACCAGGGCCCGCACCTCGCGCTCCACCGGATCGCCGACCCTCCAGGCCGCGAGCGTCTCTTTTGTGGGTTCGTGGAGCACCACGTGCGCGAAGCGCGCCGCATCGGAGGTCGCGCCCGTGGCCCGGATCAGGGCCACCGCGGCGATGATCTCGTCGCCCGTGAGCAGCGCGAGGGGATGGTCGGGAGGAGTCGTCACGCCGCCGATCATCCTGACGTCGCCGTCAGGTGTCAATTCCCGAGGTGCACCACGCGGATCCGACGGGCGGCCGAGAGGACGGCCTTGAGCGACGCGGTCACGATGTTGGTGTCGGTGCCGATCCCCCATCGGGCCTGACCCTCCGAGTCGGTGGTCTCCACGTAGGCCACCGCAGTGGCGTTCGAGCCCGAGCCCATCGAGTGCTCGTGGAAGTCGACGACGTCGAGGTCGACGCCGAGCCCGCTGCGCAACGCGTCGACGAATGCAGCGATCGGACCGTTGCCGCGCCCGGTGATCGACATGGGCGCGTCGTCGACGAGCATCTGGGCGGTGATCACCGTCTCGCCGCTCGCGTCGGTGGCGACCTCGTGGGTGCGCAGGGTCAGCGACGCGTCGTCGGACAAGTAGGTCTGCTGGAACGCGTCCCACATCGCGACGGGTGAGATCTCGGTGCCGGTGTCCTCGGTGATCGCCTGGATCGACTTCGAGAACTCGATCTGCAGTCGGCGTGGCAGCGCGAAACCGTGCTCGGCCTCCATGAGGTAGGCAACGCCACCCTTGCCCGACTGACTGTTGACGCGGATCACCGCTTCGTAGGTGCGACCGACGTGCGCGGGATCGATCGGCAGGTACGGGACCTGCCACTCGTCGTAGTCGCGTCCGCGACCCGCGGCCTCCGACTCCGCGTAGAGCGCGGCGAAGCCCTTCTTGATCGCGTCCTGGTGCGAGCCCGAGAACGCGGTGTAGACGAGATCACCCGCGTACGGATGGCGTTCGTGGACGGGCAGACGATTGCAGTACTCGGCGACCCGACGCAGCGCGTCGATGTCGGTCACGTCGAGCTCGGGGTCGATGCCCTGGCTGAACAGGTTCATCGCCAACGTCACGATGTCGACGTTGCCGGTGCGCTCACCGTTGCCGAACAGTGTGCCTTCCACCCGGTCGGCGCCGGCGAGCACGCCGAGCTCGGCCGCAGCGACCGCGGTCCCGCGGTCGTTGTGCGGGTGCAACGACAGGCGTACCGCATCCCGGTTGCGGACCGTGCGCAGGAACCACTCGATGGTGTCGGCGTAGACGTTCGGCGAGTACATCTCGACCGTGGCCGGCAGGTTCATGATCAGGGGACGGTCGACGGTGGGCTCGATCACCTCGGCCACGGCGTCGCAGATCTCGACCGCGTAGCCGATCTCGGTGCCGGTGTAGCTCTCGGGCGAGTACTCGTACCGCACGTCGGTGCCGGGCACGGTCTCCTCGAGCTTGCGGCAGATCTTCGCCGCGTTCACCGCGATCTCGGTGATGCCGTCCTGGTCGAGTCCGAACACGACCCTTCGTTGCAGGACCGACGTCGAGTTGTAGAAGTGCATGATCGCCCGGGCCGAGCCACGGATCGATTCGTAGGTGCGCTCGATCAGGTCGTCGCGGCACTGCGTGAGCACCTGGATCGTGACATCGTCGGGGATCAGGTCTTCTTCGATGAGCTGACGCACGAAGTCGAAGTCGGGCTGACTCGCCGACGGGAAGCCGACCTCGATCTCCTTGAATCCCATCGCGACGAGTGCCTCGAACATGCGCCGCTTGCGTTCCGGGTCCATCGGGTCGATGAGCGCCTGGTTGCCGTCGCGGAGGTCGACCGCGCACCAGTCGGGCGCCGCGACGAACTTCCGGTCGGGCCAGGTGCGGTCGGGCAGCTCGAGCGGCCGGAACGGCACGTACTTCTCGAACGGCATCTTCTTCGGCTGTGCGGGCTGCGGAGGCATGTCGACTCTCTCGTTCAGGGTGGTATCGGAACCGGATTTCCCCGTCTGGACCGGATTTTGCCCACAAAAAAACTCCCGGCCACGAGGGCACAGGAGCTTGGGCAAGCACCGGGGAGGGGGTGCTTGCCTACATGAGCAGGAGGAGGGCGGTCGGGCGGAACATCACGGCGACGATCGCACGTCTCGGTCCGATTGTCAACGCGGCGAGTCGATGCGCGTGCCGGGTGGCGGCCCGCGAAACTCGGTTGACGCAGTGGTGTGCACGCGACGACCGTTCTCCTCATGGGCAACCCCTTCCTCGACGGCACCCAGGTCCGGTCAGCCGGACCGGGCCGCTACACCGCCGACATCGACGATGTCTGGAGCCTCCGCCCCATGCCGCAGGGCGGCGTGGTCACCGCGCTGGCGCTGCGGGCCATGGCGGCCGAGCTCGACGATCCTGCGCAACGACTCCGCACCCTGCACACCTCGTTCATGGCCCAGGTCGCGGCCGGCCCGGTGGAGATCGACGCCGAGTTGTTGCGCCGGGGCCGGTCGATGTCGCACCTCCGGGCGGAGGTCCGCAACGCCGGTGCGCCACGCGGACACCTCACCACTGCGATCTTCGGTTCGAGCCGCAAGGGGTTCGACTTCACCGACCTCGAGCCACCATCCGACATCCCCGGCCCCGACGTGTGCCCGTCGTTCCGCGACCCACCGCCACCCGGGGTGGAGACGTTCCCGCCGATGCCGTTCTGGGACCGCCTCGTCGAGGGTCGGCCCGTGATCGGTCACGCCCCCTGGGACGACTACGAACCCGATCGGGCCGAGCGAGCGTTCTGGTACCGCTTCGACGACGCCCCCTTCGACGACGCCGGGGTGATCGACCCGTACTCGCTCGTCGTGCTCGCCGACACGATGCCCGGCGCGGTCGGTGAACGGCTCGGCCCCCAGGAGCGCAACTGGTTCGCGCCCAGTGTCGATCTCACGGTGCATCTCCTCGACGAGTGTCGGTCGCCGTGGGTGCTCGGCCACAACCGGGCGCGCTACGCGGGCGACGGCTACGCATCCGCCGACATGGCCCTGTGGGATTACGGACCGGAGCAACGCGACGATCCCCGCCTCGTCGCCTACGCCACCCAGCTCTTCCTGTTCTCCTTCTCCGACTGATCGCGCCATTGGTCGCCCCGGCCGGCGGGATCAGCTGCCACAATCCGGCGATGGAACCTCCCGCACCCGTCGATCCGGCGCAGATCCCCGCGCTCTCCGGGGTGTTCGCACCCGTGCACGAGGAGCACGACGTCGCCGATCTCACCGTGCGCGGCGAGATCCCGGGCGACCTTCGCGGTGCGTACCTGCGGAACGGTCCCAACCCCCTGTTCCCGCCGCTCGGCAGCTACACGTTCCCGCTCGAGGGCGACGCGATGCTGCACGGGATCTGGATCGACGACGACGGCTCGACTCGGTACCGCAACCGGACGCTCTGGAACCCCCAGCTCCGCCTCGAGCAGACCGCCGGTCGCGCGCTCTGGGCCGGACTCATGACGCCGTACCTGCCGGGACCCGACGTCGTACCGGCGCCGTACGCCAACGGGTTCAAGCCTGCGCCGTTCATCAACATCGTCCACCACGGCGGGCGGTGGTTGGCGATGTCGGAGGTGGACCCGCCCTGGGAGGTCACGGCGGGGCTCGAGGTCGTGGGTACCGAGCCGTTCACCTGGGCCGGCGCGATCCCGGGTTCGTGCGCGCATCCGCGCATCGATCCGACGACGGGCGAGATGTTCCTGTTCCGGTACGACCTCGCGGAGCCTTATCTGCTGTGGGCGTCGATCGCTGCCGACGGCACCGTGGCGCACGCACCCGATCCGATCGAGCTCGACGGCGCGTACATGATCCACGACTTCGCACTCACCGAGCGCTTCGTGCTGCTGTTCGTCGCGCCCGCCGAGTTCGATCTGCAGGCGCTCATGACGGGCAGCGGCAGCCCGCTGGCGTGGAACCCCGAGAAGCCGCTGCGGATCGCCGTGATCCCGCGGAACGGGACCTCGGCCGAAGTCCGATGGGTCGAGACCGATCCGTTCTGGGCGTACCACTTCGCGAACGCCTACGAAGACGGCGACGAGATCGTCGTCGACCTCGCGCAGTTCGACCACTTCGCACTGGGTCCGTCGAAGGGCCAGACCGGAGCCGCCGTGCGAGCGCGCATCGAACCGAAGAGCGGGACGGTCCGGCTGTCGTCGTTCGACGACCGCATCGTCGAGTTCCCTCGGATCGACGACCGCCTGCAGACCCGACCACACCGGTACTTCACCGTCTCCGGCAAGACACCGGACCGACCGACGGGCGAGTTCAACGTGCTCATCCGCGTCGACACCGAGACGGGTGCGACCACCGAGTGGGACTCGGGCAGCAAGGTGTTCGACGAGGTCGTGTTCGCTCCCCGCGACGGCGGCGGGCCGGAGGACGGCTACTACGTCACCTTCCGCACCGATCTCGAGACGCTCCGCAGCGACTGGGTCGTGCTCGACTCGAGCGACATCACCGCGGGACCGGTCGCGACGGTCGAGCTCCCCTTCCGCGTTCCGGCCGGGCTGCACGGCAACTGGTTCGCCGCGTAGGGAGCTACCTCGGACGCGGTCCCGCCACGCCGGCCACGACCTGCTCACTCAGCGGCTTCCACGCTTCGTACGAGTCCAAGCTGTCGACGAGCGCGACGAACCCCACCGCGTCGTCGCCCACGACCACGTGCATCGGCGTCGCCGGATCGTCGGCGGCCGCGACGATCGCCGCGGCGACCGTTGCCGGGTCACCGCTCGCCGATTCCATGTTCTTCTCGAAGAACGACTTCACCCATTGGTACTCCGCCTCGTAGGGACCGGCGTCGTGACCGTCGTCGGCGTTGGCGACGATCTCGGTGGCGAAGAAGCCCGGCTCGATGCACGCCACGCGGATGCCGAACTGCTCCACCTCGCCGGCGAGTGCCTCGCTGAGCACCCCGATCCCGTGCTTGCTGGCAGCGTAGAAACCCTGGAACGGCATGCCGGGCACACGCCCCGAGATCGAGCCCACGTTCACGATCACCCCGGCGCCGCGGGCCCGCATCCCCGGGAGCACGGCGCGGACGACGCGCACGGGGCCCCAGAGGTTGGCCTCCATGACGTTCCGGGCCCGGTCGATGTCGATCGTCTCGATCGCGCCGTCGTAGCCGACTCCCGCGTTGTTCACCACCACGTCGATCGCACCGTGCCGGCCCTCGACCTCGGCCACTGCGGCCTCGACCGAGGAGTCGTCGGTCACGTCGAGCTGCACCAGCTCGATCTGGAGACCCTCCTCCGTCGCTCGACCGGTGAGGCGCTCGGCCTTGGCCGGGTTCCGCATCGTCGCGACCGTGGTGTCGCCGGCACGCGCGAACGCGAGCGCCGTCTCCAGCCCGATCCCGCTGCTGCACCCTGTGATCAGCACCACCCGTTTCGTCATGGCCGGACGGTACCGTGGTCCGGCGCCGACGTGAGGAGTTCGCGATGGGTGACGCACCGATCAGCAGCGGGACCGGGACAGCCGACGATCCCTGGCGCCTGAAGACCCCGCCGCTCAGCTCCGAGTACACGATGCACCGCGACGAGCGTGACGGTATCGACGTGATCGTGTGCACCGTCGGCAAGACCGTGCTGCTCTACGACGCCCGGTGCCTCGACGATCTCGACGCGATGCTGCGCGCCCGCGGCGACTGGATGGTGCTGGGGTCGGCCGACGAGCAGAAGCCTGCGAAGGACGGCACCGTCGAGGCCTGGGCCCGGTCATCCGACAACCCGATCGGCGGCTGGTACGGCCTGAAGAAGGGTCTGCGTGGCCGCTTCGGCATGTACGTCCCGCCGCTGATGGAGCACCTCGATCGCGCAGAGGTCGAGCACAACGCGCGGGGCAACCGGATGCGCGCCACCTGAGCTCACGCGTCACGTCGTGACGGTGCGAGTGCTCCGCAACAGCGACGGGCAGGTGCGGTGCGCCTGGGCGAGCTCGCACCCGACCACGCGTCGGCGGTCACGGCGAGTCCGAGGACGTGGGCCAGATTCGCGACCAGCGGATCGTCGCCCCATCAGTAGAACTACGGGTCTCGGCGGCGGGGGCGGGCATTTGCAGCCGGTGGTACCGTCGAACGACGGAGTACATCTCGACGACGCAACCTTCCGGTGGCGACACGAACACGATGGTGTTGTCAGACGCAGCCGACGATGCGCGTGTGACGAGGAGACCGATCGTGGACGTCAGCGAGTTGGAACGGGTTCGACTGGGCATCGCCGAAGATCGTGATGCCGGCCGAGATCCCGGCGGTCGGCTCCTGCGCGCGTGCGTCGACCTCGTCGACGTGACCGGTGCGGGGATCACGGTCGGGCTCGACCGCGTCCAGGGTCTCAGCCTTGGCGGCACCGATGACGCGATCCGTCTCGTCGAGGATCTCCAGTTCACTCTCGGCGTCGGGCCGTGTGTCGACACCTGGACGACAGGCCAACCGGTCTCGGAGCCGCACCTCGCTGATCCGGAGATCGACCGGTGGCCGGGTCTCGCCGGACCGGCGGTCGCCGCCGGGGTCGAAGCTCTCTTCGGCTTCCCGATTGCGGAACGCGGCGTCCCGATCGGTGCGCTCGACCTGTACTGCGACGAACCAGGATCGTTGAGCGCGACTCAGATGTCCGACGCATTGACCATGGCCGACGTGATCGCGGAGACGATCCTCGCCCTCCAGACCGACACGGTGCCGGGCGCTCTGGCCGGCGCGTTCGACCATCCTGCCCGGCTGCGTTCAGTGGTGCATCAGGCATCCGGGATGCTCTCGGTGCAACTCGACGTCACCGTGCAGGTCGCGCTGCTCCGACTCCACGCGTATGCCTACTCGTGCGGAGAGACCGTTGATCAGATCGCTATCGCGATCGTGGAACACGGTCTTCGCATCGACCACGCAGCAAACGACGGCGCACCATGACCCCACGCGAGGGTCTGGTCGCCCGCACGTTCGTCGAGATCGCCGACAGCCTCGTCGACGACTACGACGTCCTCGATCTCCTCACGGTGTTGGCCTCCCGATGCGTCGAGCTCTTCGACGTCTCGCAGGCCGGCCTCATGCTCGCGAGCAACGGGGCCCCGCTACGGGTGGCGGCCGCTTCGAGTGAGGGCATGCGGCTGCTCGAGCTGTTCGAGCTCCAGCACGACGAAGGCCCCTGCGTCGACTGCTACCGCTTGGGTCAGTCGGTCTCGTCGACTGACCTCGAGCAGGACCGGGGTCGCTGGCCGGTGTTCGCGCCGGAGGCGATCGACGCCGGATACCGCGCCGCGCTGGCGCTCCCGATGCGCTACCGCGAACAGACCATTGGATCGCTGAACCTGCTGCGCGTCGAGGGCGGCGCCCTCGGGACCGACGATGTGATGGTGGCACAGGCGATCGCCGACGTCGCGACCATCGGCATCGTGCAGCACCGCATCGCCGCGGAGTCACGGCTGCTCTCCGAGCAGCTGCAACATGCGCTCGACAGCCGCGTCGTGATCGAACAGGCCAAAGGCGTGCTCGCGGCGGGCGCGGGCCTCGACATGGAAGCGGCCTTCGCGGTGATGCGGTCCTACGCGCGCTCACACAACGAGCGCCTCGCCGAGGTCGCCCGCGCGCTGGTGTCACGAGAGCTCGCGATCGAGAGCGTGGCCGGCGGCGCCGGTTGACAATCGCCGCCACAGCGGTAGGTTGAGAGCGGTTCCGTGGACCCTCCTGTTCACGGACCTGCCCGCTCCAGACCCCGGCAGGCGCAACGCTCGTCCGCGACGGTCATGGGCCACCCCGAGGAATGGCTTGGAGCCGAGGCCAGGTCGGACGAGCCCGGTACACCGGGATGCAGCTGCGGTCTTCGCCGTCCGCGAGCGGTGCCGGCGTCGCGTGTTGTGGACCCGCCCCCACATTCGCGTGTCCCGGGTGAGGAGCCGGAGATGTATCCGGCCCTCACCCGGGAGTCACCGGTTCACCGTTGGAGCACCCGCACCGGGACGGAGCGGGGGCCGCGGACCTGACCGGCCGACCACGTGACGGCGTCGGGGTCGGTGAGCTCGAAGTCGGGATATCGGGCGATCCACTCTTCGAGCGCGACCCGCAGCTCCATGCGGGCGAGGTTCGAACCGAGGCAGCGGTGGATGCCGAGACCGAATGCCGCGTGACGGTTGACCGCGCGATCGAGGATGACCTCGTCGGCGTCGGCGAACGCCTCGGGGTCGCGGTTCGCGGCCGGGAACGGGAGCAACACCCAGTCGCCCTTCGAGAAGGGGCACCCCTCGAACTCGAAGTCGTCGGCGACCATCCGGGCCATGGTCACCGGCGCGTACGCGCGCAAGAACTCCTCGACGGCGGTGTCCATCAGCGCCGGTTCGGACGCGAGGCGGCGGCGATCCTCGGGGTTCTGCGCGAGGTGCCAGAGTGCCGCACCGATCGCCGACCAGGTGGTGTCGATCCCGGCGATCATCAGAAGGATCATCGTGCCGCGCACGTGGTCGGGGTGGAGTCGCTCACCGTCGAGCTCAGCTTCGAGCAGGAACGTCGTGAGGTCGTCGCGCGGTTCCTCGAGGTGCTCCTGGATGCGCGCATCGAGGTACACGTCGATGTCGCTCGCGTCGAACTGCGCCTGGCGCTCCTCGGCGCTGGCGTCCACCCCTTCGATCACGAGGTGGATGAACGCCCGGAAGATGTCGGCGTCCTCCTGGGGGAACCCGAGCATCTTCACGATGACGCGCACCGGGATGTGCCGGGCGTAGTCGACCGCGGCGTCGAGGGTTGCCTCCCCGGCACACGCATCGAGCAGCTCGCGACACAGGTCGCGTGTGAACGCTTCGTACTCGGCGACCTTCTTCGGGCCGAACGCCGGCAGCAACATGCGGCGCGCCATGGCGTGGAACGGCGGGTCCGACGTGATCGGCGGCGCGACGCCGATGGGCGCGGGGAGCATGGTGTCGTCGGGTCGGAGCTCGCTCATGATCACCGAGCGCGACGTGAAGTGCTCCGTGTCGTACGCGACGGCTGCGACGGTCTCGTGGGTCACCGGCAGCCACGCGCCGCCGTACCGATCAGTGTGCGCGACCGGGCAGCGGCCCCGGAGGTCGTCCCAGATCGGGAACGGATCCGTGACCCACTGTGGGTCGGTGTGGTCGAAGTCGGTCGCGAAGTCGGCGACGTCGGGTCGGGGCTCGCTCATGCGTCCTCCGAGATCACGATGGCGTACTCAGGGCAGTTGGCCACGGCGAGGCGGGCCTGATCTTCGAGCTCGGTCGGCACGGTCCCGTCGCCCACCTCGGTCGCGAACCCGAGGTCGTCGACCTCGAACAGGTCGGGCGCGATCGCGTAGCAGCGGTTGTGACCCTGGCAGCGTTCCGAATCCACGTGCACACGCATGCTTCGGCTCCATCTCGGCGACCCCTCAACGATATTCGTTGACCGACGGTCGGTCAACTCGGTAGGCTCACGCCGTGGGCCGGAAGGAGCAGGCGCAGGAATCACGGGCCTCGCTGGTGGAGGCCGGCCGGGAGTGCTTCACCGAGCGCGGCTACGAGGCGACCACCGTCGCGGCGATCCTCGAGCGGGCCGGGATGGCCCGGGGTGCGCTTTACCACTACTTCCCGGACGGCAAGCGGGAGCTGTTCACCGCCGTCTTCGAGATGGCCGACGACGCGTTCCACCGCCGAGCGCGACGCGTTGCTCGAGATCTCGTCACCGCTCGCCCGCATCCGGGCGGGGATCCGCTTGTTCCTCGAGCTCTGCACGCAGGACGACTTCGCGCGGATCGTCCTCATCGACGCCCCCAAGCTCGTGCCCGGTCAGGGCCACCTCGGCAGCTCCTACCGCCTGCTCCGCGAACAGCTCGCCGACGCCCTGACGGTCGGTGAGGTCGATCCCCTCGACCCGGAGGTGATGGCGATCGCGCTGTACGGCGCCGCCCGCCGCGCCGGCGAGTTCGTCATCGCAGCACCGGATCGCAAAGAAGCCGCCCTCGAGGCCATCCGGTCGCTCGACCTGCTCGTCGACGGCATCGCGCGGTCGGTTCCACCCGTTCGCGACCGGTAGCGAACGCCCGGCGCGGCGAGAGCTGGGTCGATCGACTCATAGGTGGTGGGTCGATGCCGTGGTCCACTCGGATGGAGCGGTGCTGCTGGGAGGCAGCACGGAGCAACGAGCACACAGATCACACCTCGGGGAGGCGTTGATCCGCAGGCGATCACTGGTCGCACCTTTGCCTGCGGGGAGCCAATGCGAAACCGGCCCCAGCCCCATGGGGCTCGGTCTGCTCCGATTCGCGAACGAGGTGCTCATGCGACTGTCCCCCCGTACATCTCCCGGCCTGATGCGTCGCGCGACGGTCGGTGCGTCGGCCCTGGCCACGGCCCTCCTGCTCGTCGCCGGCGCGACCGTGATGGCGTCGTCAGCCGGCGGATCGCCCGACTCGAACGCGGCCCAGACCTCCGGATCGACGACGACGAGCTCGACGTCGGACGGCTCCACGTCGACGACAGCCGCCCCGTCGACCACCAGCACCACGGTCGCTCCGGTGGCCGTGCTCCCCGCCCGGGTGTTCGCCTCCGGGAACCCACAGCTCGACGTGTTGCTCGCAACGCTGCCGGAGGTGCTCTTCGAGGGCGGCGCGCAGGTGCACGCGGGGTACAACCCCGTCGACTGCTGCCACGCCGGTGGCTACAACCCCGACCCGAACGAGGTCTGGGTGGGCGACACCGCCTTCGCCAGCCCCGAACGCCTGGCCTACGTCACCGCCCACGAGCTCGCCCACAGCGTGCACCTCAACTCCAGCCGGGCCGACGCCCTCACGGCGGCGGTGGCGGGCGCCCCGGTCGTGCGGGCGGGGAGCCCGTGGGACGACTCCGAGAAGGTCGCCGACTGCGTCGCCTGGGCCCTCTACCCGAACGAGACCGCGGCCAGCGGCCTCACCTACTGGGACTGCCCCGAGCCGTACCGCAGCCAGGTCGTGGCCGCGCTGGCCTGACCGATCGACACCGTTTCGTGGAATTCCTCATGTTCTGACGAATCCATGTCGATAGGACGGGCAAGGAACGGTGCAGACATCTCACCTTCCCTCGCTGGCCTTCCAGATTCCACCGCCCGAAACCTCGGGTGGCGTCTCGGCGGACTTGGTCAGCAGATCGTACGGACCGGGCAGGCCCCGATCACGGCGGTGCTGCTGAGGCTGATGCCTCACGACGTACGAAACGAGTGGTCCATGTTTTCCCCCGTTGCCGTCGCCCGCCGAGGCGGCGCCGCCCTCATCGCCATCGCGATCACCGTCACCACCGCGGTCGCCCTCCTGATCGGTCCCGCCCACGCGGCGATCGTGGCGACCGTCCCGCTGGGGACGTCGTCGAACTACTCCGTGCTCGCGGGTTCGACCGTGACCAACGTGAACAACCCCGGGACCACGCTCAGCCAGAGTCTCGGGCTCTCGCCGGGAACGTCGGTCAGCGGTTTCCCGCCCGGGCTCGTGACCGGAACGATCGACGTGAACAACGCGGCCGCCGGCCAGGCCCAGCTCGACCTCACCACTGCGTACAACAACGCAGCCGGTCGACCGCTCGACGGCTTCGTACCGGCCGGTGTCCTCGGCGGCCTCAACCTGCAAGGCGGCGTCTACGGCGAGGCCAGCAGGGGCGCGCTGGATCTCACCGGAACCCTCACCCTCGACGGGGCGGGCAATGCAGACACCGTCTTCATCTTCGTGACCAACTCGAGTCTCACCACCGCCTCGAGCAGCGTCGTCTCGCTCATCAATGGCGCCCAGGAGTGCAACGTGTTCTGGCAGGTGGGCAGCTCGGCGACGCTCGGGTCCAACTCGACGTTCGTCGGAAACGTCATGGCCGACCAGTCCGTCACCGTCGACACCGGAACCTCGGTCGCCGGTCGGGCGATGGCCCGGATCGGTGCGGTCACGTTGGACACGAACGTGTTCACGACCCCGTCGTGCGCCACGACTCCAACCCCTGGCTCGCCGACGACCACGGTGCCAGGAAGTGGGACCGGAACCACACCGACCGACTCGTCGGTCGCCACCCCGGCGAGCGGCACGCCCGGGAGCGGCACACCGGGTCGCGGATCGGGCACCCCGGCTGGTCCCGGTGTGCCGAGCGTCGTGGCTCCGCCCCGTACCGGTGGTGGTCCACTGGCCGGTGACACCCTGCCGTGGCCGGCACTGCTCTTCTTCGGCGTGATCGGCGTCGGCGGAACGGCCGCCCTGGTTCGCAACCGGAACGCGCGGCTCCACGGCGCGGCATCGGTCGATCACTGATCGAGCGGAACGACTCGATGACGGGACTCCCCGTTCCGGCCGGCAGGCGAATCGGCTTGGCGATCGCGTTGGTCGCGACGACGCTGCTGGCCGGATCGGCCGTCCCCTTCCCGATGAGCGCCGCCGCGAACCCGACGGCGCAGCCCCGAACCGACTGGGCGCCACCGGATCCCGGTACCGCGGGATCCGCGGCGCTGACGAAGCCGGGCCTGCCGCTCACGGCCGGCCCCGTGGCAGTGCCCCTCGAGCTCCGACTCCCGACGCTGCTCACCTCAGCCGCGGTGCTCGGCGTCGGCATCAACAGCGACGGCGCGATGGACGCACCGATGGGACCTCCCGGCGATCCCGTGTGGCAGCAGGCGTTCTGGTACCGGGGCAGCTCGGTGCCGGGCGCGTTCAGCACGGCGGTCATCGCCGGCCACGTCGACGGCGGCGGGCTCCCGGGCGCGTTCGCGCACCTCGACGACCTCCGACCGGGTGATCCGATCGTCGTGCACAACACGAAGACCGGCGTCGACATGCGCTTCACCGTGACGGGTTCGGAGAGCATCCCCCTCGAACAGACGACCGACCCTGCGGTGCTGAGCCGGATCTACGGCATCGGCCCGGTGCTCGGAAGCCGGCCGATCGCGTCGACCGACGGCCGGTCGCACCTCACGTTGATCACGTGCTCCGGCACCTTCCGCGACGGAACCCACGACCACCGGTTGGTCGTGCACGCGACGCGCGCCACCTGACGCGCGCCCGCGCTACACCCCGGCGCGGGCGTTCAGTGCGTCGAGGTGCTCGACCGCTTCGAGGTACTCCTCGACCCAGCGCTGGACGACCGCGGCGGTCTTCTCGACCTTCTCGAACTGGCCCACGACCTGGCCCACCGGGTTGAACGCGACATCGACCGACTGGTCGGGGTAGCGGTGCGTGGCCGCGACGGCCATTCCCGACACCATGTACTGCAGGGGCATCCCGAGCGGTTCGGGGTTTCCCTCGGCCTCCCACGCCTCGGTCCAGTCGTTGCGCAACATGCGGCACGGCTTTCCGGTGAACGAACGGCTGCGCGTCGTGTCGCGTGACGTCGCCTTCACGTAGGTCTCCTGCTGCACCGGAGTGTTCTCCGACTCCTCGACCATGAGCCACTGCGAGCCCGACCACGCGCCCTGGCACCCGAGCGCGAGCGCCGCCGCGATCTGCGCGCCGCTCCCGATCCCACCGGCGGCGAGCACCGGCACCGGCGCCACTTCCTTCACCACCTGTGGCCAAAGCACCATCGAACCGACCTCACCGCAGTGGCCACCACCCTCGCCACCCTGCGCGATGATGATGTCGACGCCCGCGTCGGCGTGCTTCTTCGCCTGGTACGGCGAACCGCACAACGCCGCGACCTTGCGACCGGCGGCGTGGATGTGCTCGATCATGTCGGCCGGCGGCGTACCGAGCGCGTTGGCGATCAGCATCATCTTCGGATGCTGCAACGCGATCTCGACCTGGGGTGTGGCCGTGGCCTCGGTCCAGCCGAGCAGCTGCAACGAGTTGTCCTCACCCTCGGGTGTCGGCACTCCGTGGTCGTTCAGCAGCTTGCGGGCGAAGTCGAGGTGCGCCTGCGGCACCATGTCCTGGAGCATCTTGGTGAGATCCTCGGTCGCCATGTCGGCGTCCATGCCCTCGTACTTGTTCGGGATCACGATGTCGACGCCGTAGGGACGGTCGCCGATGTGCTCGTCGATCCAGTCGAGTTCGATCTCGAGCTGCTCGGGGCTGAAGCCCACCGCGCCGAGGACGCCGAACCCACCGGCCTTGCTCACCGCGACGACGACGTCGCGGCAATGGGTGAAGGCGAAGATCGGGAACTCGATGCCGAGCTCGTCACAGATCGGGGTGCGCATGGTCTCTGCTCCTGGCCGCGATGGGGTGGCCGGAGGAGGATACCCGGAGAAGTAGAACGCGTTCTCGCTCAGGTGACGGCGAGGACCTGCCAGTCGCCGGGGACCCCTTTGAGCGAGTGGATCCCCCGGTCGTCGAAGGCGATGCCGCTCCCGGCCACGAGGTCGCGCACGGTCGAGGACACGTAGACCTCGCCGGGCCCCGCGAGGGCCGAGATCCGGGCACCGATGTGGACGGCGATGCCCGCCACGCCTGCGCCGCGCAGCTCGCACTCTCCGACGTGCAAACCGGCCCGGACACGGAGGTCGAGCTGATCGGCTGCGTCGACGATCGCCTGCGCACACTGGATGCCGCGGGCGGGACCGTCGAACCGGGCGAACACCCCGTCGCCTGCCGTGTCGACGAGGACGCCGCGGTGTCGCTCGATCTCGGCCGTGGCCGCACGGTCGTGGGCGTCGAGCAACTCCCGCCAGCGCCGGTCACCGAGCTCCGCAACCCGGCCCGTGGAATCGACGATGTCGGTGAACAACACCGTTGCCAGCACGCGATCGACGTCGAAGTCGGGTTCCGGGCGCGATCCGGTGATGAACTCCTCGATGACGTCGAGTGCCTCGGCCTCCGCGTCTTCGATGAGGCTCAGATGCCAGTCACCGGCCAGCTCGACCCGACGAGCACCGGGAACGAGCTCGGCGAGCGCGACTGAATGCTCCCTCGCGATGATGGGATCTCCGGTGCGATGCACGACGAGGGTCGGCACCGAGATGACGGGGAGGACACCGCGGATGTCGTTGTCGAGGTTCATGTCCATGAGCGCACGCGCCATCCTCGGCGACATGGAGTAGCGCTCGAGCTTGGCGAGGCGCTCGACGTCGGAGGCGCTCGCGACCTGCACGAGGGCCGCCATGGCCTGACCCGAACCCCAGGTGCCCTCGATCCACGGCAGGATCCACGAGCGGGTCTCCTCGGTGGCGGGCGGACTCGCACCACCGGCCCACACCACCAGCGACGACACCCGATCCGGGTACGTCGCCGCGAACAGGACCGACATGCCGGCGCCTTCGGAGATGCCCACGAGCGATGCCCGCTCGATCCCCTCGGCATCCATGACCGCGCGCAGGTCGTCCATGCGTTGCTCGAGCGTCGCCGGCTCCGAGATGCGATCCGAGAGCCCCACGCCCCGCTTCTCGACCTGGGTGACGCGAGCGAAGCGCGCGAACCGGTCGAAGAGCCGGCCGTTGTACGGCGGCTCCCACATCAGTTCGAGATGGGTGGCGAACCCCGGCGTGACCACCACGTCGATCGGCCCGCTCTCGCTCCGGCAGTACGCGATGTTCACGTCGCCCGAGTACGCGTATTGCGTCCTGGGTCGATCCACGCTCACCAGATTAGGGACTGGCCACTCGGGCCGCACCCGGAACGGCTCGCGGGTCCTCGACATGCGAGGACCGGCGTGGGAGTGTCGTGCGACCAAGGCCGAGAGGGTGTGGAGTGCGACCCGACATCCGACACCTCCTCGCCGGGATGGCGGCCGCGGCGATCCTCGCCGGGACGGTCGCATTCAGCGTTCCCGCTCCGGCCGGTGCGTCGACGACCTCGTGTGTCGCGGGAACCTGCACGGTGACGTTCACGATGACCGGCGCGCCCGAGACGTGGACGGTCCCGGCGAACGTGGGCGAGGTCACGGTTGTCGTCGCCGGTGGAGCCGGCGGCGGGAGCATCAACTCCACGACCGCCGGCCTCGGCGGACGGGTGACCGCCACCGTCGCCGTGACCGCAGGGCACGTCCTCTCCATCGCCGTCGGCGCCCAGGGCGCCACCGGCATCTCCGGTGGGGCCGCGCCGGTGCCGGCCTTCGGCGGCGGCGGAACCGGGAGCTACCGGACCGGCTCCTTCACTCAGAGCCAGGGCTCGGGCGGCGGCGGGTCGTTCGTGTTCGACACCACCGGCCCGACCGAGGTGCTCGTCGCGGCCGGGGGCGGCGGCGGAACGAGTGGGAACGCGACCGCGGGCGGCAACGGGGGCTCGGGAGGCGACGGCACCGCCGGGAGCGAGTTCTGCTCGGGTCAGATCGCGTCGGGCGGAGGTGGCACGAGCTCCGCCGGTGGAGCGGGTGGCGGGAACGGGAGCGGCGCCGACGGCAACCCGGGTGACGGACCGGCGACCTCGGCCAGCTCGTTCGGAGTCGGCGGGAGCGGTCTCGCGGGCAGCCTCGGCGGTGGCGGGGGCGGCGGGTACTACGGCGGTGGTTCAGGTGGGCTGTCGAACACGTTCGCGTGTGGCTACTACGGAAGTGGAGGCGGCGGGTCGGGTTACCTGATCTCGACCGCGACCGCGGTCAGTCAGTCGACCAACGCCGGTGACGGCTCGGTGGTGATCACCTACCAGGAGCCGGCCGCCACGACGACCGACCTCACCGCGAGCCCGACCACCGCAGCGGTGGGCGCGACGGTCACCCTCACGGCGACCGTGGTACCTCCGCCGTCCGGCGGGAGCGCGACGTTCTCGGAAGGGGCCACGGTGCTGGGCACCGTGCCGCTGAGCGCGGGAACCGCCGCGCTCGACCTGGACGACCTCGGACCCGGTCCGCACACGTTCACCGCCGAGTTCTCCGGCGTCACCGGCTCGGCGCCCTCGACGTCATCACCCGTCTCGGTCACCATCACCGCACCAGCCGGAACGAGTCCCGGCGAGTCTCCGACTCCTCCGTCGGCCGCGAGCGCCGACGAACCGCCGGTCCGCGCGTCGATCGTCACGACGGGCGTGTCGACATCTCGACCTGAGCACCGGGCGATGCTGATGATCATCTTCGGATCAGGATTCATCGGTTGGAGCAGGTACCGCCGAGCCGGGCGATCGACGGTGCAGCCGTGGTGAGGCTTCGTCCCGTCGTTGCGTCCGGACGGGTGCGCGCGGGGTCGCCACCCTAGGCTCCGCGTCCATGGCGGAGATCGAGACGGACTACCTGGTCATCGGTGCGGGTGCGGCAGGGATGGCGTTCACTGATTCGCTGATCACCGAGTCCGACGCCGACGTGGTGATGGTCGACCGCCGGCACCGTCCGGGCGGTCACTGGAACGACGCGTACCCGTTCGTGCGGCTCCACCAGCCCTCCTCGTTCTACGGCGTGAACTCACGCGTGCTGGGCACCGACGCGATCGACGAGGTCGGACCGAACGCGGGCTTCTACCACCGGGCGACCGCGGCGGAGATCTGTGACTACTTCTTCCGTGTGCTCGAGGAGCAGCTGCTGCCAACCGGTCGGGTGCGCTTCTTCGGCATGTGCGACTCCGCCGCCGGAGATGCCGACCGACACCAGTTCGTCTCCCGGCTCACCGGCGAGACCACCACCGTGCGCGTGCGCCGCAGGCTCGTCGACGCCACGTACCAGGAGACGGGGATTCCTTCGACTCACGTCCCTCCCTTCGCCATCGATCCCGACGCGCGGCTGATCCCGGTCAACGGACTGGTCGACCTCACCGAGCCCGCATCGGGCTACACGGTGATCGGCGCGGGCAAGACCGCGATGGACGCGTGCTGCTGGTTGCTCGACGCCGGTGTGGCCCCCGACGCGATTCGATGGATCCGGCCACGCGACGCATGGCTCCTCAACCGCGAGTACGCCCAGCCGCTCGACCGCGTGCCCATGCTGCTCGAGGGGGTGGCGCGCAACCTCGAATCCGCCGCCGCGGCCACCGACGTCGAGGATCTCTTCCGCCGACTCGAGGCGAGCGAGCAGCTCATCCGACTCGATCCGACAGTCGAACCGACGATGTACCGGTGCGCGACCGTGAGCCAGAGCGAGGTCGAGAGTCTGCGCAGCATCGAGCACGTCGTTCGCCAAGGTCGTGTCGTGCGCGTCGGCCGAGACGAGATCGTGATGGAGAAGGGCTCGATCCCGAACGATCCCGAGCAGGTGGTCGTCGACTGCTCGGCCTCCGGCCTGCGGCTCGGCCCCGGGCGGCCGGTCTTCGAACCCGATCGGATCACCCTGCAGCAGATCCGCACGTGCCAACCGACGTTCAACGCGGCGCTCATCGCGTTCGTCGAGACGCTCGGCGACGACGACGCGATGAAGAACGGCCTGTGCGCTCCGAACCCCTATCCGACGGCCGCGGTCGACTGGATCACCGCGACCGCTTGCTCCCAGCGAGCCGAGAACAGCTGGATGGCGAGCCCGGAGGTCTCAGCCTGGATGCAGCGGTCCCGCCTCAACGCGGCACGCGCGATCACCGATCACCTCGGCGACGCCCAGATGCAGTCGGCCATGGCCCGCTTCGCCGCGAACGGAGAGCCTGCGATCGCCAACCTCCAGCGGCTCGCCGCGCAGCCCGGATAGGGCGATGGCGCAAGATGTCGGATCGGTCAGCCGTTCCCGGGGTCGCGACGGCGGGGGGAATCGTCGAACGCCTGTTGGATCGCGGCATACGCGGGCTTGGCCTGGAACTCCGCGTCGAGCGGCAGTGCATCGCCCATCCCTGGCTTGCCGGTCGGGACCCACGAGTAGCGGTCGGTGAAGCCCCACGTCGCGAACCCGGTGCACCGCGGGACACCCAGGCACGCGCCGACCATCTCCCGGTAGGTCTCGGCTTGTTGCTCGAGGCCTTCGGAGGTCGACGGCATCGGCACGGCAACGTCCATCTCGGTGATGGCAGCGTCGAGGCCGACCGCAGTGATCCGGCGCAGGTTGGCGATGACGTCCGCACGCGGCGGCGCCTCGCCGATCGCCGTGTGCATCTGCAGGCCGACCGCGTCGATCGGCACACCCCGCCGCACCATCGAACGGACGAGGCGGTACACACCGTCCGACTTCACGCCGGCGCCTTCCGCGCCGTAGTCGTTGTAGAAGAGCTTGGCGTCCGGGTCGGCTTCGTGCGCCCAGCGGAACGCGAGATCGATGTACGTCGGGCCGATGACCCGGAGCCAGATGGTGTCGCGGAGCTCACCGTCGTCGCCGATCGCCTCGTTCACCACATCCCACTCCGCGACCCGCCCCCGAAAGTGCCGCACCACCGTCGTGACGTGGTCGCGCAGGATCTCGATCAGCTCGTCTCGGGTGAACGAGCCTTCGGTCAGCCACGATGAGTTGTCGACATGCCAGACGAGCGTGTGGCCGTGGACCTGCATGTCGTGCCGCTCGGCGTAGGCGACGAGACGTTCGGCTGCGGTGAAATCGAAGCGATCCGGCTCCGGGTGGATCGTCCGCCACTTCATCACGTTCTCGGGCGTGACCATCGACAGCTCGCGCGCGTAGCTCGCGGCGTACTCGGGATCGTTCTCGAGCGCCTCCGAGTCAACCGCGGCACCGATCGCAATCCCGTTCGCGGCGGCCCACGCCTGCAGCGGACCGGCACGGACGTCGGCCGACGTCCCGTCGGATCCGAACAGCGTCGCCGACGCCACCCCGACGACGAAGAGCGCGGCCACCGCGCCCCAGACGACCGCGTTCCGAAGCGTGCTGCCATCGCGGCGGCGGGGCCCCGCAACCGGGTGGGCTCGTCGGTCCACCTCAGCCCGGAACTCGGGCTTCGGGCTTCTCCGCGAGGTGGTACTGCACCCAGAGCAGCCCGTCGGCGCGCGTGCCGCGCATCCGCGTCTCGAGCTTCTGTTCGAACCGCAGCGCTTTCTCACCGAAGGCCTCGGCGACCACCGGGATGTACACGCCGCTCTTGTGGCTCGCGCGCACGTGGAATCCGGCGGCGTCGAGCTGGCTCCGCACCTCGCGCTCCGTCAGCAGATTCACGTGGCCGGTCTCGAGGATGGGCTCGGCGTAGATCTTGCGGACCACGTCGATCACGCCGGGAAGGAACGCCACCTTCGCGGTGACCTCCAGGGGGCTGTAGCGCTGCGGCGTGGTGAGGATGAGCAGGCCCCCGGGCCGCAGGAGCCGGTACATCTCCGCCAGCGCGGTCTTCGAGTCGGGGATGTGTTCGATCACCTCGGAGCAGAGCACGAGATCGAACGACTCCGATTCGAACGAGCTCTTCGTGATGTCGTCGCGCTCGAGTCGGAGGTTCGGGAGCGCGTCGACCAACGGGACGAGCTGGCTCAGGTAGGCGTCCTCGATGTCGGCCGCGACGACTTCGTCGGCCACGCGGGCGAGCTCGGGGAGGTAGACACCGGAACCCGGTCCGATCTCCAGCGCGCGTCCACTCGCCCGGGTGCTCCACCGCTCGATCGCGGCGACCACGTAGTCGCGCCGCGTCCGATGCAGCCAGCGCCGGGTGGGGTTCTTCGACGTGTACAACGTCTGCTGCAGTTCGTAGAGCTCGTTCGTCTCAGGATGCACGGGAACGCTCCTCGGGAATCGCGGATCTCCGGTCCAGGAACACGGCGGGAACCACCGTTCCGGGGTTCGTCGCAGCGTCGGACCGCTCCAGGATCTGGCCGGCCTGCTCCATCGCGTCGTTGAGCCGAAGGACCGAAGCAGGGGCGGCGCGCCGTTTCGACCCGAGGCGGAGCCCGTACCGTGCGCCCGCCACCATCACGGTCACGTGCAGCAACGCGAACGTCGACGTTGTTGATGTTCGCGGGGGATCTGCCCTTCGCGATGCCCGCGACCGCGGTGGCCGCGAGGATCACCGCCGCGATCAGCGGGGGCGCGGCGGCGCGAAGGTGCAGACCGGTGTCTCCGTGCTTGGGGGTCACCACGAACGCACGTTCCTTGCGCCGCAGTGCCGCGAAGGTCGAACTGATCTGCACCGCGAAGCTGCTGCACGCGAGCGAGTAGGCGTTCCAGGTGTAGCGGCCGTCGGAAGCGACTCCGAGCGTCACCAGGGAAGCGGCGAAGTACGGCGCGAAGTGCAGCAGGAACCGGTCGGACGACACCGCGGCCAGCGGCAACGCCCCGGTCAGCACCCAGACCACCGGCCACAGCATGTTCACGAGGATCGCCCAGCCGGAGAGGAAGTACGTGGCCGAGAGCAGGGTGCTCACCTTGTGCGAGAGCCTCGTGCGGGAGCGGAGCACCCGGGGAATGCTGGCGATGCATCCGGTGGCCCACCGTCGCTGCTGGTTCACGTACGACGACAGATCCTCGGGGGCGAGGCCGTTGGCGAGCACCTCGGGTTCGTACACACCCGACCAGCCCCGCTCGGCCAGCTCGATGGAGAGCAAGAAGTCTTCGGTGATGCTCTTGGTGGGGAACCCACCGACGTCCTCGAGCGCGGCGCGGCGCATCACGAAGTTGGTGCCGCAGCAGAAGATCGCGTCGCTCGAGTCCTTGCCCTGACAGATCGGTCCGAAGAACAGCGCCTGCTGCGACCACGCCGCTCCCGCGAGGGAGTTCGCGCCGGCGTTCGAGTAGTACTGCGGCGTCTGGACGTACGCGACCGTCGGTGTGTTGAAGTGGCCGAGGGTCATCTCCAGGAACCGCGGGTACGGAACGTGATCGCAGTCGAAGACCGCGATGAACGGCGCCGTCGTCCGTTCGAAGGCGTAGTTGATGTTGCCGGCCTTGGCTCCTTCGTTGGTGGGCCGGGAGACGTACCGGGCCCCGAGTCGACGGGCGGCCCACTCCATCTCGGGCCGGTGTCCGTCGTCGAGCACCCACACCTCGACGTCGGCCGACCGCAGCGACATCGCGGCGCGGATGGTCGGTTCGACGATGTCGAGCGGCTCGTTGTAGGTCGGGATGAACACGTCGACCCGGATGTCGCGGTGTGGCACCTCCACCGGCAGGCGGATCGAGCGGGGGTGCATCGTCCACCAGTATCCGAGCGCCTGCACGAGGTTGAAGAGCTCCGCGACGACGAGCAGGGTGTACACGTACGGGTTCCCGATGCGCTGGGGCTGCAGCAACCAGCCGAAGTACCAGCCGGCGAGGAGCACGTTGAGCGGGATGAGCCACCGGAGCTGGCGTCGCCTGGCCGGCGTCACCCGCGCCGCCCATCGCGATGCCTCCAAGCGCGAGTCGACGGTCATCGGAGGACCCAGACCCGGACGTTCGAGTACCGCGCCTTGTAGACGATCGAGCGGCCGTTCTGGCGGAGATGAGCGAGCACGGTTCCGATCTGTTCGTACATCCCGTCGACCTCGAAGAAGCTCCCGAGAACGATCACGCGACCCCGGCGTGTCGATCTCGAGATCGCCGGTCGCGTCGAACTTCGGGATGTCGGGTGCGTAGTAGGTGATGACGTCGCGCAGGTAGGTGGGCGCGTACACGATCACGTCGTCGGGCCCCGCCTCGCGCGTCACCGCCTGGAGTGCCTCACGGAAGTCGTACCGGCGGGGGTTCTCGCCGTTCAGCTGCTGGTCGACCAGCGCGAACGACAAACAGACGATCAGCGCGCCGGTCACCAACCAGGTCGCGACGTCGGACCACACCACGCGCGTGATCAGACGCGCCACGAGCAGGAACAGCACCGGCACCACCGCGGACAGGTACCGGAGCGTGAACGTCTCGGCGCTGCGAAGCCCCTGGAGGTAGAGCAGGAAGCCCGGGATGAGCACGAGCGCGACGAGCGCCATGGTCCGGAACGATCGACCGCGTCCGAGGAGGAGCAGGGCCGCCAGCACCCCCACCGGCCACATCGCCACGATCGACGTGATGGCACGGGTGGAGTGGTACCCGAGGATCGCCCACACCCCATTGGTGATGATGGTGTAGAGACCGATCCCGAGACCCTCGCCTCCGGTTCCCGCGGTGTTCGTGTTCGCGAACTGCGTGTAGTTCGGTCCGTGGGCCTGCGTCCACACGTAGGGGACGAGCGGAGCCACGAGCACGACGAGCAACGCGATCGACACCGCCCAGCCCGAGAGGAGTCGCAGCAGCTCGCGCCGATCCTTGCGGCGTTGGAGGAGTGCGAACAGCATCACGACCTGCTGGGCGATGACGAAGAACACTCCGAGGTACATCGTCCACGCGATGCCGGCCTGGAACAGCCCCAGGAGCAGGTAGTGACGCTTCGCGCCGCCGCGGACCGCCAGGAACTGGGCCCAGACCGCGAGGATGCTGAGCAACATGAGCACCGAGTACATCCGGGCTTCTTGCGAGTACCACACTGCAACCGGCGCGACCGCTCCCACCGCGGCGGCGACCAGTCCCGTGCGACGGTCGTAGATGTCGCGGCCGGCGAGGTACATCGCCGGGATCATCAGCGTTCCCAACAGGATCGACGGCAGCCGCACCGCGGTCTCGCCGCTGCCGAAGAGTCGGATGGCCACCCACAGCAGCGCGTGGGAGAGCGGCGGGTGCACGTCGAGCGTACTGAGGTGGTGGATCATCCCCGGGAACGACATCTTCGCCTGGGCCACGCTCATGGCCTCGTCGACCCAGAGGCCCCTCGTGATCACCGACCGGGCCACGAGGCCCCCGATGGTCAGCAGCAGCGGCAGGACCCACGAACGGGACCGACGTCGGGTTCGCACCCGGGTGCGGGATCGAATGGGAGTTGGAGGCTTCGGTCGGGGACGACGGCGCGCGCGCTGATCACGGTTCCGCGCGCGAGGTCGCGTCGCGACCTTCGGGAGCAGGGTGACGCCTGCGTCTTCATCACCGGTGATGACCGGCTCGAGCACGGTCGTCACATGCGTGCGGTTCCCATGAGGGCCAGATCGTCGCGTCCGGCGATGTGCAGGTCCGCTTGGTGCACGCGGAGATCTGCGAGCACGTTGATCGCGTCGACCTCGTCGCAGTCGTAGAGCAGCACGGTGAAGCGTTCACCGTCGGCACTCCACCGATCGGTGCCGCGGAGTCGTCGTTCGAGCAGTTCGATCGTCGACGACGAGCTTGCACTGGACCAGGTGGCCACGGCGGTCACGTCGCTCCATCGACGGCGCTGCGGCAGCTGGGCCCGTTGCACCTCGCTGCTCACCACCGACGCAAAGCCCGCCGCGCACTCGTCCCACGAGCTCGCCCTCCCGGCCAGCAAGCGCTTTGAGACCGTGGCCGCGGCGGCGGGGTCGGCGACGGTGCGCATCGCGGTGAGGAGCCGGTCGCCGAGCTCGTGCTCGTGGTGGAACACCCATCCGGTGCCTGCCTCGTGCACCAGGTCGGCGGTGCTGCGCCTCGCTGCTGCGACCACCGGAACCCCGGCCCGCATCGCGGCCTCGATCGCGGGTGCGCTGCCGAGGGGATCGACTGCGAGCCACGCCGACGCGAGGAGCTCTTGTTGGCGCGGCGGGTGGGACCCGCCCGGCGAAGTGGACGGCCGACTCCACTCCGAGCCCGTAGGCCAGGTGCTCCAGTGCAGGACGCTCGGCGCCGTCGCCGAGGATCTCGACCCGCAGGTCGGGGAACTCGCCGATCACCGTGGGGATGGCGCGGAGCAGGCGGTCGACCTGGAAGCCGGCGGCCGGCGCCGCCAGGCACACGATCGTCGGGCGCGCTGCTCGCGCGAGCGACGCCGCCGCTGCCGTCGAGGCGCCCGACGGGATCACGCGGACCGGGCCCCGGAGGCCGATCTCCTTCCGGACCGCGCGTCGCAAGCTGCCGCCGGTGACGACGACACAACTCTGCCGATGGACCTTGCGCAGCGCGACCTGTCGGGCGACGCCCCGGAGTCCCCGCCGTTTCGGGGCCCCCAGTGGCTCGTGTTGCACGAGGACGATCGGCGCGGCGCCGGTACGCGCCGCGAAGGTGGAGATCCATGGGCTCGACGCTTCGACATCGATCACGACGTCGAAGCGCGCGCGCAGGAGCATGATCGCCCGGCGGACGCCGACGCGCCGGAGCGAGACGACCGGCAGGTCACGGTAGAGCCCGCGCCACGGCGCGGCCGATCGGCACAGCACGACGACGTCGGCGCCCCGGTCGGCCAATGCGTTGGCGACCCGGGTGGCGTAGGCGTCGTGCTCGGGAACGAGGTCGAGGCCCTCGGGGCGGAAGTCGGCGAAGACGATTCGACGCCCGGAGAGCGACTGCTCGGCGAGGTTGGCGCTCATTGCCGTGCGCCCAAGCGGGGGCCGACGGTGCGCATCAAGCGGGAGACCTCGACGAGCGATCCGATGCCGTCGCGCACGACTCGGAACGTCGAACCCGGTCCGTCGGTCCAGATCACGGGGATCTCACGGACCTCGCACTGGGCATCCTGCACCCGGGCGAGCAACTCCACGTCGAAGATGAACCCGTCGACCGTGCACTCCGCCGACAGCCGACGGGCCAGGTCACCGGCGAAGAACTTGAATCCGCACTGCGTGTCGGCGACCTCCGCGACCACGGCCCGGAAGCACAGGCGGAAGAACGCACCACCGGCCCGGCGAGTGGCGCTCTGGGTCCCGGCGTACCCGGCGAACGGGGCTCGACGCGATGCCACGACCGCCGGGTGACCCTGCTGGAGCAGTGACATGGCCGCGTCGAGCGTCTCGATCGGCGTCGCCAGGTCGGCGTCGGTGAATCCGACGAACCGCGCCTGACTCGTCTCGATCCCGCGCCGCACCGCCGCGCCCTTTCCCCGGGCGGAGCACCCGAGGACATGGACCGGCACCGTGGGGCTCGATGCATGCCGCGCGAGGTCGACCGTGTGATCGACGCTGCCGTTGTCGACCACGACCACCGCCGACGTCCACGGTCGACGTTCGAGGAAGTCGACGGTGCGCGCCAACGTCTGGGGCAGTCGCCGTTCCTCGTTCAGTACCGGGATGATGATCTCGAGGTCGACCGCGGGGCGCACGAGCCGCGCCACACCGTTCGACGAAGCGACCGAGAGGTGGGGCGGTGAGACACGCGACGCGGTGTCACGCGGATGCTCAGAGTGGTATTGCACGTGACGCTTCCCGCGCGCCGTCTGCCCGACTCCGACCTGCCACGTGACCCTCCAAGAAATGCCGCGGAAGTCACTCAATCAACAGCCCGGACGAATGGAAGTCAATCGACAATCCGGGGACAGGAACCCCACGCGTTTCTGTACGAGTGTGCGCGTCCGCGCGGCCACTGAGTGCGCGTGTACTCCGTCGCGCGGCCGGAACTTCGGCCGTTCACGAAGTCGCAACACTTCCGACACCGTCCACTGGTCGGCGCGGACAAGATTGGCGCGATGGCGGGCGCCGGCGGCGGACTCATGACGATCGAACGCGTCGCCGTGCTCCAGCGCGTCGCGTTGTTCGGCGACGTTCCCGGACACACCCTGGTCGCGGTCGCGCGCCTCGTCGAGGAG
Organism: uncultured Actinomycetes bacterium; assembly: GCA_963837715.1. Taxonomy (GTDB): domain Bacteria; phylum Actinomycetota; class Acidimicrobiia; order IMCC26256; family JANYLB01; genus JANYLB01. The sequence continues at coordinate 673,357 of CAWIOF010000004.1, read as the reverse complement.
GTGTCGTTCGAGGCCGGCGACACCGTGATGGAGCGCGGCTCCGTCGAGGACTGGCTGTTCGTCGTCGCCGAAGGCCGGATCCGCGTCCACATCGGCGAACAGACGCTGCTCGAGACCGGACCGGGCGGTGTCGTCGGCGAATTCGCCGTGCTCGCTCCCGCGCCCCGATCGGCGTCGGTGACCGCGGTCGAACCGAGCCTGCTGTTGCGCCTCCGCCACGGACCGTTCGAGGAGCTGCTCGAAGACCGCCCCGAGATCGCGCGGGGTGTGATCTCGACGCTGGCCCGGATGCTCCAGGGCGCAGCCGACGACCACGCCGAGGCGACCGGAGCGTGACCGAGGTCGAACATCCGCACGAATCGCCACGCGGGCCGATCCTCTTACTCGCCGGGCAAGGGTTCGCGCTGGGCCTGACGGTGGCGTGGGTGCTGATCCCCGCCAGTGCGATCTTCCTCGCCGCTTACGGATCCGAGCTCCTCCCCGTCACCTACATCGGCGCGGCGATCGCCGGCGTCGTGTCGAGCATGGCGCTCGCGGCCGCGTTCCGGCGGAGACCGCTCGCGTCGGTGGCGACGACGACCCTCGGTGGACTCGCGGTGCTCCTCCTGGCCTCGTGGGCCGCGCTCTCGGTGTCGCAGGCCGACTGGGTCTCGTTCGCGCTGCTCGTGCTCGTGCCGATGTTGGTGCCCGTGGGCTTCATCTTCGTGGTGGGCCAGGCCGGCATGCTGCTCGACGTCCGCGTCCTCAAGGCGTTCTACGCCCGGGTCGTCGCCGGCTTCGCACTCGGCTTCGTTGCCGGTGGGCTCATCGGACCGCTGCTGCTCACCCTCCTCGGCACCACCGAGAGCGTGCTGGCCGCCGCGGCGGCGGCAGCCGCGCTGTTCCTCGTCTTGGTGGAGGTCACCCGGCGCCGGTATCCGGCTCAGCTCGCAGTGGTCGAGCAGGTCGAGGTCGACACGGAGCGTCCGACACTCCGTGCCCTGACGCGCAACCGCTACATCATGCTCATCGTGGCGTTCCAGATGCTCTCGGCGGTGGAGAGTCAGTGGCTCGACTTCCACGTCCTCGCCACCGCGGCGCTGCGGTACGACAGCAGCCAGGCGCTCGCCCGGTTCATCAGTCAGTTCTCGGCCATCGCCTACGGGACCGACATCGTGTTCCTCCTCGTCTTCGCCGGTTGGCTGCTCCACCGCTTCGGGCTGCGCTACGGCTTGACCGCGAACTCGATCGGGGTGCTGAGCATGGTCGCGGCGACGATCGTCGCCACCGCGATCCTCGGTTCGGGCGCAACGATCGTGTTCGTCTTCATCGTGGGCGCGCGGGTGACCGACCTCACCTTGAGCGACGGCTCGTCGCGAACGTCACTGAGTGCCGCCTACCAGGCCGTTCCGACCCGCATGCGGGCCCTGACCCAGGCCACGGTCGAGGGGCTCGCGGTGCCCGTCGCGATCGGGGTGAGTGGCGTGGTGCTGCTGCTCGTCCAGGCGACCGGCGGCACCCAGGGGCTGCTGTTGCCCGTTCTCACCGCGGGCGTCGTCGTGGCGTGGTTGGTCGTCGCGATCCTGCTGTACCGGGAGTACCGCGTGAACCTGCTCGCGAACCTCCGGGGGCGCATCCTCGACCCGGCCGACCTGACCTTCGAGGAGGAGAGCAGTCTGATCGCGCATCGACCGCCTCATCGAGAGCGACGATGGACGCGACGTGCGCCTCGGCCTCGACATCCTCACGTTGGCCGGGCACGCCGATCTCCCGGTGAAGCTGCAGCGCCTCGTGGGCGACGAGCGCGTCGACGTCCGCACCGATGCGATCGAACGGCTGGCCGAGGTCGACCCGCATGCGGCCACGGTGGCGGCCCGCAACGGACTCGACGACCCGTCGGCGAAGGTGCGAGCCGCGAGCATCCGGGTGCTGGGCGCAGCACGCGAGCCGTCGGACCTCCCCGGGATCGCGGCACACTCGAGCGAACCGGCGCCTGAGGTCCGGGCCGCGGTGGCGTTCGCGCTGACCCGGGTCGGCGACGCCGGGACCCGAGCCGCAGTCGCATCGGACATCGCCCGACTCGCCCGGTCGGATCAGTCGTCGGATCGCACCCTGGCGGCGATCATGGTGGGTGAGGTCGAGCCCGGCGAGTGGATGGATCGCAGCGTGCTCCGAGATCTCCTCGCCGACGCGGACCCCGCTGTCGTCGACACGACGTTGGCCGCTCTCCGGTGGCCGGAAGACGCGGAGTTGCTCGGCGATGTCGCCGCCCATCTCGACGATCGCCAGACGGCCGGTGCAGCCGTCGATGCGCTGGTCCGAGCCGGCGATGCCGCGCTCGTCGTCGTCGACGACGGCCTTCGCGGCGACGAACACGGTCGGCACGTGCAGGAGATGCTCGTTCGGGCCGCGCGGGAGGTCGGGAGCTCATCTGCCGTCACCGTGCTCCGCCGGCACATCGAGCATCCCGATCGCGAGGTCGGACTCACCGTGATGCGGGCACTGGCCGCGTTGGGACCTTCAGGGCCGGGCGGTGGCACCGAACCGATCCCGAACACCGGCACGGACGGCCTCGGCGCAGCCGACCTCACCGAAGGGGTCGTGCGGATCGACCTCGAGCACGCCACGCACGCCCTGCGCGCGCTGGTGGCGTTCGAGCGTGGGTCGGCGACGGCACTGTTGCGCGCCGCGTTGCGCGACGAGCTCGACCTCATCCGCCAGCGGATCCTCGCGGCCTTCTCGATGCGCCACGGCACCGAGGGGTTCGATCGTGTCGTCTTCCAGCTCGCCCAGCGAGACCCTCATTCCCACGCCCTCGCGCTGGAATGGCTCGACGTGACGCTGCTCGGGACCGAACGGTCGGCGGTCGCGCTGCTCGAACCCCGGTTGTCGGACCGCGACCGGCTCACGGCACTCAGCAGGACCTTCCCCCTCGCGGCGATCGGTGGGCGCGAGATCCTGCTCGAGCTCGTGCAGGACAGCGACGGCCGGTGGCGACGGCCCTGGGTCAAGGCCTGCGCGCTCTACGCGGCGTCGGGAACGCCGGAGATCGAACTCGATGCGATCACGGCCGCGGCAGGTGCGGCGCTGGTCGAGTCGCCGGACGACGAGGACTGGATCGTGCTCGAGACACTCACCGCGCTTCGACCCGGCGGAGGGTGAGGACCACCGGCTCCGGTCCCGGGGGCGTCGCGCGGAGGTCGATCTCGAGCCCGGCCGACGCGTTGCGCCACGACACCGGGCTCCCGTCGAGGAGCTCGACCGCTGTGGTCGAGGTCGCGCGTACGTCGGACAGCGTGATCGATCCCGTCGCGTGACGAACGAACGCGTACAGGGTGTCGCCGAGCGTCGAGTACCGCACCGGGCCGCCCTCGAGGGTCGTCGTACCGGGCGTGATCCACGGCCGGGTCGCGGCGACGGCCTCGCGATGCGGGCCGAGCCAGTGGCCCAACCAGTCGAGCCGAGCCAGCTGTTCGTCGGGGATCTGCGCGTCGACACCGCGGGGCCCGACGTTGAGGAGCAGGTTGCCGCCCTTGGCGACGATGTCGACGAAGGACCACAGCAACTCGTCGTGCCTCAGGAAGTGTTCCGCGCGCGAGGCCGCGTTGTAGCCGAAGCTCCGGTCCATCCCGCGCACGCTCTCCCATGGTTGCGGTTGGACGTCGGGAAACGTCACGTACTCGGGTGTGCGCACGTCGAAGTGCGGCGGTGCGGGTGGGACGAGGCCACCGTCTCGCTTCGCCTGTCGGCGCGCACCGACGTCGATCAACCAGTTCCCCGGCCCGGTCCGGGCGGCTGCGAGCAGTGGATTCCACGGCATCCACCGGTCGTTGACGACACCGTCGGGCACCTGCTCGTAGTAGTGCTCGAGCAAAGGCCACAGCTGCTTGCCCTCGGCCGGCCAGGCGACATCGTTCCAGAGCACGCTCGGCGCGTACCGCGCTACGAGCTCCCGGACCTGCGCCTCGGCGTAGGCCGGGTACTCGCCGCGCGGTACCGCGGCGAGCACATCTGCCATGGAGCCGATCGGGCGGTCGTCGAACGTCCAGTCGAACCCGCCGCAGTAGTAGATGCCGAACCGCATCCCTGCGCCCAGCACGGCTTCGCGCATCTCACCGACCACGTCGCGAGCGCAGTTCCAGCCCGGTCGACGGGGGTTGGCGACGTCGGTCGGCCACAGGCAGTACCCGTCGGCGTGCTTCGCCACGAACACGACGTAGCGCGCACCGGTGGCCGCGAACCGCGCCGCCCACGCAGCGGGATCCCAGTGCTCGAGGCCGGCTTCCCAATCGGCGGCGAACTGGGCGTAGGGGCGCGTGCCGTACACCTCGCGGTGGTGACGGGCCACCGGGCTGTCGGGGAACCGCAGCGAGTTCTCGTACCACTCGCTGTAGGGCGACCGTGAGAGGGCGTCGTGCTGATCCGACTGGAGGAGCTCACCGATCTCGGCGTCGACGGGTGCGAACGCCGGAACCGACGCCGGGGTCCAGTGCACGAAGATCCCGAGCTTCGCGTCACGCCACCAGGCCGGCACGCGGCGGTGGCGCAATCGCTGGAGCCGCGGATCTCGGAGGGCCATCGCCGATCTCGCCTGAGCTAGCTCGTGGGGATCCGCACGTTCTGCGGCTGGAGCTGCTCGAGTTCGAAGAGCTGGTGGAGCATCTGGATCGCAACCGACCCGTCGCCGACGGCCGACGCGACGCGTTTCACGGAACCGCTCCGGACGTCGCCGGCTGCGAACACGCCCGGCACGCTGGTCTCGAACTGCAGGGGCCGGCGCTCCAGCGGCCACGAGTCGGTGCCGAGGAGATCGGGCCCGGTGACCACGAAACCCCGCTCGTCACAAGTGATGTCGGACGGGAGCCACTCGGTGCGCGGCCGGGCGCCGATCATGAGGAACAGACCGTCGGCCGGAACCGTCTCGTCGGTCCCGGTCGCGCGATCCCTGAGCACGAGGTGCTCCAGGTGTCCGACGCCACCTCCGTCGACCACCTCGGTCTGGAGCCTGACGTCGATGTTCGGTGTCGCTTCGACCTGGCTCACGAGGTACGTCGACATCCCGGCGGTGAGCGAGTCGGCCCGGATCACCAGCGTGACCCGAAGCGCGTATCGCGACAGGTGGAGCGCGGCCTGCCCGGCCGAGTTCGCGCCGCCGACCACATAGGCCTCCCGGCCGATCAGACCCGGCGCCTCCGATGCGGTACCGCCGTAGTAGACGCCCGCGCCGTTCAGCGCCTCGAGCGCCGGGATCCCGAGTCGTTGGTAGGAGGCACCGGTGGCGAGCAGGACGGCCCGGCTGCGAACGGGCCCGCTGTCGGAGAGGGTGATGACCAAGCCCGCGTCGTCGCGCCGGAGCTCGGTGACGCATTGCATGAACGCGAAGTGGGCCCCGAACACCCAGGCCTGCTCGTACGCCTGTCGAGCAAGTCGCCGTCCACTCACACCGCGCGCGAACCCGAGGTAGTTGCGGATGAGGGAGCTCGAGGTCGCCTGACCGCCGATGCCACCCTGGTCGACGACGAGGGTGGTGAAACCCTCCGACGCGCCGTAGACCGCAGCCGACAGTCCGGCCGGCCCGGCACCGATGATCACCAGGTCGAACTGGCTGCTCCCCGGGTTGACCGGGGAGCCCGCGGCTTCCACGATCTGGGCGTTGGTCGGGTCGCGCAGCACCGTCCCGTCGGGGAAGATGACGAGCGGGAGCCCTTCTGCGCCACCCGACTCGGAGACCAGCCCGCGCCCGACCTCCGAGTCGGCGAGCGAGAACGCGTGCGGGAGCGCGCAACTCCCGAGGAGCTCCCGCAGCTCGTAGGCGCGGCCCGACCACGACTCACCGACGATGTTGATCGTGAAGGGCGACACCCGCTGCGTCTGCGTCCACTCCAGGAGCCACCCCGAGATCGCGTGCTGGAAGAGCTCATCGGGTGGCGGCGACGGCCGGAGCAGGTAGTGGTCGATCCAGTTGTTCGAGATCGCCTCGTAGATCGCGTTGCCGATCGCGGGGACACCCCAGTCACCCCAGTCGACCAGGAGGCCGCGCTTGGCCTGTGGGTGGAACCGGCCCGCGCGGTCGAGGAGCTCCGTCCCCTTCATGCCGTCGAGCGCTTGGCCGGCGAGCACGAGTGCGACGTCGTCGTGCGCGGTGGCGAGCTGCTCCATGAGCGCGAGCGCCTCTCCGGGAGACGCGATGCACTCCACGCGGTAGTCGCGACCGTACCGGTCGCACAGCGCCTCCTGGATCTCGTTCAGAGCATCCGGATCGCTGTCGACGGCGATGAGCACCGGGTTCGACATGTGCCGAGAATACCGTCCGAGTCCCGAGGATCCACAGAGCGCTCGAGGGCCGTCAGCCGGCCATCGCCGCGAGCATGGCGTCGAGCGCGGCCTGGTCGGGAGCGGCGAACGGCGGCGAAGACGGAACCGCCGCGATCGCGTCGCACATCCGGTCGAGCATCGAACCCGGTGCGGGCGCGAGGTGGGCGCTGAGCACGAGCGACGGGTTCACAGCCCGCGTCCGTTCGAGATCGGCGGCGATGAGCGCGAGATCGGCCTTCTGCATCCACGCCGAGTCGATCGAGCCCCAGGTCACCTGACCGCCCCGGAGCTCCGAGTCGGAGAGGTCGTCGGCCCGCTCGGGCAACGCGGGGAGCAGCGCACCGAAGCAGTCGGCGCTGAACAGCGCGTTCGTCCGGTCGTCGTGGAACCCGACGGTGATCGGATTGTCGAACGCCGGTGGCTTCACCGCGGTGAGCGTGCGGTCGGCGAGCACGATCGACTCGCCCGGGTTGACGAAGTTGACCCGGTCCATGGGCAGCGGGTCGTACAGCCCCATGATCCCGACGCCGAAGAAGGTGGTGATCACCCGGAGGTCCGGGTTCTCGGCGAGCAGCTCGTGCAGCAGGCCGATGTGGTCGAAGTCGGTGTGGGTGAGCCAGATCCAACGCAGGTCGGCGACGTCGATCACCGATCGGAGCGCGGTGAGGAACTCGTCGGACTGCGCGATCGAGCCCGTGTCGACGAGCACCGGCGCGTCGCCGTGCAGCACGTAGGCGTTGATCGGCAGGTGGCCGAGACCGGGGATGTCGACGTCGGCGGTGAGGACGTCGATCCCGGGTGCGGCGGTGGTGGTGGTGATCATGGTGATGACTCCCTCGGGTTCGGAGCGGCTCGGGGCCGCGACGGGTCGAAGCCGGATCAGTGACTGGGAACCGCAGCCTCGGCCGCGAGCTTCAGCTCGGCGAGTGTGTGGGCCATGCCCTCGAGCAGCTCACGGTGTCGGTTGGTGGGCACGTCGACGATCCGCGCCCACATCGGGATCTTGTCCACGGTGTAGGTCTCGGTGACCAGGGTCCCGCCCTCGACGGGCTCGAATCGGTATCGCCAGATCGTTCCCTCGACGCCGCCTTCCTCGGTCGCGAAGGCGAACTCCCGGCCGCGGTCGGCGGTGAGGACGGTGCCCCGCCGCGACCACTTGAGCAACCCGCGGGGTCCGCCACGGTTGTGACCGCAGAATCGGGCGCCCACGACCGGACCGGTGGAGCCGTCGATCCACTCGACTGCGGCACACTCGGGGCTCCACTCCCCCATCCGCGGCAGATCGGCGACCATGTCGTAGAGCTGCTCGGCCGACGCACCGATCCGTGTCGACACCGCGTCGGTGGTGAGCCAGAAGCGCTGGTTCCTGGGGGCCATTGCAATTCCTTCCGCCATACCGGTGAACAGAGCGTAAGCTATAACCGTTAGCTCATGCTGTCAAGCAGAAGATCGGCTATGCTTCGTTCCATGGGAAAGATCGCAACCGACGCGACACCTCCGACGACCGATCGTCGGGCCCGGCGACGCCAGGAGACGATCACCGAGATCCTCGACCTCGCCGAGCAGGTGATGACCGAGGAAGGGGTGCACGGCCTCACCCTCTCCGAGGTCGCCCGACGCCTCGGCGTGCAACCGCCTTCGCTCTACAAGTACTTCGCGTCCATCTCAGCCGTCTACGACGCGCTCTTCGAGCGAGGCATGGTCGCCACGGTCGAGACGATGCGCAGCGCCGCGACGGGCGCGAGCCCCGGCCTCCCGGCGCTCGCCGCCGCGCTCGAGGCGAACGGCCAGTACCTCCTCGACCATCCTGCGCTGGCCCAGCTCATGTACTGGCGGCCGATCCCCACCTTCGACGCGAGCGATGCAGCGATGGCCGCCAGCCACGAGATGGTCGACATGCAACGCGCGATGCTGCGGAGCGCCGTGGAGAGCGGTCAGCTCGGCGCCGCCGCCGATTCCGACGACGCGCTGTACGTCGTCGCGTCGTTGATCTGCGGTGTCACCACGATGGCCATGGCCAACGAGCCGAGCACACCCTGGGGGAAGGATCGCTTCACACCATTGTTCCCCCACCTCCTCGCCCTGCTCCCCGCGCTCTTCCCTCCCGACTGAGGCGGCTGCGCCGGACGACGGTCGCGGTCAGGCGACCGCGACGGCTCCCGAGGATCAGCGGCCCTGATGCGACGACCTTCGAACCCTCGCGGATTCCACGGCGGTCGACGACACGTAGAAGCCGGGATAGCGACGGGTGACGCCACGTTCGAGCCTGCCGCCCCTTCGTGGGACGCTTGGAGCGGTTCGTCTTTGGTGGACAACGGGAGGACTGATGCCGAGCGCCGATGAGATCCGAGATGCGCAACGAGCGACGTGGGCCGCGCTCTCTGCGGGCTGGGAGAAGTGGGATTCGGTCATCACAGAGCAGCTACGCCCGGTCGGCGAGGCGATGATCGAGCGGCTCGACATCGCGTCCGATCAACAGCATCTCGACATCGCTGCGGGAACGGGCGAGCCGGGGCTGAGCATCGCGCGACTCGCGCCGGAAGGACGCGTCGTGCTGACCGACCTCGCCGCGGAAATGCTGGACGTCGCCGAGCGACGAGCGAGGGCGCAACGGGTCGTCAATGTCGAGACGAAGGTGTGCAGCGCCGACGATCTGCCGTTCGACGACGCCACATTCGACAGTGTCTCTGTGCGCTTCGGGTACATGTTCTTCCCCGACGTGGCCAAGGCAACGGCGGAGTTCGAGCGCGTGCTCAGGCCAGGCGGACGCCTGTGCTCGTCGGTGTGGGTCAAACCCGAGAGCAACCCGTGGACGACGATTGCGATGGAGGCAATCGCGACCGAGGCACCGGTGGCACCACCCGAACCAGACGGCCCGAACATGTTTCGATGCGCCGCGCCGGGCTACGTCAGCGCGCTGTACGAAGGCGCTGGCCTTTGCGACGTCTCAGAGTGGGACGTCGACGTCGAACTCGTGACTGAATCGCCCGCGCAGTACTGGGACATGATCAGCGAGCACGTCTCGCTCGCAGTTGCAGCGCTGCAACAGGTCGACGAACCGAGGCGAGAGCGGATCCGGGCGAAGGTCCTCGCGCAGGTGACCGCGTTCGAGAAGGGTGGCAACGTCCGGGTGCCGGGTTCGGCTCGCTGCATCGTGGGAACAAAGTAAGCCGCAAGTCACTCCCCGACCACTCCGATCCTCGTCTCACCCTGGCCGCACTGCCGCCACGGCAGCTCACGACGCCTTCCCGAACACGACATCGACGAGCTCGGCAGCGTCAGCGGGCGCACGTACTTCCAGCGCAGTGCCCCGGCCGTCCACGGTGATCGCGAACGAGAAGAAGGTGCAGCACTCCTGCTCGGCGGTCACCAAGCGAACGAGCTCGTTCACGTCGATGTCGTCCGCGAACTCGATTCGGAGTGCCCCGTCAGCTGCAGCGGATCTCGATTGCACTCTGTCGAGAAGTGCCTGCCAGTCCGACAGGCGAGCAGGCATCGATGCTCCGTCGAGCGTGCACACAATCGGTGCGTCATCACTGGGCTTGCCGACGAGCGCCACCGGTGCAGTCACATTCGAATCTGACACACATGCGCAGCCGTCGCCGCACGGGCCGTCGATCGGTTCACTACGCAGATGTGCGGCAGCCGACCGGAGCTGAGACCCAAAGGCCGCAAGCTCGGCAATCTGATCCTGCGTCGTTGCGATCTTGCCCGAGACCAGGTCGTGGAACCGGCGTTGCACCGGCCCGCACTGATCACCGTCCCAGATCTCCACGAGGTCGGTGATCTCGTCGAGCGTGCACCCGAGCTGCTTCGCGCGGGCGATGAAGGACAGTCGACTGAGCGTGTCGTCGTCGTAGATCCGGTATCCCGCGTCCGTCCGCTTGACCGGCGACACGAGCCCGACGCGCTCGTAGTAGCGAAGCGCAGAGGCTGTGAAGCCGGTGCGGTCGGCGACCTGGCCAATCGTGTAGGTGCTCACGGGAGCGACTGTAAAGCTTCAACCCGGGTCGAAGGTCCAGCCGTTTTCCTAGCGGGGCGCATACATGATCACCGACACCCCGACGAGACAGATGCCTGCGCCGACAAGGTCGAACCGGTCCGGCCGGAACCCATCCACGGCGGTCCCCCAGGCCAGTGAGCCGGCAACGAAGATGCCACCGTAGGCCGCAAGGATCCTGCCGAAGTTCGCATCGTCTTGCAGCGTGGCCACGAAGCCGTAGATCCCGAGGGCGACAATCCCCAATCCGATCCAGACGACGCCCCGGTCCTCTCGCACGCCCTGCCACACCAACCAAGCGCCGCCGATCTCCGCGATGGCGGCCAACACGAATAGCAGGAGGGAGCGAGCTACGGACATGACGAGAACCTAAGTTCGCCGAAGGACGAAGGCCCATCGGAAGGGTTCGAACGAGAACCTTCAGCTGTGTCCGATTCATCCCTGTCAGTGGCCCTGATGCGACGACGTTCGAACCTTTCCCGACGTCCGGAATGCTGACGGGCCGGTCCGTCACGGCGTCGCGCCGAGGTTCCTGTCCAGGGACCTTGCCATGCGATCACACGGTCACCACGTTCACGTCGACCGACTCGTCGCGACCGCGCACATCGACCTGTTCGGATCGGGCGCTCGGGTGGTCGGCCGCAATGAGGGCGTAGAGATCCGCAGCGAGCACCACTTCGCCGGGGGACGCATACGACTGCAGGCCTGCGGTGATGTTCACGGCGTCGCCGAGCGCCGTGAAGTCCATCACTGCTCCCGACCCGACGTTGCCCACGAACGCGATGCCGGCGTTCGCGGCCACGCCGACGGGGAGGTCGTCGACCGCGGCGGCGAGCTCGATCGCGGCGAGCGCCGCCTTGCGCCGGTAGTCAGGTCCCGCGACGCCTCTGATGAACAGCGCCATCACCTCGTCGCCGATCAACTTGTCGACCAACGCGTCGTGATGGATCAGCACGCCGGTCGCGGTCGCGTAGAACCGGTTCAAGCGCTCGGCGAACTCGGTCGCCGTGGATTGCTCCCCCATGGTCGTCGAGCCCCGCACGTCTGCGAAGACGACGCCGATGTCGATCTCGATGCCGCCGCTCGGTAGCTTGTCGAAGCAGTACTGGCACAGGTTGGGGTTTTTGCGCGATGGCTTGCGCCCCATCAGCCCGACCAGCTTTCCGCCGATGCCACCGAACGGGTTCCGGCACAGCTTGCAGCGCGGGTCGTGGGGGAGCAGGCGAAAGACGCGCTGCGCCTTCTTGAGCGGCTCGTAACCGTCGACGAGCAACGCCTGCCAGTCGAGCGGCTTCGCCATGTCGCCATCATTGCCCCTGGGGCTCACCGACGCCCGACGCCCTCGGGCCTCGGGCGAAGAATGACCCAACCGAGGCGACGAACGGGATCAGTGGCGGTGATGGGACGACGTTCGAACCCGTCGCGCTAGCCACTCGTCCTGCCGACCCGCTCCAGCAGGGACGATCGGGACGGCTTCTCGAGAGCAAGCTCGGACCGCTTGTTCCGCCTGGGTGACGCGCACGTGTAACACGCCGCTGTCAAGGTCGGCTGGTACCGGCAACCACACTGGACCGGTGTCGTTCGAGAGCAATTCCAGCGAACTGCGCCGGCCCCCAATCGAAGCAAGGAGAGACACATGTTCGTCACAGTCATTCATCGGATCTCAGACCCCGAGGGCTTCCAGGCTGCCGAGGCGAAGGCGCTCGAAGCCGGCCTTCCCTCGCACGTCGCGTTGCCGATCCACGCGGCGACCAACGATCACAAACTCGGCATCTGCATCTGGGAAGGCGAATCGGTCGACGCGGTGCGCGAAGTGGTCGAAGGCGCACTCGGCGGATGGGCGAAGAACGAGTACTACGAGATGCACGTCGACGGACTGACGCCTGAGCTGGGGAAGTAGCCGACCGCACGACGGAAGGGCGAGTGCCCCATGGCAACCGTGCTGATGCCGATCTGAGCGCGTCGGATGCCCCAGGGCAGAGGTTCGAACGAGAGTTCTCAGCTCTGTCCGATCCATCCTTGTCAGCGGCCCTGATGTGACGACGTTCGAACCCGACGCGCTAGATGCGCGTCCGGCGGATCCCGCACCCGAGCGACGCTAAGCGCTTGGTTTCTCGGATCGCCTGGCGCCGAGGGTGGGGTCGAGCGCCCAGAGTTCGAGCTGGATGTTGTCGGGATCACGAAACACGATCAGGGGTCCTCCCTGTTCCTCCTGCACGCCTGAGTGCTCGACCCCGAGGCGATCGAAGTGCTTCGCCCAGGCGTCGAGCGCAGCCCGGTCGGGAACGCGCAACGCGAAGTGGTCGAGGCCGACAGCACGTTCGTCGAACCTGTCGGTGACCCGTTGCTCGTGCGTCACCAGCTGGACGCTGAAGTACGTGCCCGGGAGGTTCATGCTTCGTATCATGAAGCCCTCCCTTTCGTTCGTTGCGATCAGTTGGAAGCCCATGACCTGCTCCCACCATTGCGCGCTGCGCTCTCCGTCGGTGACTGTGAGGTCGATGTGCCCGAAGCCCTTCATCGCAGGGAAGTCCATGGCGACATGCTGACACGACCGAGGTCTTCTAGTCCTGCGCAGTTCCAAGAGAGCCGGGCAACCTGTCCGACAAACAAGGGGCGGTAGGCGGATGGAGCGGGTAGCTCGTTGTGCTTGCGATCGGGTGCGGCTGAGAGTCGAAGGCGAACCGAAGTTCGTGCTCATCTGCCATTGCGAAACACCCCGCTAGAAGGTCACGGAGAGGTTCTGGCTCGCGAGTCGCCGTACGCCCCAGAAGTAGGTGACGAGCGGCATGGTGCACCAGAAGATGTTGAGGAGGATGAACTTGATCCACATGTCGAGCGGGTTCGACACGTTCTGCATGTCGTTCGCGATCTCGGTTCCGAAGTACACCGCGGGCAACATGACCTCGACGATCATTCCGCCCATGATGAACGACAGTTGCGTGTTCGTGAACCGCTTGCCGTTGCGGAAGAACTGGACGATCGCGTAGAGCTCGAACATGCCGACGAACAGCGCGATCCACTCGAGCGTGATCACGAGCGGGTCGCCGTTGAGGTAACGAGCGTCACCGCCGACCAGATACGGCGACCACATGTAGGTCCACAGTGAGCCGCTCTGCACGCCGTCGCGGATCTGGTCCAGGAAGAGGAGCCATGGCAGCTCCCAGATGAACCGCGGGGTCAAGCAGATGAAGATCCACACGATCACCGTGGCGTCCAACCGTTGTGATCGTGTCCGATCGCGCTGGTCCCGCAGTGGCAACCACGGCAGCGCCAACGCCGTCGCGAACGCCACGACGTGCAGCAGCACCATCGTGTTCGATGCAACGCCGTGAGACACACCGACGTGCGCCTCGAGGAACCAGAACAGGGGGATCGTCGCGAAGAAGAAGACGAGGACACCGATCAGCGCCTTCTGCAACGATGAGAGCCCACGCTTCTCAGTAGGCCGGATCTGACCAGCGGGACTTGTCGTGACCGTCATGCAACGAACCCCTCGCTCACGGGACCGCATTCGCAGCGAGCCCCAAGCGTCCACTCCTGAAGGTGGCCCGTCCGGCCACCATCCCACCATCCCCCACGATGAAGGTCCTTAATGATTAAGGTACTTCACTGTGGCAGGGGAGGAACGCGCGGTCAACACCCATGGAGCGCCGGTGCCCCACGGCCGTGAACGCAACGACCTGGAAGCGGCAGTCACGATCGCCATGCTGCGAGTGTTCGACAAGGTCCAGCGGAACCGCAGACTCGCCCGTGACTACGGGACGGGGGATTCCCTCACCATGGTCGAAGCGGAGGTCTGCCAACTGATCGCAGCCCGCCGCGAGATCTCCCCGAGCGACCTCGCCGACCACATCGGCGTGAGCCGTTCTGCGGTCTCGCAGGCTCTCAACCGGATGCGCGCTCGTGGCCTGGTCACGGTCGAGAGCACTCCCGAGAACCGGAAAAGTCGCCTGGTGCGCGTGACCGAACGTGGGGCCACCGTTGCACGCGGTGTGAATGAGCTGCACGAGCAGATGTCTGCTGCGGTGTACGCGGAAGCACCGGACGACCTGGAGGCTTTCCTCGCGCTCTTCAACCGGCTCGACGCGTTCTTCGCAGACGTCATCGCCGATTCCACTGCGGCCGACGACACTTAGGTGGAGGAGCTGGCACTGCCTGCGAGCGCGACCTCCGACCCTTCGCGGCGGCGCTCGGGGCTTGATCGGTTCGGGCTCAGTCGAGAGGTGACGGCGCGGTTCAGACCGGTTCGACCGGGATGAACGTTCGGCGCGGGACCGGTGCGCGAGCCAGAGGGTCGACGAGGAGTGAGGACACCTGCTCGTCGACCAACCTCGCCCTCTCGGAAGCGGCGACGAAGCGGGCCTCCATCTCAGCCCTCGTCGAGTCCCCGGCGGCAAGATCTCGCAAACCCTCAGCGAGGCCGTTGAGCGGGTCATGGCCGCACGATCTGCACACGGGCTGGCGTGACTCCACGAACTCCAACTTGGCCCGCACGACATCGAGAAACGTGTGGTCGAAGACGCTGCCCATGGGCGTCTGCTTCTTCCAGTCCGAGCTGCACAAGTAGTACTGCCCGTCGTAGCCGATGAACGGGTGCTCGAAGGGCACGCCGCAGCGGAGGGTGATGTCCTGGTCATGGATCAGTGATCGTGCCTGGTCGATCTCCGGCATTTCGTCGTACTGCATGGCGTCGACGTGCAGCGCACCGCCCCGGTTGATCACTGCGTACGGCAAGAACCGCTTGATCCCACGCTCCCGCCAGAAGGCCTTCATCCGGTCGCTGTGTTCGGCGTCGCGACGATGGTCGACGAGCACGACCCAGACGTCGCACTCGCCCCCGGCCAGCTCCGAGAAGCGGACGACGTTCTCGCAGGTTCGCTCGAAGGGCAGGCCGTACACCGCTTCGTAGTCGGTTCCGACCTCACCGACGTTGAAGAACATCTCGTTCAGCCCGGCATCGAGGAGGGCACGAGCCCGGTCCTCGTCGAGCAGCGCGCCGTTCGAAGACATCGAGCAGACGATGCCCGCGTCCCGGACCTCCCCGACGAAGCGCGTGGCCTCCCGATTCAACAGCGGTTCGCCGAGACCGCACAGGCTCACGTTCACGCGTGCAAGGGCGTCGGCCGAGAGCTGTTCCCCGAGGAGCAACCGGTACGCGATCGCCTGGCGCAACGATTGGTCGAAGACCTCGGGAGACATGAGCCCCTCGTGCGGGGTCTGATCTCGGGGGCAGAACCGGCATCTGGCGTTGCAGCGATTCGTGATCTCGATGTCGATCGTCATCCGCTGCTCCGTCAGCCCGCCCTGAACCGGCGAAGTTTGTCAGATTCTGCAATGCTTCGCCGGAGAAGCGGGGATGGGGCGGTGATGGACATGCGTGGGCGGTTGCTGGGCGTGGCGCTCGTGCTGATCGCGGCGTCGGGTGCATGCACGTGGCCGCAGTTCCGATTCGACGCGTCGCATTCGGGGGCGAACCCGTTCGAGACGATCCTGCACGCGGGCAACGTGGGATCGCTCACGACCCGGTGGACGAACGGCACTGGAGGCCCGGTTCCCTCGGCTGCGGTCGTCGGCGGGGTCACGTACGTCGGTTCGGTCGGCGGCAAGGTCCATGCACTCGACGCCGCGACCGGGGCGACCCGGTGGAGCACCGCCACGGGCGGCCCTGTTCTCTCGTCGCCGGCGGTCGTGAAGGGCGTCGTCTTCATCGGCTCCGCCGACCGGAAGCTGTACGCCCTGCGCGCGTCCACCGGCCAGGTCCTCTGGACCGCCACCACGGGCGGCGCTGTCGTTTCCTCGCCGACGGTCGTGAACGGCGTCGTGTACATCGGGTCGAACGACGACAAGGCCTACGCGTTGGATGCGGAAACCGGCGAGAGCCTGTGGACGTTCACCACCGGCGGACACGTCGACACGTCACCCGCGGTCGTGGACGGAATCGTCTACATCACCTCGGCCGACAGCACGATCTATGCGCTGCGTGCAGAGACGGGCGAAGTTCTCTGGACGACCACCACCGGCGGCCAACCTGGTTCACCTGCGGTCGCGAACGGGGTCCTCTACGTCGGCTCGTACGACACCAACGTCTACGCGCTCGACGCGACGACCGGCGCCATCCTCTGGGCCACACGAACAGGCAACCTCGTCACGTCGTCACCCGCGGTCGCGAACGGGGTCGTGTACATCGGCTCGTACGACACCAACGTCTACGCGCTCGACGCCGCGACCGGCGCGGTCGTCTGGACCGCGAAGACGGGCGGCTGGGTGAGTTCGGCGCCGTCGTTCGCGAACGGGGTCGTGTACGTCGGGTCGTTCGACTCCAACATCTACGCCCTCGATGCGGCGAGCGGAGCGGTCCGGTGGTCTGCCGCCACCGGCGGACCAGTCGGTTCGTCGCCGGCGATCGCGAACGGCAACGTATATGTCGGCTCGTCGGACACCTACGTCTACGCGTTCGGGCTCCCATAGCGCGAGACGCCGAGGGGCCCCGCGAATGGGGCTCGACCCCCTCGACCGTCGGGGCGAGCTCCGAGCGGTCCGTGACATCCATGCCCAGTGGCATCGGGACGTCGCCCGCATACTCGGCTGAGCGGTTGACGAGTGGCCCTGATGCGACGACGTTCGAACCCTCCAACCGTCTCGGAAGGCTTTCGACCGCGGGTCTCGCAAGGTCTGGTCGAGGTGATGGTGCGCCCGAATGATGACAGGATGTCGCTTCGCTCCTTGGCGGGGTTGAGTGAATGGGCAGTGGGCGATGTCTGCGGCAGTGACGGCGACGTTTGTGTTCACGGATCTGGTGGATTCGACTGCCACCGCGGCGCGTCTCGGCCCGGAGGCGGCCGAGGAGTTGCGTCAGACGCATTTCCGGCTGTTGCGGGGTGCAGTCGCAGGGTCGGGCGGAACCGAGGTGAAGAACCTGGGTGACGGCCTGATGGTGATGTACTCGTCGCCGAGCCGAGCCCTGGCCGGTGCGGTGGGGATGCAACAGGCCGTCGAGCACCACAACCGCTCGACCGATGAGCCACTCGGTGTACGGATCGGAATCAGCGTCGGGGAGGCGGTCGAGGAGGACGACGACTACTTCGGCGACCCCGTCGTCGAAGCCGCGCGCCTGTGCGCAGCGGCGCAGGGTGGTCAGATCCTGGCTGCGGACGTGGTGCGGGTGCTGGTCGGCCGGCACGCGACCCAGACCTTCACCGACCGAGGGTTCTTGGAGTTGAAGGGCCTGCCGGAGCCGATGGCGACGGTCGAGGTGGTCTGGGAGCCGGAGAGCGTGGCGGGATCGGTCCCGCTGCCGGGCCGGTTGGTCGCGGCCGGCTCAGATGCGCTGTTCGGGTTCTTCGGACGCACACCCGAGTTGGAGGCGTTCGCCGAAGCCCGCAAGCAAGCGCGCACGACGCAGCGATGCCAGGCCGTGTTCGTCGCCGGTGAGGCGGGGATGGGCAAGACCGCCCTCGTCGCACAGGCCGCCCGGGCTGCACACGCCGACGGGACGGTCGTGGTGTTCGGTCACGCCGACGAGGACGTCGGCATCGCGTACCAGCCGTGGATCGAGATCGTCGCAGCCCTCGTCCGGCATGGAGACGCAGCGGTGCTCGCCGGGTTGCGGTCGGCGCAACGAGCGGCGCTGGCGCGCCTGGTGCCCGAGATCGGCGCCGATACGGACCGGGTCGGTGATCCCGACACCGAACGGCTCCTGATGTGGGAAGGCACCGCCGAACTCCTCGCGGCCGAATCCCAGCGGGCACCGCTGGTGCTCGTCCTCGACGACCTGCACTGGGCCGACACCGCGACCCTGCAACTCCTGCGGCATGTCATCGCGTCGGCGACGCCGATGAACGTCACGATCGCCATCACCTACCGCGACACCGACCTCGGCCGTGGCGATCCGCTCAACCAGCTCCTCGCCGATCTCCATCGCGAAGCCAACATCATCCGTTTGCCGCTGCGCGGTCTGGAAGACACCGACCTGGTCGAGCTGGTCGCGGGTGCGGCCGGTCACGAGCTCGACGACACCGGAATCGGTCTCGCCCACGCCGTGCGACGCGAGACCGACGGGAATCCGTTCTTCACCGGTGAGATCCTCCGCCATCTCGGCGAATCCGGCGGGATCATCCTGGGCGAGAACGGCCGCTGGACCGTCGACGGCGAACTGGAAGCGCTCGGACTGCCTTCCAGCGTCCGTGATGTCGTCGGACGGCGGGTGGATCGTCTCGGTGACGACGCGCAGCGAGTCCTTCCCCTGGCGGCGGTGATCGGACGTGAGTTCGACATCGACCTCCTCGCCCTGCTGGCCGATGTCGGCGAGGACGCGTTGCTCGACCTGCTCGACGCGGCGGTCGCCGCCGCCATCCTCACCGAGGCCGACGCCGCAGGCCGGTACCGCTTCGTCCACGCCCTGATCCAACACACCCTCTACGACGAACTGTCGCCAACGCGCCGCCAACGCGCTCACCAGCGCGTCGCCGAAGCGCTCGAATCCGAAGGCACGCGGGAGGATGCCGCGACGCTCGCCGAACTTGCTCACCACTGGGTCGCGGCAACTCGGCCCGCCGATCTCGACAAGGCGCTCGGCTATGTCCGGCGTGCCGGTGACGCCGCCCGCGACGCGCTCGCCCCCGAGAACGCCATCCGCTGGTACCGACAAGCCCTCGACCTCATCGACCGCCAGACCCCACCCGACGATCACCAACGTGCCGAGCTCCTCGCCAAACTCGGTGCCATCCAACGCCAAGCCGCCCACCCCGAATACCGCGACACGCTCCTCGAAGCAGCGGCGCTGGCCGAACACCTCGACGACACCGACCTCCTTGTCCACGCCGCGCTCGGATTCACCGAACGACAGGGCGGAAATGTCGGCGACGCCGCTGCCAAACCGGTGATCCAAGCCGCGCTCGACCGCATCAGCCCGGACCCCACCCCCGCCCGCGCCCGGCTCCTCGCAGCGCTCGCGGCCGCTCATGACGCCACACTCGAATGGCCGACCCGCCGAGATCTTTCCATCCAGGCGCTCGACGTCGCCCGTGAGAGCGGCGACGACGTCACCTTCGTCGACGTGCTCGATATCGCCCTCCTCAGCCAAGCGTCGCCCGACCACCGCGACCAAGTCGTCACCGACGTCGAACGCGCTGTCGCCATCGCCGATCGCGTCGGCGACCCGGTCCTTCAAGGTCGGATCAACAATCACCTGGTGTGGGTCCGCTACCAGCAAGCCGACATTGCGGGCGCAGAAGCGGTCACCAGGGAACTGGAAGCTCTCACGGCGAAGGTCGGTCTGCCCCACCAGTACTACCTGCACGCTCTCATCGTCACCGGAAGGATGCTCTGCGCCGGACGCCTCGACGAGGCCGACGCCGCCAATGAACACGCCCTGGAACTCGGCCTCGCTGCGAACACACAAGAGGCCTTCGGTGCGTACGGCGGCTTCCTCTACGCGATCCGCCTCCAGCAAGGCCGCCTCGACGAGATCGCCGAGCTCTTCATCGACGCCGCCCGAGACAACCCGTCGATCGCCGTGCTACGCCCCGCCGTGATGGCCATGCTCACCCACCTCGAACGGCTGGACGAAGCCAACGAGCGCCTGCTCGCCGAAGCCGCGACCGGCTTCGACTTCCCCTACGACGCGACCTGGATCGCCTCGATGTCCGACATGCTCGACACCGCCGCGACGACCGGGAACAAGACCGTCGCCCGTACCCTCGTCGACCGCGTCGCCCCTTTCGCCGACCACGTCACCGAACCCACGGCCGCGTTGGTCGGCGGGGTCATCGCCCGCCCGCTCGCCCGCGCCGCAGCGCTCCTCGGCGACTACGACCGAGCCGAGGAGTGGTTCGCGACCGCACACGACATCCACCAGCGACTCCAGGCGCCGTTCTGGATCGCTCTCGGACAGCTCGACCACGCCGACCTCTGCCTCGCCCGCCGTGCCGACGGCGACCTCGAACGCGCCCGCCAGCTCGTGACCGCCGCCGCTGCGACCGCAGCCAGGTACGGCTGCGCCGGACTCACCGAACGCGCCGATCGCCTCCTCGCCGATCTCTGACCTGACACGCGCAGCGCGGCCGCGCAGGGCGAACTCTGGATGCGGAGACCCTCAGCCCGTCGCCGTTTGCATCGACCCGACGCGCGCTTCGAGCTTCTCGAATCGAAATCGGCGGGCCGCTCCGAGCGCGCTGTCCAGCATCGCTCGGGCCCTCGGCTCGTCGCCGGGTCCGTCCCGTCGGAGCAGCATCGCCGCCCGTTCGAACTGCGCCATCGCGACCCAGTACGGCGCACCGAGACCTTCGCCGGCTCGGACCGCAGCCTCGAGATGGGCGTCGGATCGGTCGAAGTCCTCGAGGACCCGTGCGAGCATCCCCAGGTACAGCCGCACCGGGCCGAGGGAGCTCGGCCCCACCGAGGCAACCTGGTCCTGCCACGGCAGGAGTCGTTCGTACAGCACGCGCGCGCCATCAGCATCCTCGAGCGCGCTGCAGACCTCGGCGAGGATGACCATGCTGAGCAACCACGTGAAGTCGTAGCGGAACTCACGGAACCCGTCGGCGATGTCGGCCCGGACGAGGGAGCGGGCGTCGTCGGTCCGATCGAGGTCGCAGTAGGCCCGGGCGATCGCCGCCCGCAGCACCGGGAGGCCGGGGTTGTCGACGACGGCCTGCTCGAAACCGTCGACGATCTCGGCGAGACGGCCCTGCTGGCGCCGAAGCTCCATCAGCTGTCCGCCGTACACCGACAGCGCCTCTGGCGCGCTCTCGATCCCGATCGCCAACACCGCTTCGGCCTGCGCCTCTGACGTCTCGAGGTCGCCGGACAACAGCGTCTGGGCCGATCGCAGACAGCCGAACGACCAGCGTTCGTAGGGCTGGTCGAGTTCCTCGGCCAGCCCCTCACACGCCGCGACATGCGCGTCGAACGCTGCCCGATCGCCGGCCTGGGAACACGCGACCGCCCGGGTGTAGTGGGCGTGGTACCCGGCGCTCGGGTCACCGATGGACGCCGCGATCGACACCGCGTCGTCGAGGTCGGCGAGTCGCACGTCGAGGTTGTCCGGCGTCGCGGCGCTGACGTACACCGCGTTGGCGACTCGCAGGAAGGTGACCGGGTCGTCGAGCCGGCGCGCCATCGTGAGCGCCTCGGCCGCCAGGTTCGCCATCCGCTGCGTGTCGGGGCTGTAGCTGAACTCGTTGCACAAGATGGCGAGCAGGAGCGCGCGGTCGACACTGTCGCCCCCGCCCACGACCTCCAGGGCCTCCTCGAGCACCGCGACCCGCTCGTCGTCGACGTGTCCGGCGTCGGCACCCGCGCCGCCACTGTGGTTCGCGAGTGCGGCGCGCACGAGCCGGTCACGGTCCCGGAGGTCGCTGGCCACCGCGGCGGCCCGGAGGAGTGTCACCCGGTGGGCCGGGTCGCCGGTCTGGCGTTCGGCGGTCCCCAGACCGATGAGAAGGTCGCACCGCAACGTCTCGTCGGCGTCGGACTGGTCGGCGAGCTCGAGCGCACGACGGAACCAGGCGAGAGCATCGGCGGGTGCGAGCTGCTCGAGTGCCTGATCTCCCGCCATCCGCAGGTAGGTCAGGGCCTTCGCTGCATCGGCCGTCCTGGTCGCGGCCGTGTAGTGGTGGGCGAGTTCCCCGGCCCGGGCCTCGATGGCGCTGCCGGACAAGGCTTCGAGCGCCTCGGCGACGGCCCGGTGCAGGCGCGCTCGACGGCTCGAGCCGAGGTCGTCGTAGAGGGCGTGCTGGGTCAGGGCGTGGGAGAAGCTGTAGCGGTCGATCACGCCTTCGACCTCGGTGACGAGTCCTGCGGCGCTGGCTTCGTCGAGCAGGTCGAGGAGGTGGTCCTCGTCGACGTCGGCGACGGCAGCGAGCAGCTCGACGTCGAAGTCGCGCCCGATGACCGAAGCTTGGGCGAGCACTCGTCGGGTCTCCTCCCCCAGCCGATCGACGCGCTGACCGACGACTTCCCGGACGCTCTGCGGGAGCCCGCGCTCCTGCAGCTCCTCGGCCGCGACCCAGCGACCCTCGTCTTGACGGACGAGCCCCGACTCACCCAGGTGGACGAGCATCTCGGTGGTGAAGAACGGGTTGCCCTCGGTCTCCCGCCGCACCGCGTGGGCGAGCGCCACCCCGTCGTCGCGCATGGGATGACCCGCGGCCGACTCCATCATCTCGATCGTGGCGACATCGTCGAGACCGGCGAGATCGACCCGTTGCACATCTCCCTCGCGCCGGAGACTCGCCAGCAGGTCGGACAGCGCGCTTCCGGCAGCGAGCTCGGAGTCGCGATAGGTGGCGAGGATCATGACCTTGGGGAGCAGGGTCGAGCCCGCGAGGTGACGGAGGATCTGCAGGGTCGCCGTATCGGCCCAGTGGAGGTCGTCGACGACCATCAGCAACCCGCAGTCCGAAGACGCCGCGGCGAGCAGTCCGACCACCGCGCGGTAGAGGCGCGCCCGTTCGGCATCGGGTTCCGCACTGCGTGCCGGCGGGACCTCGGGGAGGCGGGTCGACAACGCCGGTGCCAGCCCGGCCAGAACCGGGCCGAACGTTGCGACGTGCTGCGCGAGGAGCTCATCGTCGGCGTGGACCACGAGGTGCGACAACGCCTCTGCGACCGGCTGGTACGAGAGCCCGAGGTCTTCGTCGCACCGGCCGTAGAGCACGCACACGTCGAGCTCGTGCGCCCGCTGTGCCACTTGCCGGCACAGCGACGACTTGCCGATTCCCGGTTCACCCGCCACCAACGCGACCTGCCTGGTCCCTCCCATGGCCTGTTTCAGCGCGTCGACCAACTGCATCTGCTCGCGCTCGCGACCGAAGTATCCGAACTGCGGCGCGGTTCGGGCGTCGAGACGATCCGGGAGCGGGATCCCCGACGTGGCGCTCTTGGTCGGCTCCCACTTCACGTCGAACAACGCGACCTGTTCGGGGAGGCCCTTCAACTCGCGTTCGCCGAGCGGCTCGAGTTGGTGGGAGGAACGCCGGCCCACCATGAACCGCACCGCGTCGGTGAGCAGGATCTGACCGCCTTCGCAGAGCGCGCAGACTCGCGCTGCCTCCACGACCGGGTCGCCGAAGTAGTCGCCCTCTTCGACGGTGACCTCACCCCCACTCAGACCTATCCGCAACCCGAGCGCGTGCCGGGACCGGCGGTTGTAGTCGTCGACCCCCTGCTGCATCGCGACGGAGCACGCGATCGCGGCGGACGAGCTCCCGAACACGGCCATGATCCCGTCGCCGAGGTTCTTGACCTCGGTGCCCTCGGCGGCCGCGAGCGCCTGTCTCAGCACCGAGAAGTGCTCGCGGCGCAGGACATCGGCCCCCGCCGGGTCGAGACTGGATGAGAGCGCCGTCGATCCGACCATGTCGGTGAACAACACGGTCACCGTCTGGGGGTTCGCCACGCCGCACCACTCCTGCCCGGAAGTGACGGCATCTTAGGCACCCGAAATGCACCCGTTCGACCGGGTGTCGGTGGAGGTGATGGGACTTGAACCCACGACTTCTACGTTGCGAACGTAGCGCTCTACCGGGCTGAGCTACACCCCCCGGAAGGAGCGAGGGTAGCAAACGCCTCCGCTAGGGCAGGTGCTCGACCAGAGCCGGGGTGCACCACGACGGAGCGTTGAGCGGGTTGCACCGCGCGGGAGTCCCTCCCGGGATGCTCACGAAGTACGGCGTGCCGAACGCTCGGCCGGCGACGGGGAAGTCGGTGCTCACCCACTGGGCTCCGCTGGCGATCCCGGCGTCGCGCACCGTGGTGTTGTTGGCCCGGGCCTCGACCGTGTCGCCGTCGGCTCGGGTGCGCACCAGGTAGCCGGCCGTGACCGCCGCTTGGATCGCAGCCTGATCCGGAATCGGGCTGTTCAACTTCACGAACGCACCGTCGGGCGCTCCGACGGTCGAGTTGGTGAAGATGACCCGACCTTCGAGGACGGGGTGGCCGACCCGGTAGAGGTCGCGGTACGAGCCGCCGTTGTCCATCGTGAAGAGCACCTTGCCGCGGGCGCTGTCGATCGTGGGCCAGCCGAGCGTGGTGACGGCTTCCGAGAGGGTGGGCCGACCCTGGCGCACATCGTCGGGTGTCACGAGGTCGCCCGGTGCGAACACCGAGCGGATCTCGGCGTCGAGCTGGTCGAGAGCCGGACCGTCCCACGGCAGGACGGGGGTCTGGCCGAACCCTTCGTCCTTCAGCTCGACCTGGATCGCGATCGGCACGTGCTGCGGGTTGGCGTCGGACCAGGTCTTCACCGTCCCGAGGCACGAGATGAGCGTCGGGCAGGTCGTCGCGAAGTCGAAGTCGGGGATGTGCAGGACACGGATCCCGTTGGCGTCGACGTACACGTCGAGCTCGATCTGACGCACACCTTCCGACTCGAACTGCACGTCGAGCGGAGAGTGCGTGTACTGCCACGCCTGGACGGCGTTGAAAGGTGCGGTCGCAGGCGCGATGTGGAAGCTGTTGTGCGTGCCGAGTGCCTGGACCTGGTTCAGGCGCAGCGAACCGGAGACGCGGACCGAGGTGATCGCTCCGGTGCTCCCTCCGTTGACCGTTGCGATGAGGGTGTGCGGACCGGATCCGAGCGCCGCGCCCGGAAGCACGATCGACGCGGGGAGCTGCGTGCCCGTCGCGGCTGCCGCCCCGGCGAAGTCGTCGACCCAGAGTCTGACGTCGGCAGGCGTGCCCGGAGCCACTCCGGGAACCGATACCTCGACGACGCGCCCACCGCCGGCGCCGGGCGGGCCGACCACGATCGTTGCCGGGCCCGAGGCACCGGGCATGGGGTTGAAGAAGACACAACCCGAGGCGACCAGCGCGACCACCAACGCGGCGATCGCCGGCCCCCACTTGCCTGCACGCGGTCTCACGTTCGCCCCCATGGTGCCTCCCCCTAGGCCGGGAAGGGTACTCGGGGCCTCAGGCGCCTGCGACTCGGCCCGGCTCGGCGCGCTCGATCGCGTCACGCACGCGACGAGCCACGATCGCGTTGGTGAGATCTCCCCGTGTCCGCTCGATCACGGCGCGCAGCGCGTCGGTGGTGCGGCGGAGGCCGCCGGTGAGACCGTCGGGGAAGTCGACGGTGACGAGCAACGAGTACACGTCGTCCATGATCCCGAGCAGTTCCTCGGCCCGATCGAGCCGATCGGCGCGCAGACAGTCGAGCGTGAGGCGACGCAGCTCGCTCGCAGCTTCAGCGAGGCCGTTGAGGTACGGCGGGACGTCGACACCGATCGCATCGGGGGTCGGAATCGCGTCGCCGCGCACGAACGCGAGGGTGATCCACGCTTCGGCGTATTCCTTCTTGGCGTCGGCGAGGTAGCCACCGTGGCGGATGTCGGGATGCGCGACGACCGCCACGTCGGCTGCATCGATCGATGCCGACGCGTCCGCGATCAGCTCCTCGGCGCGGGCGAACTCTTCACGGTGCACGGCACGGATCGCCGCCGCGCACGACTGGATCGTGCGACGCGACGCGGTGAGCGTGATCTCGCGCGCGGCGTGCTTCTCGGCGAGGTCGCGGCGCGCCTGCTCGCCGATGGCGGCGATCTCGGCGCCGCGGTCCACGAGCCGTCAGGAAGAAGCGGTGCGGCGCAGCGCGAGCTGCGGCGTCTGCTGCGGCAGGTACCGGACCTTGACCTGCTGCTCCATCGCGAGCGTCCGCATCCGGACCAACAGCACGACGTAGGTCACGAGGAGCGCATCGACAGCGAACTGCAGCACCCACATCGGGGTGGAGCCCGTGAACATTGCCGCGACGAACGTCACTGCGACCGCACCGAGCAGACCGACGAGTACGTCGCGCCGACGGCGCTGCGCCGTGGTCATCCCACCGGGAACCGCACCTGCCCGCGGACGCGGGGCTCCGGTCGTTCCGGCCAGCGACATCGGCACCGGCGGCGCGGGACGCGTTGGCGTGTACCCGCCGGTGCGACCGATGACTCCGAGCTTGTAGCTGAAGTCGCCGATGGAGTCGCCGCGGCGACGTTCGGTGCGAGCCTTGAACAACGGTGGGATCAACACCGCAGCCCAGAGCACAGCAAGGATCAGCAATACCGGAATGGCCAAGCTCCTCGACGCCCTTTCGTGTCGCGGAAGCTAACAAGAAGTGACTTCTGGGCGGGGGATGCCCCGAAGCACGGGAAGCGGCAATGCAAGCGCGGGGAGCGCCGCGAGTCAAACCGCTTCAGGATCGCCGAACGTGATCAGCGGTCGAATTCGTCGGGGTCGTCGGACGGGCGGCGCCACATCCCGGAGCGGCCACCCGTCTTCTCCCAGAGCGCGATCTCGCCGATGGTCATGCCCCGATCGACCGATTTGCACATGTCGTAGATCGTGAGCGCGGCGATCGCGCACGCGGTCATCGCCTCCATCTCGACACCCGTGCGGTCGACCGTCTCGACCTGGCACTCCACCTCGACGTGCAGTTCCTCGATGCGAAAGTTCACGAACACCGAACCGACCAGCAACGGGTGGCACAGCGGCAACAGGTTCGGGGTCTGTTTCGCGGCTTGTATACCCGCCACTCGTGCGACCGCGAGCACGTCGCCCTTCGAGATCGCGCCGGACGCGATCTTCGACGCGGTCTCCGACTCCATGTGGACCCGGCACCGGGCGATCGCCCGGCGGTGCGTCGCTTCCTTGGCGGTGACGTCGACCATGCGGGCTCGGCCGAGGGGGTCGATGTGCGTGAACTCAGACGGCATGAGGCGACAGTGTAGGTGCAGGTCAATCGGGGTCCCGGCCCATCGGGGCCGGGTCAGCCGCCGATCTGGCTCATCGAGCGGTCAGGTCGTACGAAGTCGACCCTCGTGATGCGGTGACCGGCCCATTTCGTGCCGACGGCCCGCTCGATCGTCGCGGCGATCTCCTCGTCGGTGTCGCCCGCCCGCAACTGGGCCCGGAGGTCGAACTCCTCGAGCGCGAACAGGCAGGTCCGGAACTTGCCCTCTGCGGTCAGGCGGACCCGGTCGCAGTTCCCGCAGAACGGTTCCGTCACACTCGCGATGACGCCGACGTCGCCGCCACCGTCGCGGTACTCGAACCGCGCCGCCGGTTCGACGTGGGCATCGACGGCCCGGCTCCGCGCGCTCAGGTCGAGGGGGAACACCGCGTCGATCCGTTCGAGGATCTCGGCCGCGGACACGACCTGGTCGAGGTTCCAGCCGGCGTCGGCGTCGAGGGGCATGAACTCGATGAACCGCAGACCGACGCCCCGTTCCCGCCCGAACGCCGCGAGGTCGACGATCTCGTCGTCGTTGACGCCGCGCATCACGACACAGTTGACCTTCACCGGACCGAGGCCCGCAGCCAACGCGGCGTCGATACCCGCGAGCACCAGGTCGAGGTCGGGTCGGCGGGTCAGCTGTTCGAAGACATCGGGCTTGAGGCTGTCGAGCGACACGTTGACGCGTCGCAGACCCGCAGCCTGCAGGTCGGCGGCGAGGGCGGGGAGCTTCACGCCGTTGGTGGTCATGGCGAGGTCGACGCCCAGCGGAGCGAGCATCTCGAACAGGCGGGGGAGGTGCGCGCGGACCGTCGGCTCGCCCCCCGTGATGCGGATCCCCGAGAAGCCCCACCGTTCGACGCAGATCTGGGCGATTCGCGCCAGTTCTTCATAGGTGAGCAGATCGGAACGGGGCAGCCAGTCGAGGCCCTCGGCCGGCATGCAGTAGGTGCAGCGGAAGTTGCAGCGGTCGGTGACCGAGAGGCGCAGATCCTCGACCCGCCGGCCGAACGGATCGACGAGCGGGTTCGTGGCCGGGGTCATGGCGCCAAGCGTACGCCAGCCCGGAACTCGGTCTCCCGGCGGGCCTGATGGTCGAATCCGCTGCGCCGGCTCGACCGCTTCGCGGGTCCACCGCCCGCGCCGCGTGTCCGCCGGCTCCACTCCTTCTCTGCCGGTTGGGCCGATCGCCTCATGAAGCGGTCGGCGGTCCGTGGTGCAATCGATCCATCACCCGACCCCCAGGGAGTGTGCAATGCGCTTGGCCCGCTATCTCATCTGCGTCACGGCACTGCTCGCCGTCCTCGGCGTCGCCGACGCGAAGCTCGCCACCGCCGACGCACCCACCCACTCGGGATCCTTCGTGACCTGCACGACACCCGTCACCGTCGACGGAAACGTCGAGCTCTCCTCGGCCCGCGCCGAGCGGGGAACCTCGCTCACCGCGGCGTCGCCCGACGAGACCTGCACCGTCACCGAGTAACACCCAGTTCGCCACTTCGCGGCGGGAGGCGCGGTTTCCGGGGGTCAGGGGCGACCCCCGGAAGCCGGTTCCGACTTGATGGTCGAATCCGCTCCGTCGGCTCGACCGCCCACCGATTCCAGGCCGCGCCGCCGTCGCCGCTTCTCCTGCCGATTCGATCCGCTGTGCTGTGCTCCTCAGCGGAGGAGCATCACGCGGAGTTCTTCGCCGGCTTCGACGCCGGGGCCGTCGGGGAGCAGTGCGAGACCGTCGGCCGCGGCCATCGCGGCGAGCGCGTTGCTCGCCTGGGCGCCGCTGCGCGCCACCTGGTACCGGCCGCGATCGTCGATGCGAACCCGCACCCGATCGAGATGCAGCTTCCCGTCGGGCCGGCGCGCCATGGCTTCCGACGCGGTCGCCGCCACCTCGGGTCGGTTGATCACGAGGTGCCCCGACATCTGGAGCAGTGCGGGGCGTGCGAAGAGCTCGAAGCTCACGAACGAGCTCACCGGGTTGCCGGGGAGTCCGAAGATCGGGGTGCCGTCGACCACACCGAAGGCGAGCGGCTTTGCCGGGCGGATCGCCACCTGCGACCACCGCAACGCGCCGAGGCGGTCGAGCGCGGCCTTCACGAAGTCGTAGTCGCCGACCGACACGCCGCCGCTCGTGAGCAGCGCGTCGCAGCGCTCGATCCCGCGTTCGAGCCGGCGGGTGATCAACGCCTCGTCGTCGCGCGCGACCCCGAGGTCAACCGGCTCACATCCGGCTTCGGCGAGCATCGCCAGCAGCATCGGACGGTTGGAATCACGGATCTGGCCCGGCGCGAGCGGACGGGGTCCTTCGATCAGTTCGTCGCCGGTGGAGAGCACACCGACCCGCGGACGGGGACGGGCTGCGACCTCGGAGCACCCGAGGGTCGCGAGCACACCGACGTGCGCCGCCCCGACGAGCGTCCCGGGTTCGAACACCGTGGTGCCACTCACCACATCGCCGCCGATGGCACGGACGTGGTCGCCGGCGCTCGCGGGAACCCGCACGAACACACCGTCGTCGACTGCGGGCGCGGTGCGTTCGACCATCACGATCGCGTCGGCGCCCGAGGGCATCGGCGCGCCGGTCATGATCCGGATCGCCTCGCCCGGCCCGACCGCCACCGTCGGCGCCCGGCCCGCGGGGAGTTCGCCGACGACAGTCAGGCGAGCGGGTGCGGTCTCGGACGCGGCTGCGGTGTCGGCAGCACGCACGGCGTATCCGTCCATCGCGGTGTTCGCGAAGGGTGGGACCGATTCGCCGGCGATGATCGGTTCGCTCAGCACCACCCCGAGTGCTTCACCGAGCGGCACCCGGGTCGGGTCGAGACGCGGGACGGCGGCGAGGATCTCGGCCTGGACCTCAGCGAGCGGACGCATCCACCGACACTACGACGGGAACCCGTCGAGCCGGCGCAGCGGATTCGACAGTCAGACCAGCCCGCGGCGGTGCATGAGGTCGACGAGGAACGCGGCGAACTCGGGGCCGAGGTCGTCGCGATCAAGGGCGAGCTCGACGTTGGCGTAGAGGAAGTCGAGCTTCTGACCGATGTCGAATCGGCCGTGCTCGAAGGTGCGGCCGTAGACGGTCTGGCTCTCGAGCAGCAGGCCGATCGCGTCGGTGAGCTGCAGCTCGCCACCCGTCCCGGGTTCGATGCGGTCGAGCGCGCCGAAGATCTCGGGCGTGAACACGTACCGACCCATCACCGCGAGGTTCGACGGCGCGACCTCGCGCTTCGGCTTCTCGACGATGGAGCGGATGGTGACCAACTCGCCGTCGACCGTCTCCGGTTCGACGCACCCGTACGACGAGATGCGCTCGGGGGCGACCTCCTTGAGCGCGAGGACGGATCGTCCGTAGCGCTCGTGCAGGTCGAGCATGGAACGAAGCAGCTTCGAGTCGTCGACCATGATGTCGTCGCCGAGCAACACCGCGAACGGCTCGTCGCCCACGTGCTCCTTCGCCGCTGCGACCGCGTGGCCGAGACCGAGCGGATCGCGTTGGCGGATGAAGTGGATGTTCCCGAGCTCCGAGGTCTCCTGGACCTCCTTCAGGAGGTCGTGCTTGCCCTTCTGCTCCAGGTAGAACTCGAGCTCGAAGTTGCGGTCGAAGTGGTCTTCGATCGCGCGCTTGCCCCGCCCGGTGATCACGAGGATGTCGGTGAGGCCGGCCCGCACGGCTTCTTCCACGACGTACTGGATCGACGGCTTGTCGACGACCGGCAACATCTCCTTCGGCTGGCTCTTGGTCGCCGGGAGGAACCGGGTTCCCAGCCCGGCGGCGGGGATCACGGCCTTGCGGACCCTGTCGGTGCTGCTCATTGCGCCTCGTCCTTCGGTGTGAGTCGACTCCTGCGTGCATCGGCTCGGCCGGCCACCGGGTTGAGCCTCGGCCGCAGGCGTGCCCGGTTCATGCCGCGTCCTCTTCCCGTCGGGTCGGGAGCTGCGGCTCCTCGCCCCGGACCAGGCGGCGCAGGTTCGCGGCGTGGCGGGCGAGGATCACCACCCCGAGTCCGGCGAGCACGGCGATCTCGACCCAGTCGTAGCCCCCGACGATCGCCAGGACCACGAACAGCACGGTGCACACGATCGACGCGACCGACGCCCGCTTGAGCACACGGGCGAGGAGAAACCACACGACCGCCAGTCCGGCGACGATCCAGGGGAACAGCACCACCAGCGCGCCGCTCGCGGTCGCGACGCCCTTGCCGCCCTTGAACCGACGGGTGACGGGGAACACGTGACCGAGGATCGCTGCGATCCCGAGCGCGTACGCCCCGATCCGTCCGCCGACGGCGAGGCCCACGCCGGCCGCGATCGTTCCCTTCAGGAAGTCGCCGGCCATCACCACGGCACCGGCCTTCCAGCCCATGAGTCGGGTGACGTTCGAGGCGCCCGGGTTCCCCGAGCCCTCGGTGAGCACATCGTGGCCGCCGGCCCGGGCAACGAGCGCCGCGGTGGGGAAGGTCCCGAGCAGGTACGCCGGGACGAGGAGCAACACGGAGGGGAACACGGCGACGGCGAGCATCCGGCTCCATCTTGGCCGCGACCCGGGGTGGTCGCGATATCCTTAGCACTCGACCTACCCGAGTGCTAACGCCACGCCCCGAGGATCCCGTCATGCCGACGTACGAGTACGCGTGTGCCAAGTGCGGTGAACGCTTCGACGTCTACCAGTCGTTCAGCGACGAGCCGCTCAAGAAGCACAAGGGCTGCGGTGGCAAGTTGACCAAGGTCTTCGGGTCCGTCGGGATCGTCCTCAAGGGCTCCGGCTTCTACAAGACCGACAACCGGTCGTCGTCGACGGTGAAGGCCGCCAAGAAGGACTCGGAGTCGGCGGCTTCGGATTCCGGTACGGGGGGCTCGTCTTCGGATTCTTCGTCTTCGGATTCTTCGTCGAAGTCCGACTCGTCTTCGTCGACGTCGTCCGACACGAAGAAGTCCGACTCCACCAAGAAGCCCGAGACGAAGTCGTCGTCGGCGAAGACCAAGTCGGCCTGACCCACCGCGTCCCTTTCGTCCGGGAGCGCCTCCCGGTACGATCGAGCCACTTCCCCCGCACCTCCCCTTCTCCCGCTGACCGCCCGCGCCTGAAGGGGATCTGCCGTGCTCCGTCGTTCACCCCGCGCCGCCCTGCTCTGGGGTGCCGCGCTCGTCGTCGCCGTCGTCACCGCACTCTGGGTCGGCGGCACACTCGCTTCCCTGCGCCGCCAGGACGCGCGCGTACGGCGAAGTCATCGCGTACACCGTGGCCCGCCGCGACCTCCCCGTCGGTCGGGCCGTCACCGCCACCGACCTGTCGGTCGTCCGGGCCCGGGGTGGCGCCCGACCACCCGGTGCACTCGATCGGCGAACCGCCGACGGGCGCGTGGTGGTCGTCCCGGTGTTGCGCGGGCAGGCGGTGACCACACGTCATCTCGCGACGCGGGATCGCGACGGGCGCGACGGCGTGGTCGCGCCCGGACGGCGCGCCATGCGGATCGCGGTCACCGACACCCCGCGCCTGCGGCCCGGTGACCACGTCGACGTGTACGTGACCTTCGATCCGGGCCAGGTGTCGGCCGACGCCGACCCGACACTCACCGTCGCCGCCGCCGTCCCGGTCCTCGCGCTCGACCGCGATGAGGCGGTCGGCGATGCCGCGACCACCGGGGTGACGCTCATGGTCGACGTCGAGGAAGCTCCCCGGCTCGCCTACGCCGCCGCCAACGGGGTGCTCGCGCTGGCGCTCGTCCCCCCGGAAGCGGTCGACGATCCGACTCCGGGGCGCGGAACCCGTACGCTCCCCTCTCGATGAGCGAGCCCGGCGCGATCGAAGCGATCATCTTCGACTACGGCGGCGTGATCTCGAGCCCGCTGTTCCGGGGCATCGGCGACTTCGAAGCCGAGAGCGGGTACCCGCCCGGTTCGTTGTTGCGTCTGCTGTTCGGCGAGGTCCACTACGTGGGCGTCGAGGGACGCGCCGTCGCCGACACGCTCGCCGATCCGGGGCCGGCGACCGTCGGGCCCGACCCCCTCGCCGACCACGATTGGCACCGCCTCGAGCGGGGCGAGATCGACTTCGCCACCTACTTCGGCGGGCTCCAGGCCCGGGCTCCCGATGTCCTCGGCGTGGAGCTCGACGTCGACGCCTACGGGCGGTTCATGGGCTCCACCGCCATCGGGGTCCACTGGCCCGTCGTGCACCGGATCCGCGATCTGAAGGTCGAGGGCTACCGACTCGCGCTGCTCACGAACAACATCGCCGAGTTCGGCGACCACTGGAAGGCGACGTTCCCGCTCGACGACCTCTTCGAGATCGTCGTCGATTCGAGCTCGGTCGGGATGCGCAAACCCGACCCCGCGATCTACGTGCTCACCCTCGAACAGGTCGGGGTGTCTCCCACCGCGTCGGTGTTCGTCGACGACAACGCCGACAACATCCGCGCCGCACGCGACCTCGGCATGGAGACCGTGCACTTCGGCGACGACCCCTGGGTCGCGCTCGCCGAGCTCGACGAGATCCTCTCCCGTCGGGCGATGTGACGGAGCTGGTCAGCTCCCGCTCATCTGCATCTCGCTGATCACCAGCGTGAGGCCGGCCGCGGAACCGGGCAGCCACGTGAGGTCGCCGCCGATCTCGGCGACGTCGAGCAGGATCCGCTGCAGCGTCGACGCGATCGTGATCTCACGCACCGGCTCCGCGAATGCGCCGTCGCGCACGACCAACCCTTCGGCACCGACCGAGAAGTCGCCGCTCACCGGGTTCGTCCCCGAGTGCAGGCCGCTCACCGACTGCACGAACAGTGCATCGGGCGTCGCGGCGACGATCTCGTCGAGCGACCGCGTCCCGGGCGCGAGATGCAAGGCGCGGGCCCCGACACCCGGCGCCGACTTGAAACCGCCCCGGACCGCGGAGCCGGTCGTTGCGACGCCTGACCGGCGGCCGGAGTAGACGTTCTGCAGGAAGCCGCGGAGCACGCCGTCGACGATGAGGGCGTTGCGGCGAACGGGCACCCCTTCGGCATCATGGGTCGCGGCCCCGAACGCCTCTGGATTCGTCGGGTCGTCGATGAGGTTCACGGAGGGTGCGCCGACCTGCTCACCTTCACGGCCGAGGAACATCGACCGGCCCTTGGCGATCGCCTCGCCGTTCAACGCGGAGCCGATGAGCCCGAGGATGGAGCGGCTCACGAGGGGGTCGAGGATCACCCGGAGCCGACGGGATGCCGGCTGGGTGGCGCCGAGCATGCGGGTGGAGCGCAGCGCGGCATCCCGGGCGGCCTGGTCGACGTCGAGCTCGGCTGGCGTGCGCCCCACCGAGAACCCGCTGCCGGTCTGGGTGTCGTCACGGTCACCGGCCATCGCCGACGCCGCCACCGATGCGACGCAGCGTCGGCTCGTCGCCTCCACGCCGAGGGAGTTCGCGATCGCAGCTTCGATCGCGGCGTCGCCGTAGTCGGCCGACTCGACGCCGCGCACGCGCGGGTCGGCCGCGAGCGTCGCCCGTTCGACCTCCAGCGCGAGCGCGACCTTGTCGGCGACGGGTACCGCGAGCAGTTCGTCGCGCCAGAGGTCGACGACCGGGGCCTCGATGCCGACAAAGTCGGCCGGCGAGGCGATGCCGGCGTGCTCGTCGGGCGCGCCGAAGGCCGCGTTGTCGCGAGCTTCGGCGAGGGTGTCGGCCACCACGTCGGGCGCGAGCGATCCCGCCCAGGCGTACCCGGTGCGGTGGTCGACGACGACCCGCACGCCCACGCCGTCGATCCCCGCGACCGAGAGCGACTCGACGTCGCCGCCGAACACCTTGATCTCGGTGTCGTGCGAACGCAGCGCGTACGCCTCGATCTGCTCACCGGGTCGAGCCGCCGCGGCGACCTCTCGGGCTACCGCGAGGAGATCGGTGTGTCCGGTGGTCGGCTCAGGCACCCGCGGTCCCGCCCACGGTCAGCTCCGCGACGCGAAGCGTCGGCTGGCCCGACGAGACCGGCACGCCCTGGCCGTCCTTCCCACACGTCCCGGCCCAGGTGTCGAAGTCGGATCCGACCGCGTCGACCGACCGCAGGGTCTCGGGGCCGTTGCCGATGAGTTGCGCGGCCCGGACCGGCTCGGTGATCTCGCCGTTCTCGATCATGTAGGCCTCGGTGATGCCGAACACGAAGTCGCCCGTGGCGGTGTTCACCTGGCCACCGCCGAGCGCGACGCAGTAGAGGCCGTAGGGGGTCTGGGAGATGATCTCGTCGGGATCTTCCTCGCCGGCGAGCAGGTACGTGTTGGTCATCCGCACCATCGGGAGGTGCTGGTAGGTCTCGCGACGACCGTTCCCACTCGAACGGCGACCCTCCTTGCGGGCCCGCTGGAGATCCCACATGTAGTCGGTGAGCACCCCGTTCTCGATGAGCACGTTGCGCTGCGCCGGGGTGCCCTCGTCGTCGATCGCGTAGGTGCCCCACTCGCGCGCGTAGGTGCCGTCGTCGACGACGGTCACGAGGGGCGACGCGACCATCTCGCCGACCTGCCCGCCGAACACCGATGCGTCGCGTCCGACGAGATCCGCCTCGAGGCCGTGTCCACACGCCTCGTGGAACAGCACTCCGCCGGCACCGCGCTTGAGCACCACCGGGAGCTTGCCCGATGGTGCGGGCCGCGCCCGGGCGGCGGTCAGCGCCCGTTGCGCCGCGATCCGCGCCACGGCTTCCGGCGCGATCTCGTCGAACAGCTCGAACCCCACGGAACGCCCGGGGGCCTCGGTGCCGGTCTGCATCCCGGTGTCGGCCACGGCGACGCAGTTCACGAAGAACCGGGTGCGGACCTGGTCGTCTGCAGCGAGGAGCCCGTCGGAGTTGGCCACGAGGATCTGGCGCCGGGCGTCGGCGTACGACGCGCTCACCTGGCGGATCGTGTCGCTCTCGGAACGGGCCGCGTCGTCGGCGCGGGCGAGCAGCTCGGCCTTGCGCGCCTTCTCGACGGATTCGGGGAGCACCTCGATCTCGTGCGGACGCGGTGCATCCTGGCGGGTCAGCGCGACGACGTTCGTCGGGCCGGCGTCGCCGTGGGCTGCGGCCGCCGCCGCCTCGGCAGCGTCGCGGAGGCCGTCGGCACTGAGGTCTGCGGTGTGGGCGAAGCCGGTCGTGGCACCCCGCACCACGCGGATGCCGGCACCCCGTTCCCGTCCCGACACCATCTCCTCCACCCGACGGTCGTCGAGCCGGGCGGCAGTCGTGCGCCGGTCCTCGACGAACACCTCGGCGAAGTCGCCTCCGGTCCGTAGCGCCGCGTGCAGCGTGCGATCGAGGACCGTCTCGTCGACCAGTTGTGTCACCGGACCTCCATGGAGGGTCGTCGTGGGTTCGATCCGCTCCGCTCACCAACGGATCCGGAGCGACGGATAGTCCCGGATCACCTGCGCCGGACCGGTGAGCCGGACCAGTGAGGACGTACCCGAAGTGCCCGACGGACACTGGGCTGCGTATCGTAGGTCGATGCCCGCCGCCTCCCCGCCGCTCCCGCTCGCGCCGGGCTGTACCGCCGCCATCGAGATGACCGTCGCTTCGGCCGACACCGCGATCGCACTCCGCAGCGGCGACGTGCCCGTCCTCGCGACCCCTGCCATCGTGCGCCTCGCCGAGGAGGCGACGGTCGCGGCGATCGTCGATCGGCTGGCCCCCGGGACCACGACGGTCGGACATCGCGTCCAACTCGATCACCTCGCGCCGACGCCCGTCGGGGCCCGGTGCGGGCCGAAGCGCTCCTCGAGACGGTGGAGGGTCGTCGCCTGACGTTCCGCATCTCCGTGAGCGACAGCAACGGTCTCGTCGCCGCCGGCCGCATCACGCGGGTCGTGGTCGAACGTGACCGGTTCCTGGAGAAGGCCACCGGCAGCTAGCGTCGAGCGGGTGAGCACGGCCGAACCACCCGACGATTCGGGACCCTCGCTCCCCCCGGTCGACGCTCCCCCCGGCAGCGCGATTCCACCGGTCGGAGTCCCGCCGACCGACGCGACACCCACCGACGCGACTCCTCCGGTCGACGCGACGCCCACCGACGCGACGCCCACCGCGCCGCCTCCTGGCCCGACCTGGTCCGCGGCCACGACCGGAACGGTCGCACCCACCGCTCCGGCACCCGACACCTGGGTCCCGCCGGCACCACCGCCCAAGCGGAAGTTGACCTGGCTCTGGATCCTGCTCGGCGTCCTCGTGCTCATCGCCGCACTGGTCGTCGTCGCCGTGGTGCTCTTCATCAGGACGCTCGCCGGGCCGATCGACTCGACGAACGCGGTGCTGGCGCAGATCAAGGCCGAGAACTACGCGGCCGCCTACCGGATCTCGTGCTCGGCCGACCGCGAGCTCTACACCCTCGAACAGTACGAACAGGTCTTCGTCAACACGACCGACGCCAAGGGCGCGCTCGTCAGCTACGACGTGAACTACAGCAGCGTCAGCGGCAGCGACGCCGACGTTCGGTACGACGTCGAGTTCGCCCGTGGGTCCTCCGACCGGTTGGAGGCCGAGGCCCACAAGGAGAACGGCACCTGGCGCACCTGCCTCTTCCCCAAGCGGGAGTGACTCCCGCGAGAGTCGACCCGGAATCCGGAGACGAAGCGGAGCTTGCGGACACGAGGCGCGGGCGTCGAGCAGGCGGAGCGAGAGTCGACCCGGAATCCGGAGACGAAGCGGAGCTTGCGGACACGGAGGCGCGGGCGTCGAGCAGGTGAGCGATCGAGCAGGCGGAGCGAGAGTCGACCCGGAATTACGCGGCTTCGGCGGCGTCGATGTGGTCGAGGAAGCCGCTGAGCGCCCGGAGCCATGCGTCGGGGTTCTCGAACTGCGGTGAGTGCCCGGCGACGGGGATCACGGCCAGTGACGCGTCGGCGATGGTGTCGGCCATGCGTCGTGAGTCACCGAGGAACGGCGTGTCCTGGTCGCCGACGATCACGAGGGTCGGACACGCCACGGCCGCGAGGGCGTCGAGTTGCTGCGGCTGGTGCGCCATGTCGCGCGCCATCGCGCACCACATGACGACCGACAACGCCTCCCACTTCGCGTCCTGGAACTCCCGGTACCCGGAGCGGCCCTCGAGGAGCTGCTGGTAGGCCGGCGTGTCCAGCACGGGCGCGGAGTCGAGCAGCTCCTTCAACGCCGCCTTGCCCTCGGCGAGGCCGTAGTCGGCGGCAAGGTCGATGAGGTCGGTGTCGATCCCGGCGACCGGACCCGACGACGTGTCCATCAGCACCAGCGCTTCGATGCGCTCCGGCGCCGCGAGCACGACCCGGCGCACCGCCATTCCACCCATCGAGTGTCCGAGCAGACGGAACCGGTCGAGGCCGCAGGCGTCGGCGACGTTCAGCACGTCGGCCGCGAGGCGGTCGAGCGAGTAGGACCCCGACGGAGTCGGGCGCGTCGCTGGCGCCGTGGCCCCGGTGATCGAACGTGACGACCCGGGCCCTCTCGGCGAGGGCGGCGACGTGATCGTCGAAGTCTTCCTTCGCGCCACCGAATCCGTGGACCAGCATCAACCCGGGGCCTTCGCCTTCGACCCGGACCTCGAGTCCCACCCCATCGTCGGTCGTGACCCGCACGGTTGCTCCCAGCTGCTGCGAGATGGTGTCGCCCCCCATCGTGTCCGATCCGGGGCCGCGCGGGCCAACAACCGCCACGACGGGACCGTAGGCTGATCGGATGGCGGCAACCGAGACGGCGCAGGATGCCGCCCCCGGTCGATCCCGACGTCGATGGATCCTGGCCCTTCGCATCAGCGTGAGCCTCGCCCTCCTCGCCGTGCTCGTGTCGAAGATGGACTTCGACGCGATGCTGCCGCGCCAACGGCACCTCTCGACCGTGTTCTGGCTCGTCGCCGCGGTCGGTACGGCGCTCGTCGGGATCGGTCTCTCGGCCTGGCGGTGGCAGTGCGTGCTCGTCGTGTTCGACGTACCGGTCCGGCTCCGGATCCTCCTCTCGCACTACCTCGCGGGGCAGTTCGTGGGCAACGTGCTGCCGTCGACCATCGGTGGCGACGTCCTGCGGGTGAGTCGGGGAGCCAAGACGACCGGGTCGAGCAGCACCGCGTTCGCCTCGGTGGCGCTCGAACGCCTGACCGGCTTCGTCGCGCTCCCCCTGCTGTGCTTCATCGGTTTCGCACTCGAGCCCTCCCTCATCGAGGTCGACCACGCGTGGATCGCGCTCGCGATCTCCGCGGGAACGTTGCTCGCGCTCGCGGTCATCCTCGTCCTCGCCGCGAGCCCACGCCTCGCGGGGCGCTTCAAGGACCACGACAACTGGATGCGCTTCATGGGTGCCGTGCACATCGGCGTGCACCGCCTCCGGCACCGGCCCCGGCTCGTCGGCGCGGTGCTGGGAACGGCGATGCTCTACCAGGCGTCGACGGTGCTCACCGTCTGGTTCGCGACCCGGGCCCTCGGTGTGTCGGTTCCGAACGCCGCGATTCTCGCGTTCATCCCGGCCGTGGCGATGGCCCAGGTGATCCCGGTGTCGGTGGGCGGCTTCGGCGTGCGCGAGGGGATGCTCACCCTGTTCCTCACCCCGCTCGGCGTCTCGACCGGGAAGGCGGTTGGAATCGGCCTGCTCTGGTACTTCATCATGCTGGTCGTGAGCCTCGCCGGTGCCCCCGCATTCGCCATCGGCAACCGACGTGCACCGCAGCCGGTGTCGAGCGAGCAATGATCGGGAGATGACCACACAGGTCGGCTCGTCGCCGTCGTCCCGCATCCGGCTCCCGGGTGGAAAGCGACTGCGCGACGGCCACTTCATCTACTGGTGGGCGGAACTGCTCGCGATCCTCGCGTTCTACTTCCTCTACTCCGCGGTGCGGAACAAGGTGAACGAAGACCCCACCGTCGCGTTCAGCCACGCGCGGAACCTGATCCACTGGCAACAGCAGCTCGGCATCAACCACGAGCAGCTCTTGCAGGAGTGGGCCCTGCACTTCCGACCGCTCGTCATCGCCATGAACTACGTCTACGGATCGCTGCACTTCGTGGTGACGATCGGCGTGGGCATCTACCTCTTCCGCAAGTGGCCGAACGACTACCCCCGTTGGCGGAACACGCTCGGGATCACCACCGCGATCGCACTCATCGGCTTCTACACCTGGCCGCTGATGCCCCCGCGGCTGCTGCCCGGGAGCTACGGCTTCGTCGACACCCTCGCCAAGTACCCGACGCTGTGGTCGTTCAACTCCAAGGAGATGAGCAAGATCTCCAACCAGTTCGCCGCGATGCCGAGCGTGCACTGCGCCTGGGCGTTGTTCTGCGCCTGTGCGCTCGTCCCCCGACTCAAGCACCGTTGGGCGAAGGTCCTCGCCGCCCTGTACCCGGTACTCACGGTCACGGCGATCGTGCTCACCGGCAACCACTACTTCCTCGACGCCGCGGGCGGCTTCACGATCTTCGGTATCGGCTACGCGGGAGGCCGGGTGTTCACGCGGTCCGGACGGGGACCGGTGGTCGATCCGCCGACCGAGACCGGCGAACCCGTCCCCGCCTGACTCAGCCCTTCCGGTCGGCGACGAGACGCAAGATGCTCTCGCGCACTGCGCGATCGGCGAGCGACAGGTGGGCGTCGCGAGCGGTGACGAGCGCGAGGCGACGCGGCGGCATGTCGGCGATCGGGAACGTGCGCAGTCCGACGAGCTCGGGTGGGATCGCGGTCTCCGGGAGGACCGACACCCCGCCGTGCGCCGCGACGAGGTCGGCGATGAGTCGGACTCCTTCCACCTCGACCGGCACCTCCAGCACGACACCCGCGGCACGCGCCGCCGCCTCGATCTCGAGTCGCAGCGGGTTGTT
Source organism: uncultured Actinomycetes bacterium (assembly GCA_963837715.1). Classification (GTDB taxonomy): domain Bacteria; phylum Actinomycetota; class Acidimicrobiia; order IMCC26256; family JANYLB01; genus JANYLB01. Next base: position 632,563 of record CAWIOF010000004.1, on the reverse strand, counting down.
CTCGGGCGGGAGCACGAGCTGGAGCTCGGCCAGCGCGGCGAGCGGCACCGGCGGCGGCGGCAGCGGCGTCCCCCACGGCGCCAGGCCCACGAGCGACTCCTCGAGGAGGTGTTCGATGACGAGGTTGCGATCGACGATCGGTTCGGTGACAACCGCCTGCGCGAGCTCGTGGGCCAGGACCTCGGCCGCGAGCCGTTCCGATGCTCCTTCGGTGATCCGCAACCGGATGCCCGGGGCGCGGGTGCGGAGGTCGGCGACGAGTGCCGGCGCGATCCACCGACTCGCGGTCCCGACCGTGCCGAGCGTCGCGGTGCCGCGTTGGAGACCCTGGAGCATGGAGAGGTCGTCGCGCAGGGCGTCGAGCTCGCGGTGGATCCGCCGGGCCCGTTCGATCACCGCCTGACCACACTCAGTGGGTCGCGCACCCCGCCGGGTCCGGGTCAGGAGCTCGACCCCGAGCTCCTCCTCGAGTTGGCGGACCTGCTCCGACACGTTCGACTGGACCGTGCTGAGGCGATCGGCGGCGGCGGTGAACGAACCTTCCTCGTCGATCGCGACCAGGGTGTCGAGGTGTCTGAGCTCCATACCGACTAGTATCTCCCACGGAGATGTAATCCATCAATATGAACTGTTGGACAGATTCACCGCCACGGTGTTCGATAGTTGAGGTTGCAGGAATCGGGGAGTCGGTATCCCCCCACCGGCTCCCCGATCTCCTCCCACAGATTCCCCCGCCCCTCTTGGAGGCTGTCATGGCCGCAGAGACGATCTCGAGCCTCGTGTTCACCGGTCCCCTTGCCTGGACCGTCGACGCCGCCTGCGAGGGCGAGACGTCGTTGTACTTCGCTCCCCCCGGGGAACGGCCCGAGGCCCGTACGCTGCGCGAGGCGAAGGCCCGGTCCATCTGCATGGGCTGCGAGGTGCTCGAGCCGTGCCGCAACTGGGCGCGTGAGCAGCGTGAGTACGGATTCTGGGGCGGCGAGTCCGAAGAGGACCGTGCCGCAGCCGGCTTCCGCGTCGACATGCCAGTCGGCCGGGTCGCCCGCTACCCCAAGGGCAACGGACGTCCGGTCCAGCCCCGCGCTCCCCGCGTCGCCTAGCCAAGCCGGGCGCGCGAACTCGCAGCATCCCCAGTTAGTCTCCCCGTCGGCGCGAGAAGAAGCGGAGCCGGCGGCCACGCGACGTGGCTGTTGCATCGGTGAGCGATCGAGCCGGCGCAGCGGATTCGACCATCAGGGGGCAACCATGGCCGACGATCTCGACGGCATCGATCTCGACAAGCTGCGCCCGTACTTCGCGCAGCACGTCCCCGGCGCAACCGATCGACCGCTGCACGCGGAGCTGATCGCAGGCGGACGCTCGAACCTCACCTACGGCGTGACCGACGGCGAGCACCAGTGGGTCGTGCGTCGGCCGCCGCTCGGGCACGTGTTGCCGACCGCGCACGACATGGGCCGCGAGTTCCGCGTCCTCCACGCGCTCGCACCGACCGACGTGCCGGTACCCCGCGTGTTCGCGTTCTGCGAAGACCTCGAGGTGAACGGCGCGCCCTTCTACGTGATGGACCGCGTCGACGGCGTCATCCTGCGCGACAGCGCCGGACTCGCCCAGCTCACACCAGAGACGGCGCGCGCCTGCTCCGAGGAGCTCGTCGACGTGCTCGCGGCGATCCACACGGTCGACTACGAGTCGGTCGGTCTCGCGGAGTTCGGCCGCCCGGCCGGGTTCCTCGAACGGCAGGTCCGGCGGTGGGGTGAACAGTGGGAGCGATCCAAGACGCGTGAGCAGCCCTCCGTCGACGAGCTCGGCCGTCGGCTCCGCGCCGCGCTGCCGGAGTCGGGACCTCCGTCGATCGTGCACGGCGATTACCGCCTCGACAACACGATGCTCGCCCCCGACGACCTCGCGAGGGTGGTGGCGGTGCTCGACTGGGAGATGTCGACGCTCGGCGATCCGCTCGCCGATCTCGGGCTCTTCCTCCTCTACTGGGGGAGCCCGACCGCTCAGAACGTCGCCACCGGTGAACCGATCGGGACGCGTCCCGGATTTCTCTCACGCGAAGAGGTGGTCGCTCGGTACGCCGACCGGAGCGGTCGCAACGTCGACCACCTCGACTGGTACCTCGTGTTCGCGTCGTACAAGCTCGCGATCATCGTCGAGGGGATCAACGCGCGGATCCGCATGGGCAAGACCCTCGGTTCGGGCTTCACCGAGTCGGACGCGCTCGTCACCGGTCTGGTCGAAGGCGCACTCGCCGAAGCCGACCGATCGTCGATCCCCGCGCTCCGCGGTTGACCCGAGGGTCATACGATCGCGGGATCGTGAGCACCGAACCGATCTGGGACGATCACCCCGAGTTGCGTCGACCCGTGCTCGTGGCGGGATTCACCGGCTGGAACGACGCCGCCAACTCGGCATCCGATGCCGTGGAGTGGCTCGCGGCGAACCTCGGCGGTGACGTGTTCGCGCGGATCGACCCGGAACGGCACTACGACTTCCAGACGACCCGCCCCCACGTGGCGGTGCGCGACGGCGTCACCGAGGCGATCACCTGGCCGCAGAACCTGTTCTCCGCGGTCACGACCACCGACTCGCCCCACGACCTGATCATCCTGCGCGGGGTCGAACCCAACTTCGGGTGGAAGGGCTTCTGCGACACCGTCGTCACCGTTGCCCGATCGGCCGGCTGCGAGCTCGTGGTGACCCTCGGCGCGCTCCTCGCCGACGTTCCCCACACGCGGACCCCCGTGATCACCGGTACCGCGACCGATCCCGCCCTGATCGAACGGCTCGGCCTCGAACGGTCGCGCTACGAGGGCCCGACCGGCATCGTCGGCGTGCTCCACGACGCCTGCCGCGACGCCGATCTCGTGTCGGCGTCGTTGTGGGCCCCGGTGCCGCACTACGTCGCGTCGGCACCCGATCCTGTGGCCAGCCGTGAGCTCGTGGCGCGCTTCGCGCTGCTCACCGGCCTCACGCTCGACCTGACCGAGCTCGATCTCGCCGCCGAGGGCTGGCGCAACCGGGTCAGCACCGCGGTGGTGGGCGACGCCGACACCGAGGCCTATGTCACCGAGCTCGAGGACAGGTTCGACACGGAGCTCCGGGAGACCCCCCTCGGCGAGCTCCCGTCGGGCGACGACCTCGCCGAGGAACTCGAGCGCTACCTCCGCGACCAGCGCGGAGAGTAGATCCTTCGGTCAGGAGAAGGAGCGGAGGCCATCCTGATGGTCGAATCGCTACGCCGGCTCGATCGCTCACCGGATCGACGTCCGCGCCGAGTGTCCGCCGGCGTCGCTTCTTCCCTACTCCAGGAAGTCGTGGGCGAGGGCGAGCCAGAGCTCGGTGGAGAGACGGAGGGAGTCCTGGTCGACGCGCTCGTCGTTGCCGTGGAACATCGACGCGTAGTCCTCGAACGCGAGCTTCTCACTGAACAACCCGAAGCCGTAGCCGACCGAGCCCGCCCGCCGGAAGTAGCGGTTGTCGGTGCCGCCGACCATCATGAACGGGACCAGCGCCGAACCCTCACACAGCCTGCCGGTGACCCGTGACATCGCGTCCCACAACGGGGTGTCGATGTCGCTCTTCGTCGACGGGTCGTCGTTCGACCAGATGTCGACGCGGTCGTTGAGATCGCCGATCGCATCGACGACCATCGCCCGCGCCGCGTCGCCCGCCTGGCCCGGCAGCGTGCGAATGTCGACTTCGAGCTCGACGGTGTCGGGGATGACGTTCGTCTTCGTACCGCCGTGGGCGACGTTCGGCGAGAAGGTGGTGTGCGTGCACGCGTGGGCGAGCCGCGAGAACCCGACAGGCAACGTCTCGAGGAACTCGTCGAACCCGTCGGGGTCGAGCAGACCCCGCGCGAGCTCGTCGGGGAAGTGCATGCCCTCGACGAACGCGGTCCAGGTACCGGCGAGCTGCGGCGGCGGCTTGTAGTTCGCGATGCGGCGCACGACCTCCGAGGCGGTCACGAGCGCGTTGTCGGTGCGGAACGGCTGCGACCCGTGGCCGGGTGTGCCGTGCACCGTGAGCTTCGACCAGTAGGTGCCCTTCTCCTCCACCATCACGGGGAGGCGTGGGCCACCGGGGCTCGGCATCTGGAACCCGCCCGACTCGGTGAGCACGTAGTCGGCCTTCACGTGTTCGAGCTCGTGCTCCGTGAGCCAGCTCGCGCCGTAGGTACCGAGCGCTTCTTCGTCGGCGACCGCGAGGTAGATGAGCGTGCCCTTCGGCGTGAACCCGCTGTCGGCCAGATGCTTGAACGCGACGGCCATCGAGCTCGTGAGGTTCAGCATGTCGACCGCGCCCCGACCCCACACCTGGCCGTCGGACACCTCGCCCGCGAACGGGTCGCGGCTCCAGCCCTCGGTGTTGACCGGCACGACGTCGGTGTGGCCCATGATCATGAGCGTGGGGGCATCGGGATCGGAACCCTCGATGCGCGCCAGCAGGCTCTTGCGGCCGGCCTGCGGTTCGTAGAGCTCCATGTCGAGGCCGGTCGAGCCCAGGTACTGCGAGAGGGTGTCGACGCTGCGGGCCTCGTGGCCCGACTGCGGCGTGCCGTCGTTCACACACTCGTTGCGGATGAGGTGCTGGAGGAGGTCGGTGACCTCGTCGGTCAGCGCGGTCTGCTCGTCTGCCACCTCCGCAAGCTACCGCGCGGTTCAGGCCCCGGTTCGCGGCGCGGCCCGGTAGACCAACCGGTCACCCTCGCGCCAGCGTTCGATCTGGCCGGAACGGGCGAGATGCTCGACGTGGGCGAACGTCTCGCTCTCGGCCATCACGCCCCAGTGCCGCTCGGGGAACAGCTCGTGGGACAGCTCGACCACACCGGCAGGCCCGATCGCGACGGAGACGTCGCGCAAGGTCTCGGTGCGTTCCGCGTGATGTTCCTTGATCGCGTCGACCCGGCCGGGGACGTCGGCGAAGGGATGCCCGTGGGCGGGGAGACCGATCTGCACGCCGTCGAGCTGGGCCACGAGATCGAGGGTGGCGAGGTACGAGTGCAGCGCGTCTCCGTTGGCCGATCCCGCGATGTGCGGGGTGATCGTCGGCAGCACGTGGTCACCCGAGAGCAGGATCCCCTGCTCGGGGTCGTAGAGGCACAGGTGGTCGAGCGTGTGTCCCGGGGTGTGCACCGCGAACCAGTCGCGCCCCGCGAGCCGGATCGTCGAGCCGTGGCGCACCCTGCGCGTCGGTTCCGGTGGCTTGTAGACGAGCCGCATGGCGCGGATCATCACGCGTCGCTTGAGCGGCGGCATCGGGTGCGTGCTCCCACCCCACGGCGTGGTGCCGCCCCACGGAACCGACTGTCGCTGGTCTTCGACCGTGAACTCGTCGGTGTCGGTCGCGAGCGCGGGGAGCTCTTCGAACGAGGGCCCGGTGTAGCGGGCCGCTTCGTCGATCGCTTCCTGCTCCAGCCGCTCGGCGTCGAGCGTCGACATCGTCGCGCCCTTCTGGTCGAGCGACCAGGTGGTGAACGCTTTGTGGGTGATCAGCTCGGCGCCGGCCTCGTGCTTGATGCGCCCCGCGCCACCGAAGTGGTCGGGGTGTGAATGCGTGACGATCACGGTGTGGATGTCCTTGAGCCCGAAGCCGGCCGTCGCGAGGCGCGTCTTGAGCGCCTTCCACGACTTCGGGCCCGGGAGTCCGGGGTCGACCACGGCGAGGCCGTCGTCGTCGACGAGGCCGTACATGTTCACGTGACCGAGCCCGGGCATCCAGATCGGCAGCTGCATGCGCAGCACACCGGGCGCGACTTCGGTGACCTCCTCGGAGGCCGCTTCCTGTTCCTGCTTCTTGGGTCGGGGCCTGGGCGCCTCAGACGGGTCGCCCGGCCGACGCACCACGTCGGTCACGCCCCGAGCCTACCGGACCATCCTGGAGTCCCACTCGGCCGAAGCGAGCCGTCGGACCGACCATGACTGCATCCGATTCGGCGAGCGGGGCCCGAGCGGCCTGCGACGAAGTCGCAAGAGCGGGATTACGGCGCGAACTTGGGCCAGGGGCGGGCCTGCTCGAGGACGGCGGCGCAGGCGACGGTGAGGTCGTCCTCGAGCCGGCGGGCGACGGCCTGGAGTCCGACCGGCATCCCGCCCACGAGTCCGGCGGGGATGCTGAACCCGGGTTGGCCGGTCATGTTGAACGGCGCGGTGAACGCGGCCGAGAGGATCATCAGGTCGACCTCCGTGCCGTCGACCTCTCCCGAGAGCACGCCCTCGGCCGCGAAGGCGGTGGTGGCCGTGGTCGGCGTGAGCAGGACGTCGACCTGGGAGAACGCGTCGGCGGTGGCGAGGAGCAGCTCGTGGCGGCGGCGGATCGCCGACCCCAGATGCCGGGCCCGCAGGTTGGGCAGGCCCTCGACCGAGATTCGCAACAGGAGATCGAGCTCGTCTTCGTGTCCTTGCGCGTTCTCGGAGTGCCACGCGGCCAGGTTCGGCGCACTCAGCAGTCCCCACGATCGCCCCGGCTTCGGCAGCACGACGTCGACGTCGACGAGCTGCATCCCCGACGCTTCGATCAACACGTCGGCCGCTTCGCGCACGACCTGCTCGACCTCGGGGTCGACGACCCCGTACCCGAGCGTCGACGACCACGCGACCCGCTTGCCGCGCAACCGCGCCGCGGGATCGCCCGAGGTGACGATCGGCTCGTAGGGCCGGGGCTTCGGCAACGAGGTCGGGTCGGTGAGTGTCGGGCCTGCGGTCACGTCGATGTAGCGGGCAGCGTCGCGCACGGATCGCACCATCGGTCCGCTGACCGACGTGAGGCCGGCGTCGAAGGCGTCGTCGGGCCCGTCGCCGATGGTGCCGAACGTCGTCTTGAATCCGGGCAGGCCGGTGTACGACGACGGGATGCGGATCGAACCGCCGCCGTCGCTGCCCGTGCAGAAGGGGAACATCCCCGACGACACCGCGGCGGCCGAGCCGCCCGACGAACCCCCGGGCGTTCGGTCGGTGTTCCACGGGTTCCGGGTGACGCCGTGCAGGGGCGAGTTGGTGAAGCTCGGGATCCCGAACTCGGGCGCGGTGGTGAGGCCCACGATCACGGCACCCGCGGCGCGGAGCCGGGCCACCTCGGTGCAGTCGTGCGCGGCGATCTTGTCCCGGTAGAGCTGCGACGCATGGGTGTCGGGCATGCCCTCGACCTGTGCGAGCTCCTTCACGCCGAGGGGCACTCCGGCGAACGGTCCCGGGTCTTCACCTGCGGCGACTTCGCGGTCGACCTCCGCCGCGCGCACGCGGGCCCCTTCGGCGTCGAGGAACGCGATCGCGTTGAGCTCCGGGTCGAGGGCTTCGATGCGTGCGAGGTGCACGTCGAGCAGTTCCACAGCCGACACGGCGCCCGATCGGACGTCGTCGGCGAGCTCCCACGCGTCGCGTTCCCAGAGCTCGGTCACGAACCACCTTCCAGCGTCGTTGATGCGGGCGTCGTTGATGCGGGCGTCGTTGATGCGGGCGTCGTTGATGCTGGCGTCGGTGCTGCTGCATCGGTTGCTTCGTCGGCCAGCTTCTCGAGCTCGGCGAATGCTTCTTCGATCGCCGCCGCGAACACGGAGAGGTCGGGAGCCGCGTCGCGGTCGGCGAACAGCCCGAAGTGGAGCTGTCCGCAGTACGACAGGATCCCGACGACGACCGACGTGTTCTTCGACAACGGGACGACTGGGTACGCCTCGAGCAAGCGGCCACCCATGCAGTAGAGCGGCACCTGGGGACCCGGCACGTTCGTCACGATGAGGTTGAAGAACGGCTGACGGTGCGCGGCCCGCGCCGCGAGGCCGAGCAGGGTCGGAGCCGCGTACTCGGTGAGGTCGACGAGGAACGCCGCCCCGACGGCCTGTTCCCGTTCCTTGAGGTGTTCGGTGGTGAGGCGGATCCCGTCGAGACGAACTGCGGCATCGGATTCGCCGACCGGGAGCGACACGAACATGGCCGAGACCCGATTCCCCAACGCCAGGTGCTCGTGCTCGTCGCGCACAGAAACCGGGCACAGCGCCTTCAGCGTGAGGCCGTCGACGGACTCGCCGCGGGACTCGAGCAGCGTGCGCAGCCCACCGGCCACGCCCGCGAGCACGACGTCGTTCACAGTGCCACCGAGCGCCTTGCGGACACGCTTGACGCCGTCGAGCGACACCTTCACCGTCTCGAACCGGCGGTTCCGTCCGACCGGGGCGTTGAGCGACGTGCGCGGCGCGACCATCTGACGGTCGACCATCGACTGCATCGACCGGACGATGCGCGTCGCGCTGGCTGCGGCGCGACGGGGGCCGCGCACCGCGGCACGCGCGCTGCGGGCCATCTCGGCTGGTTGCGTCGCTCGCTCGAGCAGCGAATCGGAGAGGAGGCACGCCGAAGCGGGCGGCGGCGCGGGAACCCACTCGGGTGTGTCGACCGGGGTCGGTTCGGGCGTGAGATCGAAGAGCACGGTGGCGACGTCGACACCCGACACCCCGTCGACCAACGCGTGGTGGGTCTTCTGGATGAGTCCGACGTGACCGCCCGCGAGGCCCTCGACGAACCACAGCTCCCACAACGGCCGGGTCCGGTCGAGCAGACCGCTCTGGATCCGCGAGCAGAGCGTGAGGAGCTGTTCGCGAGACCCCGGGTTCGGCAACGCGGTGAGACGCACGTGGTACGAGATGTCGAAGCGGTCGTCGTCGACCCAGATGGGTCGACCCTGACCCAGTGGCACGTCCATGAGCCGGCGGCGGAACCGGGGGATGAGGTGCAGCCGGGAGTCGACCAGCGCCCGTGCGTCGGCGAGTCGGAACCGACCGGTGGCGTCGAAGAACGAATCGCCCTCGAAGACGCTCACGGCACCGACGTGCATCGGTGTCTCGAGCCGCTCGAGGTGGAGGAAGCTCGCGTCGAGCGCACCGAGTCGGTCGTAGGTCCCCACGGTCCGATGGTAGGGGCGCGGCGACGGCCGGGCCAGGGCACGCCCGGTGGAGGGTGGGCGCGCTACTCGTGCTGGGCGCAGCGGGTCATGCCGTAGCCGGTGGCGAAGCGATCGGCATCGGTACGGATCTGCTCCCCACGCCGGTTCGCCTCGTCGGCAGTCACCACGTCGCCTGCGGCGATCGCCCTGCTGGACACGTCGGCGCGGTCGAGCGCGAGCTCGATCTGGGTGAGCCAGCGGCCGAAGTCGCTCGCGTCGTCGGCCGGGGGCACGAGCGCCCGCAACTGCCGCAAGGTCTTGCGTTGCCGCGCGGTGACCTTCTCGAGCGCGACGGCCGCGGCCGCGGTGTCGTCGGGATCGGGCCGGTACATGCCCGCGATCGCCCGATTCGACGTCCGGCAGATCGCGTTCGCCTGTCTCACGACTTCCGCCTTGGTGAGGCTGCTCGAGCCGCCGCCCGAGCACGCGACCGCCACCATCGTGAACAACACGACGCCAACCGACAGCCAGGGAGTCCGCGTGCGCACGGGTGCCGAAGGTAGCCGAGGGATCAGCCCGAGGACGGAGGCCCCTACGCTGTCGGAGATGGCGGAGCGGGTCGCGAGCGCGTTGTGGTGGGTCACGCCCGACCTCGTCGTCGCGCTCGACGGCCACCTCGGACTCCCGGTCGACAGCTACGTCAACGGGTCGCAGACCTGGCTCGTCGAAGACGGCGACCTGACCCTCGAGTGGCGGCTCCACCCGGTCGGCGGGTTCACCCAGCCCAAGGGTCTGTCGCACTACGACCTCTGGGAGCAGGTCGTCGCACAGCTGTCGACCGGCACGACTGCGGATGCACTGGTGCTCGGCGACGAGACACGCGCGCTCGCGGGTCTCTGGGACGGACTCGAGTGCTTCGTCGCGTTCGGAACCGATCTCGAGCCCGCGAACCTCGCCGCGCGAGCGCTCCCGGTGCTCGATCGCGCGCCCGACCTGTGCGGCCTCGTCGACCACCGGATGGTCGGTGACCAGTGGGAGCAGGCGAAGGGTCAGGTCTCGATCGTGGACCTGCTCGCCGACCAGCTCTCCGGCTAGACCGCCAGGAACAGGAGAAGGAGCGGAGCCGGCGCAGCGGATTCGACCGTCAGGAACAGGAGAAGGAGCGGAGCCGGCGGGCAAGGACCGCGGGCCGCGCCCGGGTGAGCGGTCGAGCCGGCGCAGCGGATTCGACCGTCAGGATGGCGCCTTCGCGCCACGGCGGAGTGCGCGGCGGGTCGAAGTCGGCCGGGCGGACGTCGCCGTCGATCGCGGCGAACGCGAGGTCGACCCAACGGTCGGCGCCGGCGAGTGGCCACGGGAGCGCGTCGCGGGAGAAGAATCCGACCTGTCGGGTCTCGAGCGGGTGGCCCCGGAGCTCGCCTCCGGTCATGCGACAGTGGAACACGAGCGAGTAGAGCGGCATCCGAGCGAAGCCGAGCCGCAGCCCGTCGAAGACGCCGATCAACGAGACGGGTTCGACCTCGATGCCGGTCTCTTCCTCCACCTCCTTGATCGCGACCTCCGACGGCGAGTAGCCGACGTCGGCCCACCCGACGGGGTAGAGCCACACGCCCGAGTCGGCCCGCTGGGTGAGCAGGATCTCGCCGGCGTCGTTGCCGACGACCGCCGCAACCGCGCACCTCGGCGTGATGTACCCGCCGACGCCCTCGCCGACGGTGTCGAGCCACTCCTCGTAGAGCACGTCGGCTTCGACCTCGTCGATCGCCGCGGCACGGATGTCGCTCGCGACGCGCAGCACCTCTTCGAACCGTTCACGTTCGTAGAGGCTCTCGGTGAACCCGAGCCCGGTCCGGGCGATGCCCGACAGGGTCTCCGCCCACCGCAGCATGTCGGAGGCGTTGGGGGCGTGCGAGGCATTCGGTTCGTCCACGGAGGTGAGACTACGTCCCAGTTCGACCCGTCAGGACGAGAAGGAGCGGAGCCGGCGGACACGACGCATGGTGCGTCACCGGGTGGGCGATCGAGCCGGCGCAGCGGATTCGACCATCAGGACGAGAAGGAGCGGAGCCGGCGGACACGACGCATGGTGCGTCACCGGGTGGGCGATCGAGCCGGCGCAGCGGATTCGACCATCAGGACGCGGGGCGGCGCTCCCGGCGCATGAGTGCCGCACCGGGGAGCCGCAGCGTCGGTCCACCGCCGGCGAGGAGCGCACCGATGTCGTTCGCGGGACGCGGCGGTGAGAAGAAGAAGCCCTGGGCCTGCTCGCAGCCGAGCTCGACGAGCGCGGTGAGCTGACCCTCTGTCTCGACGCCCTCACCCACGACGGTGAGCCCCAGGGCCCGGCCGAGGCTGACGACTCCCGCGACGATGGCGGAGTCCTCGGCATCGTTGCCGAGCCCGTCGACGAACGAGCGGTCGACCTTCACCGAGTCGATCGGGAACCGCTTCAGGTACCCGAGCGACGAGTAGCCGGTCCCGAAGTCGTCCATGCTCAAGCGCACGCCGAGCTCCTTGAGCTCGGTGAGGGTCTTCAGCGCCGGCCCGGTGTCGTCGAGCAGCACGCTCTCGGTGATCTCGAGGCAGAGGTTCGCCGCGGGAAGCGTCGAACGGGCCAGCGCACCTTCGACCGTCTCGACGATGCCGGGATGCGAGATCTGCTTCGCGGAGAGGTTCACCGCCACGACGAGATTCGGGTCGATGCGGGCGTCCTTACGCCATTCTCCGTACTGTCGGCACACGTCGGTGAGCACCCACGCGCCGAGCGGCACGATGAGACCGGTCTCCTCGGCCAACGACACGAAGTCCTGGGGTCCCACGAGTCCGCGTTCAGGATGCTGCCACCGGATCAGCGCCTCGACCCCGATGTAGCGCGCCTCGGTGATCGACACGATCGGTTGGTAGAAGAGTCGGAACTCCTTGCGCTCCAGCGCGCGGTGCAACGCGCTCTCGGTCTCGAGTCGCTCCCGCGCCCGGGCCCGCATGCGCTCGTCGAACATCTCCCACCGCGCTTTGCCGCGTGCCTTCGCCCGGTACATCGCGGCGTCGGCGTCTCGCAAGAGGTCTTCGGGAAGCTCCCGGCTCCCTGCGGCGAGTGCGATCCCCACGCTCGCCGAGAGGAACCGTTCCTCGCCGTCGGGCAGGAACGGGAGCCGCAACGCCTCGAGGAGACGCTCGGCGACCTCGATCGCGTGCTGCTTGGCGTCGGGACCGCCGAGATCTTCGCAGAGCACGGTGAACTCGTCGCCACCGAACCGGGCCAGCGTGTCACCCGGTCGCAAGACACCGCGCAACCGTTGACCCACCGCGCGGAGCAGCTCGTCGCCGTGGTCGTGGCCGAGGCTGTCGTTGTAGTTCTTGAACTCGTCGAGGTCGAGGAAGAGCACCGCCGTCGAGTTGCGCTTCCGACGCGCCCGGGCCAGCGCGAGGGTGAGGAACTCGAGGAAGAGCGCGCGGTTGGGGAGCCCGGTGAGTGGATCGTGGTGGGCCTGGAACTCGAGCTGCGTCTCCGATGCCTTGCGCTCGATGGCGATGGCGCCGAGGTGGACGAGGTTGTCGACCACTGCACGGTCGGCGGCCGTCGGCTCGCACGGCTCGCGCCAGTACACCGCGAAGGTCCCGAGCACCCGCCCGTCGGTCGAGGCCAGGATCGGGGTCGACCAGCAGGCCCGCAGTCCGTTCTCGTCCATCAGTTCCCGGTACGACTCGAACAGGGGGTCTTCTCGCGAGTCGGTGACCACCACGGGTTCGCGCCGGGCCGCCGCGGTGCCGCACGATCCGACGCCCTCGGCGATCGGGATCCCCGCGGCCAGGGCCCCGACCATCGGTCCGGGGAGACTCGGTGCGGCCGACGGGTGGAGCTCCAGGCCGGACGCGTCGACCAGCATCACCGAACAGACCGCATCGGCGACGCTGTGCTCGACCAGTTCGCAGAGCGCCGTCAACGTGTCGACGAGCGAGGCGCCTCTCGCCACCATCTCGAGCACGCGCGCCTGGGCTGCGACCAGCGACTCCGCCCGGGTGCGTTCGGTCACGTCGCGCGTGGTGACGACGATCCCTTCGACCGCGGGATCATCGAGCAGGTTGCTGGCGACGGCCTCGACGTAGCGGAAGGAGCCGTCGCGGTGCCGGAGCCGGAAGGGGATGGGCTCGGCGCGACGGCCCGCGAGCTGCTCCCCCATCCGCTCGTAGAGCTCGTCACGGTCGTCGGGGTGGACCCGCGCCATCGGGTCGGTCCAGCTGTCGTCGCCGTCTTCGAAACCGAAGAGCCGGTTCGCGGCGGGACTCGTGTACACGAGCGAACCGTGGGCGTCGACGACCGTGATGACGTCGGAGAGGTTCTGCACCAGCGCGCGGAGACGTTCCTCGTTCTGGCGGACGAGTTCTTCGGCCCGGGTCCGGTCGGTCACGTCGTGCGCGGTCACGATCACGCCGCGCACGGCAGGCTCGTCGACGAGGTTGTTCGCGACCGCTTCGATGGTGCGGTAGGTGTCGTCGGCGGCCCGGAGACGGAACTGCTCGGGACCGGTGAGGCCGGGCGAGACGAGTGCTGCGCCGAACACCTCGGTGACCCGGTCGAGATCGTCGGGGTGGACGCGCGCCAGACCCTCGGCACCGAGGCCGAAGCCGTCGGGCAACCCGAGCACCCGAGATCCGGCCGGACTCGCGTACCGCACCGTCCCGTCGGCGTTGATGACACTCACCATGTCGGAACCGTGCTGCACGAGCGCCCGGAAGCGCTCCTCGCTCTCGCGCAGCGCGGCGACGGCCTCGCGGGCCTCGGTCACGTCACGCGAGTTGATCACGACGCCGCGCACGTCGGCATCCCCCCGGAGATCGGTGGCGGTGATCGCCATCCACCGCCACGCGCCGTCATGACGCCGCATCCGCATCTCGAAGACCTGCGAACCGCCCGATGTCGCGTTGGCGAACGCAGCCGACGCGCCGTCGAGATCGTCGGGGTGGAGCAGCTCCATCAGGGCCGTCGCCGAGGTGTCGACGAGGTCGAGACCGGTGAAGCGATCGACCGATGGGCTCGCGTAGGTGACGACGCCGGTCTCGTCGCACACGACGAGGAAGTCCGACGAGTGGTGCACCAATGCCTTGAACCGCTCCTGACTGGCTCGGAGCCCGTCTTCGGCGAGCTTGCGCGCCGTCACGTCGACGATCACACCCATGGCGGAGACGACACGACCCTTGGCGTCGCGGACCGGCGCGAGCGACAGCACCGCGTCGATGACGCGCTCGTCCCGGGTGCGGAGCACGATCTCGAGCTCCTTGATGCGCTCACCCGCGAACACCCGCGTGATCAGGTCTTCGACAGTCGCCACCGCGTCGTCGGGCACGAACGGCGGGCGCCGGCCCAACACCTCGCCCGCCGACCACCCGAAGAGCTCCTCGCAGGCGTTGTTCCAGAGCTGCACCGAGAGGTCGGCCTCGACCGAGTGGATCGCGAGAGGAGACGCCTGCACCAGCGCCAGGAGCGCGGAGTCGCTCCTCGCACGGGCATCTTCCGCGCTCCGCCGCTCGGTGACGTCCTGTGAGTTGGTGACGATCCCGTGGACCGAAGGATCGTCGAGGAGGTTCGTGATGCGCGACTCGACCCAGCGCCACGACTGGTCCTGATGTCGTAGCCGGTACTCGATGCGCACAGCCCGGCCCGGGTCGGATCGCGCCTCGGCCTCGGCCTGTCGGAGCATCGGGAGGTCGTCCGGGTGGACCGCGATCGTCTGGCTCGGCGTGTTGAGGATGTCGGCGACCTCGTACCCGAGGACACGACGCACCGACGGGCTCACGTACACGATGTTGTTCGACTCGTCGCGCACCGACACGACGTCGAGCGCCTCGTTCACCAGCGAGCGGAACCACGACTCGCTCGCGATCAGACGGGCCTCGACCTCCTTGAGGTGCGTGATGTCGCGGGCGATGGTGGAGTAGAAGTCGACGACGCCGGAGTCGTCTCGATGTGCGACCGTGACTACCGAGAAGGGAACGTCGACGTCGTCGAGGTTCCGGAGCGTGAGCTCACCCGTCCAGACGACGTCGCGCCGGACACCCGGTGACAGCTCCGTGCGCACCGCGGGCTGCGACGTGTCACCGAACAGCGGGAACGCCGCGAAGTCGAGGTCGCTGCCGACCCGCATGCCGAGGGCTGAGCCGGCTCGCTCGTTCGCGTACAGGACCTGGCCCAGACGGTCGGTGATGAACGCGAGGTCGGGGGTGCTCTCGAGCAGCGCGGCGAGCCGGTCGATGTGCGCTCGCGAGCCGAACTCGTCGGTGACGTCTTCAGTCGAGCCGACGTATCCCCGCACGGTGCCCTGCGGGTCGACGACCGGTGCGACCGACGACCGCAGGAACCGGACCTCACCGTCGGGGCGGAGGATCCGGTACTCGGAGCGGACGGTGCGACGCTCGGAGGCGACCAGTTGTGCGTCGGCGATCACTCGGTCGCGATCCTCCCCGTGGATCTGGTCGTAGCTCGCGCGCTCGTCGGGACCGATCCCGACGATGTCACGCCAGCGTTGGTTCACGTACTCGTGAGCGCCGTCGTGATCGGCGTAGACGATGCCGAGCGGCGACGACGCGGCAAGCGAACGGAATCGTTCCTCGCTCTCGCGGAGCGCGTCGACCACGAGGATCCGCTCGGTCTCGTCCCACGAGATCGCCACCATCGCCTGCACGGACTCGTCGTCGAGGAGGTTCGAGATGCGGGACTCGAACCAGATCTCGGAGTCGTCGGGTCGGACGATTCGATACATCACGTCTTCGCAGGCGCCTGCGCCTCCGAAACGACATGAGATGAACGCTTCGGCGACCCCGTCGGCGTCGGAAGGATGGACGATGTCGGCGAGTCGCCGTCCGACCCACGACTCCGGCGCCGCGCCGGTCAGGTCGCGGAGGCTCTCGCCGACGTTCGTCACGACGCCGCGCTCGTCGAGCACGATCACGAGATCGGCGGCCTGCTCCACCAACGAACGGAGCTTCTCGCCCCGGAGCAACAACTGGCGTTCCGTCGACTTCTCACGACTGATGTCGCGCGCGACCGTGGAGTAGCACTCGACGCCACTGTCGCGGGTGCGGTGCGCGAGCGTGACCTGCGACACGGGGATCTCGTCGCCGTCGGCCGAGACCATCGCCAGCTCGCCGCGCGCCGTCCCGTGTTCGGCGGCCGCGGTCAGGAGCTCGGCGAGTCGAGGGCGGCTCGTATCCGCGTAGCGTTGGTCGAGGTCGGGCGCGTTTACCGCAAGATCGAATCCGAACACTCGTTGCGCGGATGCGTTGCTGTACAGGATCCGTCCGTCGGGCGCGGAGACGAAGACGAAGTCGGTGGTCTGTTCGCACACGGCGGAGAGTCGCGCCGCGTCCTGCTCGGCGAGGACGCGGTCGGTGACGTCTCCGACGGCACCGACGAGGCCCACGGGAGTTCCGGCGTCGTCGAAGAAGTGTGAGGCCCGGAGCCCGATCCAGCGCACCGTCCCGTCGCTGCGGAGGATCCGGTACTCGATGTGCATCTCCCCCGCGCTCGCGCGGGCTTCCGCCCGCGTCGCCGCGACGCGCTCCCGATCGTCGGGGTGGATCGCCTTCGTCCAACCCTCCCCGAGCACGTTGGCGCGCGACATCCCGACGATCTCGAGCAGCCGGTCGTTGACGTAGACGATGCCGCGGTCGAACTCGGTCCGGAAGATGCCGACCGGGATCGTCGCCGCCACGACCTCCAGGTCGGCGAGCTGGGCCAGGGTCACGAGCGCGTCGGAACCCGCCGGCACGTCGCCGGCGCCCACGTCCTCCCCCGCATCCTGAACCGACATCCGACCCCTCCGGGCACAGGCCGCGCCTGCACTCACCTATCGGGCGATTCGGGGGGGTCCTGAACCGGCTCTCCGGGAGGCGGCGATGGGGCACAATCCGGACGTGCGGATCCTCGTGACGGCCGTGTTCGAGCGGCTGGTGTACCAGTGCGCCTGCCTCGACAGCCGGGATCCCGCGCATCCGGTGCTCGAGGTCGACGCCCTGCTCCGTCCGGGCGACGCCGACGGGCCCCTGCTCCTCCCGATGGCCGACTACAAGCGGATGGTCGGGTTCGAGACCGCGTCGGCGAACCTGGCCGGCTTCCGGGCCGCAGGCCGCACCGAAGCGCGCGACGGGGTCGAGTACCTCGTGTTCCCGCTCTGGAACCGCACCGGCGACATCACCTGAGCATTTCAGCCCTCGAGGATGTCGCCTTCCATCCGGTTCACCGTGCACCCGAGTTCTTCGAGGTAGGTGACCGATGCGTCGAGGCGGTCCTGTTCGCCGATGAGCTCGAGGATCGTCCAACCCGAGTGGGCTTCGACGTTGGCGCGCCGGATGTTCGGCACGACGTCGAACTGCTTCACGATCTCGTAGACCATCGGGCGATCGACGAGCTCTTCCGGAAACGACACGTGCAGACGGACTCGAGCCATCCCTCGACGCTACCCGGCGTCGGGGAGGCCGACCCGCGCCATCGCATCGGCCGGCGCGAGAAGGAGGCCGGTGACGAACGGCCCGAACTCGGCGTAGCGCGCCGATGCCTCGTCGAACCGCATCTCGTAGACGATCTCCTTGAACGTCACGGGATCGTCGGCGACGAGCGTCACGCCCCACTCCCAGTCGTCGAACCCGAGTGAACCGGTGATCAGCTGCACGACGCGCCCGGCGTAGGTGCGCCCGATCCGCGCGTGCCCGGCCATGATCCGGCGGCGTTCCTCGAAGGAGAGGGCGTACCAGTTGGCGTCGGCCTCGCGCCGCTTCGACATCGGGTAGAAGCAGATGAGCTTCTTGCGCGGCAGCTGCGGGTGGAGCCGGTTCTCCTGGTAGTGCGCCATGCGCTCGGTCCACGCCGCGAGTCGGGCGTCGAGCTCGGCGCCCGCGAGGCCCTCCTCGGCCGCAAGGCGCTCGCGCTCCTGCTCCTCGGTGGCGGTGTACTCGGAGAGTTCGGTCAACGAGACGTAGGAGTCGACGAGTGCGAGCGGCGTGGACGCGAGCTCCTGCTGGAAGGCCTGCAGGCGGGCCAGATCGGGCCCCAGGGCCATGATCCCCAGATCGGCCTTGTGACCGAGCACGGCGAAGACGAGCGCCTGGTGGCCATCGGCCTCGAGCGAGGCGATCGCGTCGAGCACCCGCTTCGCCCCGAGGGGTTCGGCATGGTCACGGTCGACGACGAAGAAGAGGTGGAGCACACCCCACCCGACCGACGGTTCCACGGGTTCGATCGACTCGGTGCTCACCCCGTGAGGGTAACCCGGTCAGGCGTTGGCGTACGCGTCGAACCCGTCGAGGAACCCGTCGAGCATGCCCTCGAACATCGAGCCGAGATCGGCGACCTCGTCGGCCGGCGGTGCGCTCACGTCGACGGGTGCGCCGAAGTCGTAGAACTCGTACGTCACCGCCACGGTCGAGCGCTCGGAACCGAACGCGGCGCCGTCGACCTGCATCGTGTATTTCCGGACGCGGTCCTGCGCGTCGAGCCACACGTCGACGGGGATCGTGGGGGCACCGGCGTCGTCGAGGAGCTCGCGGGCGTCGGCGCGGGCCTCGGGCGGCGCGTCGGCGAGTGCCTTCGCAAGATCGATCGTCGCCCGATAGTGCGTCGTCTCGACCCCACGCAGGGTGTCGGTCCCGACTTCGGTCACGTCGGACGACACGCCTCGCAGCGCTTCGAGCCCGTCGACCGGGTTCGAAGACTCCGACGACACCGCACCGTCGCCGAGCATCCCGGTGAGGCCGGAGACGTCGAGCTTCAGCCACCGCTTGCCGTCGGTCAGTTCCTCCGCCTCGGCGCCCAGATCACCGAGGTCCATGTAGAACACCCCGTCGACGACCCGCACCTCGGCGCTCCCCGCTCCCGAATCGCCCGCGCCGGCCGATCCCAGCCCGAGACTGCCGGCGAGGTCCATGCGCAGCGAGAGGTTCTGGGTCTGCAGGTCGACGGCACCCTCGGCGGTGACCTGCACCCGGTCGTCGCCGTCGGTGGAGTCGATCGAGGTCACGAAGCGTGCGGTCTGCTCGGCGGCGGTGGCATCGGTGCTGGCCGCGATCCGCCGCACCGCGTCGCCGGGCGCGGCCGAGGTCTCGGCGACGGGCCACGGTCCGCTCGCCGGCTTCGAGCTGTCGGAGCCGGAGCAGGCAGCGAGGAGGCCGGCCGCGGCCACGACCACGACCAGTGTCCGAATCCGACGCATTTCCTCACTCTAGGCGAGCACGCCGGGGCGGGGACGCGGAAGGGGCGCCCTCTCGGGCGCCCCTCCTCGACGTTCGTGGTGCGGTGCTCCCGGAGGAGCGGGTGACTAGAAGTCGCCCATGCCGCCCATGCCGCCGTCCATCCCACCGGGCATGCCGCCACCCGCAGCCGCAGCCGGCTCGGGCTTGTCGGCGATGACCGCTTCCGTGGTGAGGAACAGCGCCGCGATCGATGCTGCGTTCTGCAGCGCCGAGCGGGTCACCTTGGCGGCGTCGATGACGCCGGCCTTGACCAGGTCCTCGTACTCACCCGTCGCCGCGTTGAGGCCGTTGGAGCCCTTGAGGCTCCGGACCTTCTCCACGATGACGCCACCCTCGAGACCGGCGTTGAGCGCGATCTGCTTGAGCGGCTCCTCGAGTGCACGGGCAACCAGCTTGGCGCCGGTGGCCTCGTCGCCCGAGAGCGTCTCGGCGAGGTCGAGCACCTTGGCCTGGGCCCGGAGGAGCGCAACGCCACCACCGGGCACGACGCCCTCTTCGACGGCGGCCTTGGTCGTCTGCACCGCGTCTTCGATGCGGTGCTTCTTCTCCTTGAGCTCCACCTCGGTGGCTGCACCGACCTTGATGATCGCCACGCCGCCCGACAGCTTCGCGAGACGCTCCTGGAGCTTCTCCCGGTCGTAGTCGGAGTCGGTGTTGTCGATCTCGGCGCGAATCTGGTTGATCCGACCCTGCACGTCGCTCTTGGAGCCGGAGCCCTCGACGACGGTCGTCTCGTCCTTGGTGATGACGACCTTGCGGGCCCGACCGAGCAGGTCGATGCCGATGCCCTCGAGCTTCAGACCGACTTCCTCGGCGACGACGGTGCCGCCGGTGAGGATCGCCATGTCTTCGAGCATCGCCTTGCGGCGCTCACCGAAGCCGGGGGCCTTGACCGCCACCGACTTGAAGGTGCCGCGGATCTTGTTGACGACGAGCGTGGCCAGGGCCTCGCCCTCGACGTCTTCGGCGATGATGACGAGCGGGCGACCACTCTGCATCACCTTCTCGAGCACGGGGAGCATGTCCTTGACCGCCGAGATCTTCGACGACACGAGGAGGATGTAGGCGTCGTCGAGGACGGCCTCCATGCGCTCCGGGTCGGTCACGAAGTACGGGGAGATGTAGCCCTTGTCGAAGCGCATGCCCTCGACGAGGTCGAGCTCCATGCCGAAGGTCTGGCTCTCCTCGACGGTGATGACGCCGTCCTTGCCGACCTTCTCGAGCGACTCGGCGATCATCGAGCCGATCTCCTTGTCGGCGGCCGAGATGGCGGCGACGTTGGCGATCTGCGCGGGGTCGGTCTCGACCTTCTTCGACGATGCCTTGATCGACGCGACGGCCTCGATCACTGCGCCCTCGATGCCCTTCTTCAGGGTCATCGGGTTCGCGCCGGCTGCGACGTTGCGCAGGCCCTCGCGAACCATCGCCCAGGCGAGGACGGTGGCCGTGGTGGTGCCGTCACCGGCGACGTCGTCGGTCTTCTTGGCGACTTCCTTGACCAGCTCGGCGCCGATCTTCTCGTACGGGTCCTCGAGGTCGACTTCCTTGGCGATCGAGACACCGTCGTTCGTGATGGTGGGGGCGCCCCACTTCTTCTCGAGGACGACGTTGCGACCCTTCGGGCCGAGGGTGACGCGCACGGCGTCGGCGAGCTTGTTCATGCCCGCTTCGAGCGACCGACGGGCCTGCTCGCTGTATGCGATCTGCTTCGACATTCGTGAAACCCCCTGGGGATTCATGTGGCGCACGTGAGTGGAGCACGTGGGAACTGACGAGGTCATTAGCACTCGCCGTAGACGAGTGCTAACCCATGTTGGCACTCTCGACGGTCGAGTGCAAGTAGGGCGGGGACCGCCCGTGAGCCGACGGTGGCTCAGCGGCCGGGCAGGGGCGCGGAGCCGGGAGCCGGGAGCACCCAGGGCTGGTGGATGCGCCAGGGCTCGCGGCTGAGGTCGACGTCGGACCGGACGAGCCGGCGGGTCGGGCGGGCATTCAGTGAGACGAACGCATCGGCCCGGACCTCGACAACCCGCCCGCGCGCGGCGTGGCGGGCGGCGATCGCGTGCGCGGCTTGGCGGATCAGATCGGGCTCGGTGGCCATCATCCGCCACTGGGTCGGCGTGTAGAGCGCATGACCCGTCTCGGTCCAGGTGGTCCCGGCTGCGGGATCGGTGACCCGGAACGTGACGTCGCCGCCCTTCTCGGTGAGCAGCACGGCCCACGCGAAGCGGTACCCCTCGTTGGTCCACCGGGAGTCGCCGGGGATCACGAGGTGCCGCAACGGAACCAGCACCTGCACCACGACCCAGAGCACACCTGCCGTCACCGCCAGACGGGAGAGCCGCGCCATGGAAGATCCCGTCGCCGACACCGACACCGCCGAATCGGTCGGGGCTCGCAAACCGACGCGGGCGAGCACGCGACGCGGCCAATCGGGCTCGAAGAACACGGTCGACGCGGCGATCATCACCCACGGGAACACGCCGATCGGGAACAGCCGCCACGTCGCCACGTGGAACACCACGAGCGCGCACCAGGCGAAGGGGCGGGTGCGCTTCCAGCAGAGCGCCGGGACGATGAGGCAGTCGAACGCCGCGCCGGCCCGACTCGCACCGATGGCGACCCAAGGCTCGTCGAGCCACGGTCCGACGATCGCCAGATCGGAGCGCGCCGGGAGCCAGAGTCGGAGCGGGAGGCCCCGCACGAGCCAGTCGGTCTGCAACTTGGCGAGGCCGGCGAACACGTAGACCACCGCCACCTGCGCCCGCACCAACCAGATCGCGCCCAGGGGAACGGTGGGGGCGACCGGACGCCGGCGGGCGTCGAGCGACCACGTGCTCGCAGCGGGGAGCGCGAGCAGCAACACCCCGAAGAGGGTGACGAACCAGTAGTGGTTGAGGTACGTCGTGACCTCCACCAGCTCCAACCACACGAACGCGACGAGGAACACCCCCAGCGCGAACCGGTACCGCCAGCCGAGGGCGACGCACACCGCGGCGACCCCCACCACGCCGAGCAGCAGGTAGGTGCCGTCGATCCCCGGGGGCGAGACCCATCGGAAGCCCGGGTAGGTGAAGTGGTGGCTCGGGCCGGCGTAGAGGCTCTCGACCCAGCCGTTCGCCGCGGTGCGCCCCGCCACGAGCACCCCGACCAGCCCGTAGACGATCCGCACGACGGCCAGCGAGGCCGCGTCGACCGGCGTCGAAGCCCGGGCCACGGCCCGGGACGACACCGCGCGGGCCGAGCCCGTTCGGAACGGCGCCTGGATCATTTGGCTAAGTTAACCTAACCTCATCGTCGGTCACCGACGACGACCGCCCGACACGAAACCGAGGAGTCCCAGTGCGTGCAGTTCAGTTCCGACGGGGAGCGATCGCAATCGCGGTCGCATCGAGCATCGTGCTCGCCGGCTGCGGCAGCGACGACAGCGGGAGCAGCAGTGACTCCTCGGAGCAGACCGAGACGAAGTCGCAGACCCTGAAGGGGATCCCGGCCGCAGACGCGGAGGCTGCCGCCACCACCTACGCCGACGGAGTGGTCGCCGCCTACGACGCCTCGATCGCCTCCGCGACGACGATGCAGACGGCGATCGACACGTTCATCGCCGACCCGACCGACGCGAACCTCGCCGCGGCCAAGGACGCGTGGCTCGCGGCCCGCGACGACTACCTCCCCACCGAGGCCTACCGCCTCTACGACGGCCCGATCGACAACCCCGAGAACGGACCCGAGGGCCGGATCAACGCGTGGCCGATGGACGAGGCGTACGTCGACTCCGTCGCCGAGGACCCGAACGCCGGGATCATCAACAACGCGGCCGACTACCCCGAGATCACCGAGGACGTGCTCGTCGAGGCCAACGAAGACGGTGGCGAGACGAACATCTCGACCGGCTGGCACGCGATCGAGTTCCTGCTCTGGGGTCAGGACCAGAGCGTGGGCGCACCCGGTCAGCGCCCGGTGACCGACTACACCACCAGCCCGACCGCGACTCGGCGGGCCGAGTACCTGAAGATCGCCACCGACCTCCTGATCAAGGACATCACGTCGGTGCGCGACCAGTGGGATCCGGCGACCGGCGAGTACCGGACCGAGTTCCTCGCCGATCCGACTGCCGCCGTCACCAAGATCCTCCGCGGCCTCGGTGCGCTCAGCGCGGGTGAGCTCGCCGGTGAGCGCATCGCGGTGGCGCTCGAGACGAAGGACCAGGAAGACGAACACTCGTGCTTCAGCGACAACACGAACGCCGACGTGGTCGGCGATGTGGTCGGGATCCGCAACGTGTACCTGGGCGAGGTCCCGGGCGCCACGGGCGGCACGAGCATCAGTGACCTGGTCAAGCAGGTCGATCCGGCGCTCGACACGAAGCTGCGCACCCAGCTCGACACGAGCCTCGCGTTGGCCCAGGCGCTGCCCGCACCCTTCGAGGACCTCATCGTCGGTGTCGACACCGATCCCGGCCGTGCCGCGTTGCTCGCCACCCTCACGTCGATCGAGGACCAGGGTCAGTCGTTCGCCGAAGTTGCGCAGGAGCTCGGCGTGAAGATCACCTTGGAGGTATGACGCTGGTGCGGGCGCCGAGGTCGGATGGTCGGCGGCGGGGAGCGCTCCTCGCCGCCGGTCTCGTCGCGGCGGGCGTGCTCGTGGCCGCGTGCTCGTCGGGTTCTTCGAGTTCGACTCCGAGGGTCGACGACCCCGCGATCGGAGTGCAGCGTTCGGGCGGCAAGGCCACCGTGTTCGACACGTCGGCCAACGCCTTCGCGATCGCGATCCCGTCGCTCGACCGGATCGAGCGGCGGGCGTTCTCCGTCGGCAACAGCTTCTTCAACGACAACTGGGTCACGGCACCCGCATCCACCGAGGGCCGCGACGGACTCGGCCCGCTCTTCAACGCGCAGTCGTGTTCGTCGTGCCACTTCCGCGACGGACGCGGCAAGCCCCCGGTCGACGACGACGACCCCGAGCGCGGACTCCTCCTGCGACTCAGCGTGCCCGGCACCGGTCCGCACGGCGAGATCGTCCCCGACCCTGCCTACGGCGACCAGCTCCAGGACCGGGGGATCTCCGGGGTTCCGGCCGAGGGACGGATCAGCATCACCACCGAGAAGGTCGCGCGGCCGCTACGGCGACGGCGCTCCGTTCACCTTGGTCGCCCCCACGTACGCCGTCGCCGACACCGGGTACGGCCCGCTCGCATCCGACGTGCAGCTCTCGCCTCGGATCGCGCCCGCCGTGTTCGGCGTCGGCCTGCTCGAGGCGATCCCCGCGGCCGATGTCGTCGCCCGGGCCGACCCCGACGACGCCGACGACGACGGCATCTCGGGGACGCGCGAACTCGGTGTGGGACGTGCGTACCCAGACGATGGCGCTGGGCCGGTTCGGGTGGAAGGCGAACGTGCCGACCGTCGAGCAGCAGAACGCCGGCGCGTTCAACGGCGACATCGGCATCACCAGCTCGCTGTTCCCGGAGAAGTCGTGCACCGCGATCCAGACCGCATGTCTCGCCGCACCCACCGGCGGTGATCCCGAGATCGACGACCAGAAGCTCGGGCGGGTGACCTTCTACACGCGCACCCTGGCCGTGCCCGCACGTCGGGGAGTCGACGACGCCGGCCGTGCGCGACGGCGAGCAGCTGTTCCGGAGTGCCGGGTGCTCGGCATGCCACCTCCCGAC
The DNA here is from genome assembly GCA_963837715.1 of uncultured Actinomycetes bacterium. Lineage (GTDB taxonomy): Bacteria > Actinomycetota > Acidimicrobiia > IMCC26256 > JANYLB01 > JANYLB01. Next base: position 607,767 of record CAWIOF010000004.1, on the reverse strand, counting down.
CGTGGAGACCGGACCGAGTGACCTCCCGGCGCTCGCCGACCAGACCATCCACCCGTTCACCGATCTGCTCCTGCACGACATGGGTCCCGGCCTGGCCGACGACCGGCCCGACGGGCTCGCCACCGGATCGGAGTGGCGCACCGCGCCGCTCTGGGGGATCGGTCTCGTCGACACCGTCAACGACCACACCCGCTTCCTGCACGACGGCCGCGCCCGGAACCTCTCGGAGGCCGTGTTGTGGCACGGCGGCGAAGCCAAACCGGCCCGGGAGCGGTTCCGCACGATGTCCCGCGAAGATCGCGACGCGATCATCGCCTACCTGGAGTCCCTGTGATCACAGCTTCCACCCACTTCCGTCGTTCGATCCGTGCCGTCGCCATCGCGCTGATGGTGTGCGCAGCACTCGTGGGCATCGCCGCGTGCAGCAGCGACGACACCGACGCCAGCGCCGACCGCGCCGATGTCCTCGAGAACCTCTCGACCAACGTGATCACCCCGGTCTACGTGGAGCTCGACCGCGCGACCGCGCAGCTCGCCGACGCGACGACGGCGTTGTGCGCTGCACCCGACGCGGCACGACTCGAAGCCGCCCAACGCGCCTGGGACGACGCGTGGCGGGCGTGGAACCGCACCCGGGCGTTCCGGTTCGGACCCATGACCGATGACCGGACCGGGTCCGACATCACCTTCATGATCGACCCCGAGAAGATCGAGAACGTGATCTCGGCCACCGACCCGAACACGCCGCTGCCGACCGCCGAGACCCTGCGGTTCGCGGGCTCCGACACGCGCGGGCTGACCGCGGTGCAGTACCTGTTGTTCGACGCCGACGCGACCGCACCGCGCGCCTGCGCGTACGCAGCATCGGCCGCTGCGCTCTCGGCCGAGGCCGCCCACGCCACCCGTCTCGCCTGGACCGACGGCACCGGAGACGACCCGCCGTTTCGACGCCAGCTCGCAACACCCGGCACCGGGAAGTACGACAACGGTCAGGCTGCGGTCGAGGACCTCGTCAACGGGATGGCGATGGCCCTCACCGAGACGACGCGCGAGCTCGCCGACGCCGAGGCCACGACGCCCGCAGAGCGAGAGCCGATCGGTGAACACGGAGGAACGCGACTGCAGGACTTCATGTGGAGCGTGCGAGCCGGCTACTTCGGTACGACCCGGGGGACCGACGGCGCAGGAATCGACGATCTCGTGGCCGCGGTGTCCCCGACCGCCGACGACCGGGTGTCGGATCTCGTCGAACGTTCGTCGGCCGCGGTGGATGCCCTGCCGCCGTCGCTCGCCGACGCATCGAAGGCCGAGCTCCGGAAGGCGTACCGGTTGGTCCGCAACGCGGGCACGATCGTCCGCGCCGAAGTGGCCAGCGAGCTCGGTGTGACCCTGAGCCTCGGCGATGCAGACGGCGACAGCTGAGCGTCGGCCGCACCTGCGGCGCGCGACCTGGATCTGCGTCGCCGCGCTCGCGGTCTTCGCGGGGATCGTCTTCGCACTGAACTACCGACCCGATGGTTCGGTGCAACCGCTCGCGGCTCGTCGCCCGGTCGAGGTCACATCAGACGCCCGCCACCGGTTCACGACCGTCGACCAGCTCGTCGGCGTCAGCGACGTCGTCGTCGAGGGTCACGTCGTGGCGACCGAAGCCGGACGCATCTTCGGCACCGACAGCACCGCGGCAGCCGGCACCACGAGCGCGATCCGTTCGCAGATCACGACCGTGCAGATCGACACCGTGCTCGCAGGCGCGACCTCGGAGACGGTGCTGCTCGTCGAAGAGGAAGCGGAGCTGGCCGACGGGTCGCCGGTGCGGGTCGACGGGATGCGGGCCGGCGAAGTCGGTGATCGGGGTGTGTGGTTCCTCGTCGCGAGCCGGGATCCCGACTTCCCCGGCTACGTGATCGTGAACGCACAGGGCCGCTACCTCCGGGGTCCCGGTGACTCGCTCCGGGGCGGCGACCGCACCGATCTCCTCGTGCGTTCCGTCGAGGCCGACGGCTTCACCGCGCTCCGTTCCTGATCGGAGGGGGCTGATCGGCGGGGTCAGGTGCCGACGCGGTCGATCCGACGGATGGTGAGGAACCACGTCAGGCAACCCGACGCGACCACGAGCACCAGTGATGCGGCGCCGGCCCGGGCGAGGAAGCCGTCTTCGGTGGCGGTCCAGATCCGGGTGGCCAGGGTCTCGAACCCGATCGGGGCGAGCAGGAGCGTGGCCGGGAGCTCCTTCATCACCGACAGGAGCACGAGTCCGCCGGCGGCGGCGAGACCGGGGCGCATCAGCGGCAGCTCGACGGTGCGCAACCGACGGATGCGGCCGGCGCCGAGTGACCGCGCCGCGTCCTCGGTGCGGAGCGGTACACCGGCCACCGTCGCCTGCGACGTCCGCAGGGCCTGCGCGCCGAAGTGCACCGCGTACGCGAACACCAGGAGCGGGTAGGTCTGGTACAAGAACGCCGCCGCGCTGCTCTGCAACACCCAGAACACCACAGCGAGCGCGATCACGAGCCCCGGCAGGGCGAAGCCCGACACCACGACCGCGTTCGCCACACCCCCGAACCGGGAACGGTGCCGGACGGTCAGGTACGCGACCGGGAGCACGACCACCACCGTCACCACGGCTGCGATCACCGAGATCGCGGCGGTGTTCCACAGCGGGGTGAGCAGATCGCCGAACCGCACCGTCGGCCCGCCCGTGCGATCGCCGCCACCCACGCCGCGCAGGGTCCAGCCCGCGAGCACCGCGACCGGTGCGAGCAGCGCCACGCCGAGGAGCGCGGCCACGAACCCCGCAGCCGGCGCGTGCCAGACGCCGAGCCGGATGCGCAACGAGCTGCGCCCGCTCCCCGACACCTCGAGGCGACCGCGGCGGCGCGACACGAGTCGCTCGATCACCACGACGACCAACGCGACCACTCCGAGCAGCAGACTGAGCGTGATCGAGGTGGTGCGGTCGAACAGGCGGGTGGCGTCGATCCTGCGGGTGAGCGTGTCGTAGCGCATCAGCGACACGGCACCGAAGTCGCTGACCGCGTAGAGGAACACGAGCAGCGTGCCCGCGGTGATCGCCCCGCGCGACTGGGGCAGCACGATCGTGCGGAAGACCTCGAGCGGCGACCGCCCCAACGCCCGCGCGCTCTCCTCCAGCGTCGGCGGGAGCCCGGAGAAACGGGCGACCACCGGGAGGTAGACGTAGGGGTAGCTCAGCAGCGTGAGCACCGTGAACGCACCCCAGAACCCCTCGATGCGGACCGGCGAGCCCAGACCGACGAGCTCGTCGATCAGGCCGCCGGGCGAGAACGCGGCGATGAGTGCGAACGCGCCGACGAACGACGGGATGACGAGCGGGAGCGCGAGCAGCACTCGCCAGACGCGCGCGAAGGCGAGGTCGGTGCGGGTCACGAGCCATGCCGCGAGCGTGCCGAGGACCGCGCACGACACCGAGACCGACGTCGCCAGCGTGAGGGTGCGACTGAGTGGACCCAGCGCATCCTCCGACCTGAGCACGTCGAGCGCGGCCTCGCCGAGCTCGATCGTCCGGACGATCAGATACCCGAACGGTGCTGCGAACGCCGCCGCGACGAAGACACTGACGACGACGAGACCGACCGGCGCGCGCCGCATCACGCCCCTGCCATCAGGCCCGCACCATCAGGACTGTTCGAGGCCGCTCGCCGCGATCATCCGCCGGGTCGCTTCGAGTCCGCCCCCGAGCGAGCTGAGGTCGACGGGCGGCGACGCGATCTCGTCGAGCGGAGGGAGGTCCTGAGCAGGCGGAACCCCGCGTGCGAGCGGGTACTCGAACGTCTCGGTCGCGTAGAACTCCTGCGACTGCTTCGAGAGCAGGAACTCGAGCAGCTGCTCCGCCTCGGCGCTGTCGTCCGCGGTGTCGAGCACACCGGCGGCGGTGACGAGCACCAGTGAACCGATGTCGCCGTCGGGGAAGAAGTAGTTGACGCCGGCGACGCCCGGATCCTCGGCCTTCGCGCGCTCGAGGTAGTAGTGGTTCACGAGACCCATCGGGATCTCGCCCCGGTCGACGGCCTCGACGATCGCGAGGTTGTTCGCGTAGGAGCGCGCGCCGTTCGCCTTCATGCCGTCGAGCCAGGCGCGGGTCTTCTTGTTGCCGTCGGTCTCACGCATCGCAGTGACGAAGTCTTGGAAGGAACCGTTCGTCGGTGCGACCGCGACCGTGTCGCGGTACTGCTCGTCGGTGAGATCGAACACCGACGTCGGCAGATCTGACTCGTCGACGAGGTCGGCGTTGTAGACGAGCACCCGGACCCGGCCCGAGACCCCGACCCACCGGCCGTCGGACGCCCGGAACCGCTGGTCGACGAGGTCGAGCACCGACGGCTCGATCGGACGGAGCCGACCCTTCGCGTCGAGGTAGCCGATCGCGCCCGGACTCTGGGAGAGGAACACGTCGGCGGGGGCCTGGTCGCCTTCTTCGTCGATGAGCAACGCGAGGTCGGCCGAGTCGCCGTAGCGGACGTCGACGCCGATGCCGGTCTTCTCGGTGAACTGCGCGATCAGCGGTGCGATCAGTTCCTCGTTCCGACCGGAGTAGACGGTGAGTCGGTCGGACCCCCCGCCCGACGAACACGCCGTGATCCCGAGCGCGGCGACGACGCCGACCACGATGGCGACGACGGGAACGCGGATTCGGTTGTGCATCGGTCGGCCTCGTCGGGTCCGTGCGAACGCGAGATAGGAGAGGTTGACCTTACCCAACGCTGCTGGGGGAAGCCCGACGCGACCGATCGTCGGAACCGGTGGCCGGGAAGGCCAACACTGCCCCGGCGACCGCGAGCGAGACCCGGTCACCGGGGACGAGGACCCGGGCCGATCCGAGGCGGGATCGCACCCGGTGACCGCCGGGGAGGTCGACCTCCACCAGCTGGTCGTGACCGAAGTACTCGATGCGACCCACCGATCCGATCCCGGATCCATCGAGCCACACGCGCACCTGCTCCGGTCGCAACACGACATCGACCGGTCCGGGAGCCGTCTCCTCGAGGAGCCCGAGGGCACCGATCGGCGTGTCGACCGTCGCCCCTTCCGACGTGCCCGGGAGGGAATCGGCGTCGCCCACGAAGGTCGCGACGAAGGGATCGACGGGTCGGGCGTAGAGGTCGGCGGGTGTGTCGACCTGGACGAGGCGTCCGGCCCGCATCACCGCCACCCGCTCCGCGAGGCTCAACGCCTCTTCCTGGTCGTGGGTGACGAACACCGCGGTGGCCCCGGCAGTGGTGAGGATCGTGCGCACCTCGGCACGCATGCGAACCCGCAGCGCAGCATCGAGGTTCGAGAAGGGTTCGTCGAGGAGCACGAGCGCCGGCTCGGGCGCGAGGGCGCGTCCGAGGGCGACGCGCTGCTGCTGGCCACCCGAGAGCTCGTGGGGATAGCGGTCGGCCGTGTCGACGAGGCCGATGAGGTCGAGCATCTCGCTCACCCGGGCGCGTCGACGGGTGCGGTCGCGCGGGATCCCGTAGCCGATGTTGTCGGCGACCGTCAGGTGCGGGAACAGCGCGAAGTCCTGGAACACCACCCCGACCCGACGGCGTTCCGGGGTGACGAACCGACCGGGACCCGCCACTTCGTCGCCCGAGAGCAGGATCCGTCCGGCATCGGGATGCTCGAAGCCCGCCACGAGTCGGAGCGCAGTGGTCTTGCCGCATCCGCTCGGGCCGAGCAGCGCGAGCAACTCGCCGGGGGCGACCTCGAGGTTCAGGTCGTCGACCGCGGTGAGCGCACCGAAGCGCTTGGTGAGGCCCCGGACCGAGACGACAGACTCGTCCCTGAGCGGAGAGTCGGGCATCAACTCAGGGTATCCTCACCTCGATGGCCGAGATGCACGACACCACCGAGGAGTACCTCGAGACGATCCTGGAGCTCGAGGAAGAAGGTGTGCGTCCGCTGCGAGCCCGGCTCGTGGAGCGCCTCGGCATCTCCGCACCCGCAGTCTCCGAGACGGTCGCCCGCCTCTCGACCGCCGGGTACACCGAGCTGCTCGAGGACCGCAGCATCAAGCTCACCGCGAAGGGCCGGACGCTCGCGACCACGATCGTGCGCCGTCACCGGCTCGCGGAACGTCTCCTCGCCGACGTGATCGGACTCGAGTGGGAGAAGGTGCACAAGGAGGCCGACCGGTGGGAGCACGCGATCTCCGCCGACGTCGAGGAGAAGCTCGTCCTGTTGCTCGGCGACCCGGTCACCTGCCCGCACGGCAACCCGATCCCGGGCAGCAAGCGCACCCTCGACGAGCGCGCCACCGTGCGGCTCATCGACGCGGAGTCGGGTCAGGTCACGATCGCGCGGATCAGCGAGAAGCTCGAGCTCGACGACGCCGGGCTGCACCTCGTGGCGGTCGCGCGCTTGATCCCGGGTGCGTCGGCCACGGTCGTGAGCCGAGACGCCGACGGTGTCCTGGTACGCACGCCCACCGGGGAGCACACCATTCCGCCCATCGTCGCGGAACAGATGTTCATCACCAGCTGACCGGATCCGCTCGACTCCCGCCGGGCTCGTTGGTCGGGGCCGCGCGCCGGCTCAGCGACGCGACCGGAACCGGGCCAACAACCCGGAGCGGCGCGGCTGGTCGACCTCAGGAACGGTCTCGTCGTCGGTGTCGGTCGCGAACTCGCGCGCGGCGAGGTCGGCGTAGAGCGCGCCGATGAGGGACCGACGCCGGAGGAACGCGGCTTCGTGACCGACGAGACCGTTGAACACGATGCCGACGGCCAGGCCGTGCTCCGGGTCGGCGAACGCGAACGACGCGCCGATGTTCCCCGAGTGGCCGAACGACTGCTCGCTGCACTGCTCCCCGAACGCGTGCTCGCGCAACGGCGTCATGAAGCCGAGGCCGTAGGAACAGACACGCTCCAACACGCGGTCGGGCACCGCCGGACGCGCAACCGAGGTGAATGTCTCGAGCATCGCCGCCGAGGGCATCGCGTCGATCCCCACCCCGTCGAGGGTTGCCACGAGCTCGCTGTAGAAGCGGGCCAGGTCTCCCGCCGATGCGTAGCAGCCGTGCGAGGGGTTCGCCTCGGTGCACACCCGCTCGGTGCGCTCGAACAGCATGGGCAGCGAGGACCCCTGGCGCATCTCGTGGTTCACCCCCAGTCGGGGCAGCACCTCGGCGTACTGTTCCCGCGTCATCCCGATCCAGGTGTTGTCGAGGCCCATCGGATCGAGCACCTGCTCGCGGAGGTGGTCCCGGAGCGGCACGCCTGATTCCTGCTCGACCAACCAGCCGAGGACCTGCCAACCGGCATACTCGCTGTAGGCCGCGTCGACGCCGACGTGGAAGTTCCCCGGACGCCGTGATCGCTCGATCTGCTCCCGACGCTTCGCCGGCGGCACCAGCTCCATCGCGACACCCGACGGCTGATGCAACCCGGCGGTGTGCGTCAACACGTGACGCACCGTGACCCCGCCCGCGAGCGGTCGGCAGTCGGGCAACTTCTCCTCGAGTGGAGCGTCGAGATCGAGCACGCCGGCATCGACGAGCTGCGCGACGGCGAGCGCGAGAATCGGCTTGCCGGTGCAGTACACCCGCAGGACATGATCACCGGTCATCGGCGCGCCGGTTCCCGAATCACCGAGCGCGACGTCGAGGACCCGTTCGCCGTCGACCTCGACGACAGCTTGGAGCCCGCGGGTGAAGACACCCTCGTCGATCTCGTCGTGCAGACGTTCGAGGGTCTCGGGGAAGTCTTCGTTCACTACACCTCCGGACCCGATCGAAGCTCGACGAGGGCATCCGCGTACGCGGGATCGGCGTCGAGCAGGCCGAGCACACCGAGTGCGAACGCGTGCCGCCCGGACGCCACCTCGATCGCGTGGAACTCCGGACTCTCGAAGATGCCAGCCAGCGCGGCGAGCGCGCCGATGTCGCCGCGGACCGATCCCTGCTCGAGCGCCTCGAGGATCGTCGCCTCCCCGGCCCGGGTCTGCGCCATCATCAGGTACCCGCACTCGATCGACGCGTCGGCGTCGTCGCGGCCGGTGAGCCGTTCGTCGGCGAGGCGGCCGTCCTCGAACCCGAGCAGGTACTCGACCGCACCGAACGGCCCGTCGCGATAGGTGAACTGCGCCGAGAACGTCGCGTCGGGGAATGTCGGGAGCGCGGCGGTCTCCGGTCGGCCGGAGAGGTTGAGCGGGGCCGGAGGCCCGATGTAGGTGCCGCCCGCGTCGGACGCGACGACCGTCGTCGCCAGGAGGGCGTCGTTCCCCCGCAGCTCTCGACGCAGGATCGCCGCGGCGGTCCCGTCGTCCCAACGCACCTCGACGTCGGGGTCGCCGACATCGCCGAGGCCCCACCGCCGCACCTCGCCCGCGTCGACCACGAGCGACCAACGCGCCGTCGGGGTGACGAACTGCAGGCGCGCCGAGCGGTCGGTCGGGAGGCGGACCGAACGGACCCGCTCGAACGCGGCATCGAACCACTCGGGCGAGAGGGGCGGGGGCATCGGGCGGACCGTACCCGGCCGGAGGGCCCACGCTCCGTGACCGGTCGGACGCGCTACGAGGCTCCTGCTGATTTCTGTCAACACGTGACACCTTCTGTTGACGCGCTCCGGCCCGACCCCTAGCTTCCGGTCGAGAGCGCCCCACCCGGGACATCCCGGGCGAAGCGGCGTGACGAGACCGACCAATGGGGGGAAGCACGGATGAGATCGCTCAAGGTTCTGGTGTGCGCCGCGATCGCGAGCGCCGTCGTCCTCGGACCGGGGCTCCCCGCGTTCGCGGAGACGGCGACGCTCGCGGCGAGCGACACCGTCATCCACGACGGCTACGCGGCCAACCCCTCGGCGAGCGACTACCTCTGGTACCGCGAGGACACCCGGCCCGGCGGCAACGTCTTCAGCTCCAAGACCTTCGGCGCGCCCGCCGGCCTCGGTGACGGCTCGCTACTCCTCGGCACCACCGCCGACAACGCCGCGAAGGCACAGCTCATGACCTCGAAGATCGCGCGGGGCACGGCACTCGCCGACGTGACCGGCCTGAGCTACTGGACCTACCAGTCCCTCCTCACCGGCAGCATCACCGACGCGGGTCCGTCGTTCCAGCTGCGCGTCGACCTCGACGGCAACCTCGGTACCACCGCCGACGTGACCAACCTGGTGTACGAGCCGTACTGGAACGACGCAGAAGGACCCGACCCCCAGCAGCCCCTCGCACCCAACACGTGGCAGCACTGGGACATGATCGGCGGCCAGTGGTGGACCTCGAAGCAGATCACCTGCGGTGCGCTCTCGGTCGCTCCCGGTGCGGGTGGCCCGCCGTTCACCGACCCGTCGGAGGTCGCGACGAACTGCGTCGGCGCCAAGGTGGTCGCGATCGGAGTGAACGTCGGCTCGTACAACCCCAACTACCTGGTCGCGGTCGACGGCATCCACTTCCAGTCGACGACCGACGACATCACCTGGAACTTCGGTCCCAAGTAACCACGGGTCCCGACCATCGGTCGGGCTGATTCGAGACCACGACGAGATCGGGGAGCACCAGCAGGGTGCTCCCCGATCCGCGTCAGCGGTTCGTCAGGTGACGGGGAAGCGACGCCTCGTTCACGACCGGAGTCGGTGGCGGCGGCGGTGACCGACGAGCGCGAGCAGCGCACCGCCGAGGAACACTGCGAGGCCGAGTCGGGACAACCCGATCGGCGACGACGACGCGCCGGTGGCGGCCAGCGTTCCGACACGCGGCAAGCGACCCGATCGACCGGCGACTCCCGAATGCGTGCTCGAACCCGAGGTTCAGGTGACGGCGAAGGGAGCGAGCATGCCGTGTTGGAAGTGCGACATGGTGTCGCCCGGCTCGGCCGGGAGGTTGCAGATCAGGAAGTAGCTCCCGACGGCCAGCTTCTTCGTCAGCGATGCGGTCCCACCTGCGGGGACGTCTTGCACGGACGCGACCACCTGTACCTCGGGCGAGGTCTCGTCGAACGCGCCGTCGGATGCCTTCGGCAGCTCGTCGATCGCGAGGTCGGTGCGCACCACGAGCATCTCGTGCACGAATCCCCCGCCGTTGGTGATCGCGAACTCGACCTTCCCGGCGCTCACCGCGCTCGTGGACAGGAGCATGTCGTAGTCCCTGAGCGCCACGTCGACCTTCCCGCCCCCGCTGCCCCCGCCCCCGCCACCCCCGCACGCAGCCAGCGCGACGAGGCAACCGATCGCCACGAGCGCGCCGGCTCGTCTAGCCACCCGCGACGGCGGGGATGATGCTGACGGTCTGTCCGTCTGCCACCGGGGTGTCGAGGCCGTCGAGGAAACGGATGTCTTCGTCGGCGACGAACACGTTGACGAACCGACGGAGTCCGCCGGTGTCGTCGTAGAGGCGTTCACCGAAACCGGGGTGCGCGACTTCGAGGGCTTTCAACACCTCGGCGACAGTCGTTCCCTCGAGCGAGGCCTCCGACGCGCCGCCCGACAACTCGCGCAGCTGGGTGGGGATGCGAACAGTGACGGCCATGTCCTAGTTCTCCTCGATCGACGGGAAGGCCTCGTGGAACGCGTCGAGGCTCGGTGAGATGACTGCGGTCGGCTGCACGGTCGGGGCGATCGCCTCGATCGTCTTCAAGCCGTGACCGGTGATGTACGCGACGACCCGCTCGTCGGGCCGCACCACACCCGACTCGGCCAACTTCTTCAGGCACGCGATCGTGACCCCTCCGGCGGTCTCGGCGAAGATCCCCTCGGTGCGGGCCAACAGCTTCATGCCCTCGACGATCTCGTCGTCGGAGGCAGCCGCGAGCGCCCCGCCCGTCGACTTCACCGCTTCGATCGCGAAGTACCCGTCGGCCGGGTTGCCGATCGCGAGCGACTTGGCGATCGTCGACGGCTTGACCGGCTTGATGTTGTCGGTCCCTTCGCGCCACGCGGTCTCGACCGGCGAGCACCCCGTCGCCTGCGCGCCCGACACCCGCACGTGCGGCTCGTCGTCGAGCAGCCCCACCTTGTGGAGCTCGCCGAAGCCCTTGCGGATCTTGGTGAGCAGCGATCCGCTCGCCACCGGGACGACGACATGATCCGGGGTCTGCCAACCGAGCTGCTCGGCGGTCTCGAAGGCGAGGGTGCGCGAACCCTCGGCGTAGAACGTGCGGACGTTCACGTTGACGAACGCCCACGGGTAGGTCCCCGCGATCTCGGCGCAGAGACGGTTCACGTCGTCGTAGTTGCCGTCGATCGCGACGACGTTGCCCCCGTACACGCCTGTGGTGACGATCTTGCCCTGCTCGAGGTTCGCGGGCACGAACACGTAGCTCGGGATTCCCGCGTGCGCCGCGTGGGCGGCAACCGCGTTGGCGAGGTTGCCCGTCGACGCGCAGGCCGCGGTCTTGAACCCGAACTCCGCTGCCTTCGACAGTGCGACGGTGGTGACGCGGTCCTTGAACGAGTTCGTCGGGTTCACGGTGTCGTTCTTGATCCAGACCTCGCCGAGGCCGAGCTCGTCGGCGAGGCGCTCGGCCCGGACCAACGGCGTGAACCCGGCGCCGAGGTCGAGGGCGGGGTTCCGCTCCACCGGCAGGAGATCCTGGTATCGCCAGATGCTCAGCGGGCCGGCGGCGATCGACTCCCGACTGATCGCCGAGGCGACCGCCTCGTAGTCGTAGGTGACCTCGAGCGGGCCGAAGCACCACTCGCAGGTGTAGATCGGTGCGACCTCGTACTCGCGGCCGCACTCCCGACACCGGAGTCCCTGTACGTGAGTCATGACCTGCGCTCCTGTCGTCCGTGAGCAGGGTGTTCGTACCCTGGCTCGGTCTCGACGCGCTCTCGAGCGCCTCGAGCGGATGACGTGGAACTGGTCCGCTCTCGGGCTACTCATCGTTCGGGCATTGGCACCTGACCACCACTCCCGGGCGTTTCCCGGGGTGGATGGAGGTTGCCGCGGCGTCACAGGGCCCGTCCCTCGGCCGCTCTCGATGAGCGCGTATTGCCCGAGCATCTTCGCACGGAAGGGGCTGCCGAGGCAACGCATTGTCTGCTCGACTCCGGTTCCGGCGCCTCGACCGCCCACCGATTCCCGATCCCATGAACGCCTTCCGGCGCCTCCACCTGCGTCTCGTACACTTTCGGCCGTGCCCGGTCACCCCCATCACCGGGATTTCCTCCCGGCCGACCTCGCCAGACGCAAGGCTGAACAAGGCCTGACGGTCTCGGTCTGCCTCCCCGCCCGGAACGAGGAAGCCACCGTCGGCCACATCGTGGGCACCGTGCGACGGGAACTGGTCGAGGCCACCGATCTCGTCGACGAGATCGTGGTGCTCGACGACGGCTCCACCGATGCGACCGACCCGGGTGGCCACCGAGGCCGGGGCGCGGGTCGTGTCGGAGTCGTCGGTGCTCGCCGAGTGCGGGCCGGGGTCGGGCAAGGGCAACGCCATGTGGAAGTCGCTCTACGCGTGCGAGGGAGACCTCGTGTGCTGGGTCGACGCCGACATCCGCAACTTCGGCGCGCACTTCGTGTCGGGTCTGCTGGGTCCGTTGCTCACCCGACGCGACATCGCGTTCGTCAAGGGCTTCTACGACCGCACGTCGCACGGTGAACCCGGAGGCGGTCGTGTCACCGAGCTGGTCGCCCGGCCGCTGCTGTCGCATCTCTTCCCTCCGCTCGCGCAGATCGTGCAACCGCTCGCAGGCGAGTACGCCGGTCGGCGCGAGGTGCTCGACGCAGTGCCGTTCGTCGAGGGGTGGGGTGTCGAGCTCGGGCTGCTCGTCGACATCGTCTCCGCGTTCGGGATCGACGCCATCGCGCAGGTCGACCTCGGTGTGCGCGAGCACCGCAACCGCCCCCTGCCCGACCTCGGTCCGCAGGCGCTCGCCATCATCGTCACCGCGTTGCGCAGAGCCGGGCTCGAACCCGACGGCGTCGGCGGCGAGCTCCTCACCCGCTTCACGCCCGACCACGAGATCGAGACCGTCCCCGTCGAGGTGCGCGAACGGCCACCGATGCGCGAGATCCCCGCCTACCGACTCGCGTTCAACCTCGAACGGTCGGCCTGAGGAACGCGCGCCGGTGACCGACGCACACGAGTTCGGCTCGGTCGCGACCGGTTCGTCGTTCAGCGATCCTTCGATCGTCGACACCCGACTCGACTCGCGGGCAGTCACCTTCGAGAACCCGACCGGCGCGCGCGGCGCGGGCGGAACCGCCGGTCGCGGCCGGAAAGGTGCGCCGTCGCGGCGGTTGGAGCCCGGCGAGAGGGTCGTGATCGCCGATCTCGACGGACCGGGAACCATCCGCCACATCTGGATGACGTTTCCCCCGGCGCCGCCGGAGGTGATGCGAGCGCTCGTGCTCGAGGTGTTCTACGACAACGCCGAACTGCCGAGCATCTCGGTGCCCTGCCTCGACTTCTTCGGGTTGCCCCACGGTCGACCGGTGGCGTTCGCGTCGGCGCTCTCGAGCGCGCAGGAAGGGCGCGGGTTCAACGCGTACATCCCGATGCCGTTCCGGCACCACGTGCGCGTCGAGGTCACCAACGGCGCGGCGCGACCGCTCGACTTCTACTACCAACTCGACGTCACCCTCGGCGACGTGCCCGCCGACGCGGGGATGCTCCACGCGACGCTTTCGGCGCGAGAACCCGACGACGACGGCGCGCGACTTCGTGATCGCCGACGGGTTCCGTGGCCCCGGTCGGTTCATCGGCTGCGCGGTCGGTCTGCGCGTGCTCGACGACGGATTCTGGTACGGCGAGGGTGAGGTGAAGGTGTACCGCGACGGCGACACCGACCTCCCGACCATCTGCGGCACCGGCCTCGAGGACTACGTGGGCACCGCCTGGGGGATGGGTGCACACCACGCGCCGTACGCGGGCGCTCCGCTCGAGGTGGCCCGGTCGCCGATCTCGGCGTTGCCGCATCTCGTCGGGTTCTACCGGTGGCACGTTCCCGACCCGATCGTGTTCACCGACGAGCTCCGTGTGACGATCCAACAGATCGGGATGGCGATCTTCTTCGAGGGCCAGGAAGCGGAGTTCGAGGCGTTCCGCGGGTCCCACCCCGAGGCCGGCGGCGGCTGGGCGGTCAACCCGCGCCCCGGGGTCCTCGCGTTCGGCCTCCACGAGCGCGTCGACGACTACTGCGCGACTGCGTTCGTGGCCTGCCGCGACCCGCAACCCGTCCACCGGGTGGATCTCGCGGGCGCGCTCGCCGACATCGAGCGGTTCCCCCACGAGTCGCCGTTGCCGATGGAGCCGTTCTTCAGCTGACGGAGCCGCTGATCGCCCTGCGGCCGGCTTCGACCGCGGCTTCCTCCACGAGCGTCGCGGCACGGACGAACGCCTCGCCGGCCTGCCACACGCGATCGGTGAGCGCGAGCACCTGCACGTCGGCCCGCACCGAGAGTTCCTCGCGCGCGTCGTCGGTCACCTGACCGGCGATCACCGCGAGATGCGGTACGCCCTGATCCGCGGCCCACTCGAGCACCCCGCCGACGACCTTGCCCTCGAAGCTCGTGAGATCGAGCTTTCCCTCACCCGTGACGACCAGTGACACCCCGTCGAGTGCCGACTCGAGGCCGGCGGCGCGCGCAACCACCTCGAAGCCGGGTTCGAGGTTCGCCCCGATCGCCGCGAGGCCTCCGGCGAGCCCACCCGCCGCGCCACCGCCTTCGACCGACGCGACATCGAAGCCGGTGCGGCCACGGAACGCATCCGCGAGTTGACCGAGTCTTCGAGAGAGCAGCGCGACCTGCGCTCCGGTCGCGCCCTTCTGGGGTCCGTAGACCCGGGCCGCGTCGCCGAACGGTGTCGACACGTCGCAGGCCACCGTCACGTCGAGTCCGGCGAGCGACCACCCGAGCGCCTCGACTGCGGCGAGACCGCCGTCGGTCGTGGCGCTCCCGCCGACCCCGACGATGATCCGCTTCGCGCCACCGCGCGCGGCAGCCGCGATGAGCTCACCGGTGCCGCGCGGTCGACGCCCGGAGCGGGTCGTTGCGGTTGCGCACCAACGAGAGGCCGCTCGCGTTCGCCATCTCGATCACGGCGGTGCCGTCCGGGAGCACCGCCCACTCCGCCTCGACCGGGTCCCCGAGCGGCCCGGTCACCGACGTCCGGCGCCGTCCTCCACCTCGGGCCGCGACGAGCGCGTCGATGGTGCCCTCTCCGCCGTCGGCGAGCGGCACGTTACGGACCGACTCGAATCCCGCGGTCTGCAGGCCGGCCGTCATCGCCTCCGCGGCCGCAGCCGCGGTGAGGGTGCCACGGAACTTGTCGGGACACACCAGTGCGGTTCGTTCGAAGACGGGTACAGAAGTCGGCTTCACGGTCGATAGATTGCACCGGACTCGCCCGCTGTGCAGGAGGCCCCGTGCTCGAACGAGTGCCGCTACTCGAGAAGGACCTCGACGCCTACGTCGAGTTCGCCGGTCAAGAGACGATCGACCGGATCCGCGCGCTCGCCGAACCCCTTCGGGGGGCTCGGATCCTCCACGTGAACGCCACCGCCTACGGGGGTGGCGTGGCCGAGCTCCTCGCCACCCACGTCCCGTTGTTGCAGAGCCTCGGGATCGCGGCCGAGTGGCAGGTGATCCACGGCAGCGACGAGTTCTTCGCCGTCACGAAGGCCGTCCACAACGCCCTCCAGGGCGGCGACGTCGAGTGGACCCAGGAGATGCAACGGATCTACCTGGAGAAGGTCCTCGACAACGCGCTGCTGCTCGAGGGCGAGTGGGACTACGTGGTGATCCACGATCCCCAGCCCGCGGCGATGCTCGGGTTCCTCGCCGACTCACCCGGTGAACCGGCCGGAGACGAAGTGGATCTGGCGTTGCCACATCGATCTCACCGACGCGAACCCCGACGTCTGGGAGTTCTTCCGCCCGCACGTCGAGCGCCACGACGCCTCGATCTGGACGATGCCCGAGTTCGTCCCGTCGTCCCTCATCGATGGACCGGATCGTGCAGGCCCCGCCGTGCATCGACCCGATGTCGGTGAAGAACCTCGACCTGCCGATGCCGTTCATGACGGAGATCTGTCGCCAGTACGGCCTCGACGTCGACCGGCCGATCATGTGCCAGGTGAGCCGGTACGACCCCTGGAAGGACCCCCTCGGTGTGATCGAGGCGTTCCAGATCGTGCGCCAGGAGGTGCCCGATGCGCAGCTGCTGCTCGCCGGGTCGATGGCCACCGACGACCCCGAGGGATTCCACGTGTGGGAGCAGGTCGAGGAGGCCCGCGGCGGCGACCGCGACATCCACCTGCTCTCGAACATCCAGCAGGTCGGCAACGTGCAGATCAACGCCTTCCAGCGCGCGGCCGACGTCGTCGTGCAGAAGTCGTTGCGCGAGGGCTTCGGCCTCACCGTGAGCGAAGGACTCTGGAAGGGTCGCCCCGTGATCGGCGGGCGCGCCGGCGGGATCGTGCTCCAGATCCGCGACGGCCAGGACGGGTACCTGGTCGACTCAGTCGAGGAGTGCGCCCAGCACACGATCGAGCTGCTGAAGAACCCGGGCCTGGCCGACGAGATGGGCGCGAGCGGCAAGGAGCACGTGCGGCAGAACTTCCTGTCGACCCGCGAGCTCGAGGACTACCTCAACCTCTTCACCGAACTCGCCGGCTGACGAATCGTCTCGTGGGCCCAGTCTCGTGATCGTCGTCTCCCACCGGGGTCCGATCTCGTT
Organism: uncultured Actinomycetes bacterium; assembly: GCA_963837715.1. Classification (GTDB taxonomy): domain Bacteria; phylum Actinomycetota; class Acidimicrobiia; order IMCC26256; family JANYLB01; genus JANYLB01. Next base: position 591,122 of record CAWIOF010000004.1, on the reverse strand, counting down.
CACCCGGGAGCCCGACGGTTCGTTCTCGGGCCGGCGTGGCGCGGGCGGCGTGGTCGAGCGCGCTCGGGCCGCTGCTCGAGTCACGCGACGACGTCACGTGGATCGCGGCGGCGATCGGCGACGGCGACCGGGCCGCGGTCGCGGCCGGCGCCGCCGATGCCCCTCCGTTCGCGCTCGACCTCGTCGCACCCGACCCTCGCCTGCACCGCCTCCACTACGACATCGTCTCGAACGCGACGCTCTGGTTCCTCTTCCACGGGCTGTTCGACCTGCCCCGTCGCCCCCGATTCGACCAGCACTTCCGTGAGGCCTGGAACGCGTACCGCGCGGTGAACCAGGTGTTCGCCGACGCCATCTGCCGCGACGCCTCCGACGGTGAGGTCGTGCTCGTCCAGGACCTGCACTTCGCGCTCGTGCCCGGGATGGTGCGCGCGGCGCGTCCCGACATCCAGCTGGCCCACTTCACGCACACACCGTTCTGCGGTTCGAACGAGATCCGCATCCTCCCCGACGACGTCGCCCACGAGCTGCTCACGTCGATGGCCGCCGCACCGGCCGGATTCCACACCGAGCGCTGGGCGGCGAACTACCGAGCCTGCGCGCTCGAGGTGCTGGGCGACCGGCCGGTCGATGCATTCGTGAGCACCTTCGGACCGGATCCCGAGGCGCTGGCGGCAACCGCGGCGAGCCCGGCCGCGATCGAGGCCGGATCCCGACTCGATGCCGCGATCGGCGAACGCAAGCTCGTGTTCCGCACCGACCGCATCGAGCTCTCGAAGAACATCGCACGCGGCTTCCTCGCGTTCGACCGGTTCCTCGAGCTGCATCCCGAGTGGCACGGCCGCGTCGTGTTCGCCGCCTTCGTCTATCCGTCACGCGAGGGGCTGGCCGAGTACCTCGCGTATCGTCAGGAGGTCGAGCAGACCGCCCAGCGCGTGAACGACCGCTGGGCCACCGCCGACTGGCAGCCCGTGTGGCTCGACACCGCCGACGACTACCCCCGTTCGGTCGCGGGTCTCGAACGCGCCGACGTGCTGCTCGTGAACCCCCTGCGCGACGGGCTCAACCTCGTCGCGAAGGAAGGCCCGCTCCTCAGTACGCGCGACGTCGTCGTCTGCCTGTCACGCGGCGCGGGAGCGTTCGAGGAGCTCGGCGAATCCGTGCTCCCGGTGCACGCCTACGACATCGAGCAGACCGCCGAGGCCTTGCACACCGCGCTCACGATGGAACCCGCGGCACGGGCGTCACGCGCCGCTGAGCTCCGTCGTGTCGCCGCCGCGCGCACCACGACGCAGTGGCTCGCCGACCAGATCGACCACGCAGTTCCCGCCGCCGCTGACTGACCCAGCCCTCGTTCCGGTCATGCCTCCGGTTGCATGCCAACCGTGAAGATGACCAGAACGGCGGTTCAGCGGGTGAGGTCGGTGAGGAGCGCGGCAAGACCTGGCGGACCGTCGACGACGATGTCGGCGCGCGTGCGGATCTCCGGTGGACCCTCGTCGGAGGCGACACCCACGCGCACCGCGGTGTGGAGCGCGCCCGACGTGGCGAGCCGGTCGAGCGCGTCGAACGCGGCGAGGTCGCCGTGGTCGTCGCCGGCGAACAAGGCCGCGTCGCGGTCGGCGACGAGCGACTCGAGCACCGTGCCCTTGTCGATCGGCACTCCGCCGCGGAACTCGCGCGCCATGCGGCCGGGAACGACCTCGAGACCGAGCTCGGCGCCGGTTGCATCCGCCCATGCGGCCGCGTCGTCGCCTTGTTCCGGTACGCCCCGCCAGTGCAGCGTGACGGCCAAGCCGCCTTTGCGCTCCACATGGAGATCCGGCCAGACCTGTTCGGCTTCGTCGGCAACTCGGGCGATCGCCGGGAGGAAGGGCTCGACCGACGGATCGACGACCACGACCCCGTCGACGATCCGCTCCAGGCCGTACTGCCCCACAACCGTGAGGCCCTCGACGGGCAGCCGCTCGGCCAGGAAGGCGGCCGGGCGGCCGGAGACCACCGCGACGGTCCCGAATCGGCCCACGAGGCCCTCGAGCGCCGTCAGGGCCGCCGGGAGTGCCACCGCGGCGGCCGGATCGGCCACGATCGGGGCCAGGGAACCGTCGAAGTCGGCCACGATCGCGCTGCGTCCGGGATCCCGGACCAGACCCTCGAGCGCAGGATCGATGCTCAGGAGCCGAGGACGACGACGCAGTTGGTGGTGGAATCGGTCCCGCTCGGGGGCGGATCGGGCAACGCCTCCGCGCTCGGGGGCGGATCGCCGCCCACGGCCACGGCCAGCGCCGAGGCCTCGCGGTCGAGACCCCCGGTGCAGTAGACGGTGGTGCCGGTCGTCGGCGAGGTATCGGTCGGCTCGAGCATCACGTAGCCCGCGCCCTGGAGCTGCGTCGTCATCGAGGCCGCAGCACCCGAGACCCCGGAACCGTTCAGGACCTGCACCGAGATCTCCGCCGGTTGGCGGGCCCCGCCGCCCGTGGCGACGGTCGTGGTGGTGGTCGTCTCATCCGGCTGGGTCGACGACGAACTGTTGTCGACCACTGCGCCACTGCTCGATCCACCGTCGCCGATCGGACCGGTGGTGTCGTTGTCGACGACCTGGAGGAGCACGATCCCGATCACGACCGCGACGCCGATCAGCAACGCTCCACGCGCGGCCGAGAACGCCACCGACTGCGCGAAGCCCTTGTTCTGCTGCGGGCGCTCGCGGCGCGGCTCACCGTCGGGCGGGGGGACCGGTGCGTCGCTCACGGGCGCGAACCTGAACCCGGGTGGCCGGCCGGATGACCGTGCACCCGCGAGCGGCGGAGCTGTTCACGCCGTCGGCGGAGCCGACGCACCGTGAGGGGATCGTGCGCCAGCGCGTCCGGGTCGTCGATGAGCTCGTTCAGGAGGCGGTAGTACTTCGTGCCCGAGAACCCGAACCGCGCGCGGATTGCGCCTTCTTTCGCGCCGGGGGTCTTCCACCAGCCGCGCTCGAACTCGAGGATCTCGCGACTGCGTTCGGAGAGGTCGGACTCGGGGGGTTCCATGACTCCGCCAGCCTTGTCGGCCGAGGCACCCAAAGCAAGCATTGCCGAGGCGGCGAGTGCCGGGTCCCGCATCGGCGATGCTTTATGGTCAGCGCGATCGCCGGAGTAGCTCAGGTGGCAGAGCAGGGCTCTTGTAAAGCTCAGGTCGTCGGTTCGAATCCGACCTCCGGCTCTCAGGAAGTGGCCCCGAGGTCGCCGCCACCCAGCCGGCGCTCAGGGTCCGCGACGCCGGGCGATCTCGAAGCACGCGACCGCGGCCGCCGCACTCACGTTCAACGATTCCAGCGCACCGGCCATCGGGATCGCGGCGAGCGCTTCGCACCGATCCCGCGCGAGCCGCGACAGGCCCCGTCCCTCGGCGCCGAGCACGAGCACGATCGGCCCCTCACCGACGGTGAGCTCGAAGACCGACATCGTGCCCCGCTCGTCGAGTCCGACGGTCCACAGGCCCGCGCGCGTCGCGCGGTCGAGGAACGCCGGGATCCCCGCGACCAACGCGAGCGACAGGTACTCGATCGCGCCCGATGCTGCCTTCACCGCGGCCGGCGAGAGACCCGCGGCCCGGTGCCGGGGGAGGACCACGCCCGTCGCGCCCGCGGTCTCGGCGGTCCGGATCACCGCCCCGAGGTTCCCGGGGTCGGTGACCCCGTCGAGGGCCACCACGAACGCCTTCGGATGGGCGAGGAGCTTGTCGACGTCGGCTTCGGCCACCGGCATGGCCTGCGCGACGACGCCCTGAGGCGCCGACGTCCGGGCCAGCTCGTCGAGCTCCGACGCCGACACGTACTCGATCCGGACGTGGGCTTCGGCCGCGAGCGACACGATCTCGTCGACCAACGGGTCGGCATCGAGATCGGTCGACACCACGAGCCGACGGATCCGTCGGCGTCGGGCACGGAGGAGCTCCCGAACGGCCCGACGGCCCTCCACGTGGCTCCCGCCCAGGCCCTCACGCCCGCTCGACGCCCGGTTCCCCGTCTCCCGACCGCCTGCGCCCCGCGCGCCGCCATCCCGGGGTGTGCCGGTGCGGCGCTTCGGTCGGGCCGGCGGCTTCGTCACCGGTGCCAGGTCGTGCCGTCGGGTCCGTCTTCGAGGGTGATCCCACGCGCCGCGAGCTCGTCGCGGATCCGATCGGCTTCCGCGTACTCGCCGCCCTTGCGGGCCGCGACCCGTCGGGCGATCAGCGTGTCGATCTCGTCGTCGGCGTCTTCGGAGGTGCGGAGTTCCAGGCCGACGACGTCGGTGAGCTCGCGCACCGCGGCCACGAGGGCCTCGGCCCGCTTGAGATCGCGCCCGTCGATCGCGGTGTTCGCGTTGCGCACCGCGTCGAAGATCACCCCGACGGCCGCAGGCGTTCCGAAGTCGGCATCCATCGCGGCGCGAAACGCAGCGATCGTCTCCGGGTCGGAGGTGTTCGGCCCGACACCCTCACGGGCAGCTTTGCGGACGAGCGCGTCGAGCCGACTGAGCGCCTGCTCGGCCTCGGCGAGCACCTCGGGGCCGAGCTCCTGCTGCGACCGGTAGTGGGTCTGCAACACCGCGAGTCGGAACGCGCGCGGATCGTGGGCGTCGAGCGCCTCGCCGAGGGTCGTGAAGTTCTTCAGCGACTTCGACATCTTGTCGCCGCCGACGGTGACCATCCCGCTGTGCACCCAGTACCGCGCGAACGGGTGGCCGGCGGCCTCGGCCTGCGCGCGTTCATTCTCGTGGTGTGGGAAGACCAGGTCGTCGCCACCGCCGTGGAGGTCGAAGCCGGCGCCGAGGATCTCGAGCGACATTGCCGAGCACTCGATGTGCCAGCCCGGCCGGCCCGGTCCCCACGGTGACTCCCAGGTCGGTTCGCCGGGCTTGGCCGCCTTCCACAACGCGAAGTCGATCGGGCTGCGCTTCTGCTCGTCGACCTCGACCCGTGCGCCTGCGCCCTCGAGGAGGTCGTCGACCCGACGGTGCGAGAGCTCGCCGTAGCCGGGGTAGTTCTCGACCGCGAAGTAGACACCTTCACCCTCGATCACGTACGCATGACCCGAGTCGACGAGCTCCGCGATGAGGGCCAACATCCGGTCGATGAACTCGGTCGCGTGTGGGATCTCGTCGGGCCCACGGCATCCGAGGCGCTCGAGATCGGCCCAGTACGACGCGCTGTACCGGGCCGCGATCTCGGGCTCGGTGGTCCCTTCAGCCGCGGCCTTGGCGATGATGCGGTCGTCGACGTCGGTCACGTTGCTCACGAACGTCACCTCGTGGCCGGACCACTCGAAGTACCGGCGCATCGTGTCGAACACCACCCCGGTGCGACCGTGGCCGAGGTGGGCGACGTCGTACACCGTCGGCCCGCAGACGTAGAACGACACGTGGCCGGGAGTCCGGGGCTCGAACGCGACGTCGCGTCCGGAGAGAGTGTCGTGAACCGTGAGCACGGGCCGAGCGTAGGTCAGGACCTGCTTCAGACCGGTTCGAGTAAGGCGACGGCCCAAGCGGCGATGCCTTCGGCGCGGCCGATCGCTCCGAGTCCCTCGCCGCGTTTGGCCTTGACCGAAGCCGGACCTCCGAGCGCCGCGGTGAGCGCGGCGGCCATCGCCCCGACGTGGGGACCCAGTCGGGGTGCTTCGGCCGCGATCACCACGTCGACGTTGCCGGTCTGCCAGCCCGCGGCCCGTACCCGCCCGACCACGTCGGCGAGCAGCGCCATCGACGATGCACCCCGGTACTGCTCGTCGGACGCCGGGAAGAGGGTGCCGAGATCGGGGAGGCCCGCGGCCCCCAGCAGCGCGTCGGCGACGGCGTGGGCCACGGCATCCGCATCGGAGTGGCCTCGCAGCCCGAGACCCTCGATCTCCACGCCGGCGAGCACGAGTGGCCCGTCGCCCCCGAACGGGTGGACGTCGAACCCCAGTCCGATCCTCATCATCCGACCTTCGTGATCCAGCGCCTCATCGGGCCATCTTGGTCGTCAGGAGCACCGCGGCGAGATCCAGATCCTGCGGGGTGGTGATCTTGCGGTTGCCGACCTCGCCGGGAACGACGACGACCTCCCCACCGGCGGCCTCCACGAGCGCCGCGTCGTCGGTCGCATCGGGGTTGTCGCGATGGGCGGCCCGCAGGCGCGCGGCGCGGAAGGCCTGGGGGGTCTGCACCGCGACCAGCCCGTCGCGCGGGACGGTGGCCACGATCCGCGCCCCGTCGAGTTGCTTGAGGGTGTCGGCGACCTCCACACCCGGAACCGCCCCGTCGGCGCCGTTGCGCACGGCGACGATCACAGCCGAGAAGAGATCGGGGCTCGCGAGCGGACGGGCGGCGTCGTGCACGACGACGATGTCGGCCGACGCCGGAACTGCGTCGAGTCCCGCCCGCACCGATGCCGATCTCGTCGTGCCACCGCGCACGGATGCGCTCACGGCCACGCCGTCCCACTCGCGATCCCGGGGCACGACGACCACCACGCCGTCGCACGACCGGGCGGCCGCGGCGACCGCGTGGTCGACGACACGGGCGTCACCGAGTTGTTCGAACTGCTTCGCGCCGCCGAAGCGGGTGCCACCACCTGCCGCGACCACGATGGCCCAGACCGTCACACGGTCAATACTGGCGCGTCTCGGCCGGGTCGGCGGTCTCCGGCGGGACCGCTTCCGCATCGGCCACGTCGCGGGCTTCTGCATCGGCGCAGTGGGTGCGGGCGAACACGATGCGGCCGGCCGCGGTCGGCACGATGGAGGTCGCCACGAAGTCGTGGTCGCCGGCACCGACGAGCGCCGTCCCCTCGTTCACCACGACCATCGAGCCGTCGTCGAGGTAGCCGACGCCCTGGCCCGGCTGCTGGCCCGTCTTGACCAACGCGACCCGCAGCGGCTGGCCGGCGACGATCTGGGGAGCGAGATCGGCGGCCAACCGGCGCAGGTTCACCGTCGGGACCCCCTGCACCTCGGCGTTCCGGGCGAGGTTGGCGTCGGTGGTCAGGAGCCGGACCTGCAACCGCCGCGCGAGTGCGATGAGCTTCGCGTCGACTTCACGCACCTCCGGGACCTCGTCGTCGAGCACCAGCACGCGACCGATCGACTCACGCCGCAACGCGTCGAGTGCTTCCAGTCCCCGTTGGGCGCGGCGGGCGCGAGGATCGTCGCGCGCATCACTGAAGCCCTGGAGCTCGTCGAGCACGAACCGCGGCACGAGGAAGTCGGCGCGGAAGATCCCGGAACGGGTGAGGGCCAGGAGCTGGCCGTCCATGATCGCCGACGTGTCGATGAGGAACCCGTCGCTCTCGGCATAGGGCGTGGCGCGCACCAGTGGACGGGTGGAGAGTCCGAGCGCGGCGAAAAGCGCCTCGCTCTGGTGCACGGCGATGCGGAAACCCGTGTAGGCGGTGGTCCACACGATGAGACCACCGAGCGGGACCGCGAGGCGGGGGTCGACGAGGAGGAGCACCGGCGCCGCGAGGGTCGCGCCCATCACCGCGCCGGCAGCGCCGCCGAGGAGGCCGGCGAGCACCGCGGCGGGCGGGAGCCGGTCGATGCGGCGTTCGACGACACCGACCACGTGTGCGAGCGACCGACCGAGGAACCCGCCGAGCACGTAGCCGACGAGGCAACCGAGCATCCCGGCGATGCCGTCGATGGTGGCAGCGTCGGGCGCCAGGTCGCGACCGATCCAGAAGCCGGCCGCGGTGAACAGCACGACGAGGAACAGGCGAACGACTTCGACGAACATTTGGCCCCCTTCACCCGAATTGATCGGCCCGGAAGGGTCGACGCTTGAGCAGGGGGCTTGACCGGGGGGCCGACGACCCGCCCGAGGACGGCCTACTTCTCGAGGACCTCGTCGAGCTTGGCCTCGGCGGCTTCCTCGTCGACCCCGATCGCGAAGGTCAACTCCGACACGAGGATCTGGCGGGCCTTGCTCAGCATGCGCTTCTCACCTGCGGAAAGGCCCTTGTCCTTCTCGCGGATGGTCAGGTTCCGGACGACCTCGGCCACCTGGTAGATGTCGCCGCTCTTGAGCTTCTCGACGTGGTTCTTGAATCGGCGCGACCAGTTGGTCGGCATCCGGGCTTCCTTCTTGCGCAGCACCGCGAAGACCTCTTCGACCTCTTCGTCGTTGATGACGTCGCGGAGGCCGATCTCCTCGGCGTTGTCGGCGGGGACCATGAGGGTGAGGTCGCCGTAGGCGAGACGCAGCACGAGGTAGTCGCGCTTCTCGCCGAACACGTCCTTCTTCTCGCGCTTCTCGATGGTGGCAGCACCGTGGTGGGGGTAGACGACCTTGTCGCCGACGTCGAAGGACATGAAGCTCCTCGCTGCGCCGCACCGCCGGGGACGAGCCGGCGTGGGACTGGGGGTTGATCGACCGATCGGGAGAGGGTGCAAGTTTACCAGCCATTCCGGGGCCACAGGAATCCGCCCGAACCGACTGCCGGCTTCGACGGTAGGCTCGCCGGATGCCCGCGCGACGGCTCCTCGACACGACCGAGCTGTTCGCGAACCTGCCGACCGACGTGATCGATCGACTCACCGCCCGCACCGAGACCCGGACGCTGGAACGCGGTGATCTCCTGTTCGCGCAGAGCGACCCGTCGACCGAGCTCTTCGTGGTCGTCGAGGGCAACATCGCCATCGCCACCAAGTCGACCGACGGACGCGAGTCGCTGGTGGCCGTGATGGAGGCCGGCGGCCTGTTCGGCGAGCTGGGCCTGTTCGACGACGGACCCCGCTCCGCCGACGCGCGGGCCCTCACGCCCGCCACGGTGGTGTCGCTCGGGTTCGAGCACGTGCGAGAGGTGCTGCGCGAGCAACCCGACCTGTTGTGGATCGTCGTGCGGCTCCTCGCGCTCCGGTTGCGCGCCACCGACGAAGCGCTCGCCGACGCAGTCTTCCTCGACGTACCCGCCCGCACTGCGAAGCGACTCCTCGAGCTCGCAGGCGAAGAAGACGAAGTCGAGCTCCCCATGACCCAGGAAGACCTCGCCGGTCTCGTCGGCGCGTCACGTGAGCGCGTGAACAAGGCCCTCGCGCTGTTCGTGAAGCTCGGGTGGGTGGAGGCGACCGGCCGCGGCCGCTACCGAATCCTCGAACGCGAAGAGCTCACCCTCCGGGCGAACCCGTAGCGCCGCTCACCCGCCGAGGAACTCCAGGGTCCGGTTCCAGGCGTCGGCCGCGTCGTCGGCGCGATGGATCGGGCGATCGGGATCGTGGACGAACCCGTGCTCGGCGCCCGGGTAGACGACGATCTCGCAGTCGGCGCGGTCGGTCCACACGCCACGGAGCGCTTCGACGTCGTCCAGCGGCACGAACGAGTCCTGCTCGGCGAAGATCGCGAGGGTCGGGCACGTTTCGGCCGCGGTGGCCAGCGGGTCGTTCTGGCCGGGGCTCTGCCAGTTCTCGGGGACCCGCACCATGCCGTAGAACGCCACCGCACGGTCGAAGCGGTCGGTGGCCGCCGCCTTCAGCGCGTACATGCCGCCCATGCAGAAGCCGAGGACCGACACCTCCGACACGTCGTCGTCGACCACGAGTCGGTCGGCCGCCCGCGTGAGATCGCCGAGCTGCACGGCATCATCGAGACCCTTGACGTGGCCCATCCGCGCCCCGATGTCGGAGAGATCGGCGCCGGCGGCATGGAGCCGGGCGAAGGGCTCCGGGCACAACACCGCGAAGCCGTGCGTGGCGAGTCGGCGGCAGATGTCGTCGAACAACGGGCGGATCCCACCGACGTCGGGGTGCACGACCAGGCCGGCACGGGGCAGACCCTCCGGGCGGGCATGGATCGCGGGGACCTCGGCGCCGTCGTCGCCGATCAACGTGATGCGCTCGACCTCCACGTCGACGATCGGCCCTTCCACCAACGCAGCCATCAGGACCCGACCAGCAAGCAGGAGAAGGAGCGGAGCCGGCGGACACTCACAGAAGACGCCTCTCGGGTGAGCGATCGAGCCGGCGCAGCGGATTCGACCATCGAGTCAGACATAACGCTCGAGGATGCTGGTCTCGGCAAGGCGGGAGAGGCCGTCCTTGATCGCACGGGCGCGGGCTTCGCCGACCCCCTCGACCTCGACGAGCTCGGCCACGCCGGCCCGCATGATCTTCTGGAGGTTGGCGAAGCGCGCGACCACGTGGTCGGCGACGATCTCGGGGAGCCGGGGGATCTTGAGCAGCAGCCGGAACCCTCGCGGCTGCAGAGCACCGTCGACACCGATGTCGGGCGGGAGGTGCAGCGCCCGTGCGACCTGCGAGAGATCGAGGAGGTCTTCGGTGTCGAGCGCGGCCAGCCGCGCGAGCACGTCGTCGAGATCCCAGGTCGCCGCCTCGGCGTAGTAGTCGCGGGCAACGAGTCGACGGTCGTCTTCGACGCCACCCATGAGCTCCTCGAGCTGGAGCAGCACGAGACGACCGTCGTCGCCGAGCTCGATCACGTACTCCTCGATCTCCTCCGCGATCCGCCGCACCATCTCGGCGCGCTGGAGCACCGTCGCGACATCGCGCACGGTGACCAGGTCTTCGATCTCGAGCGCAGAGAGCGCCCCGCTCACTGAGTCGAGGCGCGACTTGTAGCGCTCGAGGATCTGGAGGGCCTGCTCGGCGCGGGCCAACACCCGGGCGACGGGTTCGAGGCCCCGCTTCAACCCGTTGCGGTACACGGCGACGACCGACATCCGTTCCGACACCGTGATCACCGGGACGTCGATCTGGCGCGACACGCGTTCCGCGGTTCGGTGGCGCGTCCCCGTCTCGCTGGTGGGGATGTCGGGGTCGGGGACCAGGTGGACATTGGCGCGGGCGACGCGCGAGCCGTCGGCGGTGATGATGATCGCACCGTCCATCTTGGCCAGCTCCGAGAGGCGCTGGGGTGTGAACTCGGCGTCGAGCAGGAACCCGCCGGAGCAGAGCGCGAGCACCTCGGGTCCGTCGCCCACCACGATCAGTGCACCCATCTTCGCCTGGATGATGCGGTCGAGACCCTCCCGCAACGGTCGCCCGGGGGCGACGAGACGCATCGCGGCCAGGATCGCTTCGGAGCGCAACGGCTGCGGCACCGGGCGATCGCCTCCTGAGGTCTCGGGCTGGTGGGCCACTGGCTGACGGTCCGTGAGCAGCTCGCGCAACGTCGATGCTGCGGCGAAGCTTCGTGTGGGAGCGCACGATACCAAGGACGCGCCCGAGCTTCTCCGACGACCCTCCACCCCGTGGGACGCGTCAGGCCCCGGAAGCGACTGCGACCACGGCCGGGCGGGCGGGGCGCTCGCGATCACGATGCTCGTCGACCCGCACCGCCTCGTCGACCCGATCGATGGTGAGCAGCCCCACCGCGGCGAGCGCCTCCCGCACGTCGCGCACTCGCACGGTGTGCACGCCGGGCACATCGGGAGTCGAGTGCGGCACGATGGCACGGGTGAAGCCCAGCCGGGCGGCTTCGGCGAGGCGGCGGGCGGTGTGCGGCACCTGGCGCACCTCGCCCCCCAACCCGAGTTCGCCGAGCACCACCGTGGTCGGCGGGACCGGGATGTCGGTCTGTGCGCTCGCGACCGCCAAAGCGATCGCGAGGTCGGCACCCGCCTCGCTCACCCGGACCCCTCCGGCCACGCTCGCGTAGACATCGCGGCCGTTGAGCTCGAGCTCGGCCCGACGTTCGAGGACCGCGAGGAGCAGCGCGAACCGACTGCTGTCGAGACCCTGGGCAGATCGGCGGGGCATCGGGCTGTGCGTGGCGGCAACGAGCGACTGCAGCTCGACCAGCATCGGCCGGGCGCCTTCGAGCACCGGCGCGACGACCGAGCCGCTCGCGCCGGGCCGACGGTCGGTGAGGAAGAGCGCAGACGGATCGGGGACGCCCAGCAACCCGCGCTCCGACATCTCGAACAGGCCCAGCTCCTGGGTGGAGCCGAACCGGTGCTTCATGACCTGGAGCAACCGCAACGCGTGGTGGCGGTCGCCCTCGAACGACAGGACGGTGTCGACGATGTGCTCGAGCACCCGCGGGCCCGCGAGCGTGCCCTCCTTGGTGACATGACCCACCAGCAACGTGATCACGTTGTGTTCCTTCGCGAACCGCACGAGCCGTTGCGCGCATTCGCGCACCTGCACGACCGACCCTGCGGCGCCGCTCAGCTCGGGATCGAGCACGGTCTGGATGGAGTCGACCGCGACCACGGTCGGCTGGACCTCGTCGACGTGCGCCAGCACTGCCGGGAGCGACGTCTCCGCGACGACGAGGAGGTTGTCGTGGAGGACACCGAGCCGGGACGCGCGCAACCGCACCTGCTGCACCGACTCCTCGGCGGCGACCAGCAGGACCGTGGCACCGGCGGCTGCCATCGCCCCGAGCGCCTGCAACACGAGTGTGCTCTTGCCGATCCCGGGTTCGCCGCCGATGAGCGTGACCGACCCCGCGACCAGCCCTCCGCCGAGCACCCGGTCGAGCTCCTCGACCCCGGTGGCGACGCCGATGCCGGCGACGGGGTTCACCGTTGCGATCGGGACCGGCCGCTCGCCGGTGGCGACCGGGGCGCCCTGGCTGACCGGTCGGTGGTCCTCACCGAGACTGTTCCAGGCGCCGCACGACGGACACCGCCCCAGCCACCGGGGGGCCTCGCCGCCGCACTCCGAGCACCGGTACCGAACGCGTGTTCGACTCATGGCGAGCAGCGTACCGTCGGGGTGGGACAGGATCGCGGAGGTTCGGCGGTGGCCCGACGCCTACGGCTTGACCGCGGTGACGTACCGCACCGGCGGGAACATCCTCCACACCCGGGGCCCGAGTTCGACGTCGAGGAGACCGGCTTCCTCGAGGGTGGCCACGTGCTCGTCGGTCTTGGCCATGTCGACGATGACGATCCGACCACCGGGCCGCAGCACCCGGACCATCTCTCGGACCGCCTGCGCCCGTCCGTCGGCGAGACGGACGTTGTGCAGGGTCATCGACGACACCACCGCATCGAAGAACGCGTCGCCGAACGGCAGGTCCTGCGCGTCACCGGTCTTGATCTCGACCCGGTCCTCGACGCCTTCGGCGACCGCATTCGCGGCGGTCGCCTGCGGCTTGTTCCCCGACTGGTCCTCTTCCTCCCAGAGGTCGATCCCCACCGCGAGCCCGTGGGGCACCCGCCGGGCCGCTTCGACGAGGAGCAGACCGCGGCCGCAGCCGACGTCGAGGACCGTGTCGGAGTCGCGGAGCTGGGCCCGGTCGATGATGCGCACCCGCTCCCGGACCTTCCCGATCCGGCTGGAGTACAGCATCCAGCCGCCCTCGCCCAGCGCGACGAGCGCGATCCCGATGGCAGCCGAGGTGATCGTCGACGGCGATCCGGCGAAGAGGCCGATCATGGCCACGAGCGCCGCCGCGCCGCCGCCGATGAAGAACATGCGGACGACCCCGGGCGCGTCGACGCCGTAGCTCCCCGTTCGGGTCGGCGGGGTGCTCGCACTCACTGAGGGATCGGTCACGAGGCTGATTCGATCACGGATTCGGTCTCACCGCACACTTACCAGTACCGACTCACGCGCGGCGGGCGGCACCGGTCGACGGCGGTCGGCCCCGCCGGGTGCGGTCCCGACGGGCACCGACAACGAGCACCACGACTGCGGCGGAGGCGAGGAGGATCCCGGTGGCAAGCCAGGCGATCCGTCCGAGGTCGAACTGTTGCGAGCTGGTCCGGAGGTCGGTGCGGGTCCCTGGGGCGAGCCGCCACACGGTGGTTCCGCCACTCGGGAGCGCCACGCTCACGCGCATCCGAAGGTCTTCTCGGAGGCGTGCGGTGAGCGCGGCATCGAGCGCAGCGACGTCGACCCGCTGCGCCGAGAGGTTGGCGGCGAGCTGCTCGTCGGTTGCGACTCCCGACTCGACTCCGGCCAGATCCGCGAGCGCCCGGAAGTCGAACGTCGTGCGCACGGGATCCGTCGAGCGGCGCAGGCGCACCGCTTGGAGCGGCCCGTCGGGGCCGTTCAGCTCGGCCATCACGATGCTCAGCTGCTCCGGCGAGGAGAAGGGGCGTCGGACGACGAGCGCGGCGCTGCCGTCGGCGCGGCGTGACCAGGGCAAGACGGTCCACCCCGCGGCCGGGAGATCGTCGAGTCGCGCCTGCGCCTCGAGCGTCGAGCCGGAGGCTTCGGCGGCGCGGACGGCCTCGGGGTCGAGCACGACTCGCACCTGCACCGTCCCGCTGCCGTCGTCGCGCACGTGCACGCTCACGCGCGCGTCGATGCGACAGGCCGCGAGGAGCAGCATCCCGACGAACACGAGCGCGAGGGCGCGGACGGGACGCACGGGCGTTGGTCTAGCGGACAGACACGCCCCGAACCATTCATCGGCGGAACCCGGCGCGACCGGGACGCGAAGCGGCCGGGACCATGGGCCCCGGCCGCGTCCGCTTCGTTCGGTGTCGATTACTCGGGCGGGCCGCTTCCGGCGAGCTCGACCGGCGGGGGCTCGACGGCAGCGATCGTGCGGAACACGATCTCGTCGTCTTCCACGTCGACCAGGATGCCTTCGCCGGCGTGGAACTCCTTCCACAGGATCCGCTCCGAGAGCGGGTCCTCGACCATGCGCTGGATCGCTCGCCGCAACGGGCGGGCACCAAGGCTCGGGTCGTAGCCCTTCTTGGCGAGGAGCAGCTTCGCCTCGCCGGTGAGGTCGAGCGTGATCCCCTGGGCCTCGAGCTGGGTCTGCACCCGCTTGATGAGGAGATCGACGATCTCGGTGACCTCTTCCTGGCTGAGCTCGTTGAACACGATGATGTCGTCGATGCGGTTCAGGAACTCGGGGCGGAAGTGCCGCTTGAGCTCCTCGACCACCTTGTCCTTCATCTTCTCGTAGGTGACCGCACCGTCGGCCTTGGCGAACCCGATCGATGACTTGCGCAGATCGGCGGTGCCGAGGTTCGACGTCATGATGATCACGGTGTTCTTGAAGTCGACCGTGCGCCCCTGGGCGTCGGTCAGGCGACCGTCTTCCAGGATCTGCAGGAGGGCGTTGAACACGTCGGGGTGGGCCTTCTCGATCTCGTCGAAGAGCACCACCGAGAACGGCTTGCGCCGCACGGCCTCGGTGAGCTGGCCACCCTCGTCGTAGCCGACGTAGCCCGGAGGCGAACCGACCAGCCGCGACACCGTGTGCTTCTCCATGTACTCGCTCATGTCGAGCTGGATCAGCGCGCTCTCCTCGCCGAAGAGGAACTCGGCGAGCGTCTTGGCGAGCTCGGTCTTCCCCACACCGGAGGGACCGAGGAAGATGAACGAGCCCGAGGGACGCTTCGGGTCCTTGAGGCCGGCACGCGTGCGACGGATCGCCTGCGAGACCGCCTTGACGGCGTCGTTCTGGCCGACGATGCGACGGTGCAGTTCCTCTTCCATGCGGAGGAGCTTGGCCGTCTCTTCTTCGGTGAGCTTGTAGACGGGGATGCCCGTCCACATCGCGAGGACCTCGGCGATCGACTCCTCGTTGACCTCGTTGAAGAGGTCGACGCCTTCGGCCTTCCACTCGGTCTCTTTGGCCGAACGCTGCTCGAGCAGCTCCTTCTCGCGGTCGCGCAACGACGCGGCCCGCTCGAACTGCTGGTTCTCGATCGCCGATTCCTTCTCCTTGCGGACCTTGGCGATCTCGTCTTCGAGCTCGCGGTAGTCGGGCGGTGCCTGCATGCGACGGATGCGCAGGCGTGAGCCGGCTTCGTCGATGAGGTCGATCGCCTTGTCGGGGAGGTGGCGGTCGGAGATGTAGCGGTCGGCGAGGTTCGCCGCGGCGACGACGGCCTGGTCGGTGATCGTCACCCGGTGGTGGGCCTCGTACCGGTCGCGCAGGCCCTTCAGGATCTCGATCGTGTGGATGACCGACGGCTCCTCGACCTTGATCGGCTGGAACCGGCGCTCGAGGGCGGCATCCTTCTCGAGGTGCTTGCGGTACTCGTCGAGCGTGGTCGCGCCGATGGTCTGGAGCTCACCGCGGGCGAGCATCGGCTTGAGGATGCTCGCGGCGTCGATCGCACCTTCGGCGGCACCCGCACCGACGAGCGTGTGCAGCTCGTCGATGAACAGGATGATGTCGCCGCGGGTGCGGATCTCCTTCAGGACCTTCTTCAAGCGCTCCTCGAAATCGCCGCGGTACCGGGAACCGGCCACGAGCGCACCGAGGTCGAGCGTGTAGAGCTGCTTGTCGACCAGCGTCTCCGGCACGTCGCCGTCGACGATGTCGGACGCGAGGCCCTCGACGATGGCCGTCTTGCCCACACCGGGCTCGCCGATCAGCACCGGGTTGTTCTTGGTGCGACGCGAGAGCACCTGCATGACGCGCTCGATCTCCTTCTCGCGCCCGATCACGGGATCGAGCTTCTTCTCGCGCGCGAGTTGCGTGAGGTTGCGACCGAACTGGTCGAGCACGAGCGAACCGCTCGGGGTCTGCTCGCCGGTACCCGCGCCCTGCGGCGCGCCTTCCTTGCCGCCGGCGTAACCGGAGAGGAGCTGGATCACCTGCTGGCGGACGCGCGACAGGTCGGCGCCGAGCTTGACGAGCACCTGCGCGGCGACGCCTTCGCCCTCGCGGATGAGACCGAGCAGGATGTGCTCGGTGCCGATGTAGTTGTGGCCGAGTTGCAGCGCCTCGCGCAGTGACAGCTCGAGGACCTTCTTCGCGCGGGGCGTGAACGGGATGTGGCCCGACGGCGCGGAGCCGCCGTGGCCGATGATCTCCTCGACCTGGGCGCGGACAGCTTCCAGCGAGATGCCCAGCGACTCGAGGGCCTTGGCGGCGACGCCTTCACCCTCGTGGATCAATCCGAGCAGGATGTGCTCGGTGCCGATGTAGTTGTGGTTGAGCAGGCGCGCTTCTTCCTGCGCCAGCACCACCACACGGCGGGCTCGGTCGGTGAACCGTTCGAACAATTGGAGTTCCGCCTCTCGGTGAGCGACTCCCGGGCCAACATCTCACCCGTTGTACGGGCCAGACCCCGGCTCGGGATCCCAGTGTATCTGCCGGACCCCCACCCACCCCGACGGGGTGGATCCGGGCCGTTTCGAACCATCGGTCTCCCGGGAGGGTTCCTGAAGTTCCCGGGCCTCATTCAGACACCCCGAGGTCGGAGTTTGTTCCCGACGTTGGGTAGCCTCCGTCTGTGGAGCGAGCGGGAACACGCGATGGCTTCGGTGGCGACATCCCAGCGAGCGGAGCGGTCCGAGATGTGCCGGTGGATCAGCTGACCGACGACCTCGGTCGGGTCGAGGACGCCCTCAGGGTCGCGGTGAACAGCGACGATCCCCTGCTGCGTGATGTCGCGTCGCACCTCGTCACCGCGGGTGGCAAACGGCTCCGTCCCCGCCTGACCCTGTCGACCGCCTACGCCGCGTCGGCAGCAGCATCCGGAGCACCCGCTTCACCTGAAGCCGTGACCGGTGCAGCGGCCGTCGAACTGGTCCACCTCGGGTCGCTCTACCACGACGACGTGATCGACGAAGCCGAGACCCGGCGGGGCGTACCCAGCGTCAACGCTCGGTGGAGCAACATCGTGGCGATCCTCGCCGGCGACTACCTCCTCGCCGCCGCGTCGGAGCGAGCCGCGTCGCTCGGTGCCGACGTCGCGATGCTGCTCGCCACCACGATCGGCGACCTGTGCCGGGGTCAGGTGCTCGAGCTGCAGCACCTGTTCGACGCCGGCCGCAGCGAAGCCGCCTACCTCGCGGCGATCAGCGGCAAGACCGCGTCCCTGTTCGCGACATCGTGTCGGATCGGCGGGATGGTGTCCGACGTCTCGCCGTCGACGCTGACGGCACTCACCGACTTCGGCCAGCACCTCGGGATGTGCTTCCAGATCGTCGACGACGTCCTCGACCTCACCGGCACCGAGGAACAGCTCGGCAAGCCGGCGGGCAACGACCTCCTCGAGGGTGTGTACACCCTGCCCGTCATCTACGCGATCGAACAGTCGCCCGAGATCGCCGAACGCATCGGCGGACCCCTCGATGCCGCGACCCTCGACGCGGTCCGGATCCTCGTGAACGCCGACGGCGCCGTGACGGCCGCGCTCGACGTCGCCCGCTCCGAGGCGAAGCTCGCCGACGAAGCCCTCGCCAACGCCGGCGACGAGCTCGACGTCGCCGTGTGCGCCTCGCTGCGTCAGCTCGTCGAAGGCCTCATCACCCGCACCACCTGATCCGCTCTTGCGACTTCGTCGCAGGCCGCTCGGGCCCCGCTCGCCGAGTCCCTCAGCCGATCGTCGTCGCGAACGGCTCGCTTCGGCTTCTGGACGCGGCCTAGGCGGATTCGACGGCGGGGCCGTCGGCGGTGCCGGACGCGGCAACTCCTGCGTCGACATCGTCGAGGAAGCCGAGGACGGCGTCGTTGAAGCCGTTCGGGGCCTCGACCATCAGGCCGTGCGCAGCACCGGTGATCACCTCGAGGCGCGCGTGCGGGATCAGCTCGGCCAGCTCCTCGGCGTCGCCGACCGGCGTGAGCGCGTCCTGCGAGCCCGTGATGATGAGCGTCGGCGCCACGACGTGCTCGAGCGCGAAGCGCACCTCGTCGGATGCGTCGAGGATCGCGCCGATCTGGGCCACGAACGGCTCCGGTGGCTGCTGGAGGACGACCCGAGCGAGCACGTTCAGCCACACGCCGAAGCGACGGCGCAGCCGTGGGCCGATCAACCACTGGAGTCCGTCGCGAGTGAGGGCCGACATGCCGTGCTCCCCGACCTCGACCGCCCATTCGGCGAGTAGCTCGCGGCGCCACTCGTGGTGGCGACAGGCCGTGCACGCGAGCGTCAACGAGACGACGCGCTCGGGGTGGAACACGGCGATGAACTGGGTGATGACCCCACCCATCGAGGCGCCCATGATGTGGGCCCGATCGACTCCCTCGGCGTCGAGCACGGCAACGGCGTCGCGTGCCATCTGCTCGAGCGAGTACGGGGCGGGTGGGCGACCCGACTGTCCGGTGCCCCGGTTGTCGATCGCGAAGCACCGGTGGCGTCGACCGAAGGCCATCCGTTGGAGGGCCCAGCCGCGCGAGTCGGCCCCGAGGCCCTGGATCATCAGCACGGGCGTTGCGCCCCGCCGACCCCATACCTCGTAGTGGATCGCGACGCCGTCATCGGCCACGATCTCGGGCACGACACCCCTTCCCCGACGTCCCCCGACCGGTGCTCGCGATCGCGAGCACCGCGACCCTACCCCGGGTGCGGATGGGACGATCGGCTCAACCCGCGGCGTCGACGAGGGCCCGCACGCCGGCCCGGGCCGCTTCGGCGAGCTCGGCGCCGCCGAGCGGATCCCCGACCACGTACTGACCGGCCACCGGATCGATGTCGAGCGGTGCACCGATGATCACGCGCCACGGACGGATCGGGAGCCCGAGCGGACCACCGGCGAGCACGGCGACGGGCATGACCGGGTAGCCGAGCGCGGCGACGAGCAGACCGAGCGGCGGGGTGCCGACACCTCGCGCCAACCACGTCGGCCCGAGCGGGACCGCCGCGAGGTGCCCGGCGCGCAGCAGCGCGGCGAGGTCGCCGTGGTACGGACCGATGCCGCCGAGCTTGTGGAGCGCGTCGCCCACGAAGGGGAGGTCGGGCACACCCACGATGCGGAGGCGACGACCGCGCTGGGCCCGGACCGCGACCGTGAGTGCGAGCGGCTCGACGAGACCGAGGGCCCGGTTGCACACGAGCAGCGCCGGTCCGCGCTCGGGGATGTGCTCGGCCCCCTCGACGTCGACCCGCATCCCGAGACCGAGCAGCGGGGCGAGCATGTCCTGGAGCTGGGGATCGAACCCATGCGGGTCGATCGGGTAGCGACCACCGATGCGGCGCCGCAACGCCGACCACGGACCCTCGGGCGTCTGGGCCCGGTCCTCGTCGATCCCGTACGCGACCACCCCGCCGGCGCTCACGAAACCACCGTTCCGGTCATGGGTGAGGTTGCAGGGCGACCGTGGAGATGACCAGAACGGGGGGTCGGGCTCACGCGACGGCCTCGATGCGGTGGATCGGGGTGACGGTCGCCCATTCGTAGAGCTCGGTGCAGACCTCCTGGGTGGAGCGGAAGTCGTCGAGGCCGAGGGCATCGACGATGCGACTTCCGTCGGCGGTGCGTCCCCGCTGCATCAACTCGATCACGTGCTCGGGGACCGGGGCGCCTGCGAGCTCGGCCATGCGGGTCGCGGCACCCCAGCCGGGCCCGAACACGGGAACGGGGACCCGACCCCCGAGGCGGACTGCCTGCCAGGGTGTGGCCGCGCCGGGACCGACCACGTTCAGCGGGCCGTCGTAGCCGGCGCAGAGGGCTTCGACCATCGCGCGCGCGGCGTCTTCCTGGTGCAGCAACGAGAAGGCGGGATCGGCGAACGCCGGGACGGGGACCAGCGGGAGGCGGAGCAACCGCCCGAGCGGACTCGGGACGTGCGACCCCACCACCGAGGCCATCCGCAGCGTCGACACCGCGAAGCCGTCGCGGCGGCCGAGCCCGCGACAGAGTGCCTCGACCTCGAGGCAGCTTCGACCGTATGCGCTCCCCGGAGCGAGGAAGGACCGTTCGTCGGGGACGGCCGGGAGACCGCGCGTCCGGCCGTAGACCTCGAGCCCACTGCGCGCCGCGACCCGTTCGAGCTTGCCGGTCCGGGCGGCGGCCCCGATGGCCCCGACCGTCGACGCCTGCGTCCGTTCTGCCGCCTCCTTGGGGCTCGTTCGGGAGTGCGGTTCGTATACGCCGAAGTGCGCGATGGCGTCGGGTGCATAGTCGCTCACGAACGCAACGAGCTTCTCGCGGTCGCGCGAGTCGATGCGGTGGAACTCGGCCCGGCGGAGTCGCCGACGCGGTGGCACGAAGTCGACGCCGTGGATCTCGCGCACCTCGGGACGTTCCTCGAGGAGCTGGGTGACGCGCGTCCCCAGCTCCCCACCCATCCCGGTCACGAGAACACGCACGGCTACTCGTTTCTCTCGAACACGATCCGGAGGCCGTGGAGCGTCAACCACGGCTCATGATGCTGGATCGTACGTGAGTACTGGGTCATGAGCTCCGCCAGCCCACCCGTGGCGACCACGGGGCCCTCTCCCAGCTCGGCCTGGAACCGGTCGACGAGAGCGTCGACCTGGCCGCTGAACCCGTACACCGCGCCCGACTGGATCGACTCGACCGTGCTCTTGCCGATCACGTTCTTCGGCGGCACGAGCTCGACTCGGCGCAGCGCAGCGGCACGCGCGAACAACGCGTCCATCGAGATCTCGATCCCCGGGAAGATCGCTCCGCCGAGGTACTCGCCCTTCTCGCTGACCGCTTCGATCGTGTTGGCCGTGCCGAAGTCGACGACGATCGTGGGTCCGCCGTAGAGGTCGTAGGCGCCGACGGCGTTCGCGATCCGATCGGCGCCGACCTCCTTCGGGTTGTCGTAGAGGATCGGCATCCCGGTGCGAACCCCCGGTTCGAGCACCACCGCCTCGAACCCGAAGTAGCGCTGGGTCATCGTGCGGAGCTCGGCCGTGACGCGCGGGACACCCGATGCGATGGCGACGCCGGTGACCTGCGCGTCGAATGAGAACCCGTGGAAGCCGAGGAACTGCTGGATCATCAGCGCGAGTTCGTCGGACGTGCGCTCGGCCACGCTCGCGATGCGCCAGTGGTCGGCGAGCTCGGCTCCGTTGAAGAGGCCGATCACGGTCTGGGTGTTGCCGGCATCGATGGCGAGGAGCATGGGTCCTGACTCCGGTCAGTCGAAATCGAGGGCGAGGTCGAGTTGGCCTGCCGAATGGGTGATTGCCCCCACCGAGACGAAGTGGGGTTCGACGGCCGCGTACGCGCCGATGGTCTCGAGGTTCACGTTGCCCGACACCTCGACCGGCACCGTCCCCTCGAGCAGCCCGATCGCTTCCTTCACGAGCTCCGGCGACATGTTGTCGAGCAGGATGCGGTCGGCGCCCGCGGCGCGTGCCGCGACCACCTGCTCGAGCGTGTCGCACTCGCACTCGACGAGTCGGCCGGGCCACTGCGCCTGCGCCCGCCCGATCGCCTCGCCGAGATCGCACGCGACGAGGTGGTTGTCCTTGATCAAGACCGCGTCCGACAGCGACTCACGATGGTTGAACCCACCGCCGGCCCGCACCGCAGCCTTCTCGAGTGCACGGAGACCCGGGGTCGTCTTGCGGGTGTCGAGGACGCGGGTGCGCCCCGCGGCCGCGTCGACGAAGCGGCGGGTGAGCGACGCGATCGCCGAACAGTGACGGAGCAGGTTCAGGGCGGTCCGTTCGCCGGTGAGCACGGAGCGGAGCGGACCCGCGACGGTGCCGAGATCGTCGCCGGCCCGGATCGGTGCACCGTCGCCGACCAGCCAGTCGACAGCGACGAGGGGGTCGAGCTGACGGAACGTCTCGGTCGCCGCGGCCGTGCCCGCGAGCACGCCGTCGGCGCGGGTGACGAACCGGCCGCGGCCCGTCGCATCTGCCGGGATCACCGCGAGCGACGTGAGGTCGCCCAGCATCCCGAGATCTTCGGCGAGCGCCCTGGCCACGATGTCGTGCACGGCAGCCGGGGGCGGATCCAACGAGCTCACGCCCTGACCTCGGCCGGGAGCATCACCAGTTCGGGCGCAGCCGATCCGACGTGCACCAGCCGCCCCAGGAACGGAGCCGACGGATCAGGATGGTCGAGGCGGGTGTGGGTCCCGCGCGACTCACGGCGCACGAGCGCGCCCCGCACGAGCGCCCGGGCCACGGTGACCAGGTTCGCCAGCTCCCACTGCGCGATGTCGGGACCGGCCGACGGCACGCTCAGCCGGGCGGCCGCGTGCTCGAGCCGGGCGGCGTCGCGCAGCACACCCGCGTCGAGCGTCATCAGCTCCTGCAACGACGCGAGCGTCGGTGGCGGCGCTGTCGACAGGTCGGCGGCGTTCGTCGAACCGAACGGGTCACCGAGGATGCCGCGGAGCACGCCGGTGTCGGATGGGTCGCTCTTCCCGCGCTCGATCGCGTCGACGATCCGGGGACCGAACACCAGGCCGTCGAGCAGCGAGTTCGACGCAAGACGATTCGCGCCGTGCACACCCGAACAGGCCACTTCGCCGCACGCCCACAACCCGGGGAGAGTCGTCGCGCCGTCGAGATCGGTGGC
This sequence comes from uncultured Actinomycetes bacterium, assembly GCA_963837715.1. Classification (GTDB taxonomy): domain Bacteria; phylum Actinomycetota; class Acidimicrobiia; order IMCC26256; family JANYLB01; genus JANYLB01. The sequence continues at coordinate 568,027 of CAWIOF010000004.1, read as the reverse complement.
GAGGCCCCCGCAGAGGTAGTGCGCGGCGGGCGCGACCGGCAGCCACTCCCGACTGGGGTCGAGTCCCGCAGCGGTGCACGCCTGCCAGATCGTCGGGAAGCGCCCGGCGAACCCGTCGATCCCGGTGGCGTCGAGCCAGACGTGATCGATTCCCCGGTCGAGGAGTCGCCGCGTGATCGCACGGGAGACGACATCACGCGGCGCGAGATCCCCGAGCGGGTGCTCGTCGCCCATGAACGCTGTCCCGTGTTCGTCGCGCAACACCGCGCCTTCTCCACGGAGCGCTTCGGAGAGCAGCGGACGAGGCATCACCGGGTGATGCAGCGCAGTCGGGTGGAACTGCACGAACTCCAGGTCGGCCACCGCAGCACCCGCCCGGATCGCCATCGCGATGCCGTCGCCGGTCGACAGTGCCGGGTTCGTCGTGACCGCGAACATCTGTCCGGCGCCGCCGGTGGCGAGCACGGTGTGGCGGGCCCGCACCTCGAAGGTCGTGCCGCTCGGGTCGAGCGCGACCACCCCGACGCAGCGCCCGGACTCGACGAGCAGCTCCGCGGTGAAGCAGCGCTCCCGGACCTCGATCGCGTCGAGGGCGCGTACCGATGCCACGAGCGCCCGCTCGATCTCGGCGCCCGTCGCGTCGCCTCCTGCGTGCACGATCCGGGCGAGGGAGTGACCACCCTCCCGGGCCAGCGCCAGCGCCGCGGCCTCACCGTCGCCGGTGCGGTCGAACACCGCGCCCAGGGCGATGAGGTCGCGGACCCGGTCGGGCCCCTCGGACACCAGCACCCGCACCGCGTCGGGATCACACAGACCCGCCCCCGCAGCGAGCGTGTCGGCGAAGTGCAGCTCCGGCGAATCTCCGGCGGTCAGCGCGGCTGCCACCCCGCCCTGCGCGTACTGGGTCGTGGAGCTGCTCAGCTCGCCCTTCGTGAGGACGAGGGCCGTGAGGCCCGCCCGGGCGGCCCGGATCGCCGCGGAGAGACCGGCGACCCCCGAGCCGAGCACCAGCAGATCGAACATCTCAGACCGCTCCACGCATGGGGGGAGCCTAGGTTCCCGGCCGGACGACGACTCCGAGGTCGACCCCGACGTCGTCGCCGCGGATCGAGAGTGTGCAGTTGTCGATGAGGCGCGCCCGTCCGACCCGGGCCGCCACTGCGACGACCACCTCGCCGCTCAGCACTTCGACCGGCGCGAGATCCCGCGCGGTTCGCACCTCGACGTACTCGAGGGCCACGGTCGGTTCGAGTGCTGCGACCTGGCGGATCGACGCGATCACCGACTCCGGATCACGCTCACCGCGCACCACCGTCTCCGAAGCCCAGAAGACCGCTTTCGACAACACGGTGGCCGCCTCCCGTTCCGGCTCGGAGAGGTATGCGTTCCGGCTCGACATCGCGAGCCCATCGCCCTCGCGGACGAGCGGACACCCGACGACCTCCACCGGAAGGTTCAGGTCGGTCGTCATCCGTCGGACGACGGCGAGCTGTTGGAAGTCCTTGCGGCCGAGGTAGGCCCGACACGGACCGACGATCGAGAACAACTTGGCGACGACGGTCGTGACGCCGTCGAAGTGGGTGGGCCGCGCTGCACCGCAGAGGTCGGCGGTCAGGCCCGCGACGTGCACGGTCGTGTGCGTCGGTTCCGGGTACATCTCCTCGACGGTCGGGGCGAAGAGCACGTCGACCCCTTCCGCTTCGACCACCCGCGCATCGCCCTCGGGGTCGCGCGGGTACGCAGCGAGGTCTTCGCTCGGTCCGAACTGCAGGGGGTTCACGAAGATCGACACGACCACCACGTCGTTCTCGGACCGCGCCGAGCGCATGAGCGAACGGTGGCCCGCGTGGAAGAAGCCCATCGTGGGGACGAACCCGACCCGACGACCGTCGGACCGGGCGGCTGCACATGCGGCCCGTACCTCGGCGATCGTCGTGCAGGTGATCACCGGAGTCGCGCCTCGAGCTCGGGGTCGTCTCGACCACTCAGTCGGAAGGCCTCGGCGGCGAGTGCTCGGTACAACGCCCGCTCCTCGGGGGCGAGCGCGGCGAGATGCCGCTCGACCGTCTCCCGGTCGCCGCGCATCACGGGCCCGGTGAGGGCGTCGCGGGGTCCGATGCGCTCGCAGTTGTCGACGACAGCGCGGACGAGTGGGTAGAACGCTTCGCGGGGGACGCCGGCGCCTTCGGCCAAGCGTTCCACCTGACCGAGGAGTGCGACGACGTGGTTCGCGGCGATCGACGCCGCCGCGTGGTAGCGCGCCCGATCACCGTCGGCCACGGTGAACGCCTGCAGACCGAGCGCGGCGGCCACGTCGTACACGTCGGGATCACCGGCCACCGCGCTCCAACCGCCGCGCGAGGTGGTGGGGGTCGGGCGTCGGGATGGAGACGAGGGGATGGAGCGCGGCGAAGCGGACGTCGGGGTGGACGCCGGCCGCGGCGGCGAACACCTCGAGGCCACGGGAACCGGCGAGGTGGATCATGAGCGCACCGGAGCCGGCCGAGCCGACGACCCCTCGGGCGGCGGTCTCGATCGCATCGTCGGGGACCGCGAGGATGATCACCTCGGCGCCGCGGCCCACGTCGTCGAGCACCCGGGCGGGGGCTCCGAGCACGGCGGCGGCGTCGAGCGTCGACGACGCGTCGACCCGGCGGCCGGCGACGGCGACCACTGGCCAGCCGACACCGTGCAGGGCGGCACCGACCGCGACACCGGCGCGACCCGGCCCGACGATCGCGACCGGACGCGGTCGACCCGGGCTCGGTGGATCCAGGCGCGGCGACGCTGCGCTTCGCGGACGGCTGGAGCGCGACGGCGTGGGTTCGTGCACGGTTCCTCTCGTTCCGGCCGCTGTGGGTCCGGACGACTTACCGGTGCTCGGGAAGCACCAAGGATACGTCGGCCCGCCGCACCCCCCGCCAACTGCCCGACGCAGGCAGGTGGACGAGACCGGGGGCCACGTCGGCCAGCGGGGCGAGGACGAACCCGCGGTCCCACATGCGCGGGTGCGGGACGACCAGGTCGGGTTCGTCGAGCTGGGTGTCACCCACGAGCAACACGTCGACGTCGAGGGTGCGGGGTCCCCAGCGTTCGTGACGGACGCGGCGGGCATCCTGTTCCAGCCGTTGCGCGATCTCGAGGAGCTCCCGCGCGGTGAGGTCGGTCTCGAGCGCCACGACCGCGTTGTAGAACTCGGGCTGCTCCGGACCGCCGACCGGCTCCGTCACGTAGACGTCGGAGATCGCGACCACGTCGACCCCCACGGTGACCATCAGGCTGTTCAGCGCCCGTTGCAGCGCGCCGGCCCGATCGCCGAGGTTCGCACCGAGACCGAGGTACGCGCGCGGCCCCGCGTTCCCGGAGGTCACCGCTACCGGTGGATCCGCACGGCGACATGGTCGAGCATCGCGCGGACGGGCGCGTTGAGCTTCCGGACGGTCACGGTCACACCCGTGACGCGACGATCGGCGCAACAGACCTCGCCGATCCTCGTCGCGAGCCGCTCCAACAGTTGGTAACGCTCCGACGACACCACCCGCGCGATCGCCTCCGACACCGCCGCGTAGTCGACGGTGTCCTCGAGATCGTCGCTCGTGCCCGCCGCGCGCACATCGACCTCGAGCTCGACGTCGACCTCGAAGGGTTGCGGACGGATCTGCTCCTCCGGGAGGACGCCGTGCACACCGAGCTCGCGCAACCCGACGATCAGGATCCGGTCGGTCATCGGGTCACCGGAGCCCTCTCACTCGGCTCGTTGGCGCAACAGGCGCTCGGAGAGCGTCGCCGCGACGATCTCGCGACCGACGGTTCCCATCTGCCGACCCGTCTGCTTCTCGAGCACCTGGATCGCATGCGGACCCTCGGGCACGAGGCCGGTGTAGATCAGGTAGCCCGCGAAGACGCCGATCAGCCGGTCGCCGAACTCCTCGTAGTGCACGAGCACCCGCTCGGCCGGGTCGTCGAGGAACCGGGCGATCGTGCCGTAGATCTCCGCGAGGCGGCGGGGCATCTCGTCGCTGCGACCCAACGGGACCTGGAGGTACGCGATCCCGGCTTCGTCGTACGCGTGCAGGTTGTGCGACGAATCCAGCAACGAGACCACGTGGGTGAAGCCGTGCTGGCGGAGCCAGATCAGCTCCTCCTGGCGGCGCACCTTGCGATGGTTGCGCGCGAACCCGCCCGGCCGTTCGGAGCCGGCGAGGCGATCCTTGATGATCCAGCAGAAGAACCGGGGTTCGAGCCCCTGCGCCCACCGACCTCTCATGCCGCGCTCTCCTCCATGACGTGCAGCAGGCGCCCGGCGCGGACCGCGGCACGCACGTCGTGCACGCGCACCATGGCGGCCCCGTGATCGAGCGCCCAGGTCACCGTGGCCAATGTTCCTTCCTCGCGTCGCGTGGGATCCGGGTCGCCGAGCACCGAGCCGATGAACGCCTTGCGTGACGGACCGACCAGCACCGGGGCGGCAACACGCGCCCCGAGCTCGGGGAGTCGGGCGATGAGCTCGAGGTTGTGCTCGACCCGCTTGCCGAACCCGATGCCCGGGTCGGCCATCAGTGCGCCCGAGGCGATGCCCGCGGCGCGCGCAGCCGCCAGCCGGTCCACGAGGAACCCGCCGACTTCATCGACCACGTCGGCGTACCGGGGATCCGCCTGCATCGTGCTCGGCGTCCCCAGCATGTGCATGGCGACGAATCCAGCGCCCGACTCGGCGACCACTGCGAACATCTCCGGGTCGGCCCGACCCGCCGAGACGTCGTTGACGACGACGGCGCCGGCATCGATCGCCGCGGTCGCGACCGCGGCCTTGGTGGTGTCGATGCTCACCGGCACCGACGACGAGCCGGTCCCGAGCTCCTCGACGAGGCGGCGGACCACCGGGACGATGCGTCGGAGCTCCTCGTCGACTCCCACCGGTTCGGCCCCGGGGCGCGTCGACTCGCCACCCACGTCGAGCACCGCGGCGCCGTCGGCCACGAGGGCGAGACCGTGGGCGACGGCCGCGTCGGGGTCGAGGAACCGGCCGCCGTCGGAGAACGAATCGGGGGTCACGTTCACCACGCCCATCACCGGGGCGCGCGAACCGCTCAGGATGTGCTCCCAGGTGAACATCGGCCAGAGCGTACCGTCCGCCCACCCGATCACCGGGAGGTCAGACGGCGTTCAGAAACGTCGGCCGGCCTGGCCGATGAAGCTCATGGCCTCGGCGCGGGTCGCCGGGTTCGCCTTGAAGAGGCCCCGCACCGCCGACGTCACCGTGAGGGCGCCCGGTTTGCGGACCCCCCGCATCGACATGCAGAGGTGCTCCGCCTCGATCACCACGAACACGCCGTCGGGGGCGAGCACGTCGACGAGGGCATCCGCGATCTGGGTGGTGAGACGCTCCTGCACCTGGGGTCGCTTGGCGAACCCGTCGACGAGTCGGGCGATCTTCGACAACCCGGTGATCCGGCCGTCGCCCCCCGGGATGTAGGCGACGTGCGCCCGCCCCGTGAACGGGATGAGGTGGTGCTCGCAGACGCTCGCCAGGGGGATGTCGCGGATCATCACCATCTCGTCGTGATGGGCCTCGAACGTGACGGCGAGGTGGCGGGAGGGATCGTCGTGCAGGCCGCTGAAGATCTCGGCGTACATGTCGCCGATCCGCTCGGGGGTGCGCACCAGGCCGTCGCGGTCGGGATCCTCCCCGATCGCGATGAGAATCTCGCGCACCGCGGCCGCGATCCGCTCCCGCTGGATCGGAACCGAGCCCGACGGCTGGTCGTCGGAGTCAGCCACGGGCGGGCGGCGACCGGCGAGGCGGGGCGTCGCTCGCGGCCGCAGCCGACGGTCGGCCGCTCCCCGGAGTCCGCTCGTACACGTCGACGGGCTCGAGGATCGCCTGCACCGCGTCGGCCTCGAGCGTCTCGTGTTCCATGAGCGCGTCGGCAAGATGCTCGAGCACGGCGCGGTTCGACTCGATGATGTCGCGCGCGGCCGCGTGGGCGCCGTCGATCAACGAGCGGACCTCGTTGTCGATGCGCATCGCGACGTCGTCGGAGTAGTCGGGGGTCGACTGGAAGTCGCGACCGAGGAAGACCTCGCCCTGTGCTTGACCGAACCGCATGGGTCCGAGGGCGTCGCTCATGCCGAACTCGGTGACCATCTGCCGGGCGACGACCGTGGCCCGCTCGATGTCGTTCTGGGCGCCGGTGGTGGGGTCGGCGAAGATCAGCTCCTCCGCGGTGCGGCCACCGAGCAGCATCGCGAGCTCGTCGGTGAGCTCGCTGCGGGTGACGAGGAACTTGTCTTCCATCGGCAACGTGAGGGTGTACCCGAGCGCTCGGCCGCGGGGGATGATCGAGACCTTGTGCACCGGGTCGGTGTTCGGGAGCGCATGGCTCACGAGGGCATGACCGCCCTCGTGGTACGCGATGACCCGACGTTCGCGCTCGGAGATGACGCGGCTTCGGCGCTCGGGTCCGGCCATGACGCGGTCGATCGCCTCCTCGAGCTGGACGAGGCCGATCTGCTTGAGATCGTGACGAGCCGAGAGCAGCGCGGCTTCGTTCATGAGGTTGGCGAGATCTGCGCCGGTGAATCCCGGAGTGCGTCGGGCGATCACGTCGAGGTCGACACCGTCGGCGAGCGGCTTCGACTCGCCGTGGACCCGCAGGATCGCCTTCCGACCCTCGAGGTCGGGACGGTCGACGACGATCTGGCGGTCGAAGCGACCGGGGCGCAGCAGCGCGGGGTCGAGGATGTCGGGTCGGTTCGTGGACGCGAGCAGGATCACCCCCGCCTTCACGTCGAACCCGTCCATCTCGACGAGGAGCTGGTTGAGCGTCTGCTCGCGCTCGTCGTGGCCACCACCGACGCCGGCACCCCGGTGGCGACCGACAGCATCGATCTCGTCGACGAAGATGATCGCCGGAGCCGCGTTCTTCGCCTGCTCGAACAGGTCGCGCACCCGCGACGCGCCCACGCCGACGAACATCTCCACGAAGTCGGACCCGCTGATCGAGAAGAACGGGACACCCGCTTCACCCGCGACCGCCTTGGCGAGCAAGGTCTTCCCCGTTCCCGGCGGGCCGTAGAGCAGGACGCCCTTCGGGATCTTCGCGCCCATGTCGAGGAACTTCGTCGGCGACGCGAGGAAGTCCTTGATCTCCTGCAGCTCCTCGACCGCTTCGTCGAGGCCGGCGACGTCGGCGAAGGTCGTCTTCGGCTGGTCCTTCGAGACCGCCTTGGCCCGCGACTTGCCGAAGCTCATGACCCGGCTGCCGCCGCCCTGCATCTGACTCATGAAGAAGATCGCGAGCCCGATGATCAGCAGGAACGGCATGATCCCGGCGACGAACGACAACCAGGGGTTCGGCTTCTGCGAGTCGACGCTGAACTTCGCGACGTCGGCGTCGCGGATCTCCTTGGTGATCTCGTCGGTGTACTGCTCGGGGAACCGCACCTCGTAGTCGGTCCCGTTGGCGAGCGAGCCCTTCACGACGTGGTCACGGTCGTAGAGCGTCGCCTCCTTCACGTCGCCGTTCGCGAGGCGGTTCTCGTAGGTCGACAGATCGAGGCTCTTGCGAGCCGAGTCGCGACGCAGCACCTGGGTGACCACCACGACACCGAGGAGGGCGACCACCACGATGACGACGAGGTTGCGTCGCTGCTTGTTCAAGGCCAGAAAGGTTACAGGCCGCCTGCACCCGACGAGAAAATCGGGTGAGCCCTACTCGAGGTACTCGGCGATGTGGGGGAGGTTGCGGTACCGCTCCGCCACGTCGAGGCCGTAGCCGACCACGAAGTCGGGCGGGATCCGGAAGCCCACGTACTTCAGGTCGGGCTCCTCCTTCTGGAGGCCCTCCTTGAGGAGCAACGCACACACCTCGAGCGACGCCGGACGACGGGCGGCCAGGTTCTTGCGCAGATACCCCAGGGTCAGGCCCGAGTCGACGACGTCTTCCACGATCACGACGTGCCGACCGGTGAGCTCGATGTCGAGGTCCTTCACGATCCGCACGACACCACTCGTGCGGGTGGCGGATCCATACGACGCCACGGCCATGAAGTCGAACTCCACGGGGAGGTCGATCGCCCGGGCGAGGTCGCTCATGAACACGCACGCACCCTTGAGCACGCCGACGAGCAGCGGCGGGTTGTCGGCGTAGTCGGCCGTGATCTCCTTGCCGATCGCCGTGACCCGGTCTCGGAGGTCGCTCTCGCCGACGACGATCCGGCCGAGTTGAGGATCGTTCACGCTCGCTCTCCCGTGATGTCGTGCGCCGCGACGTCCGTATCCGCGACTCCCACCCCGCTCACCTCTGCGGTGATCCACAGGAAGCGGCGCGTACCCGGACCGATCCGAGCGGAAGTGCCGACACCGTAGCCGACCCTCCACAGCTCGGCCCCGTCGACGCCGGCGAGCACACCCGTCGCGGAGTCGAGGGCGACGAGTCGCCCGAAGTCGCCGGCCATCTCGGCGTCGAGCACGCAGGTCCAGCGACCATCGGGCCAGCGGACCGGTGCGGACCGTTCGACCCAGCTCTCGAGGCGCAACGTGCTCGCCGTCGCGGCGCCCGGGAAGTGCATCGTGACGGCGCCCGGCGTCGACGGCTGCACGCGGAGTCGGAGCACACCACCGCTCCGCTCGACCCGCCGGGCCCCACCGAGCTCCGCGGCCCGGGCGTCGCCGCGCGCGACCCCGAGGACGCGATCGACCTCGTCGAACGACGGCGCCGGAGCCCCGAGCCACACCCGGACCGCGCGTCGGGCGAGCGCGACCGGGAGGTTCGCCAGTTCCAACCCGCGCGGCGCGGCTCCTCCGACCCGGTGGAGCGCGTCGTTCGCGAGGTCGTCGAGGAGGTCGGATTCCGCCCGCAGGACCTCCGCCTGGCGCGCCAGCACGGGAACGAGGTCGCGGCGGGCGGCGCGTTCCAGCGCTGGGAGCACCTCCCGACGGATGAAGACCCTGCGGTACGCCGGGTCCCGGTTCATCGGATCGTCGACCGGACCGAGCCCGAGCGCCCGGCAGATCGCGTGGGTGTCGGCCCTGCGCACGCCGAGGAGGGGACGGGCGAGCGGGCCGCGGCGTGCAGGGATCCCTGCGAGCCCGTCGGTGGCTGCGCCCCGCAGCACGTTGAGGAGCACGGTCTCGGCCTGGTCGTCGGCCGTGTGGCCGGTGAGCACCGAGGACGCGTCGACCTCACGACGGGTCGCCTCGAGCGCGCCGTACCGGGCGGCGCGGGCGCGGGCTTCCAGGTTCGGCCCAGGTGCGACCGTGACCCGTCGGCCGCGGAAGCCCACTCCCAGTTGTGCCGCGGTCCGCTCGACGAACCGCCCCTCGGCGCTGCTCCCGGGCCGCAGCCCGTGATCGACGTGCACCGCGACCGGACGGAGGTCGGCCGCAGCCGAGAGCGCCAACAACGCGAGCGAGTCGGCGCCGCCGGAGCAGGCGACGACCACGGGTGCGCGCAGTTCGGTGAAGTCGCCGCGGCGGGCGTGCAGTCGCATCGCCGCGTCGAATCCGTTCACGGATCGCGGCGGAGGGTTCCCTGGCGGACCACGTCGAGCAGGTCGCGGGTTCCCATGAGGTCGAGCTTGCGGCAGACGCGTCGCAGGCTCGCGTAGACACTGCTCCGACTCGTTCCGAGCTCCCGTGCGACCGTTGCCACCGACGCGCCGGTCGCGAGCTCCTCGACGAGACGCCGTTGCTTGGCCGTGAGCGACGCGAGCGGGTCGGGGGGTTGCTCCGACGCCGAGGTCGGGACGGGGTACACGGTGGCGTGCTCCAGCCGTGTGAGACGCACGTGCGGACCCCGAACGGGATCGGCATCGCCCACCACACCGGTCTCCGACCTCGCCAGGGCCTGGAGCGCGGCCGACTGCACCCGTCGGCGCAGCTCGCGTTCCGCGGGCGCTTCCGGGTCGAGCACCTGCTCGAGCGCACGCACCAGGTCGCCGGGATCGAACGGCTTCGTGATGTACCGGAGCGCACCTTCGATTCCGCCCCGCACCCGCAGCTCGCCATCGTGCAACGCGGTGACCAGGAACACCGGGAACTCCGATCCTGGGCCGCGACCCGCCTTGAGCTCGGCGAGCACCTCCCACCCGTCGATCCCCGGCATCATGAGGTCGAGGAACATCGCGTCGGGCGGCTGGCGGTGCACCACCTCGAGCGCCTCCTCACCGCTGGCCGCGGTGACCACGGAGTAGCCGGCGGCCTCGAGGTTGATCTTCATCAGCGTGCGGATGTCGGGCTCGTCGTCGACGACGAGTACCACGGGCATGCTCTAGGCGCCGACGCGGCGCAACCACTCGACGGGCCGGTCGAGCTCGTCGAGGGTCGGGAGCTGCTCCGGTCCCCGCCAGGCAGCATCGAGCGCGGGGAGTCCGGCTTCGGCGACGACCGCGTCGCAGAAGCGTTCGCCGATCTCGTACTGGCGCATCTTCATCTCGAAGCCCAGGAGCTTCTGCACGAGCGCGGTCACCCCGCCCGTGCTCCGTCGGGCCTGGAGGATGTGCGCCATGCGCGCCTGGCCCGCGACGTGTTCGCGTCCGAGCCGGTTCATCACCAGGTTGCCGTGGCCCTCGAGGAGCGACATCAGCGCTTGCGTCTGATCCAACAGCGCCCGCTGCTCGGGTGTCGCCAGCAGCCCGACGAGCCCGCCGTCGTCGAGGGGATTGCGGCCGCGTCGGAGGTCGTCGGCGACCCGGCCGAGGACCCGGAGGAGCCGGGTGGGGTCGGGCTCGACAAGCGAGAGGGACTGTTCTACGAGCGAGAGGAAGTACGGCCGCAACCAGGGCACCGCGGTGAACTGGGCCCGGTGGGTCAGCTCGTGCAGCGCGATCCAGAGGCGGAAGTCGCGGGGCCGGAACGCGTACCGCTTCTCGAGACCCAGCACGTTCGGTCCGACGTAGTACACGGCATCGTCGTCGGAGGGACGTTCCGGGTCGTCGGGCACGAGGAGGTCGTACTGGCCGAGCACACGCTTGCCCGCCCACCCGAGCAGCATCCCCATCTCGGTACCGGCAACGCGTCGACCGACCGGAGCGAGCGGGCTCCGGGCCACCCGGTCGCCGACCTTGCTGGTGAGCGGCGCGAGCAGGCGCTGCATCGACGCGATGTTCGCCTCGACCCAGCCGGCGCGGTCGAGCAGCTGACCCCGGGCCGGAGTCGGCGGGCGCAGGCCGGTGAAGTCGGTGACGAGCGCTTCGGCCTCGACCGTGACGGCGGCGAAGTCGCGGCGGAGGGAGTCGGCGAGGTACGACGCTGCGAGCGGCTCTCGGCCCGCGACCCGGCGGGCGACTCGCAGCGCGAGGTCCCAGTCGACCGGATCCGGCGCGCTCGTGCCCCGATCACCCTCGACACCCTCGACGGGGAAGTCGACGACCGGGGCGGGTGCCATCGCCTTACCGGCCCCGCTTCACTTTGACGACCTTCTGGTAGTACCCGAGCCCGAGGAGGCCGAGCACACCGACGAAGCTCAGGAGGAAGATCGGCGCGAGCCAGTAGAACCAGAGCTCGGCGATGGGTGCGGGAATCGTCTCGAACACGCTCGTCATCGTAGATGCGGGCGGCGGGGCCGGGGGAACCGGTCGGCTCAGCCCGGGTCGAGGCCCAGCGCCTCGGCGATCCGTCGCTTCAGGTCGGGGGGGACCTGCTCACGACACTTCGAGGCGATCACCTGCCGCAACTCGATCTCGAACGTGAACCCGTGCGCACACGGCGGGCAGTCGTCGAGGTGCTGCGCGATGGCCGTCCGCTTCCAGACCGTGAGCTCCCCGTCGAGGTACTCGTAGATCTCGATGATCGCCTGGTCACAGTCGACCCGTTCGACCCGCTCGGGAGGCTCCGGGGGTTCGGTCATGTCGGCTGGCTCATGTGATCGGGCTCATGTGCTCGCTCATGTGATCGCTAACCCCCCGTGACCGTGGGCGAGGCTCCCTCGACGAGACCTCGTTCGACAGCCAGATCCCACAACCGCTTCTGCAGCTGCTTTCTTCCGCGATGGAGCCGACTCATCACCGTTCCGATCGGAACTTCGGTGATCTCGGCGATCTCCTTGTAGGAGAACCCTTCGACGTCGGCGAGGAGCACCGCCATACGGAACTGCTCCGGCAACGCCTCGAGGGCTTCCTTGACCACTGCCTCGGGCATCTGGTCGAGGACCTCGGACTCGGGCGTTCGCTGCGATTCGACCGCCTCGAGCCCCCCCAGCTTCCGGTACAGGTAGAAGTCCTCGGTGTCGTCGAGATCGACCTGTTCGGGCCGCCGCTTCTTGGCCCGGTAGATGTTGATGAAGGTGTTGGTCAGGATCTTGTAGAGCCAGGCCTTGAGGTTCGTCCCCTCCTGGAAACCGGGGAACCCCCGATAGGCCCGGAGGTACGTCTCCTGGACCAGGTCCTCGGCATCGGCCGGGTTGCGGGTCATCCGGAGCGCGGCGGAGTAGAGGGCGTCCATGTACGGCATCGCCAGTTCCGCGAACTGCTCCTGATCCGCCATCGCCGCGACTGTACCGATCGGTCGGGCCCGCCACCGCTTCGGGGCGCGCGTGGAGGCCCCGGCGACGAGGCCACACTGGAAGGGTCATGGACGCCGCTCCGCCTCCCGTTCCGCCCCCGTCCCGCGTCGAGCGCGGCGTCGCGGCCGCCCAGCGGCGCGGCGCCGCCGGATGGCAGCACGTCCGCGGCGCGGTACGGAATCCGGTCCGGCTGCTGATCGGGGCCACGGTCGTAGTGCTCGTGGTGCTCTCTGTCCCGCTCCTGGTCGGCAGCGCGTCCCGCCTCCAGCGCATCTGGGACGACTGGCGCCATGACGCGACCGTCACCAACGACTGGACCCCGGCGGTCGCGAGCATCCGCGGGGTCCGGGCCGGCGACGGCCTCGAGCTGGACCTCTCCTACTGGGATCGGGGGGGCGACCGCCGCCGGGCGAGCGTGCACATCGACTCCCCGGGGAACGACTGGATCCGATCCACGCTGCCGATCCGGTACGACCCGGACCGCCCGTCGGCGGTCGAGGTGGTCGGGGTGACGAACGGACACCCGATCGGGCAGGCGCTGGCCACCGGGGCCACGCTCGGTGCCGGGATCGCCGCGGCCCTGCTGGCCTTCAACATCTGGCGTCGACGTGCGGTCCTCGCGTTCACCGACCACCCGATGCGTGTCCTCCGCGCCCCGCTGGCGCTCTCGGGCGCGATCCTCACCATCGGGATCGCCGCCTGGGCCGTCGGTACCGTCACCACGCGGGGCTGGACCAGCATCGCCGACAGCATCGGGGTGCAGGCGTCGGATCTGTTCGGCGGCTTCATGGTCATCATCGTCCCGGCCGTCGCGTTCGGTGCCGGGGCCCTCGCGAGCGCGTGGCTCTCCCAGCACCGCCACCACGAACGCCACGAAGGCATGCTCGGGAGCGCGCACCGCCTGATCCACCGGGCGTCCGACTACATGCCGTCGCCCGAGCAGTTCCGCTCCGACCAGGACGCCGCGCCCCCGACCGAAGCCGAGCCCGGCCCGCGCCCCGGCACCGGCTCCGGCGGCTCCCCCCACGCCGCCTGACCTCGCCAGAGGTTTCGATGACGCGGAAGCCACCTCTGCGGTGGTTCCTGCCCGAACGGAGTGGGCTCAGGGCGAGCCCGGCGCGGTGAACGCGGCCCAGGGTCCGCTCACCTCGTAGGTGGCACCGGGGTTGCGCTGCGACGAGAAGTACAGGCGCGTGCCCGACGGGTCGAACGCGGGGCCGGTGATCTCGGACCCGGTCACCCCCGGCAGCTGCACCACCGGGAAGGTCCTCCCGTCGTCGCGCACGAGGACGATCTGCATGTTGCCGCCGTCCTCGGCGACGTAGACGACGCCCGCGGCCGAGGTCTCGACGTTGTCGACGCCGGAGAGCACTCCGTTCACCTGTACCGCCGCGTCGTAGAGCACGGTGAGGGTGTTGGCGCCGGGGTCGTAGGCCCAGATGCGGTTGTCCCCCTTGGTGGAGAACACCACCCGACCGTTGCTGATGTCGATGCCCTCGCCACCCCGGAACCGCACCGTGTTCGGAACCTGGTTGCGGGTTGCCGTGGGGTTGCCGTCGGGGTCGGGGACGACCGACCAGGCCGGGGCAGCCACCGTCCCGGTGAGCACCTCGAGCACGCCGGCCGAGAGGTCACCCCAGACGGCGGGTGTGAAGCGGTACAGCGCACCGTCGGTCTCGTCCTCGGTGAGGTAGATCCGCTTGCTCGCGGGGTGGCACGCCGCCGCCTCGTGCTTGAAGAGCCCGAGCGCGGGTCGCGCCACTGCGGGCACCGCGCCGATCGGGTGGCACTCCCACACCCGGCCGCCCGGCAACTCCTCGCAGCTGAGCCACGTGCCCCACGGGGTCGGACCGCCCGCACAGTTGACCAGCGAGCCGGTCAGGCAGCTCCCGGCGCCGACGATCTCGCCCTGCGAGTCGAACCGGAGATAGCCCGCGCCGCCCGGGATCGATTCGCTGTTGCTGACGTAGCTCCAGCCGCCTCCGGCGAGCGTGAAGCACGCGCCCCCGTCGGGGTTCGCGTGCCACGCGTAGCCGGTGCCGGCCACGATCTGGCCACTGGTGGCGAGCTTGCGACCGGTGAAGAACGGATGCAGCAGCAGACCGTTGGAGTCGGGCGTCGTCGCGAGCCCGACCGGGTCGCACGCCGCGAGCACCGTGCCCATCCCGCCGAGCGCGAGCGCCGTCCCCCCGAGGGTGCTGATGCGAAGAAACGTCCGTCGATCCATTGCGAGCCCCCATCGACCGCCACCCGCGAGGGACGGATCCTACGAGAGCGCGGGATTCGGTGTCGCGGGCGGGAAGAACCGACCGCCGCGCGATCCCGACGTTGGCAGCGCCACGTCCGGATCTGGTCATCGACGATCTCGATGGTCTTCAGAGACCACGACTGCCGCCCGGGGTTTGCCATCGGGGCAATCGTGACGCGCATTCAGCACCGGTGACAACGGTAGGACCAACGCTGTGAGCACGCTTGTGCTGGTGGAGCCGGGAAAGGGAGTCGAACCCTTGACCTGCTCATTACGAGTGAGCTGCTCTACCTACTGAGCTATCCCGGCGAAAGCGGAGAGTCTACCGATGCGCCGGCGTGTCCACGGCAGGGAGATGGAGCATCAGCCGCTCGAGGAGCAGGCCCTCGTTCGGGTTGAACTCGAACGCCCGCCGCGCCTCGGAGCACGCGTCGAGCGCGTCGGCTGCGGCGGCGGGCCTGACGGCGAGGATCCCGCGGTCGGTGTTCACAGGTGGCGCACCCACCGCGAGCGCGTCGCGGTACATCGATTCGAGCGCGGTGATCCCCTCGTGCAGGGCCTCGGTCCGGGCGCGGCGGTCCTCCCGCTTGTGGCGCTCACGGAGCCGGCGGGTGAGCGCCTGGGCTGCGCGGGGCGGGTACCCGGCCCGTTCGATCTCGGCGTCGAGCGCGACCGCTTCGGCATCGTGGGTCGCCCGCAGGCCCGTGGCGGCGTCCTGCACCGCGCCGACGAGGTCCTCGGCAACGGTCACGGCGGCAGCACCGCTGCCGTCGAGCCGGGTGGGCGCGAGTGAGAACGAGTCGCGCAGCTGTGCGTACCGGCCGGCGAGCAACCGGGCTCGGGCCATCTGACCGCCCGCGAGGCGGGCCGACAACGCGGCGCGGGCGGCGTCGACGCCGTCGCGTTCGAGTGCGGCCTGGAGGGTGGCGAGGTCGAGCGCAGCGAGATCGACGCGTTGACACCGCGAGCGGATCGTGTCGAGCAACTCGCCCGGCGCAGCGGTGACGAGGACGAGGACCGCGCGAGCCGGTGGTTCCTCCAGCGTCTTGAGCAGCGCGCTCGCAGGTGCGCCGCCGGATCCCGGAGCTCCCTGCAACCGTTCGGCGTCGAGCACGATGACGACCTTGCGGTCGCCCTCGATCGGGCTGCGGTGCACCTCCGGGATGATTCCCTCGCGTACCTCGGCGACCGAATACGCGTTGGCGACCGGCTCGAACTCGACGACGTCGGGGTGGGCGCGGCGTTGCGGGCGGTCGTCGACGGCCCCGACCAGCGCCGTCGCGAAGGCACGGGCGGCATCCTCGGCACCGGATCCCCGGCCGCCCACGAGGAGGTAGGCGTGCACCGGTCGGAGCGCGGCGCGGCGCAGCAGCTCGACCGCGCGCTCCTGTCCGACGACTGCCGTCCACGGGTCGTAGGCCGACAGATCGGGCCGCGACGCGTCAGGCATCGGAGCTCCTGGTGACGATGGCCCAGATGCGATCCGCCACGGCCTCGGCGGAATCGTTCGCGTCGACCAGGTCCCACCCCTGCGTTCGCGCCAGGTCCCGGTAGCCGGCCCGCACCGCGGCGTGGAAGCCGCCGCCTTCCCGTTCGAGGCGATCCGACTGACTTCGGCGGGAGTCGGCCACGGCGTCGTCGACATCGAGCACGACGACCAGGTCGGGTCGGAGGCCGCCGGTCGCCCACGCGTTCGTCGCGCCGACGGCATCGACACCGAGGCCACGGGCGACGCCCTGGTAGACGAGCGACGACGGGACGAAGCGGTCGCAGACCACCCAGTCGCCGCGGTCGAGCGCGGGACGGACCACCTCGGCCACGTGTTGGGCCCGATCGGCCGCCATGAGGAGCGCCTCAGTGGTGGCATCGGGCGCCGCGCCCCCGACCGACGCACTCGGACCGTCGAGCACGAGCGCGCGGATCCGGGCGCCGAGCGCAGTCGCGCCCGGTTCGAAGGTCTCGACGACGGTTCGCCCGTCGGCCCGCAACCGTTCGGCGAGTCGCGCGACCTGCGTCGACTTGCCGCTGCCGTCGGCGCCTTCGAGCACGATGAACCGCGCGGTCGGCGGAGGGGTCGCGCTCACGGCGTCGTCGGTTCCGCGGTCGACCGCGCCTTCCGGGCCCGGCGCACCAGGTACCGGGCGAGGATCCCCGATGCCAGCGTCACCAGGCCACCTCCCCACAAGGCCACCCGCACGCCGGGGATCGCGTAGCTGAAGTCGCCGATCGTCGCGGTGCGGTCGGGGCCGAGCACGATCTCGGTGAGCCAGTCGAAGAGGTCGGCGAAGAGCGGCGAGATCGTGAGGGACACGAGAAGACAGAGCCGGACGATCGTGTAGAGCGTCGCGAAGGTGCGGCCGCGGAGCTCATCGGCCACGTTCTCCTGCAACAGCGTGAACCCGGTGATGTAGGCGGTTCCCGCGAACCCGCCGACCGCGGCGATGAACAGGACCGCGAGGAAGATGTTGCTGAAGCTCGCGGCGACCACGAGGAACACCCCCACACCCATCACCGCGGTGGTGAACACCATGTCGCGCGGCACCTTCTTCTGGACCGCGAGCAGGGTCGCCACGCCGATCGCGAGCCCGGTGCCGAGCCCTGTCATCAGCACGAAGAACAGGGAGGTGCTGCCGAGGACCTCTTCGGCGAACACCGCTCCGAGCGGGACCATCGCCCCCGCACCGATGATGCCACCGGCCAGACCGATCATGACCGCGCGCACGAGACGGTCGGACCGGATGAAGCGCAGGCCCTCCACGATCTCCCGGAACGTCTGCGTCCAGTCGATCCGCCGGGTCCCCTCCTTGCGTTCCGGCTTCGGCAGGGGCAGGCCCCAGATGAGGATCGCCGACGCGATGAAGCTCAAGCCGTCGACCCAGAGCGCGAGGGCTTCGCGGTTCACCTCGAGTGAAGACAGCGCATCGAACCCGCCGAGCCAGTGGGCCAGGATCGCCAGCGCCGACGACACCGCTGCCGCGAGCGGGAAGGTGCCGTACGCGGCAACGAGCCCGAGCGAGTTCGCCGAGGCCAGTTGCTCGTCGGGCACGAGGTTCGGGAGCGACGCGTCCTTCGCCGGCCCCCAGAGCAACGTGAGGAGCTCGAGCGAGAACGAGATGATCACCAACCCGAGGAGCCCGTCGACGAAGGGCAACACCACGAGGAGCCCGGCCCGGCCGATGTCGCAGACGACCATCACCTTGCGGCGGTCGAACCGGTCGACGATCACGCCGCCGACGGTCGCGAGGAAGAAGCCCGGAACCATCCGGACGCCGACCACGAGGCTCACCGCCGCGGCCGAGCCGCCCGAGATCCGGGTCGCGATCGCCAGGATCGCGAAGAACCCGACCCAGTCGCCGAGACTCGAGAGGCACTGCGCGACCCAGAGCTTGAAGAAGGCGCGCGTCCCGAAGACCCGCCACGGCGATGCCGGCAGCGGGCGCGCCCCGGGCGACGGGGGAATGAACGGCGCCTGGTCGCGGGTCACCGCGACTCAGCCTATTGGCCGCGCCCGGGCCCGACCGGCCCCGGACAGCTCGCGCGCGCGTCAGGAGGCGTCGTCGTCGGTGAGCGGTGGACCGTCGTCGACCACTGCGGCACCGGCCGCGGGAAGCGGCCCCTGTCGCTTGGCCGGCTTCTTCCTCGCCGAACCCTTCTTCACCACCCGCTTGGTCGTCTGCTTCACCACCGTCTTCGTGCTCTTCTTGGCGGTCTTCTTGCCGACGGCCTTCTTGGTCGTCTTCTTCGCCCGCTTCGCGGTCTTCTTGGCCGGGCCCCGCGCCGCCCGTTCGCGCAGCAGTTCGACGGCATCGTCGAGCGTGAGCTCGAGGGGGTCCATCCCCCTGCGCACCGTCGCGTTGGTCGTGCCGTCGGTCACGTAGGGACCGAAGCGTCCGTCGAGCACCCGCACCGGAGCCCCGGAGTCGGGGTGCTCACCGAGCTCGGCGAGGGGCGCCTTCGTCCGCTGACCCCGACGGGTCTTGGGCTGGGCGAAGATCGCCTCCGACGCTTCGAGGGTGATCGTGAACAGCTGCTCCTCCGCCTCGAGGCTGCGGCTGTCGGTCCCCTTCTTGAGGTACGGACCGTACCGGCCGTTCTGCGCGGTGATCTCGATGCCGGCCTCGTCGACGCCGACAACCCGCGGGAGCGAGAGCAGCTGCAGCGCTTCGTCGATCGTGACCGTCTCGGGATCCATCGTCGAGAAGAGCGATGCGCGCGGCGGCTTCTTCTTCGACCCCTCGGCGAGCTCACCGAGTTGCACGAACGGACCGAACCGACCGTTGAGCGCGAGCACCTTCTCGCCCGTCTCGGGATCGACACCCAGCTCGCGGGGCCCCGCCGCGCCCTTGGCGAGCAGCTCCTCGGCGAGCGCGACCGTGAGCTCGTCGGGCTCCATGTCGGCGGGGAGCGGTGCCTTCTCGTCGCCTCGGTTGATCGTCTCGCCGTTGTTCCAGACCCGGACGATGATCTCGTTGCCCGCCGCGTCGACACCGATGCGGACCGCGTTCACCTCACTCTTGTCGATCTTGGCGAGGCGTTCGTCGGAGACGAGCTCCTTCAATCCCTCGTGGCCGTTCCCGAAGTAGAACGCGTGCAGCCACTTCTCGGCTTCGGCCCTGCCGGCGGCGACCTCGTCGAGCGCCTCTTCCATCGTGGCGGTGAAGCCGTAGTCGACGAGGTGGCCGAAGTACCGCTCCATCAGCTGGATCTTGGCGAACGCGGTCCATGACGGGACGAGCGCGCTCCCCTTCTTCCACACGTAGCCGCGCTCGTTGGTGATCTTGTCGATGATCGACGCGTACGTCGACGGCCGACCGATCGCGCGTCGTTCGAGCTCGGCCACGAGGCTCGCCTCGGTGTAGCGGGCCGGAGGTTGGGTCGTGTGGCCCGACGGGTCGATCCCGTTGCACGCCACGGAGTCTCCCTGGGCCACTCCGGGCAGGTTCGCCTCGGCGTCTTCCGACGCGGGAGCCTCGCTGATGTCGACGTAGGCGGCCCGGAACCCCAGGAACTCGTAGGTACGACCCGAGGTCCGGAAGATGGCCTGCTCGTTGGTGCTCGAAGCGGCGGCGAGCCGGAGCGTGAGCGTGCGACCCCGGGCGTCGGTCATCTGGCTCGCGACGGTGCGCATCCAGACCAGCTCGTACAAGGCCCGCTCGTCGCGGTTCAGGTCACCGGCGATCGACTCCGGGGTCTGGAACTGCGCCCCCGCGGGGCGGATGGCCTCGTGCGCCTCCTGCGCGTTCTTGACCTTGTTCGCGTAGGTGCGGGGCTGCGGCGGGAGGTAGTCGTTGCCGAACCGTTCGACGATCTGGCTCCGGGCCGCGTCGACCGCCTGTTGCGAGAGCTGCACGGAGTCGGTGCGCATGTAGGTGATGTAGCCCCGCTCGTAGAGGCTCTGGGCGATCGACATCGTGCGCGCAGCACTGAACCGGAGCTTGTTGCCGGCTTCCTGCTGCAGCGTGGTGGTCTTGAACGGGGCCTTCGGTCGCTCCGTGAACGGCTTCGATTCCGCCGATGCCACCGTGAACGGGGAGTCGGCGAGTCGTTCGGCCAGCGCGACTGCATCGGTCTCGGCGAGGTGGCGGGCATCGGAGGCAGGATCGAGTGCGCCGGTGGCGGCGTCGAAGTCGCGTCCCGTCGCGATGCGGCGACCGTCGAGCTCGGCGAGCTTGGCACCGAAGTCGATACCGAGTGCGGCGAAGCGACCTTCGAGATCCCAGTATCCGGCCGCGTTGAACGCCATGCGTTCGCGTTCGCGTTCGACCACGAGACGGGTGGCGACGCTCTGGACCCGACCGGCCGACCGGGCGCCACCGACCCGGCGCCACAGCACCGGCGACACCTCGAAGCCGACGAGCCGGTCGAGCACGCGTCGACCCTCCTGCGACTCGACGAGCTTCATGTCGAGATCACGGGGATTGTCGATCGCGTCCTGGATCGCCTCGGGGGTGATCTCGTGGAAGACCATTCGCTTCACCGGAACGGTCGGCTTCAGCACCTCCCGAACGTGCCAGGCGATCGCCTCGCCCTCGCGGTCCTCGTCGCTCGCGAGGATCAGTTCGTCGGCGCCCTTCAACGCGGCCTTCAGCTTGGCGACCGTTGCCTTGTTCTGCGGAGAGACGACGTAGTCCACGCGGAAGTGGTCGTCGACGTCGACGCCGAGACCCTTCTCCGGGAGGTCGCGGACGTGGCCGTAGCTGGCCTGCACGTCGTAGTCGCTGCCGAGGTACGCGGAGATGTTCTTGATCTTCCCCGGTGACTCGACGATCACCAATGACTTGGGCACGGCACTCTCTCTCGGCTCGGGTCGGGGGTCACCGTAGCGGTGCTCCCCCTTTTTCCGTAGTGCCAGACCCGAGGGCACCGTGTCAAACCCGGCCCGCGACCGAGGAATCCATGAGGGCCCGTCTACGCTGGTCCGATGCTGCTCGGCGGGATCATGGACTCGATCGACCCCCAGAAGCTGCTCGAGACCTTCGGGATGCTGGGGCTCTTCGGGATCATCTTCGCTGAGTCCGGCCTGCTCATCGGGTTCTTCCTGCCCGGCGACTCGCTCCTCTTCACCGCGGGGCTGTTCGCCTCGCAGGGCAAGTTCGGGCTCAACCTGCCCGTCGTACTGGTGGGCGTCTTCCTCGCCGCGGTGATCGGCGACCAGGTCGGATATCTCTTCGGCAAGAAGGTCGGGCCGTCAATCTTCCGCCGCGCCGACTCCCGCCTGTTCAAGCAGCAGTACGTGGCCAAAGCCGACTCGTTCTTCGAGAAGCATGGACCCAAGACGATCGTGCTCGCCCGCTTCGTTCCGGTGGTCCGCACGTTCGTGCCCGTGCTCGCGGGGGTCGGGAAGATGCACTACCGCACCTTCGTCACCTACAACGTGATCGGGGGTTTTCTCTGGGCAGTCGGCATCACCGGGCTCGGAGCGATCCTCGGCAACCAGATCGGCGCAGAGAACATCGACAAGTACCTGCTCCCGTTGGTCGCGGTGATCATCCTGCTCTCGATCACCCCGGCAGTGTTCGAGGTGTTGCGTCATCGGCGTGCCGCGAACCGGGTGTCGGAGGCCGAGGCCGAGGCGATGGCCGCCCACCTGCACGACGAGATCGAGGGCTGAACCGACCGACCGTCAGTTCGTGGTGCATCCCGGGTCGAAGACGTCGGCCGGGATGTTGCTCGCAGGCACGCAGTACTGACCCCGGTCGACCGACGCCCACGCCGCGCCGTCGGACTTCAGCAAGGCAGTCGCTTCGTAGCCACCCTGGTTCGCGTCGACGTCGAAGCCGGCCCACGCCCACTCGCCGGAGCACCCGAAGTCGAGGATCGCCGAGCCGCTCTGCAGACCGGCGAGCACCGCGGCACTCGTGCACGGTGGACCCGTCGTGGTCGGTGCCGTCGGCGGAACTGCGCACACCTTCACGCCGTCGGCGACCACGATGGTGAGCTTCGCCTTCGTCCCGGTCGTGTACTGACCGTCGACCGCGAGGTCTTCGGACTCCTGGAACGAGCTGATCCCGGCCCGGGTCACCGGTCCGATGATCCCGTCGACCGACCCGCTGAAGCAGCCGACGGCGGTGAGGTCGCGCTGCAGCGCCTTCACCTGCTCGGCGGTCAGGACCGCGTTCGGGTCGCGGTTCGACGCCGATTCGGTGCTCGTGGTCGTGTCCTTCGTCGAGCTCGAGTCGTCACTCGAACACGCGGCGATGAGCAGCGACAACACGGCGAGCGGTGCAACGATGCGGATCAGGAGATCTCGGTTCACGGCCGGTGAGGGTATCGGCCGGGGGAGCAGGCGACGCGCATGCCCGAACTCGTGGAAGCAGCGGCTCGGAACAACGCGGCCTGGTGCGACGCCGTGTGTCGTACGCACGGCATCGTGGGTGAGTTCCGACCGGATCACTGGACGGCCCCGAGCCGGACTCCGCCGTTCTATCCCGACGCGATCACGCTCGCGCCCGGCGCCTCGGCGAGCTCGATCGTCGAGCGGATCGACCGCACAGCACCGGCGTGCTCGGTCAAGGACAGCTTCGCGACGCTCGACCTCACGCAGTACTCCTTCCGAGTGCTGTTCGACGCGGAGTGGATCACCTTCCCTCCTGCCCCGCCGACCGCGACCGATCGGAGGCCGTTCTCGGCGATCACGACATCAGCATTGCTGGAGCGCTGGGAACGCGCGTGGGGTCGCGACGGTTCGACCACCGGGGTCTTCCTCCCGTCGCTCCTCGGCATCGACGACGTGCGCGTGTTCGGCGCGTTCGCCGGGAACGACGTCGTGGCCGGGTTCGTCGCCAATCTGGCATACGGGTGCGTCGGCATCTCCAACGCCTTCACCGCTGAGGGACCGATCGCCTGGGACGAGTGCATCGCCGCGCTCCTCCCGGTGTGGCCGGGCGTGCCCGTCGTCGGGTACGAGTCGGGGCCCGACTTCGACCACACGCTCGGTCAGGGCGCGGCCCCACTCGGCAAGCTGCGGGTCTGGACGTCGGCGTAGAACGTCGCGAGCCGGTTGACCCGATCGGGATACTGCAGTACATCGGTCGAGTCGACGAACTGGTCGACGGACCCGATGAGCGGGAGCGTCCGCAGCCACGGGTCGGACACGCGCGCGATGCAGGCATCCGCGAACCGGTCGGCGAGCAGGACCTGGAACTCACGCGAGTGGTACGGCCGGACCGTCGGGTCGACCGGGTCGGAGACCATCGTCGCGTTGTGCTCGGCGGCGGCAGCCTCGAAGAGCGCGGCCAGCGCCCGCTCTCGGGCGACCGGATCTCGCGCCACGATCGGACCGACGACCTCGGCGTAGAACGCGCGGTTCAGGTCGAGCCCCGATTCGAACGCGGTCATCCGGTCATCCCACCGGCGGTTCGAAGCGGTAGCCCATCCCGGGTTCGGTGATGAAGTACCGGGGACGAGACGGTTCGGGTTCGAGCTTGCGCCGGACCTGGGCCATGAAGACGCGGAGGTAGTTGCTCTCCTCGCCGTACTCGGGACCCCAGACCTCCTGCAGGAGCTGGCGCTGCGACACGAGCTTGCCCGGGTTCCGCGCGAGCACCTCGACCAGGTGCCACTCGGTGGGGGTGAGCTTGATCTCGCCCGCCGGACCGTGGACGCGCTTCGCGCCGAAGTCGAGGGCGAAGTCGGGGGTCTCGACGACTGCCTCGCCCTCGCCGGGAGCCGCGCGTCGCAGCGCGGCGCGAAGTCGGGCGAGGAGCTCGTCCATCCCGAAGGGCTTGGTGACGTAGTCGTCGGCGCCGGCATCGAGCGCGGCGACCTTCGCGGCCTCCGCGTCCCGAGCCGACAGCACCACGATCGGGACCGCCGACCACCCACGGATCCCCGTGATCACGTCGATGCCGTCGATGCCGGGCAGGCCGAGATCGAGCACGACAACGTCGGGATGGTTCCGGGCGGCGAGTTCGAGCGCCTCCTCGCCCGACCCTGCGAGATCCACCTCGTAGCCACGGGCCCGTAGGTTGATGCCGAGCGCCCGTCGGATCGGAGCCTCGTCGTCGACGACGAGCACCCTGCTCATCGCGGCCCTTCCGGTGCCGGACGTTCGGGCAGTGCAGCTTCGGGGAGCGCGGCTTCGAGGAGTCCGACGGCTGGGAGACTGATCACCATGGTGAGCCCACCCCCGGGGGTGTCCTCGACGGTGATGTCGCCTCCCATCAGCTCGACGAATCCCCGCGCCACCGCGAGCCCCAGACCGACTCCGGGGCCGTTGCCCCGGTCGCCGAGCCGCTGGAACGGTTCGAACATCTTCGCCCGTTGATCAGGTGGTGCACCCGGTCCCCGGTCGACGACGCGCAGGTGCACGTGGTCGCCCACCACACCGGCCTCCACCCGGACGGGGACGTCGTCGGGTGACCACGCCACCGCGTTCTCGACGATGTTCGCGACCGCGCGTTCGAGCAGTGCCGGATCGGCGTGGACGCGCGGCAGCGTCTCGGGAACGTCGACGACCACCCGCGACCGTTCAAGTGCCCCAGAGATCGCCAGGCCGACGACCTCTTCGAGACCGACGTCGTAGAGCACGAGGTCGTAGGCACCGGCAGTGAGGCGACTCATGTCGAGCAGGTTCCCGACGATCGCGGTGAGCCGGTCGGTCTGCTCGTCGATGGTCTCGAGGAACTCGTTCTTCGCTTCCGGGGTCCACTCGACGTCGCGCTGCAGCATGCTGCTCACCGATGCCTTGATGGATGCGAGTGGTGTCCGGAGATCGTGTGACACCGCGGCCAGGAGCGCGGTGCGGAGCGCGTTGGCCTCGACGAGACCCTCGGCGACCACGACCTCGGCCCGCAGCTGGCGACTCTCGAGCGCGAGACCGATCTGGCCGGTGAACGCCCGGAGCAGGGTGAGATCCTCGGGGTCGAGACGCGAACCGGCCACGACCAGCTGGGTGATCTCGTCGAGCGGGACGCTCAATGCGCCGGCCTCGGGTCGGTCCGGGACCGGCGCCCCGACCGAGCTCTCCACCGTCCAGCCGGATCCCTGGGTCCGGAGCACGGCGATCGAGTCGACTTCGAAGGTCGCGTGGAGCTCACTCATCAGCGCGAGGAGCGGATCTTCGTCGTTGATCAGCGCGCCACCGAGTCGGGCGAGCGTCTCAGCCTCGGATCGCGCCCGCGCGGCCTCCAACGACCGGCGCGCGGCCGCGGTCACCAACATGCTGACCACGATCCCGACAACGAGGAACACGGAGAACGCGATGATGTTCTCGGCCTCGGAGATCGAGAACGTGTACTGCGGCGGGGTGAAGAACCAGTTCCCCAACGCGAAGCTCGACCCGCTCGCGCACACCGCGGGCCAGAAGCCGCCGATGGCCGCGGCCGCGAGCACGACAAGCAGGTAGAGCAGCAGGTTGCTCGGAAGGTCGATGATGTCGCGGAGGTTCGTCATCGCGAAGGTGAGCAACGGCGGACCGAGGATCGCGATGGTCCAGCCGATGACCTGCCGCCGAGGGGAGAGCACGATGCGCCGCGTGCGGATGGCCGAGATGAGATGGGGACCGTCGGCTTCGACGGCGTCGCCCGAGATCACATGGACGTCGATCGGTCCGGCCTGGCGCAGCACCCGGGAGATGATCGACCCCCGGGTGAGTTCGGCCCACCGGGAGCGACGGGTCGCGCCGATCACCAGCTGCGTCGCGTGCTCCGCCTGGGCGAAGCGCACGAGCGCGGTGCCCACGTCGTCGCCGATCACCTCCTGGAACACCCCGCCGAGCTCCTCGAGCAGACCCCGGTGCGCCTCGAGCCGGCCGGTCGACGGCGCGGCGAGGCCATCGCTCGAACGCACGTGCACCCCGATCAGCGCAGCGCGACTGCGTTGCGCCATCCGGGCCGCGCGCCGGATGAGCGCGTCACCGTTCGGGCCACCGGTGACCGCGACGACCACCCGCTCGCGTGTCTCCCACGAACCCTCGATCCCGTGGGCTTCCATGTAGGTCTGGAGCGACTCGTCGACCTTGTCGGCGACCCAGAGCAGCGCGAGCTCGCGCAGCGCGGCGAGGTTGCCGGGGCGGAAGTAGTTCCCGAGCGCGGCATCGACCCGCTCCGCGGGGTAGATGTTCCCGTGCGCCATGCGTCGCCGGAGTGCTTCGGGAGTCATGTCGACGATCTCGACCTGTTCGGCGCGCCGCACGATCGCGTCGGGGATCTTCTCCGCCTGGCGCACACCGGTGATCTGCTCCACCACGTCGTTCACCGACTCGAGGTGCTGGATGTTGACCGTCGAGATCACCTCGATGCCCGCGTCGAGGAGCTCCTCCACATCCTGCCAACGCTTCTCGTGCCGCGACCCCGGAACGTTCGTGTGTGCGAGCTCGTCGACGAGCACGACCGCGGGCTTGCGGGCGAGGATCGCGTCGAGGTCCATCTCTTCGAACTCGCGGTCCCGGTACGTCGACCGGCGCCGGGGAACGATCTCGAGGTCGTGGATCTGCGAGGCGGTGTGGGTCCGTCCGTGCGTCTCGACGTAGCCGATCACGACATCGGTCCCGCGTTCGTTGCGGCGCCAGCCTTCGTTCAGCATCGCGAACGTCTTGCCCACGCCCGGCGCGGCACCGAGATAGATGCGCAATCTCCCTCGAGCCATGTCGAGGAGAACCTAACCCCGCGTCGTCTTGTCCAGGGCGACGTTGAGCTCGAGCACGTTCACCCGCTGCTTCCCCAGGAACCCGAGTTCGGGGCCGGTCGTGTGTTCCTCGACCAGTTGCAACACCTCGTCGACCGAGAGGCCGCGGGCCTCTGCCACCCGCGGAGCTTGCAGGCGGGCGTTGGCGACGGAGATGTCGGGGTCGAGACCGGAGGCCGATGCGGTGACCGCGTCGACGGGTACCTCGGCGTCGCTCGCGAGGCCGTTCTCCCTACGGTACGCCGCGACCCGCTCCTTCACGGTGTCGAGGAACTCGGGGTTCGTCGGCCCGTAGTTCGATCCGGAGCTGATGTCCTGACTCAGGTCGTCCGGGTCGTTCGGCACGGGCGTGCCCGCGTCGTCGGTGGCTTCGGATCCCGTCGCCGCCGCGCCGGCCGAGCTGGGCCGACCGTGGAAGTACTTCGCCTTCGTGAACGTCTGGCCGAGCAACGAGGAACCGACTGCCGCGCCGTCGACCTCGAGCTTCGAACCGTTCGCCTTGTCGTGGAACGCGAGTTGGGCGACGCCCGTGACGGCCAGCGGGTACACGAGCCCGCAGAGCACCGTGAACACGACCATCATCATGATCGCGGGAACCAGTTGGCGTCGCATCACTTCACCCCCAGGGCCGTGACGATGATGTCGATGATCTTGATGCCGACGAACGGGGCGACGATCCCGCCCAACCCGTAGATGAGCAGGTTGCGGCGCAGGAGCTGTGCGGCGTTCGAGGGCACGAACTTCACCCCGCGGAGTGCGAGCGGGATCAGCGCGACGATGATCAGCGCGTTGAAGATGACCGCCGAGAGAATCGCGGAGCTCGGGCTGCTGAGATCCATGATGTTGATGCGGTCGAGTTGGGGGAACACCGCGAGGAACATCGCGGGCACGATCGCGAAGTACTTCGCGACGTCGTTCGCGATCGAGAACGTAGTCAGCGCGCCCCGCGTGATCAGGAGCTGCTTGCCGATCTCGACGATGTCGATGAGCTTGGTCGGATCGGAGTCGAGGTCGACCATGTTGCCCGCCTCCTTCGCCGCCTGGGTCCCGGTGTTCATGGCCACCCCGACGTCGGCCTGCGCGAGCGCCGGTGCGTCGTTGGTCCCGTCGCCGGTCATCGCGACGAGCCGGCTCCCGGCCTGCTCCCGCTTGATGTAGGCCATCTTCTCCTCGGGGGTGGCCTCGGCGATGAAGTCGTCGACTCCGGCTTCCCGGGCGATGACCCCGGCCGTGATCGGGTTGTCGCCGGTCACCATCACCGTGCGGATCCCCATCGTGCGGAGCTCCTCGAAGCGCTCGGCCATCCCCGGCTTCACAGTGTCCTTCAGGTAGATCACCCCGAGCGCCGTGATCGACGTCGACGTCTTGGTCGCGACCACCAGCGGCGTGCCGCCCAGGCCGGCGATCGCGTCGACCTGCTCGACCAACTCGACGGGAACCGTGCCGCCGCCCTCCTCCACCCAGTGGCGGACGGAGTCGGAGGCTCCCTTGCGCACGGAGATGCCGTCGTAGTCGACACCGCTCATGCGCGTCTGCGCGGTGAACGGCACGAGCGTGGCGCCGGCGATCTCGCGACTCGGGATCCCGTACTGCTCCTCGGCGAGCACGACGATCGAACGCCCTTCCGGGGTCTCGTCGGCCAGGCTCGAGATCAGGGCCGCATCGGCGAGGTCGCGTTCTTCGACGCCCGGTGCCGGGCGCAGCTCGGCGGCCTGGCGGGCGCCGTACGTGATGGTCCCCGTCTTGTCGAGCAGGAGCGTGTTGACGTCGCCGGCCGCCTCGACCGCGCGGCCGCTCATCGCGAGCACGTTGCGGCGGACGAGCCGGTCCATCCCTGCGATGCCGATCGCGGAGAGCAGGCCGCCGATCGTCGTGGGGATCAGACACACGAGCAGGGCGACCAGCACGATCACCGACTGCTCGGCGTCGGCGTAGATCGCGAACGGCTGCAGCGTGACCGTTGCGAGCAGGAAGATGATGGTGAGGCCGGCCAGCAGGATGTTGAGCGCGATCTCGTTCGGGGTCTTCTGGCGCTCCGAGCCTTCGACGAGTGCGATCATCCGGTCGATGAACGTCTCGCCCGGCCGCGCCGTGATGCGCACCACGATGTGGTCGGACAGGACGCGCGTGCCGCCGGTGACCGCGGAACGATCGCCGCCGGCCTCGCGGATGACCGGAGCCGACTCACCGGTGATGGCCGACTCGTCGATGCTCGCGATGCCCTCGACCACGTCGCCGTCGCTCGGGATCACCTCGCCCGCCTCGACCACGACTTCGTCGCCGAGGTCCAACGACGAGCCCGGGACCTCCTCGAGACCCGTCGGCGTCCGGCGCCGGGCCATCGTCTCGGCGCGGGTCTGGCGCAGGGTGTCGGCCTGGGCCTTGCCCCGACCTTCGGCGACCGCTTCGGCGAAGTTCGCGAACAACACCGTGAACCAGAGGAACGCGGCGACGAGGCCGCCGAACACGTTCTCCTGCGCGCTCGATGAGCCGAGATCGCGGATCCAGAGGATCGTGGTGAGGACACTGCCGACCTCGACGACGAACATCACCGGGTTCTTCATCAGATGCCGGGGGCTGAGCTTCAGGAAGCTCTCACCGACGGCCCGACGCACGATGGGTCCGCTCAGCAACGCCCCGCCGGACCGCGTCCGAGCGGCCTTGGTCTCGCCGGGGGTGATGGTGGGAGTGGAGGTCATCGTGGCTCCCTAGAGTCCGAGTTGTTCGACGATGGGCCCGAGGGCGAGGGCCGGGAAGAACGTCAAGCCTGCGACGATGATCGTCACGCCGAGGAGCAGTCCCGCGAACAGCGGGGTGTTCGTGGGGAAGGTCCCGGCCGACGGCGGCGACTTGTCCTTCTTCACCAGCGCGCCCGCGAGTGCCAACGTCGGGATGATGAGGAAGAACCGACCGATCAGCATGGCGATCGCGAGGGCGGTGTTCATCCACTGCGTGTTGGCGGTGATCCCCGCGAACGCCGAGCCGTTGTTGTTCCCGGCCGACGTGAAGGCGTAGAGCACCTCGGTGAATCCGTGCGGGCCGGGGTTGAAGATCGACACGTTCAACACGGTCGGCGTGACGATCGCGATCCCCGTGCCGATGAGCACCGCCGCCGGCATCGCGAGGATGTAGATCACGACGAGCTTCACTTCGCTCGTTTGGATCTTCTTCCCGAGGTACTCGGGTGTGCGCCCGACCATGAGGCCGGCGATGAACACTGCGAGCAGTGCGAGCACGAGGATGCCGTTCATGCCGACACCCACCCCACCCGGGCTCACCTCACCGAGTTGCATGTGGATCAGGCACATCATCCCGCCCAGCGGTGTGTAGCTGTCGTGCATGGAGTTGACCGACCCGTTCGACGTTCCTGTCGTCGAGGCGCACCAGGTGGCCGACGCGGGGGTGCCGAACCGGACCTCCTTGCCCTCGAAGTTCCCTCCGGGTTGCGTCGACGTCGCGGTCTGGCTGACGCCGGCGGCGGAGAGCTTGGGATTCCCGTCGACCTCGAACATCGTGGTGAGGCCCACGACCAGACCCCAGATGACGACCATCACCGCGAGCAGGACGTAGCCCTGGCGCTTGTCGCCGACCAACTTTCCGTAGGTGAACGTGAGCGCGACCGGGATCACCAGGATGAGGAAGAGACCCAGGAGGTTGGAGAGGCCGTCGGGGTTCGAGAACGGGTGCGCCGCGTTGGCGTTGTAGTACCCACCACCGTTCGTCCCGAGCATCTTGATGGCTTCTTGGCTGGCCGACGGCCCGCCCGGGATGACCTGGGTGAGGCCCTCGAGCGTCTTCACGACCGTGAAGCCCTTGAAGTTCTGCACCACACCGAGCGCGGCGTATGACGATTGCGATGATGAACGAGAACGGCAGGAGGATGCGGAGCGTGGTGCGGGTGAGGTCGACCCAGAAGTTGCCGATCGTGTCGGCCCGGCGGCGGGCGATGCCCCGGATCAGCGCGACCATCACCGCCATCCCCGCGGCGGCCGACACGAAGTTCTGGACCGCGAGACCCATCATCTGCGTGAGGCTGCTGACCGTCGACTCGGGGGAGTAGCTCTGCCAGTTGGTGTTGGTCGCGAAGCTGACCGCAGTGTTGAACGACAGTGCCTCGGGAACCTGCGGCGCATCGGTGGGGTTGAACGGCAGCGAACCTTGCGCCCGTTGCATCACGTACAGCATCACCACGCCGACGACGCTGAACGCGAGCACCGAGAACGCGTAGACCGTCCAGCGCTGCTCCGAATCGGGGTCGACTCGGCAGATCCTGTAGATCAACCGCTCGATCGGACCGAAGACGCGGTCGCCCGGTGCGGGACCGTCGGAGTACACCTTCGCCATGTAGGTGCCGAGCAGCGGAATCGCTATCGCGAGCAGCGCGACCAGGACGGCGAGGGTGATCCAGTCACCGGCCTGCATCAGAACTTCTCCGGGACGAGGAACGCGGCGACGAGGTAGCCGAGCAGGAGCACGGCCAGCACGAGCCCGATGATGTTGTCGGCGCTCACGGCGTCGCCTCCGGGGCCTCTTCCTCACCGCTGCGGACGATCGCGTCGCAACCTCGGACGAGCGCGGTGCACAGGGCGAAGAACCCGATGATGCCCACGACGATGAAGAGCAGATCAGCCATGCCCTCGTTGTACGCCGATCACGTCCCCGAAGGAACGGCCTTGACGCGTCCCTAGCGCGAGGCGTTCGGGTCCTGATGCGCGGGTAGCGGAGGCGAACCGGCAACGGCCGGCGCGAGCGCTGCGCCGAGTTGATCGGCGAGCGCTACCGCCACGACCCGTCGCTCGAGGCTGACGCCGACGTCGCGTCTGGGTTCGAGCACCAGCCGACCCACCTGTCGGCCTGCGCCCACGACCGGGATCTCGATGCCTTCACTCGGCAACGCGAAGTCGTCGCCCACGAGTCGTCGGGTCGAGATGCCGACGGCACCGTTGCGTTCGAGCCGCACGAAGCCGAGCTCGAAGGGGGGTTCCTCGTAGCGGCATGCCGTGCCGCCGAGCAGGGCCATCACCTCGGACTCGACCGCACTGATGAGATCTTCGGCCCGGGCCCCACCGGCGGCGAGCTCGGCGACGCGGTGCAGACGCGTGATCTCCTCGTGTGCCTCCTCGGCCGCCCGACCGTGGCGGCGGCCGATGGTCACGAGCTGGCCCACGATGAGGCCGATGATGAGGAGGAGGATCGTCGTCTCGATGTCGTCGGCGCTCTCGATGCGGAACGACAGGTAGGGCTTGGTGAGGAAGAAGTCGTAGGAGATCACCGACGTGACGGCGGCGATGGCACCACCGGCGCGACCACCGATCACGGCCGCCCCGACCACCACGATCACCATGATCGAGCGCGAGGTTTGCTGCGACGAGCTCACTGCGCACGGTCACGAGCAGCCCCGCCACCGCGATCGGCGCCAGCCCGGCGATCGCCAGTGCGATCGGGCTCGTGGGATCAGTGGGTCGGCGACGCACGGGTGTCATGGGCGTCAGCGAGGAGGGAGCCACACCGTGATCGTACCCACGGTGTCGAGCCGTCGAGCCGTCGGTCGTCGAGGGCGCCGGGCCGCGTCAGTACGCGGTACCGGTGACGCCCGTCTCCGCCTCGGCGGCCACGAACTTCTCCGACTCCTCGCCGAATCCGCCGCTCTTGCGCTTCGAGAACAGCACCGCACCGATCAGCACGACGAGCGACACTCCGGCGATGGCGAACCGCCAGTTGTTGTCGCGCATGCTGATCACCGCAGGCAGGATCAAGAGTGAGATCAGGTTCATCACCTTGATCAGCGGGTTCAACGCGGGGCCGGCGGTGTCCTTGAACGGGTCGCCGACCGTGTCTCCGATGACCGCGGCCTTGTGGGCCTCGGACCCCTTGCCACCCTCGTTGCCGTCTTCGATGTACTTCTTGGCGTTGTCCCACGCACCACCCGAGTTGCTGAGGAAGTTCGCCATGAGCTGCCCGGTGAGGATGACCCCGGCGAGGAACGCGCCGAGCGCGAGGTAGTTGATCCCGAACCCGATGATCACGGGGGTGAGCACCGCGAGGAGGGCCGGGGTCGTGAGCTCGCGCAACGATGCCGCGGTGCAGATGTCGATGACCGGGCCGTAATCGGGCTCCTTCGTGCCGGCCATGATCCCGCCGTCACGGAACTGGCTTCGTACCTCCTGCACCACGACGCCGGCGGTGCGGCCGACGGCGCGGATGGCGAGCGCCGAGAACATGAACGCGATCGACCCTCCGATGAGCAGGCCGATGAAGGTCTTCGGGTTCGCAACGTTGATCTGCGACGCGACGTTGTTGAACAGATCGTTGCCGAGGAGTCGCTTCCCGTTGGGGCCGGTGAGGCCGAGCTCGTCGCCCGCGGTCTCGACGAACGAAGCGAACAACGCCACGGAGGCGATGACCGCAGACCCGATCGCGAAGCCCTTGGTGACGGCCTTGGTGGTGTTCCCGACCGCGTCGAGGCTCACCATGATGCGCTCGGGCTCACCACTGAACTCGCCCGACATCTCCGCGATGCCGGCAGCGTTGTCGGACACCGGACCGAACGTGTCCTCCGACACGACCACGCCGGTGGTGGCGAGCATGCCCATCCCGATGAGGGCGACCAGGTAGAACGTGAACTGGATGTTGCCGTCGCCCATCCAGATCGCCACGCCGAGCGACGCGGCGATGGCGATGATCGCGTAGACGCTCGATTCGAGTCCCGAGCTGATCCCGGAGAGCACGACAGTCGCCGGGCCGGTGCGCGACGCCTCGGCGATCTCCTTCACGGGCGCGGTCTCCGTTGAGGTGAAGTACTCGGTGAGACGGCTGAGGCCCTGGGCGAGGATGAGGCCCGCGACCACAGCGCCGAAGCACTTCCAACCGGCGTTGAACTCGTCGTTGCCGACGTAGGTGAACGCCACGACCGCGGTACCGATCACGGTGAGGATGCTGGCGGTGAGGAAGCCCCGGTTGATCGGGGCCATCGCCGACTTGTCCTTCTCGGTGGCTCGAACCGAGAACACCCCGACGATCGAGGCGAGCACACCGATGGCGCGGGCGGCGAGCGGGAAGATCACACCGAGCGCGGGGTTCATGCCGATGGAATCGAACGCGGCGACACCGAGGATGATCGAGGCGACGAGCGTGACCTCGTAGCTCTCGAAGAGGTCGGCGGCCATCCCGGCGCAGTCGCCGACGTTGTCGCCCACGTTGTCGGCGATCGTCGCGGGGTTGCGGGGGTCGTCTTCGGGGATCCCGGCCTCGACCTTGCCGACGAGGTCGGCGCCGACGTCGGCGGCTTTGGTGAAGATCCCGCCGCCCACGCGGAGGAAGAGCGCGAGCAACGAACCCCCGAAGCCGAAGCCCAGGAGGATGGCGGCTGCGGTGTTCTGGAACACCATGATGATCACGGTGGCGCCGAGGAGGCCGAGGCCGACGGTGAACATGCCGGCGACGCCACCGGTGCGGAAGGCCACCTTCAACGCGGCCGGCAGCGATCCGGCCTTGGCCGCCGCGGCGGTCCGGACGTTGCCCCGGACGGCCAGGCTCATGCCGATGAATCCGGTGGCGCCCGACATGATGCAGCCCGCGACGAAGGCGAGGGTGCGGAACACCCCGGACGCCATGCGGCTCAGGCCGATCTCGGTTCCGGGCTTGTAGACCTCGGTCGCGGTCGCGAACACGATGATCGCGAGCGGGATCAGGATCACCGCGATCGTCTTGAACTGGCGCTTCAGGTACGCCATCGCGCCCACCTGGATCGCCAGCGCGATCTCCACCATCTTCGGGGTGCCGGTCTCGCTGGCGAGCACACCCTTCATCAGGTAGAGGCCCACGAGCAGGGCCAACACCGCCGTGGCGGCGGAGAAGATGAGCCAGAACCACTCGGCTCCGCCGAGGGTGAACGACTGGTAGCCGCCTTCTGCCGCGAGAGTGATCATCGTCGCTTTCTGGCTCCTGTTTCTCGGAACTCGGAAGTGGCTCGCGGGGCGCGGCAAAACCGCCGCCCCCGGTGCCGGAACGGGCAGACGCTAGGAGTCAGATCACCATCACGTCAATCTGAGCCGAGCGGTCGTCGAACTCAGTCGATGTGGTACGGCACCGAGGTGACGACGGTTCCCTTGCGGAACAGGAGCCGTCCCTTGAGGATCAGCGCACTCTGGTTGTGGAGCAGGTGCTCCCACCAGTGGTGCACCACGAACTCGGGGATCACCACCGTGACGAAGTCGTTGTCCCATCGGGCGTCGATCTCGTCGACGTAGAGCATCACCGGCCGGGTCAGCTCCCGGTACGGCGAGTAGAGGATCTCGAGGGGCACGTCGATGCCGTGCTCCGCCCACTGCTCCTCGATCCGGCGGTGGTCGTCCTCATCGGTGGCGACGCTCACCGCGAACAGCCGGTTCGGGTGCAACGACTGCGCGTAGGCGATGGCCGGCAGGACGCCACGGTGGATCGACCCCACCAGCACGATCACGGTGTGGTTCATGCGGGGCGGCTTGTAGTCGTCGGGGATCTCCAACGACTTGGAGACACCCTGATAGTGCTTGTGGATCCCCCGGAAGAGCAACATGATCAGCGGGATCACGACGAGCGGGACCCATGCGCCGCTCGTGAACTTGGTGACCGCCACGATGATCAGCACGATGCCGGTGGCGATCGAACCGGTCATGTTGATCACGACGTTGCGCTGGTACCCCTTCTCCCGAACCTTCTGGTGGTGCTTGACCATCCCGAACTGGGAGAGCGTGAACGAGGTGAACACCCCGACGGCGTAGAGCGGGATCAGGGCGTTGGTCACGCCGCCGAACGCCACCAGCAGCAGCGAGGCCGCGACCGAGAGGAAGATCACGCCGTTCGAGAAGACGAGCCGGTCACCCCGGTTGGCGAACTGTCGCGGCAGGAACCCGTCGGCCGCGATGATCGACGACAACCGGGGGAAGTCGGCGTAGGCCGTGTTGGCCGCGAGGGTGAGGATCGCCGCGGTGGCGAACTGGAGGATGACGTAGAGCGGCCCGGTGCCGAAGACGACGTGACCCAGCTGGGAGAGCACGGTCTCGTCGTGGCTCGGGTACGGGGCGAGGTGCTTCGACAGCACCGAGATCCCGAAGAAGAGGGTTCCGAGGATGAACGCCATCACGGTGAGGGTGGTCGCCGCGTTCTTCGATTCCGGGCGCTGGAAGGCGGGCACACCGTTCGAGATCGCCTCGACACCGGTGAGGGCCACCGCACCCGACGAGAACCCCTTCAGGATGAGGAACAACCCGAGTGTCCCTCCGGTCTGCTTGACGCCTTCGGCGGCCTCCTTGTTGAACGGCACGGTGCCGATCGAGCCGAAGATGTCGGGGAAGTAGTAGCGCAGGAGCCCGTAGGCGATGAGACCGCCGAGGGTGAGGATGTAGATGTACGTCGGGGCGGCGAAGATCCGTCCCGATTCCTTCACCCCCCGCAGGTTCGCCAGGGTGAGCAGGATGATGAGGAAGATGCCGAGCTCGACCCGGTGGTTCAACAACCCGCTGAACGTGGGGATCGACACGATGGCCGCGACGCCGGCGGAGATCGACACCGCGACGGTCAGGATGTAGTCGACCAGGAGCGATGCACCCGCCACGAGCGACGGCGTCTCGCCCAGGTTCTCGCGGCAGACGACGTAGCTTCCACCCCCGCTCGGGTAGGCGTGGATCGTCTGGCGGTACGAGGTGACCACGATCGCGAGCAGCAGGGCCACCGCGATCGCGATGGGCACCAGGACGTCGAGCCCGAGGGCCAGGCTCGAGGCCCCCACCGCGGTGACGAACAGGATCTCTTCGGTCGCGTACGCGGTCGACGAGATCGCGTCGGACGAGAACACCGCGAGGGCGATCCGCTTGGTGATGCGTTGATGCTCCTGCTCGGTCGTCGCGAGGGGACGTCCGACCAGGAGCCGCTTGATCGCGCTCAACCGCGTTCCTCCCGGGCCCGTGCGGATGAACGCGCCAGCATGCCACTCACGATGGCTGACCTCTCATTGGGCGGGTGGCGTCGTCCGGCGTTCGGGCGCTCACCGGAGAATTTCGTACCGCGGGTTGAAGATCTCGATGATGCGGCCCTTGCGCGAAGCGACCCCTTCGAACCGGAGGCGTCGACCGGGGGTGAGTCCGGCGATCTTGCGCCGACCCAGGAACACCCCGGTGGCGAACCCGGTGCCGTCGGTGACCGTGACCTCGAGCGAGGGCGAGCCGGCCCGGGGCACGATCCGGACCGAACTGGCCTCGCCTGCGACGCAGATCGTGGCCCGGGGCACGACCTCGGCGATCGGCGTGGTGCCGACCGCGGCGGTCCATTCCCGCAACGAGGCGCGATCGAGCTCTTCGATCGGTGCCCGCAGGCGCTCGAACATCCGCCGGAAAGCCATCGCTCGATCGTTCCGCTCGTCGTGGGTACCGGAGGGGTCGGACCCGGGTGCGGCCACGGTAGCCCTCGCGATCCCGATCGACGCGTGCCGCGGCACTACGCTGACCGACCGTTGCCCAGGGCACGGGAGATGCAGTGCACGTCGTCGTCGTAGGGTGCGGCCGGGTCGGGAGCGAACTCGCGGGCCTGTTGGAGAGCGCAGGCCACGCTGTCGCGGTCGTCGACAAGCGAAAGTCGGCCTTCCGCCGGCTACCGAGCACGTTCGGGGGCGTCACGATCGACGGCTTCGGCTTCGACCGCGACACCCTCACCGAAGCCGGGATCGAACGGGCCGGCGCCTTCGCCGCCGTCACCAGCGGTGACAACTCGAACATCATGTCGGCCCGGGTGGCCCGGGAGACCTTCGAGGTCGAGCGGGTCGTGGCCCGGATCTACGACCCCCGCCGGGCCGTGATCTACCAGCGCCTCGGGATCCCGACGGTGGCCACGGTGTCGTGGACCACCGACCAGGTGATGCGGCGCCTGCTCCCCGCCTCCCTCGCCGCCGACTGGGTCGACGCGAGCGGCACGGTCTCGTTGGTCGAACGGGAGCTGCCGGGCCGGTGGGCGGGCAAGCGCCTCGCCGAGCTCATCGAGCCCGGTGCGTTCAACCTCGCCGCCGTCACGCGACTCGGCACCGCGCGGATCCCGACTCCCGATCTCGTCGGCCAGGAAGGCGACATCTTGCACTTCGTGGTCTCGACCGAAGCCCTCGAGCAGCTCAACGACCGGTTGGCGGGCACCTCCGAGGGGCCCCACTGATGCGCGTCGCGATCGCAGGCGCGGGGAACGTCGGGACGTTCATCTCCGAGGAGCTCACCCAGAACGGGCACAGCGTGCTGCTCATCGAGCAGAGCCCCGAGGTCGTGGCGCGACTCAAGCTCAGCCCCGGCATCGAGGTCCGGGTCGCCGATGCCTGTGAGGTCGCGTCGCTCAAGGAAGCGGGCCTCGAGACCTGCGACGTCGTCGTCGCGGCCACCGGCGACGACGAAGACAACCTCGTCGTGTCGCTGCTGGCCAAGACCGAGTTCGCGGTGCCCCGCGTGATCGCGCGGGTCAACCACCCCAAGAACGAGTGGCTCTTCACCGAGGCGTGGGGCGTCGACATGTCGGTCTCGACCCCGCACCTGATCACCGCGCTCGTCGACGAAGCCGTGAGCGTCGGGCGACTCGTGCGCCTCTTCCAGCTCGAGGGCGGGCACGTCCGGCTCGTCGAGGTCACCCTCGCCGACGACGCCCCGGTCGCCGACAAGGCGATCAAGGACCTCGACGTCCCGCACGACGCGACGTTCGTCGCGGTCGTGCGCGACGACCACGTCGTGATGGCCCGAGGCGACACCGTGCTCCAGGTCGGCGACGAAGTCCTCGCGCTCGTCACCCCCGACTCGGAAGACGAAGTCCGGCGCATGCTCACCGGCGGCTGAGAGACTCATCCGATGGATCGGTCGCGCGGATGGAAGCTGGCGGTGGGCGCGCTCGTGCTCGTCGTCGCCGCCGGATGCAGCGGAGGTGGCGACGACACCGAGGCGAAGAGCGCACCGGTCGACGAAGCGGTCTCCGTGACGCCGGGCGCGGTGACCGTTTCGAGCGCGGGACCGCAGGTCGGTCTCGACGACGCCGTGCGCGACCAGATGATCGAGACGGTGAAGCAGTACGTGCAGGTCGCCACGATCGATCCGATCCGGAGCGGGCACGTCGCCAAGGTCGCGCCGCTCTTCACCGCCGCCGCGGCGGCCCGGGCGGAAGGGGTCGACCGGGCGGTGCTCGTCGACGAGGGCCTCCCCCGTGCGACGAGCGACATCACGGCCACCGCGGTTCCGGTGCCGATCACGGTCCTCGCCGACCAGAGCGGCGCCCTCCTGCTGGCCAGCGCGGGCCTCGACCTGACGGTCGCGACCAAGACAGCCGACGGTCCCGTCGAGATCCACCGCGTCGGGTCGTTGACCTTCGCCCCCGACGCCGGGACCTGGAAGGTGGCCGGGTTCGATCTCTCGGTCAGTCGCGCGGGCTCGGGCGTCGACGCCGCGGTGAAGGCCGGCGGTTCCACCTCGACGAGCACGAAGGGATGACTGTGACCCGCCGCCACCTCCTGTTCGGCACCGCCGTCGGCGTGCCGCTCGCCGCGGTGCTCGCGGTCCTGCTGGCCGTCGGGCTGTTCGTCACCACGGGGCGCATCCCGTTCGCGAGTGGAGCAACCTGGTTCACGGTGACGAAGGTCGGCGAAGCGCACTTCTCCGACGAACCCACCGATCCGTTCTTCTTCCTCGTGGTCGGCAACGACGGCCGCACCGGCGACACCGTGACCCGCGGCGACGCGATCCACCTCATCGGCGTCAACCCCGCGGCGCACGCGGCCACGATCCTCGACATCCCACGCGACACCGGTGCCCAGATCCCCGGCCACGGCACCGACAAGATCAACGCGGCGCACGCGTACGGCGGCGTCGCCCTCCAGGCCGAGACCGTCTCGAATCTGGTCGGGGTGCCGATCCCGTACGCGATCACCACCGACTTCGACGGCTTCATGGCGCTCGTCGACGGCATCGGCGGCGTCGACGTGACCGTGAACCAGGAGATGGACGACCCCGAGGGCTCGGGCGCGGTGTTCACCGCGGGGACCAGTTATCACATGAACGGCGACCAGGCCCTGCGCTTCAACCGCGACCGTCACGACATGCCGCGGGGCGACCTCGACCGCAGCGCGAACCAGGGCGCCTTCATCGTCGCCGCGCTCGCGCAGCTCCAGCGCAACAACCTCGGTGCCGCGGGAACGCTCTCGGCGATCGCGACGCTCGGAGCGCACACCCAGATCGAGGGTGTCAGCCTCCCCGACCTGTACCGGTTCGGACGCCTCGCGCTCAGCATCGATCCTGCGAACGTGAAGAACGTGCTGATCCCCGTCGGGAGCGGTTCGGGAACCCAGCTCGCCGTCACCGGCGAAGGCGCGAGCCTGTTCGCCGACTTCGCCGACGACGCGGTGCTCCAGACGCATTGACCCACCCGTCGACGGGGCCGACCACGCTCGACACGCTCGGGACCGACCCCGAGCTCGTCGGTCGCATCCAGTACCGCCGCGAGATCCCCGCCCGGATGGGTCGCACCGCCCCGCTGGCCACGCCGTTGCATCCCGAGGTCGCCGAGCGACTCCGGGCCCGCCGCATCGCCGGGCTCTGGACCCATCAGGCCCGGGCCGTCGACATCCTGCGGGCCGGTGGTCATGCAGTCGTCGCGACCGGGACCGCCTCTGGCAAGTCGCTCTGCTACCAGCTGCCGATCATCGAATCGGTGGTCGCCGGTCGCCGCGACACCGCACTGCTGGTGTTCCCGACGAAGGCGTTGGCGCAGGACCAGCTCCGGTCGCTGCGGTCGTGGCTCGTCCCCGGGCTCCGCGCCGTCACCTACGACGGCGACACCCCGCCCGACGACCGGGCCTGGGCCCGCAAGCACGCCAACGTGATCCTGACCAATCCCGAGATGCTGCACATGGGGATCCTCCCGTCGCACGCGCGCTGGTCCGACTTCCTCCTGCGCCTGCGATTCGTCGTCGTCGACGAGCTCCACACGTTGCGCGGGGTGTTCGGCAGCCATGTCGCGCACGTCCTGCGTCGACTGCGCCGACTCGGCGAGCACTACGGATCGGCGCCGTCGTTCTGCTTCGCGAGCGCGACGATCGGGAACCCCGGTGATCTCGCGTCGGAGCTGTGCGGCCTGCCCGTCGCCGCGATCGACGACGACGGCGCGCCCCGGGGCGCCCGGAGCTTCGCGATCTGGCAACGGCCCCTGCTCGACGAACACTCGGGTGCCCGGGCATCGGCCAACGTGGAGACCGCGCGTGTCCTCGCCCGGTTCGTCGAAGACGGCCACCCGACGCTTGCGTTCACCCGGTCGCGACGCGGGGCCGAGCTCGTCGCGCAGTACGCCCGCGACATGCTCGCCCGCACATCACCGGATGCCGCCGAACGGGTCGCGTCCTACCGGGCCGGCTACCTCCCCCGAGAACGCCGGGAGCTGGAACGGGCGTTGTCCGACGGAACCCTGCTCGGGATCGCGGCCACGAACGCGCTCGAGCTGGGCATCGACGTCGGCGCGCTCGACACCGTCGTGCTCAACGGGTTCCCGGGAACGCTCGCGTCCCTGTGGCAGCAGGTCGGCCGGGCGGGTCGCGGCACCCGACGCGCGTCGGCTGTCCTGGTCGCGGGCGACGACCAGCTCGACCAGTGGTACGCCGCGCACCCCGAGGAGCTCTTCAGCCGCCGGCCCGAAGCCGCAGTGGTGAACCCACAGAACCCGTTCGTGCTCGTCCCCCAGATCGCGTGCGCGGCACACGAGCTCCCCCTGCAACTCGACGACGAACGGTGGTTCGGCGCCGGCCTCGACGACGCCGTGCTCCAACTCACCCTCGACGACCGGCTCAAGGCGCGCGACGGGAAGATGTACTGGGCCGGTCGCGACGCCCCGGCACCCGACGTCGGTCTCCGCACCGGATCGTCGATCGAGTATCGGCTCGTCGCCCGCGACGGCACGCTCATCGGCACCGCCGACGACGCGCGCGTCTTCCAGGTCGCGCATCCCGGTGCGATCTATCTCCACCGCGGGCAGCAGTGGCGGGTCGAGTCGCTCGATCTCGACGCGCACGAGGCCGTGCTCGTGGAGGCCGACGACTCCGACGAGTACACCCAGGCGCGCACGGAGATCGACATCTCGATCGTCGACGAGGACCGGACCGTGGCGCTCGGCGGAGGCATCGGGCACCTCGGGAGCGTCGAGGTCACGAACCGGGTCGTCGCATACCAGCGCAAACGCATCGCGAACAACGAGGTGCTCGAGGTCGTGCCGCTCGATCTTCCGCCGCGCACGCTGTCGACGCGCGCGTGCTGGTACACCGTGCCGGCCGCGACGCTCGAGGACGCGGGCGTCGAGCCGGTCGAGCTGCTCGGCACCGTCCACGCGGCGGAACACGGGCTCATCGGTCTCCTGCCCCTCTTCGCCATCTGTGACCGGTGGGATGTCGGCGGCGTCTCCATGGCCGACCACCCCGCCACCGGCGAGCCCACGATCTTCGTCTACGACGGGTTCCCGGGCGGGGCCGGGATCGCCGAGCTCGCCTTCTCCGAGGTGCACCGGCACGTGACCGCGACCCGGGACCTGGTCGATGCGTGTCCGTGCGACGACGGGTGCCCCTCGTGCGTCCAGTCGCCGAAGTGCGGGAACTGGAACGAGTACCTCGACAAGCGAGGCGCCGTGAAGCTGCTCAAGGTCCTGTCCGAACCGTCCGTTTCTTGACGGGATCGAGCACGAACCTGGACGAGAGGAACCACCATGTACAGCGCCACCCTCCGCCGAGTCGCCCCCGCCCTCGCCGTCGTCGCCCTCGTGGGCGTCGGGATCGCCGGGTGCGGCAGCGATTCGGATTCCTCGAGCTCGTCGAGCTCGTCGAGTTCCTCGACCAGCGCGAAGGACGGTGGAACGAAGGTGTTCACCCAGGCCGGTGGCGAGATCACGGTGACGAAGGGTGAGACGTTCGAGATCGTCCTCGACTCGAACCCGTCGACCGGTTTCGTGTGGACGGTGGAGGAGAAGCCCGACGCGGCCGTGGTGACGCTCGAAGACCAGGCCTACGTGAAGCCGAACAGCTCGGCGATGGGTGCGCCCGGAACGGAGCGGTTCACGTTCAAGGCCGTCGGCAAGGGCGCGACGACCATGGCCCTCAAGTACTCGCGCCCGAGCACTCCCGACTCGTCCGAGAACACCACCAACGCCT
This sequence comes from uncultured Actinomycetes bacterium, assembly GCA_963837715.1. Classification (GTDB taxonomy): domain Bacteria; phylum Actinomycetota; class Acidimicrobiia; order IMCC26256; family JANYLB01; genus JANYLB01. Next base: position 524,970 of record CAWIOF010000004.1, on the reverse strand, counting down.
ACTCCGTCAACGTCAACGAGTAGCCGGGCGAGACCCGGCACAGGGTCCGAACGCGCAGCTGAAGTCGACTTCGGCTCGGGCCGTGGCCCTCGCGGGGCGAGGCAGCGACGCGGCGATCGACCCGTCGAGCTCGACGACGACTTCGGCCGCGAGTCCCTCGCACTCGCACGAGACGAGGCGGGCTCCGTGCGCGACGGCGATCGCCTCGGCCTGGGCGCGGGCGTCGTCGTCGCCGACTGCGAGCGAGTCGGCCGCGGCCAGCGCGGCAGCGTCGGCCGCGGTCTCGGCGCGGGCCCGGGCGGTGAGGGCAGCCCCGAGCCGCCCCGCCGAGACGGTCAACACGCACGCGACCACGACCACCGCCACGAACAGCACCGTGAACGAGCCCCGCTCGTTCGTGGTCGTCACCGCTCGACCCGCATCACGGCCCGGGCCTGCAGATCGGGATCAGGAAACAGCGCGCCGACGAGTGGAAGGTCGGTGACGAGGTGGAAGGAGACCCGCACGGTGATCGGCTCGCCCACCCGGGGCCGGGCCTCGATCGCGATCTGCGCGTCGGGCAGCACACGCCGACCGGCGGCGCGGGCCGCGGCCGGGTCGCGTTCGACGCTCGCGACCCGCACCGCTTCCCGCACGGCATGTTCGACGGCGAGCTGGCTGCGGACCACGAGCGCGACCTGCAGCAGCGCCATCACCGCCAACACCAGCAACGGGGTCAGCAACGCGAACTCGACGGTCGCCTGCCCGCCTTCGTCACGGTGCCGCGGTGCGGATCGGAGCGTCGGTCCCACGGCTACTGCAGGACCTTGCCGATGACCTCGTCGAACAGCTTGCCGACGGCATGCGACTTCGTCGCCCAGGTGATCAGCAACGTCGCCACTGCGGCGGCGCCGAGGATGACGAGGGCGTACTCGGCAGTGGTCTGACCGACTTCCTCGCGGAGCCGGGTGCTCGCGCGGGACACGGCGTGGAGCATTCGTCGAAACACGGGATCAGTTCCTCCTGGATCGTGGAATGGGTGGTGGCGCGGGGGAAGGGCGCACGGGGAAATCGGTTCAGCCGGCGAAGCGCTCGGCGATCGTGGGGATCACGGTGAGGATCCCGAAGGCGGGGAGGACGAAGAAGACGAGCGGGAACAGCAACCGCACCGGCACCGTGCGCGCGTGCGCCTCGGCCCGCCGCCGCACGTCGGCGCGCGCGGTGCTCGCGAGCTGCTGCAGCGAATCGAGCACGGGCGCGCCGAGCCGATCGGCCGCCTGGAGCGCGTCGGTGAGCCCGCGAAGCTCCTCCTGGTCGCGACGCAGATCGTCGAGTGCATGCTCGAAGGAGGCACCCAGCCGACACGCGGTCACCACGTCGTCCAATCTCGCTCGCAGCTCCGGCGGCGCCCACGGAGCTGCGACCTCGACCGCGAGGTACGGGGTGTACCCGGCGCCCACGGCCACCGCGAGGAGGTCGATCGTGACCGGGAGCTCGGCCAGCACCACGGCTCGCGAACGCGTCGCGGCGCGGCGGGCGAGCCAGGCCGCCGGGAGTCGCCCCGACCAGGGCGGCACCGCGAGACGCAGTGAAGACCGACGGATCGCCGCCGGCGCGAGATCGCCGGCCCGAGCCCGGCCCGGACCGGTCCGGGCCGCACACGCGCACGGCACGGCGGCGAGGAACCCCCACGCCACCGCGAGGACCATCGGCATCACGGCGTGAACCGCAGGATCCGGCGCATCCAGAGCGCGGCGACCGCATCGAGCGCCAGACCGACGACGAGGCACAGTCGCCCGACGGTGGTGCCGACGAGGATCTTGATCGACCCGGGATCCACGACCGTGGCGAACAGGAGGTACGCGATCGGAGCGACGCCGACGACAACCGCCGAGGCCCGGGCCTGTGCCGAGAGCGCCCGGGCCTCGGCCGTGCAGGCGAGGCGATCCCTGAGGGACGCGGCGAGGCCGGTGAGCGCACCCGCGGCCCGGCCTCCGGTGGTCGCGGCAACCGTGAGCGCGCCCGCCACCTCGGCGAATCCCGGGTGCGGTCGCGCGCGGGCCCACCGCTCGAGGGCGTCGCCGAGATCGAGGCCGAGGTCGATCCGGGCACGCAGGGCCGCAAGGTCGGGTGCGAGTCGACCCCTTCCGTCGGCGGCCCGATCGAGCGCGGCGTTGACGGTGCCGCCGGCCCGGAGGTCGGCGGCGACGTCGTCGAGGAGCCCCGGGAGCGCGGCCACGAGGTTGGCGGCGTGGCGTCCGCCCGCGAAGCGGAGCGCGAGCGGCGCGCCGACCGTCGCGGCGACGACGGCGAGCAGTCCCAGCGCCGGCGCGAGCGACCCGGCCACCACACCGACCCCCAGCGTTCCGGCCACCCAGAGCCGCACGGCGTCTTCCGGTCCGAGGTCGATGTCGGCGGCGGCCAGTGCCCGGGAGAGCGGGCCCCTGACCCGGAACGGCAGGATCCGGGCCGGTCGATCGACGAGCGCGCGCGTCCGAGTGGCCTGTTGGGCGCGGCGGGCGGCGCGCGCGAGCTCGAACGCCACCACCGAGCCGACGATCACGAGGACGATGGTCAGCATCGGGTTGCTCCCGGCCGCGTGCGGCGGAACGGTCGGCTCGGGGACGCGACGAGCTCGAGCCCGTCGAGGCCGGTCTCGAACAGTGGCCGCACCGACAGGTTCGGCGCGCCGGGCCCGGGGGGAACCACCTCGGCGATCGCGGTGACCGCCCGCGCGCCGTCGCGAGCCCGGCCGACGTGCACCACAGCGTCGACCGACAGGGCGAGTTGGGCTCGGATCGCCTCGATCGGCAGGTCGACCCCGGCGAGCAGCACCAACGTCTCGAGCCGGTGGAGCGCCTCGTGCACACCGTTCGCGTGCACGGTGGTGAGCGAACCGTCGTGGCCGGTGTTCAGCGCCTGGAGCATGTCGAACGCCTCGCCCCCGCGGACCTCACCCACGACGATGCGATCGGGGCGCATGCGCAGCGACGACCGCACCAGGTCGCGCACGGTGACCGCGCCGGCGCCTTCGGCATTCGGGGGGCGGGCCTCGAGGCGCACGACGTGCGGTCGCTCGAGCCGGAGCTCGGCGGTCTCCTCCACGGTGATGATCCGTTCGTGCTCGGGAATCACGGTGGACAACGCGTTCAGGAAGGTGGTCTTGCCCGCGCTCGTGCCACCGGCGACGACGATGTTCCACCCGCCGGCGACCGCCTCGGCCAGGAACGCCTCACCGCCGGGCCCCGGCGCGAACGAGGCGAGCGAGACCCGACGGCACGCGAACCGGCGGATCGTCACGCACGGCCCGTCGATGGCGAGCGGCGGGAGCGCGGCGTGGAGGCGCGAACCGTCGGGGAGGCGGGCATCGACGATGGGAGCGGCCCGATCCAGCCGCAGGCCGAGCGGTCCGATGACGCGGTCGACGAGCCGGCGGATCGCGTCGGCGTCGAGATCGAGCTCGATCGGTTCGATGCGCCCGTTCCGTTCCACGTAGGCACGGCCGGGACCGTTGATCATCACCTCGGTGACCTCGGGATCGGCGAGGTGTGGTTCGAGTGGCCCGAGTCCGGTGACCTCCGCGACCAGCTCGTCGACCAACTGGCCTCGACGGCTCGCCTGCAGGAGCGGTGCCGCGTCGGCGAGCAGGGTCGTGAGCCGCGACCGGACCTGCCCTTCGACCGGACGGCCTCCGGCTGCGTCGTGGCCGGCGCCGTCGGCCAGCAACCGGCGGTGCACGGCCGCCTTGAGGTCGGACTCGGTCGAGGTGCGCACCGGTCAGGCCGCCGCTTCACCGCGAGCGGATCCCGGGTCGATTCCGATGGCCCGGAGGACCTCGCGGGCCGGCCGGGCCAGGACATCGGGGAGCCGCTGGGCGACGACACCGGCGTCGACGGCTCGCGCCACCGCGGCACGGACCGGCACCCGAGCGAGGACCGGTCGGCCGAGCACGTCGGCGACCTCGCGTGCGCCGAGCGACCGGCCCGGCTCGTCGACGAGGACGATGCCGTGCGTCGCGGCCAACCCGGGGGCGGCGACGGCGCGGCGGAGCGTGAGGTAGCAGCCGCGCACCACCATCAGACCCACGTCGGCGACCTCGAGCACCGCGTGCGCGGCCGGGTCGGCGGCCGGTCCGAGATCGGCGAACGTGGGGACCGGACCGTCGCGGAGGGCGACGCCGAGCGCCGCGCCCGCGACCGCGGTGACGGCGCCGGTCGGCCCGGGTGACGCCGAACCGTTGGACAGCAGCGTCAGACCGGGGGCGACGCCGACGGCGAGCCGTTCGAGGGCTTCGGTGGGTGCGTCGGGCCCCGCGGCGAGCCAATCGAGGAGACCGGTGGGCGGATCGGACGCGAGCCCGAGCATCGCAGCCTGGTCGCCGGCGAGGTCGGCGAGTCTGGCGCCGCCGACCCGGGCGGCGACGAGTGCGCAGGCCGCGACGACGGTGGTGGTTCCGGAGCCACCCTTGGGTGACCAGAGTGCACAGAGCACGGGCGTTCCTTCCTGGAACGGCGCCGGCACCGGAGGTGCAGCAGCGCGCGCGCGGAGTTCCGAAGGAGGAAGCACCGGGGAAGGTGCACGCAAGGTAGGGGGCGCGATCGGAGGTGTCAAGAGGTCGTAACCTGACCGGCGATGGCGGAAGCAGCGGCGTTCTTCGATCTCGACAAGACGATCATCGCCAAGAGCTCGGTGCTCGCGTTCGGCAAGTTCTTCTACCGCGAGGGCTTGCTCTCCCGCCGCGCGATCGTTCGCAGTGCGTACGCCCAGGTCCTCTACATGCTGGTCGGTGCCGACGAATCGAAGATGGAAGAAGTGCGCGAGGCGATGCTCGCGATCACGCGGGGCTGGAACCAGGAACACGTCGCGTCGATCGTGCGCGAGACGCTCGACGAAGTCGTGACGCCGATCATCTACGCCGAGGCCGTCGAGCTGATCGACGAGCACAAAGCGCACGGCCGCAAGGTCGTGATCGTGTCGTCGTCGCCGTACGAGGTGGTGCAGCCGCTCGCGCGCTACCTCGGCGCCGACGACGCCATCGCCACCCGGGCGAAGCTCGACGCCGAAGGCAACTACACCGGCGAGCTGTCGTTCTACGCGTACGGACCACACAAGGCGACGGCGATTCGCGAGATGGCAGCCCGCGACGGCATCGACCTCGCGGAGTCGTACGCGTACAGCGACTCCATCACCGACGTCCCGTTGCTCGAGGCGGTCGGTCACCCCGTGGTCGTCAACCCCGATCGCGATCTCGCCCGCTACGCACGCGAGCACGAGTGGGAGATCCGCCAGTTCCGTCGTCAGGTGCGTCTCCGCGACCGCATGCCGATGCCGCCACCGGCGCCGACGATCGCGTTGAGTTCGGTGGTCGTCGCGGCGGGTGTCGGGGCGGCGGCATGGTGGTGGTGGCGCAGCCGCAGCGCGCCGGAACCCCGCGCCGGCGTCGCGACCGACGCGCACCGCGCCCGCGTCATCTCCCAGGGCTCGGTCGAGGCCGTACGCGACACCGTCGGGGCCATCGGCGCGACCCGTCGTGTCGTCACCGCGTGGCGCCACGGGTGACCCGCCGCCCCCTCGCGACGCTCCCCACTCCGTTCGAACCGCTGCCGCGCCTCGGTGCCCACCTCGGTACCGCCAACCTCTTCGTGAAGCGCGACGACCTCACCGGCCTCGCCCTCGGGGGCAACAAGGCCCGCAAGCTCGACCTCCTCTGCGCCGACGCGCTCGACTCGGGCTGCGATTCGCTGGTGACCGGGGGTGGTGTGCAGAGCAACCACGCCCGCATGACGGCCGCCGCCGCGAGCCGGCTCGGGCTCGGGTGTCACCTCGTGCTCGGCGGCCCGCCCCGCGACCGCAAGACCGCCAACCTCCTCCTCGACCAGCTCTTCGGGGCCACCTTGCACTTCACGACCGAGCTCGAGCTCGAGACGAGCGCCGACAGCTACTACGGGCTCGAGGGGGCCATCACCGACGTGGCCGACCGCGTGCGGGCCGACGGTGCCCGGCCGTACGTGATCCCGATCGGCGGCGCGTCGACCGTCGGCGCGGTCGCGTACACGCTCGCGGCCGACGAGCTCGCGGCCCAACTCCCCGGGGCGGGGATCACCGACATCGACACCATCGTGCTCGCCGACGGTTCCGGCGGCACCCACGCAGGGCTGCTCGCGGGGCTCCCGTCGAGCACGACGATCGTCGGTGTCGACGTCGGCACCCGCCCCGATCTCGACGACGCAGTTCCCGCGCTCGCGGCCGACGCGGCGCGCGCGTCCGGTCGGCCGGTCCCGACTGCTGCCGTGGTCATCGACCACGATCACTTCGGCGCCGGCTACGGCGCGGTGACCGAGCCCGCGCTCGACGCGCTGCGGTTGACCGCCCGGCTCGAAGGGATCGCGCTCGATCCCGTCTACTCGGCCAAGGCGATGGCTGCGCTCGTCACCCGGCTCGCCGACGGGCGAATCGACCGCGCCGCGAACGTCGTCTTCTGGCACACCGGCGGTGCAGTCGCGTTGTTCTCCGACCGCTACGCCGACGTGCTCTCCGCCCTCTAGGGCGGGGGCAACATCGGTCGGCGACGCCTACGCGTCGCGGACCTTCTTGGCGACGACCGCGCCGATGGCGATGATGACGAGGAGCAGGAGCAACTTCTTCATGTGGGGGGTCCCCCTGGTCGAGCCGGCAGGTCGGTGCGATCGTAGCCCCGGGTCACGACGGCCGTTGCATGCCCCACGTGTCGGGTGCGCCGTGGGGAAGGCCCTCGAGCGCGGCCACCACCACGAACCCGAGCCGTGCGTAGAACGCGAGGTTCTCGACCGCACTCGTCTCGAGGTAGGCGGTGGCGCCGATCTGATCGAGATGGTCGAGCAGCGGCGTGAGCACCGCGGTCCCGCACCCCTGCCGTCGACGCCCGGCCAGCGTCCCGATCGTGCCCAGGTACCAGTGGGGCTCGGAGGGCCGCATCGCGTGCACCAGATCCTCGACCTCCTGGAGAGCGCCGAGGCGCGCCCCGAAGGCGACGTTCGCGGCCTGATCGAGGCGTCGGAGGACGTCGGGCCCGGGTGCCGCCGCGCCCGGTCGCTGCCACACCGCGACCGACGCGCCGTCGTCGAGCATCCAGACCTCACCGGCCGGGAGCGCGACGAGTTCGATGTCGAGGCGCACGAGAGGTTCGAGGCGCGCCGCCCGATCGGGCCCGGGCAGCAGCCACTCCTCCCATGCGTAGTCGGCGTGCGACGCGACGAGCGTCTCGACGAGCACGTCGAGATCTTCGAGCGTCGCCCGCCGCGGTCGCAGGGGCTGGAGCGTCGGGCTAGACGGCGAGCAGGTCGCGGGCGCCGGTGTCGGCCGACGGGTGACGCAGCTTGCTCATCGCCCGGGCCTCGATCTGGCGGATCCGCTCACGGGTGAGGTTGAAGTACTCCCCGACCTCTTCGAGCGTGCGGGGTTCACCCCGGTCGAGACCGAAGCGCAGCGCCAGGATGTGACGCTCCCGTTCGTCGAGCGGGGCGAGCAACTTCTCGATCTCGGCCGGCAGGAGCGCGGTGGCCGCGACCTCGAACGGCGACTCCGCCGAACGGTCCTCGACGATGTCGCCGAGCTCGGCGTCGCCGTCTTCGCGCAGCGGCTCCGAGAGCGAGAGGGGCTCTGCCGCGAACCGCAGGGCCTCGGTGACCTTGTCCTCGGGCATCTCGACCTCGACCGACAGCTCCGAGAGCGTCGCCGGGCGGCCGAGCTTGAGCTCGAGGCGTGACCGCGCCTTCTGCAGGCGAGCGAGGGTGTCGCCCGCGTGGACGGGCAGCCGGATCGTGCGGCCCGTGTTCGCGATGCCGCGGGTGATCGCCTGACGGATCCACCACGTCGCGTAGGTGGAGAACTTGAAGCCCTTGCGCCAGTCGAACTTCTCGACGGCATGCATGAGGCCGAGGTTGCCCTCTTGGATCAGGTCGAGGAGCGGCAGGCCCGACGCCTGGTACTTCTTCGCGATCGACACGACCAGCCGGAGGTTCGACTGCACGAACGTCCGCTGGGCTTCCTCGCCACCCCGGGCGGTGCGTCGGAGCTCACGCTTCTTCGCCGGGGTCAGGCCCTTCGCGCCGGCAGCCAGCTCCTCACGGGCGGCGTTGCCACCCTCGATCTGCTGAGCCAGGCGTACCTCGTCGTCCTTGGTGAGGAGCGGGTACTGCCCGATGTCGGTGAGGTAGAGCCGAACGAGATCTTCTTCGTCGCGCTCGACACGTTCTTTCGCCACTAGTAATCCCTTTTGTTCCCGGGGTCGGAGAAATCTCCGACCTGTGGATCTCGAACTCGATCAGCGGTCGCCGAACGGTGTAACAACGGCCCGGGCCTGCCGTGTTCCGGCGCCCAGCCTGCCCCCGTGTCCACATAGGATACCGGAAGCGTCAAGGAGCCTTTTCCACAGGAACCTGTGGATGACTGTGTGGACGAGGGGCTGGGGAGTCGATTGACCGAAGACGTCGAATTGTCCATCGTGGCCGGGTCGTTCAGTGCCCGATCCGGTCGTGAGGCCGACCTCGCCGGGGTGCTGGCCAAGTACGTCGTGGTGACCCGCAACGCCCCCGGCTGTCGGAACGTCGACCTCGCCGCATCCATCGCCACCCCCGGTCGGTTCCTGGTCATCGAGAAGTGGGACGACGCCGACGCCCAGTCGGCCCATCTCGACTCCGACGAGATGGTGGAGATGGCCAAGGCCGCGAGCGCGATGCTCACCGGCCCTCCCGATCTCGACCTCTACGCCGCCATCTCCGCCCACGATCTGTTCTAGGACGAACTAGCTGCGCAGCGAAGCTCCCACGGTGCCGGGGCGCGTCTTGGGGACAGGTCTCGTGTCGGCGGCGGCCGTCTCGGTGCACGCGGCGTCGAGCTCGGCCCACGTGATCGTGTCGGCGCCCCAGAGCCGCTCGTAGATCGCGTCGATCGCGTCGCCGAACCCGTTGCTGAGGCGGAAGTGGTAGCGCACCAACGGCTCCCGCACCGAGTAGCCGAGGCGCGCCACGCGCCCCGCCGCGGCGGTGTCCCACGCCTCGCGCTGTCGTTCCGACAACTCGCTGTCGGGGGGTGCATCCGCGAACCCGCCGAGCCGGTCGGCCGCCCGGGTGAGGTCGACGGCGAGCTTGACCTCCGCGCCGGCGTCGTCGAAGCGCCGCGGGTACTGCGGGTGCTCGAAGTTGCCCCCGGAGCACCACATCGAGACGGACCCGTCGATGACATCGACGTAGGAGGCGATGAGCGGTCGGGGCAGTGCCTCGTCGACCTCGATCGCGATGTCGACGTCGTCGGGGAGGCCGACGCGACCGGCGACCTTCTCGATCAGGGCCGCGAGGACGCCGGAGTCGTAGTTGACGAGGACGAACGGATCCGGGGTGACCGACACCTTCGCCACGATCGGGTCCTAGGCGTCCTGCACCGCGGCGGACATCGCCTCGGCCTCGGCCTTCGACTCTTCCGACACCTTCACGAGCTCCTCGAGCTCGTCGTCGGAGAAGCCCGCGAGCTCGCGGAAGCGCCGAGCCAGGTGGATCGGGTTGTCCTCGTTCTCACCCCGGAACCCACCGAGGCTGAACAGCTTGTCGACGGTGCGCTGGAACTCGAGCGCGCGCTCGCGCCGCTCGGGATCGTCGGCGGTGAGGCGGCGGAGCCAGTCGGAACCCATCTTCACGTGGGTCACCTCGTCGGCGAGCATCCAGTCTTCGCAGAAGGCGAGCACGGGGTCGCCGGAGAGCTCGCCGAACTCCTTCATGGTGTTGAAGACGTCGATGGCCAGGCCCTCGAGCGCGCGGTTGACGCCGGTGAGGCGCAGGACCGGGTCCTCGGCACAGGCGGCCTGGTAGAGGAACGTCTGCTCGGCGAACTCGCCGATCTCCGAACCCATCCAGTCGCCGAGCTTCACCGAGATCTCGCAGTGGCGCGATTCATCCCAGCACTGACGGGCCATGTCGAGCTTCAGCTTGAGCGGGACCTCGGTCTCGTCGAAGTCGAAGGTCGTGCGGCCGGCGCCCTCGAGCGCCTGGATCTCGCCCACGAAGATGCCGTGCATGAGGGCGCGGGCGCGTTCGGCTGCGGCCGGACGGTTCGGGTCGAGCTTGGCCGAACCCATGTCGCGCTTGCCGAGGGCCTGGTTGCGCGGGTCGAAGACCGCGTCCTCGATCTTGTTCCGCACGAACCGCGAGTCGCGTGCGAGCTCTTCCGCCGGGAACATCTTCTTCATGCGACCACTCCATCTCTGATGGTCGAATCCGCTGCGCCGGCTCGACCGCTCACCCGTTGCCGGACCCGACGGACGCGTCCGCCGGCTCCGCTCCTTCTCCTGCTCCACTGGACTCACCCAGGGTACCCGGGCCGGCGATGCCTCCCGCCCGGAGCATCAGGGCCTCGAGCTCCGCGGCCCGACGGGCTGCCCGTTCCACGTCTTCGGGTGTCTCGATCAGTGACTGGAGGAGCATCTCGCCCTCCCGCCAGTCCTGGAACTCGTCCTGGAGGATGAAGTTCAACGAGCGGATCGTGGGGGTGTCGGTGATCGTGCTGGTGCCGTTCAGGTGATACGTGTACGCCGCGATCTTGCGGGGGATCAACACCCGGTACACGCCCACGAGCTTCTCGATCGTCTTGTCGGGGGCGTCGGGCTCCCGCATGGCGTCGACGAAGGCCACCATCTCCTCGTTCGGGGGCACGTTGAGCCGCTCGGGGTTCATCTCCCGGAGCTCGGGGAGACGTTGGTCCCACAGGTCGGCGTGCCAGGCGTGGTGGTAGCAGTGCCGGCCGAGCACGAGCTTCACGTCGAGCTCGGGCACCGTGGCGACCCAGCCGCCCAACGCCTCGAACAGCTTGATCTCGATCCACTTGTAGTGGCCGACGCGCTTCGCCGACTCCTCGACGCCGAAGATGCCGGGGAGCTCCCGTCGATCCCAGGGCGCGAAGGCAGGACGGGGCTTGGAAGGTTCGGGCATGTCGGCATTCTCCCGACACTTGACCGAACGGTCAAGCAGCGGGGGCGACCGGTGGCCGGGGCCCCCGGATCGACCTGCGGTGGGTGCCCCGTTCGGCGACGACGATGGCGGCCAGGATGATCGCGGCTCCGAGGGAGCCGACGACCCCGAGGCGTTCGCCGATCGCGTACCCGATGATCCCGGCGACCACGGGCTCGAGCAGGTTGAGGAGGCTGGCGCGCGACGGGTCGATGGTGCGCTGGGCCCACACCGAGAGGCTGAACGCGATCGCCGAGCAGCCGACGCCGGTCACCGCGATCGCGAGCACGGCTTCCGACGTGATCGTGCCGAACCCCTCGACCAGCGCGATCGGCACCGAGAGCCCGGCGATCACCGCGAGCTGCACCGCGGTGAGACCGATGGTGTCGACGCGGTTGGTGAACGTCCCGATGAGCACGAACCAGAACCCGAAGAGGATGGCGGCGACGAGCGTGACGCGGTCGCCGAAGCCGAGGCTCGGCTCGGCCCCGGTCAGCAGGAACAGGCCGAACACCGACATCGCCACAGCAACCCAGATCGCGCGACGGGGCGCCCGGCGGAAGACGATCGACTCGATGACCGGGGTCGTCACCGCGAACAGGCCGGTGATGAACGCGGAGTTCGATGTGCTGGTGTGCTGGAGCCCGAGGTTCTGGAAGAAGTATGCACCCGTCGCGACCGCGCCGATCGCGAGTCCGGCCACGAACACCGTTCGGCGGGAGTCGGTGGGTCTCGGCGTCGGGCCCCGCCAGCTCCGGGTGACTGCGAACGGCGCGAGCACCGCGGCCCCCAAGGCGAAACGGAACACGTTGAGGCCCGACGGCGTGAGGTCCTCGAGCGCGTCCTGCACGATCGTGAACGTCGACCCGTAGAGGATCGCCGCGGTCGCGATCGCGATCTCGGGGAGGTAGCCGCGCAGTCGCGTCAGCCGGGCCAACCGTTGGTGATCGGCAACCGGCGGTCCTTGCCGAAGGCCTTGGGCGACACGCGCACGCCGGGTGGAGCCTGGCGCCGCTTGTACTCGTTGCGATCGACGAGTCGCGCGATCCGCGCCACCGTCTCGGCGTCGAAGCCCTCGGCTACCAGCTCGCTCACCGAACGGTCGCGCTCCACGTACCCCTCGAGAATCGGGTCGAGCGCGCTGTAGTCGGGCAAGGAGTCGCTGTCCTTCTGGTCGGGGCGGAGCTCGGCGCTCGGCGGCTTGTCGATCACCGTCTCGGGGATCCACGGTCGGTCGGCGCGCTCGTTGCGCTCGCGGGAGAGCGCGTAGACCAGCATCTTCGGGACGTCCTTGATCACGGCGAAGCCGCCCGCCATGTCGCCGTAGAGCGTCGAGTAGCCGGTCGCCATCTCGCTCTTGTTGCCGGTGGTGAGCACGAGCGCGCCGAACTTGTTCGAGATGGTCATGAGGATCGTGCCCCGCACACGCGCCTGGAGGTTCTCCTCCGCGAGGCCCGGCTCCGTGCCCCCGAACGGCACTGCGAGCATGTCGAGGAAGGCCTGGTGTGCCGCTTCGATCGGAACGGTGAGCGTCGAGATGCCGAGGTTGGCGGCGAGGGCCTCGGAGTCGGTGACGCTTCCACCGCTCGAGAACCGCGACGGCATCAACACCCCGGTGACGTTCTCGGCCCCGATGGCATCGACCGCGATCGAAGCGACGATCGAGGAGTCGATGCCACCCGAGAGCCCGATGAGGACCTCGCGGAACCCGTTCTTGCGCACGTAGTCACGTGTCCCGACGACCAGCGCCTCGTACACCTCCCGGACCGGCTCGAGCTCCGGTTCGATGCGCGCCGCCACCCGATCTCCGGGAACCCGGGCCTCGCTCACCGCGACCTCGGCGAGGGTGGGCGCGTTGCTGTGCCCACGCGGATCCATGAGCCGGCGCCGGAACCCCGGGGCGACGTCGAGATCGACGACGAGCAGATCGTCGACGAACTGCGGGGCCCGCGCCACGAGGTGCCCCTGCTCGTCGAACACCATCGACGCGCCGTCGAAGACGAGTTCGTCCTGGCCGCCCACGAGGTTGACGTACATGACCGGCACCGAGGCGTCGGCGGCGCGGGTCGCGAGCATCGTCTCGCGTTCGCCGAGTCGACCCGCGTAGTACGGCGAGGCGTTGACGTTCACGACGACCTCGGCGCCTCCCGCCGCCTGGGTGAGGATCGGCCCGGTCGGGCTCCACGCGTCTTCGCAGATCGTGATCGCGACCTTCACACCTGCGATCACGAACAACGGCCCGTCGACGGTCGACGGCGTGAAGTACCGCTGTTCGTCGAACACCGCGTAGTTCGGCAGGAGGTGCTTGCGGTACACGCCGGCGACGCGACCCGTCGGCGCAGACCGCAGCCGAGTTGTACAGGTCGCTGCCGGCTTCGGGGAATCCGATCACCGCGGCGACGCGACCGGTCCGCGCCGCGATCTTGGTGACCATCTCGGCCGCGTGGGCGACGAACGCCGGGCGAAGGAGCAGGTCTTCGGGCGGATACCCGGTGACCGCGAGCTCCGGGAACGCCACGAGATCCACGTCGGCGGCCTCGGCAGCCGCGTAGGCGTCGAGGATCCGGGTCGCGTTCCCCTCGAGGTCGCCCACGACGAGATCGAGCTGGGCGGCGGCGACGCGGAGCCGGGTCATCGACCCAGGATACGGGCTCGACACCACCCCAAGGCGAGCGTCCGCCGACGAGAGGGATCCGGCGTCGCGCGCGACACTGCAACATGTCCGAACCCGTCGCTGTGCTCGCCGCACCCGGAGTGGCGCCGGCGTTGGAGCGGTCGGCGGATCCACCCGTGGCGAGGATGATGCTGTCTCGCGTCCTCGAAGCCCACCCTGAGCTCGCCGACCCGATTCGCGACGCCCCCCTCGTGCGCGACGCGCTCGATCGCGATCGCCTGCGCGTCACGCTCGTTGACGACTGCGCTCGTCCACGACGCGTCGTTGGTGGAACCACTCGAGGATCCCGTCGGCTTCGCCCGACCACGCGACGCCGACGAGTACCGCGGCCTGCTCGCGTCCGACGGGGTGGCCGACGCGGCCGCCTTACGCCGTTGGAAGCGACGGGAGCTCCTGCGGATCGCGGCGCGCGACCTGCTCGGCGAGGCCGACCTCCCGACCGTCGGCCGCGAGCTCGCCGCCCTCGCCGAAGCGTGTCTCGAGGGCGCGCTCGCGATCGCGGAGCCCGGGGTGCGCATCGCCGTGATCGGGATGGGCAAGCTCGGCGGATCCGAGCTGAACTACTCGTCCGACGTCGACGTGCTCTTCGTGCACGACGGCCCGATCGCCGAAGCCGAGCAGACGGTGCGCCGGCTGCTCCAGATCATGGCCGAACCGACGCCCGACGGGATCGTGTTCCGCACCGACGCCGACCTCCGTCCCGACGGTCGATCGGGCGCCCTCTCCCGCACCGTCGACGGCTACACCGCGTACTGGGAACGCTCGGCGCAGACCTGGGAGTTCCAGGCGTTGTTGAAGGCGCGACCCGTGGCCGGGGATCACGCGCTCGGCGCCGAGCTCGTGGCCCGCGCCCAACCTTTCGTCTGGCCCGACATCCTGCCGCCCGACGCCGTGCGCGAGGTCCGGGTGATGAAGGCGCGTGCCGAAGGCGAGACGCGTCGACAGGGTCTGACGGAACGCGAGCTCAAGCGCGGTCGCGGAGGCATCCGCGACATCGAGTTCGCGGTGCAGCTCCTCCAACTCGTGCACGGCCGCCACGACCCGAGCATCCGGTCGGCCACCACGCTCGAGGCCCTCGCACAGCTCGTGCACGCCGGCTACGTCGACATCCGCGACGCTGCGCCGCTCTCCGACGCCTACCGCTTCCTGCGCACCGTCGAGCACCGCCTGCAGCTGTGGGACGAGCAGCAGACCCACACCCTCCCCACCGACGAAGCCGCGCTGCTGCGCCTCGCGCGGGTGCTCGGGTACCGGGGTCGGCACCGACGAGTCAGCCGTCGACCAGTTCGAGGCCGACCACCGTCGTCACCAGGCGCAGGTCCGGTCGATCCACGAGAAGTTGTTCTTCGGACCCCTCCTCGACACGCTCGCCGGACGCCCCGGCCCGCTCAACCTCGACGCCGCCGAGGAGCGGCTCCGGGCGTTCGGCTTCCTCGACCTCGCCGCGACCCGGGCCGCGTTCGCCGAGCTGACCCACGGACTGACCCGCACGTCTCGCCTGATGGGCCAGTTGCTCCCCGTCCTGCTCGAATGGTGCTCCGAATCGCCCGACCCCGACCTCGCCCTCCTGCAGCTCCGCCGCCTCGCCGAGGGCCCGACCCGCGCCGGGAACCTGGCGCGGGCGTTCCGCGAAGGACCCGGCGCCGCGGAGCGGACCTGTCGGCTCCTCGGATCGAGCCGGCTCCTCGGCGACGCGCTCCGCCACCAGCCTGAGTTCGTCGCGACCCTGAGCGAAGACGACGTGCTCGGCAAGGAGAAGACACGCGAGCGCCTCGTCGAGGAAGCGATCGCGACCGTGCAGTGGCGGGTCGGCGACACGTCGGCCCGACGGAGCGGCCTCCGTCGGTTCAAGCGGCGCGAGCTGCTCCGCGTCGCGGCGCGCGACCTGCTGTCGTTCGCCGACCTCACCACCACCGGGCGCGAGCTCTCCCACCTCGCCGAGGCCTGCCTCGAGGCGGCGATCGTCGCGTTGCGGCCGGCGGTGCCGTTCGCGGTGATCGGCATGGGGAGATTCGGAGGCCTCGACTTGAGCTACGCGTCGGACCTCGACGTGGTGTTCGTCTACGAGGGCGACGGCGCGAGCGCGTTCAACGAGGCCAAGCGGGTCGCCGCGGAGCTGATCGCCGAGATCGGCGCGACCACGACCGAGGGCCAGATCTGGACCGTCGACGCGACCCTCCGTCCGGAAGGGAAAGACGGCCAGCTCGCCCGGTCACTCGACGGGTACCGCGACTACTGGCAGCACTGGGCGCTCACCTGGGAGATGCAGGCCCTGACCAAGGCCCGCTTCACCGCAGGCGACGCCGACCTCGGCGCGCGCTTCCTTGCCGCGGCCGAGCCCTTCGTCTATCGGACCGACTTCTCCGAGGAGCAGGTCCGCGAGGTGCGGCGCATGAAGGCCCGCATCGAGCGGGAACGCATCCCGCCGGGCGACGACCCACAGTTCCACCTGAAGCTCGGGCGCGGTTCGCTGTCCGACATCGAGTTCACGGTCCAGCTCGAGCAGCTGCGGCACGGCGCCGCGCTCCCCGACCTGCGCACCCCCGAGACGTCGGAGGCGCTCGACGCGCTCGTGCGCAACGGCCTGCTCGCACCGCCCGATGCCGATGCCCTGCGCGAGAGCCTGGGCTTCTGCCTGGTCGCGCGCAGCTACCGGTACCTCCTCACCGGCGGCGCCCACGACTCGCTGCCCGAACGCGCCCGACGAAGCCGAGAAGCTCGGCCGCATGCTCGGCTACGTGCACCGCCCCAACGCAACGCTGCGCGACGACTACCGACGAGTGACTCGTCGCGCCCGGGCCGTGGTCGAACGCGTCTTCTACGAACGGACCGCGTAGGCGCGCGGCGATCCGGCTCGAGCCGAGCGGATCAGCGCGACGTGCTGCCGACGTGCGACGACACGTGGCTCACGACGTTCGACGACGCACCGGTGCTCTGATCGGGGCCGGTGGTCACGACCTCGTTGGTGGTCGTCTTGTTCACTTCGACGCTCACTGAGGTGGAGTTGTCGCCCGACGTCGTGCTCGAGGAGTAGTGCTCGCTCGTCGACTCGCTGCTGCTCGTGGTGGCGGTACCACCGTTCGTCTGGGTCGACGACTGCTCGACCGACGCCACCGCGCCCACGTCGTCGGGCGGTGCGCTCGCCGACGAGTCGGTGACCACGTCGAGCGACTGCGATCCCTCGCCACTCGCTTCGGCGACGGAGACCACCGTGTTGGTGGTGGTCTCGGTGGCCGGTGCGGGTTCGGCGTCACCGCCCGTGGTCTCGGCCTGCAGGATCGGAGCCACCGGGACCCGGTGCTCCGCGCTGCCCGCCGTGAGCATCCAAGCACCGAGCGCGAGGGCAATCAGTGCGATCCCCACCACCGCGGCCCGAACCGAATCCGGCATTCTCTGCATCCGTGCCATCGCGTGCTGCATGCCCGCCCCCTGTTCGACGCCCCGATCTTCACGCAGCGCGCGACGACCGCGCAACCGCCCAGACCGAATTTCTCGGGACGAACCCCCATTCCGCCACGAGGCGCAAGCGAGCCACCACGCACCGCGCGCAAAGCCCTTCGTACTGGTCATGTACCGGGTTGCAGGCCAACCCCACACATGACCGGAACGGGGGCTGAGCGCGGATTCGACCCAGTCAGATGTCGTAGTACATGTAGAACTCCCACGGGTGCGGGCGCAGGCGCACCGCGTCGATCTCGTTCTCGCGCTTGTAGGAGATCCACGTGTCGATCACGTCGGGTGTGAACACGCCGCCGGCGAGCAGGAACTCGTGGTCGTCTTCGAGCGCGTCGAGAGCCTCGTCGAGCGAGCTCGGGACCTGCGGGACCTTGGCGAGCTCTTCGGGCGGGAGGTCGTAGAGGTCGCGGTCGACGGGGGTGGGCGGCTCGGTCCGGTTGGCGATGCCGTCGAGGCCGGCCATGAGCAGCGCGGCGAACGCGAGGTACGGGTTGCAGCTCGGGTCGGGGCAGCGGAACTCGATGCGCTTGGCCTTCGGGCTCTTCGAGTACAGCGGGATGCGCACCGACGCCGAGCGGTTGCGCTGCGAGTACACGAGGTTCACCGGTGCTTCGTAGCCCGGAACCAGCCGCTTGTACGAGTTGGTCGTCGGGTTGGTGAACGCGCAGATCGCCTTCGCGTGCTTGAGCAGTCCGCCGATGTACCACCGCGCGAGATCGGAGAGGCCGGCGTAGCCCTTCTCGTCGAAGAACAGTGGCTCGCCGCCCTTCCACAGCGACTGGTGCACGTGCATGCCCGAACCGTTGTCCTGGAAGAGGGGCTTCGGCATGAACGTGACCGACAGGCCGTTCTCGCGCGCCACGTTCTTCACCACGTACTTGTAGAGCATGAGCTTGTCGGCCATCGTCGCGAGGGTGTCGAACCGCATGTCGATCTCGGCCTGGCCTGCGGTGCCGACCTCGTGGTGCTGCACCTCGATCGCGATGCCGACCTTCTCGAGCATGAGGACCATCTCGGAACGCAGGTCCTGGAACGAGTCCATCGGCGGGACCGGGAAGTAGCCCTCCTTGTAGCGGGGCTTGTACGCGAGGTTCGGGCTGCCGTCGAGCTCGAACTCGCGGCCCGAGTTCCACACACCCTCGACCGAGTCGAGGAAGTAGTAGCCCGAGTACTGGTTCTGGTCGAAGCGCACGGAGTCGAAGATGTAGAACTCGGCTTCGGGACCGAAGTAGGCGGTATCGGCGATGCCGGTGCCCTTGAGGTAGTCCTCGGCCTTCTTGGCGATGTAGCGCGGGTCCCGCGAGTACGACTCGCCCGTGACCGGGTCCTTCACGAACGCGTTGATGTTGAGCGTCTTGTGCACACGGAACGGGTCGATGATCGCGGTGTCGGGATCGGGGAGCAGGAGCATGTCCGACTCCTGGATCTCCTGGAACCCGCGGATCGACGAACCGTCGAACCCGAGCCCCTCCTCGAACACGTCTTCGGTGAGCTCGTGGGCGGGGATGGAGAAGTGCTGCATGAGACCGGGGAGGTCGCAGAAGCGCACGTCGACGATCTCGACGCCTTCGTCCTTCACCGTCTTCAGTACGTCGCCGGGTGTCGCCACGTCGCTTCCTCCTGATCGCAGTGCCCCGAATCTAGGCCCAGGCTCCGCGGACGGCATTTCACCTTCGTTGGATCTCTGTGAATCCCGTGTGAACGACTCCGGGAGTGGGTCTCCCGGCCTCGGAATCCCGGAGAGGACCTGCGAGAATCACCGTTCGGGCCGATCGGCGCCCGCGGAGCGGCACAACCACCGGAGCACCGGATGCAGCAGCAGTTGGACTACGTCCTACGGACCGTCGAAGAGCGAGGGGTGCGGTTCGTCCGCCTCTGGTTCACCGACGTCCTCGGTTTCCTCAAGAGCTTCGCCATCACCCCGGCCGAGCTGGAGTCGGCACTCGAGGAGGGCATGACCTTCGACGGCTCCTCCATCCAGGGCTACAGCCGGGTGCAGGAATCCGACATGCTCGCCGTTCCCGACCCGAACACGTTCGAGATCGTGCCGTGGCGGGGCGACGACGCGCCCGTCGCGCGGATGTTCTGCGACATCCAGAACCTCTCGGGCGAGCCGTTCGACGGCGACCCTCGCTACGTGCTGAAGCGCAACCTCGACCGCGCCCGCGAGAAGGGCTTCACCTTCTACACGAGCCCCGACATGGAGTTCTTCTACTTCCACTCCGCGGAATCGCCCGAGCCGCTCGACCATGCCGGCTTCTTCGACCTCACCCACGGCGACATGGTGAGCGACCTCCGCAAGCAGACGATCATCATGCTCGAGGCCATGGGCATCCCGGTGGAGTACAGCTTCCACGAGCTCGGACCGAGTCAGCACGAGATCGACCTGCGCTACACCGACGCGCTCACGATGGCCGACAACGTGATGACGTTCCGCCTCATCGTGAAGCAGGTCGCGCAGTCGCAGGGTGTGTACGCGACGTTCATGCCGAAGCCGATCCAGGGTGCGTTCGGCTCCGGGATGCACACCCACCTCTCCTTGTTCGAGGGCGACGTCAACGCGTTCCACGACCCCGGCGACCCCTACGGACTCTCGAAGGTCGGCAAGCACTTCATCGCCGGGTTGCTCCGTCACGCGGGTGAGATCACCGCGGTCACGAACCAGTGGATCAACTCCTACAAGCGCCTCATCATCGGCTACGAGGCCCCGACCTACGTCTGCTGGGCGCGCAACAACGAGTCGGCGCTCGTGCGGGTACCGATCCCGAAGCGGGGGAAGGAGAGCTCGACCCGAATCGAGTTCCGCTCGCCCGACCCGGCGTGCAACCCGTACCTCGCGTTCTCGGTGATGCTCGCCGCCGGCCTCAAGGGGATCGAGGAGGGCTACGAGCTCCCGCCCGAGGCCACGAACAACATCTACGAGATGACCGCCGAGGAACGCCACGCCGAAGGGATCGGTGCGCTCCCGCAGTCACTCGCCGAGGCCCTCGAGATCATGGAAAGCTCGGAGCTCGTCGCCGAGACCCTCGGTGAGCACGTGTTCGAGTACTTCATCAAGAACAAGCGCAAGGAGTGGGACGAGTACACCTCGTACGTCACCCCGTTCGAGATCGACCGCTACCTGGGCACCCTCTGAGACCGACGGAATCGTTGATGGAACCCCTGCTCGTGTTCCCGGACCCACCGCCGCCGCTGCTCGCGCAGACGCTCGACCTCGCCGGCCACCCGTGGAAGGCCGTCGCGAACGCGGCGATCGCCACCCAGGACGAACCGACCGACGGCTGGGCCGGCGCGGTCGTGTGCGCCGAAGACGACGCCGAGGGCGCGTTCGGGATCTGCCGGTCCCTGCGCAAGCGCGACGCGTCGGTCGCCCCGACGCTGCTGCTCATCAGCGGGGCGCAGCTCGGCGAGCTCGAGCTGCGCGAAGACCTGTTCGACGACTTCTGCCTGTCGCCGTTCCACCCGAAGGAGCTCGAGGCGCGCCTGCGCCACCTCTTCTGGCGGACGGGTCGGGGCACGAGCCCCGAGATCGTCGAGTACGGCGACCTCGTCCTCAACCTCGAGACGTACCAGGCCGCGCTCGGCCACAAGCCGCTCGACCTCACCTACATGGAGTACGAGCTCCTGAAGTTCTTCGCCACCCACCCCGGGAAGGTGTTCACCCGCGCGCAGCTGCTGTCACGCGTGTGGGGATACGAGTACTACGGCGGTGCCCGCACGGTCGACGTGCACGTGCGGCGCTTGCGGGCCAAGCTCGGCGAGGAGCACGCGAACCTGATCCAGACCGTTCGCTCGGTCGGCTATCGCTTCGGTCAGACGAGACTTCCCGGTGGTCGGCCGGACCCCGTCGATCCGGCTGAAGGCGCCTGACGCAGGTCGCCGCCCGACTCAGGTCGGTTGGCCCTCGGCACGCTGATCGGCGTCGTCGATGAGCAGGAAGCTCAGGACCGCGCTCCAGACCATCCCGCCGACCATCACGGCGACGGGAAGGGCGAGCACGAGCGTGATGACGATGAGCACCGGTCCGGCCACGCAGCAACCTTACCGCTCGGGTGCTAGCCGGTCGGCTTGAAGACCCAGACCTCGATCTCGACGGATGCGCCGGCGGGGAGGGCCGACACCTCGACGGTGGAGCGGGCGGGGCGGTGATCGCCGAACGCGGCTGCGTAGGCGGCGTTCACCGCGGCGAAGTCGGCCATGTCGGTGACGAACACCGTGGTCTTGGCCACGTCGGCGAACGACGCGCCGCAGTCGCCGAGGACGGTCGCGACGTTCGCGAGCGCCTGCGTCGCCTGCGCGGCCGCGCCACCGTCGACGATCGTCAGTGACGCGGGATCGAACCCGACCTGGCCTGCGAGCACGATCCAGTCGCCGGCCCGCACCGCGGGGCTGTACGGACCCGCGACGGGTGGCGCGTTCGGCGTGGGAACGGGCTCCGGTCGGCTCATCGCCGGAGCTTACGGGAGGCGCGGGTTCCGAGCGCGGGGAACATCTCGGGGCGCTCGCCCTCGGCGTCGGCGAGCGCGTTCCACGTTGCCGCGGCCACTGCGGCGAACACTGCGTCGGAGCTCGCGCCGAGCGGCGGACCGGGGGCGTCGACGATCGTGACGTCGATGGGGGGCACGTCCTTCGGCTTGATGATGCCGAACGAACGGATGGTGAGGTCGTGGACCTCGCCGGTATCGGGATCGAGGGCAAGACCCTCGGTCAACACCCAGCCGAGCGCCATGTGCGCGGCCCCGATCGCGTACGAACGCAGCACGACGTCGTCGAGCGGATCGCCCGCGGCGACGGTCACGCCGACGTGGTCGATCGCGCCGGTCGACCCGTCGATCGCCACGCGTGCGGCGGCGGCTGCGCCGCTCGCGGCGTGCACCACGTTCTCGTGCCCCGCTGCTCCGAGTGGTTCGGTCGTCGATCGTCCAGCGGCGGCGAGCGCACCCTGCACGAGCACGGTCAGCTCGGCGAGTCCCGCCGCACGCAGCGACGGAGTCGATCGGAGGCCCGATGCCTGCGGCGCGACCACCTCCCAGCCGATGTCGAGCTCGAGGCCGTTCGGCCCCCGGTGGAGACCCCCACCTCGCGCGTCGTGTGGGGGGAGGGGCAGGTGCCCGATCGACCGGCCCCGGACCACGATGCGGTCACCGACGAGGACGGCGCCGGCCGAGATCGGTGGCCGCTTCGGCCCGAGCCGGACGACGTCCTCCCGTGCGAACACGGTGCGGACGACGCGTCCGAAGCGGTGCGCCAGCTCTCGCGCCGCCGCCTCGACCGGCGAATCCCCCTTGCCGCCGAATGCCCCGCCGTTGGCGAGCGACGACGCCGGCTCGCCGCCCGGAGCGCACCACGACGCGTCGGGCTCGAGGTACGCGGGTTCGACCCAACTCGTCGCGAGGCGCACCCCTCCCTCGGGGAGCTCGGGCAACGACAACGGCGGGTGCGCCTCCACCGTCGTGCGCCGACCCTGCACCTTGCCGGCCCGCTCCCGGGCATCGGCCAGCGACTCACCGACGACCCAGGCGATCCCTGCCGCCTCGACGCTCTCAGTCGAGCTCCCCGGAGGGAGCGGCACCGCAACGAGTGCGTCGCGGGGCGCGGTGTCGTCGGCGAAACCTGCCGCACCGAGCGGCACGTCGGGTCCGACGCGTTGCGGCGACTCGCCCTCCAGCGCCGCCCGACGTGCCGCGCCCGTGAGGTCGCGTGCGCGTCGCGATCCGTGACGCTCGAGCGCCTCGTACACGGTCTGCCATCCGGTGCACCGGCACAGGTGCGCGGCGAGCGCCCGGTCGAGGTCGACCCGTGCGGTCTTGTCCTTGGCCCGTGCCGCTGCGGCCCGCATGACGATCCCGGGAGTGCAGAAGCCGCACTGCGAGCCACCCGTCGACACGAACGCCTCGGCCAACGGTTCGCTCACCGACGGGTCGAGGCCCTCCAGGGTCGTGACCGACCGGCCCGCGATGCGTGCGACAGGAGTGACGCACGCGACACGCGCGTCACCGTCGACGAGCACGGTGCAGCACCCACACTGGCCCTGGGGCGCACAGCCGTCCTTGGCCGACGTGAGACGCAGCCGCTCCCGCAACACGTTGAGCAGCGTCTCGCCCGGCGCCGCGTCGACCACGACCGGTTCCCCGTTGCACGTGAACTCGACCCGATCGGACACCTGCACCTCCGCCAGGCAGGATACGGGGATGCGATCGCTCTCCAGACTCCCCCTCTCCCGACGGGCGTTCCTCGCCACCACCGGGACGCTGCTCGCCGCGGCGGCCTGCAGCAGCGGGAACTCGGGGTCGGATGCTTCCGGCGGTGTCGACGACCCGAACGCCCTGACCGCAGGCAAGGTGTCGATCGAGCCCTACGTGTCGAGCGATCCGCAGCGGCTCGCGTTCGTCGTGTTCCGCAACAACGGCGACTTCGCAGCCGGACCGCCGATGCAGGTGGCGCTCAAGGGACCCGGCGACTCCGCGTTCGGTTCCACCGTCACCGCAGATCTCCACACCGAGGGTCTGCCGAACAAGCGTGGGGTGTACGTGGTCGACACCCCGCTGCCCGGTTCCGGCATCTGGGAGTCGAAGCTCACGATCGTGGGCACGGAGCTCACCGTGCCGTTCGAGGTGACGGCGACACCGCTCGTCGTCACCCCCGGCGGGGCAGCGCCACGCGTTGCCTCGCCCACCACGGTCGACACCCTCGGCACGAATCCGCTCTGCACCCAGGACCCGCCGTGCCCACTGCACACCGTGTCGCTCGACCAGGTGCTCGGGTCGGGCAAGCCGGTCGCCGTGATGTTCGCGACACCGGCGAGATGCCAGACGCAGTACTGCGGGCCGGTGCTCACCGAGCTGCTCGGGGTGATGGCGCCGTACCAGACCGACGTCGAGATCGTGCACGTGGAGATCTACCGCGACCAGACCAGCGACGCACTCGTCCCCACCGTCGACGCGTGGGCCCTCCCCGGCGAACCGTGGCTCTTCGGGATCGACGGCACCGGCGCAGTGGTCGGACGGCTCGACGGCGCGTTCGGCACCGACGAGGTCACCGGCCTGCTCGACCAGCTGACTTGATGGTCGAAGGAGAAGGAGCGGAGCCGGCGGACGCTGGTCGCGGGACTCGAGCTGGTGAGCGATCGAGCCGGCGCAGCGGATTCGACCATCAGGACGCGGCGGCGGACCGCCGCAGGAGGCGGCCCGACCCCCCCGAGCAGGGCTGCCTCCCGCGGCGGACAGGTCCGGACGTCCGTCGGGCCGGAGTCCGGACCCGTACCGCGCGGGCTCATCCATGAAAGGCAATGAAGCTCTTCCGTGAGCCACTGAGAGCGTAAGGGTCGCGCGCTCCGTGGTCCCTGGGCCGTTCGACCCATTCGTGACCGGAACTGCGAGCGGACGTGCGACGGGCCCGGCGGCGACAACCTACGGTGGCGCCATGGAAACCGGTGACGTGGTCGAGGATTTCGAGCTGCAGGACGAGACGGGGACGCCCAGGAAGCTGAGTGAGTTCCTGGCCAAGGGTCCGGTCGTGATGTTCTTCTACCCCGCGGCGATGACGAAGGGCTGCACCGCGGAGAGCTGCCACTTCCGCGACCTCGGCGCCGAGTTCGCCGCGGTCAACGCGCAGCGCATCGGGATCAGCGCCGACACGGTCGACAAGCAACGCCAGTTCTCGGAGCAGTACGAGTTCGACTACCCGTTGCTCTCCGATCCCGACGGAGTGGTCGCCACCCAGTTCGGGGTGCGCCGCAAGTTCGGACCGCTCCACACCAAGCGGACGACGTTCGTGATCGGCACCGACAGCCGGGTGCGCGACGTCATCAAGAGCGAGATCCGCATGAGCGTCCACGCCGACAAGGCCCTCGAGGCCCTGCGATCAGGAGGCTGAGCGAGATGCCTTCGACGATCGTCGTGTGCGTCGACGGTTCCGAGCTCTCGCTCGCGGCTGCGGCAGCCGGGATCGAGCTGGTACGGCCCGTCGACGTCGTCACGCTCGTGACGGTGGTGGACGCCGTCGACATGTCACTCGCTGACGACGCATCGGGACTCGCCGGACCCACCGCGACGATCCCCGAGCTCGAAGCCGTTCGGACCTCGGCTCGTGCCTCCGGTCAGCAGATCCTCGACGAGGCCGCGGAAGCACTCGCCTGCGACAACCTCGAGCTCCGCATCCTCGAGGGCCGACCGGCAGCCGCGCTGTGCGAGCTGGCCGAGGAACTGGGAGCCCGGGCGATCGTCGTGGGATCGCGCGGGCGCGGCGGGATGCGTCGCGCGCTGCTCGGCTCCGTCTCCGACCACGTGGTGCGCAACGCACCGTGTCCCGTGGTCGTCGTCGGCGACTCCGCTTAGATCAGGAGAAGCTGGAGCCGCAACCGCAGGTGCGCTGCGCGTTCGGGTTGCTGATCGCGAAGCCGGACTCGTTGAGTCCGTCCTTGTAGTCGAGCTGGGCGCCGCCGAGGTGCTGGCCGCTCGCCGGGTCGATCACGACGGTGACGCCGGCGTACTCGGTGCGCTGGTCGTCTTCGGCGATGTCGGCGTCGAAGAACATCTCGTAGCTCAGGCCCGAGCACCCACCGGGGCGTACGGCGACCCGCAGGGCCAGTTCCGGGTTGCCTTCGGCCTCGATGAGCTCCTTCACCTTGGCCGCGGCCTTGTCGGTGACGAGGAACGTCGTCTTGGCATCGGTGACGCTGAACATGCTCACGAAACCCTCCGAGATGGTGTCAGACCTGATCAGGATACCCGACGGAGACCGAGACATGACACGGCTCCGGGTCGTACAACGTCGAGAACGCCTCGATGTTCCCCCCGCCGACCTGATCCACCACGCCCTCGCACAGACCGCGGTGGAGGTTGCAGACCAGTTCCGGGTAGGCCTCGGCCAGATCCCGGAAGGGGCAGTGGAGGAAGTCGATGCGGACGGGGCCGGCTTCGGCCGACGCCGCTGGACCCGCTGCGTCGGCGACGGGTTCGAAGCCCAGGCGTTCCAGCTCGCCGACCAGGGCCTTCACGCAACTGCCGGACCGGGTCCGGCGGCCGGCCTCGGTACCCCAGACGTAACCGGTGTCGGTCGCGTCGTCGGGGTTGGCCCCGAGCCGCTCGGCCATCGCGGCGAGGAGCCCGGCCAGGAGCACGTGGGCGGGCGGGTCGAATCCGAGCCCGGGTGCGCCGGGCGCGAGGAAGTAGTGGTGCTGGGGGCGGCCGACGGTGCCCCGGTGGATCGCCTCGGATTCCACCAGACCGGCCTCGCGGAGGCGTTCGAGGTGGAGCCGGACGGTGTTCGCGTGCAGACCGAGCGCATCGGCGAGTTCCTGGGCCGACAAGGGCGAGGTCGAGGAGGCCAGTTCGCGGTACATCGCGTACCGGGTCTCGTCGCCCAGGGCCTTGAGGACCTCGAGATCGAGTTCCACGGTTTCCGACGGTAGCCAGGGTGTGGCATATTTTCAAGACGGACGCTGTTTTAATTGCCGATGGCCACTGACTCCCACTCCCCCGACCCGACGGTCGACCCTCCCGATCCCAGTGATCCCGAGGTCCGCCCGGCGCCCCCGCCCGAGGTCGACGCGGTGCGTGGAGTGCTGCGGGGTGTGATCGACCCGGAGCTCCACGCGAGCATCGTCGATCTCGGCATGGTCGACGACGTGACGATCGATCCCGACGGGGTCGTGATGGTCCAGATCGCGCTCGACGACCCTCGGCTGTCCGTTGCGCGGCCAGATCAAGAAGGACGTCGAGTCGAAGGTGCGCGGCCTCCCCGGCGTGACGGCAGTGGCGGTCAAGTACGGCGAGATGACCCCCGAGCAGAAGACCGCCGCCATGCAGCGGGCCCGGTGGAACGCGCGGGAGCACGCGCCAGAGACCGAGGTCCCGTCAACGACGCGGGTCCTCGCGATCGCGAGCGGCAAGGGTGGCGTCGGCAAGAGCTCGGTGACGGTGAACCTCGCCGCGGCACTCGCGGCGCGTGGCTACACCGTCGGCGTGCTCGACGCCGACATCTGGGGCTTCAGCGTGCCTCGCATGCTCGGCATCGAGGATCGCCTCGGCGGCGCCGACGGCAAGATCCACCCGAACGTGCTCCCGGTGCCGAACCGAACCGCGGACGAGCCGGCGGGTTCCCTGAAGGTCGTGTCCATGGGATTCCTCGTCGACGACGAGTCGACCGCGCTGATGTGGCGCGGCCTCATCCTCACCCGGGCGCTCGAGCAGTTCCTCACCGACGTGCGGTGGGGCGACATGGACTACCTCGTCGTCGACATGCCCCCGGGCACCGGCGACATCCAGATGGCGCTGGCGCGGCTCCTCCCCCAGGCCGAGATGCTCGTGGTCACCACACCCGCCCGCAATGCGCAGAAGGTCGCGACGCGTGTCGCCGACATGGCCCGCCGCTCGTACATGAAGGTCGCGGGTGTGATCGAGAACATGAGCGCGTTCGTCGCGCCCGACGGCACGAGCCACGCACTCTTCGGATCGGGTGGCGGTGCTGCACTCTCGGCCGAGATCGGCGCGCCGCTCCTCGCGACGGTTCCGATCGAACCGGCCGTCAGTGAGGGCGGCGACACCGGCCGACCCGTCGTGCTCGCCACGCCCGACTCACCCGCCGGCGCTGCGTTCCACGCCCTCGCCGCACGGGTGGTCGACGAGATCCTCCCGCCGATCGAGATGGGCGGCTGCACCGCCCGCATCCTCGACGTCGCCACCGCCAACCTCGCCGCGTTGGACGCGAACGCGTCCGATGCTCCCTCGAGCTAGCACGACCGCAGGAGTTCGCCGCCGACGAAGCGGTCGCGTTGGCGACGGTCGAAGGACGCAGCGGCGAGATCGCACGCGCGCTCGACGTCGAGGACGTTGATCAACTGCACCTGACCGTCGACGTCGGCGCTCCACACGACCGGGTGCTCGTGACCGACGGCCACGCGCCAGACCGTGTCGCCGTGTGACTCGAAGGGCCGGCCGAGCAACTGACCGGTGCGGCGGTCCCAGAACCGGAGGGTCCCATCGCGACTGGTGGTGACGAGCGTCTCACCATCGTCGGTGAACGCGACATCGGTGGCTCCACCGGGATGCGGGGTGAGCTCCCGCTGGGGTGTCGACGGATCGTCGAGGTCCCACAGGGCGACCACGTCGTCTCCACCTGCCGTGGCCAGGAGCGAACCGTCGCGACTCACCGCAACGCTCCACAGCGCGTCGTCGCTCGCCACGATCGTGGGGCCCTTGGACCCGTCGGTGCCCCAGATCCGGACCTTCCCGTCGCCCGTGACCGCAACGACGCGCTCGCCGTCGGGAGTGAACACGATCTTCTTCGCACCGCCGAGGTGCGGACCGAGCGGCCCCGTGTGCGGGCTGAGATCACGAGCGTTCCAGATCCGCACCGTGCCGTCTTCACTCGAAGATGCGACGAGAGACTCGTCGGGGCTCACCGCGACGCTCGTGATCGGTCCCGCGTGCGCGTCGACCCGCTCGCGCACCCGCTGTTGCGTCACGCGGTTCCACTTCCGCAAGGTGCCCGCTTCGTCGCCGGTGACGATCTCGGATCCCGACCGGAGGAACTCGACGCCGAACACCTGTCCCGAGTGACCGTCGAGCGTCCCCTCGGGGGCACCACTCCTCGCGTCGAGGAGGTGCACGATCCCCGCACCGTCGCCGACCGCGAGCCGGCGGCCCCTGCGATCGGCTGCGATCCCGAAGGCCGACCCATCAATCTCCCCGAGCGACACCACGGCCGGCGGTGGCACCGAACGCTCCCAGAGTCGCACGTTCTGGTCGTTGCCGAGCGTGGCGATCCGGTCGCCGCGCTCCGACGCGACCGCGTCGATGACCGGAGCTGCGTGACGCGCCGCCGTCTCGCCGATCGTGCGGCTGGTCGTCAGGTCCGAGGACCACACCGCACCGTCTTCGCCGCCGACCAGCAGTTCGCTGCTGTCGGGCGCCACGACGAGCCCGTTCACCAGGTCGACCTCCAACGACCGGTCGGTCCGACGGAACGGTTCAGCGAGGAGGCGTGAATCGTTCACGCTCCACACCCGCGCGGTCCCGTCGCTGCTTCCGGTGAACAGCTTCTCGCCCGACGTGTCGAACACGAGCTCCCACACGTCGCTCGCGTGAGCCATGAACGACGGAAGTGGCGCACGCGACGGCAGGGCCCACGAGAAGACCTCGCCGCTCCCCGTTCCCGCGACCAGCCGGTCGCCGGACGGGCTGAACGCCACCGAGATGAAGTCGGCGCCGGGACCGACACCGACCGGGGCGCCCAGTTGCTCACCCGTCTCGGTCTCGAACAGGCGAACCGTGCCGTCCTCGCTCGCGGTCGCCAACGTCGCGCCATCGGGGCTGAAGGCGACGCTCCATACGATCCGGTCGAGCTGAGCGAAGGGATCGTCGGGTTGCTCGCCACCCCGGGTGAGATCCCACATCCATACGGCCCCATCGGCACCCGCCGTCGCGACCCGTGCCCCCTTCGGGTCGACCGCAGCCTCCTGGACGCCCCCGGCGTGGCCAGTGAATCGATCCCGTTCGCGTCCCGTGGCGACGTCCCACACGATCACCTCGCCGTCACGACCCCCGGTGATCAGCGTCTCGCCGTCGGGTGTCATCGCGAGTGTGAGCGCGTCGCCGACCGGGAGCGGGGCGCCGAACGGCACCGGTCCCTGCGCTTCGGCTCGAGCGACGCGGGCCTCCACCAGCGCGCTGCGGGCCTCGGCGAGTGGCGGCGCGCTGCGCGAGATGCTCTCGGCGGCGAGCGCGACCCCGAGGAGAGGATCGTCGGGTGCCGCGCTCATCGCCTGCGTGGCGAGTGCACGAGCGAATCGTTCGTTGGCCAGTGTGCTCGCGTTCCGCGCGTCGCGTGCGTCGGCGCGCGATCGTTGCAGGGCGACCAGCGCGATCAGCGACGCGATCACCGCGGCGGTCGCGAGCGCCGACAGCGCGCCGATCGCCGTCCACCGGACCCGCTGGCGGCGACGCGCGACCGCTTCGGCCTCCTCGCGTTCCGCTCGTCGGGCTGCGTCGGACGAATCGAGGAACCCGCGCTCGAGCGCATTCAGCTCGTCGGGATGATCACCGGCCCACTCGAGCGCAGCGTCGAGCGGTGTGCCGCGATACAGCAGGGCCGGGTTCCGTTCCTGCCCGTCCCACTCCGCCGCAGCGCGATCGATCCGCTGCCGTGTACGCAGGTCGTCGCGGGTCTCGTCGATCCAGCGGTGCAGTCGCGGCCACGTCTGGATGATCGCCTCGTGGGCGATCTCGACCGTCTGGCTCCCGACACTCAGCAGCCGGGCATCCGCGAGCGTGTCGACGACACGACGGGTCGCGTCGTCGCTGCCGAGCTCGTCCCAACTGACCCTGCGACGGGTGTCGGGAACGCCGTCGCCCGGGTTCACGAGCCGCAGGAGCAGGCGGCGCGCCGCGACCCGCTCGTCGTCGGTGAGCTTCATCTCGTACAGCTCGTCGGCCCGCTGGGCGAGCGCGCCCGCGACCCCGCCGGCGGCACGGAAGCCGTCGAGGGTGAGCAGCGAACCCCGACGCCGCAACCACGTCTCCATGAGCGCGTGGGCCACCAACGGGAGGGAACCCGGCTCCGCACCCTCTTCGTCGAGGATCGCGTCGACGAGTCCGGGTTCGAGCCGGAGACCAACGCGGTGCGCGGGGCCTTCAATGGCTCGACGGAGCTCTCCCCGCTGCATCGGACCGACGAGCACCTGGTTGTCGCTGATGGCAGCGGGCCAGCCACGGGTGCAGCGCCGAGGCCCCGTAGAAGTCGGCGCGGAGGGAGACGGCGACCCGCACCTGGCTGCGCGGTGGGTCGACCAGCTCGGCGAGCACGGCGAGGAACGCTTCGGCCTCACCGGGTGGGTTGAGGGTGAACAGCTCTTCGAACTGGTCGATTGCGAGGAGCACACCGGGCTCGACCTGCGCGACAGCGCGCGCCGATCGCGGATCGGTGCGCATCGTGGCCACGGTCGGGACGGTGCCGGCCGGAGCGAACGTCTCGAGTTGGTGGTGCAGCTCCGCGAGTGCGTCGGGACCCGGGGTGAAGAGCAGCACCCGCCAGTTCTGACTCCCGGGGAGGGCACCCGCCTCGACTGCGGGAATCAACCCGGCCCGCAGCAACGACGACTTCCCGCTGCCCGAGGGACCCCCCACGACGAGCTTGCGAGACGTGCGCAGCCGGCCCACGAGCTCATCGACGAACGCTTCCCGACCGAAGAACAACGAGGCGTCCTCGGGCTGGAACGCGGCGAGTCCCTTGTAGGGACACGTCGTGCCGGGCGCCGCACTGCGGAAGCCCAGACCCGCGACCACCGCGGTCGCGCGCCCGACCGCGCCCATCGCCGCGGCGGCCCACTCGGCCATCGTCGGGAGGCGCTCGTCGGGCTCGGCCGCGAAGCCGCGCTCGAACAGCTCGTGCCACGCGACGGGGACGCCCTCGAGGCGGGGGCCGAGCTCGTCGGGCGCCGGCGGGAGCTCCGCGGTGAGGAGGCTCCACAGCACGCCGGTCGCGGCGTAGACGTCGGTTGCGGGGCTGACCTCGGCACCGAGGCGGGTCTGCTCCGGTGCCCGGAAGTGCGGAGTACCGCCCAGGATGGTCGGGCTCACGGTCGTGCGGCCCTGGTCCTTGGCGAGCCCGAGGTCGCCGACCACAAGGCGCTCGTCGTCGCCCACGAGCGAGCGACGGGTGGCGGTGACCGGGTCGTCGGCGCGGTCGCCCATCGGCCCGGTGGAGACGACGAGGAGGTTCGCGGGTTTCACGTCGCGGTGCACCACCTGCGCGTCGTGCAGCGCGCCGAGACCCGCGGCGAGCGCTGCGATCACCGCGATCAAGCCGTCGGCGTCGACCACTCCGGCACGCTCGGGCATCCGCTCCGCCAACACCCCACCCGAAGCGAACTCCATGACGAAGTACGGGCGGCCGTCGTCGAGCTCCCCGAGGTCGTGCACCGCGACCACGTGCGGGCTCCGCACCCGACGGAGGAGCTGCGCTTCGCGGACGAACCGGGCCCGGATGTCGGCGTCGATCGCGTGGTCGTGGTTGAGCACCTTGATCGCGACGTCGGTGTCGAGTCCTTCGTCGTACGCGCGCACCACGACCGCGAACCCACCGACACCGATGACGGCGCGGACCTGGTAGCGACCGATGCGATCAGGAAGGTCGTGCAATGTGGCCCCCGGGAGGAGCCTGTCTCACAGGAGTGCTGCGACGTCGCGGCAGTTCTCCACCCCGACGTCGATCACGTTGTGGTCCTTGTCACCCGCGGTGACACACACGGTCGTGGAAGTTCCCCGTTGCCCGACCGCGACCGCGCCCTCCGACGTGAAGGCCGGGTAGGAGTCGGTCGGGACCCATTCGCCCTGGGCCACGTTGTGCACCGACTCCGCATCGTTGCTGACCTGCGCGGGGTCGTAGGTGTCCCAGTAGACGTGGATGTGGTTGCGCGAGACGTCGGGATCGAAGTTGGCGGTCCAGGTGACCTTCAGCTCGTCGCCGTCGTTGGTGACGTCGTCGATCGTGATCTGGCACCCGTCGACCGGACACGCGTTCTGCACCGGCTCCGACGACACCTCGGTCGAGTCGGTGGCGCCGGACGAACTCGACGAGCTCGTGTCGTCGTCGCTGCCGCAACCGACGGCCACGAGCACGAGGGCGGCAACCGCCACACCGGACCGGACGAGCAGCGGAACGCGGCGCGTGTTCACGGCAACGACGCTAATCCCGGGCACCGGAACGCGACAAGGCCTTTCCGGCCCGCAGGCGCTGGGCGGTCAGGACGGAAAGGCCTGCCAGTCGACCCGGTACACCACTTCGGTTCCCCCGATCCCCTTGAGCACGACCTCACGGGGATCGACGAAGGCGATGTCGCCGCGCGGCTCCGCGATCTGCTTCACCAACGACGAACCGAGGATCTCGCCGCCGTCGGCGAGATCGGCGATCCGCGCCGCGACCACCACGTGGCGTCCGATCAGATCACCACCGTCGTCGACGAGCACCTCACCCGTGTGGAGACCGACACGGACTCGGACCGCGAGCTCGGGGGTGTCGCGGAGTTGTCGTTCGAGGTCGCGCTGCAGCGCGATCGAGAACAGCAGGGCCTGCCGGGCGCTGCGGAAACACAACATGAACCCGTCGCCCAACGACTGCACGATGCGGCCTGCGTAGCGCTCCGCTTGGGCACCGACGAGCCGTTGGTGCTCCTGCAGGACGCCGTACCAGACCGCGTCACCCAACGAGACCGCGAGGTCGGTCGACTTCTCGATGTCGGTGAACACCACGGTGAGGGTGCCGGGTTCGTCGTGCACGCCGACACGTTCGGGTCGGAGGTCCTGGCTCACCTCGGAGGCCATCGACTCGATGGAGGTGGGTTGGCTGAACGGGCCGGGTGCCGGCGCCGAGATCTCCGTGAGCAGACGATCGGGCGCCGCGACACGTCCGATCTCGAGGTCCGTGTCGCCGACTCGGATCACGCCACCCGGAGGGACGACGACCGCAGCGGTGATCGCGGCGCCGTCGACGAACGTTCCGTTGGAGCTCCCGAGGTCGGTGACGCGCACCGAACCGTCGGGCAGTGGGTCGAGCGCGACGTGACGACGAGACATGCGCGAGTCGGGGATGATCAGCCCGTCGCACTCCCGGCCGATTTCGACGCGCTCCTCGAGTTGCAGCACCAGTGGCTGCCGGTTCAGTGGTCGGACGACGACGACGGGCGCGGCCATCTCAGGCCAGCGTCCAGGCGCTCTTCTGATCGCGGCCGGTGACCCGCCCTTCGGTCCGCAGCTTGACCAGGTGCGCCTGCACCATCGAAGCGGCCTGCTCCTGCAACACGTCGGGGGTGTCGACGTAGAGGCGGCCGACGATCACGGAGATCTTCGCGGGTCCGTCGCCGAGCACGCCGAGGATCTGCGCCTCCCGCTCGGCCCGGTGCGCGAGGTACTCGTCGATCCGGGCCCGCGGGTCTTCGATCACGTCGCCGTGGCCCGGGAGGATCTTCGAGAGCCGCAGCTTCCGGAGCCGTTCGAGCGACGCGAGGTACTTCACCATGTCGCCGCCGCGCGACGGTGAGATCACACTCGTGGTGCCGTCGAGGATCGTGTCGCCGGTGAACAACGCCCGCTCCTCGTCGAGGAAGAAGCAGAGATGGTTCGGCGCGTGCCCGGGGGTGTGCAGCACCTCGAGCCGGAACTCGGTCCCCTCGACGACCGCACCCTCGTCGATGAACCGGTCGGGGGTGACGACCGGCTGGTCCTTCTTCGGGACCTTGGCGTGCGCGAGCACCTCGGCGCCCGTCGCCTTCACGAGGCGCGCCGTGCCCGGGGAGTGGTCGGGGTGGGTGTGGGTGAGCAACACCCACCGCACGCGCTCGCGCATCGAACCACCGACGATCGCGTCGATGTGCTTCGCGTCGTCGGGGCCGGGGTCGATCACCGCGACCTCGTCGATGCCGACGAGGTAGGTGTTGGTTCCCGGTCCGGTCATGGGTCCGGGATTCGGCGCCACGATCCGACGCACGAGCGGCGAGAGCGCGCTCGGGACGCCCGGCGTGAGGTCGGGCATCAGGCCGACCCCGGCTGCCGCTCGGCGGCTCGCATGGCCTGCAGCGTCTCGCCCGAGATCGATCCGTCGGCCGGCTCCACCGCGTCGTCGTAGCCCGGGTCGCCCGCCAGGAGGAGGCGCGCCCCGTTGCCGTCGGCGACGATGCGGGGCTGGGTCGCCGGAGGCAGGTCCGACGCGTCGCGCACGACCGACACGACCTCGGCCGCGCTCTCGAACCGGGTGAGCGCCTCGAGGCTCCGGCGGGTCGGGAAGATGAGCTCCAACTCGCCGGCGTCGGCCCGTTCGAGCGCGTCGGCCGGCCTGATCCACGTCGAAGCCACCGTCTCGCCGTCGTCGTGGAAGTAGGTGTGACCCTCGGGGGCCTCGGCCACGAAGAACCAGGTGTCGTAGCGGCGGGGCATGCCGGCCGGGGTGATCCAGTGGGAGAAGAGGTGGAGCCGGTCGACGTCGAGCACGAGATCCTGGGCGGTGAGCACGTCGAGGAACCTCCGGTCGCCACGGTTCACGGCGGCCCGCTCCGATTCGAGGTCGGTGAGGTCGAGGCCGGCGGGTCCACGCGGAGACGCGAGCAACACCCCCGCCTCCTCGAACGACTCGCGGATGGCGGCGACCCAGAATCCGAGTCCGCCCGACGCGACGCCCAGGAGCGCGCTCGCGGCGTCGTCGGTGCGCCCGGGGCAGCGCGCGTACGACTCGTCGCTGCGGTCCTCGGGATCGACGGCACCGCCCGGGAAGAGGTACGCCCCGGCGACCCACTCGCTGCGGAGGTTCCGCCGGAGCATGAAGACCTGCAGGTCAGGGGCGTCGCGAACCAACATCACCGTTGCCGCGTCGCGGACGATACCCACGCCCGGAGTCTAGGGGTCGCTCGGCTCGCTCCCGCCGCTCCCTCGGCGGCGCGCCGGCGTCAGCCGGCGTCGCGTGCGGTGACGACCCGGCGTTCCGACTCCGTCAGGCCACCCCAGATGCCGTGCGGTTCCCGGATCCCGGTGGCGTACTCGAGGCACGGCAAGCGGACCGGGCAACCGGCGCAGATCGCCTTCGCCCGGCGCTCGCGTTCGTCGCGTTCGTCCTTGCGCTCCGAGTACGTCGGCGGGAAGAACAACACCGACACCGGTCCTCGGCACGATGCCCGCAACTGCCAGGTCGGGTTGCGCGATTCGTGAAGCGTCCGAACGCCCACGCGCCCTCCTCGGTCGGGCCCCTACCCGATCGAAGCTATCGCTCGACTTCTCGCAGCGACAAGGGCCGATTTCGGGACACTCGGTACACGAATCCCGCAGTTCGGGGCCTGGGCGGTCTACCCGTCGGTCTCGCCGGACCCACCGTCGGGCGAGTCAGGGCTCGTACGGGGTTTGCGCTCGCGGTAATCGCGGGCGCCCCCGGCCTCGGGCTCGATCTCGAGCACGAGACCGTCGATCTCGACGACACGGATGGCGTCGCCCGCTTGCACCGGGGTGGCCCGGTTCGTGCGGGCCCGCCAGAGCGCGTCGCGCACCCGCACGACTCCGTCGGGATCCACGTCGACCTCGGCGGTGCCCAGCTCACCGACCATGCCCTCCCGCCCGACGGTGGGCGTGGAGAAGCGGGCTCGGATCGCGGCCGGCACCGCGGCCATCATGAACAGGAGGACTCCCGCGAAGCTGAGCAGCAGCACCCACCACCGCACGTCGAGGCGCGACGAACCTCCGTAGAGGAAGAGCGATCCGACGAGGAGTGAGACCGCCGCGATCACCGACCAGGCCCCGGTCCGGCCGGCCTGCGCGTCGATGGCAAAGCCGATGATCGCCAGGAGCAGCAGCCCGAGCGCCCACCACTGCACGGGCAGATGGGAGAACCCGACGAACGCGCCGACGACCGCGACGGCGCCCGTGGCTCCGGCGAGGCCGATCGCGGCGGTGTAGAACTCGAAGACGATCAGGCACAGCCCGGCGAGGAGCAGGAAGTAGGCGATCGACGGACTGCTGAGCGTGTGGCTCGCCTGCCCGTCGAGGCCGAGCTTGCGGAACCGCACGGTCTGGTTCGGTTCCCGGCGCCGCTCCCGTCCCTCGCCGACGACCCGCGCCGTCGACAGCTCCACCGTCCCCGTGGCCGTCGTGACCTCGGTGCCGTCGAGGGTGACGATGACCTCGCCCAGCGTCGCCGACACCCGGTCCACGGCGCCCACGGCGCGGGCGCGGCCCGACGACAAGGTGCGCGTGGCGGTGGTCGCGGCCCCGGCCGGCCGGCGGCCGTTCTCCCGAGCGAGCGATTGGAGCTGCGCGACCACCGCGGCCCGGGACACCGCACCGGGGTCGTCGAGTGAGAGGGGGTACGCAGGACCGATGCCGGCACCGTTCGCGATCGACGCAACCGGTGCAGCCTGGGTGAGGAGCGCGGCCGCACCCTTCGCCCGCGACCCCGACGGACCGACCCACACGACGATCGGGACGGAGGAACGGCGAATCGCACGGACCAGCTCCTGCACGTCGACGTCGACCGCACCGCCCGACGCGAGCTGGATCACCAGCACCTCGGCCCGACGTTCGTTCGCGCCGCGGATCGAATCGAGGATCAGCTGCGCGTTCGGCGGATCGATGAGCCCGTTCACCTGGGCGACCTCGATCCCGTTCTGCTCTCCTGTGCTCGCGGCACCCGCGACCGACCCGTCGCCGACGGGGCCGAAGTCGCCGAACGCGAGGAGCGCGCCGAGCGCGAGTACGACGAGGGTCAGGATGCGACGGAACCGGGGGGACCGGCTTCGGCGGGGCAATGGGGCTCCCGTAGCATGAGGGGTGATGGAGCTCGAACAGTTCTGCTCCACCTCCCGGGTCCTCATCGTCGCGGGCAAGGGTGGCGTCGGCAAGACCACCGTCACCGCCTCGCTCGCCACCACTGCGGCCCGGGCAGGTCTGAGCGTGCTCATCGTCGAGGTCGAGGGCAAATCGGGGCTGTCGGCAGCCTTCGGCGTCCCCGACCTCGGCTACGACGAGATCGACCTCGCGCCCGGTGTCCGGGCCCGGACGCTCACGCCCGACCACGCCCTCGTCGACTACCTCGACAGTCACGGGATGAAGCGGATCTCGAAACGACTGAGCAGCACCGGGACGCTCGACGTGGTGGCCACGGCAGTCCCTGGCATGAAGGACATCCTCGTGCTCGGCAAGGTGAAGTCGCTCGAACGGGAACAGGCCGCCGACCTGATCCTCGTCGACGCACCCGCCGCCGGTCACGCCGTCAGCTTCCTGCTCTCGCCCCGCGGCCTGCTCGACGCGGTGTCGGTCGGCCCGATCCGCAAGCAGGCGAGCGACGTGATCGAGCTGCTCTCGGACCCTTCGCGGTGTCAGGTGCTGCTGGTGACGATCCCCGAGGAGACGCCGGTCAACGAGCTCGTCGACACCGCGTTCACCCTCGAGGACCGGGTCGGGGTCGCGCTCGGCCCCATCGTGGTGAACGGCTGCTACCCCGAGATGGACCTTCGCACCGATGCCGGCGAGATCGCCCGCGACGCCGAGGCCGCCGGCGTGTTCCTGTCGGCGCGCGAAGCCGAGGATCTCGCCGCGCGCCGCCGCGTTCCGCGTCGAACGGCAGGCGTTGCAGCGTGTCCAGGCCGACCGGCTCGCCCAGCACCTGCCCCTGCCGCAGATCCGGCTCCCGTTCCTCTTCAGTGACGACGTCGGTCCGGCCGAGATCGGCATCCTCGCCGACGCGCTCCGGACCGGGATCGAAGACCTCGATGGCTGACCTGCACTCGCTCGTCGACGACGGTCACGTCGTCATCTGCTGCGGCAGCGGCGGCGTCGGCAAGACCACTTCGGCCGCGGTCCTCGCGCTCGAGGGTGCGCGGCGGGGTCGCAACGCGGTCGTCGTCACGATCGACCCGGCGAAGCGGCTCGCGAACGCGCTCGGCCTCGAGGCGCTGTCGAACACCGCCCACGAGATCGAGCCCGAGCGCTGGGACCCCGAAGGGCGTTCACCCGGCGGTCGGCTGTCCGCGCTGATGCTCGACACCAAGTCGACGTTCGACGGTCTCGTGCAGCGCTACGCGGCCGACGGCGACCAGGCCGGCGGCATCCTCGAGAACCGCTTCTACCGCAACATCTCCAGCGCGCTCGGCGGGACGCAGGAGTACATGGCGATGGAGAAGCTGCACGAGCTGCACGAGGAAGGCGGCTTCGACCTGATCGTGGTCGACACCCCCCCGACGCGCCACGCGCTCGACTTCCTCGATGCGCCGAAACGGATCACGAACCTGCTCGACAACCGCATCTTCCGGGTGCTCATGACTCCGACCAAGGCAGGCATGCGGGTGGCCGGTGTCGCGCTGCAGACGTTCCTGCGCACCATCGGCCGCGTCGTGGGCACCGCGGTGATCGACGACGTCGTTGCGTTCTTCCGTGCGTTCGAGGGGATGGAAGACGGGTTCCGTGAACGGGCCGCGACGGTGCTCGCGCTCCTCGCCGATCCCGGCACCCGATTCGTGCTCGTGACCGCCCCGCAACGCGACGCCGTCGACGAGGCGGTGTTCTTCGCCGACCAGATCGTCGACCACGGCCTCTCCGTCGACGCGCTCATCGTGAACCGTGTGCATCCGCAGTTCGGCGACGAGCACGCGGCCGGGCTGCGCGCCCGTGCCGAGCACCTCCTCGGGGAATCGCGCGACGGCGAGGCCAAGGCGGCTGCGGCTCGACTCGCGACGCAGTACGAGAACCTCGCCGACTTCCAGGAGATCTCGCTGCGAGAGCACGTCCACCTCGAATCCGTCCGGTCCCGCATCGGCGGCGCGTCGATCGCGACCGTCCCGTTCCTCGCCCACGACGTCCACGACTTCACCGCACTCGCCGAGATCGGCGAGCAGCTCTTCGCCCCCCGGGAATGAGCGGGGATCGGACCGCGGCGGCGGCCCGGCCGGAGCGGTCGGGTCGGAATCGGGTGCGGTAGCGTGCCGCCCGTGACCGCTGCGTCGACCCCCACCCCGACGGTGCCCGCCACCACGATCCTCGTGGCGGCCGAGGCGCAGTGGGTCCGCGAGCAGGTCCGCGCCGCGTTCGTCGGTCCCGGCCAGGGCGTCGTCGAGGTCAGTCGCGGGCAGGACGTACGGGCCGCAGTCGCCGAGCACGAACCCGATCTGCTGATCCTCGACCTCCAGATCTCGAACATGGGTGGCTTCGCCGTCGCCATCGACCTGCGACTCGAGGAGTCGGCGGGTCGGGTGCCGGCGGTGCCGATCCTGCTGCTGCTCGATCGCGAGGCCGACCGCTTCCTCGCGAAGCGCGCCGACGTCGACGACGAGCTCGTGAAGCCGTTCGACGCGGGAACCCTGCGCCGCGCGGCCAAGCGCCTCCTCGCCGACGAACCGGAGAAGTAGCGGAGCCGGCGGACACCCGCCCATGTTCGGCCAACGGGTGAGCGGTCGAGCCGGCGCAGCGGATTCGACCCGACAAGCAAAGTCAGCTGAGTCGGCGGAGTAGGGCCTTGCCTCTCGGCGAGAGTCGGTAGCCGACCTCGAGGCTCTCGGTGAGCCCGAGGCGCTTCAACTTCCGCACGTCGATCTTGAACGACGGACGGTCGCGCCCGAGCTCGGCCGCGAGCTCCGTCGAGACGACGCCCGGTCGCCGCCCGATCAGCTCGAGCACGGCGCGGGTCCACGGTCCCGTGCCTCCGGTCGGGCCGTTCGTGTCGAGGCGATCGAGTCGGCGCCGGAGCGCTTCGACCTCGGCCGGGCTGAGCCTGCCCGACGGCACCGGCTTCGCCAGCGCCGGTTCGCAGTGGAAGTCGATGCGCCAGATCAGCTCCTCGCCGGGCCCGAGGAACTTCACGAGCGCGGCGCGATCCACGAAGCCGGCCCGGCGCGCGTCGCGCTCGCTGATCCGGTCGAGAGCGACGTGGCGGATGCGGTCGACGGTGAGATCGACGGGCCCGACCCGGTACACGCCACCGACCTTCACCTGGGCGCGCGTCCACCGGCGGAACGTGACGGTGATCGAACCGTCGGCGAGGCCGGGATGGGCGGTCTGGTAGAAGCGCACGATCCCATCTCTCCGCTACGGGCCGGGGCATCCGGGGGACTGCCCGCTACACTCGCGCTCCTTCGGGATGTGGCGCAGCTTGGTTAGCGCGCAGCGTTCGGGACGCTGAGGCCCCGGGTTCGAATCCCGGCATCCCGACCACCGAAGTCGTCCGCAGCCCCGGTTCGTACCGGGGCTGCGGCGTGCGCGTCCCGACTGTCCGGCCATCCAGCCCCAGTCGTCCGCCGAGGTGGAGTGGACGATTGCGGGGCGGAGTCGGGTAGCGGGTCGGCTGGGATCTGCGGGGACGGGTGGCATAAGATTCCCGGCCCCGGGGCATACCGGGGCAGACGTCGCGATGGCGCGGCACCGCTGGGGGGGCACGGATGACGGCACGACGCACCGCTGGATCGCGACTGCGCTGGGGGGCTGCGGCGCTGTGCGTCGTACTACTGGGCGCGACGCTCGCCGCGTGCGTGCCCGGCCCGGGGCCGACGAACCCGCCGAGCCCAGCCGTCGGGGGCAGCGTCAACCAGGTCTTCGTGATGAAGGCTCCGGCCGCGGCGGGCGTGACCCTGCTCGACGGCAACGGCGCGACCGTCGCCACCGGGACGACCGACTCCCTCGGCGGCTTCCTCTTCCGTCACGTCCCCGCGGGAACCGGATACCGCGTCGTGACCACCACCTCCAGCGCCACGGTCACGTCGAAGCCGGTCACGGTGACGACCCCCGAAGACGTACCGCCCCAGTCGCTCTACACAAGCCAACGGCTGAAGGTCGTCGACAGCGGCACGGGCTACGGCTACCTCCGCACCCGCGACGGCACCACGCTGAGCGCGCAGGTCGCGCTGCCCGGGCCTGCGAGCGGTGGTCCGTACCCGACGCTGCTCGAGTACTCGGGGTACGACCCTTCGATGCCGACCGGCCAGTCGGGTTCGAGCCCGTTCAAGATCCTGGCCCAACTCGGCGGCTACGCGTACGTGGGCGTCAACGTGCGCGGCTCGGGGTGCTCGGGCGGGGCGTTCGATCTCTTCGAGGAGCTCCAGGCCCTCGACGGCTACGACGCGGTCGAGACGATCGCGGCACAGCCGTGGGCCGGCAAGGTCGCCACCGCCGGGATCTCGTACCCGGCCATCATGCAGATGTTCGTGGGCGCGACGCAGCCGCCCGCACCTCGCGGCGATGTCGCCGCTCTCCACCAACGACGACCTCATCCGTTCGTTGCTCGCCCCGGGCGGGATCAAGAACGACGGCTTCGCGCTGCGGTGGATCGAACAGCGGGTCAACCAGAACAAGTGGCCGAACCCGCAGGGCGCGAACTGGGTCGTCGATCGCATCAACGGCGGCGACATCCAGTGCTCGTTGAACATGCAGCTGCGCCAGCAGAACCGGCCGATCCTCGAGCTGATCGAGCAGCAGGACTACTTCCCGCCGGTCGGCGACCCGAGCTACCCCGAGGGCGGCGACCGTCAGGCCCCGTGGACCTTCGCCGACAAGATCACGGTGCCCATGTTCATCGCGGGAGCCTGGCAGGACGAACAGACGGGCGGCGGCGGGTCGAACCTGCTCTCGAGCCTGACATCGGTGCCACCCGGCACGTTGAAGATCACCGCGACGAACGGCACCCACACCGAGCCGCTCGATCCCGAGATCCTGTTGCGCCTCACCGAGTTCTACGACTTCTACCTGAAGGAGAAGATCCCGGTGGTGTCGGCCCTCGCCCGGGCCGCCACGCCCGCGATCTACCAGGCCGTGATCGGGATCCCCGGGATCCAGCTGCCGCCCGACCGGTGGACGGGATACACCGACTACGCGACTGCGCTGGCCGCGTACCAGGCGGAGCCGCCGGTCCGGATCCTGTGGGAGACCGGCGCGGCACCGGGCAAGCCGCTCGGCACGCCCTACCCGGTCACCGAGACGAGCTACGCGTCGTGGCCCCCGCCGCAGACGGTCGCATCCCCGCTCTACTTCCAGCCCGGCGGGAAGCTCGCGTCGACGACACCCACCCTCGCCGACAGCGCGTGGAACAGCTCCACCTCCTACACGTCCGACCCCGCCGCCCGACCCCGGAACAACTTCCCGGGCGGCAACATCTGGGGCGCGAACCCCACGTACGACTGGCGTCCGCTCGTCGACGACAAGGCCGTCGCGTACATCACCGACCCGCTCACCGCACCGCTCTCGATCGTCGGCAACAGCAGCGTCGACCTGTGGCTGCAGTCGAGCGCGGCCGACACCGACCTGCAGGTGACGCTCACCGAGGTCCGACCCGACGGTACCGAGCGCTACGTGCAGAACGGCTGGTTGCGCGCAAGCCTCCGCAAGGTCGACGAGCCGAACTCGACCGAGCTCTTCCCGCGTCACACCGGACTCGAAGTCGACGCCGCGCCGTTGCCGGCAGGTGAGTTCTCGCTGACCCGTGTCGCACTCTTCGCCGTCGCGCACACGTTCCGGGCGGGATCGCAGATCCGCATCAGCGTCGAGGCGCCGGGAGGCGACCGACCGGAATGGACGTTCATCACGCCGGTCGGCGGCGAACGCAACGCGATCGGCAACTCGATCGGACGGCCGTCGCGGATCGTGCTGCCGGTCGTGCCCACCGTCGCGCTGCCCGCGACCCCGGCTCCGTGCCCGTCGCTGCGCAGCCAGCCGTGCCGGGCCTACGTGGCGCTCGCTCAACCCACGCCACCGCCGCTCCCCGCCCCCACCGACGTCCATGCGGCCGCCTACGGCCGGGCCGCCTTCGTCACGTGGACGGCACCCACGACCACTCCCGATCGCCCCGTGACCGGCTACACGATCACCGAGTCGGCCGGGGGCACGACCCGGAGCGTCCCGGCGTTCGTGAGCCGCCGCATCGTCTCCGGCCTGGCATCGGGGACCAACTCCTTCACCGTGACCGCGAACTACGCCGACGGCTCCAGCACCCCTGCCGGTCCCTCGGAGACGGTCACGATCCGTTAGGAGAAGAAGCGGAGCCGGCGGACAGTTGCCACTGGACAGCAGCGGGTGAGCGATCGAGCCCGCGCAGCGGATTCGACCATCGAGTCAGTGGTCCAGGAGGAGTTCGGCCATCTGGACGGCGTTGAGGGCGGCACCCTTGCGGAGGTTGTCGCCGGTGACCCACAGGTCGATCGCGCCGGGGTGCGACGGGTCCTCCCGGAGCCGACCGACGAGGACCGGATCGATCCCCGCCGCCTCGAGGGGCGTCGGGAATCCGTCGCCGCCGTCGACGAGGCGGACCCCACGGGCCGCGTCGAGCAGGTCTTCGGCCTCACCGCGGCTCATCGGCCGCCGGAACTGCACGTTCGCCGACATCGCGTGCCCGACGAACACCGGCACGCGCACGCACGTCGCGCTCACGGCGATCGCCTCATCGTGGAGGATCTTGCGCGACTCGCGGACGAGCTTCCACTCCTCCGACGTGTAGCCGGCTTCTCCGACCGAGCCCGCGAGCGGGATCACGTTCCCCGCGATGGGCTTCGACCAGACCTGACCCGGGACGACCACACCTTCGATGGCACCGCCGCGCCGGAGGCTGTCGGAATCGCCCGCGAGCTTCGACCACTGCTCGTCGAGCTCGTCGATCCCGGCCTGCCCCGCACCGGAGACCGACTGGTAGGTCGAGACGACGAGTCGCTCGATCCCCGCGGCGCGGTGCAGCGGTGCCAGCGCGGTCGCGAGGACCATCGTCGTGCAGTTCGGGCACGAGGCGATCCCACGCGGCATCACGTGGAGGTCGTCGGGGTTCACCTCGGCTACGACGAGCGGCACGTCGGGATCCATGCGGAACGCGGCCGAGTTGTCGACGACCCGCGCCCCGGCAGCTACGGCGCGCGGCGCCCACTCGAGCGCGAGCGGGTCGTCGACGTCGACCACGACGAGATCGAGTCCGTCGAAGCATCCGTCGCGCAGGACCTCGCAGACCACCTCACCACCGGCGAACGTGAGCGCCCGCCCCTCCGACCGCGCCGAGGCGTAGACCCGCAGCTCGTCGATCGGGAAGTCTCGCTGCTCGAGGAGTCGGAGCATCTCGGTGCCGACGAGACCGGTGGCGCCGACCACGCCGATGCGGGACCGGATCATCGCGGATCACCGAGACCGAACGAACGGTGCAGCGCGAGGACGGCCTTCTCGACGTCGGCCTCGCGCACGACGCACGAGATGCGGATCGACGACGTCGAGATCATCTCGATGTTGACGCCTTCGGCCGCGAGCACCTCGAACATCTCGG
Organism: uncultured Actinomycetes bacterium; assembly: GCA_963837715.1. Taxonomy (GTDB): domain Bacteria; phylum Actinomycetota; class Acidimicrobiia; order IMCC26256; family JANYLB01; genus JANYLB01. Next base: position 480,135 of record CAWIOF010000004.1, on the reverse strand, counting down.
CCGCGACGCCGGGGTGGGTCTTCATGCCCGCGCCGACGAGCGAGACGCGGCCGATCTCGGGATCGTGGGTGAACTCGCTCGCCTCGGTCTCGACCACCATCTTCTCCATGACCGTGGTCGCGCGGGAGAGGTCGTCGCGCGGCACCGTGAACGAGATGTCGGTGAAGCCGTCGAGCGACACGTTCTGCTCGATCATGTCGACGTTCACCGTCTCGTCGGCGAGAGCCCGGAACAGGGCGGCCGCGACGCCGGGGCGGTCGGGCACGCGACGGATCGTGACCTTGGCTTCCGAGATGTCGTGCGAGACACCCGAGATGATCGCCTGTTCCATGGTGAAGTCCTCCTCGCCGACCCACGTGCCCGGCTCCCAGCTGAAGCTCGACCGGACGTGGACCGGAACGCCGTGGTTGCGCGCGAACTCGACCGAACGCAGCGCGAGCACCTTGCCACCCGTAGCCGACAGCTCCAGCATCTCCTCGAACGAGAGCCGTTGGAGCTTGCGGGCATCGGGAACGACGCGCGGATCGGCGGTGTAGACGCCCGCGACGTCGGTGTAGATCTCACACGCGTCGGCCCCGAGCGCCGCGGCGAGCGCCACCGCGGTGGTGTCGGAGCCACCGCGGCCGAGCGTGGTGATGTTCGCGTCGGTCGACACGCCCTGGAACCCCGCCACGACCGCGACGTCGCCGGAGTCGAGCGCCTCGCGCACGCGTCCGGGCCGGATCTCGACGATCTTCGCCTTGCCGTGGGTGGTGTCGGTGACGATGCCCGCCTGGGACCCCGTGAACGATCGGGCGGGGACGCCCTGGTCGTTCAGTGCCATGCACAACAGCGCGATCGAGATCCGCTCACCCGAGGTGAGCAGCATGTCCATCTCACGGGCCGACGGCGCGTGGGCGACCTGGTGGGCGAGGCGGAGGAGGTCGTCGGTGGTCTTCCCCATGGCCGACACCACCACCACGACGTCGTCGCCTCGACGACGGGTCCGGACGACGTGCTCCGCGACCGCCTTGATGCGGTCGGGATCGGCGACCGAACTGCCTCCGTACTTCTGCACGAGCAAGCCCACGACCGAACATCGTACCGGTGGGGTCTCGTCGCCTCCGAAGCATTGGCCCCGAGCATCGGGGCCGACCCGACCCCTCCGGCACGGCGTGCGTAGAATCCCCCGCCGTGTCGAAAGCAGCGAAACGGGAACGTCAGCGCCAGAACCGGGAGGCGGCCAAGCTCGCCCAGGAGCAGGCGGCCAAACGCGCCCGACTCATGGGCTCACTGCGGTTCATCGCCATCGCGGCGGTGGTCGTGGTCGCAGTCGCCGGGATCTTCTACCTGCTCCAGGGCGGCGACGACTCGTCCGACAGCTCGAGCTCGAAGTACGTGTACGCCTCGGCGCCGAAGATGACGATCGACCCCGACAAGCAGTACTCGGCGACGATCGACACCAGCGAGGGCACGATCGAGGTCGCACTCGACCCGAAGACCGCGCCGGTCGCCACCAACAACTTCGTCTTCCTCGCCCGTAAGGGCTTCTACAACGGCACGACGATCGAACGCGCCGCGAAGGACTTCGTGATCCAGGGCGGGAGCCGGGGTCAGAAGGCACCCGGCTACACGGTGATCGGCGAGGTCCCGACCGACAACTACCCACTCGGTTCGCTCGCGGCGGCGAAGACCCAGACCGCGCCGGCGGGGACCTTCGGTTCCACGTTCTTCATCGTCACCGGCGCCGGCGGCGCGACGCTCCCCAACGACTACGCGCGCTGGGGAACGGTGACCGCGGGGTTGGACGTTGCGCAGAAGATCGAGTCGTACGCGCCGACCACCGGCGACGGCGCGCCGACCACCGACGTGACGATCAAGAAGGTCACCATCACCGAGACCGACCCGACGGCGGCTTCGACCCCGACCACCCCCACCACGCCGGCGACGACTCCCTGACCGGAGCCCCCCGAGTGGGGGCGCCCCGATCGGTGCGACGGGTCAGACCGTGTCGGCCTGGTGCTCGAACGCGCCCTCGAGCACCGTCGGGGCCGTGAAGACCTCGGCTGCGCTCCCCGCCCGGTAGCGCGTGACCGAACCGACACCGGCGACGCGCCAGGCGCCGTCGGCTTCGCGGACCAACGCCGTCGACGAATCGATGCCCGCGAGCACCGCCCCGCCCGGGAGCAGGTCGATCGACCGTTCCCGCATGTGGTCGGCGGCGCTGCCGTGATACGGGAACACCGCGAGGTTCGACACCAGGCCGAGGCCGACCGTGTACGCCCCACCGCGGGGGTCGACCATCGGGTCGCACAGCACCGTCGCGCCGGCGCCCGACGCGGCGATCGTCGCACCCCGCCGGTAGGCGTCGAACAAGGCGGTGAACAGCAGCGAGTCCTTCAGGACCGACCGCAGGTGCAGCGGCGAACCGTCGGCCAGGTACACGAACTTGGCCTTGCGCAGGTCGGCGGCGACGTCGGCGTCTTCGGCCTCGGTCCGGTGCAGGACCCGCAACGGCCGCACGGGGAGGTCGAGGTCGGCGAAGTAGGCCTCGGCCCGCTCCACCGCGTGCTCGGGGTGCTCGAACGCGGCGGCGGTCGGCAGGACCACCACCTCCTTGGCGCCGCTCGCTGCGAGCAGCTCGGTGTCGAAGTCCCGGCACTCGGGCAGCCACTCACCCCCACCGATCAACGCCAACGTCCCCGTCACCCGCTTCGCAGCTCATCGCGGGAACCCTAGGAGACGGATCAGGAGAAGAAGCGGAGGCGCCGGACACCGACCACGGGACGCGCTTCGGTGGGCGATCGAGGCGCCGGAGCGGATTCGACCGAAGGTTGGGTAACCTCGGCCCTCGTCCGGATCCGGGCGCAGTCGGTCGCAAGGGGAGCAGCCAGATGGCGGTGAAGCGGTTCGGGATCGTGGGGTCGGGGATCATGGGGTCGGGCATCGCCGAGGTGGTGGCGAAGGCCGGGGTCGAGGTGATCCTGCGGAGCCGGAGTCAGACGTCGGCCGACGCGATGGTTGCGGGACTCGAGAAGTCGCTGGCCCGCCAGGTCGACAAGGGCCGGCTCGAAGCAGCCGAGCGCGACACCCTTCTCGGACGGGTCCGCGCCGTCACCGACCTCGGTGAGCTCGCCGACTGCGACCTCGTGCTCGAGTCGGTGGTCGAGGACCTCACGGTGAAGAAGCACCTGTTCGGAGAGCTCGACCGGATCTGTCAGCCGGGCGCGATCATCGCGACCAACACGTCGACCCTGCCCGTGGTCGAGATGGCGATGGAGACGGGCCGGCCCGAGCAGGTCTGCGGGATCCACTTCTTCAACCCGGCCACGGCGATGCCGCTCGTCGAGGTCGTGCGCGCCATCACCACCTCCGACGACACCATCGCCGCCGCGACAACGTTCGCCGAGTCGTGCGGCAAGAACCCGGTCCAGGTCCGGGACCAGGCCGGCTTCATCGTGAACGCGTTGCTGTTCCCCTACCTCAACAACGCGGTCCGTCTGTTCGACGCGGGAGTTGCCTCCCGCGACGACATCGACGCGGCGATGAAGGGCGGCTGCAACTTCCCGATGGGTCCGTTGGAGCTGCTCGACCTCGTCGGCCTCGACACCAGCCTCGCGATCCTCGATGCGCTCTACGACGAGTTCAAGGACCCGAACTACGCGCCCGCGCCGATGCTGAAGCGGATGGTCAGCGCGGAACGTCTCGGCCGCAAGACCCGCCTCGGCTTCTACGACTACCGGAAGTAGCCCGGCCGTCGTGGCCACCGTCGAGGCGAACGGGGTCCGGCACCACTGCGAGGAACACGGCACCGGCACGCCGGTCCTCCTCCTGCACGGTGGCCTCGAATCGTCGGAGAGTTGGGGAGCGCAGACTCCGGTGCTCGCCGGGCACCACCGGGTCGTGCTGATCGACCGCCGCGGACACGGCCGCACCCCCGACGTCGAGGGGCCCATCACCTACGAGGTGATGCGCGACGACACCGTCGCCTGCATCGAGGCGCTCGGACTCTCGGGCGTGCACCTGGTCGGCTGGAGCGACGGAGGGATCCTCGCCCTGATGGTCGCGATCGAACGGCCCGACCTCGTGGGCCGGATCGTCGCCATCGGGGCGAACGCGAGTGCCGATGCGTACACGGCCGAGACGCGTGCCACCCTCGGGCCCGACTCCCCCCTCGTCGATCTCATGCGCGGCGACTACGAGCGGGTCACGCCCGACGGTGCCGACCACTGGCCGATCGTGCTCCGGAAGATCCAGCACCTGTGGTGGGAGGCTCCGCTCGACTTCACCGATCAGTTGCACCGGATCGAGGCGCTCACGATGATCCTCGCCGGCGACGACGACTGCATCGAGCCCGTGCACTCGGTCGAGATGTTCCAGCGCATCCCCCGCGCCCGGCTCGCGATCCTCCCCGGAACGTCGCACGCGGTGCCGCTGGAGCAACCCGATCTCGTGAACCGGATGCTCCTCGAGTTCCTCGACGGCCCCGAGCGCCCGGCCGAGCTCATGCCCCTCCTCCCCTCCCGGGTGCAGCAGGTGTGACAGCGGGTCGGGAACGCGGAGAGAATGGTGGCCGTGACCGAGCGTGAGACCGTGCAGCGCGACCGACCCTGGGTGATCCGGACGTACTCGGGGCACTCATCGGCCCGGGCGTCGAACGAGCTGTACCGCACCAACCTCGCCAAGGGCCAGACCGGCCTCAGTGTGGCGTTCGATCTCCCCACCCAGACGGGCTACGACCCCGACCACCCGCTCGCTCGCGGCGAGGTCGGCAAGGTCGGCGTGCCGGTTCCACACCTCGGCGAGATGCGCACGCTCTTCGACCAGATCCCGGTCGAGGAGATGAACACGTCGATGACCATCAACGCGACCGCGATGTGGTTGCTCGCGATGTACATCGCCATGGCCGGGGAACGCGGGGTGCCGGGCGATCAGCTCGCGGGCACGATCCAGAACGACATCGTGAAGGAGTACCTCTCCCGCGGGACCTACATCTTCGGCCCCGAGGCGTCGCGGCGGCTCACCGTCGACGTGATCACCCACTCGGTGGCGAACATGCCCCGTTGGAACCCGATCAACGTGTGTCCGTATCACCTGCAGGAGGCCGGCGCGACTCCCGTGCAGGAACTCGCGTACGGGCTCGCGACCGCAGTGGGTGTGCTCGATGCGGTGCGCGACTCGGGGCAGGTGTCGGCCGACGAGTTCCCCGAGGTCGTGGGCCGGATCTCGTTCTTCATCGACGTGGGCATCCGGTTCGTCGAAGAGGTGTGCAAGATGCGCGCCTTCACCGAGTTGTGGGACCGAATCTGCCTCGAACGCTACGGCGTGACCGACGAGAAGCTCCGGCGGTTCCGCTACGGCGTGCAGGTGAACTCGCTCGGGCTCACCGAGGCTCAGCCCGAGAACAACGTGCAGCGGATCGTGCTCGAGATGCTCGGCGTCACGCTGGCGCGCGACTCGCGTGCCCGGGCCATCCAGCTGCCGTGTTGGAACGAGGCGCTCGGGCTTCCCCGCCCGTGGGATCAACAGTGGTCGCTGCGCATGCAGCAGGTGCTCGCGTTCGAGACCGACCTGCTCGAGTACGGCGACATCTTCGCGGGCTCGACCGTCATCGAAGCGAAGACGCAGGAGCTCGTGGCTGCGGCGGAAGCCGAACTCCAATGGGTCCTCGACGGCGGCGGCGCGTTCGCGATGATCGATGAGATCAAGGGCCGACTCGTACAGAGCCACGCGGAGCGGGTGCGGCGCATCGAGTCGGGCGACATCTCGGTGGTCGGCGTGAACTGCTTCACCGAGACCGAGCCGTCGCCGCTCACCGCGTCGCTCGACGGTGAAGCGAGCATCCTCGTGCTCGACCCCGCGTCGGAAGCGGAGCAGATCGAAGCGCTCGAGAAGTGGCGGGCCGACCGCGACGGCGCCGCGGTGGAGCGCGCGCTGGTCCGGCTGCGCGAGGTCGCGATCACCGCCGAGAACCTGATGCCCGCCACCATCGACCTGGCCCGGGCGGGCGGGACCGTCGGTGAGTGGGCGGGCGCCCTGCGCGACGTGTTCGGCGAGTACCGGGCCCCCACCGGAGTCGGCGCCGTCGGCGCGGCACCCGGCCCCGAGATGCTCGAAGTCCGCAAGCGGGTGCAAGCAGCGGCGACCGAGCTCGGCGGACCCGTCCGCCTGCTCGTGGGCAAGCCCGGCCTCGATGGTCACTCCAACGGTGCCGAACAGATCGCGGTCGCGGCGCGTGATGCCGGGATGGAAGTGGTGTACCAGGGCATCCGCTTGACCCCGGAACAGATCGCGGTCGCGGCGCGCGACGAAGACGTCGACGTGGTCGGCCTCTCGATCCTGTCCGGTTCGCACGTGGCGCTGGTACCCGAGACGATCCGGCTCATCCGCGACGCGGGTCTCGACACCCCGGTGATCGTCGGCGGGATCATCCCCGACGTCGACCAACCAGGCCTCATCGCCGCAGGGGTCGCCCGGATCTACACACCGAAAGATTTTCGCTTGTCCGTGATCATGGGCGACGTCGCCGACCTGGGGATCGCCCACCGGCGCGCCCAACTCCAGGATCCCGGAGGAAACGGCTCACGTCGGGGCGTACCTGAGCCGATGGAGAAGCCATGATCGATCGGAGGCTCGCCCTCTCTCTCGCCGCGGGCTTCGCCGCGCTCGTCTGTGGGGTCCTCTGCGTCGTGCTCGGCCAGGCCGTGCTCGGGGTGGTCGCCGGCCTCGCGGGAGTGATCGCCGCCGTCGCAGCTGCGGCACTCGCGGCCCAGACCCGCACCGCGGGCGACGAGCTCGAACGCGCGCGCGACGATCGTCGTCAACTCCGCCGCGAGCTCGACGCGCTCGCCGCGGTGTTCGCCGAGGAGACCGCCCGTCGCCGTTCGTCCGACCTCCCCGACCCCGTCGCCCAGCCCGTCGGCGCCGGAGCCGCGGGCGCAGGTCCGGTCCGGCCGCTCCGCGAGCCGGTGTTCGACAACGTCTCGGGGCTGCTCGACGAGCAGTTCTTCCCGGTGATCGTCCAGCAGCGCGTCGCCGCGGCGCGGCGTCAGCTCCAGCCGGTCTCGGTCGTGATCTTCGAGCTCGACGGCCTCGACGCCGCCGAGCCCTCGGTGCGCGAGCAAGCGCTCGGCGTGCTCGGCGACGTCGTGCGCCGAACCCTGCGCGAGTGCGACACCGCGTGCCGCATCGCCGACACGCAGGCTGCCACGGTCCTCGAGGACACCGCCGAGTCGGGAGCAGCGTGGGCCGCAGAACGCGTGCGCGGCGCACTCCACGGCAGCCCCGTCGGCGACTCGCTCACCATCTCGGCCGGCATCGCCTGCTACCCGTCGCACGCCCTCAGTGGCGGCGAGCTCATGGACATGGCGTCACGGGCGCTCGAATCGGCCCGCCGCCGCGGTCACGACCACGTCGAGATCGCCCAAGCCGACTAGTTCTCGGCCGAGTCTCGACGTTCCGCCGAGCAGGATCCTGCCGAGCACGATCGCAATCAGTCGTAGAGGGTGGCGATCTCGTCGGCGTACTTGGCGTGCACGCCGCGACGCTTGAGCTTCATCGTGGGGGTGAGCTCCTCGGAGTCGGGCATCCACTCGGTGCCGAGCACGACGAACCGCTTGATCTTCTCGACCTTCGAGAACTGCTCGTTGGCCGCGGCCACCGCGAGCTCCATCTCCGCGACCACCTCGGGATGCGACGCGAGGTCGACCAGCGACAGCCCGTCGATCCCGCGACCCGCGGCCCACGCCGGAGCGACCTCGGGATCGAGCACCAGGAGCGCAGAGATGTAGGGCTTGCCGTCGCCGATCGCCATGGCCTGACCGATCAGCGGATGCGCCTTCAGCGCAGATTCGAGATTGGCGGGCGAGATGTTCTTCCCGCCCGCAGTGATGATCAACTCCTTCTTGCGGTCGACGATGCGCAGGAACCCGGCATCGTCGAACTCGCCGATGTCGCCGGTGTGGAACCACCCGTCGGGATCGAGCGCCTCCGCGGTGCGCTCCGGATCGTCGAGGTAGCCCCGGAAGATGTTGCCCCCCCGGCAGAGGACCTCGCCGTCGTCGTCGAGACGGACCTCTTCGCCGGGGATCGCCGGACCGACCGTTCCCGGCCGGACCCGGAACGGTTCCCACGTCATCGGCCCCGACGTCTCCGAGAGGCCGTAGATCTCCGAGAGCGGAACTCCCAGAGCCCGGAAGAAACCGAACACGCCCGGGCTGATCGGCGCGGCGCCGCTGATCGCGGTCACGAGCTGGTCGAGACCGAGCAGGGTCCGGACCGGGCCCAGCGCTTCGCGTTCCACCAGCTCGGACGCAGGCGCCAGCTCCGGCGGGAGCTCCGTGCCGGCGGCCCGACACGCGGCGCTCTGCGCGCCGATCTCGAGCGCGCGTTCGAACTCGGCCGCCTTGTCGGGATCCGACGCGAGCACAGCACGGACGCCGGCCTCCATCTTCTCCCACACACGCGGAACGGCGAAGAACACCTCGGGCCGCACCTGCGGGAGGTACGACGCGACCGCGCCGGCCTCGGGGCAGGTGGTCACCTCGTAGCCGAACTCGATGCCCTGGTAGTGCGACGTCATCCGCTCGGCGATGTGGGCCATCGGCAGGTACGAAACCAGACGCCGACCGATCACGTCGACGTCGGCCAACGCCACCCGCAGGCACTGCACCGTCCACGCGATGTTCGCGTGGTCGATCATCACGCCCTTGGGTGGTCCGGTCGTGCCCGATGTGTAGATCACCGTCGCGAGGTCGGCCGGCTGCGCGACCGCCGCGGCTTCGTCGAGGTCGACGGGCGCACGCTCGAGGAGCTCCGACCACGGCATCACGTCGGGTCCGTGCTCGACCTCCTCGACGACCACGATGTGGCGCAGGTCGGGAAGCTCGGGTCGCGCCTCGAGCAACGTCGCGAGGAACCCGGCGTCCTCGACGATCGCGACACGGGCGCCGCAGTTGCCGGCGATGAACGCGACCTGTTCCGCCGACGACGAGTTGTAGATCGACACGGGGGTCGCACCGACCAGCATCGACGCGACGTCGGCGACGTGGAACTCGGGCCGGTTCCGCAACATGAGGACGACCCGGTCACCGTGACCGACGCCGAGGTCGCCGAGCGCACCCGCGAGACGAGCCGCCTGATCGCCGTAGTCGGCCCAGGTGGACTCCTTCCACGCCGTGCCGTCGAGCCAACGGAGCGCCACCGCATCGGGTCGGGCCCGGACCTGGTCCCGGAACGCCAACGGCACCGTGCGGCCCGCGGTCTGCGCGGTCAGTTCCTCGCTGGTGACTCCCATGATCCTCCTGGGTTGCGCGCCGATCCCCGGATGTTATCCACAGGGCTTGTTGGAAAACCTGGGGACAGTGCGCCACAATGCTCGGGTCGCACGTCCCGAGGGGGGCCGTTGGGGCCCTGGCCGGCCGGGCCGGGTTCTCTCTACACCCGATCCTCCTCGGGACGCGCGACGTCTCGGGTCGAATCCGCCGCGCCGGCTCGACCGCTCACCAGCTCAAGACCCGCGACCAGTGTCCGCCGGCTTCGCTGCTTCTCCTGCTTCTCGGGTCGAATCCGCCGCGCCGGCTCGACCGCTCACCAGCTCAAGACCCGCGACCACTGTCCGCCGGCTTCGCTGCTTCTCCTGCTTCTCGGGTCGAATCCGCTGCGCCGGCTCGACCGCTCACCAGCTCAAGACCCGCGACCACTGTCCGCCGGCTTCGCTGCTTCTCCTGCGAGCTCTTGCAGGATGGCGGCGGTGTCGGCGCCGAGCGGGCGGCCGGGATGGCGGATGTGGCCCGGCGTGCGGGACAGGCCGGCGATCAGGCCCTGCATCTGCACGCCGTCGACGTCGACGATGCTCCCCCGCTCGCGCACGTGGGGATCGGCGAGCACGTCGGCCATCGAGAACACCGGAGCGATCGCGGCGTGGACCTCGGCGAACGCGCCCAACACGTCGGCCGAGTCGCGTGCCCCGATCCACTCCACCACGACCACTTCCAGTTCGTCGCGGTGTTCGACCCGACCTGCGAACGAGGTGAAGCGAGGGTCGTCGCCGATCCCGAGCAGTTCCATGACTCGCGCCGCCACCGTCTCGGCCGACGTCGAGAGCGCGACCCACACGCCGTCGCGACACCGATACGTCCCACGCGGGACCGAGTACGGGATCCCGGCACCGAGTCGCGGCTGCAGGTAGCCGAGATGCGCGAACGCGCTCGGGAGCGCGCCCATGAACTGGAGCATCGACTCGAGCAGGTTGACGTCGACCACCTGACCCTCGCCCGTGCGGTCACGATGATGGAGCGCGACCATCACCGAGAATGCGCCCGCGAGCGCGGCGATCTCGTCGGTGAGCGCGATCGGCGGGAGGAGCGGTGCGCCGTCGGGCTCGCCGTTGATCGCGGCGAACCCGCTCATCGCCTCGGCGATGGTCGCGAAGCCCGGACGCGACGCGTAGGGCCCTTCCTGGCCGAAGCCGGTGACCCGGAGGACGACCAGACCCGGGTTCCGCTCGAGGAGCGTCGCGGGGGCCAACCCGAGGGCCTCCAGCTTGCCGGGCCGGAAGTTCTCGACCAGGACGTCGGCGGTGTCGGCGAGGCGCAGCATGACGTCGAGGCCGTCCTCGGTCTTCAGGTCGAGCACGATCGACCGCTTGCCCCGACCGATCAGCTTCCACATGTACGACACGTCGTCGGCCGGATCGGTCCAGCCCATCCGCCGGGTTCCGTCGCCCCCGGGAGCTTCGACCTTGATCACGTCGGCGCCGAAATCGGCGAGGTACCGGGCGGCGCCCGGACCGGCGAGGACGGTCGCCAGATCGACCACCCTCACATCGCCGAGCGCGGGAGTCGAGGGGGGCGGTGGCTGCACCTGCGTCAGGATAGGGACCCGATGACCCTGCGCCTGCCGGCCGAGACCTCGCCCCACGAACTGACGCTCATGGCCTGGCCGACCCGGCGCGACCTCTGGGGTCGGCACCTCGACGCCGCGAAGCACGACTTCGCCGCGGTCGCCATGGCCATCGCCGGGGGTGAGCGGGTGCTGATGGTGGCCCGCGCCGACGACACCGACGAAGCGGCGCGGGCCTGTGGGCCGACGGTCGAGGTGGTCGCGCTGCCGATCGACGACTCGTGGATGCGCGACACCGGCCCGATCATCGTGACCGGATCCGGGCGCACCGTGGCGCTCGACTTCGAGTTCAACGGTTGGGGAGGGAAGTTCCATCCGATCGCGAACGACGACGCGCTGGCATCGAGGATCGCCGCGTACCTCGGTCTCGAGGCCCGGCGGATCCCCCTCGTGTTCGAGGGTGGCGCGATCGCGGTCGACGGATCGGGCACGGCGATCACGACGGAACAGTGCCTCCTGCACCCGAACCGCAACCCGACGATGACCCGGACCGACATCGCCGCGACCCTGGCAACCGAACTCGGCATCGACCACCTCGTGTGGCTGCCGTTCGGTCTCGTCGAGGACCACGACACCGACGGACACGTCGACAACGTGGCCGCGTTCGTACGGCCCGGCCTCGTGGCGGCCCAGACCGCGGCCGGGCCCGGTACACCGAACTCCGCCCGCCTGCGCGCGAACGTGGCCGCGCTCCGAGCGGCCGGGTTCGACGTGGCCGAGTTCCCCCGCCTTCCGTACGCGCGGGTCGGCGCGTGGACCGGGCCGGTGCCGTACCTCAACTGGTTCGTGGCGAACCACGCGGTCGTCGTGCCGGTGACGGGCCACCCCGACGACCGGGTCGTGCTCGATCGCGTCGCCGCGCTGTACGGCCGCGAAGCGATCGGCGTTCCCGGCGCGGTGCTCGCGTACGGTGGTGGCGGCGTGCACTGCATCACCCAACAGGTCCCGAGTGGGCCGAAGCATCAGGCGAGCCCGAAGGACTCGACATGGACGTGATCACCGCGTTCGACCCACCCGACTCGCCGGCGCGGGTCGAGGGAGAGCACGCGCGGGTGCGCCGGTTCCGTATCGGCGCGGTGCAGATGCGGTACGACCCCGACCCGGCGGCCCACGCCACCGCGCTTTCATCCGGGGTCCGCGCCGCGGCCGACGCGGGCGCGAGCCTCGTCTGTCTCCCCGAGCTCACGCTGTCGCCGTACTTCGCGGTGTCGGAGTCGGGCCCGAGCGTCGACACCGCCCAGCCGGAGCGGCTCGACGGCGGCCCGACCCACCGCTTCGCCGCCGCCTGCGCGGCCGAGACCGGGGCCTTCGTCCACGCGTCGCTCTACGAAGCGATCGACGCCACCGAGCCCGGCGACGACTCGCCCCTCGGATTCAACACCGCGATCTGCGTGGCGCCCGATGGTTCCCTGGTCGCCGCGACCCGCAAGATGCACATCCCGATCACCGCCGGGTACTACGAAGACCGCTGGTTCCGTCCCGGCGACTCGGGCTTCCCGGTGGTCGAGATCGGCGATCTCCACGCCGGCTTCCCGACCTGCTGGGACCAGTGGTTCCCCGAACTCGCGCGCGCGTACTCACTCGCCGGGGCGGAGGTGCTCGTCTATCCGACGGCGATCGGATCCGAGCCCGATCATCCCGGGTTCGACACCGAACCGCTGTGGGAGCAGGTCATCCGGGCCAACGGGATCTCGAACGGCACGTTCATGGTGGCGGTGAACCGCACCGGCACAGAGGGGCCGCTCACCTTCTACGGCTCGTCGTTCGTGAGCGACCCCTACGGGCGCGTCGTGGCCCAGGCACCGCGCGACGAACCCGCAGTGTTGGTCGTCGACCTCGACCTGGGTCAGCGACGCGATTGGTTGACGCTGTTCCCGTTCCTCACCACTCGTCGACCCGACCAGTACGGCCCGCTCACGACGCCGAACCCTTGAAGGCGAGCCGGGCCAGACGGGAGACCGTGGTCCGTCCGAGCGCCGGGCGGACCGCCGCCGGCGAGTAGCCGGGGTGGTGCGGTGCGAGCCGGACCCGGAGGGCGCCCGGGACGACCGAGAAGCGCACCGCGGCGTCGAACCGCAACCCTTCACCGTCGACGCCGGCTTCGATGGGTTCGTCGGACCGCACCTCGAAGGTCGGCGCCGCCCACTGGCGCCAGCCTCGGAACCGGGAGACGCCACCGGTCGTCTGCAGCGCGACGAGCTCGGCGAGATCGGTCGCGTTCCGGACCTCGACGACCGTGATCCCGAGCACACCCTCGTCCATCCGAGGTCGCGTGCCGAACCCCGCGATCCGCTCGAGGTTGTACACGTTGTTCGAGACCAGGATCAGGTCGGCGGAGTCGTGGGCGTTCCCGGTCGGCCCGTCGAACTCAAGGTCGAACGGGTCGTTGTCGGGGCCGAGGAGCTCGGGCAGCATCCGGGCGACGGTGCCGAGCTTGTCGTCGCGGTAGTCGTCGGACTGGACGATGCGCGCGTAGACACCGAGCGAGACGTTGTTCACGAACAGTCGGTCATTGACCCGCGCCAGATCTACTCGCCGCTCGACGCCGTCGGTGAACGCATCGAGGGCGCCGACCACGTCGTCGCGGTCGACTCCGAGGTCGAGCGCGAAGTGGTTGCGGGTCCCGGCGGGGATGCAGACGAAGGGCAGGTCGTGCTCCATCGCCACCTCGGCGATCAAGGCCTGGGTGCCGTCGCCGCCCGCCGCACCCAGGGCGTCGGCACCGCGGGCGACCGCGTCGCGAGCCAGAGCCTGGAAGTCGTCGCCCGACCGCAGGATCACGGGCTCGATCCCGCGCTTGCGCGACTCCCCCTCGAGGTCGTGCTGCTCGGCCTTGCCCCCACCCGACTTCGGGTTCATGAGCAACACCGGGTGCGACGGCGGGGCGACGCGGATGCCGGGAGTCGGAGCTTCGGCCAGCGCGCGCTTGTGCGCCCCGAGTGCGTAGGTCGCGAAGATCGTCGCGACGACGATGAGCGCGACGCACGCCAACAGCCCCGCGACCGAGTCGTTGGCCAGGAGCACCCAGATGATCCCGACCACCGCAGCGAGCAGCACGATGGTGCCCACGAGGCGCGCCGCGCCGCGCCGGGTGACCGTGAACCAGGCTGCGATCGCGCCGACGATCGCGATGGCCCACGCGAGTGCCAGGGCCCCCAAGTTCTGGAAGAGAACGACCGCGACCGCCACCGCGGCGGCGAGGTACGCCGCCAGCGCGAGGAGCGCGGCGAAGCGCCGCGAGCCGGCGGACGACGTCGAGCTCATTCCCGGTCCCGCCTCGGCGAGCCCACGCGCCGCGCCTCCTCAGGAACCGTCGGCGGGCGCGGCGTCGAGCGTCTGCTTCAGCGACTCGACGGTCTCGTCGCTGATCGATTCGCGCACGACGCTGGTCGGCTCGTACTTGGCGAACGCCTTCGACATCTCGTCGGTGTCGCCCGACGCGCCGAAGAGGATGAGCGCCGACGAACCCTTGGTCAGCTCCGACTTCACCTGGTCGAGGAAGCCCTTGGGGAGACCGTTCTCCTTGGTGGCCTTCTCGATGCCGGCGCCGACCGCCATGCCGCCGGCCCAGATCGCGAGGAAGCCGAGCGGCGGGAAGAGGAGCCCGACGAGCAGACCGGTGAGGCCACCCCACGCGGCACCGGCGGCGACGGAACCGTGGGTCGTGTGGGTCGACACGCGTCCCGAGTTGTGGCGCTCCACGATCGCGACGTCTTCCAGCCACGCGTAGTCGAGCTCGGTCAGCGCACGCACTGCGCTCATCGCCTTCTGGGCGCCGTAGGTGTCGTCGAACTTCAACATGATGACTTCGGATGCCATGGACGCTCCTCTGCTCAAGGCGTGGGGGTGGACGCGGATCGGGCTAGAAGGTGTGGGTGAAGCAACGGTCGCCCAGGCTACCGAGCGCGTAGTCGCGGTACAGGCCCTGGAACATCTCGCGGGTCTTCTCCGTCCACGCCATCGCCTCGTGCGACGAGATGCGCCGCACGATCTGTGCGTAGCCACCCTCGTACACGCGGTACTCGGCCCACGCGCCTGGATAGTCCTTCACGCATGCCACCTCGACGATCGGCACGTCGCGCGCCGCGGCGAACCGGCGGACCCGGTTGCGGTGCGTGTGGCCGGCGAAGTAGCCCGCGATCGCGGGTCGCCGGTTGATGACGGCGAAGAGCGAGTCGGTGTCGTCGGGGTTGATCCCGAAGTACGTCGCCGAGCGAGTCGGACTCTCGGGATCCCACGGGTGATGGTGGCCGAACACGAGCACCGGCCGATCCGCGGCCTCGGCGAGCTCGTCGAGCCACTGCACCTGCGACGGAGTGACGCGGCCGGTGTCGGTTCCGGGGATGACGGTGTCGAGCACCGCGAGCAGCACTCCGGGGAGCTCTATCACGAACGGCGCCCGGTCGGACGCGATCGTGGTCGTGACCATGGCGTCGTGGTTGCCGCGGACGTGGTGCATCGTCGGGCCGAGGCTGTCGTAGGCGGCCCGGAAGCGTGCGTACTCCTCCTCGGTGCCGAGGTTGGTGAGATCGCCCTTCACCACCACGGCGTCGGGTGCGAGCGCGCGCAGCTCCGTGATCACCGCGTCGTTCATCACCTCGGGATACGGCGGCTCACCCGGCTCCGCAGCCAGGATCGGACCGAGCTGCTCGCCGTCGCCGAGCCGACCGCACTCGACCTCGCCGAAGTGCACGTCGTTGACGGTGCCGACCGTCGCGAGCAACCGGCCGGACGGACAGGCGAGCGTCCGGACCTCTGCCGGGAGCAGTTCGCTCGGACTCGCTCCGTCGACGGTGAGCGGATACGCCGTGTCGGGTTCGAGACCGGTGATGCGGGCCACGTGGTACGGACCGGTGGTGGTGACCTCCCGGTCGCCGACCCGCGTCGTCACCGACTCGTGGGGCACCGTCACGAACGTGATGCACACCTCGTCGGGTGCGACGGTGAAGAGCTCGGGGTTGCCGATCGCGGTCACGCTCGGGCACGCCGGGCGACACGCCCCGACAGGCGCCAGTCGCCTCGAGACACCCCGACCCGACGGGCGGAGCGTCGCGACGCGTCGAGCCAGCGCGATCGTTCGCCCGACTGGTCGGGCGCGATCACACCGGGTTGGAGCGAAGCAATGGCCGCGACGATGGCCGCGACCTCCTCCGGCGTCGCGTCGGGCGCGATCGACCGGAGCGCAGGCTCGCGCGCCACCCTCTTGGTCATCAGAGCGGCACGTTCCCGTGCTTGCGCTGCGGGAGCTTCTCTTTCTTGGTTCGCAGCATCTCGAGCGACTGCACGAGGACCCTGCGAGTGTCACGTGGGTCGATCACGTCGTCGACGTAGCCGCGCTCGGCCGCGCTGTACGGGTTCGCGAACCGCTCCGTGTAGTCCTCGATGAGCTCCGCCCGCTTCTCGACCGGGTCGGCAGCCGCTTCGATCTCGCGTCGGAAGATGATGTTGGCGGCGCCGTTGGCGTCCATGACCGCGATCTGCGCCGACGGCCACGCGAACGCGATGTCGGCTCCGATCGACTTCGAGTTCATGACCACGAACGCGCCGCCGTACCCCTTGCGGGTGATGATCTGCACCCGGGGCACCGTCGCCTCGCAGTACGCATAGAGCAGCTTCGCCCCGTGGCGGATGATCCCGCCGTACTCCTGGTTGGTGCCGGGCAGGAACCCCGGGACGTCGACGAAGGTGACGAGCGGGACGTTGAACGCATCGCAGGTGCGCACGAACCGGGCCGCCTTCTCCGACGCCTCGATGTCGAGGCAGCCCGCGAGCACCTGGGGCTGGTTCCCGACGATGCCGACCACGTGCCCGTCGACCCGCCCGAACCCGCACACGATGTTCTGCGCCCACAGGGGCTGCACCTCGAAGAAGTCGCCGTCGTCGACGACCTCAGCGACCACCTTCTTCATGTCGTACGGCTTGTTCGGCGCGTCGGGGATGAGCTCGATGATCCCGTCGCACGACCGGTTCGGGTCGTCGTCGGGCTCGTAGTAGGGCGGGTCCTCGAGGTTGTTCGACGGCAGGAAGCTGAGCAGGTAGCGGACCTGGTCGAGACAGGTCTGCTCGTCGTCGGCGACGAACGTGGCGACACCCGACTTGGTCGCGTGGGTCATCGCACCGCCGAGCTCTTCCTGGGTGACGTCTTCGCCGGTCGCCGCCTTCACGACGTCGGGACCGGTGATGAACATGTGCGACGTCTCCTTCACCATGAAGATGAAGTCGGTCATCGCGGGTGAGTAGACCGCGCCGCCGGCGCACGGGCCGAGCACGACGCTGATCTGGGGGATGACACCCGAGGCCTTCACGTTGCGGAAGAAGATCCCTCCGTACGACGCGAGCGAGACGACACCCTCCTGGATCCGGGCACCGGCGCCGTCGTTGAGGCCGATGAACGGTGCCCCGACCGACTCCGCGAGGTCCATGACCTTGTGGATCTTCTCGGCGAAGACCTCGCCGAGCGCGCCGCCGAACACGGTGAAATCCTGCGAGAAGAGGAAGACCTTGCGGCCGTCGATCGTCCCCCACCCCGTGATCACGCCGTCGGTCAGCGGCCGGGTGTTCTCGATCCCGAAGCCGTGGGCCCGGTGGCGGGCCAGCATGTCGAGTTCGACGAAGCTCCCGGGGTCGAGCAGCTTCTCGATCCGCTCGCGTGCGGTGAGCTTGCCCCGGTCGTGCTGGCGCTTGACCGCCGCTTCGCTCCCCGCGTGCAGCGCCTCCTCGCGCAGTTCGGCGAGGCGGTCGAGCCGCTCCTCGATCGGGTGCGGAACCGGCGCCACCGGCGCCGCCGCACCCCCTTCACCCTGGATCTCGTTCTCCTCAATGGCCATATGGCCACGAGGTTAGTGGCGGCGGGCGCCTCAGCTTCTGGTGAGCGGCTTGTAGGCGATGCGGTGGGGCTGGTCGGCCTCGGCGCCGAGACGCTTGTGGCGCTCGACCTCGTAGTCGGAGAAGTTGCCCTCGAACCACCGGACCTCGGAGTTGCCCTCGAACGCGAGCACGTGGGTGGCGATCCGATCGAGGAACCACCGGTCGTGACTGATCACGACCGCGCAGCCGGGAAACGCGAGGAGTGCCTCCTCCAACGCCCGGAGCGTGTCGACGTCGAGGTCGTTGGTGGGCTCGTCGAGCAGGAGCACGTTGCCGCCCGACTTCAGCACCTTCGCCAGCTGCACACGGTTGCGTTCACCACCCGAGAGGTCGCCGACCAGCTTCTGCTGATCGGAGCCCTTGAAGTTGAAGCTCGACACGTAGGCCCGGCCGTGGATCTCGCGGCCGCCGACGACGAGGTGGTCGACCCCGCCCGTGATCTCGTCGTAGACGGTGTTGGTCGCCTCGAGCGTGTCGCGCGACTGGTCGACGTAGGCGAGCTGCACGGTCGTCCCGGTCTTCAGCGTTCCCGCGTCTGGCGTCTCCTGACCCGCGATCATCCGGAAGAGGGTCGTCTTGCCCGCGCCGTTCGGACCGACCACGCCGACGATCCCACCGGGCGGGAGCGCGAACGAGAGCCCGTCGACGAGCAGCTTGTCGCCATAGGCCTTCTCGAGTCCGTCGGCCTCCACCACCACGTCGCCCAGGCGGGGCCCGGCCGGGATCGTGAGCTGCAGCTTCTCGGTGCGGCCGGCCGAGGCCTCCGCCTCGGCGTACAGCGCGTCGTAGGCGTTGATGCGGGCCTTGCCCTTGGCCTGGCGGGCGCGCGCCGACATCCGGATCCACTCGAGCTCGCGCTCGAGCGTCTTGCGGCGGGCTTCGTCGGTCTTGTCCTCCTGGGCCATCCGCTGTTCCTTCTGCTCCAGCCAGGAGGAGTAGTTGCCTTCCCACGGGATGCCGTGACCCCGGTCGAGCTCGAGGATCCAGCCCGCGACGTTGTCGAGGAAGTACCGGTCGTGGGTGACCGCGACGACCGTGCCCGTGTAGTCCTGCAGCGTTCGCTCCAACCACGCAACCGACTCCGCGTCGAGGTGGTTGGTCGGTTCGTCGAGCAGCAGGAGATCGGGGCGGGCGAGCAACAGCCGGCACAGGGCGACGCGGCGACGCTCACCACCGGAGAGGTTGGTGACCTCGGCGTCGCCCGGCGGGAGGCGCAGTGCATCCATCGCGATCTCGACGGTGCGCTCGAGCTCCCACCCGTTCGCCGCGTCGATCTGCTCCTGGAGCTTGCCCTGCTCGTCGAGCAACTTGTCGAAGTCGGCGTCGGGCTCTCCCATCGCCGCGCAGACCGCGTTGAACCGGTCGAGCAGGTCGCGCACCTCGCCGAGTCCGTCGGTGACGTTGGCCTGGACGTTCTTGGTCTCGTCGAGCTCGGGTTCCTGCGACAGGAAGCCGACCGTGAAGCCCGGGGCGAGGCGCACCTCGCCGGAGTAGCCGTCGTCGAGACCGGCCATGATCCGCAGGAGGCTCGACTTCCCGGCGCCGTTGCCACCCAGCACGCCGATCTTCGCGCCCGGGTACATCGAGATGTTGATGCCGCGCAGCACCTCACGGTCGGGCGGATGGAACCGGCGGAGGTCGCGCATGGTGATGATGAACTGGGGGGCCATCTCCCGAGAGTACGCGTCGGGATCGCCGCGCCCGCATCGCGACGGCCGATCGGGGGTCGGGATCCGTACTCAGACGTAGGCGGCCGGCGCGGCGTCCGGGGAGGCGGAGTCGCGGCGGCCGCCCACGATCGTGGGTGGCCGGTTCAGCTGTCGGAGCCGGCGACCGCGTGCTGGTTGACGACCGGGATCTGGACGACGAGCACCCCGTCGTGGAAGTCGTGCTCGAGCCGCTCGGGATCGAGGTCGTCGCCGAGGAGCACGTCGCGGGCGACCATGCCCTGCGTGCACTCCAGCTCGAGCGCCTGGTCGCCCTCTTCCTCGGGTCCGCGCCGCATGGCCTGCACGGTGAGGACGTGGTCCGTCACCGAGATGGTGACGGAGTCGGCATCGACCCCGGGGAGGTCGCACCGGAGTTGGACGTGGTCGCCCCGCCGGAGCGCATCCATCGGGATCCGGCGCGCGGGGAGCGGGAGCCCCAACAGGTGCTCGGCGAGCCGGTCAGCATCGAGATAAGGGTCGAGACGGAGCAACATCCATCGTCCGATCGCGAGGCCGCGCCCGTGGGCCCGTCGCCGTTGACGGGTCCACGTGGTGCACGCGCGGCGGTTCGTTGAGGAGAACGACGGAGCGGCGCGCGGTGTTCCCGGACACGGTCCGCGCGCAGTGGTCTCTCAGTGCCGTCTCAGGAAGGACCTCTGCACGTGAGAACCCACCGTCCGGACCCTCACGTTCAGAGGTCGGACGGTGGCCGCCCGGGCTATTCCTGGACCAGTTCGATGAGCGTGCCGAACGCGGTCTTCGGGTGGACGAACGCGACGGTCGTCCCCCGACTGCCCGGACGCGGGGCCTCGTCGATCACCCGGTGGCCCTGCGCCTTCACCTGCTCGAGTGCCACTCCGCAGTCGTCGACCCGGTAGCCGATGTGGTGCAGGCCCTCACCCTTCTTGGCGAGGTACTTCGCCACGGGTGAGTCGTCACGCGTCGGCGTGAGCAGCTGGATGTACGAGTCGGCGACCTTGAGCAGTGCTTCCTCGACGCCGTCGGACTCCACCACCTCGCGGTGCTCGACCTCGCAGCCGAAGGTGTCGTGGTAGTAGGCGATCGCCGACTCGAGGTCGTCGACCGCGATCGCGACGTGGTCGATCTCGGTGAGGTGACTGGTCATCCCTGGTGTCTCCTGAACGCGGTGATCTGGGGGAGCAGGCGCTCACGCATCTCGGCGTCGTCGACGCCGAGTCCCTCCTCCGGGGCGAGTGCGAGCACCGCGACCTTGCCCTCGGTGAGGTTCTGGTGCACCTGCCACGCAGCTTCGCCGACGTCGGCGAGTGCGTACGTCTGCGACAACGTCGGGTGGATCTTGCCCTCGGCCACGAGCCGGTTGGCCTCCCACGCCTCGCGGTAGTTCGCGAAGTGGCAGCCCTTGAGCGTCTTGAGGTTCATCCACAGGTAGCGGTTGTCGTACTCGATCATGTAGCCGCTCGTCGCGGCGCAGGTGATGATCATCCCGCCCCGCTTGGCGACGAACACCGACGCGCCCATCGTCGATCGGCCCGGGTGCTCGAAGACGATGTCGACGTCGGTACCGGTGAGCTCACGGATCTTCTTGCCGAGCCGCTTCCACTCCGACGGGTCCTGCTCGCCTTCGTCGTTCCAGAACTTGTAGCCCTCGGCCTTGCGGTCGATCACGTGCTCCACGCCCATGTCGTGCAGCAGCGCGGCCCGCTCCGGCGACGACACCACGCCCACCGGGGTACCCCCGCCGTTGAGCACGTACTGGCACGCGTACGCGCCGATGCCCCCGCTCGCCCCCCACACCAGCACGGTCTGACCCTGCGTCATCTGCGAACCGTTCGGGCTCACGATCATGCGGTAGCTCGTGGAGTTGCACAGCGCGTTCACCGCCGCCT
Source organism: uncultured Actinomycetes bacterium (assembly GCA_963837715.1). Lineage (GTDB taxonomy): Bacteria > Actinomycetota > Acidimicrobiia > IMCC26256 > JANYLB01 > JANYLB01. The sequence goes on along the minus strand of CAWIOF010000004.1, from coordinate 458,810 downwards.
CCTCCCAGGTGAGGTGCGCGGGCTTCGGCATGAGCTGGTTCGCCTTCACCACCGCGATCTCGGCGAGGCCACCGAAGTTCGACTCGAAGCCCCAGATGCGCTGGTTGGTCGCCATCATCGAGTCGTCGTGGGCCGAGGGGTCCTGGTCGTCGAGGTAGTTGCAGTGCACCGTGACCTTGTCGCCCGGGTTCCAGTTGCGGACCGCGGAACCGGTGCGCAGCACCACGCCCGCGGCGTCGCTGCCCATCACGTGGTACGGCAGGTCGTGGCGCTTGCCCCAGACGCTCTCCTTGCCGAGTCGCTTCAGGAACCCGAACGTCGGGACGGGCTCGAAGATCGACGTCCACACCGTGTTGAAGTTGATCGAGCTGGCCATCACGGCCACGTAGGCCTCGTCGGGCGCGAGCTCGGGGAGCGGGAACTCCTCGACGTGGGTCGACTTCCGGGGGTCCTTCTGCTCGGAGGGCACCCCGGCGAACATCTCCTGCTCGTCGGCCCGGACGAGCGCGCCGCGCACGCTCTCAGGCAGGGGGAGGGCGCCGATGTCGGCGGTGGCGCCCTCGAGGATCGCGGTGCGGATGGCGTCGATCTCGGTGCTCATGACGGAAGACCGTACCGGCCCCGATCCTCGCGTCTCCACCGGAGCTGGACGAGGTGCCCGGGACCCGGGGTACGATCAAGTGACCGCCCGGTAACAACCAGATCCTGTTGCGGCGGCTCGAACCCGCCATCCTGCGCCCAGGGGGACACCATGCCCGGTTCCGTCATCGTCTCGTCGGCCCGCACACCCATCGGCAAGCTGTCGGGGGCGTTCGCCTCGCTCAGCGCCATGGACCTCGGTGGCTTCGCGATCAAGGCCGCACTCGAGCGCGCCGGCGTCTCGGGCGATCAGGTCGACTACGTCCTCATGGGCCAGGTGCTCCAGGCCGGCCAGGGTCAGATGACCGCCCGCCAGGCCGCGGTCAACGGTGGCATCCCGATGAGCGTCCCTGCGATGACCGTCAACAAGGTCTGCCTCTCCGGCGTGAACGCGATCTACCTCGCCGACCAGATGATCCAGGCCGGCGACGCCGACATCGTGATCGCCGGCGGCATGGAGTCGATGACGGCTGCGCCGTACTTCCTTCCCGGCGCACGAGCCGGCTACCGCATGGGCGACGGCAAGTTGATCGACTCCCTCATCAACGATGGTCTCTGGTGCGCGTTCGACGCGGTGCACATGGGCGCGGGAACCGAGAAGTACGCGACCGAGACCGGCGGCATCAGCCGCGAGCTGCAGGACGAGCTCGCCGCGAAGAGTCACGACCGCGCCGCGGCGGCGATGAAGGAAGGTCGCTTCACCGAGGAGATCGCACCGGTTGCCGTTCCGCAGCGCAAGGGCGACCCGATCCTCGTCGAGAACGACGAAGGCGTCCGTCCCGGCACCACGACCGACTCGCTCGGCAAGTTGAAGCCTGCGTTCGCGAAGGACGGCACGATCACTGCAGGCAACGCGTCGCAGATCTCCGACGGTGGCGCGGCGGTCGTCGTGATGAGCCGGGCCAAGGCCGAAGAGCTGGGCGTCGCACCGATCGCGGAGCTGGTCAGCTTCGGGATGGTCGCCGGACCCGACCCCTCGTTGCTCACCCAGCCGTCGCGCTCGATCAACGCCGCGCTCGGCAAGGCGGGTCTGAAGGTCAGCGACATCGACCTCTTCGAGCTGAACGAGGCCTTCGCTGCCGTCGGCATCGCGTCGATGCAGGACCTCGGAATCACCGACGACATCGTGAACGTGAACGGCGGTGCGATCGCGCTCGGCCACCCGGTCGGCATGTCGGGCACGCGCGTCGTGGCCACGGTGATCAACGAGCTCCGCCGCCGAGGCGGCGGACTCGGCGCGGCGGCACTCTGCGGCGGCGGCGGGCAGGGCGAAGCCGCCATCGTGCGCGCACTCTGAGCGACCCTCACCTGCACTGAAGCCGAGTTTCCGCGCGCTGCGTGGTGCTTCGGCGCGGGATTGCTCAAGCGCGCCCCTTCGGTGGCCGATCAGGCTTCGACATCCGCGACATCGGCCACGAGCGCTTGTAGCGTCGCCGCCGCACCACTCTGCGCGAAGGGAGCGCTTTCCATGTCTCAGATACCTCCGCCGCCGCCTCCGGCGTCTCCACCGCCCCCATCGGGCGGCGCACCAATCAGCGGGGGCGCAGCCCCCTTCAGCGTCGGCGACGCGATCAGCTACGGCTGGAACGCGTACTGGAAGAACGTCGGACCGATGATCCTCATCGTGCTGGCGATCTGGGTCGTCAACATCGTGCTCGGCATCATCGCGCTGCCGTTCGACAACCAGTTCATGCGTTTCATCATCCAACTGGTCGCCTGGGTGGTGAGCCTCCTGCTGGCCCTCGGATTGATCCGGGCCACGCTGGCGCTCACCAGAGGTGAGACACCCGAAGTGTCGATGCTGTTCGAGACCGACAACTTCGGTCCCTACATCGTGGCGGCGATCCTCTTCGGGATCGGCTCCGTGATCGGGTTCGTCCTCTGCATCATCCCCGGCGTGATCTTCGTGATCTTCTACGGGTTCTACGGCTTCATCATCGTCGACAAGGGCGAACAGAGCCCGGTCGAAGCCCTGAAGCGATCCCAACAGTTGGTGTCCGGCCACTTCGGGGCCGTGCTGGGTCTGGCCGTCGTGCTGATCCTGATCAACATCGTCGGCGCGCTGCTGTGCGGTATCGGCCTGCTCTTCACCGTCGGCATCAGTGCCATCGCGTGGGCGTACGCCTACCGTGCGCTCGCCGGCGAACCGGTCGCACCGGTCAGCTAGACCGGTCGGACAACAAGACAAGAGGGGCAGTACATGTTGCTTGCAGAATCATCGGGATCGGGCGCAGGTGGCGCGATCGGCGGTGTCATCGGGCTCGTCTTCGCGATCCTGGTCATCGCCGGGTACTGGCTCACCTTCCAGAAGGCCGGTCAGCGCGGCTGGACCGCGATCATCCCGATCCTGAACATCTTCGTGCTGTTGAAGGTCGTCAAGCGCCCGCTCTGGTGGGTCATCCTGATGCTGATCCCATGCGTGAACATCATCGTGTGGATCATCATCGCGATCGACCTGGCAAAGGCGTTCGGTCACGGGACCGGGTTCACCATCGGCCTGATCCTGCTGGCGCCGATCTTCCTGCTGATCCTCGGCTTCGGGAGCTCGACCTACCAGCTCGAGCCCGACCCGCTGTTCTGACGAGTCGGCAGAGACTCCTCGAATCGACCCCGGCGCAGGCCGGGGTCGATTCGCGTCCGTGCCCGAATCGGGACGCGTCAGGTGCCGGAGTACAGCCAGTGGAAGGGTGCGAACGAGAGGTTCCGCACCACCCAGAACGCGACCAACACCACGACCGCGACCACCGTCCAGCGCGTCGACGGGGTGAAGGTACGCAGCTTCGGACCACCGAGCGCCGAAGTGAGCCAAACGAAGAGGCCCCAGAGGATCAAGGGGATCGCGATGACCGCGAGCACGTTGTGGTCGAGCGCGCCGAAGAGGTCACCGCGCATCAGGTCGTGGGCGGCGCGCGTCCCGCCGCAGCCGGGACAGTCGAGACCGGTCGCGAGCTTGAACGGACAGATCGTCGGGCCGCCACGCGGATCGACGATGCCGACGATCGCGCACCCGGCCACGAGCGCGGCTCCGGCGACGAGCGGCGCAAGGACCGGCCGCTTGACCGGCGACGGTTCGGGTCCCACCGTCGTGGGTGCCACCTGGGTCACGACGACCATCGTAGGCACCCGAGATCGGTGCACGGCACCGGACGACCGTGGTCAGGGGACCGGCGGGTATTGCGCCGCGAGGGTCACGGGGTCGGGGAGGCCGGTGGGTTCGGCGAACCGGGGCCCGTAGCGCAGCACGTCGACGTTCGGCGCGTCGGACGCGTTCACCGACGAGACGACCATGGGTGACGTCCCCGCGAGTCTCTCGACCACCCGTCCGCCGTAGGAGAACTGCCCCGGTGCCACGGTCGTCGTGGCGATCGGCCCGACGAGACTCCAAGGCCCCTGCGGGCTCGGCGAGTACCAGGCGTGCACCGTGGTCGTCATGATCCCCATGATCCGACCGCTGGCGAGGAAGCCGGTCCCATAGGGAATCACGAAGAAACCGGTCCAGAGAGTCGAACTCGGAACGGTCATCGAACGGGCGGCGGCCGGATCCGACGACCACGACGCCTGCCCGTCCCAGTACTCGAACGGACCGGTCGTCGCCTGCGCGATCGACGCGCGGGCGACGTACTGAGCTCCGTCCCCCGGGCCGTAGTAGTAGACGAAGTCGCCCGAACGCACCGTCGACTGTCCGTAGGTCGGGCCGGTCGCGGGCGCGGGGCTCGCGGTCACCGACGTGACCGTGAGATCGGGGAGCCGCAGCGTCGCGAAGCTCACGCCGGCAACGGCCCAGTCCCAGCCCGGCACTCCGGGGACGTGGCGCATGTGGAGCAGCGAGATGCGGACCTCGTTGCCGACCACGTAGCCGTCGGCCGGCCAGTACCACTCTCCGGAGGCGGGATCCGCGATCCTCGACGTCCGGGCGGTGATCGCTCCACCGAGTTGGGACGCGAAGCACGCGCCCGTCTGGATCTGGAAGCTGTTGCGCGGCATCCGGAAACCCGGACGCAGGGTCCGGCCGTTCAGCGTTCCCGAGAAGGTGTCGCCGAAGAGCCAGAGCACCCGGCCATCGGGAAGCGGCACCTCGCGTGCCCCGTCGGCACCCGCCCAGTCGCCGGTCCTCGTGTCGAAGGCCCGTTGGTAGTCGGCCGCGCCGGTCGGCGGTGCGGTCAGGCAGGTCGGACCGGGCGGGTTCACCGCCGGATTCGGAGGAGGGCCCGAACACGCGACGATCGTCGCAACCAGGAACAACACGGTCACAACACTTCGGACATGTGTCTTTTGGACAAAACGCGCGTTGGCCACGCCCTCCCATCGGGACCCCCGAAATACGACTTGAGCACTCGGGTTTGACCGGTCGTCGGCACGGTCGTACCGTGCGCGCGCCGCAGCCCTCCGAGCGACGCCTCCCTCGAGATCAGGAGTCTCCGATGTCCGACTGGGGTTTTGAAACCCGCCAGGTCCATTCCGGTGCCGAGCCCGACCCGACCACGGGCGCCCGGGTCACCCCGATCTACCAGACGACCTCGTTCGTGTTCCGCGACACCGACCACGCGGCCGCGCTCTTCGGCCTCGAGGAGCTCGGCAACATCTACACCCGGATCATGAACCCGACCCAGGCGGTGTTCGAGGACCGCCTGGCCGCGCTCGAGGGCGGCGTCGGCGCGCTCGCCGCGGCGTCGGGTCAGGCTGCGCAGACGATCGCACTGTTGAACCTGGCCGAGAACGGCGGCCACATCGTCGCGAGCTCGTCGCTCTACGGCGGCACCTACAACCAGCTCCACTACACGTTTCCGAAGCTGGGCGTCGACGTGAGCTTCGTGGAGAACCCCGACGACCTCGATGCGTGGCGCGCCGCGATCAAGCCGAACACGCGCGCGTTCTACGGCGAGACGATCGGCAACCCGAAGGGCGACATCCTCGACCTCGAAGGCATCAGCGCCGTCGCCCACGACAACGGGATCCCGCTCGTGATCGACAACACCCTCGCGTCCCCCTACCTGTGCCAGCCGCTCAAGTGGGGCGCCGACATCGTCACCCACTCGGCGACGAAGTTCATCGGCGGGCACGGAACGTCGATCGGCGGCGTGATCGTCGACGGCGGCAAGTTCGACTACGTCGCGAGCGGCCGGTTCGCCAACTTCACCGAACCCGACCCGAGCTACCACGGCCTGGTGTTCTCGCAGCTCCCCGAACCACTCCGCCCCGCGCAGTACATCCTCAAGGCTCGCCTGCAGTACCAGCGAGACATCGGCGCCGCGGTCTCGCCGTTCAACGCCTGGCTGTTCCTCCAGGGCCTCGAGACGCTCAGCCTCCGCATGGAGCGGCACTCGCAGAACGCGCTCGCGGTCGCCGAGTGGCTCGAAGCCCGCGACGAGGTCGAGTGGGTGGCGTATCCCGGTCTCGCGTCGAGTCCGTGGAACGCACGTGCGCAGCAGTACCTGCCGAACGGGCAGAGCGCGATCCTCGCCTTCGGCATCGCGGGTGGGACCGAAGCCGGGAAGCGGTTCATCAACGGCCTCGAGCTCCACAGCCATCTGGCCAACGTGGGCGACGTGCGGAGCCTCGCCATCCACCCGGCGAGCACCACACACCAACAGCTGTCGCCGGAGGAGCAGGTTGCCGCGGGAGTCACCCCGGAGCTGGTGCGGCTGTCCGTCGGGATCGAGTCGCTCGACGACATCCTCGCCGACCTCGAGACGGGATTCCGTGCCGCGAAGGGCGCGTAGCCTGATCCCGTGAGTCAGTCAGCGTGGAGTCCGGGCGACGAGCCGGGGCGCCGCCAGTTCGTGACCGTGTTCGACGAACGGCCGCGCGTCCTCGAGGCCGGCGGTCGACTCGAACGCGTGACCGTCGCCTACGAGACGTGGGGCGAGTTGAACGCGTCGCGCACCAACGCGGTGCTCGTCCTCCATGCCCTCACAGGCGACAGCCATGCCGCGGGCCCGGCGGGTCCCGGTCATCCCGAGGCGGGATGGTGGTCGGATCAGATCGGCCCCGGCCGTGCGATCGACACCGACCGCTACTTCGTGCTCTCTCCCAACGTGCTCGGCGGATGCCAGGGAACCACCGGGCCCGCATCGCCGGCTGCCGATGGTCGACCCTACGGTTCCCGCTTCCCCACGGTGACGATCCGCGACCAGGTGGGCATCGAGGCCGCGCTCGCGGATCGCCTCGGGATCCGGCGCTGGGCCGGCGTGGCCGGCGGTTCGATGGGCGGGATGCGGGTGCTCGAGTGGGCGGTCGGGTTCCCCGAACGCGTCGGCGTGGCGGTGGTGATCGCATGCGGCGCGAAGGCGACCGCCGAACAGATCGCGCTGTGTGCCCTGCAGGTGCGGGCGATCCGTGCCGATCCCGACTTCCGCGGCGGCGACTACTACGACGCTCCCGGCAACGGCCCCCGGCAGGGCCTGGCGATCGCGCGCGGCATCGGCACGGTGAGCTACCGCACCGAGTGGGAGCTCGAGCAGCGCTTCGGGCGCGGGCGCCAGGGCGACGAGGACCCGCTCGCCGGCGGCCGGTACGCGGTCGAGAGCTACCTCGACTACCAGGGCGAGAAGCTCGCGCAACGGTTCGACGCGAACAGCTATGTCGTACTCAGCAACACGATGAACCACCACGACGTCGGTCGCGGTCGCGGCGGTCTCGTCGCCGCCCTCAACCGGGTGCAGTGCGAGGTCGCGCTCGCCGGAATCTCGTCGGACCGGTTGTACCCACCGCGGCTCCAACACGAGCTCGCGGCGTTGTTGCCGAGGAGCTCAGGGGTGCAGGTCATCGAGTCGATCAGCGGCCACGACGGCTTCCTCACCGAATCCGAGGCCATCACGAAGGTCCTCACCGGCGCGCTTTGACGGTCGAATCCGCTGCGCCGGCTCGATCGCCCACCAGTTCACGACCCGTGCCGCGTGTCCGCCGGCTCCGCTTCTTCTCCTGACCTGACAGTCGAATCCGCTGCTTCTCGTCACTCATCCACGATGCGGCGGCCTTCGAAGGCGCGGCCGAGGGTGATCTCATCGGCGTACTCGAGGTCGCCACCCACCGGGAGCCCACTCGCGATCCGGCTGACGTCGAGGCCGATCGGTTTGAGCAACCGGGCGAGGTACATGGCGGTGGCCTCGCCCTCGATGTTCGGGTTCGTGGCAAGGATCACTTCCTTCACGCCTTCCTCGCCGACGCGCGTCAGCAGCTCCTTCACCCGCAGTTGTTCGGGCCCGACGCCTTCGATCGGCCGGATCGCGCCCTGCAGCACGTGGTACCGGCCCCGGAACTCGTGGGTCCGTTCGATCGCGACGATGTCACGCGGTTCCTCGACCACACACAGGATGGTCGCGTCGCGGCGTTCGTCGCGGCACACGACGCAGAGCCCACCTTCGGCACTGTCGGCGATGTTGAAGCACCGTCGGCACCACGAGACACGGTCCTTCGCCTCGGTGATCGCGGCCGAGAGGCGGTCGGCGTCTTCGCGCGGCACGTTGAGGAGATAGAACGCGATGCGCTGCGCCGACTTCGGACCGACTCCGGGGAGCCGACCGAGCTCGTCGATGAGGCGTTGGACGGGTCCCTCGTAGGGAGAGGCCAAGCGAGGTCAGCCGAGCAGGCCGCCGAGGCCACCGAGATCGAGGTTCCCGGTGACGGCGCCCATGCGCTCCGATGCCCGCTCCGACGCGAGCCGGAGCGCTTCGCTCACCGCGGCGACGACGAGGTCCTCGAGCATCTCGACGTCGTCGGGGTCGACGACCTCGGGCGCGATCGACACCGCCTCGAGCACCCCGGCGCCGGTGACGACGGCCTTCACCATGCCGCCACCCGCAGTGGCCTCCACCAGCTCGGACTCGAGCGCTTCCTGTGCCGCAGCCATGTCGGCCTGCATCTGCTGCATCTGGCGCATCGCGTCTTTCATCTGCTTCTGCTGATTGGCCACCGGTGCTCCTGCTCGGTCGGGGGGCGTCGGGAGAGTTGGGGCTCAGGTGCGGGGGATCTCGTCGACCACCGTCGCACCGAAGTCGTTCTGGAGGCGGAGCACTGAATCTACCGCCGCCTCGGCCTTGGGCGCGTCGACGAGCTCGGTGAGGTCGATGACCTCCTCCGGTTCGTCGGCCGCCTCCGGGGGAGGGGGTGGTGGGGGCTCCTCGGACGGGCTCTCGCCCGCCGACTTCGGACCGCGCGACGTGAGCGAGTCGCTGAGCGATTCGTCCTTGACCACCCGGAAGCGGGGTCCCACGCCGAGATGCTCGGCCAGCGCGGCGCGGATCGCAGGTGCGTCGCGCTTCAGCCGCGCCGCGGAGCGGTCGAACGCCCGTGGGTTCACCCCGAACACCACGACGTCGTCTTCGATCGCGATCGGCTGGGCGTCCTGCACCGCACTCCGCGTCGACATCGGGAAGGTCGGGAGCACCGCGGCCCAGGCCACGATCACGTCGTCGAGCGAGAGCGCACCAGCGGCAGCCGCGGGCGGCGGGTCGTCGGGCGGAGTCGGCGCCGTCGCGACCGGGGCCTCCACCGGTTCGGCAGGTTCGGCCGACGGCGCTTCCTTGCCCCGGGCCTTGCGGCGGATCGCACCGAGGGTCGGTGCCGGACCGGTGGGTGCGGTCGCCTCCGGTGCAACGACCTGCGGGGCGGGCGCTTCCGGCGGGGCGGGCGGCGGGGTCGACGGCGACGGGGTCGCGTTCGCTGCAGTCGCCGGCGATGAAGTGTCGGCGGGGGACGCCTTCGGCTCGCGGCGGGCACGCCTGCCGGCGGTGCGCCACCGGCGAGGGCCTGCTCGAGTCGTTCGATGCGATCGACGAGCGCGTGGATGGGCGGGGTCGTGTCGCGACGCGCGATCCGCACGAGGGCGATCTCGAGGGTCAGGCGCGGATCGGTGGCATCGGTCCCGCGCATGTCGGCGACGGCGTGGCCGAGCGTCTCGAGCGCACGGACGAGCAGTGAGTTCCCGAGGTGCGTGCCGAGCGACCGGAGCCGTGCCTGTTCGTCTTCGGTGAGGTCGACGCGCACCCGGTTCCCTGCCGCGGTGAGCACGAACGCGTCGCGCAGGGTCTGGAGCAGGTCGTCGGCGACGCGGCGGGGTTCGTGACCGGTGTCGAGCAACTTCGACAGCGCGGCGAGTGCGGTACCGACCTCCTCGGCCGCTACGGCTTCCAGGATCTCGGCCCGTTGTTCGAACCCACTCCCACCGAACGCGCTCGTCACCTGTTCGAGATCGAGGCGGCCCGGACTCGAAGCCAGCGCCTGATCGAGGAGCGAGAGTGCGTCGCGCGCCGACCCACCGCCCTGGCGGGCGATCCGGGCGATCGCGTCGGCGTCGGCGTCGACCCCCTCGCGCTGCAACACGTCGGTGAGGATCGCGATCAACTGGTCGACGGTGTAGAGCGTGAGCTCGAAGTGCTGCGTCCGCGACCGGATGGTCGGCAGCACCTTCTCGGGGTTCGTGGTCGCGAGCACGAACACGACGTGGTCGGGCGGCTCCTCGAGCGTCTTCAAGAGCGCGTTCGACGCCGCGGTGCTGAGCATGTGCACCTCGTCGACGATGTAGACCTTCTTCACCGTCGTCGCGCCCACCCCGAGGTGCACGCGCTCGATGAGGTCGCGGATCGCGTCGACCCCGGTGTTCGACGCTGCGTCGAGCTCGATGAGGTCGGCGAAGGTCCCGCCCGCGATGGCGACGCAGTTCTCGCACTCACCGCACGGCTCGCCGTCGTCGCCCCGGTTCAGGCAGTTGATCGCCTTGGCGAGAATCCGGGCGGTGGTGGTCTTGCCGGTGCCGCGGGGCCCCGAGAACAGGTAGGCATGACCGACCCGGCCTTCTCGCACCGCCATCTTCAGCGCCGTGGTGAGGTGCTCCTGGCCGATGAGCTCGCCGAAGCGCTGCGGCCGATATTTCCGATACAGCGACTGATAGCTCACGACGTGACCCTACCGAAAGCGTCGGGAGAACGGTTCGGGCGGGTGGCTGCTCGCCACCCGCCCGAACCCGAGAACATGCGGACCGTGCACCCATCGTCGACACGGTGTCGCAGAGCGCGGATGTCCGTCGCCAGCTCAGGCCAGGCGACCCCACGGCACACGAGAGGGCCCGCTGAGAGCTGCTTCCTTCCGGACCTGACTCGGTTCACGAGATCCCGTTGCGTAGGACCCGACCATCATTGCCGCGTGCGGATCGCCTTCTCTACGACGGTCCGAGCCTCGGAAGGGAGTTCAGCCCCCCGTACGTGGATTGGGGGTACAGGAAACCACGAGCTCCCCGCCTAGCACGGTCCGCGCCGAGAGCTTACCTTCCGGGTCGACTCCCTCTGCGCCGCCTCGATCACCACCCGCCCATGCTCTTCGGTTCGCGCTCGGCGGCTCCGCTCCGTCTCCTACCCCCGGGCGTGGGGGTCGGATTCCTCCGTGCGGATAGCATCACCGGCCCCGGGAGGGATGCGAGAGCGGCCGAATCGGCACGCTTGGAAAGCGTGTGTGGGGCAACTCACCGTGGGTTCGAATCCCACTCCCTCCGCCACGATCGCTCAGGCCGACAGCAGCGCCTGGGTCGTGCACGCCTGCTCGAGGGCGAGCGTGTCCTCGAGCACCCAGTCGTCGAGCATCCGGCCCCAGCGCAGCGTGATCCACTGCACCGCGTCGTTCTCGTACCGAGTGCCGTCGACCAGGGTGGCGGTGATCCCGAGCCGCACCGCGACGCGGGTGTGCCACGGCCAGCCCGAGACCACGACGTCGCGCACGGTGAACGCGATGTCGGGAAAGCGCACGAACACGGCTTCGAGCCAGCGCTTGAACTGATCGCGGCCCTGGAACGACGCCCCGAGCGGCGTCGCCCCGACGAACGTGAACTGCATCGACTCCGCGGCCATTCCGTACGGCGCGTCGACGTTGCGGGCGTTGATCTGCTTCCAGACCGCCCGGGTGCGGGCCGCCACGATCATCCGGTACATCGCCACTCCTCGGTTCGGGCCCCGGCAGTTTCGAAGCCCCTCATGTACGACCCAGTCCGTTCAATACAGGGACGGGCTCACCGTACGCCCGTCCGTTCAATACGTCAACGGTCTACGCTGGCGCGATGCGACAGACGAGCTTCAGCGGGATGCACTGCTCCCTCGCCCAGAGCCTCGAGGTGATCGGCGACTGGTGGACGCCGCTGATCCTGCGCGACCTCTTCCTCGGCCTCCACCGCTTCGAGGAGCTCGCGGTCGACCTCGGGATCTCGCGCAATCTCCTCGCGAGCCGTCTCGACGGGCTCGTCGAGCACGGGATCGTCGAGCGGGAGCGGTACTCGGAGCATCCGCCGCGCGATCGGTACGTGCTCACCGATGCCGGCAACGACCTCGTTCCCATCATCGCCGCGCTCACCGCGTGGGGTGATCGGTGGGTCCCACCACCCGGCGGCCCCCCGCTCCGGTTCCGCCACGACACCTGCGACCACCGCTGCACCCCGGTCGTCTCGTGCTCACACTGCGGCGACCCGATCACCGCCGACGATCTCGATGTGCTCCCGGGCAAGGGCGGCCGCGTCGCGCCCGGCACCCAGCTGGTCCCCGAGCTCGTGCTGGGACGCGCGACCCGCGATGGCTGAACCGTTCGCAGTCGCCGTCGCGTAGCCTGCGTCGATGGGCCGACCGATGAGCGACGACGAACGACGGGCCTTCCTCCTGGAGGGAACGCGGACGGCCAAGCTCGCCACCGTTCGTGTCGACGGCCGCCCGCACATCGCGCCGGTCTGGTTCGTGCTCGACGGCGACGTGCTCGTCTTCAACACGGGGGCGGCCACGGTGAAGGGCAAGGCGATCGCGCGCGACCCGCGCGTCACGCTCTGTGTCGACGACGAACGCCCACCGTTCGCGTACGTGATCATCGAAGGCACCGCGGAGATCGACACCGACCTCGACGACATGCTCGCCTGGGCCACCCGCATCGGAGGCCGGTACATGGGGGCCGACCGGGCCGAGGAGTTCGGCCGCCGGAACGCGGTCGACACCGAGCTGCTCGTGCGGGTCACTCCCACCCGGATGCTCACCGAGACCGGCGTCTCCGACTGACACTCGCCATGGACCGCGCCACGCTCGACGCCTTGATGGCAACCGCGCTCGACGAGGCACGCGCCGCCCTCGCCCACGGCGACGTCCCGATCGGGGCAGTGGTGGCACGCGCCGACGACGGTGTGATCGTGGCCCGTCGCCACAACGAACGTGAGCTGGCCGGCGACCCGACCGCCCACGCCGAGATCCTCGTCCTGCGCGACGCCGCCGCAGCAATCGGTTCGTGGCGACTCGGTGGTCACGTCCTCGTGGTGACGCTCGAGCCGTGCCCGATGTGCGCGGGCGCGGCACTCGCAGCGCGGGTCGACACGATCGTGTTCGGCGCCGACGACCCGAAGGCCGGCGCCACCGGGAGCCTGTACAACCTCGCCGCCGACCCCCGGCTCAACCACGAAGCCGAGGTGGTGCCGGGCATCAGGGCCACCGAGAGCAGTCAACTCCTGCGCGGCTTCTTCGCCGAACGGCGCAACAGCCGGAGTCGGTAGACTCCTCAGCCGGTCACCCCTGGCGCGAGCCTCGGGCGGATCCCGGAGGGATGCGAGAGCGGCCGAATCGGATGGTCTCGAAAACCATTGTGGCGCAAGTCACCCTGGGTTCAAATCCCAGTCCCTCCGCACTGCGAGACCGCATCAGGGCCGGGTCCTCGACCCGGTCCTGATCGCGCGTGCAGCGGAGATCGGGCCGCGGCGGATGTGGCAGAGTTCGATCGGAGGCGGAACGATGTGGCTCCCGTGGGAATTCGCAGCAGTCGGCGCGATCGCGCTCGCGGGATTCGGCGTTGCCGCCCGGCGCGCCCGGAGACCCTGGGTGACCGGCGCCGGCGCGTTCGCCCGAGAGACGGCGCTCGTGCTCGTGCTCTACGCGATCTGGCAGCTCGCCGGCCGCCTCTCGGTGATGCAGGTCGATGGGGCCCTCGCCCGCGGACGCGGGGTCTGGGACCTCGAACGAGCGCTCCACTTCCCGAGTGAGCTGACGCTGCAGCGGGCGGTGCTGCCGCACCGCTGGCTCGTCGTCGGCGCGAACGCGTACTACGCGTTCGCCCATGTGCCCGCCCTCCTCGCGCTCCTCGTCTGGTTGTTCGTCTGCCACCGGGACCGGTACCCGGAGGTGCGCAACGTGCTGGCGATCGCCACTGGCGGCGCGCTGCTCGTCCAGCTCATTCCCCTCGCGCCGCCGCGGATGCTGCCCGGCCTGGGGTTCGTCGACACCGCCGTGCGGTACGACCAGTCGGTGTACGAACCCCTCGGGCGCGGGCTCGCCGGTCAGCTGTCGGCCATGCCGTCGATCCACGTCGCGTGGGCCGTCCTCGTGGCCGTGGTGGTGTTCGGGATCGGGCGCGGCGGGTGGCGATGGATCGGACCCGGGCACGGCCTGCTCACGATCCTCGTCGTGGTGGTCACCGCGAACCACTGGTGGCTCGACGGAGTGGTCGCGGTGCTGTTGCTCGCGCTCGCGTTGGTCGCAGATCGCTCCGTCCGCACGCTCTCGGCTCAGACGCGATTGCGACGGAACCAGCCGGCCGTCGCCGCACCGAACGCGGCGCGGTACTCGCCGTAGGCGGCGCGGAGCGCGTCGCCCGGCCAGTCGGCCGGCACCAACGCATCGGGGAGCAACGGATCGGCGCGCACGTGGACGAGGACGGCGGCACCGGTGAGGAACGCGTCGGCCTCGAGACCGGCGTCGCCCGCACGCAGTCGGCCGGCGACGTCGGCCAACCGTCGCACCAGGTCCTGTGCTCCGATGGCCCACGTCTCGGGGTCGAACAGCCGCTCGGCCAGCTCGAGCGAGTCGGCACGGGGTTGGCCCGTCCACCACCCGCACTGCGCGTCGGCGGTCGATCGGGCCCCGGCGGGGTCGGCAGCTGCCGGGAGGTTGTCGGGGCGGACCCAGAGCCCTTCCCGCAGCTCTGCGCACCGCAGGTGCCGCATCGCGTCACGCAGGGCCTGTCGCTCGGTCGCGGTGCGGGCGGCGGGCTCGACCGCCGCCATGCGCCAAGTGCCCCGCCAGACGCGGAGGCGCGGGGCGAGGCTCCACTCCTGGTCCCGACGGCGACGGCGCAACCCCCCGGCCAGCTCGTAGAAACCATCGGCTGTCGTGAGCTCGCCGTTCGCGACCATCCGGGTCAGCGCGACGCGGGCTGTGCCCTCGGCGATGCCGAACAGACCGCACCACCGCACGAGGAGCGCGCCCCGGATCCGCGGCGGGTCCATCCCCAGCAACAGGCTCGCCATCACCGACCGGGCCCCGAGGGGGCGTCCGAGCAGGCTCTTACGCTCTCGCTGCGCCTGTGGCATTCGTGTAACATAGCGGCGTGGCCACCCTGACGATGCGACCCGACCCCGGACTCCTCGTCGAGCCGACCGGCGACCGCATCAGCCCGAACGGACGACCGACCCCGCAGTTCCGTGAGCACCTCCGCACGATTCCGTCGTGGGCGAATGCCTGGACCGTCGCCTTCGTGTGGCTCCAGACCATCGCCGTGCTCGTGGCCGCGGTGTGGCTCAACAACCCTGTGATCTGGGTCCTCGCGTTCCTGCTCATGGGCCGGGCCCACGTGCAGCTCAACATCCTCCAGCACGAGGCCGCGCACCGGTTGTTGTTCGCGAACCGCCGGCTCAACGACTGGGTCGGCCGCTGGCTGCTCGCGTATCCCGCGTTCGTGCCGATCGACCTGTACCGGCGCGGCCACATGGCCCACCACCGTGAGGAGTTCGGCCCCAACGAGCCCGACATCCCGATGTACCGCGCCTACCCGATCTCGCGCGACTCGATGCGTCGCAAGCTCACCCGCGACGCACTCGGCATCACCGGGTTCAAGCTGCTGCGCGGGCTGTTCGGTGCGCTCCGTTCGACCAACGCCGACGCCCGCCACCAGGCCCGCTGCATCTTCGCCACGCAGGCGATCCTCCTCGCGATCGCGATCCTGGCGGGCCATCCGTGGCTGTATCCCCTGCTCTGGCTGCTCCCGCACCTCACCGTGTGGCGCGTGCTCAACCGCTTGCGCGCGATCGCCGAACACGGCGGGATGGTGCAGTCACCCGACCGGCGCGAGACGACGCATGCGGTGCGCCAGTCGCTCTGGGCCCGCTTCTGGTTCGTGCCGTTCAACACCGGCTGGCACCTCGCGCACCACGCCGACTCGGGGATCCCGTGGCGCCGTCTGCCCGAGTACCACCGTGAGCTCGTGCGGTCGGGCTACGTCCAGGAGGGCCTCGAGTACCCGAACTACCGCACCCTCTGGAAGGCCCTCGCCTCGGGCACGCCGGCCTGAGGTTCAGCCTTCTCCGGCTGACAGTCGAATCCGCTACGGCGGCTCGACCGCTCACCGCTGCAACTCCCGCGCCGATTGTCCGCCGCCTACGCTCCTTCTCCAAGGCCGAGGTTCTCGTAGATCTCGCGGGTCGCGGTCGAGCGGTTGAGCGTGTAGAAGTGCAGTCCGGGTGCGCCGCCGTCGAGCAGGGCGCGGCAGAGCTTCGTCGCTTCCTCCACGCCGACCTTGCGGACCGCCTCGGGGTCGTCGCCGACCGCATGCATCTTGTCGGCCAACCAGGTCGGGAACTCCGAACCCTGCAGCTCGCTCATGCGCTTGATGCCGGCGATGCTCGTGGCCGGCATGATCCCGGCGACCACCGGCTTGTCGACCCCGTGGGCCGAGAGTCCGTCGACGAGATCGAAGTAGTGGTCGGCGTCGAAGAAGAACTGGGTGATCGCGAAGTCGGCCTCGCGCAGCTTCTCCGCAGTGTGGAGCCGGTCGGTCTCCTTCGAGGGTGAACGCGGGTGCGGCTCCGGATGCGCGGCGACGCCGATCGAGAAGTCGCCGATCTCGCGTACCAGGCGTACGAGCTCGACCGCGTAGGTGAGCTCACCCGGCGGGAGGTCGAGGTCCTTCGGCGGGTCGCCGCCGAGGGCGAGGATGTTCTCGATCCCGGCGTCGCGGTAGCGCTCCACGACCCCGACGAGATCGGCTCGGGTGTGACACGCGCAGGTGAGGTGCGCCATCGGGGTCATCCCCGTCTCGCGCATGATCTGCACGACGAGATCGTGGGTGCGCTCCCGGGTCGAGCCACCGGCGCCGTAGGTGACCGACACGTACGACGGAGCGAGCGGCTCGAGATCGACGAGCGTCTGCTCGAGGGTGCGCTCCATCTGCTCGGTGCGCGGCGGACCGAACTCGAAGGAGTAGCTGTGGCCCCGCTGCAGGATGTCTGCGATCTTCGTCACCGTCGTCCCCCGGTCCGTGGGTGACCAGACAGCGTACGCGACCCACGGAGAGGCCGATCACGGCGCTCCGGATCGCGTACCTTGGGGCGCACCATGGACTTCACGCTGACCCAGGACATCACCGGTACCGTCGACCAGGTCGAGGCCGCGCTCACCGACGCGGGGTTCCTCGCCACGATGACCGATCTCCCCAAGATCGGCAGCGTCGAGGTGCTCGAACAGACGCATGACGGCGACACCGTGCACCAACGGGTGCGGTATCTCTTCACCGCGGAGCTGTCCGGCGCGGTCCGGCGCGTGGTGGACCCCGACAAGCTGACCTGGGTCGAGGATTCCACCTCCGACCTGGCCGCCCACACCGCGTCGTACCGGATCGACCCCGACAACTACGAGAACCTGCTCGAGGGCGCCTACGAGGCCACGATCACGAAGACGAAAGGCGGGGCCCGGCGGGTCGCCACCGGTCACCTCAAGGTGCACGTCCCGCTCGTCGGGGGCAAGGTCGAGAAGGCCATCGTCGAGGGCCTGCAGGAGAACTCCGACGCCCAGGCCGAGCTCATCACTGCATGGATCGCGCAGCACTGAGCACACGGAGCGTCTCGATGCCGTTGTCGGTGTCGACGGTCGTGCCGTCGCCCACCGCCGCGGCGATCACGAAGAGGATCGCGAGCAGCAACGCGATCCCGACGCCCACCCACCCGAGCACGATCCCCGCGATCGAGAGTCCCCGACCGGTCTGCGTGCCCTGCGACTGGTCGATCTGGCTCTTCGAGATGTAGCCGAACACGATCGCGAGGATCGACGGTACGAAGCAGAACATGAATCCGAGACAGCCGACCACGAGCGCGGCGATCGCGAGGCCGTTGGTCTTGACCATGCCTGGATGGCCCGGAGGCCCCACACCGGGTGTGCCCCAACCCGACGGGACCGGAGGTGGGCCTGGTGGCGTGCTCGGTGGTGACCACGACGGCGGGGGCGGTGGCGGCCACCCCCCGGACTGATCCTCGACCATGAACTCCGACTGTACGCCGTGCCAGACTGCCGACATGCCGCCCGAGAAGCTGTCGTGGAAGCACCTCTACCAGGAGGTCGTCACCTCCGGACTGTGCACCGGTTGTGCCGGCTGCGTGATCGCGTGTCCGCACGACGTGCTCGGCTACCGAGACACCGAAGGCGTCTACAAGCCGTTCCAGCTCGAAGACGACTACGGCGGCCCGGGCGACTGCTCCCACGGCGACAAGGCGTGCACCTCGTGCACGCGCGCCTGCCCGCGCTTTCGGGCGTGGGAACCGGAGATCGACGAGTTCATGTTCGGACGGGTCCGAGAACCCGAAGAGGTCTCCGGTCTCTTCAAGGACATCGTGCTCGCCCGGGCCTCCGACCCCACGCTCCACGAGGTCGGCCAGGACGGCGGGCTCGTCTCCGCGATCCTCGTGTACGCGCTCGAACACGACGTGATCGACGCCGCGCTCGTGTCGTACCTCGAAGGCGACGGCTCCACGTGGAAGGCCGTGCCCGGCGTGGCCCGCAACCGTGACGACGTGATCGCCTCGGCGGGCAGCCGTTACACCTACTCGGCGAACACCCTCGCCTACCCCGACGCCATCGAGTCGGGCGCGGAACGCATCGCCCTCGTGGGCATGAGCTGTCAGAGCTCGGTGCCGCCGGTGATGAAGCAGCGCAAGGCCGGCAAGGTCGCCCGCCGCCTCTCGCTCAACATCGGGCTCCTGTGCTCGAAGACCTTCGACGACGCGATCTTCGAGGAGCTGTTCGAGGCCAAGTACGGGCTGGTGAAGGCCGAGATCAAGAAGATGAACATCAAGGGCGTCTTCCAGATCTGGATGAAGAACGGCGACTACCACGAGGTGCCGCTGAAGGAATGCCACGCCTGGACGCGCGAGGGCTGCAACATGTGCCCCGACTTCGCGGCCGAGCACGCCGACATCTCCACCGGCGGCATCGGCGCGTTCAACGACTGGACGCTCACCATCGTGCGCACCGACGCAGGACGCGACCTCATGGACGCGATGTTGCGCGACGGCGTGATCGAGGTGCGCCCCGGCGACGACGACCCCGGCGCGATCGAGCTCATGCACAAGCTGTCGAAGAAGTCGCGCAAGCGGTGGCCCGAGTTCGCCATCGACGCGCCGCGCGTGCTCGCGCCACCGGCTCCCGCCTGACGCGTTCGCGCGAATGCATGAGGGAAACCTCACTTGATTAGTGCAAATGAACGCGCCGGGAAGCCGGGCAATGGGCGCTATGGTGCTCGGCATGCAGGGAAACCCGAAGATCATGGCCGCGCTCGACGAGCTCCTCGCCGCCGAGCTGTGCGCGATCAACACGTACTTCGTGAACGCCAAGCTGGTCGGCAACTGGGGCTTCCGCGCGATCGAGAAGAAGTTCTACGACGAGTCGATGACCGAGATGCGGCACGCCGAGACGTTGGTCGACCGGATCATCTACCTCGACGGCATCCCGAACCTCAACAAGCTGGGTCGGGTGAAGCCCGGGAAGAACGTCACCGAGCAGTTCACCGTGGCGCTCGACCTCGAGGTGTCGCAGTGTGAGCGCCTCGCGAAGACCGTCGAGCTGTGCCGCACCGAGGGCGACGAGGGAACCCGCATCGTCCTCGAACCGATGATCATCGCCGGCGACGAGACGATCGACTGGCTCGAGACCCAGTTCGCGCTCATCGAGAAGCTCGGCGAGAACGACTACCTCGCGCAGCACCTCGGCTCCGACGAGGCTTGAAGGTCGTCATCTTGAAGGTCGTCGCGCTCGTCGGCGACCTCATGGATCGCAGCAAGCTGACGGCGGCGATCCCCGACGCGACGTTCGTCCGCGGCGCCGACGGGTGTGCCGACGCCGAAGTGGTGGTCGTCGACCTCGCCCGGCACGGCGACGACATCGAATCGGTCCGCGCGATCGCGCCGGGAGCTCGGATCGTCGCGTTCGGTCCGCACGTCGACGGCGACGGCGCCGAACAGGCCCGTGCCGCCGGAGCCGACGTGGTGCTCCCCCGCTCGCGCTTCTTCCGCGACCCGGCCGCCGCGCTCACCCCACCTCCGGCGAACTGACCTGCCTCGAGCCCAGGGACACTCTGGTGTCGCAAGGGACAGCCACATCCTGCGCCGGCGACGCCAAAGCGACGGGCGAACGCGTGGTCAGACCATCGGCCAGGGGACCGAGTGGTAGCCGGGATCGGGGGGAGGCAGCGTGCCGATCTCGAGCAGTTCCTCGGCCCGGAGGCGGAACGCCAGGAGCTCGTCGGGATGCAGGAGTGTCCCGAGCACGCCGTCGACGGTGTCGGTGTCGGCGAGCAGGCGACACACGTCGTCGGCCAGCGGCGGTGGCACCGCCTCGCCCGCGAAGTCCCAGATGACCGTGCGCAGCTTCCACTCGTCGTGGAACGTGAGGCCGTGGTCGATGCCCCACACGTGACCGTCGGCGCGGGACTGCAGGCAGTGACCACCCTTGCGGTCGGCGTTGTTGGCGAGCACGTCGAACACCGCGAAGCGACGGAGCTCGTCGGTGTGGTCCTCGAGCAGGGTGAAGTAGTGCTCGTCGGGGTCGTGGTCGATGTACAGCTGCACCATGCCGACTCCGAGCGGGCCGTCGCGCAGGACGGTCGGCGGCACGACCGACCAACCGAGGAGCTCCGAGAGGTCGTGGCTCGCGACCTCGCGCTGGCACAACGTGCCCGACGCGAAGTCCCACAGGGGCCGCTCACCGCGACGCGGCTTGTAGATCACGGGGAACTCGACCTCGCCCGAGGAGAGCGTCGCGAGCATCGTCGCGTTCGACGACCACGGCATCCGGCCGAGGATCTCGAGCTCACCGTCGCGGAGGAGCTCGCGGATGTTCTCGGGGGTCAGTTCCAGCGCGGACAACGGTGGCCCTGGGGGTCCATCGGCTGCTCGCACAACGGACACTTCGGCCGTCCGCCCCCGGTGACCGACTCCACCGCACGCGCGGCCATGGCCCGCACCTGCGCACGGGTCGCGTAGATCCGGGCGACGAACCCGTCGTCGTCTTCGGCGTTCAGGAGGCCGTCGTCGTCTTCCACGTCGTCGTCTTCGTCGGAGTGCTCCCGGAGCTCGATCAAGACGAGCTCGCGCTCCGGCTCGAAGCCGAGACCGATGAGGCGGGCCCGGAACAGCGGGACGGCCGGCTCCTGCACCACCGCAGCCTGGCGCAGCTCGGGACCGATCTCGGTCGGGTCCTCGGGGAACTCCTCGGCGATGCGTTCGAGGAACGCGACCGCCTCGGTCGCGAGCAGGGCCACCTGCTCCTTCTCGACGAGCACGGTGAGCCGGGCGTGCGACTTCGCGGCCTGGATCAAGAAGGTGCGCTGGCCCGGCTGGCCGATCGCACCCGCACCGAGCGAGTCGACGGGATCGAGCTCGATCGGATCAGCCATCGTCGCCTCCGGTCTCCGACTCCGACGCCGCGTCGGACGCCGGCTTGGGCTTCGGCACCAGGTCGTCCATGCTGCCCGTGTCGTTGCTCTTCACGAGCGTCGCACCGAACTGTCCGAGCTCGAGCACGGTGACCGACGCCGGCGCGACCGCGATCCGTTGGAAGAGATCGAGCGGGAGCCCGGTGAAGTGCGCGACGACCGCCTTGATCGGATCGGCGTGCGACACGACGACCACCGTGTCGCCCGAGTGGTCGTCGACGAGCGCTTCGATCGCCTCGACCATCCGCGCCTGCATCGCCACCATCGCTTCCCCCTGCGGGAACCGAACACGCGAGGGCGCCGACCTGCACCGTCTTCCAGAGGTCGAGCTTCATCAGGTCGGAGAGCTTCTCGCCCGTCCACTCGCCGTAGTCGGCTTCGATCACACCGGGGAGCGGCAGGACCGGGAGCCCGTGGTGCTTCGCGATGAACTCGGCCGTCTGGGTGGTGCGCTCGATCGGACTCGCGTAGATCGCGGCGACGGGCACCGGAGCGAGGCGCTCACCTGCGAGCTCGGCCTGACCCCGACCGACCTCCGAGAGGTCGATTCCCGGCGCGCGGCCCGAGAGCTTCGAACCGGTCTCGGCCGTGACCGCGTGCCGTACGAGCACGATCCGCGTCGAACGGTGCCCGGGGACGGCAGGCGATTCGTCGCCGGGCGCGTCGGGAGGGGCGAGCGTGGGTTCCGGGGAGGTCACAGCCGCCAATGGTACCGGCCATCCTCATGGTCGAATCCGCTGCGCCGGCTCGATCGCCCACCGAACAGGCCCCGACGCGCGTGTCCGCCGACTCCGCTGCTTCTCCTACCCTCACGGGATGACCGAACAACCGATCCACCTGTCGTCGGGCCTGCCCTCCACGCTCCTCGACCCCGAACCCGCCGAGATGCTCGAGGCGCTCGACGCTGCGCTCGCCACTCCCGACGAACCGGCGGGAGCCCGCCGCGACGCGATCGCGGCGGTGGTGGCCCGGTGGCCCCGATTCCTCGACGGCTGGGCGCGCCTGGGCGAATCGGCGCGGGACCCGATCGAGGCGTACGCGTACTTCCGGGTGGGGTACCACCGCGGCCTCGACCGGCTGCGGGCCTCGGGGTGGCGGGGCTCGGGGTACGTCCCGTGGGTACACGTCCCGAATCGCGGCTTCCTGCGGGCACTCGACGGACTCCGCGGCGAGCGCGGCCGCGATCGGCGAGACCGACGAAGAGGCGCGCTGCGCCGAATTCGCCTTCCAGTGCGACCCGGAATGGGCCCGTCGAACCCGCGACTAGCGTTACTCCGCATGAAACGAGCGCTCATCACCGGGATCACGGGACAAGACGGGCGGTACCTGAGCCAGCTCCTCGCGGGGAAGGGATACCAGGTCTTCGGGCTCATCCGGGGCCAAGCCAACCCGAAGGCCCAGATCGTGCTCGACGAGAACCCCGCGTGTGAGCTCGTCGACGGCGACCTCCGCGACCTCTCGTCGCTCATCGCCGCCATGGAGCAGGTCCAACCCGACGAGGTCTACAACCTCGGCGCGATCAGCTTCGTGCAACTCTCCTTCCGCCAGGCCGAGCTCACCGCGGAGATCACCGGTCTCGGCGTGCTGCGGATGCTCGAGGCGGTGCGGATCGTCGGTGGCGTCACCAACAACCCGATCCGCTTCTACCAGGCGTCGTCGTCGGAGATGTTCGGCAAGGTCCGCGCGACCCCGCAGGACGAATCCACCCCGTTCCACCCCCGCTCGCCCTACGGCGTCGCCAAGGTGTTCGGCCACGACATGACCGTGAACTACCGCGAGGCCTACGGCCTGCACGCGTCGAGCGGGATCCTCTTCAACCACGAGTCACCCCGACGGGGCCTCGAGTTCTACACCCGCAAGGTCACCACCGCGCTCGCGAAGATCAAGCTCGGCCTCCAGGATCGGATCAGCCTCGGCAACCTCGGCTTCTCACGCGACTGGGGCTACGCGGGCGACTACGTCGAAGCCATGTGGATGATGCTCCAGCAGGACGAGCCCGACGACTACGTGATCGCAACGGGCGAGACCCACACCGGTCGAGAGTTCCTCGACATCGCGAGCCGCATCGCCGGCTACGACGAATGGGAGTCGTTCGTGAGCCACGACTCCCGGTTCGAACGCCCGGCCGAGGTCGACCTGCTCATGGGCGACGCGACCAAGGCCGCGGAGAAGCTCGGTTGGAAGCCGAAGGTCTCGTTCGAAGACCTCGTGCGGATGATGTACGAATCCGACCTCAAGGCCGAGCAGGAACAGCTCGACTCCGGGCGTCGTTGATCAGAGGCGTCGTTGATCTGAGGCGTCGTTGATCAGAGGCGCCGCTCAGGCCCGGACGCTTTCGAGCCGGGCGAGCACGGCGTCGGCTTCGGCGACGATCCGACGCACGATCTCACCCGCAGGCTCGAGGTCGTCGATCGCACCCACGCCCTGGCCGGCCGGGTAGCACTCGCGATCGGGGTCGACCGCGGTGTGCTCGTCGCCGCCGAGGTGCATCCAGCCGCCGTTCATCGCGGTGAACAGCTGTTGCGGGAACGGGTGCAGCTCGTCGGGGTGCTCTTCGAAGTGCTGGGTCTGGGCGTTGCGGACGGCGCGCAGTGTCTTGCCGGTGAAGGCCCGGCTCACCACCGTGCCGTCTTCGGCGGTGCGGACCAGCGCGTCCTTGTACCCCGGCACGGCTCGCGCTTCGGGGGTCGCGATGAACCGCGTGCCGATCCACACGCCCGCGGCACCGAGCGCGAGCGCGGCGGCCAGACCCCGGCCGTCGAAGATGCCGCCCGCCGCGACGACCGGGACACGGGCACCGACCGCGTCGACGATCTGGGGGACCAAGGGCATCGTCGCGACGGTTCCGGTGTGACCACCGGCCTCGGTGCCCTGCGCGATCACGAAGTCGCACCCCGCTTCGACCGCGGTGAGCGCGTGGCGGACCTTGCCGCACATGTTCGCGACCAGCACGCCGTGTTCGTGGCAGAGCTCGACCGCGTCGCGCGGCACCCCGAGCCCCGCGACGAACACCGACGCGCCTTCGCGGATCAGGTTCTCGACGTTCGTCATCATCTCGGCCGGCAACGCGGTGAGCAGGTCGACCCCGAACGGCTTCGCGGTGCGTTGGCGCACGGCACGGATCTCGCTGACGATCTCCTCGGGCTGCATCGTCGACGCGCCGAGACACCCGAACCCTCCGGCCTCCGAGACCGCACCGACGAGCGCGTGGTACGAGACACCGCCCATGCCCGCCAGCATCACGGGGTACTCGATCTCGAGCAGGTCGGTCAGGGGGGTCTGCATCGCGGCACGCTAACGTCATTGCGTGGCTCAGGGCACCCCGCTCGTCGGGATCATCATGGGAAGTGATTCGGATCTGCCCGTGATGCAGGCCGCGATCGACGTGCTCGAGGAGTTCTCGGTGCCGTTCGAGGTCCGGATCGTGTCGGCCCACCGCACCCCGGAGTGGATGGTGGAGTACGCGACCACCGCCGTCGACCGGGGCCTGCGGGTGATCGTCGCCGGTGCTGGTGGCGCCGCGCACCTCCCCGGGATGACCGCGTCGATGACACCCCTTCCCGTGATCGGCGTGCCGGTCCCGCTCGCGCAGCTCGACGGCCTCGACTCCCTGCTGTCGATCGTGCAGATGCCGGCCGGGGTCCCGGTCGCCACGGTGGCCGTCGGGAACGCCCAGAACGCAGGCCTGCTCGCGGTCCGGATCCTCGGGACGTCGAACCCGACCCTGCGCGACCTCGTCGCCGCCCGCACGCGCGACACCGCCACCGTCGTCCTCGAGAAGGACGCCAAGCTCCGCGACCAGTACTAGCCGCCCGCCCCGGCTCCGGAGTTCGTCACGTTTCGGTCGCATGAGAACCGAAACGCGCCGAACGCAGCGGGGGAGCTGGAGGTCGGCCGGGGGTGGGTACGGTCTGGGCATGCGGTACGTCCCGTACGGTGAGCTCGACGGCATCCCGAACGTGATCGTCGACGGCTCACCCCAGGCCGACACGGTGCTCACGCTCTCCCACTGGCCGGGGACGCCAACGCCCGCCGCGCTCCAGGACGACCTCTCGGCCCAGATCGCGTTCCACTACCTCGACCGGGCCGACCACCACGTGACGGCCGACGTGGTGTCGAACAACCACGTCGACCAGGACGGCCTCGTGAGCATGTACGCGCTCGTCGAACCCGACGACGCGATGCGGCGACGCGACCAGCTCGTCGACCTCGCCCGGGCCGGCGACTTCGCCACGTTCGCGGCCCGCGACTCGGCCCGGATCGCATGGACGATCGCCGAGCTCGCGGGGAACGGGACGGGTGACGGCGCCGGGTACCCGGAGCTGCTCGAACGCCTGCCCGACCTCCTCGACCACCCCGAGCGCTACCGCGCGCACTGGGCCGACGAAGATGCCCACCTCGCGGCGACCGAGGCGGGCCTCGCCGACGGCAGCATCACGATCACCGAGCACCCCGAGGCCGAGCTCGATCTCGCCGTCGTGGATGTCCCGGCTCGGGTGGCCGATCCGCCCCAGCCACCGGTTCACACGCATCGGCACGAGCGTCGTCCACCCCGGAGCGATCCACAACGCAACCGACCGCTTCACCCTCGTCTACCAACAGGGCGCGCGGTACGAGGTGGTGTTCCGCTACGAGACGTGGGTGCGGTACATGTCGCGCCGACCACGCGCCCGCGTCGACCTGACTCCGCTCGCCGAGGAGCTGACCGCCGCGGAGCCCACCGACGCGCACTGGACGTTCGCCGGCGTCGACGATCTCGAACCCGCGCTGCAACTCGTCGGTGCCGACACCAGCACCATCGAGCCGGGCGCCTTCCTCGATCGGGTGGCGACGTTCCTGCGCTCGGCCCCTGCGGCCTGGAATCCCTACGGCTGAGGGTCGCTACTCGCTGGAGATCGCGCGCAACACGTCGAGCTTCGAAGCCCGTCGAGCCGGGAAGTACGCGAACAGCACGGCAAGCAGCGCGGCGATCAGCACGATGATGATCAGCTGCGGACCCGGTGGTGCGAACTTGTTGATGCCCTGGTCCTTGAGCGCCTGCACGATCGCCCAGCCGAACACCAGGCCGATGGCGAGGCCCAGGATGGTGCCGAGCATCGCGATGATCACCGCTTCCCACCGGATCGTCGACTTCAACTGCGACCGCGTCATCCCGACGGCACGGAGCAAGCCGATCTCGCGCGTCCGTTCCACGATCGACAGGGCGAGCGTGTTCGCGATCCCGATGCCCGCGATGATCACCGCGAGGAAGAGCAGCGCGTAGATCAGGTTCACGAACTGGTCGATCGATGCCGCCTGCTTGGCCTTGAACTCGGCCTGGTCCTCGACCTCGGCGTTGGCGTACGGCTTGATCGCCGCGTCCATCGCCTTCTTGCCCTCTTCCAGGCTGACACCCGGCGCGAGCTTCGCGTAGACCTGCGCGTCGAACTGCTCGGGGAAGTTCTCGGTGAAGGTGTCGAGTGACACGAAGTAGTCGCTCAGTCCCTCCTGCTGGCCGACGCCGAACTTCGCCGCGACGGTGAGGTCGGTCGTGCCGCCGCTCGGGAACTTCGCCGCGACCGTGTCGCCGATCTTCCAACCTTTCTCGTCGGCGATCCGCTCCGATACTGCGATCTCGCCCGCTCCGAGGTTCTCGAACGCCTTCGGGTTCGCGGGCCGCAGGTCGAACAGCTGGTTCAGTGCCTTGGGATCGGCGGCGATGATGAATTTGCCGTTCCCGTCGAGCTCGGCCGCGCCGAAGCGCAGTCCGGTGGCCGTCTCGATCTCGGGGAGTGCCTTCACCGCGGTTGCCAGCTCGGGGCTGAAGCCCGAACCACCGAACCCACCCGCCTTCGGCGCCACGATGTAGTCGGCTCGGAACGCCTGGTCGATCGTCGCCCCGATCGAAGCCTTGGTCGACGACGCGAGGATCGTGATGAGCGCGACGAGCGCGACGCCGATCATCAACGCAGCCGCGGTCGACGCGGTGCGCTTCGGGTTGCGCGATGCGTTCTCGCGTGCGAGCTCGCCCGTGATCCCGCGGAACTTCTTGAGCGGCCAGCCGATCAGATCGCTCACCGGTCGGGCGATGACCGGGCCGAGGAACGCGACCCCGAGGAACACGACGACCGCCCCGAGGCCGACGAGCGAGATCTCGCCGTTGACGAGGCCGGCCGCGAGGGCCAACACACCGAGCGCGGTGACCACCAGGCCGATGACGATGCGGATACCGCTGTAGCCCGACTGGTCGATGCTCACGTCGCGCATCGCGGCGACCGGCGGAACTCGTGCCGCCTTGCGGGCCGGGAAGACCGACGACATGAGGGTCACGAAGGTGCCGACACCGAGTGCGACCACGATCGTCCTCGTGTTCAGCACCGTGCCGCCGGCGGGGATGTCGATCCCGAACCCGGCGAGCAGCGCCTTGAGGCCGCTCGCCAGCACGATGCCGGCTGCGAGCCCCGCGGCAGACGCCACGAGACCGACCACGAACGCCTCGCCGAGGACCGACAGGATCACCTGGCGCCCCGACGCACCGATCGCGCGCAGGAGGGCCATCTCCTTCGTCCGTTGCGCCACGATGATCGAAAACGTGTTGAAGATGATGAAGCAGCCCACGAACAGCGCGACGAGGGCGAAGATCAACAGGAAGGTGTTGAAGAACGCGAGGTTCTTCTGGATCTCGTCCTGGTTCTCCTTCGTGAGCGTTTCGCCGGTGATCACCTGGATCTTGGGTTCGTCGATCTCGGCGCGGATCCGGCGCGCGAGCTCGGTCTGCGACACGCCGTCCTCGCCGGCGACCGCGATCCCGTCGAACTCGTTCTCGGCCGCGGCGACCTTCTGCGCCTGAGCCGGAGTGAAGAGCGTCACCGACGCTCCCCCGGGGTTGTCGGCCGTGCCGAACTTCGCGATTCCCGAGATCGTGTACGACTCCGGCGCGGCCTGGGTGAGCACCCGCACGGTGTCGCCGACCTCGAAACCCGCCTTCTCGGCCGAACCCCGGTCGATCACGACCTGATCGTTCGCGACCGGCGGCTGGCCGACGTCGATGGTCCACGGACTCAGCTGGGTGAAGTCGTCCCAGATGAAGCCGAAGGTCGGCGCGCCCTGGCCGGGGTCGCCGATCGGCTCGCCCTTCTTGTCGACGAGCTGGGCACTGAACTGCAGCTGCCCCTGGACCACCGGGACGCCGTCCTGCTTCGCGACGCCATCGACCCCACCGATCTCCGGAATCAGCGTCGCGGGAATCCTCGGTCGGATCGTCCCGAGCTGCGAGTCGAGCTTGTCGCTCGAGCGCACGTAGGCGTCGGTTCCCGCGTTGACGTTGGCGAAGAGGTCGTCGAACGTCCGCTTGATGGTGTCGGTGAGGATCAGCGTCCCGGAGAGGAACGAGACGCCGAGCAACACCGCGAGCGCGGTGAGTGCGAACCGCAGCTTGTGGGCGAAGAGGCCCTTCAGGGTCAGCTTGAACACGAGTGCTAGTCCCCGAAGTTCTTGAGGCGGTCCAGCACCCGCTCGGAAGTCGGTTCGAGCATCTCGTCGACGATCTTGCCGTCGGCGAGGAACACGACCCGGTCGGCGTAGCTCGCCGCAACGGGGTCGTGGGTGACCATCACGATCGTCTGGCCGAACTCGTCGACGGCGCGACGCATGAACCCGAGGATCTCGGCCCCGGCGCGGGAGTCGAGGTTCCCGGTGGGTTCGTCGGCGAAGATCAGGTCGGGCTGCGATGCGAGCGCCCGCGCCACCGCGACGCGCTGCTGCTGTCCGCCCGAGAGCTCCGACGGACGGTGGTGGAGGCGGTCGGCGAGACCGACCGTGCTCACCACCGTGTCGAGCCACGCCTGGTCGGGCTTGCGACCGGCGAGCGACATCGGGAGGGTGATGTTCTCCTCCGCGTCGAGTGTCGGGATGAGGTTGAACGCCTGGAACACGAAGCCGATGCGGTCGCGACGGATCAGCGTGAGTTGCTTCTCGTTGGCCGCGCTGATCTCGACGTCGCCGAGGTAGATCTGACCACCGGTGAGACGGTCGAGGCCGGCGAGGCAGTGCAACAACGTCGACTTCCCTGAGCCCGAGGGGCCCATGATCGCGGTGAACGCGCCGTCGGCGAACTCCACGCTGATCGCGTCGAGGGCCCGGACCTCGGCCTCGCCGCTGCCGTAGACCTTGGATGCGTTCACCGCCCGCGCGGCGACCTTCGTCGGCGCAGTGCGAGAGTCGGACACAACAGAAGTCACGGGGGGACGACCTCCAGCGGGGGGATGACGATCTTCGGCAGGCTACGACCGTGGGGACGGTCGCGACGAGGAGTTCACCGAACCGTAAGGCTACCGAGTGTCGGGTGCCACTTCGTGCTCGGCGTCGCCTTCCTGTGTGTCGTCGGTCACGGTGGCGGCGTCGGGTTCCCGGCGCCGGGCCAACCAGACGAACCACGCGAAGCCGCACAGGAAGAGCGCGATGCTCACCCAGGCGTTGACGCGCAGGCCGGCGATGTTGTGCGCCGGGTCGCTGCGCATGTTCTCGAACACGAAGCGACCTGCGGTGTAGAGCATGATGTAGAGCGCGACGGTCTGCCCCTTGCGGTGCGACGGCAGCTTCTCGGCCCACAGGAGCACGCCGAGGATGAGCAGGCACCAGAGCGATTCGTACAGGAAGGTCGGCTGGAACGTCGCGAACGCCTTGTACTGGTCGGGCCGGTGGACGAAGTCGATCTCGACGGCCCACGGCAACGTGCTCGGGCGACCGAACAGCTCCTGGTTGAAGTAGTTCCCCCACCGACCGATCGCCTGGGCGAGCACGACTCCCGGGATGATCGCGTCGCAGAGCGCGAGCGTGTCGTAGCGGTGCTTGCGGGCGAGGATGATCACCGCGATCGCGCCACCCATGACCGCGCCCCAGATCCCGAGGCCGCCGCTCCAGATCTGCAGCGCCTTGAGCGGATCGTCGGTGTAGAGCTGGTAGTCGGTGATCACGTGGTACAGCCGGGCGCCGATAACACCCGCGACGATCACCCAGACCGCGATCTGGGAGACCTCCTTCGGGTCGTGGCCCATGCGCTTCCAGCGGTACTCAGCCAGGTACGTGGCTGCGACGACGCCGATCGCGAGGGTCAGCCCGTAGAGGTGCAGCGGCAGCGGCCCGAGGTAGAAGACCCCCCGGGACGGGCTGGGGATGAAGGCGAGCAGGGCAGGAAGCACCGCGGGTCATGCTATGCGTACCGCCCAGCAACCGTCTGGGCGGACGACCAGCACCGGATGAATGTCATGGGAACGTTCTCTTCGCGACCGCAGCGCATCGAACCCGGACCGGGCCAGGAGTCGGTGTGGGACTACCCCCGACCGCCCCGCCTCGAACCGGTGTCGGCCCGCCTCCGGGTGGTGCTCGGCGGCGTGACCGTCGCCGAGACGACACGCGGCTGGCGCGTGCTCGAGACCAGTCACCCCCCGAACTACTACTTCCCCCCGGCCGACATCCTCGGCGGGGCGCTCGAACCCGCGAAGGGGACGTCGTTCTGCGAGTGGAAGGGCCGCGCCCACTACTTCACGGTGCACGGCGGTGTCCGGGAGGCACCACAGGCGGCGTGGGCCTACGCGTCGCCGAGCCCTGCCTTCGGGGCGATCGCCGACCACGTGGCGTTCTACGTCGCCCCGATGGATGCGTGCTTCGTCGACGACGAGCTCGTGACCGCCCAGCCCGGAGGCTTCTACGGCGGCTGGATCACGTCGGTCGTCGTCGGCCCGTTCAAGGGCGACCCCGGCACCCGCGGCTGGTGACCGACCCCGAACCCCTCGTTCTGGTCATCTCTGCGGTTGCACCGCAACCCGTGAGGTGACCGGAACGGGGGCTACTTCACGAGGCGGGACATGCGGCGGTCGGCGAGGACCTTGCCGCCGGTCTGACACGTGGGGCAGTACGTGATCTCGTACGCCTCGTAGGAGACCCGGCGCATCGTGTCACCACAGACCGGGCAGGGCGTCCCCGGGCGACCGTGCACCGTGAAGCGGTCGCCGAGCTTCGGGGCCGACAACCCACCGACGCGCGTCCGCTCCCCCTCGAGCGCGTCGGCGAGCGTCGACCGGATCGCGTCGAGGAGTCGGCGACGCTCGTCGTCGCTCAGCTTCGGCAGCGTCGCGGTCGGCGAGAGCTTCGCACGGTGCAACGCGTCGTCGGCGTAGCCGCGGCCGATGCCGGCGACGGTGCGCTGATCGCGCAGCCAGGTGTGGATGCGTCGCTTGTCGGTGCCTGCGAGCACGAACTCTGCGAAAGCCTCGGAGTCGGGTTCCGGTCCGAGCTTCACCAGCGGTCCGTCGTCGCCCGGTGCGAGCGCCCACCACGAGGCCTTGCGCTCGTGGCCGTACTCGCGCACGAGCACGGCACGGTCGTCGTCGAACCGGAACCGCACGACCGAACCCTTGCCACGCGTCTTCTTGGGCGGCGATTCGAGGTCGAGCCGACCGGCTTGCGAGAGGTGCACCAGGATGCGGCCGGGCTCGCCGAAGTCGAACACGAGGTACTTCCCGCGTCGCCCGACCGCGCCGAGCGGGAACCCGAGGAACGACTCCGGTGCCGGGACGACGGTCTTGAGCGCCGAGAAGCCGAGCACGTCGATGTGTTCGAGCACGGCTCCACCGAGCGCGGCTTCGACCCGCTCGGCGAGCGCCTGCATCTCGGGGATCTCGGGCATCGTGGGGGTCGCCTCAGCCGGAGGCTTCGGGGCGCGCCCACTTGGGTGCGGATCCCCAGTCGTGACGCGTCCGTCGCTTCGGGTGCTCCGGGTCGAACTTCGCACAGGCTACGGCGTACTCCTTCGCGGTGGCCATGCCCGCGTTCACCGCCCAGTAGTCCTCTTCGAACGAGAACTGCCCGCCACCCGCGTACTGCAGCACCGTGATACCCGGGAAGTCGATCGGCGGCGCGCCCGGCTCGGGATTGTCGCGTCGGTTCTGCATCGCTACTACGACGCGACCGCTCGCCTCCGCCATGTGCCAGTCGTACACGGTGTAGAGCTCGCCGTAGTCGGCCATCGTCTGCTTGATCCAGGCCCGCACCTCTTCCCGCCCGTGCATGTGGCCCAGGAAGTGTTCCCGGTAGTCGACGTCGTCGGTGAACATGTCGGCGAAGCCGTCCCAGTCCTCGCGCACGGAACCCGTCTGCCAGTACGTGCGGAACGCGGCCTCGACCTCGTCGATCGGGTACTGCTGGTCGCTCATCGTCCCCCCTGGGTGTTCACGCCCGCTTGCGTCGCTCTTCCATGCGCTTGCGGATGATCTCCCGTCGCTCCTGCACGTCGCGGTAGGTGAGCTTCTCGATGTCGTTCGAGAGCCCGAGCGCAGCTTTCACCGAGTCGGGATCGAAGTCGGCGATCGTCATCTCGATGCCGAGCTCGCGTGCGAGGCGCTCACCGTGACGGACGGTGATCTCGGTGTGCACCTTCTGGATCTCGCCGAGGATGTCGAGATCTGGCGCGAGCGTCGCGATCGCACCGTCGAGGAACATGAGGTTCTTCACGAACAGCATGAGCTCCTTGGGAGCACGAGCGCCGTAGCCGAGGAGCTTCTTGGTGAGGTCCTGGAGCTCGCGGATCAGCTCGTCGGCCTCGAGCTTGGTCGGGTCGATCGGTGGACGGTCGAGGCCGAGGTCGGTGAACACGGCTTCGAGATCGGTGTCGGCCGGGAACGCCCCGAGGTCGCGCAGCGCACGGAGCTGCGAACGGACGTCGCCGTTCGTCGCCCCCACGAGCAACCAGAGGAACGCCATCCGCTCCTGCTGGTCGAGGCGGCCCGTGATCCCGAAGTCGAGCAGCACGGTGGTGCCGTCGGTGCGCACGAGGAGGTTGCCGCCGTGGAGGTCGCCGTGGAAGACGCCGTAGAGCATGGCGCCCTCCATGAACGACACCATCCCCTCGTGCAGCACGGCTTCGGTGTCGACGCCGGCACCCTGCATCCCGACGACGTCGTCCCACGCGAACCCGTCGAGACGTTCCATCACGAGCACACGCTGCGTGACGAGCTCGGGGTGAGGACGCGGCACGATGGTGTTGCGCGGCGCGTCGCCGGCCGTCTCGGCCAGGACCCCCGCGATGTCGAGCATGTTCTCGGCTTCGAGCCGGAAGTCGAGCTCCTCGGAGATCGTCTCGGCGAACAGCTCCACGAGCGCGGGTGGGTTCGCGAGTGCCGACACGGGGATCCGACCCACGAGCAACGGGGCCAACCACGACATGGCACGGATGTCGGCCGCCACGAGGCGGGCGACCTGCGGTCGTTGCACCTTCACCACGACGTCTTCACCGGTGCGCAGACGCGCCGCGTGGACCTGCGCGATCGATGCGGCCGCGATGGGCACGGAGTCGAAGCGTTCGAAGATGTCCTGCAACGGCGCGCCGAGGTCGGACTCGACCACGGCGCGGATGTCGGCGAACGGCTCTGCGGGGACTCGATCGCGGAGCAACTTGAACTCGGCGACGAGCTCGGCGGGGAACAAACCCTCCCCGCCCGACACGATCTGGCCCAACTTCACGTAGGTGGAGCCGAGATGTTCGAACGAGCGCCGGAGGCGCGCCGACAACCCGGCGCGCGAGTGCTCGGTACGACGGTCCCGGAGGTACCAGAGGCCCAGCGCGACGCCGACGGACCAGACCGTTCGGGCGATGCGTCCGACCGGGGGAAGGTGGCCCTTCTCGAGCATTCGGGGGACGTCGGCCCGACGGCGGGCGCGCACGTCGTCGAGACCCACCCGCCAGGTGAGCGCGGCGGGATCGATGATCCACGGCGCGCGATCGCTGAACGCGCCGACGTTGCGGTCTACCGGTGCTGCATCCACGAGACCGTCACGGTACCGGCTGGGCCCGATCCACCCGGCAACGCGCCACCCGGCAACGCGCCACCCGGCAACGCGCCACCGGCACGCGCCACCCCCGCACGCGCAACGGCCCCGGGATGAACCGGGGCCGTTGCTTCGCTTCGCTGCGCCGACCGGAGCCGACGTCGTGCAGTTGGTGCGACCGGCTTCGCCGGTCGGTGTGGCTTCAGCAGCCCGAACCGGCCCAGGGCCGGGTACCCGAGGCAGAGATCGCCTCACGGGCCCACTGGTCCTGGATCTCGGGCGGGGCGTCCTGCGCCCGTGCGTATCCGGCGTACCCGTCCCAGGTCGAGGGCAGCGCCTGGTAGGCACCACCTGCGCCCGAGCTCGAGTTGACTGCCGAGTATCCACCGGCGGAATCGGACTCGTGGGCGCGGATACACGCCAACGTGCCGGAGTGCTCGCCGTCGGTGGGAACCGCACCGGAGTAGTCCGGTGACGGGGACGTGGTGCGCGTGACCCTGGCTCCGCGGACCTCTGCGGCGGCGGCTGCCGCCGCAGCATCAGCTGCGGCTTGGGCCTGTGCAGCCGCGACACCGTTCACCCAACGAGCCAGTTCGAACCGTTGGATCGCGATGGCGCGGTACCGCTGTGCTGCGAGGTCACCTGCGAGCGAGAGCGGGGTGTTCTGGAGGAGCGCGGCGGCAGGCCGCACCCAATGCGACTTCCCCGCCTCGTTCTTCGTCTGCTCTCGTGCCGCGCTCGCGGGGCCGGCTCCGACCTCACTCGCGACGACGCCGAGGATCGCCATGACAGCTACTCCGCCAAGCAGCGCTCGTGCCTTGCTGCCTCCCAACTTCAACTGCATCTCCTCGTTCGGGGATAGGAACCTTCCGATCCCCGGACGCGCGCGTGCCGTCAGAAGGGGATGCGGGAAGGGGGACGAAAGCCGCACTTGGGGCCGACGTCAGGACGACCGTACCCGCCACCGTCGGTGTCACTCCAACCGGGCCGACGTCAAGAAACGCAGGTTTTACAGGCAAAAAGCCGTCAGATCCCTTCCCCCGGCAGGGATCGCGAGGGGGTCTCGAACCGCCGCGGGAGCACCGTGTCGTGACGAGAGTCACCCCGGCCGAGCGCGGTTCCGACCCTGGTGGGAGGCCCGATTGATCCGGAGCCGGCGTCGGCACCGGACCGCTGGTACGGGCCTCGATCGCCGCCTAGGCCGATCGACTCATTCGCGCGCTCCGTGCTTTACATCCCCACTCGTAGTGAGTGACAATCCGATTCGGACTCCACGGGAGGAATGTTCCAATGGCCACCAACAAACGACGCGGACCTCGTTCGACCGGACCTGATGCGGTGACCACTGCGCCGGCGACCCACGACCAGGACGCAGTCGGGGCCGCGAGCACCGAGGTGAACGTCGACACCGCTGCCGCGCGTCCGAAGCGACGTGACGCGCGCCGCGCAGCACGCGAGGAACGACGTGCGACGAAGTCGGACGGACGTTCGGGGCCGGCGAATCGCGCCAGCGAAGCCACGGTCGCGGAACCTGCCGCGTCGGCGGCGTTCGACGCCGCGCAGCGCGACGCCGCGCAGCGTCGCGCCGAGCTCGCCGAAGTCGAACGGGCGCAAGTGGCCATCGACCGCGCCGCCGAAGCGACGCGCCGCGAAGCCGCGCAAGCCGAAGCGGCCGCCGCGCAAGCCGTCGAGGAAGAAGCGTCGTTGCTGGCTCAGGTCGAAGAGGCACGCTCACGCGCGGAAGAGGAAGCGCACGCACGCCGCGCCGCCGAGGAGCTCGACGCGCGAGCGCAGGCGCAGGCCTACGAGCGCGCCGCCGAAGAAGCCGAGGCCCGGCGTCAGGCCGACCACGATGCAGCAGTGCAAGCGGCCGCGGATCAACGGGCCGCGGCCGAGCGCGACGCGCAGCTCCGGGTCGACGATGCCCGCCACGCGCTGGCGCTCGCCGAAGCCGAGCTCGCCGAAGCCGAACTCGCGGTCGGAATGGTCGCTGCCGAGACCGCCGCGCGTGAGGCGCAGGCCGTGGCCGACGCAACGGCCCGAGCGGCGGAAGCGGCAGCCGAAGCCGACGCCCGCACCGCGGCTGAAGTGGAACGGTTCCGTCTCCGCGCAGAGGTGTTCACCGCCG
This sequence comes from uncultured Actinomycetes bacterium, assembly GCA_963837715.1. Lineage (GTDB taxonomy): Bacteria > Actinomycetota > Acidimicrobiia > IMCC26256 > JANYLB01 > JANYLB01. The sequence goes on along the minus strand of CAWIOF010000004.1, from coordinate 422,539 downwards.
CCGAGACCGAACTCGCAGCCAAGCGGGCCGAACGGGAAGAGGCGCTCGCCGCCGAGGCGACGCAGCGCCGGGTGGCAGCCGAGACCCGCGCCCAGGAGCTCCGGGACCGACTGGCCCACGCCGACCGGCAGCTCGACGAAGCGAACGCGCACCGGGCCGATGTCGAGGCGCAACTCCGCAAGGCGGAAGCCGGCGCCGAGGCAATCCGTGTTGCCGACGTGCGCGCCGGTGAGGTCCGTCGTGCGCAGGAGCACGCGATGCGTGAAGCGAACGAGGCGGCGACCCGGGCGGAAGCTGCACGCGCCGCCGCGCAGGAGGCACTCGAGCAGGCCGCGATCGCTGCGGAACGTGCCGACTCGCTCCGGCGGGCGTCGTCGGACCTCGCCGCCGAGGCTCAGGCCGCCCAGGAAGACATCGTTGCCGCCGCCGACGAAGTCGTCGCCGCCCTCAGCAACTCCAAGTCAGAACCCGCCGCCTAACTCTTGGTCGAATCCGCTGCGCCGGCTCGACCGCTCACCACTGCACGGCCCGCGACAAGTGTCCGCCGGCTCCGCTTCTTCTCCTGCTTGATGGTCGATCGCTACCCGGGTGGGCGCAGGGCGGCGTCGAGGACGGTGAGTGCGCCGATCGCGAGGCGGGAGTCGCCGGTGACGCGGGCCTGCAGGCGTCCCATGAGCAACGTGAGGATGATCGCCTCGAATCCATCGGCCATCGTGGTGGGGTCGACGTCGGTCCGCACCTCCCCCGCGGCCTGAGCATCGGCGATGTCGTTCGCGATCTGCGCGTTGAACGCGCGGAGCGACGGGAGATCGAGCACGCGGTCGATCACTTCGGGCTCATGCCCGGAGAGCACCCGCGCCGCCAGCGGATGTTCGTGGATGTGGTCGGCCAGCTCGGCGAGGATCACGGCCTCCCGGGCGCGGACGGGCGTCCCGGCGATGGCAGTGCGAGCGCGGTCGATCAGCGCCCCGGCGTCGAGATCGACCGCGGCCTGGAACAGCGCTTCCTTCCCGGCGAAGTACGCGTAGACCGCGGCGGGGCTCAAGCGGGCCTCACGGGCGATGTCGGAGACAGAGGTGCGTCGGTACCCGTCGAGCGCGAACCGGCGGACGGCGATCTCGAGCAGGAGGTTCCGAGTGCGGTCGCCCTTGGTGCCGCTGGCGTTCTGGACCGGTATCGCCACGCCGGAACCTTACCGTCGAGTCTGAACCGAAGAAATGATAGAAACTCTTGACTCGTCACTTCTCTGGCTCCATACTCGCACCATGACCGCTACCCTCCCGACCCCGACCCCCGTACGCGACTCACCCGACGGGCCGAGCTCCTCGGCCAGGGTCACCCGCCTGAGCAGCGCGTCGAGCCGGCGACCGATCGAGCCCGACACCCACCTGCCATGGGGCACGCTCCGGGCGGGTCAGGTGATCCCCGACGAACTGCTGACCCTCGACGGTCTCGTCGTCGACGGTCGGCCGGTCACGCTGACCGCCGAGCAGAGGGCGCGCCTCTCCCGAGAAGAGGTCGCGGCGATGTTGACCATGGGCGTGCACTTCGAGGCCGTGCTCACCGCCGGGTTCGCCCGTCAGGTCGCCGAGGCCCCTGACCTGTCCGATCCCAGGGTCACCTACATGCTCCACGAGATCGGCGAGGAGGCCCGCCATTCCCGGGCCTTCATCCGCTTGATCGACGAGCTCGGTCCCACGGCGAAGAACCCGATCGACACGCCGGCTGCGAACTGGGTGCTCAACAAACTCACGCGGTCGCTGGCCAAGACCGAAGCACTGCTGTTCGTGATGGTGCTCGCCGGTGAGGAGATCCCCGACCTCCTCCAGAAGCTCGCCGCCGATCACCCCGACACCGATCCCCTGCTCGCGGCGCTGAACCGGTACCACCGCATGGAAGAGGCTCGACACCTCTCGTTCGCCCGCACGGTGCTGCCCGAGGCCTGGGCGCGGGCCGGGTGGATCGAGCGGCAGCGGGTGCGGTTCGCGGCGCCGCTGATGATCGATCAGCTCTGGCAAGCATTCGTGCACCCCGGTGTGTACGCGACGGTCGGCCTCCCGACCTGGAAGACGTGGAAGGCGGTCGCGCTGCTGCCCCGTCGCATCGAACTGCGCAAGCTCGCGACCCGGCCCGTGCTCGACACCCTGCTCGAAGCCGGCGTCATCCGCCGGGGTCGGGTTCCCCGCGGGTGGCGAAAGCTCTGCGGCGTCGACCGCCACGGGCTTCCCGTCGACTGACTCCTTGCCGACTGAGCGGCTTCAGTCGAAGAGCTCCTCGTGTGCCTCGGAGCCGGAAGGCGGACGCACCACGATCAGGATCTCGAGATCTTCGTCGGACGTCGGCCGCGACGTGTGGCGGACACCCGGCGGCACCTGGATCATGTCGCCGGCCTCGATCGCGACGGTCTCGTCGCCGAGCTCCATCTCACCCCGGCCGCTCATCACGAAGTAGTACTCGGTGGTCTTGGCGTGGAAGTGCTTGCGTGAGTCGCTGATGCGCATGTAATGGAACCACAGCGGTTCGTCGGTGCCGACGTCGACGAAGTCGCGACGCATCCCGCAGGTGGAGCGGAACTCCTCCTGGTCGGAGAGCTTCACGACCCGGGCGTCGCCGACCTGCTTTGCGACCTGGACCTTGGGGCGCACCTTCGGTGCCATCAGCTTGCTCCCTGTTCGGTTGCCTCGCCGGAGTACTCGGCGTACTCGCCGGCCACGTCGGCCGTCTCGGCATCGCCTTCGTGTACGAGGATACGGTGCCGCACGGTGAGCGCGTCACCGGCCGCCAACGTGGCCGCACCGATGAAGTGATGACCCTCGAACGGTGACTGCGGCCCGTAGTCGCGGGTGAACCACACCGCGGGGTGATGCGGGTTCGACGGGTGGTCGAAGATCGCGATGCCCTCGGTGTACTCCTTCCAGTACACGCCTCCGCGGGACACCGAATGGTCGACCCACTCCGCCGGCTGTCCGAAGCACTCGGCCTCGCCGACGCCGCCGCGCGAGTTCACCATGCGGCCCCCACCGTTCACCGTGAGCCGCTCCGCGAGGCGGACTCCCGGCAGCGTCGACTCCTTGGTGTCGCCGAAGGCCAGGTCGATCGCGGCGGTGTACGTGCTCTCGAGATCGAGGGTGTAGCGGTCGCCCCGGCTCAGGTCGAGATGCAGGGCGCGGCGTTCGGTGACGGCGACGACACCCGACGGCTCGCGCCACTCGAGTTGCTCGACGAAACCGAACACCGGACTCGCGTCGACGATGGTGTCGAATCCGAGATGCACGATCGTTCCGATCGGATGGTCCTCCTCGACCTTCGGCACCTCGAGGTAGTAGTCGACCCCGTTGACGTCGCCGTGACCCCACCAGATCCCCCGGTGGTGCGCGTGGTCCGACGGCTGGGCGTCGACCATGTTGCGGCCCGACGGACCGACGACCGACGCGAGGAACGGCTTGTTCGACGCGCCGCGGAAGTAGTAGCCGAGCGCGATGAAGTCGGTGTGATGGACGAGGAAGCGCGAGTCGTCGACGAACAGCTCCGCTCCGAAGAACCCTTGATCCTCCGCGATCATCTCGCACTCCTCATCGTCGGGGTAGCTCGACCGCGCCGGCGCACAGGTCGTCGAACACGGCGTCGTACTCCGCCGGATCGATCGGGAGGGTGACGGGCCCGCCGCGCACGGCCGAGAGGTACAGCGCGTTGATCAACTCGAGCGCACGGCTCGCTTCGTCGGGCGGGTTGGCCGCGGGGCGAGCCTCGCGGATCGCGGCGACGAAGTCGCGGTGGCAGTCGAGCATCATGTCGAACCACTCCGACTTGCCGCCGGGTTCGACCACGTCGGTCCACTCGACGGGGACGTCGTCGAAGTCTTCGGTGCTCTCGTCGGTGAGCTGCTGCGCACCCTGGGTGCCGTCGCCGAAGGTGGCGCGACGCAGCCGGAAGCCCTCGATCGAGAGCGTCCCCCGCTCACCGTGCACCGTGACCGCGTCGACCCCGACCGGATCGGTGGTCGACGCCACGATGGTCCCGCGGGCACCGTTCGGGTACTCGAGGAACGCGAGCACGTCGTCTTCGACCTGGACGTCGTGGCGGGACCGGCGGGCCCACGCGGTGACCGTCGCCGGGAGGCCGGCCAACCACACCAGGGTGTCGATCTGGTGGACGGCCTGACTCATCAGCACGCCGCCACCCGACGCGCGCCAGGTGCCCCGCCACGGTGCCGCCGCGAAGTACTGCTGCGACCGGAACCAGTTCGTGGCCGCGAGATCGGCACGGAAGATCTCACCGATCTCACCCGCCCGAACGAGGTCGTGGGCGGCACGGGCCGACCGCTGGAACCGGAACTGCAGCCCGACCTGCACGACCCGCCCGGCAGCGCGAGCGAGGGCGTCGAGCTCACGACCGGCGGCCGCGGTCGGCATGAGCGGCTTCTCGCAGTAGACGTGGAGGCCGGCATCGAGCGCGGCGCCGACCAGCGCCGCGTGGGTAGCCGGCGGGGTGGCGATGGCCACCGCGTCGACCGCACCGCTCGCGAAGAGCTCGCCGGCATCGGCGAACCCTGCCGCGTCGAAGTCGGAGGCTGCCTGCTCCCGCGGGCCGTCGGCGATGTCGCACACCGCGGCAAGCGCGTACTCGTCGAGCATCGAACCGGCGAACAGATGGGCCTGGCCGATCCCGGCCACGCCGACGACACCGAGACGGATCGGTTCGACTCCGGAACCACTCACGACACGCGCTCCTTCCCCTCGACAGGTTTCCCCTTGCCTGGCCCGCGGTGGACCCGCCGGAAGTCGAGCACACCGGCCGGGGTGACCACCAGGTTGGTGAGCGTCCGGTCGGCGTGCTCCATGCGCCACGACAGCATCTTCTGCGCGTACTCGAGCACGCGCGACGCGTAGGCGGGGTCGCCGGCGCGGTCTTCGAAGTGGTCGGGATCGCGTTCGAGATCGAAGAAGAGCGGCGGGAGTCCCGCAAAGTGCACGTACTTGGCCCGGTCGTCGCGGATGACGGTGAGCGCGCACTGTTCGAGCGTCAGACCGAACGCAGCGTCGGAGAACGCGCCGACGAAGTCGCGGAAGTCCCACTCCCAGTGCACCTCCGTCCGCCAGTCGGACGGTCGGCGTCCTTCGAGGAACGGGAGGATCGAGCGTCCGTCGCACTGCGCCGGGGGTTCGCCACCGAGCCACTCGAGGATCGTCGGCATCACGTCGACGTTCTCGGTGAACCGGTCGACGACCGTGCCGCGGGTCGGGTCCGCTGCCGCTCGCGGGTCGCGGACGATGAGGGGGACGTGGTAGGCCTCGTCGAAATAGCCGAGCTTCTCGGTGAGCCAGTGGTCGCCGAGCATCTCGCCGTGGTCGGAGGTGAGGATGATCAGCGTGCGGTCGAGCAGGTCGCGGTCGCGCAGGCCGTCGAACAGACGACCCACCTTGTCGTCGACCTCGGCCATCAGCCCGTAGTAGGTCGCCCGGAACTGCCGGATCCCGGCTTCGTCGTCGGGCCCGCGCAACGCGGGGATCGAGCAGGCGCCGGCGAGCAGCGGGTGCTGGCGGGCTTCCTCTTCCCAGTTCGCCGCGCGCACCGGAAGGTCGACGTCGGCCGGATCGACGAACGCGTGGAAGGGAGTCGGGGCGACGAACGGTGGGTGCGGCCGGATGTACGCCGCGTGCGCGAACCACGGGGTGTCGCCCTGGTCGTCGATCCACGTGAGCAACGACTCGGTGAGGAAGGCGGCTTCGCTGTCGTCGGCGTGGTAGTGGGCGGGCGCGCCGGGTTCCCCGGTGACCGGCTCGTACAACTCCCGGACGTCGTCGGGCACGGCATAGCCGCGCCGCGGAGCCACTCACCCCAGGGCAACAGGTGCTCGGGCAGGTCGAGGACGGCACGGAACCCGGGGAGCACACCCTCGTAGGTCCGGAGGCGGGGATCGTCGGCGTCGAGCGCACGGGGGTCGGGGCTCTGGTCGGTGTAGCCGAACAGCACCGGGTCGTAGCCGAGCGCGCGGGCCTCGAGCGCCACGTTCGTGAAGCGGGCGTCGAGCGGCGTGCCGTTGAGCGCGGCCCGGTGGTTGCAGAGGTACTGCCCGGTGAGGAGCGAGGCCCGGCTGGGTCCGCACGGGGCCGCCTGGGCGTAGTGCTTCCGGAAGAGGACCCCCTCGGACGCGAGGCGGTCGAGGTTCGGGGTACGCACCGCCGGATGCCCGAGCATCGACAGGCAGGCTCCGCGCCACTGGTCGAGCGTGATCAGCAGGACCCGATCCGGCCGATCGCGATCAAGGACGCCGCGATCGGGCGGGTCGCGATCAGGCTCAGTCACGGTCGGTGAGGCTACCGTTGCCGCCGGGGTACCCGACAGGGTTGGGCTGGGAGGCTGAGTGAACCACCCCGCAACGAGCAGTAGCGGACCCATCGCGTCGACTTCGCGGCCTGCGGGCGCGCGCCGGTTCGTCGCGCTGGTGCTCGCGTGTGGTGCGCTCGCACTCGGCGCCCTGGCGTTCAACGCCGCGCCGGCTGGTGCCGCGACCCAGAACGTGCAGATCACCGACACCGGGTTCGGGCCCACGACGCTCGAGGTCGAGCCCGGCGACACCGTGATCTGGACCAACGACGGCACGACCACCCACGACGTCTCGGCCGACGACGGCACGTTCCAGTCGGGCCCGCTCTCGCCCGGCCAGACCTTCCCCTTCACGTTCCAGACCCAGGGGACCTACGTCTACCGCAGCACCACCGATTCCAACCTCACCGGTTCGGTCACGGTCGGAGGTGCCGCGATCGGCTCGGCGCAGTCGGCCTCGCCGTTCGTCGCGTCGGGCAACGCACCCACGTCACCCGAGAGCGCGGTCGCCACTCCCGACACGTTCGCGTACACCGGAGCCGCGGAGTCGATCGCCCTCGCGGTGCTCGGCACCGTCGCCCTGCTGTTCGGCTGGGCGGTGATCACGGGTTTCGGATCTCCGTTCGGCCGGCTCGAGCCGTGGCGGATCCTCGCGCTCGGTGATCCCCGTCGGCTCGGGTTCTCCGACGAGCTCATGCCGCGCGGTCGCTGGCGTCGCACGCCGCGGCGCAGCCGTGAGGCCGACATCCTCCCGGGCCGCGTCGCCGCCACCACCCCGAGGTCAGCACCGAAACGCCGCGCACCCCGCCGCTGACCGTGCAGACCTCCGTCGGTTCCGGGCCGTTGCGCGTGCACTGGTTCCTCCCCACCGGCGGCGACTCTCGGGAGGTGCTCCCGGGTGAGACAGGGCGGGCGCCGGATCTCGCCTACCTCGCCCAGGTCGCGCAGGCCTGCGATCGACTCGGGTACGACGCGATGCTCACTCCGTGCGGGACGGGGTGCGAAGACGCCTGGCTGGCGACCGCAGCGCTGATCCCCCTCACTCGCCGGATCAGGTTCCTCGTCGCGTTCCGGCCCGCGCTCCTCACGCCGACGCTCGCGGCGCAGATGGCCGCGACCTACCAGCGACTCTCGGGCGGTCGCCTCCTGGTGAACATGGTCACGGGCGCGGAACCCGCCGAGCTGGCGCGCTTCGGGATCCACGACGACAAGGCGACCCGTTACGAGCAGACCGGTGAGTTCATCGAGATCCTGCGGGGCGCCTGGAGCGGCGAGCCGTTCGACTTCGCGGGTGACCACTACCGGGTGGAGGGCGCGACCACCCGGGCGGTCCCCGACCCGGTTCCCGAGATCTGGTTCGGCGGCGCGTCGGATGCTGCCGAACAGGTTGCGGCGCGGCACGTCGACGTGTACCTCGCCTGGGGTGAGCCACCGGAACAGGTGGCCGCGCGCGTCGAGCGCATGCGCCGGCTGGCCGCCGATGCGGGACGGAGCCTGCGCTTCGGGATCCGGTTCCACGTGATCGCCCGCCCCACCGCCGACGAAGCGTGGGCCTTCGCCGACGGACTCCTCGCCGGGATGGACCCCGACGCGATCGCCGACGCGCAGCGCGACTTCGCCGCGACCCAATCGGTCGGACAGCAACGGATGGCCGCGCTCCACGGCGGCGACACCGACCGGCTCGTGGTGCACCCGAACGTCTGGGCCGGGATCGGGCTCGTGCGCGGCGGCGTCGGTACCGCGCTCGTCGGTTCCTACGACGAGGTCGCCGACCGGATCGTCGAGTACCACGAGCTCGGCTTCGACGAGTTCATCCTCTCCGGCTACCCGCACCTCGAAGAGGCCTACTGGTTCGGCGAGGGTGTCATGCCCCGTCTCCGCGCGCGGGGGTTGCTGGGCGAGCTCGACGCCGGCGACGCCGGCACCGTCTTCTCGTTCCGGTAGCGGCAGGTGCGCATCGGACTGCTCGTGGTCGGACACGTCGACGAAGCGAGTCGTGGCGTCGCGGGCGACTACCCCGAGTTGTTCGGCGCGCTCCTCGCTTCGCACGACGTCGAGCTGGTCGCCTTCGACGTCGCGGCGGGGCAGCTCCCCGACTCTGTGACCGAGTGCGACGGATGGCTCTGCTCACCGAGTCGGAACTCGGTCACCGACGACCTCCCGTGGATCGGTCCGGCCGAAGACCTGCTCCGTGCGGTGATCGCCGCCGAGCAGCCGTACGTCGGCATCTGCTTCGGACACCAGCTCCTCGCCCGGGCGCTCGGTGCGCCCGTCGTGCGCTACCCCGGCGGCTGGCAGGTCGGCGCGCAGACCTATGAGCTCGTGCAGGTGCGGCCCTGGATGGAACCGTCGCAGGACACGATCACGCTCATCGCCAGTCATGAGGACCAGGTCGACTCGGTACCCACGGGCGCAGAGCTGTTGGCGCGTGGCACCTCGGGGAACAGCCGGGTGGCGGGGCTCACCGTCGGCGAACGGGCCTGGACCCTGCAGGCCCATCCCGAGTTCGTGGCCCCCCTCGCCGACCACCTGCTCGCCCGCCGCGTCGAACTGATCGGGGCCGAGAAGGTGGCCGCGGCCCGCGCCTCGCTCACGACGCCACTCGACCGCGGGGTCGTGGGCTCGTGGATCGCGCGGTTCTTCGCGACCGCCTGATCACCGCCACGCACCGCGCCACGCAGCTCCGCGCACTCCGCGAGACTCCTGCGATGCCCCGCGTGCTCGCCGGTTGCCTCGTGTTCGTGTGCTCGGCTGCCGTCCTCGTGCTCGAGATCCTCGCCGGCCGGCTCCTCGCCCCGTACGTCGGCGTGAGCCTCGAGACGTACACCGCGGTGATCGGGACGATGCTGGCCGGGATCGCAGCCGGGTCCTGGCTCGGCGGATACGTCGCCGACCGGGTCGATCCCCGACGCCTGGTCGGGCCGCTCGTGGTTTCCGGGGGCGCGTTCGCGTTGGTGACCGTGCCGATAGTCCGCGGACTCGGCGACGCGTCGGGCCAGGGCGGCAGCGCGGCGACCGTGTTCCTCGCGCTCGCCGGGTTCTTCTTCCCGGCGGCGGTGCTCAGCGCGGTCACCCCCACGGTCGTGAAGCTCCAACTGCACGACCTCCACCGGACCGGTGGCGTGGTCGGTCAGCTGAGCGGGATCGGTACCCTCGGCGCGCTCGTGGGGACGTTCGTCACCGGCTTCGTGCTCGTTGCCAACGTGCCCACCCGGGCCGTCATCTACGGGGTCGCGGCGGTGCTCCTCGTGATCGGCGCCGCGCTGTGGATCTGGCTCTCTCGTCGCGACCCGGTGATCGTCGGCGCCATCGTCGCGTTCGCGATCGTCGGCGGTGGGCTCGCGGCAGTCGTGCGCGAGCCCTGCCAGGTCGAGAGCGCGTACTTCTGCATGCGGGTCGAGCAGGATCCGGCCCGGGCGGGCGGCCGCACCCTCTGGCTCGACGATCTCCGCCACAGCTACGTCGACCTCGACGACCCGACCCACCTCGAGTTCGACTACGCGAAGTCGGTCGCCGATGCGGTCGCGGTGTCGCACCCCGGACCCGCCCCGATCGAAGCCCTGTACGTGGGCGGCGGCGGCTTCACCTTGCCGCGCTACTTCGCGGCGACACGGCCCGGTTCGCAAGCCACCGTGCTGGAGCTCGATCCGGCCGTGCCGGAGATCGCACGGGAACGACTCGGACTCGAGACGTCGGACGCACTCCGGGTCGACATCGGCGACGCCCGGATCAACATCCGCAGCACCCCCTCCGACTCCGCCGATCTCGTCGTCGGCGACGCGTTCGGCGGACTCTCGGTGCCGTGGCACCTCACCACCCGCGAGTTCGTCGGGGAGATCCGGCGGGTGCTCCGACCGGGTGGGGTCTACGTGATCAACGTGATCGACTACCCACCGTTCCGGTTCGCGCGCGCCGAGCTCGCGACGTTACGGGAGCAGTTCGCCTGGGTCGGCGCGATCGCGTCGCCGCCGAAGTTCGCGCAGATGCTCGGGGGCAACGTCGTGCTCGTCGCGTCGGACCGCGTTCCCGACGACGCCGCGCTCGAGGCCGCGGTGGCGGTGCACGCCGACACGCTCGCGACCGCCGGCGAGCTCGACCTGTTCGTGGGTGACGCACCGGTGCTCACCGACGACTACGCACCGGTCGACCAGTGGCTGGTGACCGAGCGACGCGCCTGACGGGGTGCGCGACCCCGAACTATCCGCTGCGGAACCGGGTGTCGAGCATCACCAGTTGGTCGACGATGACCGGGTCGGCGCTCGGCCCGTACCCGGAGCTGAAGGTGCCGAGCGCACCGCACTCGGGACAGCGCAAACCGAGCAGGATGGCCTCGTCGTCGGGGTCGCTCGCGCCCTCGAAGCGGACCACCCGTTCGACGAGACCCCGGTCGGCGCCGTGCGTGCAGTGGCAGCGCGGACAGTGGATGCCTTCCGCGTCGATCCGGAACTGACCCGTGTACCCCTCGGCTTCGAGCGTGTCGATGGCCTCGACCATGGTCGTGAGTCCACCCGGCGCGGCCGGATCGTCGGGTGCGGTCATGCATCCTCCCTGGTCGAGCGGCGGAGGGTCGGTGCGGCGCGGCCCGCGACCAGGGGCAGGTCGAGGTAGGTCTTGATCCCTGGTGCGGCGCCGCAGACGGCGGGAATCGCGTTCACGCAGTGCATCGCGGTCGCGACGATCCCGGGGTTGCGCACGAGGCCGGCCTCGATCGACACGGGGTGGAGGCCGTGGAACGTGAGGTCGACCGGAGGATCACCCGCGATCTCCACCTCGAAGCGTTCTCCCTTCGGCCCGAACTCCCAACCCGGATCGAGGTGACCCTCGCCCATGAGCCAGTTCACCGCAGCCGTCACCGCCGGCGCCCCGTCGACCGTGCCGGTCCAGACGAATCGCTGTGCGGCCACGAGACCGGGTTCGATCACACCGATCGGCGAGTCGATCGGAGCGGTCGCCACCGCGACCTCGTGTTCGACGAGCGGTTCGGGATCGAGCGCGAAGCCGAGCACGTCGCCGACCATCCGGACCGACTGCAGGAACCCGGTGCCGAGGAACCGCGCCATCGGGCTCGCCATCGCCGCGTCGGGGGTGGCGCCGAACAGCATGATGTCGCGGATCACGTCGGGCGCCCCGTAGGTGCGGATGTCGGAGAACTCCTCGGCCCGCACATGGGTGATCGCGTGCGAGAGCGCGGAGACCATCAACGGGAACCGCTCGGTGATGCCTCCCGGATGGATGCCGGTTCCGTGCAGCGTCGAGCTCCCGGCGGCGCACGCCTGCTCGAGCGTCCGGACCTCATCGGTGTCGGGGGGATAGAACCACCCGAGCGGCGTGACCACACTCGCACCCGAGGCGAGGATGCGACCGAGCACTGCGGTGTCGGCGATCACGGGGCTGTAGAGCACGCAGTCGGCCCCGAGCGCGAGCAGCGCGCCGGCATCGCGGGTCGCGCGCACGCCCGTTGCCGGTCGGCCGATCAGGTCACCGACGTCGACGCCGTCCTTCGCCTCGCTGTGGACCCAGCAGCCCACGAGCTCGAGGTCGGGATGGTCGAGGATGCCCTCGATCGCCGCCCGACCCACGCCACCCGTCGCCCACTGGATCACCCGAGAGGTCACGCCCCGACCGTATCGCCTCGGAGGTCGGCGACCGCGGGCGACGGGGCGATGCCGGGTGGGAGGTCGGCCGAGTCGATCGGCGCGCCCCACTGCGGGAGGAACGGGAGCACGCCGGCCCAGATCGGGAGACCGATGTCTGCCTCGTCGTCGATCGGGCCGCCGGTGCGGATCTTGGCCGAGGCCTCGTCGACCGGGAGTCGGAGCACCGACGTCTGGCGGAGCTCGACGTCGTTCGGCTCGCGGGACTCGGCCCACCGACCCGGGGTGAGGTGCTCCGCGATGGCCCGCAGACCTCGGAGCTTCTCCTCGCCGTCGACCGACTCGGCCGTCCCGAGGATCACGACCGATCGGTAGTTCATCGAGTGGTGGAAGGCCGAGCGCGCGAAGACCAAGCCGTCGACGATCGTGGCGGTGACGCACACGTCGACGCCGCCGGCGACCGTCCGTTGCAGTCGGCTCGCCACCGATCCGTGCAGATAGAGCGCGTCGCCGTCGCGTCCGTGGAGCATGGGGATCACGATCGGCCGACCGTCGGAGACCAGGCCGACGTGGCTCACCAGCGCGTTGTCGATGACTGCGTGGACCGTCTCGGCGTCGTAGTGCCCGCGGTCGGGGACTCGTCGGATGCGGCTGGCCTCGGAACGGGGCGTCGACATGTTCCGAAGCTACCGCCGGTGCGTGCTCACGCCCCCTGAGATTTCCCTGCGAAGGCGACGAACATGGGGCTGAGCCAGGCTTCGTCGGACGCGACCGAGCGCCAGCCGTCGAGCATGCCCTCGCTCATGTCGTCACAGCCGTACCGGAGCGGACCGTCGTCGTCGAGGATCGCGTCGACGATCCGACGGGCCGCCTCACTCGCGGGTGTGTACGCATCGCGGATGGCCTGGCGCGATGTCCACATGGTCTCGGCGAGGGCGCGGTACGGAGCCGCGTCGATCGCGGCAGCCGGGCGATCCGACGCTTCGAGCATGTCGGTCTCGATCGGTCCCGGCATGATCTCGACCACCCGGATCCCGAACTGGGCCACCTCCGCCTGCAACGACTCACCGAGCGCGCCGACCGCCGCTTTCGACGCACGGTAGGCGCCGAGGAACGGAACCGGCGCGAGGATCGACGACGACGTCACGTTGCAGATGACGCCGCCGCCTCCCGACCGCATCAGCGGCACGGCGCGCTTGGTCACCTCCACCAGTCCGAACACGTTCGTCTCGAACAGCCTGCGCCACACCTCCGACGGCATCGTCTCCAGCGGGAGGTTGTCGTCTTCCACTCCGGCGTTGTTCACGAGCACCCGCAGGTCAGATGGCAGCGTGATCGACGCCGGTTCGTTCACGTCGAGCCGCTGCACCCGCAGGCGACCGGCACCCTCACCCTCGAGGCCGGCCCCGGCCGCGGGGTCGCGCATCGTGGCGACGACGTCGAATCCGCGGCGGGCCAGTTCGACGGCCGTCGCCCGTCCGATTCCCCGGCTGGCGCCCGTCACCACCGCGGTTCCCGTCGGTTCCATCCGCCCTCCCCCGTCGCCCGGGCGATCTGACGCCCGCGTCAGGGAGTGTACGGGCCCGACGCGATCCGCCCGCGGGCAGCCGGAGTTCACAGAGCCGTAGCGGTCGTGTCCCCGACTGCACACAGGTCCCCACGAAGCTGCCGGCATCTGAACGACCCGTCAGGAGAGGCAGCTCTTGATCTGGTTGCGTCATGTCAGTCGCCCGTGCTGGTTCTCCGGCTGCGGAGGATGAGCCAGGTGGTGAGGGCGGCGGCGACCAGCACCGCGGCGATGGCGACGAGCACGACGGTGGTCGAGTCGTCGCTCGTCCCCGACGACGTCGATTCCTGCGTTCGGGCCGACGTCGACGAAGTCGACGCTCCTGTGGTCGTGGTCGTGGTCGTGGTGGTCGACGCGGGAGTCACCTCGACGGTCTGCTCCGCCGCGGCCACCGGGTTCGTCGACTCGACCCGAACCGTCCACGATCCGTGCGTGGGGACGAGCAGCGCGCCGGTGTACGTCCCGTCGCCCGCGTCGGCGAGGGTCACGGGGGCGGCCACGGCGCCTCCTGCCTCGGTGGCGGTCGCGGTCGCGACCGCACCGGGAGCCGCGTCGCCGTCGTTGGCGTAGGTGATCCGAACGGTCACCGTCAGCTCGCCGGGCGTACCGTCGGGAGTCTGGACCCCGACGGTGGTGGCGTCGATCGACATCAGCCCCGACGCGTCGTGGGCGTGGGCATCGGTTGCGCTCACGAGCACGAGCAGCACCACCGCCGCCGCCGCCAGCCCGGGCCATCTCCGTCGTGTCTGCACGACCCGAAGGTACCCGGGCGCGTGAGAAGACCCGGGCGTACCATCGCGGCCATGCCGACGAAGACCCTGACGATCGAGCCGATGACCGCCACCATCGGCGCGGAGATCGGTGGTGTCGACCTCGCCGATGATCTCCCCGACGCCGTCGTCGACGAGATCCGCGCCGCGCTGCTCGACTGGAAGGTGATCTTCTTCCGGGACCAGCATCGCCTCGACCGCGAGGCTCACATCGCGTTCGGGCGTCGATTCGGCGACCTCGAGGTGCACCCGCTCACGCCCGACGACGACGCGCATCCCGAGGCGTTCGTGATCCCGGCGGGTGGGAAGTTCCGCGCGCCCGAGGTGTGGCACAGCGACGTGACGTGGCGACCCGAGCCCTCACTCGGCTCGATCCTGCGCGCCGTCGAGCTGCCGCCAGTCGGGGGCGACACCCTCTGGGCCGACATGGGCGCGGCCTACGACCTGCTCGACGACGACTTCCGCCACGAAGTCGACAACCTGGTCGCGCTCCACGACTTCACGCGCGCGTTCGGCCGCGGCAAGCCGCCGGAGGTGCGCGCCCGGATGCGCGAAGCGAACCCGACGGTCGAGCATCCGGTGATCCGAACGCACCCCGAGACCGGGCGGCGGACGATCTACGTCAACGCCGGCTTCACGTGTGGGATCAAGGGTTTGGACGACGCCGACGCGCAACCCGTGCTGCGCCGACTCCAGCACCAGGCGGAGCTTCCCGAGGTGCAGTGCCGCTTCCGGTGGAGGCCGGGCAGCGTCGCGTTCTGGGACAACCGGGCCACACAGCACTGCGTCAGCAACGACTTCCTGCCCGCCCGCCGCATCATGGAGCGCGTCACCGTCGTCGGCGACACGCCGTTCTGAGGGTCTAGGCGCGGGCGGCGCGTTGGACGCGGCGCCAGACGGCCCGGTACGCCTCGATGCCGTCGCCCGCCAGCCACGCGGCTGGTCCGGCCGCGATCGCCACCCGCTCGGGGACCGTGCCCCAGACCTCGACTCCCGCTTCGATCCAGGCGTCGACGGTGTCCTGGTAGTCGCGGGTGACCGTGCGGGCCGAGCACATCACGAGCCCGGCCGGCACCTTCGCCGGCACCATGTCGAGGAGTGCGTCGACCCGGGGGGTCTCGACGCCACCCACCCGGGTGGGCACGACCACCACCGACGCCCGGTCGAGCGCCTTGGCCAGCAGGCGCTCGTTGCCCGGCGGCGTGTCGACGATCACGACTTCGTCGTCGCCGACCCGGTCGAGCGCCTTGGCCAGGAGCCGGTCGGTCGGCGCCTCGATGATCTCGATGCGCCCGACCTGTTCGTCGTCGGAGTTCTCGAGCCAGTCGGCCGCGCTGGCCTGCGGATCCGCGTCGATGATGACGGCCGCCCGCTCCTTGGTCTCGGCCAGTGCGGCCAGGTACACGGAGGTCGTCGTCTTGCCGACCCCGCCTTTGAGTGCTGCCACGACAACGATCACGGGCGTCACCGTAGCGCCCGACGCGCGAAGAATCGGGCGCACCCGCCGACCTGCAGTTCTGCCGATCTACCGCGCGGTCGGACGGGTCCAGCCGGGGCCGGGGGCCGCGATGAAGTAGCCCTGCCCGAGCGGAACGCCCGCGCGCACCAGCGCGTCGAGCTCACCGGCGGATTCGATCCCGTGTGCCAGACACTGCGCCCCACGGGCGGCGAGGAGCCCCCGCACCTCGGCCGCCAACTCCTGTTGCGGTGCGTCGCGGTCGATGCCGTCGATCATGCTGCGCCCGATCCGCACGATGTCGGGACCGAGCTCGAGGATCGCCGCGATGCCGGCCTTGCCGTCGCTGGTCACGGCGATGCGGGCGCCCCGACCTCGGAGGCGGCCGACCAGGTCGGCGAGGTCGGCCAGATCGCCGGGGTCGTTCCCGTCGCCGAAGCGACCGGGGTCGTCGAGCTCGACGACCACCCGGTCGAGGGGTGCCCGCTCGAGGACCGGTTGCACGACGTCGGCCTCGAGCGCCAGGCACGAGACCTTCACCGCGAGGAAACAGGCCCGGGGGAGGTGCTCGGCCAGACCGAGTTGACGCTGGAGCGTCGCGGCCATCAGCTCGGGGCTCACCCCGAACTCGTCGGCCACCGCGAACCAGACCGCCGGATCGGCCGATGGTGCGCCCGGGAACCGGGTCAGCGCCTCATAGCCGACGACCGGCTCCAGCCCGAGCCCGGCTCCGAGCTCGACGACGGGTTGGGTGACGATCTCGAGGTCACGGCCGGCGAGCACCCGGCCGAGCGCGTCGCGCCACATCGCGAGCTCGCGCGCGTCCCTCGGTTCCGCCCCGTGACCCTCCACACCCTGCATTCGACCATGCGCCGGCAACGCTTGAGGGCCCGGTCAGGTGAACCGGTTGATCGCCGCCACCGACGCCGAGACGTACCCACCGCCGAACTTGACGGCGTGGACCACCAGCGGCGCGATCTGGTGGAGGGGAACCCGTTCCTCCCAGCCCGGCGCGAGGGGCGTGACCTCCTCGTACGCGGCGAACGAGGCCGGCGCGAAGCCTCCGAAGAGACGCATCATCGCGAGATCGAACTCGCGGTGGCCCCCGTGCGCGGCCGGATCCACGAGCCAGTTCCGGCCGTCGGCGTCGACGAGTCGGTTGCCGCCCCAGAGGTCGCCGTGCAGCCGGGCCGGTGGCTCGCCGGTCACGTCGAAGCGGTCGAGGGTGTCGGCGAGCCGGACAAGGTCGTCGATGGTCGATTCGGGGAGCGCGCCCGAGTCACGCGCGAGGCGCGCCAGCGGCAGGAGTCGATTCGTTGCGTAGAACTCGGCCCAGGTCGGGCACGGCTCGTTCGGTAGTCCCCGGCTCCCCGTCGTCCGACGATCTTCGCGCCCGAAGCACGGGGCTCCCACCGCGTGCATGCGCGCCAGCCCCGCGCCGAGCACCGATTCAGACGCGGCACGGGTACGACCTTCGGCGATCCACTCGAGCACGAGGTGGTTCGGTCGGTCGTCCGACACCGCGAGCACTTCGGGAACCGAGATGAGACCGTCGGGTGCACACGCCTCCCGGAGCCAACGGAGCCCGGTCGCCTCGGTCGTGAAGAACCCGTTCGGAGCGGTCGCGTGGGTCTTCGCGAACACGGTTCGACCGTCGGCGAGGTCGACGGCGTACGCGATCGCGACGTCGCCACCCCGCACCGGAGCGGACCGGACCACCCTGGCGCCGAGCGCCCGTTCGAGGACGGCACACAGGTCGGCATCCATGCGGGCGACCGTAGCGCCGGAGACCGCCGGATCGGTACGGTGCGGGATGACCTCACCCGTCGCCGACGCACCTGCATCCCGGGAGCACGTTCGCGTCGCGGTGATCGGTTCCGGGTTCGCCGGTATCGGCGCGTCGATCGCCCTCGCGCGCGCCGGAATCGAGCACGTCATCCTCGAGCGCGCCCAGGAACTCGGTGGAACATGGCGCGACAACACCTACCCCGGCTGTCGGTGCGACGTCCCGTCACACCTGTACTCGTTCTCGTTCGCACCGAACCCCGACTGGAGTGAGACCTACTCACCCCAGCCGGAGATCCAGGCCTATCTCCTCCGCACCGCGGAGGAGCACGGTGTCGCCGCCCGGATCCGCTTCGGCCACGACGTCGAGCGTGCCGCGTGGGACGACGACGCGAAGTGTTGGCGGATCGAGACACCGGTCGGATCCCTCACGGCCGACGTCGTCGTGTGCGGGAACGGGTTCCTCGCCGAGCCGGCGCTCCCCGCCATCCCGGGGATCGACTCGTTCGCCGGCACTGCGTTCCACTCGGCCCGGTGGCATCACGACCACGACCTGACCGGTGAGCGGGTGGCCGTGATCGGCACTGGCGCGTCGGCAGTCCAGTTCGTGCCCGAGATCCAACCGCGCGTCGGGCACCTCGCGCTGTTCCAGCGCACGCCCCCTTGGGTGCTGCCCCACGGCAACCGGACGATCCGCGACGCCGAGCGCCGGTTGTTCCGCGCGCTTCCCCAGTGGCAACGGGCGATCCGGGGGCTGGTCTACGGCTCGCGGGAGGTGCTGGCCACTGCGCTGATCCGCAACGGCAAGGCGCTCGAACGGATGGAGCACCTCGCCCGCCGACATCTCGAGTCGCAGGTCCCCGACCCCGATCTCCGGGCCAGGATCACCCCGTCGTACCGACCCGGCTGCAAGCGGCTCATCCTCTCGAACGACTACTACCCCGCGCTCGCCGAGCCGAACGTCGACGTCGTCACCGACGCGATCGTCGAGATCCGACCCGAGGGGATCGTCACCGACGACGGGACCACGCATGCGGTCGACACGATCATCTTCGGAACCGGGTTCCGCGTGACCGACAACCCGATCGCGCAACGCATCCACGGGCGCGAGGGGACCAGTCTCGCCACGACGTGGGCGACGACCGGTGCGCAGGCGTACCTCGGTTCGAGCGTGCCGGGGTTCCCCAACTTCTTCTTCCTCGCCGGACCGAACACCGGCATCGGGCACACCTCCCTCGTGTTCATGATCGAGGCGCAGATCGCCTACGTGGTCGACGCGATCGAGACGATGGACCGCACGGGGGCTGCGAGCGTGGAGCTGCGCGCTCCGGTGCTCGCCGTGTGGACCGACTCGATCCGGCGCAAGGCCGCGGGCACGGTCTGGAACAGCGGCGGCTGTTCGAGCTGGTACCTCGACGCCCAGGGGCGCAACACGACGCTCTGGCCCGAGCACACCTTCCGGTTCCGGAGCCGGACCCGCCGGTTCGACGTGGCGCGCTGACGAGCTCGTCGCGTCGCCGGAGGTCGATCGCGTCGCCGGTTCGGCGGTCGAGCGGTGAGAGCCCGCGCCGCGCTCGCGCTCGGGGCGACCGCCGCGGCCCTCGGGACCGTGCTGCTCGCCCGGCGAGCCGACCGGCGGTGGGCCGAGGGTGTCGATCCGAGCTCGCCCGCCGATCGCATCCTCCCCGCCGGTGAGTTCTCGGTGGTGACGACCGACGACGGCGCGGCCCTCGCGGTCACGGTCTCGGGCGACGGCCCAACGGTCGTGCTCGCGCACTGCTGGATGGGAGGGCGTGAGACGTGGTCCCCGGTCGCCCACCGGCTGCTCCGTTCGGGTCACCGGGTCGTGCTCTACGACCAGCGCGGCCACGGTTCGTCGACGATCGGAACCGACGGGCTCACCATCCCCCGCCTCGGCGCCGACCTCGCCGCGGTGCTGCAAGCGGTCGATGCGCGCGATGCCGTCCTCGCCGGGCACTCGATGGGTGGGATGACGATCCAGTCGCTTGCGATCCACCATCCCGACGCGTTCGCGGCGCACGCCCGCGTGGTCGTGCTCGTCGCCACCGCGGCGAAGGGCGAGGGCGACACACGGGCGGGGCAGCGAGCGGAGGCCATCCTCGAGCGGCCGTGGATCGAACCGGTCCTCACCAGCGCGATGGGCCATGCGCTCGTGCGAGGGGTGTTCGGTGTCCACGTCCACCGCAACGACCTCCTCCTCACCCGCGATCTCCTCGTGGCGTGTCCTCCTTCGGTGCGGTCGGGCTGGTTCGTCGCGATGGCCCAAATGGATCTCGTCGAGGGAATCGCAGGCATCGGTGTCCCGACCACGGTGCTCATCGGCTCGCGCGACACGCTCACGCCACCTCCCCGCGCCGACGCGATCGTCGCGGCGATCCCCGGCGCCGAGCTGCAGGAGCTCCCCGGGTACGGGCACATGCTCCCGCTGGAGGCACCCGACATCGTGACTGCTGCCATCCGGCGTCAGGTCGGAGCGTCGACCGACCATCTGCCAGGATGACGCGGTGCCGGCGCTGGCGGACGCACCGCTCCTCGACATCTTCGATCCTGCGGTGCAGGACGACCCGGAACCCCTGTACGCCGCGCTCCGGGCCGAGACCGCGGTGGCCAGGACGCCGCTGGGAGCCGCGATCCTGCGCCGCGCCGAAGCGCGCGACGTCCTCTCCGATCCGCGCTTCGTCACGTCGATCCCGTTCCTCGTCGCGATGCAGGGTGTCGGCGACGGATTCGTGTCGGAGATGCTCGCGTCGTCGGTGATCGCGACGGAGGGTGCCGACCACACCCGACTCCGCCGGCTGGTGAGCCGGTCCTTCACCCCGGCTGCCGCTTCCCGGCATCGGCCGATGATGCAGGGCCTCGTGCACGAGCTCGTCGATGCGTTCGAGTCCGACGGTCGATGCGAGTTCGTCACCCAGTTCGCCGACTCGTACCCGGTCCAGGTCATCTGCGAGGTGCTCGGCACCCCGCGGACCGACCACGGCGCCTTCGCCCGGTGGGGCAATGCCCTCACCTACGTGCTCTCACTCGAGCTGGGTGCGCACCTCGCGGAGATCGAGGAGGCCGCATCGCAGCTCGGCGCCTACATCGAGGTCATGGTCGAGGACCGGCGGGAGCACCCCCGCGACGATCTCGTCACGAGCCTCGTGCAGGCCTCCGACGACGGCGACCGCCTCAGCGCGTCGGAACTGTTCTCGATGATCGCCGGCATCGTGTTCGCCGGGTACGACACGACGCGCAACCAGCTGGGTCAGGCGCTCTTCACATTCGCCCGCCATCCGGAGCAGTGGGCGCTGCTCGGCGAGCGACCCGATCTCGCCCCGCAGGCCGTCGACGAGGTGATGCGACTCGTCGGCGCGGTCTCGGGTGTGCCGCGCATCGCGTTGGAAGACGCGGAGATCGACGGCTGGCTCATCCCGGCGGGGACCGTGCTCTTCGTGTCGGTGGCGTCTGCGAACCGCGACGAGTCGGCGTTCGTCGATCCGCTCGTGTTCGACATCACCGCGACGCGAGAAGGTCATCTCACCTTCGGTGGAGGTCCGCACTACTGCCTCGGAGTGCATCTGGCGCGGGCCGAGATGGAAGAGGCGCTGCGGATCCTCGCGGTGCGAATGCCCGACTTGGAGCTCGACGGCGTACCGCAGTGGCGCACGGGCACCGGCATCGCCGGACCCGACGAGCTCCGCCTGAACTTCCGTCCGAGCTGAGCCGCCGGCACCCGATCCGGCGGGGTCAGGCGCGGAGACGCAGACCGTCGAGGAACGTGACGAGCGCGGCGTTCACCTCGGCCGGCTTCTCCTGCTGCACCCAGTGACCGGCTCCTTCGACGACCACCGTTCCGCGGTGGTCGTCGAGCCAGCCGTCCATCACCGAGGGCGGGCTCATCAGCAGCACGGGATCGCTCGCGCCCCCGATGAACAGCGCCGGGACCGTCACCTTGGCGCCGTCGAGCTGCGGGGTGAGTTCCCAGTTCCGGTCGAGGTTGCGGTACCAGTTGATGCCGCCGGTGAAGCCCGTGCGGGTGAACTCGTCCACGTAGTGATCGAGCTCGGCCTGGCTCAACCACTCCGGGAGGCCGGCGGAGACCGGGAGCCGGTCGACGAAACCACGACCGTCGTTCGCGAGCGCCTGGCTGAAGTCGGGCGTGTCGCCGCCCTCCGACATGCCCGCGAGCATGCGGGTCATCGTCTCCCGCGGATCACGGGCCAGGTCGGCGTCGGCCACGCCGGGCTCCTGGAAGTAGACGACGTAGAAGAACGCGTCGCCGAGGACCTGGCGGAACAACTCGATGGGCGGCATCGCCGGGCGCGGCATGAACGGCACGCTCATCCCGACCACGCCGGCGACCCGTTCGGGTGCGAGCAGCGCGAGCTGCCAGACGAGCAGCGCGCCCCAGTCGTGCCCGACGAACACGGCGCGCTCCTCGTCGAGGTCGTCGAGCAGGGCGAGGAGGTCGCCGGTGAGTGCGACGACGTCGTAGGCCTCGATCGGCTCGGGGCGACTCGACCGCCCGTAGCCACGTTGGTCGGGCGCAACTGCGTGGTACCCCGCCGCGGCGAGCGCGGGGAGCTGGTGGCGCCACGAGTAGGCGAGCTCGGGGAATCCATGGGCGAGAACGACGAGCGGACCGCTCCCGGCCTCGGTGACCTGCAGCTCGACGTCACCGACGGTGAGCGTCCGTGAGGTGATCTCGGAATCGGACACCGTCGTCCCCTCTCAGGCCGCGGTCGGCGCGTCGGTGGTGATCGCGGCCAGGAGCTCGCGGCGCGACGGTCCGGCGCGGTCCGGCACCGGATACGCGTCGGGGTCGGCCATGACCGCAGCCATGCGCGTGAGCAGCTCGGCGTCGGACATGAGATCGGTCGGGGTCGCGAGCAGGTTCCAGAACCGGGCGAGGCCACGGCCGATGACGGGATCCGTCGCGGCCGCGACGAAGACAGCGGCGAGCGCTTTGCCGCCGGGTCCGGCGATGCCGGGACTGTTCGGATCCGCGCCGAGCTGGTCCATCTGCACCGCGACCTCGTACCAGGGTTCGACCTCGCGTCGACTCCCGGCCTCGTACGCGACCGCGCGCGCGGTCGCGTCGTCGGGGTGCGCCGTGAATGCCTCGGCGACGAGCACCGCCTGGACCACCGCCAGCGAGCACCCGCGCCCGTAGAGCGGGTTCGTGCACGTGTGCGCGTCGCCGATCACGTGGAAGCCGAGCACGACCGGTCGACCGTCGTCGTCGACGAACCGCCGGATGCGGTTCAGCAGACCGGCCATCGGGCGAACCGGCCCACGCGGCTCGAGCGACCCGTTGGTGAAGAACTGGTCGGGGCCGGGCAGGGACCGACAGGCGAGCTCGAACCGGTCGGGATCGGAGAGGGCGACGCGCAGGTCGTGATCGTCGGCCCGGATCGCGAGCGTGACCGAGAGCGTCGATCCGTCGCCCGGCACCGCGATGTACTTCACGAACCCGAGGTCACCGAGCAGCTTCGGGTCGAGCTCCGCCAGCGAGCCCTCGGGCAGGTGGTACCACCGCGAGAGGTACATGAGCCCGCTCTCGACGATCGTCTCCTGCACCTCGACGTCGATCGCGCCGAGCCAGTCGGGGATGGGGCCACGCCGACCCGTCGCCGCGACCACGCCCGCCGCGGCGAGGTGGGTGCCGTCGTCGAGCTCGACCCCGTCGACGACGGTGATGCCGTCGGACCACGAAGTCGGCGCACCTGTCACTCCCGTGACGTGCACGCCGGTGCGCGTCTCGATGCCGGCTTCGGCGACGACCGCCTGACGCAACACCCACTCGAAGGTGGTGCGTCGGACGATCAGGGCGGCGAGGTCGGCATCGCCGGGCTGGGGGTCGCCGTAGTCGGGGACCGCCGGCATCGTCGTGCAACCGGCCGCGAGGAGAGCGTCGAGCACATCGGGGAAGTGGTCGCGGAGCTCGACCACGATCCGGGCGAGGAACCCGTGGGTCTGGTGCACCTGGGGCGCGCCGCGGCGCTCCGCGTCGAACGCGGCCTCGGCGTCGGCGGCGATGTCGAGTGGATCCGACTCGAGGAGCGTCACGGCGTGGCCGGAACGGCCGAGCGCCAGCGCAGCCGCGAGCCCGCCGACCCCGCCACCGACCACGACGATCCGCTCCGCCACGACCCTCCGACCCTTCTCGCACGGTGTCGCTGTTCTCGGCGGGATGTCGTCACCCGGCCGACACGGGCTGTCACCGGCCAACCTAGATTATGGTAACGGCTGTTGCCAACCACGACGTCGTCGTCCCGGGCCCGGAACCGGTGGGTGGGGGTCAGCCCCGCCGACCGACTCGTGGAGCGTCGCGCGCTCCTGCTCGATGCCGCGTTCGAGATCATGGGCACCGAGGGCTCGGCCCGCACGACCGTCCGATCGGTCTGCTCGCGGGCCCGGCTCAACCCGCGCTACTTCTACGAGAGCTTCACCGACCTCGACGAGCTGATGGTGGCGGTCTACGACCGGCTCGTCGACCAGCTGACCGCCGCGGTCGTGCACTCGATGGACGGCGCGCCGACCGACCACCGCTCCCAGACCCGCGCCGCGATCGGGCAGATCGTCGCCTTCGTCGACGAAGACCGTCGACGGGGCCGCGTCCTCTACGCCGAGGCCCTCGACAACGAGGCCCTGAACCGCCGCCGGGTCGAGACCGGCCACACCCTCGCCGACATCGTCGCGGTGGATGCGGCCGCGCGCTTCGGCGCACCTCCGGAGGGTGAGCAGATCGGCCGGGTCGGGGCCGCGATCCTGGTGGGTGGGTTCAGCGAGCTGCTCATCGGCTGGCTCGACGGCCGCATCGTCCTCACCCGCGAGCAGCTCGTCGACGACGCCACCGCACTCTTCCTCGCGCTGGGCGAGACTGCTGTCGCGATCGCGGCCGGGCGGGCCCGGCCGGCGGATCGCGAGCCCGACGATTCCGAGGAGCGTGGCGCATGAGCGAAGCCGAGACCTTCACGTCGAGTCCGTTCGTTGCCGCGTGTGCACCGATCACGGTCGGCGACGACGAGATCGCCGCGGCCCTCGCCGACGCCGAGATCCCGCCGCTCCTCCCTGCTCTCGCGTACCTGACCGGCGACCTGTCGCTGCTGCGCGACGATCTCCGGCCCGATCCGCTGCTCGCGGCCGCCCTGCCCCAGGGCGGCCTCACCGACGAGCAGCTCGCGAGGGCGCGTGCACTCGCCCTCGACGTGCTCGTGGGGTTCCGCGACGGCGGCAGCATCCCGGCGGCACCGCCGTCCGCCGACGACCTCCTGCGCATCATGGAGCACACCGTCGGCGAGACCGGCCTCGACGCCTATCTTCCACTGCTCTCCGAGGAGCTCGCGGTGCGCGACCGCGACCATCGCGCGCCCGACTGGCGCCTCGGCGAGGTTGCGCCCGACCGCGACTTCTCCGTCGTGATCATCGGCGCGGGGATGTCGGGCATCCTCGCCGCCCACCGCCTCCAGCAGGCCGACATCCCCTTCGTCGTGGTCGAGAAGGACGCCGACGTCGGCGGCACCTGGTTGGAGAACACCTATCCCGGATGTCGGGTCGACAACCCGAACCACAACTACAGCTACTCGTTCGCCCAGCGCCACGACTGGCCGTTCCACTTCTCGACCCAAGCGGTACTGCACGAGTACTTCCGCGACTGCGCCGACGCGTTCGCGATCCGTGATCACGTCCGCTTCGGGACCGAGGTCCTCTCGGCAGACTGGTCCGACACCGAGCGACGGTGGACGGTGCGCACCCGCGACGAGTCGGGCCGTGAGGCGACGATCGAGTGTGACGCGGTGATCAGCGCGGTCGGCCAGTTGAACCGGCCGCTGTATCCCCATATCGAAGGCATCGACTCGTTCGAGGGCACTGCGTTCCACTCGGCCCGGTGGGACCACTCGGTCGACCTGGCGGGCAAGCGGGTCGCGGTGATCGGCACCGGCGCGAGCGCGGTGCAGTTCGTTCCCGAGATCGCGGCGACCGTCGGCAATCTCACGCTCTTCCAACGCACGCCTCCGTGGCTCGGCCCGACCGTCGACTACCACGATGCGGTCGCACCCGGCCTGCGCTGGCTGTATGCGCACGTGCCGTCGTACAGCGAGTGGAACCGTTTCTGGATCTTCTGGCGCATGGGCGACGCCGCGATCGAAGCGGTACGCGTCGACGAGTCGTGGGACCAGTCGCTCGGGTCGGTCAGCGGGATGAACGAGTTCCTCCGGGTGATGCTGACCGGCTACCTCGAAGCGGAGTTCGCCGACCGACCCGACCTCCTCCCCCACGTGATCCCCACGTACCCGCCCGGTGGGAAGCGGCTCCTGCGCGACAACGGGGTGTGGGCCAAGGCCCTGAAGCGCGACAACGTCGCGCTCGTCACCGAGTCGATCGCCCGGATCACACCGAAAGGGATCGAGACCGTCGACGGTCAGGAGCACGTCGTCGACGTGATCATCTACGGAACCGGCTTCGAGGCGTCGAAGTTCCTCGCCCCGATGCAGGTCACCGGGCGCGGTGGGCTCGACCTGCACGAGCACTGGGCGGGCGACGCGCGCGCGTACCTCGGGATCACGGTGCCGCAGTTCCCGAACCTGTTCTGTCTCTACGGCCCGAACACGAACATCGTGATCAACGGCAGCATCATCTACTTCTCCGAGTGCGGCGTGCGCTACATCGTCGGGTGCCTGAAGTTGTTGCTCGAGGGCAAGCACCGCGCGCTCGACGTGAGGCCCGACGTGCACGACGAGTTCAACCGGCTCGTCGACGCGGAGAACCGCGCGATGGCGTGGGGCGCCTCCGACGTGAGCAGTTGGTACAAGAACGAGACCGGCAGGGTCGCGCAGAACTGGCCGTTCACACTCCTCGACTACTGGCAGCGCACCCTCCGGCCCGACCCGGGGGACTTCGAGCTGCTCGACTGAACATCGCGAGGAGTGGCCCCTGGGGCCGCGCGATGTGACGCTGCGTCGCGGCGACGCCCGGTGACGCGCGCACCGCGGTCGTACTCGTACGGAACGGAGCGCGCTCCGAGCTGGACCTTGACGCCGACCCGGCCGCGTCGTAGCAACGGGTCCGGGAGCGATCAACGCGCGGTGTCGGGGAGACGCATGACCGAGAAGTTGGACCGTCCGCCGGCGACGCATCGAGTGTTCGACACAGCCACGGCGCCGGCGCGGCGCGCATCGGTGGTGATCCCGGCCCACAACGAGGCTCGGGTCATCGAACGGTGCCTGTACACGTTGCTCGACGGTGCCGAACCGGGCGAGTTCGAGATCGTCGTCGTCGCGAACGGTTGCGCCGACGACACCGCGGCGCGAGCCAGACGAGTGGATCCGAGCATCACGGTGGTCGAGGTCCCCCGCGCCGACAAGGTTGGCGCGTTGAACATCGGTGACACGCTGGCGACGTCGTTCCCCCGCTTCTACCTCGACGCCGACGTGCAGCTCGATGCGGCGTCGGCGCGGCGAGTCGTGAGCGCACTCGCCGAAGGCCAGGCGCTCGCCGCCGCGCCCGTGCTCGTCATCGACACCGACTCCAGCACCTGGCCGGTGCGCGCGTGGTACCGATTGTGGCGATGCACGGCCTGGTCCACCGAGTCGATGATCGGTTCCGGCGTGTGCGCGCTCTCGGCGGAGGGTCGGTCGAGGTTCGGGACGTTCCCCGACGTGAAGGCGGAGGACCTCTGGATCAGTTCGAGGTTCGCTCCCGAGGAACGCCGCTCGGTCGCCGGGGCCACGTTCACGGTGAGAGCAGCAGCCAACCTCAGGCTCCACGTCCGCCGCACGGTCCGCGTCATCGCGTACAACCAGCTGCTCGAGCAGGAGCTGGTTGACGCGCCGGGAAAACCGCCACCACGCGGCTCAGGCATCGTGTCGGCGGTGCGCGCCGACCTCCGGCTGCTGCCTCCTGCCGCGCTCTACGCAGTCGTTGCGGTCGTGGCGCACCTGTGGGCCGCGGTCAAGGTGCGTCGGCTGCGGCTCGAGTGGGTCACCGACCGGTGAGCCGCGCCAGGAGAGGGATCGCGTTCGCGGCCTCGATGCTCGACCCGGGCGTCTGGTTCCACGGGTTCCGGATCCTCCACTACTACGGCTACGCGCACGTCCGCGAGCGCAGGAAGCTTCGCATGGGTCCGGGGGTACGGCTCGCGCCGAATGTCTCGCTCGCCAACGGCCAGCGGATATCCCTCGGCGAGGGCGTCCGCATCGGGGAGCGCTGCTCGCTCTGGGCGGGCGACCGACAGGGCCGCATCTTCGTCGGAGAGAACGCCCTGTTCGGCCCGGAGGTGTACGTGACGGCATCCAACTACGTGACCGACCGACCGGGTCCGGTGTTCGGCCAGCCCACCGACGAGCGAGACGTCCACATCGGCGCGCGGACCTGGCTGGGGCGGGGCGTCGTGGTGCTACCCGGCGTCAGCATCGGGGCTGACACCGTCGTGGGGGCCGGCTCGGTCGTCGTCCACGACCTTCCCGCCGGCGTCGTCGCTGTCGGAGTGCCTGCACGCGTCGTGAAGGAACGGTTCCCCCCTGCCGACGACACCCGCGCCGGTCGCTAGTCGGAGGCGCGGTCGCCGAGCTCGCGCAGACGGGCGAGACAGTCGTTCCAGGTGGTCTCCAGGATCTCGCGCACGGGAACGATGCGGTCGATCCGGCCCGCGACCTGTCCACTCATGGCGTAGCCGGCCTCCATGTCGCCACCGAAGTAGAGATCGAGGATCCCGTCGATCGACATGGAGGGTGCCGGGGTCTCCCGTTCCGCCGAGGTCGATCGCTCGGTGCGGAGGGTGCGCATCGCCGGCTTCGCGAAGCGGTTCACCACCACGGTGTCGGTCTCCGCGGCCTCGACCACCGCCTGCTTCCAGTTCTCGTGCACCGGTGACTCCGTCGCGGTGAGCATCCGCGTCCCCATCTGCGCGCCCTCGGCGCCGAGCGCGAGTGTGGCCGCCATCGAACGGCCGTCGACGATCCCACCGGCCGCGATGATCGGCACGTCGACGTGTGACGCGACCAGGGGGACGAGCACCATCGTCGATGCGCCGTCGGCGTTCTTGAAGCCGCCACCCTCGATCCCCTCCACGACGAGGCCGTCGACACCCGCCGCGATCGCCTTCCGAGCGCCGCGGAGCGTCGGCACGACGTGGAACACCGTGATCCCCGCCGCCTTGAGTGACGGGACGAGGGTGGCAGGGTCGCCCGCCGACGTCGTCACGAACCGGACCCCTTGGTCGACGATGAAGTCGACGATCGAGAGATCGCTGATGAACAGCTGGGCGACGTTGACGCCCCAGGATCGGTCGGTGAGGTCACGCATCTTGGCGATCTCGTCCCGCACCTCGTCGAGCCGACCCGACGACGTCTCGATGATGCCCATCCCTCCTGCGTTCGACACCGCCGACGCGAGCTGGGCGCGGGCGATGAAGCCCATCGGGGCCTGCACGATGGGGATGTCGATGTCGAGCATCTCGGAGACACGCGTGCGCACGCTCGTCGCTCCTCTGAACGGTCGGGATGGAAGTCTTCCAGGCCCGACTCCTACGATGCCGCCGAACCGATCGACGAGGGAGACCTCCGTGGGCATCGACACCACTGCGTACAAGATCGTGCTGCTGCTGCACATCCTCTGCGCCATCGTGGGCTTCGGCACCGTGTTCCTGAACGGGCTGTACGGCCGCGAGGCGAAGCGCCGACCCGGGCCGGGTGGGCTCGCGATCACCGAGGCCAACCTCGCGGTCTCGGGCATCGCGGAGTACTTCATCTACGCGGTGTTCATCCTCGGGTTCGCGCTGGTGGGCTTGAGCGACAAGGCCTGGACCTTCGGCCAGACCTGGATCTGGCTCTCGATCGTGCTCTACGCGGTCGGGATCGGCATCTCCCACGGCGTGCTGTTCCCCAACGCAAAGCGGATGAAGGAACTGTCGGCGGAGCTCGTGGCCGCCGGACCCCCGCCCGAAGGAGGACTGCCGGGTCCGCCGCCGCAGGTCCTGGAGATGGAGCGGCGTGGCAAGACCCTCGGCGCGGCGTCGACGGCGCTGCACCTGCTGCTCGTGGTGATCCTCGTGCTCATGATCTGGAAGCCCGGCGCCTGACGCACGGGCGCCGGTCAGTCGACCGGTGGCGCCGGGTCGGCGAGGCGGGCGAGGTGCGCGGCGTCATTGAAGCGGGCGAGCACCCAGCTCCCTCCGACGAAGCGCCATTCGGTGATCGACGAGTTCTGCACCGCGTGGGTCATCGGGATCGCCCGGCCGACGGGGAGCTCGCCGAGGGCGACGAAGCTCGCGCCGATGATTCCGCCGTGACTCACGACGACCACTCGTTCGCCGGAGTGCTCGAGCGCGACCCGTCGGAGGCGCGCGCCGGCACGAGCGGCGAACTCGGCCCAGGTCTCGCCGCCGGGGAAGCGGCTGATGAACGGATCGTTCGTGGCGACGAACGCGTCGCCGGCCGGGTACCGCTCGGCGATCTCGTCCCACGTGAGCCCCTCGGCCTCACCGGCGTGGATCTCGCACCAGTCGCACTCCTCGATCGCGCCGCGGGGAGTCGCGAGCGCGGGTGCGATCAGGGCTGCGGTCTCGATCGCACGCGGGAGGATGCTCGTGTAGACGACGTCGACGGCCCCGAACTCACGCGTCGCGGCGAGCCGGTCGCGCAGTGCTTCGGCCTGTCGCCGGCCCAGGGGACTGAGTCCGCGACACGTGTCGTGCCCGGACACGAAACCGCCGGTCTGGGCCGCCGACTCCCCGTGCCGGATGAGCACGAGCGTGGTCTCTTCGTTCGCCATGACCGACAGCTTCGACGATCGGGGCCGCCGATGCCGGGGATTTCCGGGGCCGTGGGCGCTACTCGCGTGCGTCGGGCGCGCCGACTGGTGCGGCCGGTGCGGCATTGCGGGTCGTCGAGCCGGCGAAGAGCGCATGATCATTTGTGATCTGCTGCGCATCCCCGTCATCGTCTGGCGCGACCGCCCGGGACTGCCGCTTGTGGGTGGTGAGCACCCTCGTCAGCACGACGCCGACGACGATGAGCACGATCCCGAGCCATTCCGGCGCGCCACCGGCGAAGAGGGTGATGATCCCGATGATCGTGATCCACGGGGTCACGGTGCCGAGGAAGTCGCGCACGGTGGGCGTCTCGGCGGCACCGTCGCGGACGGCGCGGAGCCGGTTCGGGTACCAGATCGTGAACTGCGCGGCGATGATGATCGGCAGGGTCTGGATGATCCACCCCGTCCAGATGTTGTTCGAGTTGTGCAACACGCCGTCGCCGTACAGGCCCGACGCCGCCTCGATCCCGAAGGCGAGCGCCCACACCCAGGTGAGCTGGTAGTTGACCCGGAGGAACCCGGGCTCGTGCCAGAGCTCCTCGGGTGCATCCTCTCGGGCGTACTGCAGCGTGAAGGGCCTCCGCACGAGGATCGACCCGAGGACGATGGCGAACAGCGCGAGGTTCGCGACCTCGCCACCCCACAGCTCGAGCCACGCACGCGTCGAGGCCGAGGCGAACGCGACGACGACTGCGAGTCCGGCGAAGTAGACGACGTCGGAGTACTCGAGCATCTTCGGCGTCCCGCCGCGGATCCAGTTCACGAGCAGGATGACGAGCGCCAGGCCCAGCGCGAGCGCGGCCGACACCTCGAGGCGGTTGTTGCCCTCGACCACTGAATACAGGATCCACGGCGACAACCCGACCAGCGGGTTCGCGAGGATCTTGTCGAGGAGCGTGGTTGCCCCGGTCTGCTTCCGGTCGGTGCTGGTCATGGACGCATCCCTGGTTTCCGTCGCCCTGGTGGGCGTGCCCGAACGTTCGATACCGGACCATCGGCCCGATCCGCGATGCTCTTGAGGGTGAGCCCGGGGGAGGCCGTTCGGGACCTTCACGTTGGTCGAGGACGCGAGCTGGAAACCGCTCCGTGTGATCTGTGCGCTCGGAGGGAATCGAACCCCCAACCTTCTGATCCGTAGTCAGATGCTCTATCCGTTGAGCTACGAGCGCAGTGGTGCTGGTCCGAGTGTAGATGGCTCGACGAGGACGGGGCCGGTCGTCGACGGGCGTGGCCGATCCGTCGCCTCCCAGGCCGGCAGCCAGTGTCGCGAGGGTGCGCGGAGATCGGCTCGCGGGGGAGGGTGGGTGCCCATTCCGCGAGCCGATCTCCGTCTTGCCCGGCGTGTTGCGCTACTGCACGCCGACCCGTCCGGTGGTCCCCACCGCGATCTCCTCATCCTCGAAGACGAAGCCTCCGTAACCGGGGGCACCGTGCTCGAGGACATCCAGGCCTGCGAACTCCTCTTCCTCGGTCACGCGAAGACCGTGCGCCGCCTTGATGATGCCGAACAAGATCCCCGCAGCGATCGCCACGAACACGAACACGGCCACGACCCCGATCACCTGCGACACGAGCTGATCGGTCTCACCGTCGGTGAAGAGGCCGCCCTCGGCCGCGAACAGCCCCACCGCAATCGTCCCGAACGCTCCGCAGACACCGTGCACGGAGATTGCTCCCACCGGGTCGTCGATCTTGATGCGATCGAAGAACCTCACCGAAGCCACCACCAGCGCTCCGGCGCACACTCCGATGACGCACGCGGCCCAGTTGTCCACGGCCGCGCAGCCAGCCGTGATGCCCACCAGTCCGGCGAGTGCACCGTTGGCCGTCATCCCGACATCAGGCTTGCCGACGATCCACGTGATCGCGAGCGCGGTGCAAGCAGCGAACGCAGCCGAGAGCGTCGTCGTCAACGCGATCGGACCGATGGCACCGTCGGCCGCGAGCTCCGAGCCCGGGTTGAACCCGTACCAGCCCACCCAGAGGATGAGGGTTCCCAGCACCGCGAAGGGCATCGAGTGCCCGAGGATGGTTCGAGGCTTGCCGTCGGCCCCGTACTTGCCGATCCGGGGCCCGAGGAAGATGACTCCCATGAGGGCCGCCCAGCCACCGACGCTGTGCACGATGGTGGAACCGGCGAAGTCGATGAAGGGCGTGTCGAGCTGCGAGAGCCAACCGCCACCCCAGAGCCAGTGCACGACGACCGGGTAGATCACCGCGCTGATCGCCACGCTGTAGATCACGTACGCGCTGAACTTCGTACGCTCAGCCATCGCACCGGAGACGATCGTCGCTGCCGTGGCCGCGAACGCGACCTGGAAGACGAAGAACGTCGGCATCGTGAGGTTGCCGTAGCCGACCGCATCGTTCAGGAACCAGTTCGAGGTCCCGAAGAAGTCTCCGGTTCCGCCGTAGGCGATGGCGTACCCGACGCAGAAGAACCCGACGATCCCGACGATGAAGTCGGTGAGGTTCTTCATCATGATGTTCGCGACGCTCTTCGCCCTCGTCATGCCCGCCTCGACCAGGGCGAACCCGGCCTGCATGAAGATCACGAGCACCGCCGCGAGCAGCACGAAGACGTTGTCGA
Organism: uncultured Actinomycetes bacterium; assembly: GCA_963837715.1. Taxonomy (GTDB): domain Bacteria; phylum Actinomycetota; class Acidimicrobiia; order IMCC26256; family JANYLB01; genus JANYLB01. The sequence goes on along the minus strand of CAWIOF010000004.1, from coordinate 389,631 downwards.
GATTCGCCTGCACCAGCTCTGATGGGCTCAGCTCGGCGGCACCGGCTGGGGAAGCACCGAGGAACAGCGCACCCCCCGCGATCGCGCCGCCTGTCAACAGTTTCTTACGCACGTTTCCTCCCAGGGTGTGGGCGACGAAGGCCCTCAGCTGACGGAGCCACCGAACCCGGAGCGCGACCTGACGAGCTGCTTCCGGAACGGGGCGGAGCAGTGAGCGCGCGGGGCATCGGCATCTCCTCGAGGAGGGATTGATGAATCGACCCTGGAGTCGATGCCGACCAGACTTCCCGGCTCACCTGACGTGCAACCTAAGGAGCGGGCGTGACGCTCTCGTCACCTCCCCGTGAACCACTCGTCGCGACGAACCCACAGGAGTCTGACAACCCGATCTCCGACAATGTCCCTGGTTCCGTCGCGCCTGCTCGCTGACCGGACCGATCCCGGCGCTCCCTGCTCTCAGGTCCCTCCGGCGATGTCGCGTCGCTGGAAGACGATCGTCGTCGCCGTCACCAGCAGGGCCGTGTACACGACGAGCGTGAGGAGGGCCAGCACCGGCCCGCGGGTGAAGTCGGCGTTCTCGAGTTGGCTCCAGGAGAGCGTCGTCGCCAGGTTCTCTCCCCAGAGAAACTGGGCCCAGCCGGGGCGCAGGCCGCGGATCAAGCCTTCCACCACGGCCATCCACGCGAACACCGACGCGAGCGCGAAGGCGGTGTTGCGGCCCAACGTCGCGAGCCCCACGGCGAGCATCGCCGCGAGAGCCGTCAGCAACGACGAGCGGGCCATCGCGAGCGCGAGGGCCTGCCACCAGTTGGAGTCGGCGCCCGCCGTCGACCCGTTGGCGAGCACGGCCGGGAGGAACGACGCGAGGAACACCACTTGCAGCAGGAACGCGATGACGAACGCGAGGATCCCGCACGCCGCGGTGCGGGCGAGGTGGAGGCGGACACGTCGAGGCTCCCAGGTCAACACCGTGGTGATCGTTCCGGCCCGCCACTCCGCTCCCGCAACGGCCGCGCCGGCGAAGAAACCACCGATGAGCAGGAACGTCGCAGCCACCGTCACGCCGTTGTCGCCCTCGGCTCGTCCCCACCAGTCCGTCAGCACCGCGGGATGCGTACTCCCGTTCGTGTGCAGCTCGGCGATGGTCTTGCCACTCGAGCTGAGGAACCCGACGACTCCCGCGAACGCACAGCCGACCAGCGCGATGAGGATCAGGACCCACACCACCCGTCGGTGGAGGGCACGTCGCATCTCGACCGTCAACAGGTTCACGACCCGACCTCCTCGAGGTGCGGTGTGTCGGTCCCGCGGCTCGGAGTCGACCCGAGCTCGTCGGTCACCTCGAGGAACAGGTCCTCGAGGCTCTGCTCCTCTGGGCGCAGTTCCCTGACCCAGTGGCCCTCCTCGCCGAGGGTTCGGCTGATCCGGGCTGCTTCTCCGGCTGCGAGGGCCACCCGGAGACGACCATCGGCGTGCTCGACGGGGATGCCGGCCCGGTCGAGCACCGCGAACGCGCCGGGCAGGTCGTCGACGGTCACGAGCATCGCGTTGCCGTGACCGGCTGCTGCGCTCACCTCCGCGACCGTGCCCTGGGTGACGCACCGGCCGCGGCTGAGGATCGCGACGCGGTCGCACGTCTGCTGGATCTCCGAGAGGAGATGACTCGAGACGAAGACGGTGCGACCTTCGCTCGCGAGGCGCCGGACCAGCTCCCGCACGCTGCGCATCCCTGCCGGGTCGAGCCCGTTGGCCGGCTCGTCGAGGATCAGCAGTGCGGGGTCCTTCAGGAGCGCAGCGGCGAGCGCGAGGCGCTGACGCATCCCGAGCGAGTACTTCTTGACCGCGTCTCCCGCCCGCTCGGTGAGGCCGACCTCCTCGAGCACGACCTCGACGCGTCGCGGACCGATGCGGTCGATCGCGCCGAGGAGCAGGAGGTTCTCGCGTCCGCTGATGGTCGGGAACAGCGCCGGCGCCTCGACGATCGCACCGACGCGGCGAATCGAGGTCGCGAGGTCGTCGGGCACGGGCCGACCCAGCAGACGCACCGAACCCTTCGTGGGTCGCGCGAGTCCGAGCACGCACCGGATCGTCGTGGTCTTGCCCGAGCCGTTGGGGCCGAGGAAGCCGAACACGCCGCCTTCCGGCACCGCGAGGTCGAGCCCGTCGATCGCGACGGTGGACCCCCGCCTGCGCCGGTACTCCTTGCGGAGTCCTTCGATCTCGATCACGTTCGTGGCCATCCGTCCGCCTCCTGTTCGGCTCCTCGAACCGACAGACGCAGCCCGGGCCGATGTGGGTGACACGGGTCCGGCGGAATTCGGTGGCTCCTCACCTGATGGTCGAATCCGCTGGGGCAGCTCGATCGTCACCGGCGCATGTCCCGCGTCGGGTGACCGCCGCCTCCGCTTCTTCTCCCGCTAGGGAACGGGAGCCAACTCGTCGGCGTCTTCGGGCGGCAGCGCGGCGATGATGGCGTCGAGATCGGCGTACTCGGCGTCGTCGATCTCGGGCGCAGCCGCTTCCCCGACAGGAGCCCAGTCGGTGCGGACGAGCAGGACCGCCGCCCCGAGGAGCAACACCACGGCCAGGGCCAGCCCGAGCGCGAGGCGGAGCGGGTCGTAGGCGGCCCCCGGTGGAGGAGCGAAGCTGATCGGAACCACCGGCGCTCGGACGAAGACGTCGTCGGAGGCCACCGAGATCCCGCAGTCGTCACCCCGCGCGCACGACACGCGGTCGTCGCCGACCGGGCCGGGCGAGACGACGAGGGTCGTGCGTCCGGTCCCGTCGGCGCCGACGTCGATGACCGCAGAGGGCCCGGGCGCGCCGCACCGAGGCCCGAACGCGTCGGGCGCGGCACAGAGCATCGCGGTGACCGCGACGCCCGGCGGATAGTCGCGCACATCGACCGTGACCGGTTCGCCGTCGAGCGACAGGCCGCTCGACGGCGTCACCACGATGCGACCGGATTCGGGGAGCGTGTCGCCGAACACGGTCTGAACCGACGCGCGGGTCTCACGACCCGTCTCGTCGCGCGATCGCACTTCGATCGTGCACGGCGCGGTGACGAGCCGGCAGCCCTCGGCGTTCGATCCCGACTCGAGGAAGTCGTCGGTGATCAGATACTGGAACCGTGCGATCCCGTCGCCGTCGAACTGGACCGGGATCGCGTTGGCGCACCGAAGCGAGGGAACTCCCGAACATTGCTCCGCGATTCCCGACGCGAACGTCTCGAAGCCGCGCACGCGCACCGAGAGCACCGTGTCGGGCGCGAGCCCGTCGGCTGCTTCGTACGACGTGGGGAACGTCGAGGTGCCGTCGTCACCTGATTCGGCCTCGAGCATGACCGCCGGGCCGGCCACCGGAACCGACGCGCGCGTGGTCGGTGTCCGCGTGATCGGTGCACGCGTGATCATGGTCGGCTCGCCGCCGGCGTCTGTGTCGTCACCGTTCGACGGGTCGTCGCCACTCGACAGCCCGGCGATGCCCACCGTGGCAACCACCGCGATCACGAGGAGCCCGGCGCCGAGCACCAACCCGATCACCGGGCCGATCCCGCCGAGGACCCCGCTGCGGTCGGCCCGGCGCTCGTCGGTGAGCGGCCCGAGACCGGCGAGGCCGAGCATGGACGCCACCAACAACGCGAGCGCCAGCGGGATCAGCAGGAAGAACATGGAATCGGTTCGGCTCCGTCGCTACTCGGTGCGGGTGCGCGTCGGGGGCGGGGTGTCCTCGTCGAGGCGGCGGTTCAAGGTGAGGATCCGACCGATGATCGGCAGCATCAGCACGTTGAGCCCGTGGAGCAGCCCGACGATCAGCAGGATCCCCCCGAGGCGCACGGTCACGGCCTGGAGCTGGGTTGCGTTCACCGTCTGACCCCACCCCGAGTCGGGTTCGAACCGGACCGTGAAGAGGATGAAGGCGAAGAAGATCAGGTAGTACGCCACGTCCATCAACACGATGAAGCTCTTGCCGGTTCGAGGATTCGCACGGAACACATCCGCGGCATAGCTCTTCCCGAACCGTCGGATGAACGGTCCCAACCACAGGGCGAGGAACACCATCCCCGCGAACCACAACAACTCCAAGACCCACCAGTCCATGACGAGCTCTCCCTTCGTTCGTTCCGTTGTCGCGAACACGACAGCCAGCACTGCGCCGATGAGGCAACCGATCACTGCGAACCGGGCGCGGCGCTGCCGCCGCATCTGTCGATCGTCGCCGATGCTCAGCGTGACCCTCGAGAACAGGTCTTCGCTCTCGTCGAGCCCGTGGGCTTCGTCGAAGAGCGCGTCGCGGAGCCGTTGCTCCACGGCGGTCATGCCGAGACCCCCCGATCGTCGATCGCGTGACCGACCGGGTCCCCGCCTTCGTCGACGGTGCCGAGTCGCGCCTCGAGCGCGGCGAGACCACGCCGGAGATGTGTCTTGACGGAGTTGCGCGAGATCCCCATCGCCGCCGCGATGTCTTCGATCCCGAGCTCCTCGTAGTACCGCAGGACGAGAGCGTTGCGCTGACGGAGGGGGAGCTCGCGGAGTGCGTCGATCACCTGCTGCTGGTCCTCCCGCAACTCGATCTCGTCTTCGGTCGACGCCCGTCGATCGTCGGTCGGGAGGTGGTGGCGCAGCGACACCAACCCCCGCCGGTTGTTGTCGCGCGCCAGGTTCAGGACGATCGACCGCAGGTACGGCGCCGCCTTCGCTTCATCCTTGATCCGGTGCGCAGACCGGGCGAGGCGGATGAACGCCTCCTGGACGATGTCCTCGGCGGCGTTGCGGTCGTCGACGAAGATGCGAGCGAGACGAACGAGCGACTGACCCTCTTGCTCGAACAGCCGGACGACGAGCCGTTCGGCGTCGATCTCGCCTGCCGCACCGGTGGGAGCCGTCGAGGCCGCGGCCCGGTCCGCCGAGATCGCGCCCGTCAGATACCAGGGCGAGAGAGAACCACTGATCGCCATCGCACCGACAGACGCCCGACCAGGGTCTCCCGGGTGACACGCAGCAGACAACGCGTCGCGGATGCGCCTTGCCCAAGCATCGGCGCTCATGTGGTGATCCTCCCACGAGGCCGCGCGCCGCTGCTCGGACCGCGGATCCTCGGCACCGACGCACCGGGAACCCACGGTCCGAGCCACTGTCGTTGCACCCGTCGCCGGGTGCTGACGGGTCGACCGGGACGCAGCTATCGCACCGCACCGCCGAGATCGGCGCACGCGATCTTGTTCGCAGTCGATGGGAGGGAGAGGTCGTGCACGACGACAGAGACGGCGTTCGCGCCGGCCACGAAGTTCGCGACGGCTCGCTCACTCGCCGTTCCCGCACGGCTCGCAACGAACGGGCCGCCACCGGGCCAGATCTCGTTCGGTGGCGTCGCCGCACCGGCGGGATCGTGCTTGTAGTGACCGTCGGCGTCACCGACACCGCACGGGGCCGCGTGCACGTGCGAGGCGTACTGCCGCCCGGGAACGAGACCACGAGCGTGCAGCTGCACGACCGTTGAACCGTGCGTCGTGCGGATCATGAACGCACGCCCCGAGGTCGAACCGTCGGCCCCGGCCGCGAACGGGACGAGCTCGCCCCGCGTGACCGACGCCGGGCTGCCGGCCGCGGCCGCCACCGCGACGAGACCCGCGGCGCCGAGCACTCCCACCATGCCCGTGACCAACCACCGTCGCGCGCTCCTGCTGTTCCCCATGGCTACCTCCTGGATGAGTTGTCACTCCGACAGACGCACCCGAGGGCGTCGCGGGTGACAACGAGGAGTGATCAGCCCGAGAGGATCAGTCGTTGGAAGCGCGACCAACGCCGCGTCGCCGCTTGTCGGCGTACATCCCACGGTCGGCAGCCACGAGGAGAGCATCGACGGTCGAGTCGGGTTCGCTCGAGGACAGCCCGACCGAGGCGCCGATGGTGACCTCGGCCGCCCCGACCTGAAACGGCTCGGCCATCACCACGCGCAACCTCTCCGCGATCGCGTTCGCTTCGTCTTCCTGGAGGTTGGGGCAGACGAGCACGAACTCGTCCCCGCCGATCCGGGCCAAGAGGTCCCCCTCGCGCACGGTACGACGCGCACGAACCGCGACCTGCGCGAGGAGCTCGTCGCCCACGTGGTGCCCGTGGGTGTCGTTCACCGCCTTGAAGCCGTCGAGATCGAAGAACAGCACCCGGAGCGACACGGCCGAGTACCGAGTGTCGGTCAGTTGCTCGCGGATGAAGCGAACGGCGGCGCGGCGGTTGGGGAGCCCAGTCAACTCGTCGTGCTCCGCGAGCTCTCCGAGGCTGGCTTCCAACAGCTTGCGCCCGGTGATGTCGACGTGGAACAGCACGAGCCCACCCCCGTCGGCGACCGGCGCCGACGAGGCCTGCAACATGAACCAGCGGTCCTGGCTCGGCGAAGGACACGGGTACTCGAGGTCGAAGTGTTCGCGTTCACCGGCGAGGATCTGGCTCAGGCCGGTCGCGACCGACGACGCGACATCCACTCCCTCTTCCGCGGAGCGCTCGCACACGTCGAGGTAGTTGACCCCGGTACCGGTGCTCGTCAGCGAACCGTCGTTCAGATGTGCGAAGAGTCGCCAGGCTTCGTTCGTGTCGACGATCGTGCCGGATTCGTCGAGCACCGCGGCGATCGCGCTCAAGCGGTCGAAGGCGAACGAGCGCAAGGTCATGGTCTGGGTGGGATCCGTCTGCATCGATCTCATCCCTTTCGAATTCGACCACTCCAGTGTCGACACCTCCGAGCGGGAGTTGAGCGGCTCAAGGAGCGGGGCCCGCCGCGCCGACACTGTCCCGGTGACACCCAGCTCGGAACTGGTCGTCGACAACGACCTCGTACTCACCTATGACGGCCGCGTCTTCGAGGGCTTCCGCCGAGGCGTCACCCCCGGAACCCGCAAGTGGCGGATCCACGCGTTGCACCTCGGCATCGAGGTGAAAGAACGGCGCGACGGGTCGCTCGCGGTGAAGATCGGCGAACGGCGGGGCGACCGGGTCGACGGCGACCTGCAGTTCACGATCGAAGTGGGTCGCGGCGATGAGCTCCGGGGGTTCCTCGGGCAAATGCGGTGATTCGCCGCGAAGACCCGCGGGACAGCGGGCGCGAGGGTCTCCTAGGCTCATGAGGTCTCACGCCGGAAGACACGACGTCACCGGACCGTGTTCAGCAAGGACCGACCGCGGCATCGCCCCAGGGAGTCCCCACATGAACCACCGGCCCATCCGGCTGATCCCCCTTCTGCTCGTCGCCGCGCTCGCGGCGTCGCTGACACCGACGAGCGTCGCGTCGGCGGCGCCCGTCGACGACAAGCGAGCCGAGGCGGCTGCGTTGCAGTCGCAGCTCGACGCCAACGGGCGCCAGATCGACGCACTGTCGGAAGAAGCCAACGGTGCGCGCTACCGGCGCGACCAGGCCCAGGCCGCCCGCAACGAAGCGCAGCAGCGCATCGATGCGGCGGAGGCCGAGCGAGGTCGGCTCCGCGCGCTGCTCAGCAAGCGCGCCGTCGACGCGTACAAGGGCGGTGGATCGTCGTCACCGCTCGACGCGATCGACGTCGGCAACGCCCGCGAGCTCGGCGCGCGGGCCAAGTACGCAGCCGCGGCGTCGAACACCCAGAACAAGCTGGTCGCGCAGCTCCGCGACGCGGAAGACGAACTCGCGGCCCGTCAGACCGAGCTCGACGGAGCGATCGCCCAGGCCACCGCAGAGCAGGAACGGATCGAGGCGTCGCGCGCCGAGATCGAAGCCGCGAACGCACAGCAGGCCGACCTCCTCGGCCAGGTGCAGGGTGAGCTCGCGACGCTGGTGCAACAGGAAGCACAACGCCGCCAAGCCGAAGCCGCCGCTCGGGCCCGCGTGATCACCACACCGCGACCCGCCGCCGCGACCACGACTCGGTCGTCGGGCTCGACTGCGTCGTCGGGTGGGAACTGGGCCGGCCCCGCTGCATCGGGTGGCGCCGGGGCCGCGATCGCGTTCGCGCGGTCGCAACTCGGCAAGCCCTACCAGTACGCAGCCTCCGGACCCGACACCTACGACTGCTCCGGGCTCACCATGCGCGCGTGGCAGGCGGGCGGCGTGCCGATGCCGCACTACTCCGGCGCGCAGTATGGGATGTTCCCGCACGTCCCGCTCGATGCGCTCCAGCCCGGCGACCTCGTGTTCTGGGGTCCGGGTGGGAGCAACCACGTCGCGATGTACACCGGCGGCGGCAACGTGATCTACGCGCCGCAGACCGGAAGCTTCGTGAAGGAAGGTCCGATCTACGGCAGCCCGGTCGGCGCAGCCCGCCCCGGCTGACCCGACCCACCTTCACGGGTCGAGAACGGGGGGCCAGGGCACGCCCATGTTGTTGGCCGTCGGGACCGCACCCGCCGACATCACCCACGCCGCGAGGGGACGGAGTCCGACGACGAGATCGTCGGTCGCGTCGTCGCCGACCGAGCGGTACGGGCCCAGCGCGAGTCGGTCGGTGTCGTGCTCGATCTCGTCACGCACGCGCGTCCCGACTTGGGTGATCGATCCGTCGGCCGCGATCCATCCGCGGCTCTGCAGCGCGTCGACCGCGGCCGACCATTCCGCGTCGGGCCACCCCCGATTGGCCCGGAGACGATCCGTCGGCGAGCGCCCCGTCGCCCCCTGGAGCACGAGGGCCTCACACGGGGCGACCCCATGGTCGACCAGCACCGCCACGTGACCGTCGCCCCGGTGCTCGCGCAACGTCGTCAAGGCCTGCCACAACGCGAGGTGCGGGACCTCGGTGCGCGGGATCCCTGCGTTGGCGGCGGCCAACGCTCGTCCGACGGTCTCGCAGGCGTCGGCAGCTCGTCCGGCGAGCTGGGCGGTGCGGCCGAGCGCGGGGCCCCGGACCTCGTCGCCGAGGATCCGTTCGAGCGCGTCCCCCGCGGCCCCGAGTCGGGTGTCGAGCAGTTGCTCGGGGGTGGCGTGGTCCCATGCATCGGGAATGCTCCGGGCGACCATCGCCGGGTAGAAGTTGGAGAACGTCGCGACCACGACCGACGCACCGACCCGCCCGAGCGGCGCGGCCCGACAGCCGAAGTAGCTCATCCAACCGCCCCGGAGTCCGAGTGCGTCGGTGGCGGCACGGGTCTCGGGTGCGAAGTACGAGACCGCGTGGATCGGTTCCGCGAACTGCCACACTCGACGCGCCACAGCCGGATCCATGGAGCCATCTCCCCTCGGCCCGAACCGCTGCGGGCGTCGCGAGCGTAGATGCGGGTGGCGGGGCCTACAGTTCCGGCGTGGCCGACCCAGATCTGCAGGCTCGCTCCACCGCCGAGGGTCGCGCTGTCGCGTACTGGGCGACGGTGGCACCCGCGCGCGCCGCGATCATCTCCCCAGAGGGCGACCGGACGTTCGCCGAGCTCGACCGCCATGCGAACCAGCTCGCGCGGGCGATGCGCGCCCGGGGACTCGGCGAGGGCGACGGCGTGGCGCTCGTGATGCGCAACCGGCCCGAATTCGTGGAGGTCTGGGCCGCGTGCCGACGCGCCGGCTTCCACCTGACACCGATCAACTGGCACCTCACCGCCGATGAGATGTCGTACATCGTCGACGACAGCGAATCGCGCGTCCTCGTCGTCGACTCCGACGTCGCACCGGCCGTCGAACTGGCTCGCCGTCATGTCTCCACGCTCACGACGGTGCTCACCGTGGGCGCCACGATCGACATCGGCGAGCCTTACGACGCGGTGCTCGCGTCGGAATCCGCCGACCCGATTCCCGACCCGAGCCCCGGAACCCTGATGCTCTACACGTCGGGGACGACGGGACGACCCAAAGGCGTCCGCAAGCGCCCGAACCCCCCGACGGTCGACAACCTCGCGGGCTACGACGACTCCAGTGCCCACCTCTGCACCGGCCCGCTGTACCACGCCGCTCCACTGAACATCTCGCTGATCTCGCCGCTCTCGAACGGCGCCACGGTGGTGCTCATGGACGGCTGGGACCCGGAGGAGGCGCTCCGCCTCATCGAGGAGCACCGGGTGACGCACACCCACATGGTGCCGACGATGTTCCACCGTCTGCTCGCGCTCGATGACGAGACCCGCTCGCGTCACGACCTCTCGTCGCTGCGGCTCGTGGTCCACGGTGCGGCGCCGTGTCCGGTTGCGGTGAAGCGGGACATGATCGAGTGGGTCGGGCCGGTGATCGTCGAGTACTACGCCGCCACCGAAGGCGCCGGAACCCTCGTCGACTCGGGAACCTGGCTGCAGCGACCGGGCACCGTCGGTCGCCCGTACCCGGCCGACCAGGTGATCGTGGGTGACGACGATGCGGTGCCCTTGCCTGCCGGCGAGATCGGGATGGTCTGGCTGAAGAGCCCGCCGGGCGACGAGTTCGAGTACTTCCACGACGCCGAGAAGACCGCGCGGACCCAGCGCGGGTCGTACTACACGCTCGGCGATGTCGGCTACGTCGACGACGACGGCTACCTGTTCCTCTCCGGCCGCAGCGCGGAGCTCATCATCTCGGGCGGGGTGAACATCTACCCCGCCGAGATCGACGCGGCGCTGCTCGAGCATCCCGCGGTGCGCGACGCTGCGACCATCGGGGTCCCGAACGACGAGTGGGGCGAAGAGGTCCTCGCGGTCGTCGAGGTCGCCGACGGCGCGAGCGGATCACCCGAGTTGGCGATCGAGCTCCTCTCGCACTGTCGAACACGGCTGGCCGGCTTCAAGTGCCCCCGGTCCATCGAGTTCGTCGACGAGCTCCCCCGCCAGGACAACGGCAAGGTCTACCGCCGCAAGCTCCGAGACGAGTACGCGACTTGATGGTCGAATCCGCTCCGCAGGCTCTACCGCTCACCGATTCCCGTCCCGTGCCGTGTCCGCCTGCTCCGCTTCTTCTCCTGAGCTAAGACGGCTCGAGGAGGATCTTGCACTGGTCGGTCGGGTGCTTGAGCGCCTCGAACCGGTCGGGGAGGGCGTCGAGGCCGAACGTGTCGGTGATGAGCGGCGACGGGTCGATCCGGCCGGCCGCGAGCATCGCGATGGTGTGCGCGAAGTCGTGGGTGCGGTAATAGAGGACGAACTGGGTGAGCAGCTCCTTGGTGAGCGGTGTCAGCGGCATGATCGTGTCGGCACCCATGCACACACCCACGATCGTGACCCGACCGTCGATCGCGGCGACGTCGGTGGCGTGCTGGATCATGCCGGGGACCCCGACGCACTCGACCACGACGCCCGGCCGCGTCCCCGCGATCCGCTCGAACGCCGACGCGACGTCTTCGGTGGTCGGGTCGATCGTCGCCGTGGCACCGAGCTGCTCGGCGAGCGCGCGGCGGTGATCGATGGGATCACTCACCACCACCTCACGCGCGCCGAAGTGGCGCGCCCAGAGCGCGACCGCGACTCCGACCGGACCGGCTCCGATGACGAGCACCGGCTCGCCCCGTTGCATGGGGGTGCGGTCGAGCGCATGGTGCGCAACTGCGAGCGGCTCGACCAGCGCGCCGTGCCGATCGTCGATGCTGTCGGGGAGCCGGAACGCGCCCCGGCTCGACACGGTCACGTACTCGGCGAACGCGCCCTGGCGCTGCAAGCCCAGCTGCTCCGCCTGCGCGCACTTCGACGGAGAACCGGTGATGCACATCTCGCAGTGCCCACACCCGACCAGTGGGAACCCGGCGATCCGCTCGCCGATTCGGAACGGTTGGTCGACGCCCGGTCCGACCTCCACGACCTCGCCGGAGAACTCGTGTCCGAGCACCAGGCCGGGCGCGTCGAGCGCGTCGGCGAGGTGCAGGTCGGATCCGCACACGCCGCACGCCGACACGCGGAGGAGTACCTCCCCCGGCCCGACGACGGGATCGGGAACGTCGGTGACCACGAGGGGCTCACCCACGGCTCGGGTGACGGCAGCACGCACGCCGAGAGTGTACGGCGCCGGTCCCGACCGTCCCCGGGGATCCGCGGTGGGCTCCGGAGTCGTCGCGAGACTGCAGCGGTGACGAGCACGGACGCCTCGGCGATCGACCCCGACCAGGACCGGCGCGAGGCGAAGCTCCACACCTGGGAGCGGCGGACCCAGCCGCTCATCGTGATCGCCGCGATCCTCCCGCTCGTCGCCGACATCGGTGAGGTCCCCACCGACTTCAAGGCCTGGGCGTTGGAGATGGCGTGCTGGGCGATGTTCCTGGTCGACCTGGTCGTCCACCTGCGTCTGCGCAAGCACTACCTCCGGACCCGTTCGGGGATCATCGATCTCGCGATCGTGATCCTCACGTTCCCGTGGAGCATCCTCGTCGGGACCTCGGCCGCGAGACTCTTTGCGCTCTTCCGCCTGGCCCGGGTCGCGCGCATCGTTGCGGTCGCGAACCACTCCCACCTCGTGCGCCGAACCGTGAATCGCCTCGGCCGGCCGTTCCTCTACGTCGTGCTGGCCACTCTGACCTGCTCGTTCATCGTGTGGAGGAGCGAAGACGGCGCACACGGGTTCGAGACGTTCCCCGACGCACTCTGGTGGGGCGTCGTCACGGTGACGACCGTCGGGTATGGCGACCTCGTCCCGACGACGACCGTCGGACAGGTCACCGCGACCGTCCTCATGTTCACCGGCGTCGCTCTGCTCGGAACCGTCGCCGCAACACTCGCGTCGATGTTCCGCCTCGAGGACATGTCGATCTCGGGTGCGAGCGCGACGCCCGCGAAGCTGACCGCCGAGGCCGACGACCTCAAGGAGCTGCGGGCCGAGATCCGCGAGCTCCGTGATCTCGTGAGCCGCCTCGCGCCGCTCGAACCGGGCGGCGAAGGTCAGACGCCGACGTCCCAGTCGTAGACCACGCCGGTTCGGAACACGATGTCGTGCAGCCCGAGGTTCTTCCGGCTGACCGCCACCCACAGGATCACCCACAGGAACGTTGCGCAGAGCAGCGCACGGAAGAACGCTCGGCGAGGCCGGAGGCGGAGCCCGGAACGCGTCGTGACGCGAAGTCCCATCAACGACTTGCCGACAGTTCGGCCCGTCCCGGACCACCCCACGGTGAGGTACAGGACCAGGATCAGCCAGGGAACGAAGACGGAGACGAACACGGGGGGATCGGGAATCTTGAGGGTGTTCTCCTGAGTGAGCAGGTAGTCGGTGAGCGCGACGCTGACCAGGAGCGCGAAGTAGATGGCGAACGAGATCGCGAAGTCGATGCCGTCGGCGATGACTCGGCTCACGATTCCCGCACGGCTCCCCTGCAGCGCGCGAGCCTTGGGGTTGCGGACGGCGGGTGCCGTCATTCGCCTCCACCTCCCGGGTCGCCTTCGCCGGATGGACCGTTGTCGGCCCCCTCCTCCAGGAATCTCGTCGGGTCGAAGCCGGCGACCGCCGTGTTGCGAGGTTTGCGACGGAGGAGGACCTTGTCGGTGACCTTTCCGACGAAGCCGTCGACCCGCATCGACGCGACCCGGACACTGTCGCGGGCGTCGCCGCCGATGCTGCCCGTCGACGCCCGCACGATGGATCCGATGTCGACCTCGGTGATCACTTCCTGGGCGATCGGCACGATGTCGACCCGGTTCATGATGTTGTCCATGTCGACCCGCGCCATGATGCTGTCGATGTCGACCCGCGCGACGATGCCGTCGACGTCGACCCGGTCGATGATCCGTTGCACGTCGACCCGTTCGAGCAAGGCGTCCATGTTCACACCCGCGATGATCGAGTCGATCGGCAGCTGCGCTACGAGCGTGTCCATGTCGAGCTGGGTCACCACGGCGGTCGCGAGCTCGGGTGCGAGACGACGCACGAACTCCGCGAGCAATGCACGGTTGCGGGCCTGGACCGCCTCGCCCCGGTCGTTCCAGTCGGCGAGGTAGCCCTCGGCCGACCGGAGCGTGTCGCCGACCAGTGGAGTCTCCCGCGCCACGCCGGTGATCCGGGCCGCGCTGCGCTCGGCCGCGGCGGTGACGTCGAGGAGACGACGTTGCGCGACGAGTCCGGCGCCGATCAGCGCGCCCGGCACGAGCCGGAGCATCCCCGGAGCCGGCGACGGGCCCGGGGGTGGCGGTTCACCGGGCACGAAGCGCTCGACGGCCTCGACCGTTGCGGTGGCGAGCATGCTCGCCGCACCGAGTCCGAGGTCGGTGACCCGGCGGGTGAACCCCGTGAGCGTGCCCGCGGGCGGTTCGGGTTCGGTCCAGGCCAACACCGCGGTTCCGGCCGGAACGAGCTCCGGTTCGGGTGACGGCTGCGGCGCCGGTTCGTCGATCACGGGTGTGATCGTCGCACAGGTCAGGAGGGGAGGAAATCGAGCAGCAGCGCGTTCACCGCATCGGGAGCTTCCAGCTGCAGGTGATGTCCGGGACCCTCGAGGCGCTCGTAGCGCCAGCCGCCGCTCACGAACTGCTCCGAGAGCGTCATCTGGGCCTCGGTGAGATGCTCGTCTCCGGTGCTCCACACCCCCATGGTGGGTGCCACGACGGGCGGGAGCACGAGGGGCGGACCGACGAAGGACTCGGGCCCGACGTTGGCCCGGTACCAGTGGAGACCCGTGGTGAGTGATCCGGTGGCGTCGAGGTCGGCGATCACCCCGTCGGCGTCGGGATGGGCCATCCAGGCCCGGAAGTTGGCCCAGTCGTCGTCGGACAACCACCGCTCCGCGATGTCGTGGAACTGGAACAGGAGCATGTACCACGACTTCTCGCGTTGCGGGAAGCCGGCCGCGGCGAACGCCATCGGGTTGCCGACCGAGAACACCGCGAGGTGGTCGACCCGGTCGGGGACGAGCGACGCCACGCCCCACGCGACCGCAGCGCCCCAGTCGTGACCCACTACGTGGGCGCGTTCGACACCGACATCGTCGAGCACCGCCAGCACGTCGCCGGCCAGGAACGGGAGCGAATACGCCTCGACCTCCGACGGATGATCGGAGCGTCCGTATCCGCGCTGGTCGGGCACGATCACCTGGAAGCCGGCCTCGACGAGCACCGGGATCTGGTTGCGCCACAACCGCGCCGAGTCGGGGAAGCCGTGGAGCAACACGACCGGCCGGCCGGTTCCGTGCACGTCGTACTCGATCCCCACGCCACCGCTGTCGACCCGCACCGTCGCACCCCGTCCCTCGGCTGATCCCGGGTCAGGACCGTACTGCGAACACCACGTCCTGTCGCTCGGCCAGCGAGACGCCGGCATTGTCTTCCGCGTACCGGCGACCCTGCACGTTGAAGAGCTGCACGACCGGCTCGGTGATGGGAAACGGGCCCCAGTGCCAGGTTCCGCGCCCGAGGACGAGCGCGTCCTGCACCTCGAGCCGGAACGCCCGCACGGTGTCGAGATCCGCGACATCGGAGAAGTCGACGTGGTCCGGCGCCACGACGACGATCGCGGGGCAGTTGAGCACCATCAGGGTCTGGGTGTGGGTGTCGTGGCGGAAGAACCCCGCGCACACGGCACCGACGTCGGAGTGCTCGATCTCGTCGAACGTGTGCGCGATCACGTTCACGTGAGGATCCGCCCACACGAACTCGAGCGCGTGCTCCGCGTCGCGCGGATCGGTGTCGGCGACGGGCACCCAGCCGAACGGCGCCCACGACTCGGCGGTCAGGGGTTGCGCGTCGATCGGGATGACGCGGGGCTTGTCCACCGGGCTCTGCTCCTGAGTACGCTGACGCTGATGCCGCAACACGCTGTCGGGGCGTCAGTGTAGGGAGGACCTCGGATGGACGTGCGGTCGATCGAAGACGCCGCGCCGGTCGTCGAACACAACGGAACCGTCCCCGTGTGGTGGTTGGTGAACCCACGCGAGATGCACGACATCACCGCCGGCGGTCACCTCGAGCTCGTCAGCGAGTTCGAGGTCGCCGGGGGTGGCCTCGTCGACCCCCACTCGCACCCGACGCACGAGTTCTATTACGTCACGTCGGGGCGCGGACTCATGGTGATCGACGGCGAGGAGCGCGAGATCGCCCAGGGCGACCTCGTGCACATCCCACCGAACCTGATCCACAGCCTGCGCCCCGTGAGCGACCACGCGCCGATCCACTGCTTCTGCTTCGCGGTGGGCCTGCCCGACGCCGGTCCCGTCGACTACACGAACCACTAGCTCCGGTGGCCCGCGTCCTGGTGACCCGCCGGCTTCCCGACGGCGGGCTCGATCCGCTCGTGGATGCCGGCCACGAGCTGGTCGAACGCCCACGGGACACCCCGCTGTCGCACGATGAGCTGGTCGCCGCCGCGGCCACCGTCGACGGGATCGTCTGTCTCCTCACCGACCGGATCGACGCCGAGGTGCTCGCCGGCGGCGCGGGTCGGTTGCGCGTCGTGGCGAACGTGGCCGTCGGCTACGACAACGTCGACGTCGACGCGGCGTCGGAGCGCGGGATCGCGGTGTGCAACACCCCCGGGGTGCTCGACGAGACCACCGCCGACCTCGCGTTCCTCCTGATCCTCGCCGCGTCGCGATTGGCATCCGACGCGGAAGCCGACCTGCGTGACGGGCGATGGGCGGGCTGGGGCATCAACCAGTATCTCGGTCGCGACGTACACGGTGCGGTGCTCGGCCTGGTTGGGTACGGGCGGATCGGCCAGGCGGTCGCCCGTCGCGCCACCGGGTTCGGCATGGAGGTGCTCCACCACTCGCGAACCAACACCGGGATGCCCGGCTACGTCGCCGACCTCGACGACCTGCTCACCCGTGCCGACATCGTGAGCGTGCACGTACCGCTGTCCGACGCGACCCGTCACCTCATCGGGGCGCCGGAGCTCGCACGGATGCGGTCGCACGCGGTGCTCGTGAACACCGCGAGAGGCCCGGTGGTCGACGAGGTCGCGCTCGCCGAGGCACTCGAGACCGGCACGATCTTCGCCGCGGGGCTCGACGTGTTCGAGGCCGAGCCCGTCGTGCACCCTCGACTCCTCGCAGCACCGCGCACGGTGCTGCTCCCCCACATCGGGAGCGCGTCGCTGGCCACCCGCACGCGCATGGCGCGGGTCGCGAGCGAGGGTGCACGGGCGGTGCTGGCCGGCGAGACCCCACCGAACCTGGTGAGCTCGTTGCGCCCTTGATGGTCGATTCCGGCTGCGGCGCCTCGATCGCTCACCTGTCCGCGCACTGAGGGTGCGCGTCCGGCGCCTCCGCCTGCATCTCCTCTATTTCCTCACGACGAGTACAGGGCACGGCGAGTGGTGCACCACGTGTTCGCTCACGGATCCACTGACCATGCGCTTGAGGGCGCCACGACCGTGCGAGCCCACCACCACGACGTCGGCATCGATCTGCTCCGCGACCCACACGATCATCGGACCGGCATCGCCGACTTCGACCCGGGTCGCAACCGTGGCGCCCTGGACGGCGGCGACTGTCGCCCGGATGACCTCCTGGGCTGCGGTGGTCTCGTTCTCCCACTGTTGGCGCTCCTCGAGCGGCGACTGGGCGGAGCTCTCGAACCCTCCTGCGTCGTCGCCCGGTACCTCGGTGAGCACCGCGAGCACGGTCACGTCGCTGAGCGCGCCGAGCAGCTCGAACGCGCGGTGCGCCGCGTCGATCGAGAGATCGGATCCGTCAGTGGCCACGAGGACCTTCATTGCGCCTCCTTCGGGCTCGGTGGGGTGGGAGCGACAGCGACCGGGCTGGGGTCGAGGTCGAGGAGCTCGACCGTGGTGCGACCGGAGCGAAGCGCCGCGAACATGGCGTCTTCCTTCTCGGCGCGGTTGGTTCCCGCGGTGAGCACGGCCGCGAGGTCGGCTCCAGGCACGACGGTGACGCCGTCGTCGTCGCCCACGATCCAGTCGCCGAGCGCCACGTCGACCCCACCGACCCGTGCCGGGGCACCGACGCTCCCCGGATGCTGCTTCGTCGCGCCCGACAGCGCGATCTGGGTCGAGAACACGGGGAACCGGTGGGCAGCGAGCGCGGCGACGTCGCGCACGCCACCGTCGATCACGAGACCGACGATCCCACGCGCCTCGGCACCGGTGGTGAGCACCTCGCCCCAGTAGCCGAGCTCGGCGATGTCGCCGACGTCGACCACGAGCACCGAGCCGACGGGTGCGGTGGTGACCGCGACGTGCACCGCGAGGTTGTCGCCCGGGGTGCAGACGACCGGATAGCCCGGCGCCGCGAGTCGGGCGCCCGGCCAGGCCGCGCGCATCCGGGACCGCATGGCGCGGCCGCCCGACTCGCCGAGGGTGGCCGCGCCGAGAGACGCGAGTGCCGCGGCGGTCACGTGGTCAGGAGAAGCGGTCATGCAGCTCCAACAGTGGCGGAGGGAGAGGGATTTGAACCCTCGAGGAGGATTAACACCCCCTACTCGCTTAGCAGGCGAGCACTTTCGGCCACTCAGTCATCCCTCCGAGAGGACCTGAGTATACGGGCGTCGGAATCGTCGCCCTCTCGACGACCCGGCGCCGGGTTTCGGCCGTCTCGCGCGCGGTACCTTCGAGGGCGTGACCCCCAGCGAGGCCCTCGACCGCATCGCCTTCCTGATGGAGCGCCGTCGCGAGGCCACCTACAAGATCCAGGCCTTCCGACGGGCCGCCGACGAGGTGCGGGGCCGGTCCGACGACGAGCTGCGCGCGCTGGCCGACACCGGCCGGCTCCGGGACCTGCCCAACGTCGGCGACAGCACCGCCCGCGTCATCGGAGAAGCGCTCGCCGGCGGGACGCCCGCCTACCTCGAACGGCTCGAGGTCGACGAAGACGGTGCGCTCGCCGCCGGCGGCCCGTTGCGGGCCGCGCTGAAGGGCGACCTGCACACCCACTCCGACTGGTCCGACGGTGGCGCACCGATCGAGACGATGATGCGCGCCGCGATCGAGCTCGGCCACGACTACGTCGCGCTCACCGATCACTCCCCCCGCCTCAAGATCGCCCACGGCCTCACGCCGGAACGTCTGCGGGAGCAGCTCGACGTGGTTGACGCGCTCAACGAGGAGCTCGCGCCGTTCCGGATCTTGAAGGGCATCGAGGTCGACATCCTCGACGACGGGAAGCTCGACCAGGAAGACGAGCTCCTCGCCGGGCTCGACGTGGTCGTCGCCAGCGTGCACTCCAAGCTCCGCATGGACGAACGGGCGATGACCGACCGCATGGTCGCCGCGGTCGCCAACCCCCACGTCGACATCCTCGGCCACTGCACCGGACGGCTCGTGCTCGGGCGGGGCCGGCCCGAGTCGGAGTTCGACGCCGAGCTGGTGTTCACCGCGTGTCGGGAGTTCGACACCGCGGTCGAGATCAACTCGCGGCCGGAACGGCTCGATCCACCCCGCCGGCTCCTGAACCTGGCGGTCGAGACCGGTGTGCTCTTCTCGATCGACAGCGACGCCCACGCACCCGGCCAGTTGTCGTGGCAGCCCTACGGCTGCGAACGCGCCGTCGCGTGCGAGGTTCCCGAGGAACGCATCGTCAACACCTGGGACGCCGACACCCTCCTCGCCTGGACCGCCAGCCACAGCTGACCGCCGCCGCGACCTCACGTCGGTGCGATTGCCCACGCTGGAGGTGGCCCGATCGCACCAACGTCTCGCTACGGCGTGTCGAGCCAGACGATGACGCCTTCGTGGGGACCGAGGGCCAGGGTGCCCTCGACGCGATCGCCTTCCTGGGTACGGGTGGTGGTGAGGCGGACGAGGCCGGTGACGCCGTCGACGGTCCGGGCGTGGTCGGCGAAGTTGAGGACGACGAGCACGCGTCCGCCCCGGGTCCACGCCCACACGTCGTCGGGAGTCCCCGGCACGGCTGCGTATCCGCCCGACCGCAGCTCCGGGATCGCGGCGCGGAGCTGGACCAGATCGCGCGTGAACGAGAGGGTCGAGCCCGGGTCACGGCGCTGGTCTTCGACGTTCGCACCCGCCAGGTCGCCGAACGGGAGCCACGGCTCGACGCCCGGGTCGGTGAACCCGCCGCCCGGGTCGGACGACCACGGCATCGGCGTGCGCTCGGGATCACGGCCGAACCCGGGAAAGGTGATGCCGACCGGATCGAGGATGCGGTCGTCGGGGATCTCGGTGTCGACGAGACCGAGCTCGTCGCCGTAGTAGAGGAACGCGGTCCCGCGCAGTGCCAGCACCATCAGCGTCGCGAGGCGGGCCTGGGCCGGATCGCCACCGGCCCAGCGGGTCGGGAAACGGGAGAGGTCGTGGTTGCCCCCGGTCCAGACCGGCCAGGTACCTGCAGGGAGCGCGGCCTCGGTCGCTTCGACGACGCCACGGATCGCAGCGAGCTCGAACCGACAGTGCAGGAGCGGGATGTTGAAGCAGAGCTGCATCTGGTCGGCGTCGCCGTAGTACTCGGCGAGCGTGGCCACGTCGTACACGTACGTCTCGCCGACGAGGAGTCGCGGTGGGTCGTACTCCTCGGCGACCTGCCGCCAGCGGCGGTGGATCTCGTGTACCTCGGGCCGGTTCGCGTTGTAGATCTGCTGCTGGCCCATGACCTGCCACATCACCGGGTCGGCATCGGTCGCGGGTGGGTTGTCGCGCAGCTCCCGGTCCTTCACGACCATGTGGGCGACATCGATCCGGAAGCCCGCGACGCCACGGTCGAACCAGAAGCGAAGGATCCGGTCGAACTCGTCGCGCACGGCCTCGCTCCACCAGTTCAGATCAGGCTGACCCGGGGTGAAGTTGTGGAGGTAGTACTGCCCCGTCGTGTCGTCGAGGGTCCACGCGGGTCCGCCGAAGTTGCTCTCCCAGTTGTTCGGGGGTCCGCCGTCGGGCGCGGGATCGGCCCACACGAACCAGTCGCGCTTCGGGTCGTCGCGCGACGACCGCGACGCCGTGAACCACGGATGCTCGATGCTCGTGTGGTTCGGGACGAGGTCGAGGATGATGCGGATGCCCCGACGGCCCGCCTCGGCGATCAACTCGTCGGCGTCGGCGAGGGTGCCGAGACTCGGCTCGACGGCGAAGAAGTCGGCGACGTCGTAGCCCCAGTCGGCGTTCGGCGACACCGTGATCGGGTCGAGCCAGATCCCGTCGATCCCGAGCCAGGCCAGATGGTCGAGGCGGTCGATGATCCCGCGCAGGTCCCCGACGCCGTCGCCGTTCGAGTCGGCGAAGCTCCGCGGATAGATCTGGTACAGCACTGCTTCCCGCCACCAGCGGTTCGGATCGTCCACGGCGTCGGAGGCTAGGCGAGAGCGCCGAGCGCGCGGGCGGCCTCGGCGATCCAGGCGCCGTCGTCGCGCGGGCTGGGGTCGACGCCGTAGAGGCACGCCGCGTTCGTGCTCAGGATCTTCTCCTTCACCGCCGGCGTGAGCTCCGGATAGCCGTGACGGGCGCGCAGGTCGTCGGGGATCGTGAAGGCTCGGAACGCGTCGATGAGGGGCTGCGGCGGTCCGTACCAGATCGAGTCGGTGCCCCACAGGATGCGGTCCTCACCGACCGCGAGCAGGAGCTTGCCGAGCACGTGCGCGGCCTCGCGAGGTCGGCGCAGCATGAGGAACCACGTGCTCCCCAACTCGGCCCACACGTTCGCGCCCGGGCCGACGCCCGCGTCGACGAGGCTGCGGACCAGACGGTTCACACCGTGGCCGCCCTCCGTGTACGACGACTCTTCCGCGCCGGCGTCGATGTCGTAGCCGGAGTGGTACACGACGAGGTCGATCTCGGGGAACGCCACGGCCGCGGGGCCGATGTCGCGCGGCGACGACCCCGCCGGCGTCGCGTCGGGCACCGGTCCCGCGATGCCCTTGTGCGCACACACGAGACGCGGGCCGATGTCGCGCACACGTTCGAGGAACGGGAACCCCCACCGCTCGTCGTCGAGGAAGAACCCACCCGGTCCGGCTCCCTCGGCGCTCACTTCGGGCGGATCCCACAACGTGTAGACCTTCCAGCCCGACGGGCGCAGCGCGTCGCGCCACCCCTCCATCCGATCGAGCTCGGCTTCGCCCAGGTTCGGGTGCACGATCGTGTGCGTGAGCACCCGGCCGGTGTCGGCGTACCGGTCGACGATCTCGCGCACCACCGCGATCTCGTCGTTCGGGAGCACGATGTTCTCGGGCAGGCCCGGGAGCGCGGTGATGAGAGCGACCGCGGTCTCACTCCCGCCGAACACCTGCGCGGCCCACTGCGACGCCGCGAGCAGGTGCGGATCGAGCGCGTCGCCCCAGCGGTCGGGGTCGACCAGACGCAGGAACCCGGCCAACGCCTCCCCGCCGCGTCCCCATCGGGCCGGCGACACCAGGTGCGTCTGCACGTCGACGACGGGCCGCTCGCCGGCGAACGTCGCGTCGGCCGCGGCCCGGTCGGCCTCGGCCTCGATCGGCACCGCGTAGAACCCGCCGCCGTGCGCCGCATCGACGGCCCGGAGGGTCGCCGCGGTCAGGAGCCGACCTGCGCCGACGTCGTCGGGGATCGCCGCGAGCGCGGCCCGGTCGGCGGACCGCCACGGCATCGGGTGGTACTCATCGCTCGAACGACGCGCCAGGAGCGGCGGGACCGGGGTGATCACCCGACCATCATCGCCGCAGGCAGGTACCGTGCGCCGCATGACCGACGACGCCCGCATCCGTCAGAAGCAAGAGGCCGGCGAACGAGCCGTCGACTGGATCGAGTCGGGCATGACGGTCGGCCTCGGCACCGGCAGCACTGCGATCTTCGCGATCCGAAAGATCGGCTCGCTCGTCGCCTCGGGCGAGCTCCGCGACATCGTGGGCGTGCCGACGTCGAACGCCAGCGCCGCCGCCGCGATCGATCTCGCCATCCCGCTCGCGACCCTCGAGACCGTGACGTCGATCGACGTGACCGTCGACGGAGCCGATGAGGTCGACCCTGCGTTGAACCTGGTGAAGGGCGGCGGCGGCGCGCTGCTCCACGAGAAGATCGTCGCCCAGGCGAGCCGCCGGAACGTGATCGTGGTCGACGCGGCCAAGCCGTCGCCTCGGCTCGGCACGTTGCACGTGCTCCCGGTAGAGGTCATCCCGTTCGCCGTCGCCGCCGAGCGCGCCTACCTCGAGTCGATCGGCGCGACCGTGGCCACCCGCACGAGTCCCGAGGGCACGGTGTTCGTCACCGACGAGTCGAACCTCATCCTCGACTGCGACTTCGGCCCCATCGACGACCTCGAGCGCCTCGACGCACTGCTCCACGTCCGCGCCGGGATCGTCGAACACGGCCTGTTCCTCGGCCTCACCACCGACCTGCTCATTGCCGGCCCCGACGGCGTCGACCACCGCACGGCCGCGACCCCCTGAACCCCGAACCCCTCGTTCTGGTCATGCGAGCGGTTGGCCTGCAACCGCAGAGATGACCGGAACGGGGGCTAGGCGGGTTCGGCGGCGAGGACGCGGCCGATCTTGACGAGTTGGGGGGTGCCGGAGCCGAGGGTGAACTCGATGCCCTTGGCCCAGAGGAAGTAGCGGTGGATCGGGTAGTCGAGGTCGATGCTGATTCCACCGTGCACGTGGAGCGCGGCGTGACCCACCCGGCTCCCGCCGTCGGACGCCCAGTACTTGGCCGTCGCGACCTCGGTCTCGGCCGGCTTGCCCTCTTCGAGGCGGGTGGCCGCGAGGAGCATGGTGAGCTTGATGGCCTCGGTGTCGATGTACGCGTTCGGCCATGCGCTGGCCGACCGCCTGGAACGTGGCGATCGGCCGGTCGAACTGCTTGCGGTTGGTCGCGTACTCGGCCGTGATGTGCAGGGCCTTGTCGGCGACGCCGGCCGCGACCGCGCACAGACCGACCCTCGTGAGCGCGACGACCCGCGCCACCGCTTCTGCGCCCCGACCGAGGTCGTCGCCGAGCAGCACCGCCGGGGTCGACGCGAACGACACCTCGAACTGCGGCTCGTGACTCACCACGCTCTGCCGCTCGACCGAGAGTCCGTCGGCTCCGGCTTCGACGAGGAAGAGCCCGACCGAACCGTCTTCGGTGCTCGCAGGAACGAGCATCGCGGCGGCAACGTGCGCGACGGGAACGGTGGTCTTGGAACCGGTGAGCGACCACGTCTCACCCGACACCGTGGCCCGCGTGGTCGGGGCCTCGGGCTCGGCTTCGTTCTCGATCAGCGCGGCGGTGAGCACGGTGCTGCCGTCGACGACGCCGGGCAGCCACTTCGCCTGCTGCTCGTCGGTGCCGAACTCGGCGATGGGCAACGCGCCCGACACGGCGGTGTGCAGGAACGGGACCGGCGCAACGGTGCGCCCGATCTCCTGGAGCAGCACACACGCGTCGAGGATCCCGTAGCCCAGACCACCCTGACCCTCGGGCACGGTCACGCCGAGGAGGTCGGCCTTGGCCAGCTGCTCCCAGGTGTCGCGGTCGAACCACTCCGGATCGGCGTCGAGCTCCTTCAGCCGCTCCATCGTCATGCGCGACTCGAGGATGCCGCGGAGCGCTTCGACGAGCGCCTCCTGCTCCTCGCTGAGCCCGAAGTCCATGTTGAGTGAATCAGTCATTCGAACGTGCTCCTACCGCGGGGAGCCCGGCATGCCGAGCCCGAAGATCGTGATGAGGTCGCGCTGCATCTCGTTGGTGCCGCCGCCGAAGGTGAGGATGTGCATGCTGCGCACCCGCGACTCGATGCGGCCCTTCAGCACCGCGCCGACCGAATCGCCCTGGACGTTGGCGTGGGCGCCGAGGACCTCGAGGAGGAGACGGAACGCCTCGAGGTAGAACTCGGTGCCGAACACCTTGATGCTCGACGCGTCGGCCGGGTTGAGCGGCGCACCGCGGGTCGCGTCGAACGCGACCTTCCAGTTGATGAGCTTGAGGAACTCGAGCTGTGCGTGGACACGGGCGAGGTTGAGCTGGACCCAGTCCTGGTCGATGACGCGACGACCGTCGGCGAGCTTGGTGTCCTGCGCCCAGCGGCGGACGTCTTCGAGCTGACGCTCGACCACGCCCGACGAGCACAGCGTGACGCGCTCGTGGTTCAACTGGTTGGTGATGAGGTTCCAGCCGCCGTTCTCCTCGCCGACGAGGTTGCCGACGGGCACCCGCACGTCTTCGTAGAACGTCATGTTCGTGTTGAGGTTCGCGAAGTTGCGAATGGGCTCGCACTTGAAGCCGGGCGTGTCGGTGGGGACGATGATCATCGAGATGCCCTTGTGCTTCTTCACCTCGGAGTTGGTGCGCACCGCGAGCCAGATGTAGTCGGCTGCGCTGGCGAGGCTGGTGAAGATCTTCTGGCCGTTGATGATGTACTCGTCGCCGTCGCGCACGGCCTTCGTCTTCAGCGACGCGAGGTCGGTGCCGGCGTCGGGCTCGGTGTACCCGATGGCGAAGTGGATCTCGCCCTTCAGGATCTTCGGCAGATAGAACTGCTTCTGCTCCTCGGTGCCGAACTTCATGATCGTCGGCGCGACCGAGTTGATGGTGAGCATCGGCACCGGGCGCACCGGCACGCATCGACTCGTCGAAGAAGACGAACTGCTCGATCGGCGTGCGGCCCTGACCGCCCCACTCCTTCGGCCAACCGATGCCGGCCCAACCGTCGGCGGCCATCTGCTTCCAGATCTGCTTCGACACGGGGCCGACGCCCTCGCCGCTGGCGAGGTCGTCTTCGACGTCGGCGGTGAGGAGCTTGTCGTAGTAGGCCCGCAGTTCGTCGCGCAGGGCCTCGAGCTCGGGTGTGTAACCGATGTACATGTGGGGTCCCCCTCTGGGCTGCGGAGACACCCTACGCCCCGTTGTGGAACGGGTTCTACTGCGGGCGACTGCCGGGCCGGTCGGGGCCGGTCAGGCGTTGATCTCGACCGGGGTGCCGAGGGGGAGTCGGTCGACGAGCACAGCGATCGCATCGTTGTTCAATCGGATGCAGCCGGAGCTCACGTCCTGGCCGATCGACGACGGGTCGTTGGTGCCGTGGATCCCGATCACGGCATCACCGCCGGCGAAGCTCGACAGCGCGTTCGAGAACCCCGAGAGCCCGAACGCGTAGGCGCCGTAGGGGCCGGTCGGGTCGGGCGGCTGGAGCAGTTCCTTGATGTAGTAGTAGCCGGTGGGCGTGGGCCGGTTCGCGGTGCCGACCCCGATCGGCTCGTCGAGGATCACGTCGAGGCCGTCGTAGACCTGGATGCGATGGGCCCCGAGGCCCACGACCACCTTGTACGGGTGCTGGCTCAGGGTGACGTCGCTGCGCTGGATCCACCCGGTGCTGCCGTTCGGGCGGATGGGGAGATGGACCTGGAGCCACGCCCCTTCGTCGGTCTCGACGACGAACACCAGCGGCGCCCCGACATCGGTGGGGTTGGCGAGCGTCGTCTTCTCGACGCCCTCGGGTTCCTCGTAGACGGTGACCGTCGGTTGCGAGGCCTCGGCCACGATCGTCTTCGGGACCGCCGGGATCGTCGTGGTGGTGGTCGTGCTCGTCGACGAGTCGTCGGCCGGTGCACCCGCGGTGGAGTCGCCGCCACCGCACCCCGTCGCGATCAGGAGGAGTGCCGCGGCCAGCCCGGCCCGGATGAGGACCCGGGCCGGGTGCCGTCGTGGAACGCTCACCGCAGCTACAACCTCGCGTGAAGTGTTCGTCGGCGGAGGGAGTGGGATTCGAACCCACGGAGCTTGCGCTCAACGGTTTTCAAGACCGTCCCGTTCGTCCGCTCCGGCATCCCTCCCTGAGCCTCGCCAGGTTAGAGCGGCCACCGACTCAGAGCGGAGGGACGACGCAGAACTCGTTGCCCGCGGGATCGGCGAGCACGATCCAGTCGGCTCTGGGATCGGCGTGCTGACCGATGTCGATGTCGACCGCGCCCAGGCCCCGCAGACGCTCGGCTTCGTCCTCGATCGACGTGCCGTCGACCGGCTCGACGTCGAGGTGCCAGCGGAGCTTGACCGTCTTGGGATCGTCGACCTGCACCAGCGCGAGATCCGGCGCACGGCGGCCCGGAGGGACGAACATCACCGCGCCAGGGTGTGTCGCACCGATCGACCAGCCGGTCGCCGCGACCCAGAACGGCGCGAGGCCGACGGGATCGGCGGCGTCCATCGTGACGCTGGCGAGTCGGCCGATGTCGAGGTACTCGTCGCGCGGCTCGAGGACGCAGAACTCGTTGCCCTCCGGATCGGCGAGCACGACCCACGGCGTGCCGGTCTGGCCGATGTCGGCCCGGGTCGCGCCGCGTGCGATCAACCGCTCGACGATCGCGGCTGGTCGTCGAGCGACTGCGACGCGAGATCGAGGTGCACCCGGTTCTTGGTCTGCTTCGGTTCCGGCACGGTGTCGAACAGCAGCGCCGGGGTCGTGTCGTCGCCCGCGGGCGGGCGGAGCAGGCACTCGCCCTCGTCGGTCGTCGTGGGCTGCGACCATCCGAGCGTCTCGCCCCACCACTGCGCCATCGCCTCCGGATCGACGGAGTCGACGACGATCTCGCTGAGCCGTGTGGTCACGATCCGCGCGGCTCGACGCGGTCGAAACCGGTGATCGGTCGGAGGACGTCGGGGACGACGAACGCGCCGTCGGGGTCCTGGCAGTGCTCGAAGAGGAACACGAGCGTGCGACCGATCGCGCAGGCCGTGCCGTTCAACGTGTGCACCAGCTCGGTGCCGGACGCAGCCGCGCGTGCGGGTGCCGAGCCGACGGGCCGAGAAGTCTCGGTAGTTCGAGCACGACGTGAGCTCGCGGTAGCGGCCCTCCGACGGGAGCCAGACCTCGATGTCGAACTTCTTCGCGGCGGCCGCGCCGAGGTCGCCGGCCGCGATGTTCACCACGCGGTACGGCAACCCGAGCGCACCGACGATCGACTCCTCGATCGCAAGGATCCGTTCGTGCTCCGCCTCCGATTCGTCGGGCGCGGCGTACGCGAACATCTCGACCTTGTCGAACTGGTGCACCCGGAAGATCCCCCGGGTGTCCTTGCCGTAGGTCCCGGCCTCGCGCCGGAAGTTCGACGAGAACCCGGCGTAGCGGAGTGGCAGCGCGTCGGCATCGAGGATCTCGCCGCGGTGCAGCGCCGAGAGCGGCACCTCGCTGGTGCCCACGAGGAACAGCTCACCCTCGTCTACCTCGTACACCTGTTGCCGATCGGTCGGGAAGAAACCGGCTTCCTCCATTGCGTGTTCCCGTACGAGGATGGGCGGCATCACCGGGAGGAACCCTTCGGCACCGACCCGGCCGAGCACCCACTGCACGAGCGCGAGCTCGACCATCACGGCCTCGCGCATCAGGTACGCGAAGCGCGAGCCGCTCATCTCCACGGCCTTGTCGGCGTTCACGAAGCCCATCGCCTCGGCGAACGCGGCGTGATCGAGCGCCGGCGCCGGCGGTTCACCACCGACGATCCGCAACACCTCACCGTCGTCTTCTCCGCCTTCGGGCACCGACAGGTCGGCCGGGTTCGGCACCTGGAGCGCGAGCTCCCGGACGCGCGCTTCGGCCTCCGCGAGCGACGGTTCGAGTGCGGCGAGCTCGTCTTTCAGGGCGCCGGCATCGGCGATCTTCGCCGGCCGGTCGTCGGGCGCGGCCTTGCCGATCGCCTTCGACGCGGCGTTCTGGCGGGTGCGGAGCTCCTCGACGCGGGTGAGGAGCGAGCGGCGTTCGTCGTCGGCCGCGAGCACTTCGTCGATGAGCCCGTCGCGGACCCGTTTGCGTTCGATGCCGGAGCGGTACCCGGGTTCGGCGCGGAGGCGCTTGAGGTCGATCATGGCGTGTCGGTCACGGCAGCAGTTCGTCGGTGTCTCGCAGCTGTCCGCGGATCCCCTCGACCCACTGGTCGGCGGTGCGCCACGCCTTGCTGGCCGCCGAGCGACGCGAGCGCGACTCCTCGCCGGCCACTGGGTACGAGCCGAGGAACTTCACGCGGGCCTGACGGGCCGCGAGGTTGCGCAGACAGTCGGCGACGAGCTCGTCGGCGATGTGACCCTCGAAGTCGATGAGGAAGCAGTAGTCGCCGAGGCTCCGCTTCGTCGGGCGTGACTCGACCTTGGTGAGGTTGAGCGAGCGAGCCGCGAACTCCTGGAGGATCCCCAGGAGCGAGCCGGGGCGGTCGGCCCGTTGGAAGCAGACGATCGACGACTTGTCGTGACCGGTCGGCGCGGGGACCCCCCGGCCGACGACCACGAACCGGGTCTGGTTCTCGGGGTGGTCCTCGATCTCCGTTGCGAGCAGCTCGAGGCCGTAGATCTCGGCCGCGAGCGCGTTGGCGATCGCCGATCGCCCACCCCGCTTCGACCGTGCCACCTCCCGGGCCGCGTCGGCCGTGGAGTTGGCGGCGGTGACGCTCACGTTCGGGAGCTTCGATGCCAACCATCCTCGGCACTGCGCGATGGCGTGCGGGTACGAGGCCACGCTCGTGACCTCGGCCAGGCCCGTTCCCGGCCGCACGCAGAGGTTCAACGAGATGGGGAGGTCGACCTCCCGCTGCACGAGCAGCTCGCTCTCGAACACCAGCGTGTCGAGGGTGATCGCCACCGAGCCCTCGATCGAGTTCTCGATCGGCACGACTCCCACGTCGGCTGCGTCGGCCTCGACCGCGGCGATCACGTCGGGGATCGTGCGCAGCGGCTCGCGCGTCGCGCCGGCCAGGTCGGGTTGGGTGAGAAGCGCCTCCTCGGTGAAGGTGCCCGAGGGGCCGAAATACGCGGCACGCACCCGACGCAGCGTACCGGGGCGCGGTCGAACCGGAGCCGTTCTATCGTCTGGTCGTGCACGAGTGGACTCCCGAAGCGGCAAACGCCGCGCTCGGCGAGGTGAGCGAGCGGGTCGAACGGGTCATCGCGTTGCTCGACGCGGCCCGCCGCGAGAGCCACCTCGTGCACGACGACGAGTACCGGCCCCCCGTCACGAACGGCCGGCGGCACCTCGAGCCGGTCGAGGAATCGGCCAGGACCGCGCTGCTCGGGCTCGAGGCTGAGGGCATCGTGATCCGCGACCCCGACCGGGGGGTCGTCGAGTTCCACGCGGTGTCGCCGAGTGGCCAGGCCTACTGCCTGAGCTGGGTGGTCGGCGAGGACGAGGTCGCGTGGTGGCACTGGCCCGGCGCCGGCATCGAAGGCCGGTCTCCGCTGACCGCGCCACCGGCGTAGTCGTTCGCGTGCGACGGGCACTCGATCCCGATGACCTGCTGCTCGCCGCCGGCGTCGCGGTGGAGTGCCTCGCCGGCGCGCCCGACGCCGACTGGGAGTCCTTCGCCGAACCGCTCCCGTGGACGTGCCGGGACACGGTGGACCACGTGGTCGACACCCTCTTGTGGTACTCGGTGCAGCTCGCAACCGAGGCGCGGGTCTCGCTCCCGAAGCCCCGACGGGGAGACCCGTCGGGGAAGGCACCGTTCCTGCTCACGAGTCTGCGCAGCTCGGCCGCGGTACTCGCTGCAGTGGTGCGCGCCGCCGAGCCGTCGGTGCGGGCGTTCCACCCGGTGGGGATGGCCGATCCGGAGGGCTTCACCGCCATGGGGTGCGACGAGATCCTCGTCCACGCAGACGACGTGGCCCGCGGCCTCGGCCTCATCTTCGAACCGCCCGCCGACCTCTGCACCGCCGTGCTCGAGCGCCTGTTCCCGTGGGCACCCGCCGACGGCGATCCGTTCGCCGAGCTGCTCTGGGCCAACGGTCGGGTCGCGCTCGCCGATCGCGCTCGCCAGGCATCTGACTGGAGCTGGCACTGCGCGCCCCTCGACGAGTGGGACGGGACGATCGGGCGCTACTGCGCGCCTCGACCACAGGTGTGAACGCTCAGTCCCGGAAGGCGGGACTGAGCGTGCAGACCTACGTGTCGTTCTGAACGACCACCGCGAGGAGCTCGTGGTCGACGCCCTTCTCCACCACCACGTCGGCGACGGCCCGGGTGGGCTCGATGTGCTCGACCAGGTTGACCACGTTGATCGACGACCAGATGTCGTGCGCGAGGGCATCCACCTGCTCGGGCGAGAACCCGGCCCAGCCCGCGTAGAACGAGCCCGGTGGCGCGTCGGCGACCAGCTCGACGAGTCGGGCCACGTACCAGGTCTCGATCGCCTCCACCGGCGCGTCGACGTAGACCGCGAAGTCGAGCCGGGTGTGGAACTGCAGCGCGTTCACCCCCTCGAGGATCAGCACCCCCGGTGGGTCGATCACCCGGCTCGCCCCGGCGACGATGTCGTAGGTCTCGTGCGAGTAGACGGGCACCGCCACCTCCCCGCCGAGGCGGAGGGCGTCGAGGGTCCGTTCGAGCAGCGCGGTGTCGTAGCTCTCCGGGAAGCCCTTGCGGAGCTCGATGCCGCGCGCGGCCAACTCCGTCGTTCGGGAAACAGGAACCCGTCAGTCCCGAGGACCTCGACCCGACGCGGGTGGTGGTCGAGATCGGCGACGAGCCGCGCCGCGATCGTGCTCTTGCCGACCGACACCGGTCCGCCGACCCCGACGACGAACGGGGTCGTACCGTGGGCGACGGCGCGCGAGCGCACCACCTCGGCGAGGTGGGACCACGGCATTGCCGACCGGGGGTCGATACCCTCAGGGTCACCGCCCATCGCGCCGATGCTAGAGCCCGACCGGCTGCCATCACGCGCCCACCTCGGAAGGGAACCCATGAACGCGGCGAAGCTCCTCCACGAATCCGGCCAGAGCCTGTGGCTCGACAACATCACCCGTGCCCTCCTCGACTCCGGCACCCTCGCCCGGTTCATCGCCGAGGACTCCGTGACCGGGCTCACCTCGAACCCGACGATCTTCGACAAGGCGATCACCGGCAGCACCGACTACGACGACGCGATGCGTGCCGCCGCCGGCCAGCCTCCGGAAGACGTGTTCTTCGACCTCGCGATCGACGACCTCCGGCGCGCCGCCGACCTGTTCCGGCCCCGCTTCGACGAGACAGACGGAATCGACGGGTGGGTCTCGCTCGAGGTCTCCCCGCGTCTCGCGAGCGACACCGACAGCACCATCGCCGAGGCGAAGCGCCTGCACGCCCGCGCCGATCGCCCCAACCTCTACATCAAGGTGCCGGGGACGCCGGCGGGGATCCCGGCGATCGAGGAACTGATCTTCGCGGGTGTGCCCGTGAACGTGACCCTGCTCTTCTCGCCCGAGCACTACGTGGCCGCCGCGGGTGCATACCAGCGCGGCCTCGAACGCCGTCACGAGGCCGGCCTCGACCTCCGGGTGTCGTCGGTCGCGTCGCTGTTCGTGTCGCGCTGGGACGTCGCGGTGAGCGGCAAGCTCCCCGCCGAGCTCTCCGACCGCCTCGGCGTCGCCATCGGCAAGCAGGCCTACCGCGCGTACCGCGACTGCCTCGCGGCGACCCGCTGGGCCGCGCTCGAGGACTGCGGGCGCCCGACCCCAACGCCTCCTCTTCGCGAGCACGGGCACCAAGGACCCCGCGCTGCCCGACACCTTCTACATCACCGCGCTCGCGGCCGAGCGGTCGATCAACACGATGCCGCAGAACACACTCGAAGCGTTCGTCGACCACGGTGAGGTCAAGGAGCTGCTCCGCCCCGACGGTGGCGATGCCGACGACACCATCGCCGCGATCGCGGCCGCCGGCATCGACATCGACGCGCTCGCGGCGCAGCTCCAGACCGAAGGTGCCGACTCGTTCGTGAAGTCGTGGAACGAGTTGCTCGCCCAGGTCGAATCGAAGACCGCCACGGTGTCGGCCGGCTGACCCGAGCCGACAACCGGTTTCGTCCCCCCCGAACCAGTAGGAGCACGCGATGCAACTCGGCATGGTCGGCCTCGGCCGCATGGGAGCCAACCTCGTCCGTCGTCTGATGCGCGACGGCCACGAATGCGTCGTGTACGACGTGTTCCCCGACGCGGTGAAGACCCTCGCCGGTGAGGGCGCGACGGGCACCGACTCGCTCGAAGACTTCGTGGCGAAGCTCGCGAAGCCGCGCGCCGCGTGGATCATGGTGCCGGCCGCGATCGCGGGTGACACCGTCGACCAGCTCGCAGCGTTGATGGAGCCGGGAGACATCCTCATCGACGGTGGCAACAGCTACTACCGCGACGACGTCGACCGGGCTGCCGCGCTGAAGCCGAAGGGCATCCACTACGTCGACGTGGGCACCAGCGGCGGAGTGTTCGGCCTGGAGCGCGGGTTCTGCCTGATGATCGGTGGCGAAGACGACGTCGTCGCCCACCTCGACCCCGTGTTCAAGACGATCGCGCCGGGCGTCGACTCCGCCCCGCGCACCCCGGGACTCACCGGTGAGCCCAGCGCGGCGGAGAACGGCTACCTCCACTGTGGTCCGAACGGTGCCGGCCACTTCGTGAAGATGGTCCACAACGGCATCGAGTACGGGATGATGGCCGCGTACGCCGAGGGCTTGAACGTGCTCAAGCACGCGAACGCCGGCAAGGTCCAGCGCGACGACGATGCCGAGACCACGCCGCTGCGTGATCCGCAGTACTACCAGTACGACATCGACGTCGGCGCGGCCGCCGAGGTCTGGCGACGTGGCAGCGTCGTTGCCTCGTGGCTGCTCGACCTCGCCGCCCACTCGTTGTCGGTGTCGCCCGATCTCGCCGACTTCGAGGGTCGCGTCTCCGACTCCGGCGAGGGTCGCTGGACGAGCATCGCCGCGATCGACGAAGGCGTTCCGACGCCGATCCTCACGACGGCGCTCTACGAGCGGTTCACGTCTCGCGGCTCAGCCGACTTCGCCGACAAGGTGCTGTCGGCGATGCGCAAGGAATTCGGCGGCCACGACGAGAAGACGGCCTGACGTGGTCACCCACCACCGCGTCCACGGTCGCTCCGACGCCTTCGTGTTCTTCGGCGCGACCGGCGACCTCGCCCACAAGAAGATCTTCCCGACGCTCTACGCGATGGTGAAGAAGGGCGAGCTCGACATCCCGGTGATCGGGGTCGCCTTCAACAGTTGGACCCTCGACCCAACTCAAGGCCCGCGCCAAGGAGTCGATCGAGACGTACGGCGGTGGCATCGACGACAAGGTCGCGTTCAAGAAGTTGATATCGCTCCTGCGCTACGTCGACGGCGACTACAGCAACGAGGCGACGTTCACCGAGCTCAAGCACCAGCTCGGCTCGGCGAAGCGACCGATCCACTACCTCGCCATCCCGCCGGCGACCTTCGGGGAGGTCGTCGAGAAGCTCGGGAGCTCCGGCTGCGCCGACAACGCGCGGGTCGTCGTCGAGAAGCCGTTCGGCCGTGACCTGAAGTCGGCGCAGAACCTGAACAAGATCCTGCACTCGGTCTTCCCGGAGCCGTGCATCTTCCGCATCGACCACTACCTCGGCAAGGAAGCCACCCAGAACGTCCTCTACTTCCGGTTCGCCAACTCGTTCCTCGAGCCGCTCTGGAACCGCAACTTCGTGGCGAGCGTGCAGATCACGATGGCCGAGGACTTCGGCGTCGAGGGTCGCGGCGCGTTCTACGAGGAAGTCGGCTGCCTGCGCGACGTGATCGAGAACCACCTCTTCCAGACCGTCGCGCTGCTCGCGATGGAGCCCCCGGTGTCGACCGATGCCGAATCGCTCCGCGACGCCAAGGGCGCGGTGTTCAAGTCGATGCGACCGGTGGCGCGCGACGAACTCGTTCGGGGCCAGTTCCGCGGGTACCGCAAGGAAGCGGGCGTGCCGAGGAACTCCGACATCGAGACCTACGCCGCGCTGCGCCTCTGGATCGACTCGTGGCGCTGGCAGGGCGTCCCCTTCTACATCCGGGCCGGCAAGCAGCTCGCCGCCCACGCGACCGAGGTGCTCGTGGAGCTGAAGAACCCGCCGCAACGGGTGTTCCGCGACTCCGAGCCGAAGCCCGGCCACAGCAACTACGTGCGCTTCCAGTTCAACCCGCACGACGCGATCGCGATCGGGGCCCGGGTGAAGACGCCCGGCGAAGACTTCGTCGGCCACCAGACCGAGCTCTTCCTGAGCGACGACCACCACGACGAGATGACACCCTACGAACGCCTCCTCGGCGACGCGATGGACGGCGACGCGACCCTCTTCGCCCGCGAGGACCAGGTCGAGCGGGCGTGGGCTGTCGTCCAGCCGATCCTCGACGATCACAACCCGGTGATCCCGTACCGGGTGCACAGCTGGGGTCCGAAGGAAGCCGACGCGCTCATCAAGGGCGACGGAGGCTGGCACGCACCCCTGCTCGCCGAGTGAACCGGATCTGGCCGTGAACGAGATCTGGGTCGCGCGCCACGGCGCCACGGAGTGGTCGGAGAGCGGTCGGCACACCGGCCGGACCGACGTCCTGCTCACCGCGACCGGGCGGAAGCAGGCGGCCGCGCTGGTCCGACCGCTCGACGCCCACCGGTTCGCGCTCGTTCTCACCAGCCCCCTGGTGCGCGCCCGCGACACCGCGCGCATCGCGGGATTCGCCGACGCCGAGCTCGACGCCGACCTCGTCGAGTGGGACTACGGCGACTATGAGGGGCGCACGACCGCCGAGATCCAGGGCGAGCGGCCGGGCTGGAGCCTCTGGGTCGACGGTGTACCCGGCGGGGAGAAGATCGACGACGTCGGCACTCGGGTCCAGCGGGTGATCGACCGGGCCGACGCCGCCGACGGCGACGTGCTGCTCTTCGCCCACGGCCACGTGCTGCGCATCCTCACCGCGGTCGCGCTCGAGCTCGGTCCCCGCGCCGGCGCCCGCTTCGCCCTCCGCACCGCCGGCCTCGGCGTGATCGGCTGGGAACACGACTACCGCTCCCTCACCCGCTGGTAGCGGCCGCTCCCGCCGTCCCGTCTCCCGACCGCGCCGGTCTCCCGAGTTCGTTACGTTTCCGGCGTCATACGACCAAAACGTAACGAACTCAGCGGGATTCGGGTTCGGGTTGGGGTTCGAACTCCAGGCTGAGTGAGTTGATGCAGTAGCGCTCGCCGCCGGGACCGGGACCGTCGGGAAAGACGTGACCGAGGTGGCCCCCACAGCTCCGGCACAGCACCTCGGTGCGGACCATCCCGTGGCTCACGTCGGACTTCAGCTCGACGGCGGCCGCGTTCGCGGGCTCGGTGAAGCTCGGCCAGCCCGTGCCCGACTCGAACTTGGTGTCGGAGGAGAAGAGGGTCTCGCCGCACCCGGCACAGCGGTAGGAGCCGTCGGCCTTGTTGTAGACGTACTCACCGGTCCCCGGCGGCTCGGTTCCCGCTCGTCGCAACACCTCGTATTGGGCGGGGGTGAGGCGTTCGCGCCACTGTTCTTCGGTCACATCTGCTTCGCGCGCCATGTTGGCTCCTTCGCTCCGCGACAATGGTGGCATGCCCGATGGGTACGATTCCGCGCGCACCGAGCCGGTCGCTCCACCGGCCAGGAACGCGCGCTCGCTCGGATACATTCCGGGCCTCGACGGGCTCCGGGCGCTGGCGGTCATCGCGGTGCTGCTCTATCACGCCGATCTCCCCTGGATCCCGGCCGGGTTCCTGGGCGTCGACGTGTTCTTCGTGATCAGCGGGTACCTGATCACCTCGCTGCTGCTCACGGAATCGCGGCGGACCGGCAAGGTCGACTTCCGCCGGTTCTGGTACCGGCGGGTCCGGCGGCTGCTCCCCGCGCTGTTCCTGATGATCGGCGTGGTCGCCCTCTACACCGTCGTGTTCCTGCCCGACGAAGCATCGAAGCTCCGGGGCGACCTGGTGTCGTCGATCTTCTACGTCAACAACTGGTGGCAGATCTTCCACCACCAGTCGTACTTCGCCGCGGCGGGTCGACCGCCGATGCTCCAGCACCTCTGGTCCCTCGCGGTCGAGGAGCAGTTCTACCTGTTCTGGCCGATGATCTTCATCTTCCTCATGTTCCTGTTCCAGCGGGAACGCTCCCGGATGCTCATCGCGATCGGGGTCGGGATCGTCGTGCTCGACACTCCTCATGGCCCTGATGTTCGATCCGCTGGGCGATCCCTCACGCGTCTACTACGGCACCGACACCCGGGCCGCGACGCTGCTCGTGGGGGTGGCGCTCGCGTTCGCGTGGTCGCCATGGCGTCTGCAGGCGAAGGTCGGCAAGGGCGCGCGGTTCGTGCTCGACGCGGTGGGGATCGGCGCGCTCGCCGCCCTCGTGTGGATCGTCCTCAACGTCAACGAGTTCCAGGCCGGCCTCTACCGGGGCGGGTTCCTCGTGGTCGCGATCCTCGCCGCGATGGTGATCGCGGTTGCGGTCCATCCGGTGGGCGGCGTGCTCAACGCGTTCCTGAGCCTGCCGATCCTCCGATGGATCGGGAAGCGGTCGTACGGGATCTACCTCTGGCACTGGCCCGTCTACATGGTCACCCGGCCGACCCTCGACGTTCCCCTCACCGGGCTCCCGCTGCTGGTCATCCGGATCGGGATCACCGTGCTCCTCGCGGAGTTGTCGTACCGGTACGTCGAGCAACCGATCCGCAACGGCACGTTCATGCAGCACTTCGGCCGGTTGCGGATGTCGGAGGGTGCCGAGCGCTCCCGGCTGACGCGCCTGACCCTCGTGTCGGGGGGTGCGGTGGCGGTCGCGTTGGTGGTGATCGTCGTCGGTCTCGTGAACGCCGGCCCCACGCCCCTGCCGCCCGGGTTCTCGAGCCGGACCGCGAGCGCGTCGGGCACCCTGCCGGAGACGACCAGCACGAGCGCGGCGAACCCGGATCCGTCGGCCACGGTTCCGCTCACCGGCGCCGACGGGACGACGACCACCACCGTCGCCCCGGCACCCCCGAAACCGATCATCGGCATCGGCGACTCCGTGATGCTCGGCGCGCAGAGCGCGCTCGAGACGCGGATGCCCGGCTTCGTCGTGAACGCAGCGGTGAGTCGACCGTTCGGGGGTGGCGTCGAGGTAGCCACTGCCTACCGTGACGCCGGCCAGCTCGGCGACGTGGTCGTGGTGCACATGGGAACGAACGGCCTCATCACCAGCGGCGAGTTCGACGCGCTGATGGACGCGCTGCGAACGGTGAAACGTGTCGTGATCGTGAACCTCAAGGTGCCACGCCGCTGGGAGGGCCAGGACAACGACGAGATCCGCGCGGGTGTCGCCCGGTGGTCGAACGCGGTGATGCTCGACTGGAACACCGAGGGCAACGCCCATCCGGAGTGGTTCTGGGACGATGGATACCACCTGCGTCCCGATGGTGCCGCGGCCTACGCCGATCTGATCGCCCGCACCGCCGGATAGGAGCGTCGCGTCGAGGCGACCGACTCGCGCCGCGACGTCCGCGGGAAATTGATCCCGGTCGGCGTTCAGGACTCGGAGGTCGCGGCCGATACAGGTCGCGAAGCGCAGGAGCGCACGGGCCCGCAGGAGCGCCAGATTGTCCGACGTCGACTCGCCACCCGGTGGCCGGGTGTCCTCACCTGGTCTGCTCGCCGCGTTCGATGCCGCTTCGATCGGGCTCGCGCTGGTCGGCCTCGACGGGCACGTCCTGCGCGCCAACGGAGCACTGAGTCGCCTCACCGGCCGGAACGAGCACGAGCTCTACGCCGTGACGCTCTCCGACCTCGTCCATCCCGACGAGGCAGACACCGAGGCCGGCGCGCTGGATCTCGTCGCCGAAGGTCAGACCGACACCGACCTTGCCGAACGTCGGTACGTCGCCGCCGACGGCACGACGACCTGGGTCCGGCGCGGCATCACCGTGGTCCGTGACCACGCGGGCGCCCCGCTGTACCTCGCACTCCATGTCGTCGACATCTCCGACCGGGTCGCGACGGAGATCGCGATGCACCAGAGCGAGCTCTGGTACCGCGCGCTCGTGCAACACCTCTCCGACCTCGTGCTCGTCGTCGGCGCCGACGACGGGATCCACTACGTGTCGCCGTCGGTCGGCCGATTGCTCGGGCTCAGCCCCGAGGCCGTCGTCGGTCGTACCGCCACGGACGTGATCCACCCCGACGACTACGAGGCCGCGTCGGCGGAGTTCGCCCGGGTGCTGCTGACCGACCGCGACGGCATCC
Source organism: uncultured Actinomycetes bacterium (assembly GCA_963837715.1). Classification (GTDB taxonomy): domain Bacteria; phylum Actinomycetota; class Acidimicrobiia; order IMCC26256; family JANYLB01; genus JANYLB01. Next base: position 350,927 of record CAWIOF010000004.1, on the reverse strand, counting down.
CCATCGAGCTGCGATGCCGCGGCGGCGGCGGGTCGTGGGTTTGGTTCGAGGTGACCGCGAGCCGGCTCCCGACCAACGTCGCCGACGACTGGCTGGTCGTGAACGCGCGAGACATCACCGAGCGCAAGGTTGCCGAAGCCGCGCAGGACGCCATCGAGGCACGATTCCAGACCGCGTTCTCCCAGTCGCCGATCGGCATCGTGTTCTCCGGTCTCGACGGTCGCCTCATGTGGTCGAACGACGCGCTCGCGAAGTTCCTCGGGCGACCGGCCTCCGACCTCTCCGGCGTCGACTACCGAGACCTGTGGCCCGACTCGCCGCTCACCCAGGAGAAGCAACAGGTCGAGCAGCTCCTCGACGGGACGATCGACTCGTTCCAGTTCGAGCGGCGGTACGCCCCGAGCGACGGGCGCGTCCGGTGGGGCCTCGTCTACGTGTCACTCGTGCGCGACGCCGAGGGTGCGCCCCACTCCCTCCTCGGCCAGATCGAAGACATCACCGACCGCAAGGTGCGCGAGCTGGCGTTGGAGCACGACGCCGAGCACGAGCCGTTGACCGGCCTCTGGAACCGCAGCGGGTTCTGCCGCCTCATCGAACGCGCGTGGCAGGAGCGCACAGGCCCGGGCGAGCTCGCGGTGTTGTTCGTCGACCTCGACGGGTTCAAGCTCGCCAACGACGTCCACGGCCACGACGCTGGCGACGAGGTGCTCGTCCACGTGGCGCAACGACTCCGTCAGGTCGTGCGGGCCGGCGACGTGGTGGGGCGCTGGGGTGGCGACGAGTTCGTGGTGCTCTGCACGCAGGCCGGCGGCGCGCTGGATGCCGACGACGTGGCGCAACGACTCTGTCGGGTGCTCGCCGAGCCGTTCCGGGTCATGGGCGGCGAGATCGCAATCGGCGCGAGCGTCGGCGTGTCGATCGACTCGGGTCAGCCCGACCCCTTCGTGCTGCTCCGCGAAGCCGACGCCGCGTCGTACCAGGCCAAACGCCTCGGCCGCGGCCGGGTCGAACACGCGCCTTGATGGTCGGATCCCGGCTACTTGTCGGTGAGGGAGTCCTTGGAGAAGACCTCCTGGCCGTCGACCTTGCCGACGAAGTTCCCCTTGTCGAGGTTGTCGCCGTCGGCCGTCCCCTCGAGGGTCGCGGCCTTCCCGTCCTTCGTCGTGCCGGTGCACGAGACGGTGGCGTCGTTGTCCCGGGTGACGTCGGCAACGCAGTCGAGCTGCTCGGAGAGCTCGTAGTTGTTCTGCTTGAAGGCCTCGGTCCCGGCGATCGCGGCCGCGTTGCGGATCGCGAACTCACCGACCTCGGTCTTCGCCTTGTCGAGCTGCTTCTCGGCGTCGTCGCACGCCGTGAGGCCCATCGCCATCCCCACCGCGACCGCCGCGACCGCAACTCCCCGCGCACTCCGCACCATCGAGAACCACTGCATCGGTGCCCCTTCGCTCAGTCGTCTGCAGTGGGCGAGGGGGGACTTGAACCCCCACGTCCTTTCGGACACAGGCATCTGAAGCCTGCGCGTCTGCCGATTCCGCCACTCGCCCGAGTGGAGTGACGAGGGTAGCGCGGCAGCATTACGGACCTTTGTCCCTTCCGATGCACCTCGGGAGTCGGTAGCGTCCCGCCCTACCGGTCGCTCACCGGGGGAACGGGGGATACACGTGCACAAGTTCTGGGGTTGGCTCGGTCTGAACCTCGGCAAGCACTGGATCTGGGTGGTCGCTGTCGGCGGGGTGATCACCGTGATCCTCGGCTATGGGATCACCAACCTCGAGTTCGCGACCGGTCAGGACAGCTACCTCAACAAGTCCGACCAGGTCTACAAGGACAGCGTCGCCTACCAGAAGCTCTTCGGCGGCCAGGCGATGGTCACGCTCGTGACGATGGACGAGGGCCACACCGTCGCCGAGCTCTTCACTCCCGAGAACATCGCACAGTTCGACGAAGTCGCGCAGAACCTCAAGAACGGCGGCGACATCGTCAACGTCGTCACACCCATCACCGCGATGCGGTTCAACGACGCGCTCGTCAGCAGCTCCGACTGGCAATCCCACCGAGAGCGTCGCCGGCAAGGCGTTGCTCGCAGCGACCGACGCGCGAACCAACGGCCGAGGGGAAGGCCGCTGCGCGCCGACCGACGCCGGCATCGACGCTCTCGCGGATCAGTGCGGTCCCCGTCGCCGAGCGGACGCTCGACAACCCCGACTACGTCGACTTCCTGCTGCACGACAACCAGGGCAACATCCGCAAGCCCCTGCTCGCGAACTTCCCCGACGACCGCCACGCGCAGATGGTCGTGCGGCTGCCGGGGAACGCGTCGATCAAAGACGAGGGCAAGTCCGCCGACACGGTCAAGGCCGAGGCCGCCAAACTGAAGTTCGACAACGCGTCGATCGTGACAACGGGCGCGCCGGTCCTGCTCCAGAACGTCAACGACTACCTCACCGGGGGGATGTTGACCCTCGGTGCGATCGCGATCGGCGTGATGGCGCTGATCCTGCTGATCCTCTTCAGCGTCCGGTGGCGCCTCCTCGCCCTGCTCGTCGTCGTGATCGGCGTGATCTGGGCGTTCGGCATCGTGGGATATCTCGGGATCCCGCTCACGATCGTCACCATCGCGGGACTTCCCGTGATGCTCGGCATCGGGATCGACTACGCGATCCAGATGCACGCCCGCGTCGAGGAGGAGGTCGTCGTCGACCGCGCCGACCACCCGATCCAGGAGACCTCGCGCAACCTCGGCCCTGCGCTGCTCGTCGTCACCTTCGACGCGATCTTCGCGTTCTCCGCGCTGTACTTCGCGAAGGTCCCGATGCTCCGCCAGTTCGGCCTGCTTGCTCGCGGTCGGCGTCGCCACGATCTGCATCAACAGCATCGTCGGGCCCCTGGCCATCCTCGGCATCCGCGAGTACAAGTCGCCCACGAAGCGCAAGGACTTCCGCGCCGGACCCCTCGGCCGACTCGTGGTGTGGCTCGGTGCGATCTCGTCGAAGGCCGCCGCCGGCCTCGCCGTCGGCGAGCCTCGTGATCTTCGCGGCCGGCATCGTTCGTCGAGGACAAGCTCGTGATCCAGACCGATCCCGATCCAGTGGGTCAACCAGGATTCCCAGGTCGTGAAGGACCTCGACGTGCTCGACCGGGAGACCGGCTCCTCGAGTGAGCTCGGCGTGTTCGTGAAATCCAGCGACCACTTCGACGACAAGACCGTCGCGTTCCTCGATGGCTTCACTCGCAAGCAGATACGCGAGAACCCGAAGACGCTCCTCACCGCCAGCAGCGTGGTCGAGGTCGTGAGCGACCTGACCGAGGTACCCGGCGCTCCGCACGTCACGCCGACGGGTGAAGAGGTTCAGGCTACCTACGATGCGGCGCCGAAGGACGTGCAGCTCTCGACGGCCCGCCCGGGCGCGCTCAACCTCGTGTTCCGAACCGGACCGAGTGGACTCGATGCCCGAGCGGTCGTCGTGCGGGAGATCCGCAAGACGACCAACCCGCCGGAGGGCAGTGAGCGCCACGCCGTCGGGGCTCGCCGTGGTCGGAGTCGGACTCCTCGACAACCTCGAGGCGAACCGGATCCTCCTCACCTACCTCGCGATCCTGTTCGTGTTCCTCTTCCTCTCGGTCCGGTTGCGCAGCATCATCCGCGCGCTGCTCTCGCTCGTCCCGGTCCTCATCGCGGTCGGTGCGGCCTCGATCTTCGCGTACGTGCTCGACCTCAAGCTCAGCCCGATGACCGCGGTCGGTGGCCCGCTGGTCGTGGCGGCCTGCACCGAGTTCACGTCGCTGATCCTCCTGCGGTTCGTCGAGGAGCGTCGACGGGGGTTCAGTCCACGCGCAGCCGTCGACGTCACCGCCTCCCGCACCGGGCGGGCGTTCTTCGTCTCGGCCCTGGCCGCGGTGGCCGGACGTCGCCGTGATCGCCACGTCGTCGTTGCCGCTGCTCCGAGACTTCGGCCTCGTAGTCGGGCTCAACGTCGCCGTCGCGCTGCTGAGCGCGCTCGTGGTGCTGCCGCCGCATGCTCGTGTGGGCGGAACGGCGCCATTGGGTCACCAAGGGACTCGTACCGGCCGACGTGCTGGCGAAGGCCGACAGGACCGAGGACTTCGCATCGCCGGAGGGCGCTCCGGTGGCGAAAATCACCTGACCCTGCCGGATCGGCGGGGATCACGGCCGTACACTCACGCCGATGGGACTCCAGGGCTTCGAACGGCGGCTGGAGCGGCTGGTCGAGGGCACGTTCACGAAGGCGTTCCGCAGCGGCTTGCAGCCGGTCGAGATCGCCCGGAAGTTGATCCGAGAGCTCGATGCCGGGCGCTCCGTGGGCGTGCGCGGAACGGTCGCGCCCAACCACTTCGCGGTCGTGATGTCGCCCACCGACGCCGAGCGGTTCGAGTCGTTCGCCGAGGTGCTCGAGCGCGAGCTCGCGGAAGAGGTCCGCTCCCACGCGCGGGAAGAGGGGTACCACTTCGTCGGCCCGGTGGAGGTCGAGATGCTCGCCGACTCTGCGCTCCGACGGGGCGACCTGCTCGTCGAAGCCGCGATCCGCGAAGGCGAAGGCGGCCGCGTCGGGCGTCTGGTGGTGTCGAAGAGCCGTTCCGTCGAGCTCACCGACCGCTCGACCGTGCTCGGCCGCCTTCCCGAGTGCGACATCCGGATCGAGGACAACCAGGTCTCGCGCCGTCACGCCGAGGTCCGACCCGATGCCGACGGCTACGTGCTCGTCGACCTCGGTTCTCTGAACGGCACGCTCGTGAACGGCATGCCGGTCACGGAACACCTGCTCGTCGACGGCGACGAGATCAAGTTGGGCGCCGCGATCATCCGCTTCGAAGCCTCGTAGCCCGAGATGCCGGAGAGCCTCCTCACCGTTCTGAAGTTCTGCTTCCTGGCCCTCACGTACCTGTTCCTCGCGCGCGTGGTCCGCGTCGTGATGCTCGAGCTCAAGTCGGAGAAGGTGCCGACCGGCCCCCCCGTTCCCACACCGGCAGGCGTCGCAGCGGCCGCTCCCGCGGCGGCACCCGCCGCGACCCCGGCGGCCCCGCCCCGTCGGGGAAAGGGAGCCGGCCCGGCGTTGCAGGTGATCGTGGCCGGCCCGTACGAAGCTGCGGTCTTCCCCCTCGACGACGAAGTCACGGTCGGCCGTGCGCCCGGGTGCGGTGTGGTGCTCACCGACGACACGTTCGTGTCGCAGGTGCACGCGCGAGTCTTCCGCCGCAACCGCGACGTACTGGTGGAAGACCTCGGATCGACGAACGGCACGTTCGTGAACGGCGACCGCATCGACTCGGTCACCCGCATCCGCAAGGGCGACACCGTGAAGTTCGGCGAGACGGTGATGCGGGTGATCACGTGAAGCTCGTCGTGGGAGCCACCACCGACGTCGGCCAGGTCCGCGACGGCAACGAGGATCGCTTCCTCGTCGAGGTCGGTCTGCGCCTGTTCGCGGTGGCCGACGGGATGGGTGGCCACCAGGCCGGCGAGGTCGCGAGCACCACCGCGATCGAGGCGCTGCGAGCCGCGATCGCTGCGGGTCGACCGCTCGACGACGCGATCGTCGAAGCCAATCGGGCCGTGTACGAGAAGGCCGGCACCGACGACGCGTTCACCGGCATGGGCACCACGCTCACCGCGATCGCGGTCGGCAGCGAGCGCGCGGTCGTGGTCGGCCACGTCGGCGACTCCCGCGCGTACCTCGCGCGCGACGGCACCCTCGAGCAGATCACCGAGGACCACAGCCTCGTGGAGGAGATGGTGCGCGAGGGACGCATCACCGAAGACCAGGCTCTCGTGCACCCCCAACGATCGATCATCACGCGTGCGCTCGGGATCGACGCCGAGATCGACGTCGACCTGTACCCCGTCGAGCTCCAGGCCGAGGACCGCATCCTCATCTGCTCCGACGGCCTCACCGACATGCTCCGCCAGACCGACATCGCGCGCATCCTCCGCCAGGAGGCCGACCCCCAGCGCGCGGCCGACGCGCTGGCCGACGCCGCGAACGCGAACGGCGGGATCGACAACGTCACCGCGGTCGTGATCGCGGCCCTGCCGGCCGACGCGATCGCCGAGCCGGGTGTGACCGTCGTCGACACTGCGATCGCCGCTCCGATCGCCGCGGTGACCGACACCACCGCGCTGCGGCACGTCGACGCCTCCCGCCCCACCGTCGATCCTGTTCCCGTCGCCACTCCGGCCCCACCCGACAGCGTCGCCGCGGCGGCTGCCGCGGCACAGTCGCAGGCCCTGCGCCGCGGCCGGGTCAAGCGGGCAGGCAAGGGGACGTTCCGGCTGCTGTGGTGGCTGGTCCCCGTGTTCCTCATCATCGGAGTGGGCATCGGGGCGATGTGGTGGCACGCGCGGAACAGCTACTACGTCGGCCTCGACAACCAGACCGTCACGATCTACCGAGGGGTGCCCGGCGGTCTCCTCGGCTGGGACCCGACCATCGAACGGCGGACCTCGGTCCGTGCGTCGGACCTCACCGCCGGCCAGGTGCAGGACCTGCGCGACGGCCACCCGTTCTCCTCCCAGGACGGCGCCGAGCGGTTCATCGCCCGGCTCGAGCTCCAGACGTCGACCACCTCGACGTCGACCTCGACCTCGACGACCACCACGACACTTCCCTTCGGTGGCCTGAACACCTCGACGTCGACCATCGCCGGTCCGTGAGTCCGCGGTCCGCGTTCGCGAAGTCGCGCCGCACCTCGGAGCTCGGCCTCGGCCTCCTCGCAGCAGGGATCGTGATCTCGGGCTACGTGCTCGTTGCGCTGTCGAAGACCAAGGAACTGCCCGCCGACCTCGGCCTGCTCTGCGCGGTGATCCTCGGGATGTTCGCGGTGGCACACCTCGCCGTGCGCCGGTTCGCACCCCGTGCCGACGCGACCCTGCTCCCCATCGCGGTGTTGTTGAACGGCTTCGGGTTCTTCGTGATCACCCGGCTCGACCGCGACCGGCTCGAGGGCGCGAGCGCGCTCGCACCCGTCCAGGCGGTGTGGACCGGCGTGGGGATCGCGGCCTTCGTGGTCACCCTGGTGATCGTGCGGCGCGTCAGGACCCTGGAGCGCTACCGGTACTCGTTCCTCTTGCTCGGCGTTGCGGCGCTGCTCCTCCCCCTCGCCCCGGGGATCGGGACCGAGATCCGTGGCGCCCGCCTGTGGGTGAGGCTCGGGCCGCTGAACTTCCAGCCGGGTGAGGCCGCCAAGTTGCTGCTCGTGGTGTTCTTCGCCGCGTACCTCGTCGACAAGCGCGAGCTCCTCGCAGCCGGGAGTCGCCGGGTCGGCCGGCTTCGTACTCCCCGATCCGAAGCACCTCGGTCCGCTGCTGCTCGCGTGGGGTCTGTCGATCATCGTGATGGTCATGCAGAAGGACCTCGGGTCGTCGCTGCTGTTCTTCGCGCTCTTCGCCGCCATGCTCTACATGGCCACCGAACGGGCGAGCTACCTGCTCACCGCGTTGGTGTTGTTCCTCGGGGGCGCCGCGATCTCGTACCAGTTCTTCGCGCACGTGCAGACCCGCGTCACGACGTGGATCGACCCGTGGCCGGTCTCCCAGGGCAAGGGCTACCAGCTCGTCCAGTCGTTGTTCGCGTTCGGCACCGGTGGATTCGCCGGTACCGGACTCGGACTCGGCAGTCCCCAGAAGATCCCTGCGGCGTCGACCGACTTCGTGTTCGCGGCGATCGGTGAGGAGCTCGGCCTGCTCGGCACGGTCGCGATCCTCACCGCCTTCCTCCTCCTCATCGGGAGCGGATTCCGCATCGCGCTCCAGGCCGAACGACCGTTCTCGAAGCTGTTCGCCGGCGGGCTCACGATGATCATCGGCGTGCAGACGTTCGTGATCGTCGGCGGCGTGACCCGGGTCATCCCCCTCACCGGGGTCACGTTGCCGTTCATCTCCTACGGCGGGTCGTCGCTGGTGGCGAACTTCGTGCTCATCGCGTTGCTCCTGCGCATCTCCGACGAGACCGCGGCCGCGGCCGAGACGCCCAGGCCCACCGCCGCGCGGGCGTGCCCGCAGCCAGAGCCGGCCAGCCGACCTCGAGGGCACGCGCCGGATGAACCACGCCATCCGCCGGGTCGGCCTCGCCGTCACCGTGCTGATCCTGGCCCTCGTCGCGCAGCTGACGTACCTGCAGGTGGTCGAAGCCGACCGGCTCGAACGCGACCCCCGAAACGTGAGGGCGCAGATCCGCGACTTCTCCCGCGCCCGTGGTCAGATCGTGACCGCCGACGGCCAGATCGTGGCCCAGTCGGTGAAGGTCGACGACGAGTTCGAGTACCAGCGCGAGTACCCGCTCGGCTCCCTGTTCGGCCACATCAGCGGGTACCAGTCGTTCACGCTCGGCAACACCGGCGTCGAGAACGTCTACAACGACATCCTCATCGGACGCGACACCCGGCTCCAGATCGGGAGCCTGCGCAACATCACCGATCTCTTCACCGCCAAGGAGACGATCGGCAACGTCGTGCTCACGATCAGCGCCGCGGCCCAGCAGGCGGCGCGCGACGCGCTCGGCGACAAGCGCGGCAGCATCGTCGCACTCGATCCGCGCACCGGCGCCATCCTCGCCATGTACTCGAACCCGTCGTACGACCCGCAGCCGTTGGCATCACACGACGCCGCCGCAGTCGACGCCGCGTTCGCAGCGCTTGAACGCCGACCCGGCCAATCCCGCGCTCCCCGCGCGTGGCGTGAGACGTACCCACCGGGATCGACGTTCAAGGTCGTGACCACCGGCGTCGGCCTCGAGACCGGGACCACCACCCCGGAGACGGAGTACCCGTCGATCGAGGAGCTCCCCCTCCCCCAGACCAACACCACGATCTCGAACTTCGGCGGGAGCACCTGCGGCGGCACCCTCGTCGAGAGCTTCGTGCGCTCGTGCAACACGACGTTCGCGCAGATCGGCCTCGACCTCGGCGAGAAGTTCCCGCCAGGGAACAACCAGTTCGGCATCTCCCAGGTGCCGCCGCTCGACGAGAACCCCATCGCAGTCCCGAGCCAGGGCCCGAAGGCCGGCACGTTCGCGACCGAGGCGCCACAGTTCGCGCTGGCCGGCATCGGCCAGGGCCCGGTCGCCGTGACCCCGCTCCAGATGGCGCTGGTCGCAGCCGCGGTCGCCAACGGAGGCGTGATCCAGACCCCGCACGTGCTCGGTTCGGTCACCGACCGTGACGCCGAGGTGATCCGAACTGCCGACACCGAACCGTGGACCACCGCGATGCCGCCCGACGTTGCCGCGACCGTCGGCGACATGATGCGGAGAGTGGTCAGCGAGGGGACCGGCACCGCGGCGCAGATCGACGGGGTGACGGTGGCCGGCAAGACGGGTACCGCGCAGAACGACGACGCGCAGGGCAACCGGCGCGCCCCGCACGCCTGGTTCATCGCCTTCGCGCCGTTCGAGGCCCCGAAGGTCGCGATCGCAGTGATCATCGAGAACGGTGGGACACCCGGTGCAGGCGACGAAGTCACCGGCGGACGCGTCGCGGCTCCGATCGCGAAGACGATGATCGAGACGTTGCTCGGACTTCCCCAAGGATGAATCGGTAGGGTTTCGCAGGAATGGCCGTCGGGCAGCAGGTCTACTCCAACCGGTACGAAGTCGTGCGTGGGATCGCGCGCGGCGGCATGTCCGAGGTCTACCTCGCACATGACCGTCACCTCGATCGGCCGGTCGCGCTCAAGGTGCTCACGAGCGCGCTCTCCCGCGACCCGTCGTTCGTCGAGCGGTTCCGGCGCGAGGCGCAGGCCGCGGCGAACCTGAGCCACCCGAACATCGTCGCGGTGTACGACTGGGGCCAGGAAGAGGGCACCTACTTCATCGTCATGGAGTTCATCGACGGCCACTCCCTCCGCGACGTGCTCCGGGCCCAGACCACCATCGAGGCGTCGCGAGCTGCGGGTATCGGTGCCGAGGTCGCCAACGGCTTGTCGTTCGCGCACAAGGCCGGCGTCGTCCACCGCGACGTCAAGCCGGGAAACGTGCTGATCGAGGCGAGCGGCCAGGTGAAGGTCACCGACTTCGGTGTCGCGCGTGCCGATGCGAGCGAGGCGCTCACGCAGACCGGTTCGGTCATGGGCACGGCCACGTACTTCTCGCCCGAACAGGCCCAGGGTCTCGTGGTCGACGGTCGCTCCGACGTCTACTCGCTCGGGGTCGTGCTCTACGAGATGGTGTGCGGCACGCCGCCCTTCGCGGGCGAGAACCCGGTGTCGGTCGCGTACCAGCACGTGCGCGAACCGGTGCCGTCGCTGCGTGAACGCCGCCCCGACGTCCCCGCCGGTCTCGAGCAGATCATCATGACCGCGCTCGAGAAGGACCCGAACCGCCGGTACCAGTCGGCCGACGACCTCCGCGCCGACCTTCTGCGCTTCCGTCGGGGTCGCGAGATCGTCGGCGGACCGTTGACCGGAGTCGTCACCGACATCCCGAGCGCCGGTGCCGCGGCCGCGGCCGGCGCGACCCAGGTCCAGCCGTTGGTCGCGCCGGAGGCCGACGCGGGTGGGCGGAAGCGCAGCCCGTGGGCCATCGCCGCGATCGTGGTCATCCTGCTGGCGCTGGTGGGTGGCGCGGCGTACCTCGTCACGCGCGAGATCGACTCGACCTCGGGCGGCGGTGCGGCCGACGTCGCGGTGCCGAACGTCGTCACCCAACCACCGACCGACGTCGCCGAGGCCCGGCGGATCCTCGAAGGAGCGGGCTTCACGGTCAGCATCGACCCGATCGTGAGCGACTCCGCCGTCGCCGGCGCGGTGGTCAGCCAGACGCCACCCGCGGGGACGACCGCGAAGGAGGGCGACGACATCCGGCTCGGCGTCAGCCGCGGCCCCGCCGACGCCCGCATCCCCGACGTGACCGGCAGCGAGCAATCCGACGCGGTCGCGGAGCTCGAAGCCGCCGGGTTCTCACCCACGACGAGCACCGAGAAGAGCCGCGACGTCGCCGAAGGACGCGTCATCCGCACCGACCCGCCGAAGGGCGAGCTCCGACCCAAGGGATCGAACGTGCTCGTCGTCGTGTCGGGCGGTGGTCCGACGGTGCCCGTTCCCGACGTCGCCGGTCAGCCCGAGGCCGCGGCCGCGAACCGGCTCGGTCAGGCCCTGTTCCAGGTCCGCACGTCGGAGGAGGCGAGCGACTCGGTCTCGGCCGGGAACGTCATCCGTACCGAGCCCGGCGCCGGCGCCGAGGCTCCCGAAGGCAGCACGGTCACGATTGTCGTGTCGACCGGCGCGGCCCGCGTCTCGGTCCCCGACGTCGTCGGCAACGCGCAGTCGACGGCCGAACAGGCGATCTCGGGCGCAGGGCTCTCGGTGTCGGTCCAGCAGCGTGGCGTCGGGCCCGGCCGGGAAGGGTCTCGTGAGCGGACAGTCGCCCGGCGGTGGGAGTTCCGTGAGCCCGGGTTCGACGGTCACGATCCAGGTCGGCGACGGGTCGCTCGCCGGCCCGTGACCCGCGGCGCGTGACCGGCAGCGCGCTCGGCCGCTGGTACGAGCGCGAAGGACGCCACGATCTGCCCTGGCGACTGACGCGCGACCGCTGGGCGGTGCTCGTGTCGGAAGTGATGCTGCAGCAGACCCAGGTCGCGCGGGTCCTGGTCGCGTGGCCGGCGTTCATGGCGCAGTTCCCTGATCCGGAGACGACAGCGGCCGCCGGCCCGGGCTCGGTCATCGCGGCCTGGGACCGGCTCGGGTATCCGCGCCGGGCGCGCCGACTGTGGGAATCGGCAACGATCGTCACGCAGCACGGTTGGCCCGACGATCTCATGGACCTCCCGGGTGTCGGCCGCTACACCGCGGGAGCGGTCCGCGCCCTCGCCGACGACGTCGACGCTCCTGCCGTCGAGGTCAACGTGCGGCGGGTCGTGGAGCGGGTGTCGGGGCGGCGACTGTCGCCGACCGAGGCCGAGGCGGCGTCGCTTCGGATCGGCCGGGGTCTCGTGCCGCGCGACCGTCTGCTCGCGCTCATGGACGTGGGCGCGCGGCTGTGTCGGCCCCGCGATCCGTTGTGCGCGCCCTGCCCCCTGCGCCGACGGTGCGCGACCCGTGGCCCGCTCGACGACGAGACCCACAACCGTCAGGCCCCGTTCGAGGGTTCCTTCCGGCAGCGCCGCGGTCGGGTGATGGCGCGCCTGCGCGCCGAGCCGGCCGTGGCGATCGACGAGCTCGACGCGAGACGCGCTCGCGTCCCTCGTCGCCGACGGCCTCGCGATCGTGATCGGCACCACCGCCACCCTGCCGCACTGACCAGCGACGACCTCCGTGAGTTCGGCGCGTTCTGGTCGTCTCCCGACCGAATCGCGCCGAACTCGGCGGGACGGGGTGGGTCAGGCGGTGACGGTGCCGAGGAAGTTCGCGAGCAGGGAGTGGCCCGACTCGGTGAGGATCGACTCGGGATGGAACTGCACGCCCTCGACCGGGAGCTCGCGATGGCGCAGGCCCATCACGAGCCCGTCGTCGGTCTCAGCGGTGATCTCGAGCACGTCGGGCAGCGAGTCGCGGGCCACGACGAGCGAGTGGTAGCGGGTCGCGGTGAGCGGGTCGGGGAGACCGCGGAACACCCCGTGACCCTCGTGGTGGATCTCGGAGGTCTTGCCGTGCATCACCGCGGGTGCCCGCACGACCTGGCCACCGTAGAGCTGGCCGATGCACTGGTGCCCGAGGCACACGCCGAGCACCGGAACCCCCCGACCACCGAAATCGGCGATGGCTTCGTTGGAGAGGCCGGCGTCCTCGGGGCGGCCGGGACCTGGAGAGATGAGCAGGGCGTCGGGTTCGAGCGCCCGCATCCCGTCGAGGGTGATGTCGTCGTGGCGGTGCACGACCGGTTCGGCGCCGAGCTCGCCGAGGTACTGCACGAGGTTGTAGACGAACGAGTCGTAGTTGTCGATCACGAGCACACGGGGGCCGGCCACGGCGCCACGGTAGGCGAAGCGCGTGACCGTCGGGCCGCCGGTTATCCTCCCGAACCGTGGCTGACCCCAAGAGCAAGGCAACCAAGAGCGGCGCCAAGCCCTCGACGAAGGCGGCCAAGGGCAAGGCCAAGGCCCCGGCGAAGGCGAAGGCGAAGGCGCCGAGCAAGCGCTACACGCCGCCGCCGCCGAAGGCGAGAGCGGCCAGCCCGCAGTGGGTGCCGGTCACCATGTTCGCCCTGCTCGTGTGTGGCGGGTTGATCGTGATCCTGAACTACCTCGGGGTGCTGCCCGGCGAGCAGCAGAACCGCTACCTCTTCCTGGGCCTCGGCGAGATCACCGCCGGCTTCGTGTTCGCCACCCGGTACCGCTGAGCGACCCCGCTGGGTGGTGGAACTACATCCCTGTCATTCCTCACAGGGTTTTCCACTTCCTGTGGACAACACGGTGGGTGAACAGGTCACCACCGGTCACTCCCGGCTAGTTGCGGTTGGCGTCGGAGGCGACGAGGAGCATGTCCTCGCGACAGTGCCGGGGTGCGTCGGCCATCTCGCCGCCCGGAGCCGCCGTCATGGTGACCTCCGCACCGCACACGATGCACCGGTAGCGGAAGTCGACCGGCTGGATCTCACCGGGCTCGGGCTCCTCGGGCGGCACGATCGTGAACATGTGGATGATGCGCGCCGCGAGGTAGTACAGCCCCACCGCGGCGACGACGGCGAGCGCGACCTTGACGATGGTCCAGATCACGCCCGACCGCCGCTCTGCATCCGGTCGCCTACATCCGCTCGATGATCGTGGCGTTCGCCATGCCGCCACCCTCGCACATCGTCTGCAGGCCGAACCGGGCGCCCGTGCGCTCCATCTCGCTGACCAACGTGGTCATCAGCCGGGCGCCGGAGCAGCCGAGCGGGTGACCCAGCGCGATCGCGCCGCCGTTGACGTTCACCTTCGACATGTCGGGGTGGTGCTCCTTCTCCCATGCGAGCACGACAGGCGCGAACGCCTCGTTGATCTCGACGAGGTCGATCTGGTCGAGCGTCATGTTCGCCCGCTCGAGCACCTTCGTGGTCGACGGGATCGGGCCGGTGAGCATGAGCACCGGGTCGACGCCGGCCAGCGCGAACGTGTGGAAGCGTGCGCGCGGGGTGAGGCCGAGCTCGTTGGCCTTCTCCTCGCTCATGATGAGGACCGCAGCGGAACCGTCGGTGATCTGCGAGGAGTTCGCCGCGGTGACGACACCGTCGGGCTTGAACGCCGGCTTCAGCTTCGCCAGCGTCTCCATCGACGAGTCGGGCCGGATGCCCTCGTCGCGGCTGACGAGCTCCTCGGTGCCGTCCTCGCCCGTCACGGTGATCGGCACGATCTCCCGCTCGAATCGGCCTTCGGCCGTTGCCTTGGCAGCCCGCTTGTGCGACTCCACCGAGAACCGGTCGTTGTCTTCCCGGCTGATGTTCCACTTCTCCGAGATCAACTCCGCCGAGATCCCCTGCGGGACCAGGTTCGGGTAGCGCTCGGTCATCTTCGGCCCGAACGGGAACCCGTGGCCGGTCATCGACGCGCCCATCGGCACGCGGGTCATGTTCTCGACACCCGCGGCGATCACGACGTCGTACGCACCGGCCATCACACCCTGCGCGGCGAAGTGGGCGGCCTGCTGCGACGAACCGCACTGCCGGTCGATGGTCGTGCCGACGGTGGTCTCGGGGAACCCGGCCGCCAGCGCCGCGTTGCGACCGATGTTCACACCCTGCTCGCCGACCTGCATCACGCAGCCCATGAGCACGTCTTCGACCAGTGCCGGATCGAGGTCGTTGCGCTCGACGATGGCCCGCAGCGTGTGGGCCGCGAGGTCGACCGGGTGGACGTCCTTCAGCTTGCCGTTGCGGCGTCCGAGCGGGGTGCGGATCGCGTCGACGATGACGGCGGTGGGCATGGGGTGCCTCCTGAGGCAGGTGGTGCTGGGGGCCGGGGTTCCGACCGCAACTAGACCGTTCGGTCAAGAGTCTCGGCCGCGGGACGATGCACCGTCAAACAGCGCTCCGGGGCGGAAAAGTCCGTGCGCCTCGCCGGGTCGACTCCCGCTTCGTCGCCTCGACCGCCCACCGGGTGCGGCCCCTGATCCCCTTCCGGCGTCTCCGCTTCGTCTCCCGTAGTGTCCTGCTCCGTGCCCAGGAACATGGATCGATCACTCGGTGACGGCGGGATGGCGCTCCTCGGCCTGCTCGGCGTCAGCTTCGACGGCTACGGAGACGGGTGGGCCACGGCCGCCTGGAACCCGACCGAGCTGGCCTGCAACCCGCTCGGGCCCGTCCACGGCGGTGTCTACGGGGTCATCCACGACGCGGCGATGAACTTCGCGACGAACGCCTCGCTCGAGAAGGGCGACCGGGCCATGACCCTCGACCTCGCGTACGCGACGATGCGGCCGGCCCAGGCCGGTGACAGCTTGAGCGTCCGCGGCGAGATCGTACGGATCTCCCGCCAGGTCGCCTACCTCGAATCGACCGTCCACGACGCCGAGGGCGATCTCATCTCCAAGGGGACCGCCACCTTCATCCTCCGGCGCAAGGAGGCGTGATGGCGGGTGCTTCCGATCCACGGGTGACGGTCATCGGCGGTGGGATCATGGGCGCCGGCATCGCGTTCGTGACCCGCGCCGCCGGCTTCTCCGTCATGATCGTCGAATCCGACGAACGGTTCGTCGCCGGTGCGCGCGAGCGTGTCGAGCACTACGAGGCTCGAGCCCGCAACCGCGACGAGCTCCCCACCGAACTGGGCTCGTTCGACGTCGTCACCGACCTCGCGACGGCCGTCGCCGCGGCCGACATCGTCATCGAGGCCGTGTCGGAGGATCTCGAGCTCAAGCGGTCGGTGTGGGGCGCGGTCGGTGCCGCCGCCAGCGACGGCGCGGTGCTCGCATCGAACACGAGCGGACTCCCGATCCAGGTGCTCGGTGCCGCGGCTGGTCGACCCGGTCAGGTCGTCGGCCTGCACTTCTTCAACCCGGTTCCCGCGATGAGCCTCGTCGAGGTCATCCGCGCGCCGGAGACGACCGACGACACCGTGACGCGGGCACTGGCGTTCTGCGCGGCGCTCGGCAAGGAGACGATCGAGGTCCGCGACCTCCCGGGGTTCGTGACCACGCGCCTCGGGGTGCTGCTCATGTGCGAGGCGATGCGGGTCCTGCAGGAAGGCGTCGCGTCGGCAGCCGACATCGACACCGGCATGCGTCTCGGCTACAACCACCCGGTCGGGCCGCTCGCGCTCGCCGACCGGATCGGTCTCGACACGCTGCTGTTGATCCTCGACGACCTGCGGGTCGCGTACGGCGACGGGTTCCGCGCCCCGCCACTGCTCCGCCAGCTCGTGGCGGCCGGGAACCTGGGCCGCAAGAGCGGTCGCGGCTTCTACGACTACTCCTGACCCGCGCTCGGTGAGCCGTCAGTCGGGCACCGAGGTGTTCTCGCGCGCCGGTTCGGCCGTGGGGACCGGCGACGGATCCGCGAGCGGGACGGTGAACGAGAACATCGACCCGTCACCCGGTGTGCTCTCGACCCGGATCCGGCCCCCGATGAGCTCGGCGAACCGGGCGGCGATCGCGAGCCCGATCCCCGTACCGCGGCCGGTGCCGGAGTCGTCGCCGACCCGGTAGAACCGTTCGAAGATCCGCTCGTGCTCGTCGGCGTCGATCCCGATGCCGTCGGTCGCGGACCGACACGAGTGCATCCCCTCCACCTCCTCGCTCACGACCTCGCTCACGACGTGGATCGGTGCTCCGTCGGGGGAGAAGTTGGCCGCGTTGGTGAGGAGGTTCCCGAGCACGTGGGCGAACGCGGCCGGATCGACTTCGACGGTGATCCCGGCGGTGGCTTCGACCGTCACCGGATGGCGGGCGAGCACCGGTGCCATCCGCGCGACCAGGGTGTCGACGAGCTCCGCGAGATCGGCCTCGACCGGGAACACCCGCACCGTGCCGGTGTCGAGTCGGGAGAAGTCGAGCAACTGGTCGATGAGGCGGGCGAGCTCGTCGGCGTTGCCCGACGCCCGCTGCAGGAGCTGGCGCCGCTGGGCGTCGTCGAGGCGGTCCCACTGGAGCAGGACCGTGTCGACGAAGCCCTTCGTCGCGGTGAGCGGTGTGCGCAGCTCGTGCGACACGGTCGCGAGGAACTCCGACTTGAGCGCGTCGGCCGCTTCGAGCTGCGCGAACGCCTGGGCGTGCAGGATGACGATCGTGGCCTGATCGGCATAGGCCTCGAGCAACGCGAGCTCGTCGTCGTCGAGCGCGCCCGTCCGCTGGAAGCAGACGTGGAGCAGCCCCACCGGCGTTCCGGCCTGGCGGAGGGGGACGACCACCATCGACGACAGACCGATCCGGACGAGGCGATCCCGCCAGGCGCTGCCGTTGCTGGTGAAGCGCGGATCCGTTGCGATGTCGCGGACGACCACCGTCTCACCGTGGCTCATGGCCCAGGCCACCGGCGTGGCATCCGACGATTGGAGCGCGGAGCTCGTGACCCGGGCGATGCGATCGGGATCCCACCGGTCGATGGGCGCGGCTGCGGGCGCCACGAGCTCGAGGTGGCTGCCGTCGCGGAGCAGCACCACCGCGGAGTCGGATCCGAACGCATCCTGGACCGCGGCGACGAGCGCATCGAGCGTGGCGTTGAACGACGGCTCGGCACCCACGGCGCGGAAGGTGTCGTGGAGCCGCGCCAGCTGGGTCGCGGCGCGGTGGCGGTTGAGGGTGAATCCGTCGATGCTCAGCGCGATCGTCGGGTACGCGATCACCGCGAGTCCGCAGGCGAGCGCCACCTCCTCGGGGCTCCCGGGCGCGACCGAGCGTCGCCGATCACCGCGGCCACCGCGGCGATGAGACTCACGAGCAGCCCGATCCCGAGGCCCCCGATCGCGGTCGTCGCGGCGACGACGATCGTGTACGCGATCAATCCGGGGACGAAGATCTCGGGGACGAGGAGCGTCCCGAACAGGATCGTCGCCGCCTCGAGCACCGTCACGACGCACCATGCCCGCCGAGGGTTCGCGCGGCCGACGGTGGCCATGAGGATCAGGATGGACGCGACGAGCACCCCGAGGAGGACGCTCAGCGTGAAGCGATGCGACCGTGAGACGTTCGGGACGATCAATCCGCCCACGAGCACCGTGGACGCGCCTGCGAGCTGCACCCTGAGCGCGGTGGCGTACCCGCGACTCGAGACGGGGTCGTCGGGGAGACCGAGTCGCAGCCCGGTGCGAAGGCGGCGACGGTCGATTCGCGGCATACCGGAATGATCCCACGCGCTGCGGAACGACGTCCGGTGGACGCGTCGGCCCGTAGGCTCGGGTCGATGCCTCCCGGACCCGCGTCGAAGCGCATCCGCGGCGGCTGGATCCTCGAGGTGGCGGCGATGCTCGCCGCCTACTTCCTCTACGACTGGGCCCGCGACCAGGTACAGGGCGACGGCGTCACGGCGCTCCGCAACGCCCGCTCCGTCGTCCGTTGGGAACGGCTGCTCGGTCTGTACCAGGAGCACCGGATCCAGGGCTGGTTCCTCGGCACCGACTGGTTCATCGCGTTCTGGAACATCTACTACGGGACGATCCACTTCGTGGCACCCGTCGCCGCCCTGATCTGGCTGTACCGGCGAGCACCCATCCGCTACGTGCGGTGGCGCAACACGTTGCTGGTGATGCTCGGCCTCGGTCTGCTCGGGTTCTGGCTCTACCCACTGATGCCGCCGCGACTGATGCCGGCGACGTACGGGTTCGTCGACACCGCGGCGCGGTACTTCAACTTCGGTCCGCAACAGCCGGTGGTCCTCGGACCGGGCGGGACGCCCATCGGGGCGGGGGCGGCATCGTTCGGGAACCTGTTCGCGGCGATGCCGAGCCTCCACGTGGGTTGGTCGACCTGGTCGGTGCTCGCGGTGCTCCCGACCATCCGACGAACGTGGGTCCGGGTGCTGCTGTG
The DNA here is from genome assembly GCA_963837715.1 of uncultured Actinomycetes bacterium. Taxonomy (GTDB): domain Bacteria; phylum Actinomycetota; class Acidimicrobiia; order IMCC26256; family JANYLB01; genus JANYLB01. The sequence goes on along the minus strand of CAWIOF010000004.1, from coordinate 332,044 downwards.
CTGCTATCCGCTCTGCACGGTGTTCGCGATCACGGTGACCGGGAACCACTGGTTGCTCGACGCAGTCGGTGGCTGGCTCGTGCTCACGGTCGCATGGGCGATCGCCGTGGGGTGGGAGCGACTGCGGTGGGGTCAGCGATACCGGGGCGCGCCGAGCACTTCACGGACCAGCGGCTCGAAGTGCTCGAGCGGGAGCGTGTCGTAGTCGGGGTCGAACGACGTCTGATCCCATTCGTCGGCGAACCGCTCCGCGAGCGTCGTAGGAAGGGTGCCCGGCGTACTGCTCGCGGGCGTCGGGGTCCTTGCCGAGGAACGCGTAGTAGTGGCGGCCCTGGAAGTCTTGATGGACCTCGATCATCCACGCGACCTCGGGGCGCACGTAGGGCTGCAACATCGCGGCGGCGACGGCCGGGTGGTTCGGCTCCGACACCGCCTTGGCGATGTCGTGGCAGAGCGACGCCACCACGACCTCGGGGTCGGCGCCGGCGCGTTCGGCGCGGGTCGCGGTCTGCAGCACGTGGGTGAGCTGGTCGACGGCGAATCCGTTGGTCACGTTCGCGAGCTCTCGCAGCATCGCGAGGAAACGGTCGGGCGTGTTCGACCAGTCGGTGACCGACTCGTGGGCGATGACATCCCACTCCTCCTTCGTAGAGTGGTCCATTGCCGTGAAGGTCTTCGTCTGCGTCGTCATCGCGAACTCCCGTTCGTCACCGGCGTGCTCCTCGACCGTGCTCCTACTGGTAGCCCTGCATGATGTGATCGAGCCACCACTGCGGTGCCGCGTTCATCAACGTGCCCAGGTCCCAGTAGTCCCACCATCGTACGATCGATCCCGAACGCAGCTCGAAGACCGACACGAACGGCAGCACCACGTGCTCACCGGTGGCCCAGTACCAGGCCTCCGAGTGTTCGAGCATGACCATGTCGCCCTCGGCGACCATCGTGCCCGGGAGCGGTTCGTACCGTTCCAGCGGCTCGATTCCGAGCCGGAGCCGGGCCACGATCGCCGCCGGCCCCGTGGCCCCCTCCTCGGGAGCCGGGACATCGGTGTAGTGCGACTCGTCGGTGAAGTACCCGGCCACCGCGTCGAAGTCGCGGCGACCGAGGTCCTCCCAGAACCGCTCGATGATCGCCTTGTTTCCCGCCGGAGTCGTCTCGTCGCCTGCCATCGCCACTTCCTACTACCGGGCGGCACCGGGGTGGTAGGGGTGAAGACCGTGAGCCGGGACCGTACCGAGGCGCCCGGCGTTGTAGTCGTCGACCGCCTGCGCGAGCTCGGCCCGGGTGTTCATCACGAAGGGCCCGTACTGCGCGATCGGCTCGCGGATCGGTTGACCGCCGAGCAGATAGAGGTCGAGCGTGTCGGTCGGGTGGGCGTCGAAGGTGAGTGCGTCGCCGGGACCGAACACCACGAGCTGCCCCGACTCGATCGGGCGCCGGTCGGCGCCGACCGTCCCCCGCCCGGAGAGCACGTACGCCAGCGCGTTGAAGTCGGCGCGCCACGGCAGCCGGAGCTGCGCCGCCGGAGCGACCGTGGCGTGCGCGACCGTGATCGGGGTGTACGTGCCGCCCGGACCCGTGTGACCGCCGATGTCGCCGGCGATCACGCGCACGAGCGCGCCACCGTCGGGTGATGCGAGCAGCGCGGCCTGATCGGCCTCGAGGTTCTGGTAGCGGGGTTCGACGAACTTGTCCTTGGCGGGGAGGTTCACCCACAGCTGCAGGCCGTGGAACAACCCGCCGCTCACGACCAGTGACTCGGGCGGGGTCTCGATGTGCAGGATCCCCCCGCCGGCCGTCATCCACTGCGTGGCGCCGTCGGTGATGCTCCCGCCACCGCCGTGGGAGTCCTGGTGCAGGAACGTCCCGTCGATGATGTACGTGACGGTCTCGAACCCGCGGTGGGGATGCCAGTCGGTGCCCCGCGGCTCACCGGGCGCCCAGTCGACCTCGCCCATCTGGTCCATGTGGACGAACGGGTCGAGATCGGCCCGGTCGACGCCGGCGAAGGCGCGGCGCACGGGGAAGCCCTCCCCCTCGAACGCCCGCGGCGCGGTGGTGACCGACCGGACCGGCCGGTCGTGCGTCTCGGAGCCGAGGTCGGGGACCTTCGGGAGGCTGAGGGTGTCTGCGGTCACTGCGGGCATCGGGGCGTCTCCTCGATCGTTGCGTATGCAACTAGTACAACGCCGGGACCGTCGCCTTGTTCCCGTGCCCGGTCACCCGTGGAGCAGCCACCGGGCCATGAACGGCCCGGTCTCCGATGCCCACCACTGGGCGCCGGGCGTGAGCCAGGCGGTGTGGCCGACACCCGGCTGGGTCACGAAGTCGCAGGGGTTGCCCGCGTCCCTGTTCGCCGAGCACGTGCGGAACGCGTAGGCGGCGGAGTCGTGGGTCGCCTCGTCGGTCTCGTAGTGGAACATCAGGATCGGCGCGGCGTCGGCCGAGACATGGACGAGACCAGCGTCGATGCCGGGCGTGAGGTGGGCACCGGTGGAGATGCCCGCTGCGACCGACGGGGTGTAGGCCGCGAGCGGGCCGGTCGGGGTCGCGTCGTCGAGCAGGGCGACGCCGAGCGAGAGCGCGCCGCCTGCCGACCAACCGATCGCGCCGATCCTGTCCGGGTTGATCCGGTAGGTCACCGCGTTGGCCTTCACCCATCGCACCGCTTCCATCGTGTCGTCGATGCCGTTCGCTGCGGCGGCGAGCTGGCCACCGGCGTTGATGAACGCCACCGAAGCCAACCGGTAGTTGGTCGCGACCGCGACGTAACCCCGCACGGCCCACGCTCGCGCCTCGCCCGCCATATCGGCCTTGTCGCCCCCCACGAACGCGCCACCGTGGATGAGCACGACGGTGGGCCGCTGCGTCGGCGTGGACCCCGGCGGCAGGTAGACGTCGAGCAGGAGCGACTGGTCGACCCCTTGTTCGTTCACCGCGTGGCCGTACTGGAGGTTCTTGATCTCGGTGAGGCTCGCCACGTCGTACTGAGGCGTCGAGTACAACCCGTTCGGGGCCATACTGAGGGCATCGCGTAGGACCGCGGTCAGGTACAGCCGGCCATCGGCGCACTCGGCCTCGCCGACCCCCATGTCGTCCCACCGGGCGGCGATCAACTGCGGGTCGTTCCGCCAGGTCCGCCAGATCTCGTCGGTCGCCGTGGCGTTCCGGTTGCCGGCCGGGACCTCCGGCCGCAGCGGCGCCGATCCGACGAGCTCGTACACCCCGCCGTGCGACTCCTGGTCGTACTCCTCACCGGCGTTCGGAGAGGGGCTCACGGCGCCCGCCTCGCACATCGCGTGCGCGTGCGCGCGGGCGGCGCCGCTCAGCACCTCCGACACCGCGAGCGTCGGCCGGCCGGCCGCCGAACGGACCTGGTTCACCTGGTAGGCGACGAGCGACTCGCACGCCCCGAGGACCAGTGTCGCGATCAGCGCCACCCCCGCGACCCGAACCCTGTCTGACCACCGTGTCGACATGTCCTGCACTCCCTCAGGGCCGGAGGACGCACCCTAGGTGAGTCACGCGTCGTGGTTCCGCGCGACGATCGCCGGCACCCGAGAGGGTGCCGGCGATCGACGTGATGAGGGTGGAGCGAGGATCAGGTCGGGGTGACGGCGTTCGAGAGCGCCGAGCTCGGACCGTTGCCCCTTGCGTTGGTGGCCACGACCCGGAAGGTGTAGCTCGATCCCGGGGTGAGCCCCGTGATCGTCCGGGTCGCGGTGGTGGCGTTGTAGGAGATCGGCGCCTGGGCCACACCGGCCTTCACCGGGGTGACGATGTACCCGGTGATCGCCGAGCCGTTGTTCGCCGGCACGGACCACGTGACCGTGGCCTGACCGGCACCAGCGGTCGCGGTGATCAAGCCGGACGCCGTCGGCGCCCCGACCAGGACCGGGCCGCTCACCGTTGCCGGACCCGTGCCCCGGGAGTTCACGGCGGAGACGGCGAAGGTGTACGTCGTCCCGTTCGTGAGTCCGGTGATCGCCTGGGTCGTCGCCGTGGAGGCGAACAGGCGCGGGGCCTGCGCGGTCGCACCGATGTACGGGACGACCTGGTAGCCCGTGATCGCCGCACCGTTGTTCGCCGGTGCCGTCCACGAGACGCTCGCCTGACCGTTGCCGGGTGCACCCGTCGCGGTGGGCGGTGCCGCCGGGACTCCGACCGTCACTGCCGCCGAAGCGGGCGAGGCCGGAGCGGTTCCCCGGGAGTTCACTGCCGCCACGGTGAAGGTGTACGCCGTGCCGTTCGTCAGACCGGTGACGGCCTGGCTGGTGGCGGCGGAGGCGAAGGTGCGCGGCGCCTGTGCCGTTGCACCGATGTACGGCGTCACGATGTAGCTGGTGATCGCCGCACCGTTGTTCGCCGGTGCCGCCCACGTCACGGTTGCCTGGCCGTTCCCCGGGACGACCGACGAGGGCGCCGCCGGGGTGTCGGGGATGCCGACGATCAAGCTGGGCGACGGCGCGGACGCCGCCGAGGAACCGACTGCGTGGATCGCGCCCGCAGTGCAGGTGTACGCCTTGCCGTTGGTCAATCCCGTGACGATGGCGGGCGACGAGGCGAAGAGGCCACCTCCCAAGACGCCACCGTTGCTGGAGGCGCACTGGAGCACGAACACCACGTTGGGCTCACCGCCATTCGCACCCGGAGTGAAGCCGACCTTGGCTGCACCATTGCCCCCGGGGGCGATTGTGAGACCCGTCGGCGGCGACGGCGGGGCCGACGGCCGCACCGTGTTCGACGGCGAACTCCCTGCACTGCCGCCGATTGCGTTGAACGCCACCACGACGCAGACGTAGTTCGTGCCGTTGATCGCCCCCGTGAGGGTGACGCCTGCAGCTGTCGAGTATGCGCCGAGCGTCGTGCCGCCCGCCGGTACGGGGCAGAGAACGACGTACACGAGGATGGGAGTTCCACCGTCGACTGCGGGCGGGGTGAAGGTCACGGAGATCGTACCGTTCCCCGGCGTTGCGACGACGTTCGTGGGAGCGCCCGGAACCTCCAGGACGGGGTTGACGGTGACCGTCGTGGTGGCCACTGCACTGGTGCTGAACCCGTCGTTCACGGTCAGGCTGAACGTGAGCACCTTCGGTCCCTGCCGCCTGGGTCACGGTCGGAGCGGTGAAGGTCGGCTTCTGGGCGGTGGCGCTCGAGAGCGTCGCCGCCGGTCCACCGGTCTGGGTCCACTGGTACGTGAGGGTCCCGGTCGACGGGGTGGCGGAACCACTGCCGTCGAGCTGCACCCCGGTCGTGCCGGTGTTGACCACCTGCGGAGCTCCCGCAGATGCGGTGGCGCGACCCCACGGGTCGTTGACCACCATCATGGTGTCGAAGCTGGCCGCGAGGCCGTTGCGGGTCGTGAGCTCGAAGACGAAGACCTGGGAGGGGTCGCCGTAGTCGAGGTGCGGAGCCGTGAAGTGCGCGACCGCCGTCAGCGGCGTGCTGAGCGTGACGGGCGGACCCGACACCTGGCTCCACGAGTAGGTGAGCGGACGCCCACCGTCATCGAAGGACGCCGAGCCGTCGAGCGACGCGACCTGGGTCGGGTGCACGAGCCGGTCGGAGCCCGCGTCGGCGCCCGGCCGGGTCGTGGTGACGCTGATGGGCGCGGTGGTTGCCACACCCGGCAGCGACATCCCGTCGTCGAAGGTCAGCCGGAACCTGACCGTGTGGGGCGCCGTGCTCGGCGCGGTCCACCCGGTGCTGACCGAGTTGGGGCTGGAGAAGGTTCCCCGTGACGGGTCACTGAGCGGGACGGGCGTACCGGACGCGTCGACCTGCTCCCAGGCGTAGGTGTGCGGTTGCGGCGGGGCCTGGTCGGGATCGGTGGAACCGGTCCCGCTCAGGGCCAGGACGCTCGGACCCGCCGGGGTGCTGGCCAGCACCTTCTCGGGCACGGCGCTGATCACCGCGGTCGGGGCGTTGTTCACCTTGAGGTTGAGGATCGTGAAGTCCCTCGTCGTCGCGGCGCCGGTCGCGTCGGTGACGACGAGCCGGAGACCGCACCGGTTCGGGTTGTTCGCACCGAGGGTCGGTGCGTTGAAGGAGGCCTTCCCGACGACCACCGGGTCGTTCAGGATGGTGATGCCCCGGCAGGAACCTCCCGGGTACCCGCTGTCGTTGTTGCCCGCCAGCAGGCAGCCGAGGGACTCACCGAGCCCGCCACACGGCCGACCGGACCACTCGTAGGTGAGCGGGGTGCCATCGGCGTCGGTGGAGGGAGCCGAGACGGTGATGGAGTCGCCCACGTAGATCGTCGTGGGGTTGATCACCGAGCCGTCGATGCCGGCCGTGATCTGCATCGTGGCGGGGACCACCGGGGCCGAGTTCGTCAGCGCAACCGTGAGGTTGGCCGACTGCACCGCGGCACCGAAGCCGTCCGTGACGTTCAGCCGGAAGAACAGCTGCTGGCCGGCTGCGGTCATCGCGGGGGCGGTGTAGGTCGCACTCCGCGGCGTGCCCGAGACCGGGGTCAGCGTCACGTTGGCCACCGGGCACGAAGGCGCGCACGGGGTCGTGTCGGCAGCACTGGCGGTCTGGATCCACTGGTAGGTGAACCCGGCGACCGGGTCGCCGTCGGCGTCCGCGGCCGAGGCCGGGACGGTCACGGTGACCAGGGTGCCCACCGGCCGCGAGGACGGCGTCACCGACGTGGCGCCGACTGCCGGCGCCCGGTTGGCGTTGATCTGCACGGTGGTGAACGCCGGGGCGCTCGCCACGCCGTACGGGGTGTCGGTCACGACGAGCTGGAACTTCAACGTGGTCGACGCCGCGAAGTGCGGGCTGACGAACGTCGGGTTCGCAATCGTCGGGTTCGACAACGTGACCTTGGTCGGGTCACCCGGGGCGACCGGCAGGTTGGTCGCAGGATCCACCTGCGTCCACGCCGAGGTGATGGCGTCGCTGTCGGGGTCGGTCGAGAGCGCGCTCGAGAGCGTCACGACCGAGTTCGTCGCCTTGTTGGTCTGTGCCGCGCCGGCGTTGGCGACCGGTGCGTTGTTCTCGACGAGGAAGATCTCGACCTGGTCGGGGTCGCTCAGGAGGCCGGGACCGTCGGTCACGTAGAGCCGGAAGTACAGGCTCGCCGGGTACGCCGCCGGGATCGGGGCCGTGAAGGTCGGCTTCTGCACGGTCGAGCTCGAGAGCGTCACCGCCAGCGGGTTGCTGGGCAGGATCGGGGTACCAGAAGAGTTCACCTGGACCCACTGGTAGGTGATCGCCGTGCCCTCGGGGTCGGCCGAAGCCGAACCGTCGAGCGTGACGACCTTGCCGCGACCAGGGGTCTGGTCGGGGCCGGCGTTGGCGATCGGACGGGTGTTGTTCCCGACGCTGATCAGCACGTAGGCCGGCGCGCTCGCTGCACCGAACTGGTCGGTCGCCACGAGCGAGAACCGCAGCGTCGTGCCGGTCGGCGTGTTCGGAGCCGTGAAGGTCGGCTTCTGGGCGGTCGCGCTCGAGAGCGTGACCGTCGGCGGGATGGGTGCACCCGCTCCGTCGACCTGCGGTCCACGCGTAGGTGAACGTGTGGCCCTCGGGGTCGGTCGTGCCGGACCCGTCGAGCGTGACCGACGCGTTCGGTGCGATGCCGGTCTGGTTCGGTCCGGCGTTGGCCGTCGGGGCACCGTTTGCGTTCACGGCGATGTCGACGGTGTCGCCGAGCTCGCTGCGCCAAGGCTGTCAGTGACGACCAGCTTGAAGTGCAGCGTGACCGGGCCGTTCGTCGGGGCCGCGAACGTGGGCTTCTGAGCAGTTGCGCTCGAGAGCGTCACGGTCGGGGCGATCGGGTCACCGGCGCCGTCGACCTGGGTCCAGGCGTAGGTGATGGTCTGGGTCTCGGGGTCGGACGAACCCGAGCCGTCGAGCGTGACCGGCGCGTTGGCGGCGATCCCACTCTGGTCCGGGCCGGCGTCGGCCGTCGGGGTGCCGTTGGTGTTGATGGCGATGTCGACCGTGTCGGCCGGGCTCGCCACACTGAACGGGTCGGTGACGATGAGCTGGAAGTGCAGCGTGCCACTGGCCGGAGCGGTGAACGTGGGCTTCTGAGCGATCGCGCTCGAGAGCGTGACGGTCGGGGCGATCGGGTCACCCGCGCCGTCGACCTGCGTCCATGCGTAGGCGATGGCCGCACCTTCGGGGTCGGACGAGCCCGAGCCGTCGAGCGTCACCGTCGCACCGGCGGCGATCCCGCTCTGGTCCGGACCGGCGTTCGCCGTCGGTGTGCCGTTGGCGTTCACGCCGATGTCGACGGTGTCGGCCAGGCTGACGCCACCGAACTCGTCGGTGACGACCAGCTTGAAGTGGAGCGTCGAAGGACCGGTACCCGGCGCCGGGAAGGTCGGCTTCTGGGCCGTGGCGCTCGAGAGCGTCACGTGGTCGGGACCGGTGGTGAGCGGGTCACCTGCGCCGTCGATCTGGCTCCAGGCGTAGGTGATCGTCTGGCCCTCGGGGTCGAGGGAGCCCGAGCCGTCGAGCGTGACCGTCGCACCCGCGGCGATCGCGCTCTGGTCGGGACCGGCGTCGGCCGTGGGGGCCGGGTTCGAGCCGGGGGTGATGTCCATGTTCTTCGTCGCCGAGACCGTGGCGGCACCGTCGGTGACGGTGAGCTTGAAGTGGACCTCACCGGGCACGGCCGGGGCGTCGAACGTCGGGGTCAGGGTGGTCGGGTTGTTGATGGTGACGTGGAGCGGGTCGGCACCCGGCAGCAGCACACCGGCGCCGTCGACCTGCGTCCACTCGTAGGTGAGCGTCTGCGGGAACGCAGCCGACGTCTCCGGGTCGGTGGCGGTACCGCTGATCGCGACGGCCGGCGTACCGACGGTCACGAAGGCGGGTCCACCGGTGGCCGTCACCGTCGGAGCGGTGTTCGCCAGCTTGGTGATGGTGAAGTTGATCGTGGCCGCCGCACCACCGGCTGCGTCCGTCACGGTCAGCCGCATGAACACGGAGCCGGTTCCGGTCGGGATGGTGACGACCGGCTTCGCCAGCGACGAGGTCGCCGTGGAGCCGCCGAAGATGCAGTTCGACGAGCAGTTCGTGTTGCCACCGGTCGCCGTCACGTGCCGCCAGGCGTAGGTGAAGGCGGTCGTGCCGTCGGGGTCGGTGGTGGAGAGGGTCTTGGCCGGGTTCTGGGTCGCGTCGAGCTCGACCGACTGGCCGACGTAGACGCGGTTGGCCGTGGCGTTGTTGGTCGCGTCACCCGTCGCCGCGGTGTTGGTGCCCCGCACCGCCCACTGCACGGTGGGCAGCGAGTTGGTGAGTGCCACGGTGAGGTTGTTCGACGTCACCGAGGCGCCGAAGCCGTCGGTGACGACCAGGCGGAAGAACAGCGACTGACTTGCCGCCGTCATGGCCGGCGCGGTGTAGGTCGCGCTCCGGGGCGTACCGGGGACCGGCGTCAACGTGACGTCGGCGACCGGGCAGCCCGGGGCGCAGCCGGTTGTCGCAGCGGCGCTGGCGGTCTGGATCCACTGGTAGGTGAAGCCGGCGACCGGGTCACCGTCGGCGTCGGCGGCCGAGGCCGGGACGGTGAGGGTGACGGTGGTGCCGATCGGCCGGGAGCTCGGGGTGACCGTGGGCGTGCCCGACCGCCGGCGCCCGGTTGGCGTTGATCTGCACGGTCGTGAACGCCGGCGCACTCGGGGCGTCGAAGGAGTCGGTCACGACGAGCTGGAACTTGAGGGTCGTCGAGGCGGCCACGTGCGGGGCCGTGAACGTCGGGCTCGCGGCGGTCGCGCTCGAGAGGGTCACGGAGGTCGGGCCCGGGCGGGAGCGGCGAGTCGTCCGCCGGGTCGACCTGGGTCCAGGCGTAGGTCAACGTGTCGCCGGCGTCCGGGTCGGACGATGCCGAACCGTTCAGCGTGACGAGGGCGTTGGCGAACTTGTTGGTCTGGGCCGCGCCGGCGTTGGCCGTCGGAGCCGAGTTGTAGTTGACGATGATGTCGACGGTGTCGGCCTCGCTCACGAGGCCGTAGGGAACATCGGTGACCTTCAGCTGGAAGTGCATCGTCTGGGCGGCACCGACGATCGTCGGCGACGTGAAGGTCGGCTTCTGGGCGGTCGCGCTCGAAAGCGAGACGTAGAGAGGGTCACCCGAGTCGAGCGGGTCGCCCGCTCCGTCGACCTGCGTCCAGGCGTAGGTGATCGAGTCGTTGTCGGGGTCGCTCGAAGCGGAACCGTCGAGCGTCACGAGCTGGCCGCGACCGACCGACTGGTTGGGGCCCGCGTTCGCCACGGGCGCCTCGCTGCCCACCACGTTCACGGTCACGGTGCCGACCGTGGTGAGGTAGCCGTCGTTCACCGCGACCTTGAAGTGGAGGGTGGTCGGGTCGGCGGGCGACGTGAAGGTCGGGTTGGCGATGGCCGGGTTCGAGAGGGCCACGAGCGCCGGGTCGAAGACGCTGAGCGGGACGCCCGCGCCGTCGACCTGCGACCAGGAGTAGGTGAGGTACGTGGTTCGCGCTCGGTGCCGCGTTGTCGGGGTCCGTCGCGGTGCCGTTGAGCTGCACGAGGACCGAGGTCTTCGGGTTGAGCGTCTGGCTCGCGCCGTTCGTGATGACCGGCGGCCTGGTCGGCCAGCACGTTCACGGTCACGATACCCGGTCGAGGTCGCACCGAGGGAGTCGGTCGCGACGACCTGGAGGTAGAGGGTCGCCGGGGCCCTGCGGGGCGACGAAGCCCGACGTGGCCGCGGTCGGCGTCGTCAGGGTGACGGCGAGCGGGTCACCCGGCGCGAGGGCGACTCCGTGGTCGTCGACCTGGCTCCACGCGTAGGTGATCGGGGTGTCGCCTTCGGGGTCGGTGGCGGCGCCGTTCATCGAGACGGTGCCGTGGGTCTTCACGTTGTTGATGGTCTGGGCGGCGCCGCGCGGTGATGACGGGGCCGTTGTTCGCGTTGACGTGGACGTTGACGCTGTCCTCACCGGTGTCGTAGCCGTCGTCGACCCGGAGGCGGAACGTGAGGTCGAACGGGCCGTTGCGGGGGGCGACGAACCGCTGGTTCGGCTGGAACGGGTCGGCCGCGTCGATCGGGTTCAGGGTGACCGGCGCACCGGCGGTCTGGGTCCACTGGTACGAGAGGATCTGACCGGTGTCGGGATCCACCGCGCTCCCGGCGAGCGTCACGGTCGACCCGCCGTTGGTGGTGATGTCGGGACCCGCGTCCACGACGGGCGTGACGTTGCCGCCCACGTCGTAGGTCACGGTCTTCGCGGTCACGCCGCCGTTCGCGTCGGTCGCGGTCACCGTGAAGGTCTTCACACCGAAGACGGAGAAGTCGAGCTGGGAGCCGTCGGGCGCGGTTGCGTCGCACGACGACGAGCTCGTACACGGTCTCGGTGCAGGCGTAGCCCGCGAAGATCTGGGCGTCGGGCAGGTACCGGGCGCCGTCGAGGGGAGAGGTGATGTCGACGAGCGGGTTGGTGCTGGGGGTGATCGTCGTCTCGCTGTAGTTGGGCTGGGTGCCGAGGAGCTCACCGTTGCCGTTCGCGAACGTGCCGTAGTTCGGCGCGCAGTAGGTGGCCACGGCTCCGGAGATGATGCCGCTGATGTTGGCGGTGAGGGTGAAGCCGGCGTCGAACGCCGCGGTCGGGTTCGAGCTCGGGAGTGCGCCACCGAGCTTCGACGTGATCTTGGTGCCGGGCGCGCCCGTCGCCTGGACCGTGATCTTGATGTCGGGGGCCGTGACGATCGAGAGGGCCGGGAACGGTCCGGGGAGCGACATGAGCACGTCGGTCGCCGTGTTGCTGACGGTGATGCCACCCGGGACGGCGCTGGGGGTCGCGCTCGGGTTGGCACGGTAGGAACCGGGCCCGGTTGCCACGGCGCTCACGATCGTGAAGCCACCGGCGAGCCTGGTCTTGTTGGTGATGTTGGTGAGGCTGACGACCGTCTGGCCGCTCTCCTCGGCGGGGACCTCCGTGTCACCGCCCTTGCGGATGATCTCGAACGTCCCGCCCTGCTCGATGTGCTTGGGCGCGATCGTCGTCCGAGCCGAGGGTCTGGTCGGCGTCGACCCAACCGACCACCGGCGCGTTGGCCCGGCATCGGGCCTTCGTGCTCGGCGACGCAGTCGTCGGTGGGATGCGATCTGCCGCAGCGGCAGGACTCGCCTCGATGGCCACAAATGCCCCGATGACGAGGGCAAGGACCATCAACAGACTCAACGGCTTCCGAGTACGCATCCTGCATTTCCCCCTTGTAGGCCGGGTTTCCGGCCACGAACTGACGACGCGACGACCAACATCAAGAATTCATGCTGGCGACGCAACGGTGAATCTGACACCATTCGGACGCGTTGCGGGCGGCCTGGGGGGCCAAAGGCGTTGATTGGCATCAACGCCACGGTTTCAGGAGTCCGGAGTGGGGGGAGTGCGGATTGCTGGTTCTGGGCGGCCCCTGGTCGAGCCGGGGCAACAGGTTGGTCCTCGTCGTGGCGGCGATCGCCGCGCTCGTGACCGCGCTCGTCTACGGCATCCCCCCGGTCCTCTTCGCCTACCCGCTCCCGGGGGCGGCGTCGTTCGCGTCCGCGGTCACGAGCATGTCGGCGTTGTCCATCGCGATCCTCTTCGCGCTGCGCGCGCAACGGTCACGGCACCGCACCGATCATCTCGTCGCCGCGTTGTTCGGCGCGGTGGCGTTGCTCGAGGGCGTGCTGCCGATCGTGGCCGAACCCGTGCACGGCACCGTCGACGTCTCGTTCTGGGCGCGGGTGATCGGGCGCACGCTCGTCGGGCTCGGACTGTGCGTCGTGGCGTGGTTGCCGGAGCGCACGACGCGGCGGAGCCGCTGGACGTTCGGGTTCATCGCCGCGTCGTCCGTGGTGCTCGCGGGCGTCGTGATCGCGTGGACGTTCGCAGTGATCACCGACCTCCCCGGCACGGTCGGCGAGAACTCGAGCGGCAACGCCACGATCCTTCACAATCAGGGCATCCTCGGGATGCGGCTGGTGGGTGCGTTCCTGCTCGTCGGCGCGGTCGTCGGGTTCCTCCGCAAAGGCCACAACCAGCGGGATCCCGTGCTCGAGTGGCTGGCCTGCGGTGCCGTCCTCATGGCCACCGCGCGGTTCCACGACTACCTCGTGCCGTCGATGCACTACGACTGGGTCACCACCGGCGACATGCTCCGGGTCGTGGCGTTCTGGCTCATCGTGTTCGGGCTGCTCAACGAGCTCGCCGGCATCTGGCGCCGACGCGTCGCCGAGGCGCGCGCGATCGAACGTCGTGCGCTCGCGGCGGAGTTGCACGACGGGCTCGCACAGGAGCTCGCGTACCTGACCACGCAGAGCGCGCTCGCGGAACGCGATCCCGCGAACAGTGAGCACCTCGCGCGGATCCGCGCCGGAGCGGAACGCGCGCTCTCCGAGACGCGCCTGCGGATCTCCGAGTACGCCGACGGAGCACCCGTCGCGCTCGATCTCGTGCTCGCCGAGCTCGGCAACGACGTCGCGTCCGACTCCGGCTGCGAGGTCCTGCTCCAGCTCGACGCGGTCGACGTCGGCCCGCGTACCGCGCACGAGCTCCGGCGCGTCACGCGGGAGGCGTTGCTGAACGCGGTCCGCCACGGACATCCCGATCAGATCGTGGTCCGCCTCGGAGCAGACACCGGCACGCTCCACCTGACGGTCGTCGACGACGGCTCGGGGATGGTCGACCACGAACGCCCCGACTGCTTCGGACTGATCGCGATGCGCGAGCGCGCGGAACGACTCGGCGGCACGTGCTCGATCGAGTCGGTGCCCTCGAGCGGCACGCGGGTCGACATCGAGGTGCCGCTGCGGTGACGCCCCACGACGCGACCGTCGTCCTCGCCGACGACCATGCCCCGATGCGCGAGACCGTGGCCGACGTGCTCACGGGCGGCGGGTTCCGGGTGATCGGCCAGGCCGGCGACGGCCCCGGCGCCGTGGCGCTGGTCAAGCGTCGACGGCCTGACGTCTGCGTGCTCGACATCAACATGCCGGGCGGTGGGATCGTGGCCGCGGGCACGATCGCCGCCGAGTATCCCGAGACCTCCGTGGTCATGCTGACCGTCCACGTCGACGACGACCACCTCTTCGACGCCCTCCGCGTCGGGGCGCGGGGCTACCTCGTGAAGGGCTCCGACCCCGACGACATGGTCGCCAGTCTCCGGGGCCTGCTGCGCGGCGAGCCGGCGCTCTCCCCCGGCCTGGCCATGCGGGTGCTCGAGCGGGTGGGTGGCGCCGGCGGCCGAAGGGTCCACGTGCCCGAACGCGGCATCGTCGAGCTCTCGCCACGCGAGGCCGAGGTCCTCGACCTGCTCCGCCAGGGCCTCACGACCAGCCTGATCGCGCAGCGCCTCTACGTCTCTCCCGTGACTGTCCGGAGCCACATCGCCGCGGTGCTCAAGAAGTTGAACGCGCCAAATCGTGCGGCCGCGATCCGCCTGTTCGACACCTGACCCGCGGTGGAGACGATGGGACTCGAACCCACGACTTCCTGCTTGCAAAGCAGGTGCTCTAGCCAACTGAGCTACGTCCCCGAGACGCGACCACTGTAGCGAGGCTCCGCCGGGGTTCAGGCGTCGTCGAAGACCATCAGGGTGCCGCTGTAGCAGGCGACCCAGACCTTGCGGGCCGCCGCGTCGTACGTGATCCCGATCGGGTGCTGGTTGGTACCCACCTCTTCGGTCTCGACCATGTCGGTGGTCCGCACCTTGCTCATCGTCGACGACTCGTAGTTCACGATGTACAGGGCGGTGCCGTCGTCGGAGATGTCCATGCTCCGGGGGGCCTGGCCGGTCGCCACCCGCCCGACGACGGATCCCGTCGCGAGGTCGACCTTGACCACGACACCCTCTCCGTTGAGGGTGACGTAGAGGGTCGACCCGTCGGGCGAGAGAACGAGATGCCGCGGGCCCGATCCGACGCCGATCTCTCCGGTCACGGCGAGCGTCGCGAGGTCGACCACGGCGATGGCCGTCCCGCCCATGATCGCGACATAGGCCGTGCGGCTGTCGGGCGAGACCACGATTCCCCGCGGGTACCGGCCGATCGGGAGCCGGGTGACCTCCTTTGCAGTTGCCGTGTCGATCACGCTCATGTCGTAGCCGCACCAGTTCGTGACGAGTACCCGACTGCCGTCGGGGGTCACCGCCACGTACTTCGGCACCGAGCCGACCTCGATCGCCTGGTCGATCCGCAACTGGGCCATGTCGACCCGGTAGACGAAGCTCGGATCCCAGTCGCCCGGACTGCAGTTGTCGTTCCCGGGGTTGTCGAACCCGGGTCCGTACATCTGGTAGTTGCTCACGTACGCGTACGCACCGTCGTGCGGTGAAGTCGGCCTCGACGGGGCCTCCTTGGTACGAATCGGGATACTGCGGGTACCCGAAGTCGGCGAGTCGGACCGTGTCGGGGATGAGCGCGACGCGTTGGTACGCGCGGTCGTACACGCCGATCGTGTGCGTGTACACCATGTTCTGGGCGATGAAGCGGTCGGTTCCCGACCACACCACCGACTTCGGGGTGAGGTCGCCGGTGATCTCGTGTTCCAGCGTGAGCGACCGGTCGGCCGCGGTCTTGCCGTCGGGCGGGACGAGCGTCGTGGTGGTGGTCGTCGGCGGGACCGTGCTCGTCGACGTCGACGACGACGAGTTCGACGAGACCCGACCGTCGGTCCGATCCGAAGCCGCCCCGTCGCCCACGGTGCACGAGGCGAGCAGCAGCGCCGCCACCAGCGCCGCGGGCCACCACCGGCGTCGGCGATTCATCGGAGCCCCACCGGGTTCGACGGGATCACGGTCGAGCGGGCGCGGGTGGCGACCTGTTCGACGATCGCAAAGGCTCCGATCGTGATGGCGGCGCCGAGGGCGATCCCGGCGACCACATCGGTCAGCCAGTGCACCCCGAGCTCGGTCCGGCTCCACGCCATCGCCACGACGTACGCGCCGGCGAACCCCGCCCCGACCATCCGGGCGCGGCCCGGGACCGTGAGCGCGAGCAGGATCCCGATCGCGGTGACGGCCGCTGCGAGCGCGTGGCCCGAGGGGAACGACGCGCCGCCGGCATGCACGAGGCCGCCGGCGGGCCGGGGTCGATCCACCATCGTCTTCATCATGTCGCAGATCGGGGTGCTGAGGAGCGCGACGAACGCCCACGCGACGAGCCGCCGCCCCCATCCGCGCACCGCGAGCACGATCGCGACCGCCACCCGCACGACGAGTTGCACCACGAAGTCGCCGAGGTCGTTCAGGACCTTCGAGAGGTCCGTACGTACAGCCGTGCGTCCGTCAGCCATCCACCGCCACCAGGTGTCGTCGACCGCGAGCCGGTGGTCGGTCGCGACCACGAGCGCCAGCCCCGCGAAGACCAGGAGCAGCACGCTCGACGCTCCGAGCGCGCGCGACGGGTGGCGGAAGATCGCGGGCTCGGGAGGCACAGTCGGAGACTCTGGCACGGGTCAGCCCAGCCGCAGCGTCGCCACCGACGCGACCGGCTGGTCGTCGGCGCTCTCTCCGCCGAGGAGGTACGCCACCCCGTGCACCACGACGGCGGCCGAGTCGGACACGGCGAGCGGCAACGCGCCCGCCGGCACCAACGCAGCGGTATCCGGATCGAAGTGCCAGACCTGGGGCGACACCGCGCCGTCGAGGCGGCCCCCGAGCACGAAGACCTCACCGTCGACGGTCACCGCGGTGGCGTGCGACAACGTGTGCGGCAGCTCGGTGACCGTCGACGCCTGACCGTTGGTGAGATCGATCGCCTGGATCACGGAGCTGTCGCCCGTGGCGGAGGACCCGCCGGCGAGCTCGCCTCCGAACACGTAGAGCGTGTCCCCCGCCGCCGCGACCGCGGGATACCGCACCGGGACGGGGAGCGACGACACCGTCGTGAACGAGGTCCCATCGGTGGTCTCGATCACGTCGGGGGTGAACGCCGTGCCATCGAACCCGCCGAGCACGTAGGCCCGCTCGCCGACGGTGACCGCGACAAGGTCGGAACGGGCCTGCGGCAGGTCGCCGATCACGGTGCCCCCCGCCTCGGGGGTGAAGGCCTGGATCGTCGGCACGGTCACCGAGTTCCCGCCACCGAACACGAGGAGCCGTCCACCCAGCCGCGCCCCGGCGGCGTCGTGGACCCCGACCGCGAGGTCGCCGACCTGCGACGACACGCCGGTGGTGGGATCGATCTGCAGCACGCTCGTACGTGACGCCTTCCCCGGATCACGTCCACCGAGCAGCCAGACCGTCGTGCCGTCGGTGAGCGCGACCTCGCGGTCACGAGCGCTCGGGAGCTGCCACCCGGCATCGGCAATCACCGCGCTGACCTCATGCGGAGCCACGGTCGTCGAAGAGGTCGAGCTGGATCCGGCCGCTCGCTCCACCGATTCCGACGACGTCGACGAGCCCCCCGCCGTGTTCGAATCCGACGAACCGTCGCCGGTCGAGCACGCGACCGCACCGACTGCAACCACCGCGAGGGCCGCAGCGAGCGCGGCGCGTCGGATCAGCACGTCAGGAAACCGCAACCCCTTCGAAGACCGCGGCTTTCACGCCACGGCGGCTGAGCTCGGCCAGGAATCGGACGGGGTCGACGAGCGCACCGGCGCCGTGGACGCCGGCCGGAGCACGGGCACCGAGCGCCAGCGCGCCGCAGAGGTGCGCACCCACGAGGGCGAGCACCGTGCCGGTCGCCACCGCGGTCCGTTCGACCACGCCGTAGACGATCGACTCCCGGGCCGAACCCCGGCGACCGTGGACCTCGACACGTGTCGAGCCCCAGCCCTCCGGCGCCGACCGCCCACTCAGGCGCTCGTTGAGCCGCTCACCCATCCCCCGCGCCGGTGGTTCGGCCAACCGGAGCGTCGCCACGACCACTTCCGGCATGGCGCGCACGAGCAGGTCGAGTCCACCCGCGGCCAAGTCGCAGTCGCGGGCACCGATCGGGTCGGGGAACCACACCAGCTCCGGGCCCGCGGCCCGAGCGTCGAGCCATCCACCGTCGCGCCACTCCGCTGCCTTCTCGCTCCGCGCCCGCCGGACGACGGTCGCCGATGCGGGCCCGGCCACTCCGGCCCGCGCGATGTGAACCTCTTCGACCGCGTCGAGCGCGCCTGCCGCGTGACGAGCGAGCACATCGGCCAGACCGGGCGCGAGACCGCACCCGCCGGCGAGCGTAACCCCCGCGGCGCGGGCTGCATCGTCGAGGCCGAGCAGCGCGGTCACCGCATCGTGGTCGTCGGCAGCCGAGACGAACGGCACGCCGTGCTCGAGCGCGCACCGCGCGATCGCAAGGTCCTCGTCGTCGGGTACCGCCGCGACGATCACGCCCACACCGGGCGGAGGTGTGTGCGGCGGGGACCATTCGATCGCCTCGACGTCCATCACGGCCTGCAGCGCCGCGGCCGACTCGGACCGCCGGTCGGTCACCAGGACGCGGTCGATTCCCGGGGTCTCGACGAGCTGACGCGCGGCGCGACCGCCGACCGCGCCGGTACCCACGAGGAGTGCGGTCGTCACCGGAAATCGGGCCCGTCGAGTTGCCGCCAGCCACCGTTCTCGGGCTGGGAACGATCGCGGTTCGAGAGCACCTTCACGATCGCACTGGCGAGCACCGCGAGCGATGCCACGAACACCCCTCGACGAAACGCCTTCACGACCCCGAGTGTACCGACGACCGAAGTGTGATCACGTTGCCGCCGGAGTCGCCTCCGCGTCGAGTGACACGACCGGTCGCCCGGCGCCATCGGACATCACGACCTCGGTCGGGTGGGCGTTCGACGAGGGCGACCAGACCGCCCAGTACCGGAAGCGTGGATCGGGGCTCCGGTCGCCGAGCCTCGCTCGAACCGGGCCGTGGCCGTCGAACCAGACCCGGACCTGCTTCGCATCCACGGGCGCGAGTCCTGCGACGACCTCGGTGTCGGGCCATGTGACGACCGATGCACGGTCCGGTGCCACCACCGTGCACAGAGTGCCCGGATAGATCCCGAGGCAGGCCCGTCCGCTGCCGTCGGCCGCGGGCGTGGCGTAGAGCCTGCCGTCCCGCACGACGCTCGGCCGCGGCGCGGCGCCGCCCGGTCGGGCGACGTCGTGGGCCGCGGCGACGGTGGTCTCCGCGGGTTCGAGGGCGCGAGCGATCGCTACCGCCTGCTCGCTCGAGACCTCGGGACTGGTGGCCGACACGATGACACTCGGGCCTTCGGGCGAGGTCCACTGCACGAAGTGCAGGCCCGCACTCGTCTCGGTGCCGGTGACCTGGGCCGGACGGCCCTGGACCCGCTTCGTGACGAAGTCCACGTCGCGGTTCAGGCGCCAACGCGCCATGCGCCACGGTCGAGGACCGACCATGGTCAGGACCTCGACGCGCCGAGCCGGGTTCGCGGCCTCGACGACGTCGATTCGGAGATAGCCGCGGCACGCTGGTCGTCGTCGCCCCGGGCACACCACCGCAGTCGTCGTCGCCGACGGGGGTCCAGACGCACCGGTTGCGGGGGCTTCGATCCGGTAGCCGGAAGCCGCCGCGACCGTCCAGGTCGGGACCTTCACGAGCTGTGTCTCCACGGGGCCCGCGGCGCCGCCGAACCCGTTCACCGGGGCGACAAGGCTCATCGCGCCCAGCAGCACCACGACCAGTGACCTGTACACGTCACGATCATGCCGGAACGGGCTCCGGACCGTCGGGTTGTCGGTTCCCGGCGGGTTGGCTCCACAGTGGGGCTAGGTGGAATCGAACCACCGACCTCATCGTTATCAGCGATGCGCTCTAACCGACTGAGCTATAGCCCCGGAAGGGAACCGAGATTACTCGTCTTCGACGACGATCTCGATCCCGCCGATGAGCTCGGCGAAGAGGTTGTAGAACGCGGCCGCGACCAGCGTGATGATCACGAGCAGGATCACGACGACCAGGCCGACGAGCGTGGCGCCCTCGAGGATCTGCGCGGAGAGGAACTTGAAGTCCTTGGCGCTGAGGAGATCCCCCATGAACTCTTCTACGTTGTTGACCACTCCGAGGCTCGACGAGATCACCCAGAGGACGACCCCGGCCACCATCGTGACTGCAAGCCCCGCCAGGTAGAAGCAGAGCGAGATCTTGAGCACCGACCAGAGGTCGAGGCGGCGCACCACCATCCGGTGACGGCGATTCGTGCTCGCCCCCGCGCCCAACCGTGCGGCCTGCTGGTCGGGAAGCCGCTCCCGGCGCGGCGCAGGTGCCGGCGTCGGTTGCGCGGGCGCGCCCGGAGCCGGGTTCTGGGTGCCGGGACCACCGACATCGAGCGCCATTCCCTGCTCGCCGTCCTTCCAGTTCGCCGACTCAGCCGGCTTGGGTGGTTCGGTCAGGTTGCGGATTCGGCTTCGGGTTCTTCGTCGGCTTCGAGCACCGGGGCCACCGCCACGACAGTCTCGCCGTCGGCGAGGCGCGCGACACGGACCCCCGTGGCGTCCCGCCCCTGCGACGAGATCTCCATGACTCCCATACGGATGATATTGCCGGCCGAGGAGAACACGAGGATCTCGTCGTCGGTGCCCACCGTGAAGGCCGCCACGACCTCGCCCCGGCTCGCGGTGATCTTCATGCCACGAACGCCCTGACCGCCCCGACCCTGGGTGTTGAACCGGTCGAGCTTGGTCCGCTTGCCGTGTCCGCTCGTGCTCACGAAGAGCATCACCGTGTCGTCGCGGGCGAGATCCGCGCTCACCACCGCGTCTTCGGCGTTCTTGAGCTTCATGCCCCGAACCCCGGCCGTGGCCCGGCCCATGGAGCGGACGTCGTCTTCGGAGAACCGGATGGTCATCCCGTTCTTCGACACCATGAAGATGTCGTCGGATCCACTGGTCTGGATGACGCGAACGAGCTCGTCGTCGTCGTGGAGGTTGATCGCAATCAGGCCCGAGCGCAGCGACGAGTCGTACTCGCTCATCTTCGTCTTCTTCACCTGCCCCTTGCGGGTGGCGAAGAACAGGTAGGCCCCGTCTTCATAGGTGCGGGTGTCGATCACGGCCTCGATCCGCTCCTCGGGCGCGAGCGCGATGAGGTTCACCAGCGCGGTGCCGCGGGCAGTGCGTTCCTTCATCGGGATCTCGTGGGCGCGCAGCCGGTACACACGACCCCGGTTCGAGAAGAACAAGAGATACGAGTGCGCGGTGGTGGTGAGGAGGTGCTCGACGTAGTCCTCGTCGCGCAGGTTCCCTCCCCGCACGCCGCGTCCTCCGCGGGCCTGCTTGCGGAACGCGTCGGACGCGACCGTCTTGACGTACCCCTTGTGGGAGAGCACGACGACGACCTCTTCGTCTTCGATGAGGTCGAGGGTGTCGAGGTCGCCGGAGTCGAAGGTGAGCTTCGTGCGTCGCTCATTGGCGAACTCGTCGCGCACCTCGCCCATCTCGGTCTTGATGACCGCCCGGAGCTTGGTGTCGCTGTTGAGGATGCTCTCGAGCTCGGCGATCGTCTCCATCAGCTCGGCGAGCTCGTCGCGCAGCTTCTGGCCCTCGAGCTGGGCGAGGCGGCGGAGCTGCATGTCGAGGATGTGGCGGGCCTGGATCTCGCTGAACCCGAAGGGGTCACCCATCAAGCCCTCGCGGGCTGCATCGGCGTCTTCCGAGCCCCGGATGAGTGCGACGATCGCGTCGATCATGTCGAGCGCCTTGACCAGGCCCTCGACGATGTGGGCCCGGTCGCGGGCCTTCCCGAGGCGGAACTGGGTGCGCCGGGTGATGACCTCGACCTGGTGGTCGATGTACGCGATGAGCGCGCCGCGCAGGTCGAGCGTGCGAGGCACCCCGTCGACGAGAGCGAGCATGTTGATGCCGAAGCTCGTCTGCAGCGGCGTGTGCTTGTAGAGGTTGTTGAGCGTCACCAGCGCGTTCGCGTCGCGGCGGAGCTCGACGACGAGGCGCGTGTTGCCCTTCGCCGACTCGTTGCGGATCTCACGGATGCCTTCGATGTCTCGCGCGTTCACGAGGTCGGCGATCTTGCGCTCGATCCCCTCGACCGAGGTCTGGAACGGGATCTCGGTGACGACGATGCGCTCGCCGCCGCCGCGCATCTCCTCGATCTCGGCGACGGCACGCAGCTTCACCGATCCGCGACCGGTTCGGTAGGCGTCCATGATCCCGCTGCGGCCCAGGATGAGTGCGCCGGTCGGGAAGTCGGGTCCCTTCACGTGTCCCATGAGGTCTTCGTTGGTGGCCTCGGGGTTGTCGATGAGGTGCACCGTCGCGTCGATCACCTCGCCCAGGTTGTGAGGCGGGATGTTCGTGGCCATACCGACCGCGATCCCCTGGCTCCCGTTCACCAACAGGTTCGGGAACCGCGCCGGCAGGACCGCCGGCTCGGTCTCCTTGCCGTCGTAGGTCGGGATCATGTCGACGGTGTCTTCGTCGATGTCGGCCAGCAGTTGCATCGCGATCGGCGCCAGCCGCGCCTCGGTGTTGTGGTTCACGAATCCGGCGGCGAGGAAGGAGTGGTCGTCGGAATCGACCCGGATCGAATACACCGGCTGCACGCCGGCGTCGGCAACCGACTCCACCGTGGCGAAGTACCACCCGCTCGAGACGAGCGGTGCGATCACTGCCTTGGCCTCGTCGGACGCGATGCGATCCAGGATCTCGTGGCCCCCGCGCTCCCAGTCGTCGATCCGGTCGACGCTGTGCCGGATGAGCCACTGGCGGTCCGCGTAGCCGGAACCGCTCTCGCTGCGGACGTACTCGGCGAGGTACGGGATCCGGTCGGTCGCGTTCGAGGACGGCTGCACGGGAAGGGTGTCGAGGATCGCCGCGAGCTTGGTCTGCTTGGCGCCCCAGAACCCGACGTTGCGCTCGAACAGCCGCGCGTCGCGCCGGTTCCCGATCAGGATCTTGATCTCGCCGTTAGCGTACGTCGCCCGCCGAGACACGACGCCGAACTCGAGGAGCAGTTCCTGGACGTCGCGCGCGAGCTGCACGCTCCGGGTGGAGTACGAGATCTGCACGGTGTTCTTGCCGAGCGCAGACACGCACCCGTCGCCCTCGAACAACGCCTGGAGGAACGCTTGCTTCGCCTCGGTCGGCGCCCGCCACACGTACTCGGGAATCCGCTTGTCGGCGCTCTTCAATCCGATCATCTCGCCGAGTGGACTGGCCGCGAGCGCGCTCGTGTTGTGGACGTCGAGCTCGTGGAGCTCGCTCCCTGACGCGATGATCCTCTGCGTCACGTACCGCGATCCGCCCACGACCTGGTCGTAAGCGGTCACCACCGCGTCGAAGAACATCGTGGTCGGCATTGTTGAAACCGGCCCGCGTCGGAGACGCCCAGCCCTCGGAAACCATCGCGCCGGCGAGGAACGCTGCGTCGAGCTCGGCTTGAGTCGCGGCGGTGATCTCGGGCTGGACGTGACGGGAGACGATCACCCGCGCGCCGGGCTCGATCTCCTCCAGCAGGCGCCACTGCAACACGGGAACGCCGGCGAAAGACTCGAGGCAGAGCACCGGGTGGTTGTGCGTACCGGTGACCTCATACCCCTCGCGCGTGCGCATCCGCAGCGTCGGGTGATCGCCGCTGTGGAAGAACTTCGACGCCCGGACCGGGTTGCCCTCGCGGTCGAGCACCTTCACGTCGACATCGACGTCGCTGTTCGGCGTCACGTCAGCGAGCGAGTCGATCTGCACCGTCGAGCCATCAGCCAGCCGCAACCGCGTGTCGCCGGACAGAGCAGTAGCGCATCGCGGCCGGCTGGGACTCGGGGTCGGGGGAGCCGAAGGCGCCGTGGCCGTCGATCAACGGGTGGCGTAGCGAGAAGTCCTGCACCATGCGCGCCAGCGCGTCGTAGATCGAGCTGTCGCCGTGGGGGTGGTAGTTGCCCATCACATGGCCGACAGTCTGCGCGCACTTCGTGTGGGCGCGGTCGGGGCGCAGACCGGCGTCGTACATGCCGTAGAGGATCCGGCGGTGGACCGGCTTCAGCCCGTCGCGCGCGTCGGGCAGGGCGCGCGACACGATGACCGACATCGCGTAGTCGAGGAAGGAGCGTTCCATCTCCTCCTGGATCTCGATCGGTTCGATGTTGCCGAGCGTCTGCTGCCCGTCGGGCATGGATCGCTACCTCTCGTCTTCGGGACGGTGTCCGGGGGGTCGTTCGGGGGATGCGGCGTCAGATGTCGAGGAAGCGCACGTCTTTGGCGTTCTGCTGGATGAAGCCGCGGCGGGCCTCGACGTCTTCGCCCATCAACACGGAGCAGACCTCGTCGGCGATGGCCGCCTGCTCGACGCTGACCTGGAGCAACGTGCGCGAACCGGGGTCCATCGTGGTCTCCCAGAGCTCGGTGAAGTCCATCTCGCCGAGACCCTTCAGACGTTGGATCACCGGGGTGCGGCCCTCGTTCTCGGCCTGGAACCGCTCGAGCGCGGCTTCGTCCTTCAGGTACGTCTTGGTCTTGCCCAGGAGCGCCGAGAACAGCGGCGGCTGCGCGACGTAGACGTGACCCTGCTCCACGAGGTCCTTCATCTGGCGGAAGAAGAACGTGAGCAGCAACGTGCGGATGTGCGAGCCGTCGACGTCGGCATCGGCCAGCACGATGATCTTGTCGTAGCGGATCTTGTCGACGGCGAAGTCTTCGGCGAGACCGGCACCGATCGCCTGGATCAGCGCCTGGATCTCGGCGTTCTTCAGCATCTTGTCGATGCGGGCCCGTTCGACGTTGAGGATCTTGCCGCGGATGGGCAGGATCGCCTGGATGCGCGGGTCGCGCGCGTCCTTCGCCGACGAACCGGCCGAGTTCCCCTCGACGATGAAGAGCTCACACTCGCTGCGGTCGCGCGACGAGCAGTCGGCGAGCTTGCCGGGTAGGCCCGCCCCTTCGAGGGCCGACTTGCGCCGGGTGAGGTCGCGCGCCTGGCGGGCCGCGAGCCGCGCCCGGGCCGCGGTGGTGGCCTTGTTGAAGATCTGCTTGGCCTCGGGCGGGTGCTCCTCGAGCCAGTCGCCCAACTTCTCGTTGGTGGCCTTCTCCACGAGCGAGCGCATCTCGGTGTTGCCGAGCTTGGTCTTCGTCTGCCCTTCGAACTGCGGGTTGCGCAGCTTCACCGACACGATCGCGGTGAGGCCCTCACGGATGTCTTCGCCGAGGAGGTTGTCGTCCTTCTCCTTGATGAGGCCCTTGGCCCGGCCGTACTTGTTCACCGCGTTGGTGAGAGCCTTCTTGAAGCCCTCCTCGTGCATGCCACCCTCGGTGGTCGCGATGTTGTTCGCGAACGAGTGGATGCCCTCGTAGTAGCCCGTGTTCCACTGCATCGCGATGTCGATCTCGCCGGTCTCGGCCGACTCCTCGAACGCGGCGACTCGCTTGAAGAGCGGTTCCTTCGTCGCGTTGAGGTGCTTCACGAAGTCGGTCAGACCTCCGGCGAAGCGGAACGTCTGCTCGAGGATCGGGTCGGGGCGTTCGTCGCGGAAGCGGATCTCGAGGCCCTTGTTGAGGAATGCCATCTCCCGCAGCCGCTCGAGCAGCGTCTGGGCGCGGAACTCGGTCTCCTCGAAGATGGTGGCGTCGGGCCAGAACGTGATCGTGGTGCCGCGCCGCTTCGACGGGCCGGCCTTGGCGAGCTTGTCCTGGGGCTTGCCGCCCTTCGCGTAGTGCTGGAGGTACTTCGCCCCGTCGCGGTGGATCTCGAGGTCGAGCCGGCTCGACAGGGCGTTCACGACCGACACACCGACGCCGTGGAGGCCGCCGGACACCTTGTAGCCCTCGCCGCCGAACTTGCCGCCCGCGTGGAGCACGGTGAGGACCACCTCGGCCGCGGACTTGCCCTTGTAGTCGGGATGGTCGTCGACCGGGATCCCCCGACCGTTGTCGGAGACCCGACAACCACCGTCGGTGAGGAGCGTGACGTCGATCCGGGTCGCCTCGCCCGCCATTGCCTCGTCGACCGAGTTGTCGACGACCTCGTAGACCAGGTGGTGGAGGCCCGAAGGCCCGGTCGACCCGATGTACATACCCGGACGTTTCCGGACAGGGTCGAGACCCTTGAGCACCGTGATTGCCTTGGCGTCGTACGCCACGCGCGAGACCTCTCTTGCCGGTTGCGGGGGTTGCTCCGAGACGGGCTCGAATCGTCAGCGGTGACCAGGGTCGAATCGGCGGTGGAACCACCCGCTCGATCGTACGAAACTCCAGGTCAGAGCCCTGAATGCCAGTGGTGACAGTCTACCAGACCCCTCCCCCACGAACGGTCCGTTCCGGGGGGTTCCCCGAGGTTCCCCGCGCCGCGTTCCCGGCGCCGTTTCCCGGCGTCGATCAGCCGCTCCGGCCGACGGTCACGCGCAACCGCGCGATCTCGACCCCGGCGGCCGCGTACCGGGCGATCACATCCGCCTCCGAGTAGCGCAACTGCGTCGCCCAGCCACCGTCGTCGACGTCGACGGAGAGCACACCGTCGCGCAGGTGCCGGGGCCGGGCCCGGGCCGCGACCGCCGGGCCGACGATCTCCGCCCACTGCGACGTCACGATCTCGAACGCGTCGGGTTCGGCGATCCCCAGCTCCCGACTCACCCGGGCCAAGCCGTCGCGCAGGCTCCGCGGCCCCCGTTCGTCACTCACCGTCGGCCCTGCCACGCACGGGCCCCGCGTCGATCTCGACCCGGCCCTCGACCACTTGGAGCCACCGCTCGGGTTCCACGGTGTCGGGGACCACACCGGCGGTCGTGATGAGGGTCTGACCGGGTGGGAGCTGGGCGACCAGGGCGGTCGCCCGGGCGGCGTCGAGCTCGCTGAACACGTCGTCGAGGAGCAGGAGGGGGTTCTCTCCGATGACGTCGGCCACGACCCGGTGCCCTGCGAGGCGCAGCGCCAGCGCCAGCGTCCGTTGCTCGCCCTGCGACGCGTGGGTGCGTGCCTCGAGCCCGTCGAGCACCAACCGGAGCTCGTCGCGGTGCGGCCCCACGAGGGTGACCCGCCGATCGAGCTCGTCGCGACGACGGGCCGCGAGCGCGGCCAGCAGTCGGGGCTCCACATCGTCGACCGAGTCGACCCCGAGCGGCTCGGTCGACCAGTCGGCTTCGTAGCGGGCTTCGACCGACGAGATCGCGCCGGCGAGTTCCTCGTACGCGGTCTGCAACCACGGACTGAGTCGGGCCACCAGCCGCAACCGACCTCGGACCAGTTCGCCTCCCGCGCGGGCGAGTTGCTCGTCGAACACGTCGAGCGTCATCGACGTCTCGGGATCGCGCCCTCCCGTCTTCAGCAAGGCGTTGCGGTGCTTCAGGATCCGTTCGAAGTCGGTGCTCGCGGCGTCGTAGCGCGCCGCGCTCGCGACGAGCAGGTCGTCGAGGTAGGTGCGGCGACCCGACGGACTGCCCTTCACCAACTCGAGGTCGTCGGGCGCGAACACGGTGGCCCGCAACGCCCGGCCCAGCTCACTCCGGCGGGGGAGCGGCTGACGGTTCACGAGGATGCGGTTCCGGCCGGACACGCGGATCTCGGCCTCGACGAGCACCTCGTTGTCGCCCCGGCTGGATTCGGCCCGCACGACCGCCTGCTCGGCCCCCGTTCGCACCAGCGCGGCGTCGGGGACCCCCCGGAACGAACGGGCCGTCGCGATCCAGCTCACGGCCTCCAGGAGGCTGGTCTTGCCCTGCCCGTTGGCACCCCGGACCACGGTCGCGCCGGCGCCCAGCTCGAGATCCAGCTCGTGGTAGCAGCGAAAATCCGTCAGCCAGAGTCGCCGCAGCTGCACGTAGCCCGCGATCGGATCAGGAGATGCGGACGGGCATCAGGAGGTACATGAAGTCGGCCTGGTCCACCGCGCGCAACGTGGCCGGCTTCAACGGATCCAGCGCCTCGAGCACGATCTCGTCGCCCGCGACCGCCTGCGCGCCGTCGAGG
Source organism: uncultured Actinomycetes bacterium (assembly GCA_963837715.1). Lineage (GTDB taxonomy): Bacteria > Actinomycetota > Acidimicrobiia > IMCC26256 > JANYLB01 > JANYLB01. The sequence continues at coordinate 304,231 of CAWIOF010000004.1, read as the reverse complement.
AGGAACTGCGCGTTGAACGCGACCGTCAGGTCGGTCCCCTCGTACTTTGCGTCGACGTCTTCCTTCGCGTCGCCGACCTCCTGCGCGGTCGACGAGAGCACGACCCCGTCGGCGCTCATCTCGAGCTTCACCGGGGAGCTGTCGCGACCCTGGCCGACGAGCTGCATGCGCTTCACCGCGTCGGACAACGCCTCGCGGGCCACGGTCAGCCGGTTCGGGTAGCCGCTCGGGATCAACTGCTCGTAGTTGGGGAACTCCCCGTCGATCAGGCGCGTGGTGATCTCACCCTTGTCGCCGGTGAAGCGCGCGTCGCGTTCGGAGAGCACGACCTGCATCTCACCGTCGGTGAGCAGCCGCTGCACCTCACCGAGCGCCTTCGCACTCACGAGCACGTGCTGGCCCTCGGCCAACATGCTGACGCCTTCGAGATCACGCACTGCGAGCCGGTACGAGTCGGTCGCGACAAGGCGCAACCCGTTCTGGCGGGCGGTGAGGAGCACTCCGGTGAGGATCGGGCGGGCATCGTCGCGCGACGCCGCCGGGATCACTCCGCGGAGGGCCTCCGCGAGTGGTGCCGCATCGACCGCGATCGCCGAGCCCGTCGGTTCGGGCAAATGCGGGAAATCGTCGAGCGGGAGCAGGCGCAGCGTGTAGCTCGCTCGCCCGCCCTGGATCGTGGCGCTGTCGTCGTCGCCCGTCTCGACGGTGACCGAGCCGGGTTCGAGCTTCGCCACGATGTCGTTGAACAGCTTCGCCGGCAGGACCGCCTGGCCCTCCTCGTCGATCTGCGCGGCCACCCGCACCCGGATGGTCAGCTCGAGATCGGAGCCCACCAACTCGAGCGCACCATCGGCGGCTGCGACCTTGAGACCCGACAGCACGGGCAACGCGCCCGTGCGGGATGCCACCGCCCGCTGGGCAGCCGAGATCGCATCTCCGAGGGAGTCGCGCTCGCAACGGAACTTCACCACACACCTCCCCGCGAAGAAGAAGAAATAGGTCGTAGTAGTAGTAGTGCCTGTGGATTGTGGACGACAGCGCGTCGTCGCAGGTGGAGCCCCATATCGTTGCGCCGACGTTTTCCCCTGCCGTTCACAGGGATCGGGGCGCGTCGATCACGATCGGAGGGGTTCTCCACGGCACCGTGGAGATATCCCCACGAATCCACAGGGTTATCCACCGGTGCCCAATCTGATGCGCCCGATCAGCTCGTTCACCTGGTCGAAGATCGTGTGCCGCTCCGTCATCAGGCCTTTCACCTTTTCGACCGCGTGCATGACCGTGGTGTGGTCACGACCACCGAACTGCTCGGCGATCTTGGGGTAGCTGTAGTCGGTCAGCTCGCGGAACACGTACATGCTGATCTGGCGGGCGATGACCAGTGGTCGTCGCCGACTCTTGCCGCAGAGCTCGTCGACGGTGAAGCCGAACATCTTCGAGGTCTCGTCGAGGATCAGCTGCGGGGTGATGACCCGGGGCGTGGCCGGCGGGAGCAGGTCGGCGAGCACGTGGCGGGCGACCTCCTCCGACAACGGCGTGCGATTCAGGCTCGAATAGGCCGCGACCCGGATGAGGGCGCCTTCGAGCTTGCGGACGTTGTCGGAGATGTTGCCGGCGATGAACGCCAGGACCTCGTCGGGGATGCCCCCGAGCTGCTCCGACTCCGCCTTCATGCGCAGGATCGCGAGGCGGGTCTCGAACTCCGGGGGGTGGATGTCGGTGATCAGACCCCACTCGAAGCGCGTGAGGAGACGGTCTTCGAGGGTGGAGATCGCCTTCGGAGGTCGGTCTGAGGAGATCACGATCTGGTTCGCGGCCTCGTGCAGCGTGTTGAACGTGTGGAAGAACTCTTCCTGGAGTTGTTGGCTCCGCTCGAGGAACTGGATGTCGTCGATCAGGAGCACGTCGACTTCCCGGTTGCGGCGCCGGAAGGCCGGGGTCGTGTTGGTACGGATGGCCTCCACGAACTCGTTCATGAACGCCTCGGTCGATACGTACCGCACGCGCTTCAGCTTCGAGACGTGCTTCACGTAGTTGCCGATCGCGTGCAGCAGGTGCGTCTTGCCCAGTCCGGCCGGCCCGTAGATGAACAACGGGTTGTAGGAGCGCGCGGGCGACTCGGCGACCGAGAGGGCGGCAGCATGCGCGAAGCGGTTCGAGGTGCCGATGACGAACCGGTCGAAGGTGTACCGCTCGTTGAGCGTGCCCGGTGTCCAGACCGAGGCGGGCTCAGGTGCGGGCGGTGCCGGAGGCGGCGGGCTTGCCGGCGTGACCGGCGCCACGACCGGTGCGCCGACGCTCGCGGAAGCTGCAGCCGGGGCGGAGACCAGGACCGGCTCGACACCACGGGGCGTGGTGTGGACCTCGAGATCGATGGTGACGTTGTCGCCGGCGGTGTCGCGCAACGCGTCGATCAACAACCCGCCGAAGCTCGACCGGATGCGGGTCGCGACCACGGAGCTGGGGACGCCCAGGACGAGCTCGCCGTCGGTGAGACGGAGCGCGTGGACATCGCCGAACCACATCGCCCACGTCCCGTCGGCGAGCTCGGCGCGGAGACGCCCGGCCACGTGCTGCCAGAGGTCGTCGGCGGTCAGGTTGTCGGCGGGGAGCTGGAGGTGCTCGCCATTGTCCACAGGGGCGTCCACAGGTGTGGAGAAGGGTCGAACAAGGCTCCGCCGCCTCACTCGTTCGGTCTGCGCTGTCCCGCACCTCGGGGGGGTGAGGAACCCGGGACGCTGGGGAAGCTCGACCGAGGCCGGATCGATCGAGAGCGGCGAGAACCTATCAGTGTCGTCGCACACCCAACAAGGGGCGCGTGCGGCCACTCCGGTCGCCCGCGGAGCCCGTCGGGGGAGTCGTCCCCAGGCCATCGACGGTGGAAGCGCACGTCGCGGGGAGCCGTCCACCGCGCTCCGCGATCGGTGTCGGCGACTGCCCGGGCCGCGGTTGCCCGGCGCGTTGCGACGCCGCGTCCGAGCACCGTAGACTCGGGCGTTCGCCCCGCGTCCGGCCCCGTCCCCGGGACCACCACCCGGACGGCACCTCACCCCGGTGCACCGACCCACATCTACGCGGTCGGAAAGGGCGACCCCTCAGGAGGATGCGGTGAAGCGGACCTTTCAGCCCAACATTCGGAAGCGGAAGAAGAAGCACGGCTTCCGCCTCCGTATGCGCACCCGTGCGGGCCGCGCCGTGATCAAGGGTCGGCGCCGTCAGGGCCGGGCCAAGCTCTCGGCCTGATCCGACGCGTCCGCGGCCGTGAGTCATTCCGTGCCCTCGCCGGGGCCCGTCGCCACCGCGCGGGTCCTGTCGCGATCCGAGTCCTGCGGGGTTCCGACGCGTCTCCGCCTGCGGTCGCGTACGCGATCGGCAAGCCGGCCGGCAACGCCGTGGTCCGCAACCGACTCCGCCGCCGGCTCCGCGAGGTCATCCGGGCCCACGACGACCTGCTCGAACCCGGCTGTTCGTATCTCCTCGGCGCGGGAGCCGGCGCAGTGGCGCTGAACCACGCCGACCTCGAACGCGTCGTGGTCGAGGCCTTGCGCCACGCGTCGACCAGGTCATGAGCGGCACCGCGGCGATGCCCGCCGACCCGGGGCCGGCGGTCGACGCGCCGGTCGATGCCCGCCCGTCGCCGCTCGCACGCCTGGTGATCCTCGCGATCCGTGGCTATCAGTACGCCTTCACCTGGGCCCGGCCGAACTGCCGGTTCTGGCCGACCTGCTCGCAATACACACTCATCGCGGTGCGACATCACGGAGCGTGGCGGGGTGTCCTCCTGGGCGTCCGGCGCATCGGCCGATGCCATCCGTGGAACCCGGGCGGGCACGACCCCGTACCCGGGGTCGAGACTCCGAACACATGTTCGATGTCGGCGCCCGATCTGGCCGACGCGAAGGGTAGGAAGCAGTGAGCGTCTTCAACCCGATCTTCGAGGCGATGGGGACACTCCTCTCGTGGCTCTACGCCATCGTCCCGAACTACGGCATCGCCATCATCATGCTGACGATCCTCGTCCGCCTCGTGCTCTACCCGCTGACCGCCAAGCAGGCGCGGTCGATGATCGCCATGCAGCGGGTGCAGCCGGAGATCAAGAAGCTCCAGGCGAAGTACAAGGACGACAAGCAGAAGCTCAACGAAGAGATGATGAAGTTCTACAAGGAGAACAAGATCAACCCCTTCGGGGGTTGCCTGCCGCTCCTGGCGCAGATGCCGATCTTCATCTCACTGTTCCGCGTCCTGCACGACCCCGAGAAGTACACGCCGGTCACCTCGGCCTTCCACCAGAACATGTGTGTCGGCCCCGGTGGGAGCTGCAAGGTCGTGGAGATGCCGTTCTTCGGCATGGACCTCTCCCTCTCCGCCGGGAGTCCGCACGGTTCGTTCGCCTCCGCGCTCCCCTACTGGATCCTGGTTGGGCTCGTGGTCGTGACCGCGTACCTCCAGCAGCGCCAGACGATGAAGAACAACCCCGGTGGCGCCAACCCCCAGGCCCAGATCATCGGCAAGGTCATGCCGCTGGTGTTCGCCTTCATCTCGATCAACCTGCCGGCGGGTGTGGTCCTCTACTTCTTCGTGAGCAACCTCTGGCAGATGGGTCAGCAGGAGCTGATCATCCGCAAGATGGACGCCATGCCGGTGGGCGCGGGCTCGAAGAAGGTCGTCGATGCCAAGAGCAGCGAAGCCTCGGGCGGTGGTGGAGGGTTCCTGGCCCGATTCACCAAGCCGGCGGCGATCGCGGCCGCCGACGCCAACGGCGACACCGCGGTCGACGATGTCGACACCAACGGCAACGGGACCGCCAAGGGATCGTCGAAGCCGACGAACGGAGCCAAGGGCGGGTCCTCGGGATCGAAATCCGGGGGATCCGGCACGAGCAGTTCCGGGAGCGGGAACGGTCCATCGAACAAGCGACGGAGCAACAAGAAGCGGCGGCGGTAGATCATGGAATGGGTCGAGACGACCGGTCGATCGGTCGAAGAAGCACTCGAGCTCGCGCTCGACCAGCTCGGTGTGCTCGAAGACGAAGTCGAATTCGAGGTCCTCGTCGAACCGAAGGCCGGCCTCTTCGGCCGCTTCGGAGGGACCGAAGCCCGGCTGCGGGCCCGGATCAAGCCAGTCTCGCGGGAGAAGCCCGGGGAGCGCCGCCGGGGCCGGAAGCCGCGCAAGTCGGGATCGGGCTCCGGCGACGGCGGAGGCTCCCGACCGCCGCGGAGCAGCAGTCCGGCAGCCACCGACGAGGCGCAACGACCTCGCGCCGATGATGAAGGCCCGAAGCCCCGCCGCCGAAGGGGCGGTCGTAACCGCAGCACCGGCGGCGGCGACAACCACCAGCCGACAGCAAACGGCAGGACGCCAAAGCGTCCCGCCGACGAGGGGGAGAAGAAGATGAGCGACGAACCCGAGATCAGCGTCGAAGAGCAGGCCGAAGCCGCGGAGGAGTTCACACGCGGTCTGGTCGAGGCCTTCGGAATGGATGCGGTCGTCTCGAGTGGGGTCGACGACGAGATCCTCCTGGTCGAGGTGAACGGCGAGAACCTCGGGCTCCTGGTCGGCCCGCGGGGTGCAACCCTCCAGGCGATCGAGGAGCTGGTGCGGACGGTCGTCCAGCGCCGGACCGGCGGGCACGGCATGCGGATCCACGTCGACGTGGCCGGCTACCGGGCCAAGCGCCGGGAAGCGCTCGCCGCGTTCACACGTCAGCTCGTCGAGAAGGTGCTCGAGAGCGGCCGCGACCAGGTGCTCGACCCGATGCCGCCGCCCGACCGCAAGGTCGTCCACGACACGGTGAACGAGTTCGACGGCGTCGAAACGATCTCGGAGGGCGAGGAACCTCGCCGCCGGGTCGTGATCCGCACCGCCTGAGTGGGCGGGGCTCCCGCCCTCGACGAGATCCTCGAGGAGGCCCGGGCCCTGGGTCTGCTCGGCCCGGAGCCGGTCGAGCGCCACATCCGCCACGGTCAGATCCTGGCCGGGCGGGTCGATCCCCCGACGTCGTTCCTCGACCTGGGTTCGGGTGCGGGCGTCCCAGGCCTGGTGCTCGCGCTTGCTTGGCCGACTGCTCGGGGCACGCTGCTCGAGGCCTCGGGCCGGAGAAGCGAGTTCTGTTCCCGGGCGATCGATCGGCTCGGACTCTCCGACCGTGTCGCCGTGGTTCGGGCCCGGGCGGAGGAAGCGGGCCGGGAGCCGGGGCTCCGCCAGGGGTTCACGGCAGTCGTAGCGAGATCCTTCGCCCGCCCCGCGGTGACGGCGGAGTGTGCCGCACCGTTTCTGGAGGTCGGTGGGCACCTGCTGGTGAGCGAACCCCCCGATGCGAACGGATCGACGGCCAGGTGGCCCGACGAACCCTTGGCCGAACTCGGCCTCGGACCGGTGGCAACCCTCACTCGAGACCAGGTGAGCTCCGTGGTGACAGAGAAGTTGCTGCCGACCCCGGATCGGTACCCCCGGCGTACCGGGATTCCCGCGAAGCGCCCACTCTGGAGCTGAGCCCCCTGGCCGGCGATGTTCCACGTGAAACATTGCCGCCGTGCTCGAGGGGAAGCGATGTTCCACGTGAAACATCGCGGGACGCGCGGGAAATCTCGGAAACGTCCCGCTGGTCGTAGCTTCGGTGGCCCCACCGCCATAGGATCGGCCTGTTCCTCTTTGCGTGCGCATGACGACGCGTCGCTCCACCAGGCGAGCTCGATGTTCCACGTGAAACATCCCCCGCCCGGAGCCCTCGCCGGGTTGTTGCCATACCGGTGGTCGAGGATTCGGCATCGAGTGAGAGGGAACGACGTTATGGGCATGGAGGGAGAGGAGCCGAGGCGCAAGCACCGCCGGTTCTTCGCCTCCCGTCGCCCCAACGAAGCACCCGACCCGACGGAGGAGTCCACCGGGATGAACGAACCCACACGCGGATCCATGGGCGGCAGCATTCGCCCCGCACCCCCGGAGGATGCCGCGCCCGTCGATGCTCCTGTGGCAGATCCCCCGACCCCGGCCCCGACCCGGCCCCGGCCCCGACCCCGGAGCGGCCGACCGACCAGGCGCCGCCGCCGGTTGCAACAGACCCGCACCCGACACACGAGCAGGCGCCCCCGGCCACGCCGCCACTTCCGCCGCGCCAGCCCCAGACCTCGGTGCCGACCCCGACCCAGACTCCGTCTGCGGCCCCTGAGCCGAGCGCGACCCCAGACCAGATTTCGGCCCCGTCGGACCCGAAACCGGCCCCGGCACCGGATCGGATCGGTGGGGGACGTCGGCCGGGGCGTGGATCGCAACGCGGTACGGCCAACCCCCTCCCAGGGAGCGACGACACCGTCGACCGTCCCGTCGTGGAGGCGCTTCCCCCATTGCAGTTGCCGGCGATCCTGGCCGTCGCGAACCAGAAGGGTGGCGTGGGCAAGACCACGACCGCGGTCAACCTGGGAGCGGCCCTCGCCGAGCTCGACTACCGGGTGCTGGTGGTCGACCTCGACCCCCAGGGGAACGCAACGACCGGCCTCGGGATCAACGCCCGTGACCTCCAGATGTCGATCTACGACGTGGTGATGAACGACGCCGCGATCGAGGACTGCGTCGAACCCACGAGTGTGAAGCACCTGTTCGTCGCGCCCGCCACGATCGACCTCGCCGGCGCCGAGATCGAACTGGTTCCCGCGTTCTCCCGTGAGTTGAAGCTCCGGCGGGCGCTCGAGCAGGTACGCGACGACTACGACTTCACGTTGATCGACTGCCCCCCGTCCCTCGGTCTCCTCACGGTCAACGCGCTCGCCGCGGCCGACGGTGTGATCGTTCCGATCCAGTGTGAGTACTACGCACTGGAAGGACTGGGCCAGCTGCTGCGGAACGTGGCGCTGGTGCGCTCGAACCTCAACCCGACCCTCGACGTCAGGGGGATCGTGCTGACGATGTACGACGCCCGGACGAAGTTGGCCGACCAGGTGGAGAAGGAGGTGCGGGCGCACTTCGGACCGAAGGTCTATCGGCACACCGTGCCCCGCAACGTCCGGATCGGCGAAGCCCCGTCGTACGGGAAGCCGATCACGGTGTACGACCCGATGTCACGTGGTGCGATCGTGTACCGCGAGTTGGCGAGAGAGGTGAGCAGTGGCAGCACGCGGCGGATTGGGTAAGGGTCTCGGTGCGCTGATCCCGGCGAACGTCGGCGACCAGATCTCCGGACTGGAAGAGGTGCTGGTCGCCGACGTGCGGCCCAACCCCTACCAGCCCCGGGCGCACTTCGACGAGGAGGCGCTGGGTTCCCTCGCCGAGTCGATCCGTGAGGTCGGTGTGCTCCAGCCGATCCTCATCCGCCCCGTCGAGGGTGGATACGAGTTGGTCGCCGGCGAGCGACGCTGGCGGGCCGCCCGTCGGGTCGGCCTGCAGACCATCCCGGCGATGGTGCGCGACACCGACGATGCATCGGCACTCGAGCACGCCCTGGTCGAGAACCTGCACCGGTCCGACCTCAACGTCCTCGAAGAGGCCGCGGCCTACCAGCAGCTGATCGAAGACTTTCAGCTCACCCACGAGGAGGTCGCGGCACGGGTGGGCCGGAGTCGAGCGGCGGTGTCGAACACGCTGCGGCTGTTGCAGCTCCCGCCCACGGTCCAGCGGCTCGTGCGCGACGGTTCCCTCTCGATGGGCCACGCCCGGGCGCTCCTCGGAACGCCCGACCGCGCCTTCCAGGAGCAGCTGGCCCGCAAGGCCGCGAACGACGGACTCACGGTCCGGGCGGTCGAAGAGGCGATCCGGTCGCGTGAAGGTGACGCGGAGACGGCGGAAGGTGCGCTGCAAGCGGCCTCCCCGACTCGCCAGCTCCGCCCGCCGGGACTCCTCGAGCTCGAGGAGCTGCTCGGCGACCACCTCGACACTCGCGTGACGGTCTCGATGACCGCGAAGAAGGGCAAGGTCGTGATCGAGTTCTCCGACCTCGAGGACCTCGAGCGGATCTACAAGTCGGTGATCGGCCGGGAGTAGCGGCTCGACCGCCCACTCGTTCCCGTTCCGCGGCGGATGTCCGCCGGCTTCGCCGCTGCTCCTAGTGAGGGACGGGTTCTTCGAACCCGCGACGTACCCCGGCGACGATGGCCTCGCCGACCTCGGGGCTGCGGCTGACCAGGCGGTGCATCCCCTCGGGATCGCCGGCGGGCTCACACACGACCGCGGCCATACGGGTTTCGCGGAGCACCGCGAACGTCCGGCCCTGCACTCCGCCGATCTCGCCCGGGAGCACGGGGACGAGACTCGACTGCACGGTGGTCGCGATCCGGTAGCCCGCTTCGGACCGGAACGATGCCGTCGCGAAGTAGAAGCAGTGACACCCGGGGTCGTCGCCGGCGCGGAGGCCGAGGAAGAGGTCGGCCTGGTATCGGTTGGCCTGCGCGGCGGTGATGCTGGGATCGGAGCCCGAGCTGTCGAGCAGCGCGAGCGCACCCGCGGTCCGCAACTCCCGGGCCACCACCGACCCCAGCGCCTCGAGGCCGATCGCAACGGAGAGGTAGATCCGCCGACCCTGCAGGCGGCGCGGCCGCCGGAGCTGCTCCCGTTCGCGCACGCTCGCGATCGAGCCGCCCGCGAGATGACCGAGACGCCGGAGGGTGTCGAGGGTCTCGGCGCCGGCGATGCCGTCGGGGTTCAGGCCTGCGTTTCGCTGGAACTCACGCAACGCCGACGCGGTCTCGGGACCGAAGATCGCGTCCTCGCGACCGGCGTGGAACCCGAGGGCGTTCAACCTCCGCTGGAGGTCGCCGACGTCGTCGCCACGGAGCATCGGTCGGTGCTCGTAGAGCCAGCGGTCGCCGAGACTGAAGCCACTCTCGACCAACGACGACCAGGTCTGGCGCCCGCAGACACCGTCGACCCGGAGGCCGCGTGCAGCCTGGAACGATCGGACCGCGGCTTCGGTCGCGTCGGCGAACGTTCCTGGGTCGTCGGAAGCGGTGGAGTACGCGAGAGCGCCGAGTCGTCGTTGGAGATCCCGGACGGCTTCGCCCCGGGCGCCCCGAACGACGTCGGCGCTGTCGATCAAGCGATGAACTCGGCGAGGTCCTGCATCAGCTGACCCTTGCCCTTCGCACCGACGAGCCGCTTGACGGGTTCGCCGCCCTTGAAGACCAGGAGGGTCGGGATGCTCATGACCTCGAACCGCCGCGCGGTGTCGGGGTTGTCGTCGACGTTGAGCTTCGCGACGGTCAACTTGCCGTTCTGCTCGGTGGCGATCTCCTCGAGGGTCGGGGCGATCATCTTGCACGGTCCGCACCACTCGGCCCAGAAGTCGACGATCACGGGGACCTCGGCGCTGCCGACCGTCTCGTCGAAGGTCGCGTCGCTCACTGTAAGAATCTGGTCAGACATCCTGGGTGGTCCTTTCGGGGTGTTGTGGTTGTGTCATCGACAACACCGGGACGAGTACGGCCATTCCGCTCGTCATGCCGGCGCCGCGGCGTGGCGCCGAGCCTCGAGCCAACGTTCAGCCTCGATCGCGGCCATGCAGCCGGTTCCAGCAGCCGTGATGGCCTGACGGAAGACGTGATCCTGCACGTCGCCGGCCGCGAACACGCCGTCGACGGAGGTCCTCGTGGACGACGGTCCGGTGAGGATGTAGCCGTTCTCATCGAGGTCGAGCTGGTTCACGAACAGCGATGTGTTCGGCGTGTGGCCGATGGCCACGAACACCCCGTTCACCTCGAGATCGGACACTTCGCCGCTCACGGTGTCGCGGAGGCGCAACGCCTCGACCTTCGTGTCGCCGAGCATCTCTTCGACCGCGGTGTTCCAGCGGAAGGAGATCTTGGGATTGGCGAACGCCCGCTCCTGCATGATCTTCGATGCCCGGAGCTCGTCGCGGCGGTGGACGACGGTGACCGAGGTCGCGAACTTGGTGAGGAACAACGCCTCTTCGACTGCAGAGTCGCCGCCGCCGATGACGGCGATGGGTTGCTCCCGGAAGAAGAAGCCGTCGCAGGTGGCGCAGGTCGACACACCGTGCCCGAGCAGGCGCTGCTCGGAGGGGAGCCCGAGCATGCGGGCCGTGGCACCGGTCGAGACGACCACCGATTCGGCGACGATCTCGCGCTCGCCCACCCACGCCCGGAACGGGGGACCCTCGAGGTCGACGCGGTCGACATCGGCGGTCACGAACTCGGCGCCGAACCGCTCGGCCTGCTCCCGGAACTTCATCATCAACTCGGGTCCGAGGATGCCGTCGGGGAAGCCGGGGAAGTTCTCGACGTCGGTCGTGAGCATCAACTGACCACCCGCGCCGAGACCCTCGACGATGAGAGGGTTCAGATTGGCCCGAGCTGCGTAGATCGCGGCGGTCAGGCCGGAGGGACCGGACCCCACGATGAGGAGATCACGCGGTTCAGGCATCGGGAAGGGCCTCCAGGGCACGAGAACGTATCGCCCAGCAGAACGCGCCGGCGCCCACGAAGATTCCCCCGAGCACGAGCCAGGCCGCCCAGATCGGGAGGGCCAGGCAGAGCAGGCGGAACAAGAGGATCGTGAGGAGCACCGCGGCCGTGCCCACGAAGAAGGCCGCGAGCAGACCGAAGATGACCACCTGGCTCGCGGAGCGCGCGGGAACGACCGTGCGGTCGCGCACCGTGGCCACTACTTGTTCGATCCGGTCGGCCGCCTGGCCGGTCCAGTCGCTCATCGACTTCCTCCACAACGGCGGATGTCGGAGCGTAATGGACGGATCGACTCAGAGCGACTGCGCCATGCGGACGATGCAGGTCTCGGCGTCGGCGACGAACGCGACCACGCGGCCGCGATCGGTGATCCCCACGACCACGGCGGGATCGTCGGCGTAGGTCGCGTCGCCGACGAGGACGATCTGACCGCGGGGCTCACCCGACGTCCGCTGCAACGCAGCGGCACACCGGCGCGCGTCGGCCGAGGCCCGACGGTCCGGGCGGGAATCGTCGGATCGGAACTCACGCTGCAACGCGCGACGGAGCTGCGCCGGATCGGACGCGTCGTCGATGGTGCCGACGTACACGCGGCCGTCGTTGTCGTCGAGCCGGGAACGTGCCCGCGCGGCAGTGCTCGGCGCGTCGTGGTCGGTGTCGTCGCGGACGAGCAGGAGGACTCCGATCGCGACCGACGTGACCGCGACGACGATCGCGATGCCCACGACCCACACGCGTCGCGATCGTGTGCCCGACGCTTCCTCATCCACCGAGCACGTGTGCCCCGGTGATGGTGAGTCGGTACGGCGTGTCGGTGGTACCCGACTCGGGGAGCGACGTGATCCACAGCAGCACGTACTGCGCCGACGTCGGCGGTGCGAGCTCGAGGCGCGCGGTCGTACCGAGGTCGACGCCGGTGGCTGCGGCGGCGCCGGTCGGCGTGGTCTCGAACGGTTCGTCGGACACGAAGACCGACGCGTTCCACGGGCCGGCCTCGACGTCGACCTCGAGCGCACTGACGGTCTGCGCCGCATCGAGCGTGAACTGGAGGCCGACGCCACCCTTCCCGCCGAGATCCGCGCTCACGTACGACTCGGTGGACCACGTGGTCGCGGGGTCGTCGTCGGTGATGTTCCCGACGTCTTCGGAGTTCTCACGGCCGTCGCCGGGTGACGGGTCGAGCGCTTCGACCTGCGTCACGGTGAGCGGGACGGCGGGGAGGGTCGTCGTGGTGGTCGTGGTGGTCGTGGTGGTGCCGTCGAGGGCCGTGAACCCCACGTAGCCGATACCGATGCCCACCGCGAAGAGGAGCACGGTCCCGAGGACCTTCAGTGCGGTGCCGCCACCCGTGGAGGCAGGCGTCCGAGGCGCGCCGGTGGCGGGACGAACGGCCGCGGCCGGTGGCGGGCGGGGGACCATGACCGGACGGGTCGCGTCGACGAGACGCGCCTCGGCTCCGCCGCCGCGGTACGGAGCCAGTTCGTCGCGAAACGCGCGGGCCGAAGGCGTGCGCGCCGCGGGATCACGGGCCAGCGCACGTGTGAGCACGGCATCGAGGCCGGCGGGTACGTCGGGGCGCACTGCACTCACCGCCGGCGCGTCGGCAGTGAGGCGCGCGACCGCGGTCGCGACGTCAGACTCCGCGGTGAACGGTGGTCGTCCGGCGAGCAGTTCGTAGAGCACGAGTGCCAACGAGTACACGTCGGCACGCGCGTCGACGGTGCCGTCCTGGAGTTGTTCGGGCGCGAGGTACCGCGCCGTTCCCATGACGGCGCCGGCGCGCGTGAGTTCACTCACGGCGCCGGTGGCCTTCGCGATCCCGAAGTCGGTCACCTTCACGTGGCCGTCGCGCTGCACGAGCACGTTCCCGGGCTTGACGTCGCGGTGGACGAGGTCGTGGTCGTGCGCGTGGGTGAGTGCCGCGGCGACCTGCATCGTGATGTCGACGGCCTCTCCGACCGGAAGCGCCCCTTGACTGTCGAGGAGCTCGCGCAGCGTCAGTCCGTCGATGAGCTCCATCACGATGTACGCGACGCCGTCGTCTTCGCCGGTGTCGTAGGTCGACACGATGTTCGGGTGCGCGAGCCGTGCGGCCGCGACAGCTTCGTGGCGGAAGCGGGCGCGGAGCGCGTCGTCGGTGCCGAGCTGCGCGTCGAGGATCTTCACCGCGACCCGGCGCGACAGGAGCGGATCCTCCGCCTCCCACACCGATGCCATCCCCCCTCGGGCGATCGGTCGGACCAGGCGGTAGCGACCTCCGAGGACGCGCCCGGGCGCGAGGGGTTCCGTCACGAGCGATCAGGTGGTGGTCAGGAAGCTGACGCCGATGACCCGTGGGCCGGTGTGGGTGCCGATCACCGGGCCGACGGTGCCAACGATGATCTCGTCGCGCGGGACCGAAGGTTGGAGGAGGTCGAGCAGCTCGTCGAGGTCGGGCGCGTCGCCGTGGAGCACCGCGAGCCGTTCGACCGGCTGTCGGCTCACGAAGTCGGCGAGCGTGCGGAGCGACTTCGACCGGGTGCGGACCTTCCCGGCCTCTTCGACCTGACCATCGCGCAGCTCGATGACCGGCTTGATGGAGAGCATCGACCCGAGCAGCGCCTGGGCGGCACCGATGCGACCGCCCTTGCGGAGGTACTCGAGGGTGTCGAGCGCTCCGAACAGCTTGGTGCGGTCGCGCTGCGGAGGTGATCTCGGCGACGATGGCGTCGAGGCCGGCGCCGGCTGCAGCTTGCTGCGCGGCCGACACCGCGAGGCTCCCGACTCCCATCGACGCGGTGAGCGAATCGATGACGACCACCGGACACCTGTCGGCGAGCGAGGTCGCCGCGACCTGCGCGGATTGCATGGTGGCGGACAACTTCGAGGAGAGGTTGATGCAGATGATGCCGTCGGCGTCGTCGTCGGCGAGGGCTCGGAACGCGGTCTCGAAGGCGCCGGCAGATGGAGCGGCCGTCTCGGGGAGCTTCGGCGCGCTCGCCAGCCGCCGCCAGAACTCGGTCGCGCTGAGCTCCTTGCGGTCGATCAGCTCCTCGGTGCCGAAACGGATCGTGAGTGGCACGATCTCGATCCCGAGTTGATCCACGATCTCGTCGGGCAGGTCGCACGAGCTGTCTGTGACCACGCGTACCGGCATTGCTGGACCCCCTCTGTCTCTCGAACCCTAGGCGTCGGCGGGACTCGCGTCGGGTACGCCCGGCGCGGTGACCGGTCGTCGCCGGATCGCATCGGCCAGCATCGCCAGCTCGGGAACGCGGAGGAGTCGGAGTCCGATCAGGTAGACCGCGGCGGCCGCGCTGATCCCGACAGCGCAGGCGAGGATCGCCTGGGCCGCACTGGCATCGCCGATCGCGGTACCGGCGAGCCATGCGACCGCGGTCGCGACGGCCGCGGCCGCCGCGATCCGGGACACCGCGAGCATGTTCCGTCGACCCTCGAGAGATCCCAGCCGGTGGCGGAGCCAGAACAGTGAAGCCACCGCCGAGATGCCGTAGGCGATCGACCACGCCAACGCGAGTCCCTGCACTCCGAGCGACGGGTAGAGCGCGAACGCCGAGCGCGATGTTGATCCCGTTCTCGATGCAGTTCAGCAGGAACGGTGTGCGGGTGTCCTGCATCGCGTAGAACGACCGCAACGTGTAGAGATACACCGAGAAGAACACGAGCCCGAGGCCGAACGCGGCAAGGGTCTCCGCCGTGAGCGAGGCGTCGCGTGCGGAGAAGTTTCCGTAGCGCAGCACCGCGTTCACGATCGGACCCGCGAGCACGACCATCAGGCCCGATGCCGGCAGCACCACCAGGACCATCAGTCGGAATCCGCCGGTGAACTGCTCCCGGAACGTGGCGAAGTCGCGGCGGTTCGCGCTCGCGGCGAGCTCCGGTGCGAGCGCGGTCATGATCGACACCGCGAAGAGGCCGTGCGGGAGCTGGAAGAAGATGAACGCGGCCAGGTACACCGACGCATCCCCGCTCCGACCGTACGCGAGGAACAACGCGATCCAGAAGGCGACCTGGTTCGCGATCACGTATCCGATCGTCCAGCCCGACAGTCGGGCGAGTTGCACCACCGCCGGGTTTCGCCATTCGAACACGAGGCGGAAGCTGGCCCCGGCCCGGCGGAGGGCCGGGAGCAGCACCAGCGCCATCGCGACGATGCCCGCGGTGGTTCCCAGACCGAGCAGGAGGATCAGTCCGGTGCTGTTGTTCACGGTCTCGACGTTCAACGTCTGGTCGGCGACGACGGGCAACGCGATGAACACGGCGATGACGACGAGGTTGTTGAGCACCGGAGCGAACGCGGCGGCTGCGAACCGGCGGCGCGCGTTGAGCATCGCGGTCGCGAGTGCGGTCAGGCCGTAGAAGAAGATCTGGGGCATGAACAGGCGGAGCAGCGAGGTGGCGAGCTCCTGCTGTTGGGCCGCGCCCGGGCCGCTGAGCCGCAGCGTGTACAGCTCGATGATCCAGGGTGCCGCGATGAAGCCGAGCACTGAGATCACGAGGAGTCCGACGAGCGACACGGTGTTGATCGCGTCGGAGGCGCGTTCGTCGCGGTGCTGGAGGTGCTCGACGTAGAGGGGCACCAGCGTGGCGGTGAGGATTCCCCCGAGCAGCAACTCGTAGACGATGTTGGGCGTCGAGTTCGCGATGTTGTAGACGTCGGTGAGCCGAGCGAACCCGATCGTCGCGATCGCGGTCACCCGGAGGAACCCGGTGATGCGCGAGAGCGCGGTCCCCACCCCGACGACAGCGCTCGACCGGATCAGCTGCCGCCCGCTGGTCGCCTCTTCCGGTTCGCTCACGCGACGCTGTTCTTACGGCGACGGCGAGCGTGGTTGAGCCACCAGGCCGCGAGGAAGAGCCCGGCACCGACGGTGAGGAAGAGTCCGACGTTGCTCACGACCGTCGAGCGGACGGTGATGCGCGACTCCTGGAACGTGACCCGTTCGTCGGTCGAGCTGACCGTGAGCAGCAACGGGAACGTGCCCGACGCGCGCGTCTCGACGGCGAACCGTGCCGTGGTGTTGCGGGGCGGCAGGGTCAGCACCTGCGTCGGGCCCGACGGGAAGAACAGCTTGTCGCTGTCGAGCGTGACGCGGACGCGGACGTTCTGGCCGGTGTCGTTCTGGAACGACACCGGTATCTCCGCGGTGCGCGCGGTGAGGGTCAGAGTGCGGCGTTCGGGCACGTGGACGCCGGCCACGATCGCGTCGACCGAGGCATCGATCGTCGCGAGCTCGGCTTCGGCCCTCCGCCGGCCCGCGTCGTTCTGCCATGCCGAGGTGAGCGACACGAGCAGCGCCCGTTCACCCTCCGCGACCCGGTCGTCGGTCCGGCCCACGAGGAGGCGGAGCGCCTCGAGCTGCTGCTCTGCCGCCCGGTACCGGC
The DNA here is from genome assembly GCA_963837715.1 of uncultured Actinomycetes bacterium. Classification (GTDB taxonomy): domain Bacteria; phylum Actinomycetota; class Acidimicrobiia; order IMCC26256; family JANYLB01; genus JANYLB01. The sequence goes on along the minus strand of CAWIOF010000004.1, from coordinate 287,438 downwards.
GCTCGGTGACCGGCGGCGCGATGAGGGCTGATCCGGCGAGCTCGCGGACGGTCGGGTCGTTCCCGCCGTCGACGCCCTCGACCGGAACGGTGTCGAGGAGGGCATCGACCGAGACGGAGGCGAGGAGCGGATTGCCACGCAGACCGTCGACGATGGTGGTGAGGAGCTCGGCGGGAGGACTCCACCCGGCGACCGGGAGGACCGCGACGCCCCGCAGGCGGTTGGGCTGCTCGTTGGCAATCACCGCGAGCGCGCTCAGGAACCGCTCGGCGCGCAGCGCCACCGGGGCGTCGCCGTCGAGCAACGCGGCGATTCCCTCGTCGGACGCGACGGCTGTGAAGGTGCGTCCCGGGGTCTCGAGCAGGAACGGAGCCGCGGGGGTGAACTTGGTGTCGGTCGGCACGAGCGCCGACGGTCGCAGGACGACGCGGTCGGCCCCCACCTGGCGAAGACGGTCGAGGCTCGCGCTGTCGACCGGGTCGGCGATCAGGGTGCGTGGGTCGACGCGGGTTCCGAGGGTGATGTTGAGCGCGTCGGTGCCCGCCGCGTACTCGGGTCCGATCTCGGTGCCGAGCCCAGCGGCGTCGAGCGACGGGGTGTCGAGCGCCACGTACGGTGCCGCGACGGTCTGGTCGGTCGTGGTTGCGTTGCGCAGCGACGCGATCCCGGTCCCGAGCTCGGGATGGGTCCGGGTGAGCGCGGCCCACGACTGCACCGTCTCGGGGCCCGGCGCCAGGGTGATCGCGACCCCCGCGGTCCCGGCGAGGGTGCCGGCGATGGAGCCGATGCGGCCCTCGGGGGCGAGTTCGTCGACGACCGCCGGATCGGCGCGACCATCGGCCTCGAACGCCGGTGGTGCGACCATCGGCCAGACCCACGCGACTCGGAGCGGCTCACCGATGGCCGGCGTTCCCGGTGGTGTCGGGGTGACCGCGACGAGATGGCTGACGAACGCGTCGATCGGTTCGTCGGAGCCGTCGACGAGGCTGATCTCGAGCGGGTAGACGCCGGGCTGGCGGATCGGGATGCGGTCCCCGGTGCCCGAGCCGTCGGTCGGTTCGAGGCCCAGGGTGAGCAGGCGGCCGTTCTCGGTGACCGGGAGCGCCGCCACCGGGAGCTCGATCGATGTCGATGGTCCCCCCGAGATCGTCTCCGGCGATCGTGGCTTCGAAGCCGACGCGGGAACTGATGCCGCGGTGCACGACGACCCGGACGCTGAGGCCCTGGAGATCACCGTCGATCCGGAGCCCGATCGGGAGATCTCCTCCGAGGGGAGTGGTGGCCGGCTGCGACGACAACGTGATGGCCGCCCGCTGCGCTTCTTCGGCCGGTGCCGGGCTCGCCAGGAGCCCCGATGTGGCGAGGACCACGGCGGCCAGGATCGCGATCGCGCCGACACGGGTCGACGCGGGGCGGGCCGCCCGACGGCCGCGTGTCACAGGGGTCGACCGAGCACGCACAAGCCGACGGCGAGGCGACGGAACCCGCACGCCTCGTACAGCGCGAGGGCCGACGCGTTGTCGAGTTGCGTGTTGACCAACGTCCGCCGGACTCCGTGACGCCCGAGCCACCGCAGGCCGTCGGCGACGACGACGCGACCCCACCCTTGGCGCCGCGCACTCGGCGCGACGGCGAGTCGCTGGAGGTACCCCTGGCTGCCGGACCGCCCGCTGATCGCGTAGGCGGCGATCCCGTCGTCGCCGGCGACCCGGAACCGCGCGACGGGAGTCGCGCGGATCGCGTCGTCGAGCCCGGCTGTCGTCGAGTCGCCAGAAGTCGTCGAACGCGAGATGGTCGAGCGCGAGGACCGCGGGGCGGTCGGCGCCCCTTGCGCGCCGCGGGTCGGCCGGGCTGGAGCGGTGGTGCCGGTCATGTCGTGCGCGAGCAGGTGGAGGCGCTCGCGGACCGTGAACCCGGCATCGACGAACGGGAGCGCGTCGGCCGGGGTGAGTGCGCTGGTGACCACGCGCGTCCGACCCTGCTCCCGCAGGGTCTCGAGGCAGTGATCGACGAACTCGGGCGGCGGCGGGCGGTCGGCTCCGACCGCGAGGTAGGCGACGGCGTCGTCGCCCCGCCACGAGCGGACACGGATCCAACCTCCCCGCCATCGCAGCGTCTGCTCGCGCGACACCCGATGGGCGCTTCGGTGCATCCACCCATTCTGACGGAGGGGCCGCGCGAAGCGGGGTCGCAGTGCAGATGTCGGGAACTACCGTGGGGTCCGTGCTGCTCATCGGGTCGGATCCGGCCTTCGCCGAACACGACACCGGGCCCGGCCACCCCGAGCGGGCGGCCCGCCTCGGGGCGGTGACCGCCGGGATCGCGGCGCAGCGGGATCGACGACGCGTTCGTCGCCCTCCCGGCCCGCGAGGCCACCCGAGCGGAGCTCGAACGGGTCCACACGGGCGCCTACCTCGACCGACTCCAGCAGCGGTGTGCAGCAGGCGGGGGTCGGCTCGATCCCGACACCGTCGCCTCCGGCGGCGTCGTGGCGGGCCGCGATCCTCGCTGCCGGAATGGGCCTGGCGAGCGATCGAAGCACTCGATGCGGGGGGGGCAGACGCCGCGTTCTGCGCAGTCCGCCCGCCCGGTCACCACGCAGTCGCCGACCGCGCGATGGGGTTCTGCCTACTCAACAACGTCGCGGTCGCGGCGGCGGCCCTCGCCGAGCGGGGCGAGCGGGTCTGCGTGGTCGACTACGACGCCCACCACGGCAACGGGACCCAGGACATCTTCTTCGCCGATCCCCGCGTGCTCTACGTGTCGATGCACGAGTGGCCCCTCTACCCGGGGTCGGGGCGACTCGACGAGACGGGCACCGGCGCCAGGGGTCGGGGCCACACTGAACTTCCCGCTCCCGGCCGGGGCCACCGGCGACGTCTACCTCGCCGCGGTCGACGAGGTGGTCGCCCCGGAGCTCGAGCGATTCGACCCGACCTGGATCCTCATCTCGGCGGGGTTCGACGCCCACCGCGACGATCCCCTCACCGGCATGGGGCTCACCGCCGGCGACTTCGCCGACCTCACCGCCCGGATCGCGGCCCTCGCCCCGCGACCGGGGCGGCTGGTCGCCTTCCTCGAGGGTGGCTACGGCCTCGACGGGCTGCGCGATTCGGTCGCCGCGAGCCTCCCCGCGCTGATCGACGGCCCGGCGATGCGCCCCGAGGCCGCCTCGAGCGGGCGGCCCCGGCATGGCAGTCGTGACAGCCGCGCGAGACCTCAGGTCCTGACTCCACAGCCACGGAGGTTTCAGGTCACCGGCGCGAGCGCCGATACAGCCGCGAGCCGATCGGCGCGCCGGTGCGTCGGCAGCGGGAGAGGAAGCACTGTGCTCGACCTGGATCAGCTGCTCCACGAGGCAGTGCAGCGAGAAGCGTCCGACGTCCACATCAAGGTGGGGTCGCGACCCTTCCTCCGCATCGACGGGAACCTCGAGCAGACGAACCACGACGAGGTGCAGTCGGCCGACACCGAGCGCATCGCGTTCGCGATCATGCCGAAGCAACGCGCCGAGGAGTTCCTCACGGCCAACGAGGCCGACTTCGCCTACGCGGTCGCCGGCCTCGGCCGGTTCCGGGTGAACGTGTTCCGCCAGCGCGGGTCGGTGGGCATGGTGCTGCGACGCGTGCTCCCCGGCATCCCGAGCTTCGAGGAGCTCGGCCTCCCTCCCGCGGTTCGCCGCCTCGCCGACGAACCGCGTGGGCTCGTGCTCGTGACCGGCCCGACCGGTTCCGGCAAGACCACCACCCTCGCCTGCATGATCGACCACATCAACGAGACGCAGCGCCGGCACATCGTGACGATCGAGGACCCGATCGAGGTGCTGCACAACGACAAGCAGTCGATCGTGAACCAGCGCGAGATCGGCACCGACACCGACGACTTCCACTCCGCGCTCAAGCGGGCGATGCGGCAGGACCCCGACGTGATCCTGATCGGCGAGATGCGCGACCCGGAGACGGTCTGGGCGTCGATCGCCGCCGCCGAGACCGGACACCTCGTCTTCTCGACGCTGCACACGATCAGCGCGACCGACACGATCAACCGCATCATCGACTTCTTCCCGCCGTTCCAGCAGCGGCAGGTCCGCATGTCGGTCGCTTCGTCGCTGCGGGGGATCATCAGCCAGCGGCTGCTCCCCACCGCCGACGGCGCAGGACGGGTGCCCGCGATGGAGATCCTCGTGGCGACCGGGTCGGGTGTTCGACAAGATCGCCGATTCCGACGCCACCCACGAGATCGAGGAGATCATCGCCGACGGCGGCTACTACGGGATGCAGACCTTCGACCAGAGCCTCCTCTCGCTCTACGAGAAGGGAATGGTGAGCCGGCGCGACGCGATGGCGACGGCCACGCACCCGCACGACCTCCGGCTCCAGATCGACCAGCTCGAGATGACCCGGGCCGAGGCCCAGAAGGCCGCCGACGCAGCCGCCGACAGCACTGACCACCCGGTTCCCACGGCCTGAGCCCGGGGTCCGGGTGTCGGGCGGTCAGGTCGGCGGCGCGGACGACGGGTCGATCGGAGGGTCGCGACGAGCTCCGCCGGCGTCGACCGACTGCAGCATCTCGGCGAGGCCACCGACCGCTCCGAAGAGTCCCGCCATCTCGGCGGGGAGGAAGATCTTGGTGGCGCGGCCGTCGGCCACCGCCTCGAGTGCCTCGAGGTACTTGACGGCGATCAGATCGGGCGTCGGGTCCCCCTCGTGGATCGCTCCGTAGACCTCGCGTGTCGCCCCCGCCTCACCTTCGGCCACGGCGAGAAGTCGGAACCGCTCGGCGCCTGCGAGCCGCTCGATCGCTCCGGCCTCACCCTCGGCCCGCAGGATCACCGACTGCTGGACCCCCTCGGCCTCGAGGATCGCCGACTGCTTGTCGCCCTCGGCCCGGGTGATCGCGGCCTCCCGCACTCCGGCGGCCTCGGTGACGACCGCACGACGGTCGCGCTCCGCCTTCATCTGGTGGTGCATCGAGGTGACGACATCGGGTGGCGGGTCGATGCGTTGGATCTCGACCCGCACCACACGAACGCCCCAGTTGTCGGTCGCGTCGTCGAGGATCTCGCGCAACTTCGTGTTGATCGTGTCGCGTGACGTGAGGGCCTCGTCGAGCTGCATGTCGCCGATGACGTTGCGCAGGTTGGTCTGGGCGAGCTTGGTGATCGCGAGCTCGAAGTTCGAGATGTTGTAGGTCAGGCGCTGCGCGTCGGTGGCCTCGTGGTAGATGACGGCGTCGACCGCCACGACCACGTTGTCGGAGGTGATCACCTCCTGCGGGGGCACGTCGACCACCTGCTCGCGGATGTCGACGAGGACGATCCGATCCACGAACGGGACGATGATCCGTAGCCCAGGGTCTGTGGTGCCCTTGAACCGACCCAACCGCTCGACGACGCCCCGTTGGTACGGCCGGACGATCCGCACGCTCTTCGCGGCGGTGACCAGCAGCAGGAAGGCGACGACGGCGAGGATGATCACGGCAGCCACGGGAGCTCCAGTTCGGTCGGGTCAGGTTCCGGGATCGGTGACGACGTCGGTGGAGGGTCGCACGACCATGTGGGTCCCGTCGATCCGCACGACCGAGACGGTGGTGCCGGCCCCGATCGCGGAACCGTCGTCGCTCTCCGCCCGCCACGGATCGCGACCGACGCGCACGAGGCCCGACTCGTGGAGACCGGGTGGAATGGCCTCGATGACGACGGCACGTCGCCCTTCCCACCGGGTGGCCCCCACCGGGGTGCCGTCGTGGTTGCGCTCCAGGCGCCGACCGAGCGGCACGAGCACGGCCAGGGCCGCTCCGCTGACGCTCACGAACCCGACCCATTGCCAGACGGTGTCGACCCCGGCGAACGCGAGCGCGGTGGCGACCACCGCGCCGACGGCGAACGAGAGGAGGAAGAACGTGCCCGGCGCGAGCAGTTCACCGAGAGCGAAGAAGACGACGGCGGCGAGCCAGATCCAGCGCCACGTGTCGGCCGAGCCGAGTTCCATCACAATCCCTTCCCGAGGCGAAGGTAGCACCGGGCCTCCGGCGGGACTCGGCGCTCGGTCCGGCCGCGACGGCTCCGTCCGCGAGACTGGGTCCATGACCGCCGTTCCCCCGCGCCTCGCGCCGTTGCTCGCGCCCGATTCACCGGTGCAGCAGCTCGCGACGCGACTCGTGGAGGCCGGCCACGAGTGCTACCTGGTCGGCGGGAGCGTCCGCGACGCGTTCCTCGACCGCGTCGCGCCCGACGTCGACCTCGCGACCGACGCGCGGCCCGACGCGATCGAGACGCCTCGTGCGGGGGTGGGCCGAGCACGTGTGGCTCCAGGGGGCCCGGTTCGGCACGATCGGGTGCGAGCGTCGGGGCGTGCGCATGGAGGTCACCACGTTCCGCTCGGAGGTGTACCGGCCCGAGAGCCGCAAGCCCGAGGTGACCTTCGGCGACGACATCGGGACCGACCTGGCCCGACGCGACTTCACGGTGAACGCGATGGCGCTGCGCCTGCCCGACCCCGAGCTCGTCGACCCGCACGGGGGGATCGTCGACCTCGCCGCACACCGACTGCGGACCCCGATGGCTCCCGAGGTGTCCTTCCTCGACGATCCGCTCCGCATGCTCCGCGCCGCACGGTTCATCGCCGGCTTCGGATTCGAACCGGTGCCCGAGCTCGTCGCGTCGGTCGAGGAGCACGCGCCCCGGCTCGAGATCGTGAGCGCGGAACGCATCCGGGACGAACTGTCGAAGTTGCTGGTCGTCGACGACCCTTCGGCCGGGCTCTGGTTCCTCGCGCGCACGCGGTCTGTCCGACGAGTTCCTCCCCGAGCTGAACGCGATGCGCCTCGAGCAGGATCCGATCCATCAGCACAAGGACGTGCTCGCCCACACCATCGCGGTGGTGGCCAACACCCGACCCGAGCTCCGGCTCCGGCTCGCGGCGCTCCTCCACGACGTCGGGAAGCCCAAGACGCGTTCGATCGGGCCGAGCGGCGTGAGCTTCCACCACCACGAGGTCGTCGGCGCTCGGATGGCGCGGGAACGGATGACGGCACTGCGCTACCCGCAGGACCTGACCGAAGAGGTCGTGCGGCTGGTGGAGCTCCATCTCCGGATCCACACCTACGCGATGGGCTGGACCGATCGCGCGGTTCGCCGGTACGCGCGGGACGCAGGCCCGCTGCTCGACGATCTGAACCACCTGGTTCGCTGTGACTGCACGACGCGGAACCGCAAGAAGGCCGCGGCGCTCGGCCGCCGGATGGACGAGCTCGAGGAACGAATCCGCGTCCTCGGTGAGCAGGAGGAGCTCGACGCCATCCGGCCGGCGCTCGACGGCCGCGACGTGATGACGATCCTCGGGCTCCGGCCCGGTCGCGAGGTGGGACGAGCGCTCGAGTTCCTCCTCGATCTCCGGCTCGACGAAGGCCCGATGACCCGCGACGACGCCGAAGCGCGCTTGCGCACATGGGCCGCGACCGAGGGCATCGCCGCCACCTGATCCCGCTCCGATGAGCGTCGCTCCTGCCCCGGTGTCGGCTACCCGAACGAGACGGTCGCTCGCACGTCGATCGTGCACGAGAGGGTGTTCGCGATGAAGCACTCGTGGTGCGCGACCTCCACGAGCCGGTGGACGCGGGCCTCGTCGACTTCGGACGCGATCGTGATGCGGGGACGCAGCCTGATCTCGGTGATCCGCATCGGCACCGGTTCCGGTGGCATGACGGCCTCGGCGTCGTCGCGGTAGGCCAGCACGTCGATGCGTGCTCGCGCGGCGACGGCGAGGAACGCCAGGAGCTGGCACGACGATGCCGACGCCAACAGGAGCTGTTCGGGGTTCAGGAGGTCGGGGTTCCCGAGGAACGCCGGATCGGACGCGAGCGTCAGTTCGTGAGTTGCCGGTGGCGCGACGACCGAATGGGTGCGGTCGTACGCGTCGTAGCCGCCGGCGGTCCTCCCCGACCAGGAACACACGGTCCGGTACCGGTGGGTGACCGCCGCGTCTCGGTCGGCCACGTCACGCGCCTTCCTTCCGGGCCCGCCAGATGACGCTGGTGGGGAGGAGGGCACGATCGTCGCCGGCTGTGGCCGGTTCGAGCAGCACGTCGATCCGGAATCCGGCCCGGTGCAAGGTGGTGAGCTCGTCGGCGATGGTCCGGGGGTAGAGCGTGATCTCCTCGCCGCCGCGCTCGACCGGAAGAGGCGACGGGTCGAACACGCTCCGCCGCACCACGATGCCCACCGCGGGCTCGGGCGACGCGGGAACCGTCCCGGGCGCGGGAGCGTCGACGGCAGTGGCGAGCGCGAGCGGGTGCTCGTGCGAGAAGACGAACGGGCCGTGATGGCGCAGGACCCGGTGCACCTGACGGAAGAGGCGGGAGAGGTCGTCGATCTCGCCGACGGCGTGCGCGCTGAACGCGATGTCGATCGAGTCGGCACGCAGGAACGCGAGGTCGGCGAGATCGCTGCGATGCCACTCGATCCGCACCTCGGCCCGGGCCGCCCGTTCGCGCGCGACCTCGATCTGGTCGGCCGACGCATCGACCGCGATCACCGTCGCACCCTGTCGTGCGAGGGCGATCGCCGCCTGGCCGGTACCGCACCCGAGGTCGAGCACGCGCTTGCCGCGGACGTCGCCGAGCAGACGGAACTCGCGCTCGGTCGCGAGCGCGGTCCCGTACAGCACGGTGTCGGTCGGGGGCCCCTCGCTCGACTGCTCGCGTCGCGCGACCCGGTCCCACGCCTCAGTGTTGGTCACGCCTCGGAGCGTAGGTCTCTGCGTGACCGCGGACGCGGTTAACTCCCCGGTCGCGAACTCCTCGACCATCTGCTGGGCCTCGTCGTCGTGGTACTGCACCGGCGGCGACTTCATGAAGTAGGCCGACGGGCCGAGGAGCGGACCACCGATGCCCTGGTCGAGCGCGACCTTGGCGCACCGGACCGCGTCGATGATCACGCCGGCCGAGTTCGGGGAGTCCCACACTTCGAGCTTGAGCTCGACGTTGAGCGGGACGTCGCCGAAGTTGCGGCCCTCGAGCCGGATGTAGGCCCACTTGCGGTCGTCGAGCCACGGGACGTGGTCCGACGGGCCGATGTGCACGTCTTCGGCTTCGATGCCGTGCTCGATCTGGCTCGTGACCGACTGGGTCTTGGAGATCTTCTTCGACTCGAGGCGCTCGCGCTCGAGCATGTTCTTGAAGTCCATGTTCCCGCCGACGTTGAGCTGGTACGTGCGATCGAGCACCAGGCCCCGGTCCTCGAAGAGGCGGGCGAGGAGACGGTGGACGATCGTCGCGCCGACCTGGCTCTTGATGTCGTCGCCGATGATCGGCACGCCGGCATCGGTGAACTTCTGAGCCCACACCGGGTCGCTCGCGATGAAGACCGGGATCGCGTTCACGAACGCCACGCCGGCGTCGATCGCGCACTGGGCGTAGTGCTTCTGCGCCTCTTCCGAGCCGACCGGGAGGTAGCTCACGAGCACGTCGGCACCGGAGTCGCGCAGGACCTGCGTGACGTCGACCGGCTCGGCCGGGCTCTCCTCGATGGTCTGGCGGTAGTACTTGCCGAGTCCGTCGAAGGTCGGGCCGCGCTGGACGAGCACACCGAGCTCGCGCGACGGGCGCGAACCGGATGGTGTTGTTCTGACCGGAGAAGATCGCCTTCCCGACGTCGAGACCGACCTTCGCCGCGTCGACGTCGAATGCCGCGACGAACTCGACGTCGCCCACGTGGTATCCGCCGAGCTCGACGTGCATGAGTCCCGGGACGGAGTCGTTCGGGTCGGCGTCGCGGTAGTACTCGATGCCCTGGATCAGGCTGCTGGCGCAGTTGCCCACACCGGCGATCGCGACGCGTACCTTGCTTCTGCGAACCGCTCATGCGGTAGCTCCTTCTTCGTGTGCGATGACTTCTCGGTCGTGATGAGTTCGTCGACCCACTCGAGGTCGTGTTCGATGGATCGGGTGCGGTGCTCCACGAGGGAGCGGGTGTAGCGATCGAGCCCGTCGGGCGCCTGGACCCGCCGCGCCTTGTCGAGGCGGACCGCCAGCTCGGCGCGACGGCGTTCGAGCAGCACGAGGCGCTCGCCGACGCTCGAGGTAGCGGAAGAACGAGAGGCGGAGCGCGAAGCCCCGCTCGTCGTCGCCGGTGTCGTCGGTGAGGAGCTGCTCGAAGACCACGACACCCTTGGCGGTGATCCGGTAGGCCTTGCGGGTCCGACGGCCGGGAGTCGCGAGTCCTCGCAGACGGTTGCGGGCGACGGCGAGGTCGCCGGTGAGGGAGCCCGTGCTCGGCACGGCCGCGCCGACTGCCGTCGCGGTGCCGAGCGGGTCGGCGTCTTCGATGGCCCCCGACTTCTCGAGCCGCCGCAGGGCCGGGTACAGCGATCCGTACGACACGCCCCACAGCACGCCCAGGCTCTCGCCGAGTCGCTTCTTCAACTCGTAGCCGTGGAGCGGCTGGTCCTTGAGCAGACCGAGGATGGCGAGTTCGAGCATGTCCCGTCCGGGTCGGTGCCGGCCGACGTGCATCGGTCGGACGCTGGTTGCCGGATGTCCATCCGGCCGATATATCGAATCGATATATCGATGATGACGAGTATGGACGGTCGAGCGCCGCCCGTCAAGCACCCCACCGGGCCCAGAGCGTCGGGGCGCGAGGGGGTCCCGCGAGCCCGTAGAATCCCGGCGTGCCTCGTCACGTCGACTACGCGCTGGCCCGCCGGGCCGTCCTGGCCGACCTCCGACGCGGAACGGTGAAGCAGCACGACGTCTGCGACGCCCACCCCGACCTGCTCCGGGCCGCCCGCCACGTCGGTGAGCCGGCCGGCCACGGCTGCCCGGTCTGCGGCAGCAGCGACGTCCGCAACGTCTCGTACGTGTACGGCGACGGCCTCAAGCAGGCCAACGGTCGGTGCATCAGCTACCCCGGTGAGCTCGAGAAGCTCGGAGCGTCGGTCGACGAGTTCGCCTGCTACGTGGTCGAGGTCTGCGTCGACTGCTCGTGGAACCACCTCGGCCGGCGCGAGCTCCTCGGCCGTCGCCACGCCGGCTGACACGAGGCTCGGATCCGGTTGGACCACGTGGAGCGGGCCTGCGAGAACTGCGCGACACCCGACGAGGAGCTCGTGCTCGTCCGGCGCGTGTACGTGACGCCGGAGTCGCTGGGACACGCCGGCTTCGGAACAGGTGCTCGAGACCCCCGAGCTGTGGTGCATCTCGTGCCTCTCCCAGTATCCCGCACGACGTCGTCGATCCCGACGACGACGAAGCCACCGCCTGAACCTCCAGGCGTCCTGAACGCGGTGGTCCGGGCGGCCCAGGCGGACGCCTCCCGGGCTGGGCTACCCTTCGTGGCGCTGCCGGGAGCCGTGTGTGCCCTGGACGGTGGAGGTACGGAGATGACCGATGCTTCGGGTCCCGCGACCGACCGGAACGGTTCACGCCGCCCGGTCACCGCTCCGGGCGTCCGCGCCCGCAAGGGCGACGGTTCCCCGCTCGTGATGGTGACGGCGTACGACGCGCCGTCGGCCCGGGTGGCCGACGCCGCCGGCGTGGATCTCATCCTCGTGGGCGACTCTCTCGCGATGGTCGTGCTCGGTTACGACGACACCCTGTCGGTCACGACCGACGACATGGCGCACCACGTCGCTGCGGTGGCGCGGACCCGCCCCCGCCCGTTGGTCGTCGGTGATCTGCCGTGGCTCAGCTACCACGTGTCGCGTGCCGAGACGGTGACGAACGCGGCGAAGCTGATCCGCGCCGGCGCGGGTGCGGTGAAGCTCGAAGGGGGTCGGAAGCGGCTCGAGTCGGTCGAGGCGATCCTCGACGCCGAGATCCCGGTGATGGGTCACCTCGGTCTCACGCCGCAGTCGGTGCACGCGCTCGGTGGGTTCCGGGTCCAGGGCAAGGCACTCGACGCCGCCCGCGTCATCGTCGAGGACGCCGTGGCGCTCGCCGACGCCGGGTGCTTCGCGATCGTGCTCGAGTGCGTTCCCGACGCCGTCGCCCGGATGGTCACCGACGCGGTCCCCGTGCCGACGATCGGGATCGGCGCCGGTCGCCACTGCGACGGCCAGGTGCTCGTGTACCACGACCTCCTCGGCCTGGAAGACCGGGTCGCACCCCGATTCGTCCGCCGGTACGCCTCGATGCAGGACGATGCCACCGCCGCGGTCGCCCGTTTCGCCGACGACGTGCGGACCGGCCGGTTCCCCTCGAGCGACGAGACCTACCACATGACCGATCAGATGACCGAGGCCCTCGGCCTCTACGGATCCGAGGACGAGTCGCAGCTGACCCTGCCGGGCTAGTTGTCACACCCTCTGGCTAGGGTCCGTCCCCGATAGGTCTGATAGTTTCGAACGGTTCACAACCGAATCTTGCTCCGGCCGTGGCGCGTTCACTCGAATGCGGGCACGTAGACCGGAGCCCGTCGGCCCACCGACGGCCCGAAGGAGGTAGAGGCCCTTGCGCCCCTACGAGGTCATGATCATTCTCGACGCAGACCTGGAAGAGGAGACGATCCGGGCTGCAGTCGACCGCTATCTCGAAGTCATCACGGCCAAGGGCGCCGAGCCCGGGTTCATCGACTTCTGGGGCAAGCGGCGATTCGCCTACGAGGTGAAGCACCGCTGGGAGGGCTACTACGTCGTCCTCCAGGCGAAGGCCGAGCCCGCGGCGATGGACGAGCTGCACCGGGTGCTCTCCCTCGCAGACGAAGTGATCCGTCACAAGGTGCTCCGGATCCCCGAGGCGGTCTACGGACCTCCGAAGGGCGCCGGAACCGCCACGGCGGACGCGTAGGGAGGAAGCAGTTCAATGGCAGACAACGTCATCACCGTGATCGGCAACGTCACCCGCGATCCCGAGATCCGCTACACGCCGAACGGCCAGGCGAACGCCAACTTCGGCGTCGCGGTCAACCGGCGCTGGCAGAACCGTCAGACCAACGAGTGGGAGGAGCGCACGAGCTTCTTCAACGTCGTGTGCTGGCGCGACATGGCCGAGAACGTCGGCGAGTCGATCTCGAAGGGCGCCCGCGTCGTCGTCACCGGCCGGCTCGAGCAGCGCAGCTGGGAGACCGAGCAGGGCGAGAAGCGCAGCGTCATCGAGATCGTCGCCGACGACATCGGCCCGAGTCTTCGCTTCGCCACCGCGAAGGTCGAACGCATCGACCGCCGCACCGGCGGCGGCGGCGACTTCGGCGGCGGGAACAGCGGTGGCGGCAACAGTGGTGGAGGAGGTGGGGGCGGCGGCAGCCGTCCCCAACCTTCCGGCGGCCAGCCCAGTGGGTCAGGGAATGGCGGGTCCGGCGGCGGCGGATACGACGAGTTCGGCGAGGAGCCTTTCTAGATGGCGCGTGACAAAGAGCGACGCAAGCCGGCCCGCGAGGGCGACAAGCGGCGCGTGATGAAGAAGAAGACCTCGGTGCTCATCACCGAGAACATCCAGTGGATCGACTACAAGGACGTCAACCTGCTCCGCAGGTTCATGTCGGAGCGGGCGAAGATCCGGGCCCGTCGGGTCACCGGCAACACCCAGCAGCAGCAGCGGCAGGTTGCGCACGCGATCCGGATCGCCCGCGAGATGGCGTTGCTCCCCTACAGCGTCCGGCAGGTGACCCAGCGCAGCAAGGGTGGCCGACGCGACCGGGGCGACCGCGAGCCGCGTGAGTCGCGCGAATCACGTGACGCGCCGACCCCGCAGCCGACGGAAGGACCCCCCACCGCCTCCGACGGTGCACCCGAGATCATCGAGGCGCCCGAGGGCGTCACGATCGGTGCGCTCGACGACGCAGGGATCGACGCGGAGGCGACCGAATGAAGGTCGTGCTCCGCTCCGACGTCGAGAAGCTAGGCGAGAAGGGCGACATCGTCGAGGTCGCCGACGGATACGCCCGCAACTACCTCGTGCCGCGCGGCCTCGCGATGCGCGCCACCAAAGGCGTGGTCGATCAGGCCGCCGCGATGCGACGCAGCCGCGACGCCAAGACGGCGCGCGACCGCGAGGCGGCGCAGGCACTCGCGGCCCAGCTCACCGCGAACCGGGTCCAGGTCACGGCGCGGGCCGGCGAAGGGGGCCGGCTGTTCGGCTCGGTGACCAACGCCGACATCGCGGCCGCGATCGCGGCCCAGACCGGCGTCACCATCGACCGGCGTTCGCTCCAGCTCGACGAGCCCATCAAGGAACTGGGCCCGCACGAGCTCCCGGCGAAGCTCCATGCCGACGTCACGGTGACGATCGGCATCGACGTCGTCGCCGAGTAGGCCCGCACCCTCCCCGTCGCTGTCCCACCCGCGCGGCACACTCGCGCGCATGGAACGTCGAGGGTTCGTCCACAGAACTGTGGACGACGAGGCGGGTTCTCCACCGTCCGTCCACAGGGTTACGGGTCTGGTTACCCACAGGTCATCGACGCGACGATCGTGGTTCGCCTCCTCGTTGAAGGGTGACCGTGGTCCAGTCGATTGAATCTGCCCCGTCGCGTGCGTCGGGACCGGGGCGCATCCCGCCCCACAACATCGAGGCGGAAGAGTCGCTGCTCGGCGCCATGCTGCTCTCACGCGACGCGATCGTCGACGCGATCGAGGTGAAGGTGCAGGCCTCCGACTTCTACAAGCCGGCGTACGGCCACATCTACGACGCCGTCGTCGAGCTGTACGGCCAGGGTGAACCGGTCGACCCGATCACGCTCGCCGAGGAGCTCCGGCGCAAGAGCCTGCTCGACGCGCTCGGAGGCAAGGCGACGCTCCTGCAGCTCCAGGCCGCCACCCCGTCGTCGGCCAACGCGGGCCAGTACGCGGCGATCGTCGCCGAGCTCGCGTTGTTGCGTCGGTTGATCGCCGTCGCGGGCGAGATCTCCGAGGAGGCCTACTCGGCGCCTGAAGATGTCGGCCAGACCCTCGACCACGCCGAGTCGCTCGTGTTCGAGGTCGCCGACCGTCGGGTGGCCGACTCCGAGGTGAAGATCGGCGACTCCCTCGCCTCGACGCTCGACCAGCTCGAGCAGCTCTACGGCCGTGAGGACACGCTCACCGGGGTACCCACCGGCTACACCGATCTCGACAACCTGCTCCTCGGTCTGCAACCGTCGAACCTCATCGTGGTCGCGGCGCGGCCGGGAATGGGCAAGACCGCGTTCGCGCTCGGCGCGGCCGCGAACGTCGCCGTGGTCGAGCAGCGGCCGGTGTTGTTCTTCTCGATGGAGATGGGACACCTCGAGCTCACGAAGCGGCTCCTGGCGTCGGAGGCCCGCGTCGATCTCCGCAAGTTGCAGACGGGCAACATCCCCGACAACGAGTGGTCGATGATCAGCCACGCGGTCGGTCGTCTCGCGGCCGCACCGCTCTTCATCGACGACAACCCGCACTGCACGATCATGGAGATGCGGGCCAAGGCGCGGCGTACGAGAGCGCGCGAAGGCGATCTCGGCCTGATCGTGATCGACTACCTCCAGCTGATGAGCTCCCCGCACCGCGTCGAGAGCCGCCAGGTCGAGGTCTCCGACTTCTCCCGGGGTCTGAAGATCCTCGCCCGCGAGCTCGACACCCCGGTGATGGCGCTCTCCCAGCTCAACCGCCAACTCGAGTACCGAGCCGACAAACGCCCGATGCTCGCCGACCTCCGCGAAACGGGTTGCCTGACCCGCGACACGCTCGTGACCCGGGCCGATACCGGAGTCGACGTCTCGCTCGGCGACCTCCTCGACGCCGATGAGCGCAACATCGCGGTCTGGACCCTCGACGAGCACTTCAAGCTCCAGCGGGGCGTCATGCAGCATGTCTTCCCGAGTGGCACGAAGCCGGTCTTCGAGCTCAGGCTCGCGTCGGGTCGGACGGTGAAGGCGAGCGCGAACCACCCGTTCCTGTCGTTCGACGGATGGCGTCGGCTCGACCAGCTCGAGCCCGGTGCCGCAGTCGCGGTCGCACGTTCCATCCCGGCGGCTCCAGAGCCGAGCGAGTGGACCGACGCGCAGATCGTGCTGCTCGGACATCTCATCGGCGACGGATGCCACCTGGCTCGGCATTCCGTCCAGTACACGACCGTCGACCCCGAGAACGTCGACGCGGTCGTCGAGCGCGGCTCGAGCGGCGTTCGGGATCGAATCCCGGGTCGTCGCCGAACGGACATGGACCCAGGTCTACCTGCGCGCGCCTGAGCATCTGACTCACGGCCGCCGCAACCCGGTTGCCGCTTGGCTCGACGGACTCGGTCTCTGGGACTGTCGCTCGTGGGAGAAGTTCCTCCCGCCGGCAGTCACCGCGTTCGACGAGCGACAGCTCGCCTTGTTCCTTCGGCACCTCTGGGCGACGGATGGCTGCCTGTCGCAGAGCCGCAAGGGTGCAGTGCGCGTCTACTACGCCTCGACGAGTCGTGAGCTGGCGGCGGGCGTGCAAGCGTTGCTCCTCCGCCTCGACATTCGATCGAGGCTTCGCCAGACGACCCCGGATCCGAGAGGTCGCCAGGGCTACACAGTCGACGTCACGGGCCGCGACGATCAGCTTCGGTTCTTCGACGTCGTCGGGATCCACGGGGAGCGTGGAAGGCGCATCGGTGCCGCTCGTGAGTATCTCGAGGGGAAGCAGGCAAACCCGAACGTCGACACGATCCCGCGGGAGATCTGGGATCACGTCCGCTCGAAGGTGATGCCCGAGATCGGGATCACCACCCGGGAGCTCGCAAGCCGGCTCGGCATGCAGTACTGCGGCTCGGCGCTGTACAAGCGAGGTGTCGGTCGCGCTCGGATGTCGCGGCTCGCTGCCGCCCTCCCCGATCCGTATCTCCACGACCTCGCAGTCTCTGACGTGTTCTGGGACCGGGTCGACGAGATCGTGCCGCTCGGTGAGGAGCCGGTCTTCGACGCGGAGGTACGGGGGACGCACAACTTCCTTGCCAACGGAGTCGTGGTCCACAACAGCATCGAACAGGACGCCGACGTCGTGATGTTCGTGTACCGCGACGAGGTCTACAACCCGGAGTCGGAGCACCAGGGCATGGCCGAGATCATCGTGGCGAAGCACCGAAACGGCCCGAGCGGCAACGAACGCCTCGCGTTCTTCGGCTCTCGCACCAAGTTCGAGAACATGGCCCGGGAGTAGCGGGCCCGGGCCGGTTCCACCAAGCTGGGCCCATGGTGATGGATGCGCATCCGGATCGGGTGGCGGTGCTCGCGCCGATGGGGTCCGAGCTCCGCCCGGTGGTGAAGGCGTTCTCGCTCCGACGCGGAGAGGTGGCCGGCGTCACGGTGCACACCGGTGCGGTCGGCGACGTCGAGGTGGTGGCGACGAAGATCGGCGTCGGGGTCGAGGCCGCGGCGCGGGCCACCGAACAGCTCCTCGACGTGACCGCGGTCGATCACGTGCTCGTCGTGGGGATCGCGGGTGGCCTCCGTCCCGAGGTCGAGATCGGCGACCTCATCGTCCCGAGCCTGGTGGTCGACCGGGCGAGCGGGGCGCAGTTCGTCCCGTCGGGACTCGTGGCCGGTGTGCCTTCGGGAACGCTGCTCACGTGCACCGAGTTCATCATCGACCCGAACGTGATGGAGGAGCTGGCCGACGAAGGTGTCGTCGGCCTCGACATGGAGACCGCTGCGGTCGCCGCGGTGTGCGAGCGCCGCGGCTACGAGTGGTCCGTCGTGCGTTCGGTCAGCGATCGGCCCGGCGACGTGCCGGCCGAGGTGTTCGAGCTCACCGGCGCCGACGGGGAGCCGAAGGTGGGCAAGTCGCTGGCGTTCGTCGCCAAGCAGCCGCACCGCGTCCCCGCGCTGGCACGACTCGCGCGCGAACGCGCAACGCGCGGCCGAGCGGGCGGCCACGGCGGCGGTCGCGGCCTGCGCCCGGCGGTGAGCGTCCACGACGACGGAATGGGCGACGGAATGCCGGTCTCGCCCGATGGGTTGACTCCATCATGCTCGTAGAGATCTGGTCCGACGTCGTGTGTCCGTGGTGCTACATCGGGAAGCGCCGCTTCGAGGAGGCCGCCCGTCGATTCGAACACGCCGCCGAGCTGGAGGTGGTGTGGCGTAGCTTCGAGCTCGACCCGCACGCACCGGCCGAACGGGAGGGAGATGCCGTCGCGCACCTGGCCCGCAAGTACGGGGTGACGCGCGAGAAGGCCCAGGCCATGGAGGACTCCCTCACTCGGACCGCGACGAAGGAAGGACTCGAGTACCACCTCGACCGCGTCCGGCGGGGCAACTCGTTCGACGCGCATCGACTCCTCCACCTCGCCGCCGACCGCGGCGTGCAGGATGGGCTCAAGGAGCGACTCCTCCGCGCCTACTTCACCGACGGCGAGCCGATCGGTGATCCCGACACCCTGGCCCGTCTGGCAGCCGATGTCGGCCTCGATCCCCGCGAGGTGCGTGACCTGCTCCAGGGCGACGCCTATGCCGAGGCCGTCCGCCGCGACGAACGACTGGCCACCGGCCTCGGCGCGACCGGCGTCCCGTTCTTCGTGTTCGGCCGGGCCGCCGCCGTCGGGGGCGCGCAGTCGCCTGAGATCCTGCTCGAGGCGCTCGAGCACGCGTGGACCAAGGTCCCCGTCGGTGCGTCAGTCGCCGGCGAGCAACCGGCTCACGAGTAGACGGAGCGTTCGCCGGGCGGCGACCACCGAGAGCCCCTGGCCCCTCCGGAGCCCGTCCCAGGTCTCCCAGCTCGTTGCGATGTCGAGGGCTGCGAGCAGATCCCCACGCCGCCGCCCGGCTGCGGCAAGCTCGGGGTGGAAGCACTCGGCCACCTGCCCGCGCAGGACGCGCGAGACCTCGGTGAGCCGGCGGGTCAGCTCCGGCGAGTCGGGCGCGAGCAGCAGGCTCGCGCGGCGCACCGGCGCGATCTGTTCGAACAGCTCGACCCTTCTCGCGATCAGGTCCTCGACCCGCTGGTCGTCGGAGTCGGACCACACCAGGGGTTGGAGGAGCGGCGCGAGACGCTCTTCCTGCCGGACGGCGATCGCGGCGTAGAGACTCTCGACGTCGTCGAAGTGGGCGAACACGGTTCGCAACGAGACGCCGGCCCGCTCGGCGATCTCGCGTGCGGTTGGCTTCGCGACGCCGGCTTCGAGCAGCTCGAGCAGCGCGTCGACCAGTGCGTCGCGGTTGCGTTCGCCCCGCCGGACCCGCCCGTCGGAGTCGGAACTAGTTGCACTCACAATGCGACTACTTTACCATCCGGCCCGTGGCCGGCATCTACGATCCAGAGATCGCCCACGAAGGTTCCGAACCCGATCCGCGCTTCTCGTTCGCGAACGAACGGACGTTCCTCGCGTGGATCCGCACCGCGCTCGCGCTCGTCGCCGGGGGCCTCGCGGTCACCCAGGTGCTGCCCTCGTTCGGGTTCCCCGGCGGTCGTCGGTTCCTGGGGCTGCCGCTCATGGCCGTCGGCGCTGTGATCGCGGCGATGGCATACCAGCACTGGTACGCCTCGGAACAGGCCATGCGCTTCGGTCGGCCACTTCCGCGTTCGCCGATGTTGCGCGTCGTGTCGATCACGGTGGCGGTGGTGGCTGTCCTCGCCGCGATCTTCGCTGTGGTCTCGGACCTGTGACGACCAACGAGCCCGGTCTCCCAGCGGAACGCACGGTGCTCGCGTGGAACCGCACCGCGCTCGCGTCGGTCGGGCTGGCCGCGCTGATGATCCGCGTCGTGAGCAGTGCGTTCCCGATCGCCGGTGCGGTCGCCGTCGGGATCCTGCTCGCGCTGGCCGGGAGCGTCGGGGGTCTGGTCTGCCTCCAGCGTTCGGCACGGCTACGTCATCTCGGCACGGCGGCCGGCGCACTCTCCCCGCGGGTCGCGGCGGTGGTCATGGCTGCTGCCGTCGTCGTCGGACTCACCGCGTGCGCGATCGGCATCGTCAAAGACGGGCTGTTCGTGGTCTGATCGTCGGTCAGAACACGCGGGTGGTCAGAACAAGCGGAGCGGCGCGGTCACGCCGCCGCGGAGGTCGTCGAGGTCGATCTCCACGCACAGGATGTCGCGACTCTCGGCGAACACCCGGGCCTGGGGTTTGATCCTGGTCGCCACGAACATGCCACGCGTCGGGGCGAGGCGAGCGTCGAGATCGAGCCGCTCCTGGTAGCGGAGCAGCTGCTCGACTCCGGCGATCTCGCCGACCCGCTTCACCTCGACCACCACCGCGAACCCGTCGGCGTCGCGACAGAGCAGGTCGACCGGTCCGATGTCGGTCGGGTACTCGCGTCGCACGAGCACGAGGCCGTCCCGCAGCGCCCCCACCCGCGCCGCGATGAGCTGCTGCAACTCGGCTTCGACGCCGTCCTTCTCGAGACCGGGATCGCCGCCTTCCTCCAGTTCGACCCGGTGGTCGTGGAGGATCTCGTGCAGTTCGATACGGATCCGCTCTCCCTTCGGGTTCACCGCCACGATCTCGTCGTCGCCCTCACGGATCGTGCACGGGGGGCTCATCCAGTTGAGGGGCTTGTAGGCCCGGGAGTCGGAGTGGACCGCGAGTGAGCCGTCGCGCTTCAGCATCACGAGCCTGAGCGCGGGTGGGAGGCGGGCCGCGAGGCGACCTTCGTACTCGACCGAACACACGGCGACGAGCAGGCGCATCGTCGCGTTGTACCACGGGCCGGGTCCGACGCGCGTCCCCTCCCCCGCCGGTCGGTACCCTCGTCGGATGGTCCGGGCTCTGAGATGGCGTCGTGGGGTCGCCGTGATCGGGCTCGCCGGCCTCGTGCTCGCCGGCGCGACCGTCGTGAGCGACCCGATGCCCGGGTGGTCGGCATCCGCCGATGCGCGGCGGGAGTTGCTCGAGCGCCTCGAACGGGGTTCGACGACCACCTGGGCGATGACCACGAGCTTCCACCGAACGACTCCGGCGGGTCCGCTCGACGCCGATCTGGAGCAGCTCAACCGGCAGCCCGATTGGCTCACGGCGGGGTTCGGATCCGTGCGGGGAGTCTGGAACGGCCAGACCATCGACTGCGCGAACGCGCCGGGTGGGCAGTTGTGCGGCCCGTCGGCCGCGGTCGATCCGAGCGTCGATCCGCGCGCGTCCGTCGAGGCGCTCCGCTCGGCCACCGGTCGCGACGGCACAGCGCGGGTGCGTCGCGACGGGACCGTCCGCGCCGCGGGACGACGGGGTCGCTGTTACTCGGTGATCCCCCGGCGTGACCGCACCGATCGTGCGACGGTCACCCAGTACTGCCTCACCCGCAACGGCATCCCGATCCGGGTCCGGGTCCGCCGACCCGACTCCTCCGACACCGCGACAGCCGAGAAGATCCGCACCCGGGTGACCGACGCAGACTTCGAACGCCTGCTCGCCGGGTATCCGATCAGTCCATCACCCTGACCCCGATCTAGCGTCGCGACATGAGCTTCTACGACGACGTGCTCCGGGAGTTGATCGTCGCACTGGGTGCCGCGCTCGCGCTCGGCAACGGGATGGCGCTGCTCCGGCGCCGACGCGACGCGCAGGCCCGTGCTCGAGCCGGGCTTCGCAGCACCAAGGCGAAGGGGAGCTCGCGGGCGCGGGGCGGGCGCACGGCCACCGGAGAGCTGGTCCAGGCCCCGGTGGCGCGGTCGGTGGCGTACCTCGTGCTCGGGCTCGTGATGGTGGTGGCCGGTCTGGCCGCGATCTTCGCCGCCTGACGCGCCTGGCCCTCACCGTCTTGCGTTAGGTATACTTAACCCAGGTCGGGCACGTCGAAGAGTGGTGGCCGCGCCCGGGTGAGGTGCGGCGCCCCCGGTTTGGAGTCTGGACTGTGCTGCCCACGTTCGTGATCGGCCTGCGAGAAGGCCTGGAAGCCGCCCTGATCGTCGGCATCATCGCCGCGTTCCTCGCGCAGAACGGTCGGAGCCGCGAGCAGCGCGCGATGTGGATCGGCGTGGGTGTGGCGGTCGGCGTGTGCCTCGCGATCGGCGTGGCGTTGCGGATCACGGAACAGGCGCTCACCCAGAAGGCTCAGGAGGGCCTTGAGACCGTGATCGGCCTCGTCGCGGTGGCGTTCGTCACGTGGATGATCCTGTGGATGCGTCGCCACGCCCGCGACCTGAAGGGTGACCTCGAGGGCCGCGCGGCTGAAGCGCTCGCCGTCGGATCGGCGAGCGCACTCGTGTTGATGGCGTTCCTCGCGGTGCTGCGTGAAGGACTCGAGACGGCGGTGTTCCTGCTCGCCGCGTTCAACGCGGCCGACTCGGGGCTCGCGGCGGGAATCGGCGCTGTGCTCGGTATCGTCGTCGCGGTCGTGATCGGCTGGGGGATCTATCGCGGCGGCGTCCGGATCAACATGGCGCGGTTCTTCGCGATCACCGGGTTCGTCCTCGTGCTGGTCGCGGGGGGATTGCTCGCCACCGCCATGCACACGGCCCATGAGGCCGGGTGGATCAACACGCTGCAGGACCAGATCGTCGATCTCACGTGGCTCGTCGACCCCGGCAGTGTGCGTGCCGCGGTCCTCACGGGGATGTTCGGCCTGCAACCGAAGCCCGTGACGATCGAGGTCGCCGTCTGGTTCGCGTACGTCATCCCGATGACGCTCGTCGTCTTCTGGCCGGCGCGCGCCAGTGCCCCCCGGCGACCCTCCGTTCCCGCGAACGCCTGAAGGAGCACGCCAGCATGCGCCGTCTTCTCTTCGGCCTCGTCGCCGCGATGCTCGGCATCACGATGGCCGCATGCGAATCGACGTCGGACTCCGCTGGGTCGAAGCACGGAGTCAAGACCGTCGTCGTGAAGCTCACCGACGCCGGGTGCTCACCGGCGAAGCTCGCGGTCGCCGCCGGTCCCACCACGTTCGCGATCGAGAACACCGGAGCCGACGGCGTCACCGAGTTCGAGATCCTCGACGGTGGGAAGATCCTCGGGGAGAAGGAGAACCTCACGCCCGGACTGTCGGGTCGCTTCACGCTCACGCTCCGCAAGGGTTCCTACGTCACCTACTGCCCGGGAGGGTCGCCGAACGAACGCGGTTCCCTCGTCGTCGGAGTGGCCGACGCGCAATCGACCGCGCCCCAGGACCCGGCGGCCGTGCAACAGGCCGTCGACGCGTACGCGGCGTACCTCGGTGCCGAGTCGGCGCAGCTCGTGGTCGCGACGACGACGTTCACCGACGCGGTGAAGGCGGGCGACATCGATCGGGCGAAGCAGCTCTACCCGGCCGCCCGCGAGCACTACGAGCGCATCGAGCCGATCGCCGAGAGCTTCGGCGACCTCGACCCCGCGATCGACGCCCGCGAAGGCGACGTTCCGGCCGACGCGTGGACCGGGTTCCATCGGATCGAGCAGGCGTTGTGGGTCGCCGGGAGCCTCGACGGGATGGGACCGGTCGCCGACCAGCTCGTCGCCGACGTCACCCGCCTCGACGAGGTGATCCCCGGTCTCGAGCTCGAACCGGCACAGATCGCGAACGGCTCCGTCGACCTGCTCAACGAGGTGGCGACGAGCACGATCACCGGTCAGGAAGACCGGTACTCGCACACCGACCTGTGGGACGCCGAGGCGAACGTGCTAGGTGCGCAGGCCGCGTTCGACACCCTGCAGCCGCTGGTCGTCGCACGCGACCCCGCGCTCGCGGCGAGGATCCCCGCAGAGTTCACGGCGGTGCTCGCCGCGCTCCGTGCGTACCGGCAGGGCGACGGATTCGTGCGCTCCGACCAGCTGACCAGGGCCGACACGCGCAAGCTCTCGGCGGCGGTCGACCGCCTCGCCGACGAACTCGCCGCGGTCCCGCCGGTCGTCGCAGGGGGCTAGCCGGCCCGTTTCCGCGGGCCGGCGGTGCGGCCGCACCCGAATGCTCCTTGCCCGTTCCGCCGCCGGATTGACCCGACCGCCCTCCGTCAGTCGGGCTTCTGGTGTCGCGACACGCTGCCCGGCACCGCTGTCGCTGTCCCGACCGCGCTCCGGGCGGTCATCCCGAGGAGGCCCGGGCGGCCGGCGCGGTCCGTTTCGGGTTGCGCGGGTACAGGCTGCGCGGCCGCGGTCACCGCCTCGACGGGGATGCGTTCGTGCGCGAGCAATCGGAAGTCGGCGTCGCGAAGCGTCTGGACCAGGCGCGATGCCCAGGTGTTCTCCCACACGACGAGCAGGGCCGAGTTCCCGGGCTCGAGCGACTCCGCGGCGAGCTCGAGATCGCCGTCGCTGAGCAACTCGGATCGGTCGCCTGCGAGGTCGGCGAACGCACCGATCGTGGCTTCGTCGAGCTCGTCGAACTCGGCTACGAGCATGCTGCCGTCGGAGCCCTTCTCCACGAACACCAAGTCGAGGATCCGGATCGTGCCGGTGTCGACCAGTGCGCTCAGTGCAGGGACGAGCCCGCCCTTGAAGCGGGTGGCCGGGAACGCGACGAGCGCGAAGTCCACCGGGCCGAGTTGCGCGCTGCCGTCGGTCATGGTCCGCCTTGTCGGTCGCGATGTGGAGGTGCAGATCATGCCAGGGCGCAGACCGGTCAGGAAGCAGCGCAGCTGCCGCACCGTAACCTGAACCCGCTGTGGACCGCGACGAGCAACCGCCCGATCAATCCCACGCCACCGCCGAGGGCGCGCAACCGGGCGGCTCCGTCGTCGGGCGCGCGAAGGCCGGGAAGGAACGCGTCACGGCCCGAGCG
The DNA here is from genome assembly GCA_963837715.1 of uncultured Actinomycetes bacterium. GTDB lineage: Bacteria > Actinomycetota > Acidimicrobiia > IMCC26256 > JANYLB01 > JANYLB01. The sequence continues at coordinate 262,895 of CAWIOF010000004.1, read as the reverse complement.
GTCGCCGTCCGTCGGCAGCTCGAAGCGCAGCGTCACCGGTCCGGCACGGTGGACGCGGCGCTCCGGGCGCTCGAGCGCGACAGCGAGATCGGAGGCGGCGTGTTGGCGGCCGCGGTCGGCTTCCGCGTCTTCCTCTTCCTCGTGCCCTACGTGTTCGTCTGGGTCGCGGGGTTCGGGGTCGCGAGCCAGGTCTCCGACTCGTCGCCCGAGGCCGCGGCCCGGGCAGCAGGCATCACCGGTCTGGTCGCGCGGTCGCTCGGCGACTTCGCGAGCCTCGCGCTCGGGGAACGCCTGGTGGCGCTCGCCGTCGGCCTGTTCGGCCTCGTGCTCGCATCTCGTGCGCTCGTGAAGACGTTGGCGATCGTGCACGTGCTCGTGTGGGGCGACGTCGGGCGCCGCAAGATCAGCGCGACGAAGGGCGCGGGGGTCCTGGTCGGGCTGGTCACGTTGGCGGTCCTGCTCTCCGGGCTGGTCGCCTGGCTACGCGGTGAGTCGTTTCTCGCCGGCCTGATCGGCATCGGACTCTTCATGGCGGTCCCGTTCGCGCTCTGGCTCGCAGTCTCGTGGCTCCTCCCCCATCCCATGGAGGTCTCGTGGGGAGATCTGGTCCCGGGAGCCGCGGTCGTTGCCCTCGGTATCGAGGTACTGCACGTCGTCACCATCTACTGGATCAGTCGTGAGATCGCGACCAAGGCCGATCGCTACGGGGCGCTCGGTATCGCGTTGGCCCTCTTGCTCTGGAGCTACCTGCTCGGTCGGCTCGTCGTCGGGGCGACGGTTGCGAATGCGTCGGTGTGGCGGAAGAACCGCGCCCGCCTCGACGCCGAAACGCCGGTTCTGCCGCCGGAGGAAGTCAGCTGACGGGGCGACAGATCACCACGATCGTGGCGTCGTCCTGGAGGCGACCGGGGGTGAATGCCTCGACGTCGTCGAGGAGTCGCTCCACGATCGCGGGTGCGTCCTCACAGTCGCTCGTGCCGACGAGCTCGGCGAGGCGCTCCGGCCCGAACATCTCACCGTCGAGCCGCGCTTCGGTGATGCCGTCGGTGTAGACCGCGAGGTTCTCGCCCGCGCCGAGGGTCGATCCGCCCGTGCTCCATGTGCTGGTGAAGGGGCCCATGATCGGACCCGTCGGAGGGAGCGGCACCGTCGAGCCGTCGCGACGACACACGAGTGCGGGAGGGTGTCCCGCATTGGCGTACCGCATCGAGCCGTCGCGGATGTCGATCATCACCACGATCGCCGACAGGAACGTCTCGTCGCCGAGTGTGCCCAGTTGGCCTGCAGTCGACTCGAGGGCGTCGCCCGGATCGGCGCCCAGCGAGAGGGCGGATCGGAGGAGCTCCTTGCACCGGAGCGCGAGGATCCCGGCCACGGCTCCATGGCCCGAGATGTCGACCACCAGCACCGCGACGGTGTGCTCGTCGAGTCTTGCCACGTCGGCGCAGTCGCCTGCGACCAGACCCTCGGCGGGCCGGATGTCGGCGGCGACCGACCACCCGGCGGGGAGGTCACCCACGTCGGGACGCTGGTTCGCCCGCAGGGTGAGGACGACGGAGGCGTTCTGTTCGATCGATTCCCGGGCGCGCTCCGCGTCGAGCGCCATCTGCGACAGGCGGACCCGCATCTCGTCGACGTCGCGTGCGAGGCCGGCGATCTCCGGGGGCCCGAGATCGGGCACCGCTTCGTCGAGCGCGCCGGCGCGGACCCGGCGGACCGCTCCGGCGATCCCGGCGACCGGAACGGTGATCCAACGCCGGACCAGCACCGCAACGACCACGAGGAGCCCCAGTGCGATCGCGAGCATGGTGGCCAACGCGATGTTGACCGATGTGCGGGCTCGATCGGTCGCGTCGGCGGCGTCGCGCGTCGAGGCGTCGACGGCCTGCTGGAGGCCGTCGACTCTGCCGCGGAGCACGTCGAACCGGACCTTGTCGCCGTCGATCCTGGCCGGGTCGATGGGCTGACGCCGCTCCTTCGCCTGCAGGGTCTGCTCCACGCTCTGGTCCCAGACCCGGGCGGCGGCAGTGACCGAGGCCAGCTCGGTCGAGAACCGGGCTCCGGTGAGGCGACGCAGCTCCGTGGTCAACCGGCGCGCGACGGTGCGGCCCCGCTCGTAGGGTTCGAGAAACGTCGAGTCGGCGGTGATGAGGTACCCGCGCTGGCCCGTTTCCCGGTCGACGTACGCGACGGCGAGTTGGGTGACGCGCTCACGGGCGATCACGAGCCGCGCTTCGGTTTCGCGCCGATCGTCACGCGCCACGGTGAGCCCGATGATGGTCGCAGTGCCGAGGGCGATGAGCACGACGAACGCGGCGGCGAGCAGGAGGAGCCTGGCGCGGAGGGTCACGAGCGTCCTGGGTGGTTCGTCGGGTGACGCAGGCGGCGAGTCAGGGCTCGACGGTGAAGAGGTCAGTCAGTCCTGTGATGTCGAAGACCTTCTTCGTCGAAGGTGTCATGGCGCGGAGCACGATCGTGCCGTCGCGTTCGCGCATTCGCTTCAGCGCGCCGACGAGGACTCCGAGCCCCGACGAGTCGATGAAGTCGACCGAGCCGAAATCGACGACGACCCGGTTCGCGGGGGCGCCCACGAGCTCCTGGAGCTCCCGCCGGAAATCGGGCGACGTGTAGACGTCGATCTCGCCTCGAGCGGTCAGCACGGGCACGCCGTCGGCCCCGACCGTTCGCGAGAACGCCGCCGGGCCGTCGATCGGCTCACCTTCGATTTGCTTCGTCATTGCACACCTGCCCGTTTCTCCGCCGCGAGTGTCGCACGTGTACGCCGACAAATCATCCTTCGGGGTTTGTACCCGCTTCGGGGCCGATGGAAACTCGATCGGCTCAGTGTGCGAGCTCGAACCACACCGCTTTCCCGTCGCGACGGGGATCGGAGCCCCAGGCATCGGCCAAGCCGTCGACGATCCCCAGGCCCCGGCCGCCGGGAGCATCCGACTGCATGGGGCGCATCTGGGGGGGTTGGTCGTCGTGATCAGTCACCTCGACCCGGATCCGCTCGCCCCGCCGGCTCACGACGAGCCGGATCTCCGTGCTCGCGTGGACCACCGCGTTGGTCACGAGCTCGCTCACCAACAGCTGGGCCGCGTCGATCGTCTCGGGCTCCGCATCCCACCGCCGGAGCGCCGCGCCGACGAAGCGGCGGGCCACGCCCGGACTCGCCGCCGTCGCCGGCAGCGCGGTCTCCACCCGGTCGTCCATCATCAGCGACCGTAGGGGATCGCGAACGAGATCACCCGGTTTCTGCCCGCAGATCGACCCTGGCGCCACCAACCATGTCTTCCTCCTCGACTGCGGGCTCGACTCCCGGTCCGTCGACTCGCTGGCGTTTCCTGTCTGTCCCTACCCCGTCCCCCACTTCCTTTACCCCGTCGCAGGCGGAGTGATGCATGGACCGACCACATCCGCCGCCCGACCTCGTCGTGGTGGTTTCGGGAGTCGCGGGCCCGGGGTAGGAAAGAGTCGTGGCCCACCCGGGGCCGCCGAGGGCAAGGGAGGATCGCATGAGCGACGACAGCACTGCACGCACGCGACCCGATGCGAGCACCCGGGCCGAGGAAGCGGCCGAAGCCGAAGTCGGGACGGTCGCCGGTCGGGGGCCCACCGAGGCCGAGGAGCGAGCTGCCGATTCCAACCGGCCGCTCGACCCCGACGTTGCTGAGCATTACGACGAAATGGTGGAACGCGGCGCGAACCAACGCGGCGAAGGACGCGTTCCTTGATTCGACCTGGGGGTCGGGCTCCCGCCGTACTGCCCGTACTGCCTGGCCCCCAGGTCGTTTGTCTCTGCCTGTAGGTTCCGGTCGGAGCAGGAGCCGGCGGAGTGCTCCGGCAGTGGGAGTTGCGGCGAGCGAGCGAGCGAGCGAGAGAATGGCGGGATGACCAGCGACATGGCGGGCGACGAGATCGAGACGACGATCGACGGGGCGGGAGTCGGCGAGCACGAGATCAGGCTCGCGATACCGGCGCAGCCCGAGTTCCTGCGCCTGGCCCGACTGGCTGCAGCCGACGTCGGCAGCCGCTGTGGCCTCGCCTACGAGGAGGTCGACGATCTCCGCATCGCGGTCGACGAGCTGTGCCACGCGATCATGGCGGGCCGCGACGCGGGTGACCGGTCGCGCATGCTCGAGATCCACTTCACCGTGCTCACCGACGCCGTACGGATCGAGGGTACCTGCCCGAACGATGCCGCGCCGCTGCTCAACGATCTCTCGGCGGCGATCCTCGCGGCGGTGGTCGACGAGCACGAGCTGTCCGGCAGTGCAGGCGTCAGCCGCTTCCGAATGGTCAAGCGCGTCCGGCTCCCATGATCTCGGCATCCAGGTCCGGCGACTCGGCCCCGAGCTTCGCCGAGTACCGCGTCACCGGCGATCGTGATCTCCGCAATCGGTTGATCGAACAGCACCGCGGACTCGCCGAGCAGCTCGCGCGGCGGTTCCACGGTCGCGGCCAGACCTCCGAAGACCTCGAGCAGGTCGCGGTGCTCGGCTTGCTCAAGGCGGTCGAGCGGTTCGAGCCGGAACGGGGGCTCGCCTTCACCACGTTCGCGACCCCGACGATCCAAGGGGAGCTGAAGCGCCACTTTCGCGATGCGACCTGGTCGATGCGCGTCCCTCGTGCGCTGCAGGAGAACGTGCTGGCGGTCTCGAACGTCATCGGCCCGCTCGGTCAGGAGCTCGGACGACCGCCGACGGTCGCCGAGGTTGCGGTGGCCACCGGGTTCTCCGAAGAACGCGTGCTCGAGGCGATGGAGGCGAACCGCGCGTACACCGCGGGGTCCCTCGACGCACCGACGGGTGACCGCGACGACGGCGACGCGGATCTCGCCTCGCGACTCGGCGACGCTGATCCGGGCCACGCCGACGTCGAGCGTCGGATGCTGATCGAGTCGTTGCTCGAAGAGCTCCCGGAGCGAGAACGCACGATCGTCCGGCTCCGATTCTGGGACGGCTGGACCCAGTCGCAGATCGCGGATTCGATCGGCATCAGCCAGATGCACGTGTCGCGGCTTCTGACCCGCACCCTGGATCGTCTCCGCGTCCAAGCGGAAGCGGCCGACGACCGAGTGGCCGACGACGAGGCGATGCCGCCGAGCACCTAGCGTGCCGGCGATGCGGTGGACGGTGCACGGTGAGCGGGTGCTCTACGAGAGTGAGTGGGTCCGCCTCGCGCTGGCCGACGTCGAGATCCCCGGCGTCGAGCGCTTCGAGCACCACGTCGTGCGCATGCCGAACCACGCCGCGGGGACCGTTGTCCACGATCCGACCCGCGGGGTGTTGCTCCTCTGGCGGCACCGCTTCATCACCGACACCTGGGGATGGGAGATCCCCGCCGGCCGCATCGATCCGGGAGAGTCACCCGACGCGGCGGCGGCCCGGGAGACCCTGGAGGAGACCGGGTGGCGACCCGGGCCGCTCCGACCGCTCGTCCGGTTCCAGCCGACGAACGGGATCTCCGATCAGGTCTTCAACATCTTCCTCGCCGACGGTGCGACGCACGTCGGCGACCCGGTCGACGCGACGGAAGCCGAACGGGTCGAGTGGGTGTCGGTGGACCGTCTCCGGTCGTTGATACGCGAGGGAGCGATGATCGACGGCCTCTCGCTCACGGCGGTGCTCTACGCACTGGCGTTCGACGCGATCGGATGACTGAGCAGATCGACCCCGACGCACCGACCGCTTCCGGTGCTCCCCGCCGCGTCGCGTTGCTGGCCGTGGCGGTCGGGGGTGCGCTGGGCACGATCGCACGGTACGCGATCAGCCGGGCCGTTCCTCCCGTGGCCGCCTCGATCCCGTGGTCCATCTTCGCCGTGAACATCTCGGGGAGCTTCGTTCTCGGGTTCGTGTTCCAGCTCGTCCTCGAACGATGGCCGACGAACGAGTACATCCGACCGTTCGTCGCCGTCGGCTTCATCGGCGCGTTCACGACGTTCTCGACGGTGATGGTCGACACCGATCTCCTGGTACGGGATGGAAATGCCGTGACGGCCGCGGTCTATGTGGTCGGGAGTGTGATCGCGGGCGTGGTTGCCGCGTTCACGGGCATCGCGATCGCGTCGCGACTTCGTGGGGGCGAGTCTCCGTGCTGATCACCGGACTCGTCGTCGCGGGCGCGATCGGCGCGTTGTCGCGCTACCTCGCCGACGGGTGGATCCAGGGGCGAACCTCGGGACCGCTCCCCTGGGCGACCTTCGTGATCAACGTGACGGGTTCGTTCGTGCTCGGGGTGGTGGTCGGGCTGACCCAGTACCACGGTCTCGCAACGCTCCCGACAACGGTGATCGGGACGGGGTTCTGCGGCGCGTTCACGACGTTCTCGACCTTCTCGTACGAGAGCGTCCGCCTGCTCGAGCGGGGCGAGGTCGTGGAAGCGGCGGCCAACACGGTCGGAAGCGTGGTCGTGGGCCTCCTGGCCGCGGGTGCCGCGCTGGCGCTCGTCGCGGCACTCTGAAGGGTCAGCCGGCGACGCAGGGCCGAGCCCTACGATGCGCGCGGCAAGCCAGTTCGACCAGATGGGAAGCGGGCGATGACGGAGGCGTCGGCGGATCCTGCGCCGGACGATGCAGGGATCAGCGCGCGCATCTCCGCGTGGCGTGGACACGCGTTCGGTCCCGCGTCGGAGCTGCCGTACCGTCGCCGGACGAGCGACGTCGTGCGCCTCGTGGTCACCGTCGGTCTGCTCGTGCTGGTGATCCTGCACCAGGGCCACCCGACCGACTTCGAGAACGACCTGTTCAAGCTGGTCAACGGTCTCCCCGCTCAGCTCGCGACCTTGTTCAGGCTGCTGTACCGGTTCGGCGCGCTCTGGGCGCTCGGGCTCATCGTGCTCGCGGCCCTCGTCGCCCGCCGGTGGCGACTGGCGCGCGACCTCCTCGTTGCCGGCGTGGTCACCTGGATCCTGGGCCGCCTCATCGGATCGCTGGTGGTCACCGATTCGAGTGTGGTCGACGCGCTCGACGTGGTGACCCGCTTCGGGAAGGCGACGCCGTCGTTTCCCGTCGTCCGGCTGGCGATGATCGCCGCGGTCATCTCGGTGGCGTCGCCGTACCTCAGTCGGCCGGTTCGCCGGATGGGTCAGCTGCTGGTGCTCCTCCTCGCGTTCGCTTCCCTCTACCTCGGGACCGGACTCCCCGATGCGGCGTTCGCCGCGCTGGTGCTGGGGTGGGGCGTGGCCGCGCTCGTGCACCTGACCTTCGGGTCGCCGGGAGGGAGGCCGACGAGCATCCAGGTGGAGGTGGCGCTCGAAGAGCTCGGACTGCGATCACCCGAGGTGCACCTCACCGATCCCCAGCCCCGCAGCGGCACGATGATGGAGGGCCACGACGACGACGGCGCGCTCCTGGTCCGCGTGCTGGGCGCGACGAAGCCGACGCGCAGCTCGCGGCCAAGGCATACCGCTTCCTCGTGTACAAGGACGGCGGACCGAACGTGCACCTGACCCGGCTCGGCGAGGTGGAGCACGAGGCGTACGTGCTGCTGCTGGCCGAGCGCGCCGGCGTGTCGGTTCCCGCGGTGGTCGTCGCCGGCACCGCCGGTCCGGGCGCAGCGTTGGTGGTGAGCCGCCCGCTCATCGGCCCCGTGCTGGCGGAGGTCGACCCGACCACCGTGACCGACGCCCTGCTCGACGACCTCTGGAGCCAGGTCCGGGCCCTCCACTCGGCCCACGTCGCCCACGGTGCGCTCAACACCCACCGTGTCGTGGTGACCGACCACGGTGCGGCGATCACGGGGTTCGACCTGGCCACCGGTCGCGCATCGGCGGTCGAGCGCGCGGCCGATGTCGCCGAGTTGCTCGTGAGCACCTCCGAGATCGTCGGTGATGATCGGGCGATCGCGGCGGCCCGACGCGCGCTGGGCGACGAACCCGTGGTCGACGCGCTCCCGGTGCTGCAGCCGATCGCGCTGAGCGGCGAGATCCGCCCGAACGATCCCCGCCGGCGCAAGGCGTTCAGCAACCGGGTGAGCGATCTTCGAGCCGCGGCGGCGGCTGCTACCGACCACGAGGAACCACCGCTCCAGCAGCTGCACCGCGTGAGCGGCACGAACCTGATGATGGCGATCGGCACCTTGTTCGCGATCAGTGTGCTGCTCTCCCAGGTGGGTGATCCGCAGACGTTGTGGGACACGGTCACGAGCGCCAACCTGTGGTGGCTGACCGCGGCGATGTTGATCTCGTTCGCTACGAACTGCGCCACTGCGATCGCGTTGATGGGAACCGTGCCGATCAACCTCCCGTTGTGGCGCACGAGCGAGCTCCAGCTCTCGATGTCGTTCTCGAACCTGGCCATCCCCGCGGTGGGTGGGATGGCGGCGCAGATCCGCTTCCTCCAGAAGCAGGGCGTCGACCTCGCGTCGGCGGTTGCATCAGGCGGCTTGCTGATCAACGTCGGCAACATCGTCGCCAACACGATCCTGCTCGTCATCGCAGTCGCCCTCTCGCCCGACACGTTCCGGGCCCAGAGCATCCCCGTGAGCGCCATCGTGCAGGTGGTCGTGCTGGCGACCGTCGTGCTCGCGGTCGTGGCGGGACTCGTGTTCGGTGTGCCCCGGCTCCGACGGATGGTGCTCCCGCCTCTCAAGAGCGCGACGGCCACGGTCCTGGCCGCGACGCGATCGCCGAGGCGGGTCGCGCTGCTGCTCGGCGGCAACGCGATCAACGCGCTCATGTACGGGGCGGTGATGGCCTGTTGCATCGAAGCCTTCGGTGGTTCGATCAACTTCTTCACCCTGCTCGCGCTCAACATCTTCATCGGTACGATCGCCTCCCTCGTCCCGATTCCCGGCGGCAACACCGCCGTGTCGACGGTGGGGATGTCGGGGGCGCTCACCGCGTTCGGCGTCTCGAGCGAGGTCGCCGTGGCGGCAGTGCTCGCGAACCAGTTGGTGGCGAACTACATCCCCGCGATCCCCGGGTGGTTCGCCACCAACAACATGCTCCACGACGACTACCTCTGATCCCTGGTCACCGCGCGACGGGTGGGTGCACACACCAACCGGCAAGGATCTGGACCGAGCGACGTTGCGTGATTCCGCTCGAGGTGGTTGCACAGGAGGGATGTTCTGCCTACGATCCCAGCCAGTCAGGCCCGGGGGGGGACCATGCAACCATTTCTTCGTTCCACGTTCGTTCGTCGTCCGGTGCTCATCGTGGCGGTCGCGGTGCTCGGCCTGTTGGCCACTGGCTGCTATTCGTTCCAGGCGAACTACGCGTCCGACAACGGCAAGCCGGTGCCGTGGTTCTGCAACCCGGTCGCACCCAACTCGGTCACGGGTCCGGGCATGGGGAGTGTCGACTACTACGCGGGAGTCACCCGGGCTCCGCTCGACTATCAGTCCTGCAAGCAGCTCGCGCTGGGGCTCGATCAGGCCAAGACCTACGCCGAGCGCTTCCCCACTCTCGGCGACGCCAAGGCCGCGGGAATGCACAACGCCTTCGACTTCATCGCCGGCATGGGCACGCACACCGGGTTCGGCGTGACCGCGGCAATGCTCGCCGACCCGAACTTCAATCCGCAGGACCCGATCATCCCGGGCAACGTCGACGGGGTGTTCAACCCGGCCGAACCCGAGTTCCTCCAGTACAACGGGAACACCGACGACTCCGTGCTCGTCGGGCTCGACTACTACGTCCGGACCGAGAACGGTTTGCCGCCGGCCGGGTTCGCAGGCAACAACGACTGGTGGCACCACCACCCGACGCTCTGTGTGCGGCCGAACACGGGTACCGCCTTCAGCGTCAACACGACCGATCAGGGCTGTGCGAACCAGGGTGGCATCAACCTCCACATGCAGAAGTACTTCATGCTGCATGTCTGGCTGGTCGACGACGTCGAGTACTACGCCGACGTCCACGCGCCGATGCATCCGTGCATCAAGGCCACCGGGGCGATCTTCGACATGAGTGACCCGTGCCACACCTCGCTGGTGGGTGGCGGAGCCGCGGCCCGTTCGGCGGGCAACGATCTCGCTACGGCCCCGGAGATGGCGTTCTGCCCGATCGGTCGCCTGAGCGACGAGATCTAGTGAAGCCGGCGGGGCCCATGGCGTCACGCGTCGCGTGATCCTGGGTACCCCCGGCGCTCGCCCCTCTCGTCGACCAGGCCCTAGCGTTGGTCCATGACCGAACGACCGACCGGCCACGACGTTCCGACCGGCGACGAAGGCGGTGCTGCCCCGACCTCGTCCGCGGTCGCGCCGCCTCCTGAGCCATCGCACGCCGAACGGTGCCGCACGCTCGTGGCCGGGGCGAGTCGGGGCGCACTCTCGACGCTCGCCGCCGATCCTCCCGGCTACCCCTACGGCTCGGTCGCGAGCTACGGCCTCGACGACCGCGGGAACCCGCTGTTCTTCGTCAGCCTCATGGCCGAGCACACCCAGAACGCCATCCGCGATCCCCGAGCGAGCCTGCTCGTGACCGAACCCGTCCCCGACGGATCCGACCCGCTCGCGAGCGGGCGGGCCACGTTGATGGGTCTGCTGTCGACCGTGTCCGACGCCGACCGACCCATGGCCCGCGAGCGGTATCTCGCCGGCAACCCCACCGCGTCGTATTACATCGATTTCGGCGACTTCACCTTCTACCGCCTCGACGTCGAGAGCATCCGGTACGTCGGTGGCTACGGGCGGATGAGCTGGGTCGACGCGGCCCGCTACGCCGGTGCCGAACCTGATCCGCTCGTGTCGTCGTCGGCGCGGATCATCGAGCACATGAACGCCGATCACGCCGACGCGCAGGTGCTGTTCTGCCGGCACCTCCTGCACCGGCCCGACACCACCGAGGCCACGATGTCGGCCGTCGACCGCTACGGCTTCGAGATGATCGCGGTCAGCCCGGCGGGTCGGGCCGCAGTCCGGCTGGGCTTCCCCGAGGAGTGCACCACCGGCGACGAGGTCCGCAAGGCAATGGTCGTCCTCGTGGCCGACGCCCGCGACGCGGCCTCACTCGCGACGACCTGACCGACCCGACCTGACCGACCCGATCAGCCCGACCCGATCAGCCCGTCCCGGTGAGGACCGGGAGCAGGGCACGCGCGACCTCGGCCGGTCGTTCTTCGTGAGAGAACAGGCCGGCGTCCGGCACGACCGCGAGTCGGGCGTCGGGGAAGGTCGCGACCATCTCCTCGGCCCACGCGAGCGGGAAGAACACGTCCTGCTCGCCCCAGACGAGCTGCACCGGCACCGTGATCTTGCGGTGCACGGCGGCCAGGTCGGCCAGGTACCGCTTGTCGAAGCTGCGCAGCACCCGGGCCGCGGCGTCGCGTCGCGCCGGGAGCGTGTGCAAGGGCTCGAGGAAGAACTCGTCGAACTCCCCGTCGAGCAACGACGAGTCGGCGAACGCGCCGCCGAGCACGAACGGGTTCCGGCGCAGCCGCGGTCGACCCACCACCCAGGCGAGGGCGGCACCGAGGCCGGGTGCGTGGCGGGCCGAGAGGAACAGCTTGAATCGCCAACTCATCCCGTGCGGCTGCTCCGTGTCGATCAGCCCCATCGCGCGGACGCGCGCATCGCCGGCGAGCGCGTACCGGGCGATCATCCCGCCGCTGTCGTGTCCGACGACCGCGACGTCGTTCAGTTCGAGGAGGTCGACGACCCGCCGGACGCTCTCGATGTGCTGGTCGATCGACAGTGTCGTGTCGGCGGTGAATCGGCTGGAGCCGCTGCCCGGGAGGTCGATCACATGGCAGGTGACGTGATCGGTCAGGCGCGGCAGGAGGGTTCGGAAGGTCGCGCCGCTGACCGGCCAACCGTGGACGAAGAGCACGTCGGGCCCGCTCCCGACCCGGCGGTACGCGACCTCGCCGGCCCCCACGTCGAGGAACCGGTCGGGGTCACGACGGAACAGTTCGGCGGCGTCGGCTGGGGTGAGCACTGACATCGGATCCTCCGGGGTGGGTGGGCGAGCAGTTGTAGTGATCACTACGAAACAGTAGTCGCAGTGACCACTACGATCAAGCCCTGATGGGCTACCGGCACACCAGGCAGGAGATCCTCGACGGTGCGCTGGCGGTCGCGTTCGACGACGGCCTGAGCCAGCTCACCTACGGGCGGGTGGCCAAGCGACTCGGCATCAGTGACCGCGTGGTCGTCTACTACTTCGCCTCCAAGACCGAGCTCGTCAGCGAGGTCCTGGCATCCGTGGGAATCGAGCTCCAGCAGGCTCTCGAGCCGGCGTTCGGGTCACCCGCCCGGGACCATCTCGAGCTCTTGCGGACCGCCTGGCCGATCCTCGCCCGGGCCGATGCCGACGCCGTGTTCGCACTCTTCTTCGAAGCGAACGGGCTCGCGGCCGCGGGGCGGGAGCCGTACCGCACGCTCGTGCCGCTGCTCGTGAATGCCTGGATCACGTGGGCCGCCGAGTTCCTCCAGGGCACCGACACGGAGCGTCGCACCGAAGCCGAGACCGCCATCGCGATCCTCGACGGCCTGCTCCTGCTCCGACAGCTCGCGGGACCCGATGCGGCGAACCGCGCCGCCACCCGCATCGGCATCGTGGATCCCGATGCGAATCTCTGAGCGGGTGACGAGAATCGAACTCGCGTTCTCAGCTTGGGAAGCTGATGTTCTGCCTCTGAACTACACCCGCGTCGGGGACGATGGTTCTGTCCCGTCGGGGGATCTTAGGCGGCTCGCCGCGAACGCCTCTCGCTAGAGTCCCAGCCGTGATTCTCTCCGACAAGACCCTCCGGGAAGAGCTCGCTGCGGGCCGCATCGTCATCGATCCCCTCGACGAGAAATGCATCCAGCCGAGCTCGATCGACCTCCACGTCGACCGCTACTTCCGGGTGTTCCGCAACCACACCACTCCTTTCATCGACCCGAAGCAGCCCCAGGACGATCTCACCGAGCTCGTCGAGGTCGACGACGACGATGCCTTCATCCTCCACCCCGGCGAGTTCGTCCTCGGCTCGACCTCGGAGCGGGTGAAGCTCCCCGACGACCTGGTCGCCCGGCTCGAAGGGAAGTCGTCGCTTGGGCGACTGGGCCTGCTCATCCACTCCAGCCTCCCGGCGAGCGAGACGGTCCTGGTGCTCGATGGCGGGCGGCTGGAGCCCCGGTCGATCGGCGAAGTGGTGCAGAAGCGCCTCGACGCGTACGTCGCCGCGTTCGACCCTGAGACCTTCGCTGTCGACTACCACCCCATCACGGGTTGGTACGAGGGTCCTGCCGATCGCATCTTCGAGGTCCGGCTCGCGTCGGGCCGCAGCGTCCGGGTAACGGCTGGGCACAACCTCTTCACGCTCGATCGCAGCGGTGAGCTCGTCAAGATCCGAACCGGTGAGCTGCGGCCGGGCGCCCGGGTGGCGATCCCGAACTCGATCCCCGACCCGTTCCCGACCCCGGAACCGCTCGACGTGATGACCTACGTGCCCGAGGAGGCCTACGACCACCTCGTGGTCAAGGGTCCGACGGTGCGTCGCGCCTGGCTCGCGCAGACCGACGACATCAGGACCGCGCTCCGGGCCGTCGGATACGGGCACACCGACTACTACCGGAACCGCGATCGCCTGCCGCTCGCGGTAGCTCGGTACGTCCCGGGTCTCGAGGCCGCGCTGGGTCCCGACGACCGGATCGACGTCAGCGGCGGGCGGCTCGGCGTACCCGCAGTGATCCTGGCGACGGAAGAGTTCGCATGGCTGCTCGGGATGTTCGTCTCCGAAGGTCACCGGCGTACGAACCAGGTCACGATCTCGAACACCGACCAGGAGCTCCTCGATCGGGTCGAAGCTGCATTGGCCACCCTCGGGTTCAGCGTCACGCGCGGACCGGTGGCCGTCACCTGCTGTTCGAGCGTGTTCTCGGAGCTCCTCGGCTGGATCGGCACCGGCGGGAAGGCCGCGACGAAGCGGATTCCCCCGATCGTCTTCGCGTGGCCGCGGGCTCTCGCCGGCGCGTTCTTCGACGGGATCGTCGACGGTGACGGCTCGCGCGAGCCGGCGCGCACCTCGGTCTGGACGAACTCGCCTGGTCTCGTTGCCGACCTCCTCCTGTTGGCCGAGCGCATGGGCCGCCGGGCGGGAGTCAGCCGGCGTGAGCGCGATGGTCGCCTGCTCCACCAGGTGTACTTCCCGGAACGTGAGCACAAGCTCCTGACTGCCGTGCCGCTCCCTGACGAGCTCTTGGTAGAGCTGCGTGCGGCTGCCAACCTGCGCCAGAACGATGCCGCGCGTCGGGCGGGCTACCGCTCGGCGACGGACCTCAACAACATCGAGCGGCGCGCGGGGCGCGATGCAGTGCGGCTCGAGACGCTGCGGCGACTCCGGGCGCTCTACGAGCCGCGGGTCAGTGCCGACGACCCGCTCCTCGCCCGCCTCACTCGACTGCTCGACGGGAACCTCGCGTGGGACACTGTCGTCGAGGTGATCGACACGGGTGCAGCCGAGCCGATCTTCGACATCGAGGTCCGGCCCGGTCGACGCAAGATCGAGAACTTCGTCGCCGGATCCGGTGGCATCTTCGTGTCGAACACCGCGGGCTTCGTGGACGCAGGTTTCGAGGGCCACCTCACGCTCGAACTCTCCAACGTGGCGAACCTTCCGATCGCGATCTATCCGGGGATGAAGATCGGGCAGATCTCGTTCATCCGCATGACGACCGCGGCCGACGTGCCGTACGGCAGCGGCGCGACGGGCTCGAAGTACCAGGGTCAGCGCGGCCCGACCGCGAGCCGCTCGTACCTCAACTTCCGCGACGGTGACGAGTAGCGCACGCGGGCCGGTCCGCTGCGAGTGGGCGGGCACCGATCCGCTGATGGTCGCCTACCACGACGAGGAGTGGGGCGTCCCCCATCACGACGACCCAGCGCTCTTCGAGCTCATCACCCTCGAAGGCGCGCAGGCCGGCCTCAGCTGGACCACGATCCTGCGCAAGCGCGAGGGCTACCGGAAGGCGTTCGCCGGCTTCGATGCCGCGAAGGTCGCGCGGTTCACCCCGGCGCGCGTCGACCGCCTCCTGCTCGATCCGGCCATCGTGCGTCACCGCGGGAAGGTCGAGTCGACCGTGGCGAACGCCCGGGCGGTGCTCGCGGTGCAGCGCGAGTTCGGCAGCCTCGACGGATTCCTGTGGGGCTTCGCCGGTCCGACCGTGCGGCACACGTTCGACGTGCTCACGGAGCTCCCCGCTTCCACCGACGCGTCGAAGGCCCTCAGCAAGGAGCTGAAGCGGCGCGGCTTCGGCTTCGTCGGCCCGACCACGATGTACGCGTTCATGCAGGCCGCGGGCTTCGTCAACGACCACGTCACGACGTGCTTCCGCCGGCGCCAGCTGGGTGGGTCGAAGCGGCGCTAGTTGCGGATGGAGGGCGCCGCTCAGCCGAGCCCCCGCGGATCGCCAACCGCCGCGATCTCCCGGAACGCTCGCGGTGCATGCTCGTCGGCCGCCGCGGCGAGGAGCCGACGCATCTCGTCGATCCCCACCTGTGCGTCCGGGCCCGCCCGGGCTTCGAGCTGGTCGAACGCACTGCGGAGCCGACGGAACACCTGGGGACTGTCGACGCCGTACCGGATGATCTCGGTGAACGCGAGAGTCGTCAGTCCCTCGAGCGTGTCGGGGAGGAGTCGCACCCGCACGATGGTCGACTCGCCGGTGAACCAGCCGCTCGGATCAGGCCGGTCGCCGATCTCCCCGAGCAGATCGGTCAGTCGGTCGATGACCTGCACCGCGGTCGTGGGGTCGTTCACCGCCGGCGAGAGCGCCCTGCTCGCGATGTCGACGAGTTGTCGGAGCCCGAAGCCCGGATCCTGCAGCAGGGTCCGTTCGTTGGTGAAGAGCAGACACGCGTCGACGCTGCGCGCGAGGTCGTCGTCTGCGATCGGCGACGAGTGAACGCTCCCGTGCAAGATGGCGATCCTCCCGCCGTGCGGAACGTAGCTCCCCGTGCGAACCGTTATCTCGAGCCAACCGTCGACCCGCTCGGCGAGCGCGGCCAGTCCACCCACGTCGACGGCATCGAGGACCCCTCGGCTGATGGAACGACAGGCCACGTCGACCGACGCAGCGCCGGGTAGGGCCGAGTCGATCCCCTCGCTTCGGTGTGGGAACGCGAGGTCGAGTCCGGGTCGGGTGTCGTTCGCGATCCGCTCGATGAGGTACTGCACCCGCAGGAGCTGAGCGGTGCCGTTCGCGAACACGAGGAACGCAACGAGCGTCGCGATCACGAGGATGCTGAGTCCGGCGGTGGACAGCACGGGAGTGAAGCCCGCGTCGGTCGCGTCGGCCGTGCGAATGGCGATGAGGGTGACGAGGGAGAAGACGAAGGTCGCGACGAACACCCCGAGTGCGACCTTGGTCAGCTTCGAGCGGACGAAGACGCGAACGGCCCGGGGCGAGTACTGGCTCGCCGCGAGCTGGATCGCGACCAGCGTGGTGGCGAACACGATCCCGAGGAAGGCGAGCATGCCGGTTGCGACGACCGACGTGAGCGCGAGCGCCGTGTCGGGGTCGGCGACGAGAAGGCGGTCGGTCCCACCATGGATGTCGAGCTGATCGTCGATCACGACCAGGAGCACAGCCGCGAGCAGCGCACCGAGCCCGAAGATCGTCGGAAGTGGCCACAGCGACGCCGCGAATCGTTCGCGGCGGGCGCGGGCGCGGAGGTTCTCGGGCCGTGCCCGCGCCGCGTTCACGCGGGTTTCGGCGTTGGCGCGACCGACGGGCCTGGGATCGACTGTCAGATCCCGGGTTCGAAGTTCGCGGTGACCGGCGCGGCCTGCGTCGACTCCGCCTCGAGCGCTTCGAGGAGCATCTCCGCGATGTCCTGCACGCGGACCTCTTCGTCGCGGCCCTTCTCCTTCACGCCGTCTTCCATCATCACGTAGCAGAAGGGGCACGCGACGGCGATGCGTTGCGCGCCGGTGGCGAGCGCCTCTTCGGTGCGTTCGATGTTCACCTTCTTGCCGGTGTGCTCCTCCATCCACATGCGCGCGCCGCCGGCGCCGCAGCACATGCCCTTGGTGCCGTTGCGGGGCATCTCGACGACCTCGATGCCACCGAGCTGCGCGATGACCTTGCGCGGTGCGAGGTAGACGTCGTTGTGGCGACCGAGGTAGCAGGAGTCGTGGTACGTGACGCGCTCCGGGAGCGACGCGCCCGCGAGCGAGAGGCGACCGTCGGCCACGAGCTCGGTGAGCAGCTGCGAGTGGTGCACCACCTCGTAGTGCCCCTCCAGCTGGGGGTACTCGTTCTTCAAGGTGTTGAAGCAGTGCGGGCACTGGGTGACGATCTTCTTCACGCCCATGCCGTCGAGCGTCTCGATGTTCTGCATGGCGAGCATCTGGAAGATGTACTCGTTGCCCGACCGGCGGGCGGAGTCGCCGGTGCACAGCTCGCTCGGACCGAGGATCGCGAAGTCGATGTCCGCCCGCTGCAACAGCAGCGCGACCGCGCGGCTCGCCTTCTTGTTCCGGTCGTCGAAGCTGCCGGCGCACCCGACCCAGTAGAGGTACTCGTGGTCGAACGCATCGCCGGGCTCGACGATCTCGACGCCCTCGATGCTCGCGGCCCAGTCGCCGCGCTCGCCCTGGTTCATGCCGTACACGTTCGACGAGTTCTCCATCGACCGGTACGTGTTGCCGAGCTCGGCCGGGAAATCGCTCTCCATGAGGGAGAGGTACCGGCGCATGTCGAGGATCTTGTCGAGGATCTCGATGTTCACGGGGCAGATCTCGTCGCACGCCTTGCACGACGTGCACGCCCAGATCTCCTCCGACGTGATGCGCGAGAAGACGTTGTCCACGTCGACCACGATCCCCGGTGCCGTGCCGACCGGCGGTGACACCCGCGGGTCACCCGTGGCGGCCATCACCTCGCCGACCTTCAGCACGATCTCGCGCGGGTCGAGCGGCTTGCCGGTGGCGTGCGCCGGACAGACGGACGTGCACCGACCGCAGATGGTGCAGGCGTCGGTGTCGAACAGCTGCTTCCAGGTGAAGTCGGAGATCTGGGTGGCGCCGAAGCTCTCGAGCTCCGTCTCCATCAGGTTCGGCATCGGCTTCATCGCGCCCTTGGGGCGCGGCTTGTCCTTCAGGAACATGTTCACCGGCGAGGTGATCATGTGGCGCAACATCGTGGTCGGCAGGATCACGAGGAAGGCGACGAACGTCGCGACGTGGGCGCCCCAGGCCCAGCGGTGCGCGTCGCGCAACGAGCCGGCGGTCCAGGAGTCGAACGCGCCGGACAAGCCCCATCCGACGAACGACCACTTCTCGAAGTCGGCCGCGGGGCCGCTCAGCTCGCGCAGCTCCGCGATGCGGAACGCCTCGGCAGCGAACCCGGTCACCGTGATCGCGAGGAACGTGAACAGGATCACCGCGTGCTCGGGCTTCGACTTGATCCGGATCCGGTACGGCCGCTGCAGGTACCGCCGCGCGATCGCCCACAGGATCCCGGCGAGGAACACGAGGCCGAAGAGGTCGGCAACGAATGCGTACGCCTGGTAGGTGGTGCCGTGCAGGAATTGGAGGTCTTCGGGGAGCTGGTGGTCGATCTCGAGGATGATCGTGACCGCGAACAGCACGAGGAAGCCGAAGTAGATGAGCGAGTGCATCACCCCGGCCGCGGGGTCGCGGAGCAGGGTCTGCATCCACACGCCGGCCCGGAAGTCGCGCACGCGCCGCTTCGCGTTGTGCTTCGTGACCCGGCGGTCGTCGGGCTGGCCCCGCTCGTAGTTGCGGACCCGCAACGACACGAGCCACGCGACGACCATCAACATCGTCGCGATCGTGAGGTAGAACGCGACCACGACCGGCTCCGGGATCCCCCCGAAGACCTCGCGGCTGATCGGTGAGTCGTCGTGCCAACCGGTGAGCTCGGGCGCCGTGTACGACGCGAGCGTGCCGAGCGCGGCGAGCACACCGACGATCAGGACGAGTTGATGCGGCTTCGGCAGGTACTTGCGCACGGCAGGAAGCTACCGCGCCATCTCGCGCGTCGGTCGTAACGAGGCGCCGTGGACCAGGCCGTGGATCAGAGCGGTCCTACTGGACCGATTTGGCGTCGGACTCGCGCAGGCGGGCCGCCATCCCGGCGAGCAACTTGCGGGCGAAGCCCGGCACGTCGTCGATGAGGCCCGCGAACTCCCGCTGACCGAGCACGACGAGCTCCATCGGGGTCTCCGCGGTGACGGTGGCGTTGCGGGGCGCTCGATCGAGGAGCGCGAGCTCGCCGAACGAAGCGCCCGGTCCGACCTCGGCGACCTTCTTGCCCTGGCGGCTGACCTTGGCGGTCCCTTCGACGATCACGAAGAACTCGTGACCGGCCGATCCCTCGGAGGTGAGCACGGCGCCCGGTTCGACCCGGACGTCTTCGGCTCTGCGGGCCACGAGGCCCAGTTCCTTCTTCGAGAGGGCGCTGAAGAGCGGGACCTCGGCCAAGTGGTTGAGAAAGTCACCTTTTCGTGCCATGCGCTGAATCTAGTCACATTGTCAAGGACGGGGGAATACCGAGGCTAGAAGCAAAGTTGCTAACGTTCGACTCAAGATTTCGGCACCACCCGCCGAATCCGGTTTCTCTCCCGTTTTCTCGTCCACGCAACTACGGAGGCACACACATGGCCAAGGCCGTCGGCATCGACCTGGGCACCACGAACTCGGTCGTCTCGGTCCTCGAGGCGGGCGAGCCCGTCGTGATCCCCAACGCCGAGGGGTCCCGCACGACCCCGTCGGTCGTCGCGTTCTCGAAGACCGGCGAGGTGCTCGTCGGTGAGGTCGCCAAGCGGCAGGCGATCACCAACCCGGATCGCACGATCCGGTCGGTGAAGCGCCACATGGGCACCAACTGGTCCGTCGACATCGACGGCAAGCCCTACAACGCGCAGGAGATCTCGGCCCGGATCCTGCAGAAGCTCAAGCGCGACGCCGAGGCCTACCTGGGCGACACCGTCACCCAGGCCGTGATCACGGTTCCCGCCTACTTCGGCGACGCCGAGCGTCAGGCGACCACCGAGGCCGGCCAGGTCGCGGGACTCGAGGTCCTCCGGATCATCAACGAGCCGACGGCGGCGTCATTGGCGTACGGCCTCGACAAGGACAAGGACCAGACGATCCTCGTGTTCGACCTCGGCGGGGGCACGTTCGACGTGTCGGTGCTCGAGATCGGCGACGGCGTGTTCGAGGTCAAGTCGACGGCCGGGAACACCCACCTCGGCGGCGACGACTGGGACCAGCGCGTCATCGACTGGATGGTCGCGGAGTTCAAGAACGCCCACGGCGTCGACCTCGGTGTCGACAAGATGGCCACCCAGCGCCTGAAGGAAGCGGCCGAGAAGGCGAAGATCGAACTGTCGTCGCTCGCGGAGACGTCGGTGAACCTGCCGTTCATCACCGCCACCGCCGATGGTCCCCTGCACCTCGAGCTCACGCTCACCCGGGCCAAGTTCCAGGAGATCACCGCCGATCTCCTCGAGGCCACCAAGGGTCCGTTCGAGCAGGCCATCCGCGACGCCGGCCTCGAGCAGGGCAAGCTCGAGCACGTGGTGCTCGTGGGCGGTTCCACCCGCATGCCCGCGGTGGCCGACCTCGTGCGCGAACTCACGGGACAGGACCCCGACAAGGGCGTCAACCCCGATGAGGCGGTCGCGATCGGTGCGGCCGTGCAGGCCGGTGTGCTCAAGGGCGACGTGAAGGACATCCTCCTCCTCGACGTCACGCCGCTGTCCCTCGGCATCGAGACCAAGGGTCAGATCATGACCAAGCTGATCGAGCGCAACACCACGATCCCGACCAAGCGGTCCGAGGTGTTCACCACCGCCGACGACAACCAGCCCAGCGTCGAGATCAAGGTGCTCCAGGGCGAGTCCGACATGGCCTACCGCAACAAGACCCTCGGCACCTTCCAGCTCGTCGGCATCCCGCCCGCTCCGCGTGGCGTCCCGCAGGTCGAGGTCACGTTCGACATCGACGCCAACGGGATCGTCCACGTGTCGGCGAAGGATCTCGGCACCGGCAAGGAACAGCAGATGACCATCACCGGCGGCACCGCGCTCGGCAAGGACGAGATCGACCGCATGATGAAGGAGGCCGAGGCGCACGCGGAGGAAGACCGCCAGCGCCGCGAGGAGGCCGAGGTCCGCAACCAGGCCGACACGTTGGTCTTCCAGACGGAGAAGCTCCTGAAGGAGCAGGGCGAGAAGGTGTCGCCCGACGAGCGCACCAAGATCGAGTCTGCGCTCGGCTCCCTGAAGGAAGCACTCGCCGGCACCGACATCGAAGCGGTGAAGGCAGCGCACGAGGCGCTCATCGGGGCCAGCCAGGAGTTCGCGCAACGCCTCTACTCGGCTGCGCAAGCCGAGCAGAACGCGGGTGCGGCCGCCGGCGGTCCCGAGGGTGGCGCGTCGTCGGCGCCGTCCGACGACGAGGTCGCCGACGCCGAGATCGTCGACGACGAGCCCGGTGAGCAGAGCGCGTGACCGTCGACGGTGAGATGCCGGCCGATCCGTTCGCCTCCGAAGAGGCGCAGGCTGCCGGCGACCGGCCGCTCGACGACCAGGTGATCGAGGGCGAGGTGGTGGAGGATCCCACCACCTCGGCCGACCACCTCGAGGACCTGCGCGCGGAACGCGACGGTCTCATCGGTGATCTGCAGCGGATGCAGGCTGAGTTCGCCAACTTCAAGAAGCGGACGATGCGCGACCAGGCCGCCCATGCGGAACGGGCGAACGAAGGTCTCGTGGAACAGCTGCTCCCCGTGCTCGACAACTTCGAGCTCGCACTGATGTCGCTCGACGCCGAGCTCGGCGAGAAGGTCCGCAAGGGCATCGAGCTCGTGTACGCCGACTTCCTCGGCGTGCTCGAGAAGGCCGGCCTCGAACGCATCGCCGCCGAGGGCGCGCCGTTCGATCCCAACGAGCACGAAGCGGTGATGCAGGAAGACGGCGACGGTGAACCCGTGGTCGCCGACGTGATGCGGACCGGCTACCGGCTGAAGGGTCGCGTGCTGCGGCCGGCGATGGTCAAGGTCAGCCGCGGGTAGCGGGCGACGAGTTCGAGGATGACGGCCTGATGGCTCCGCAACGCGAGTGGTTCGAGAAGGACTACTACTCCACGCTCGGCGTGCCCAGTGGGGCCGACGAGAAGGAGATCACGCGCGCGTACCGGAAGCTCGCCAAGGAATTCCACCCCGACAAGAACAAGGGGAACGTCGAAGCCGAGGATCGCTTCAAGGAGATCTCGGCCGCGTACGACGTGCTCGGTGAAGCCGACAAGCGCAAGGAGTACGACGAGGTCCGCCAGATGGTCGCGTCGGGTGCCGGCGCGGGCGGCCCGGGATACGGCGGCGGCGCCCCCGGCGGCTTCGGGTTCGGCGGCGGTGGCGGACGCGGCGGGTTCCAGAACATCCAGTTCGACGTCGACGACTCCGGTGGGCTCGGCGACATCCTCGGAGGACTCTTCGGTCGTTCCGGCGGTGCCGGTGGCCGACGGGGACGCGGCGCCGGCCAGGCGCGCGGTCCGCACCGCGGCGACGACCTCGAGACCGAGCTCCACCTCGACTTCCACGACGCCGTGCACGGCATCACCACGTCGGTCAGCTTCACGTCGGATGCCGTGTGCTCGGAGTGTCACGGGAACGGCGCGAAGCCGGGCACCTTCCCCGAGACATGTCCCGACTGCTCGGGCAGCGGCTCGATCGCGGTCGACCAGGGCCCGTTCTCGTTCTCGCAGGTGTGCCCCACCTGTGGTGGAGTCGGATCGATCGTCAAGGACAAGTGCCCGACCTGCAAGGGCCGCGGCGTCGAACGTCGTCGTCGTGAGGTGAAGGTCCGCATCCCCGCGGGTGTCGCCGATGGGCAGAAGATCCGGGTGAAGGAGCGCGGCGGCGCCGGCTCGTTCGGCGGACCACCGGGGGATCTGTTCGTGCGCGTGCACGTACGTCCCGACACCACGTTCGGTCGCGACGGACGCAACCTCACCCTGGCGGTGCCGGTCACGTTCGCGGAGGCTGCACTCGGCGCCCAGGTCCGCATCCCGACGCTCGCCGACCCGGTCACGGTCAAGGTCCCGGTCGGGACCCGCAGTGGCACGACGGTGCGGGTGCGGGGTCGCGGGATCGCGACGTCCGGGGGCACCGGCGATCTCCTCGTGACCTTCGACATCGTGGTCCCGAAGCAGCTCGACGAGGCCGAGCGGGCCGCGGTCGAGGCGCTGGCCGAGGCGTTCCCCGACGATCCCCGCGCCGATCTGTTGCCGACCGGCGAGACGAAGGAGGAGCAGTGATGAACGCCGACGACCGCGCCCTCTACGTCATCTCGGTCGCGGCGGAGCTCGCCGGTGTGCACCCCCAGACGCTGCGAATCTACGAGCGCAAGGGCCTCATCGAGCCCCAGCGCACCGCGGGCCGGAGTCGGCGCTACTCGGAGCGCGACATCCAGCTCCTCCGGCGCATCCAGGACCTCACCACCGCGGGACTGAACCTCGCGGGGGTGCAACGGGTCCTCGCGCTCGAGGCCGAGGTCGAGCAGCTCCGCAGCCAGCTCGACCACGCGCACGCCCGGTACCGCCGCGAGCTGGTCCCGCTCAGCCACGCGCGGCTCTGGCCCCCCGACCCGCACCGCTGAGCGCACGGGGAAATTCCCCCCGCCGGGAACAAACTTGACAACGGCGTTGTCAACTTAAGCAGAACGTCTCCTTCACCGCGAGGTACTGCTCATGCCGCTCGATCCCAATCGGTTCACCCGCAAGACCGGCGAGGCCATCGGGGCCGCCCAGTCGTCGGCCCGCGAGCGCAACCACGCCCAGGTCACCCCCGACCACCTCCTCGCGGCCCTCGTCGGCCAGTCCGAGGGCGTCGTCCTGCCCGTGCTCGAACGGGTCGGCGTCGCTCCGACTGCCGTGCGCGACGGCGTCGACGACGCGCTCTCCCGGATCCCCCAGATCTACGGCGCCACCGCTCAGACGGCCACGCTCGCGCCCGAGACGTACCGCCTCCTGGAGTCGGCCGACACCGAGCGGGCCGACCTCGGCGACGACTACCTCTCCACCGAACATGTCCTCCTCGCGATGACCGAGCTCGCGGGCGGCGTCGGTGATCTGCTGCGCGGCCTCGGCGTCACGAAGGAAGCCGTGCTCGACGCGCTGAAGTCGGTGCGGGGGTCGCACCGGGTCACGAGCGAGAACCCCGAAGACCAGTACCAGGCACTCGAGCGCTACGGCCGCGATCTCACCGAAGACGCGCGCCAGGGCAAGCTCGACCCCGTGATCGGGCGCGACGACGAGATCCGTCGCGTGATCCAGGTGCTCTCCCGACGCACGAAGAACAACCCGGTCCTCATCGGCGAGCCGGGTGTGGGCAAGACCGCGATCGTCGAGGGTCTCGCCCGTCGCATCATCGAGGGCGACGTGCCCGAGGGCCTGCGCGACAAGCGCCTCATCTCCCTCGACGTCGGCGCGATGGTCGCCGGCGCAAAGTACCGCGGTGAGTTCGAGGAGCGCTTCAAGGCGGTGCTCAAGGAGATCGCCGACTCCGACGGCGAGATCATCAGCTTCATCGACGAGCTGCACACGATCGTCGGCGCCGGCGGTGCGGAAGGTGCAGTCGACGCAGGGAACATGATCAAGCCGATGCTCGCCCGTGGCGAGTTGCGGCTGGTCGGCGCGACGACCCTCGACGAGTTCCGCAAGTACGTGGAGAAGGACCCCGCGCTCGAGCGCCGGTTCCAACAGGTGTTCGTGGGTGAGCCTTCGGTGGGCGACACGATCGCGATCCTGCGTGGGCTCAAGGAGCGCTACGAGGTCCACCACGGGGTGCGCATCCAGGACGCCGCGTTGGTCGCCGCCGCGATGCTCAGCCACCGCTACATCCCCGGTCGCCAACTCCCCGACAAGGCCATCGACCTCATCGACGAGGCCGCGGCCCGGCTGCGGATCGAGATCGACTCGATGCCGTTCGAGATCGACGTCGTCGAGCGCCGCATCCGCCAGCTGGAGATCGAGAAGGCTGCGCTCAGTCCGGAGATCGACCGGCCGACGGCCGACGCGAGCTCGCAGCAGCGGCTCGCGGCCATCGAAGCCGAGCTCGCGGAGCTCTCCGAGGAACGCGATGGGATGGTCGCACGGTGGCAGACCGAGAAGGACGCCATCACCGAGATCCGCGACCTCAAGGAGCGCCTCGAGAGCGCCCGCAACGACGCTGAACGCGCCGAACGAGAGGGCGATCTGCAACGCGCCGCCGAGCTCCGCTACGGGACGATGCGCGAGCTCGACACCGAGATCACCGCGAAGACGGAACGACTCAACGAGCTCCAGCGCGACGAACAGATGCTCAAGGAGGAGGTCGACGCCGACGACGTCGCCGAGATCGTCTCGAAGTGGACCGGCGTCCCGGTGACGCGGTTGCTCGAGGGTGAGGTGCAGAAGCTCGTGCGCATGGAAGACGTGATGCACGAGCGCGTGATCGGCCAGGACGTCGCGGTGACCGCGGTGTCGAACGCGATCCGTCGTTCCCGCGCCGGCCTCTCCGACCCGAACCGGCCCATCGGTTCGTTCCTGTTCCTCGGCCCGACCGGCGTGGGCAAGACGGAGCTGGCCCGGTCGCTGGCCGACTTCATGTTCGACGACGAGCGGGCAATGGTCCGCGTCGACATGAGTGAGTACATGGAGAAGCACTCCGTGTCGCGGCTCGTCGGTGCCCCTCCGGGCTACGTCGGGTACGAGGAGGGTGGTCAGCTCACCGAGCTCGTCCGTCGTCGTCCGTACTCGGTCGTGTTGCTCGACGAGATCGAGAAGGCTCACCCCGACGTGTTCAACGTGTTGCTGCAGCTCATGGACGACGGTCGTCTCACCGACGGCCAGGGCCGCACCGTCGACTTCACCAACACGGTGCTGATCATGACGAGCAACCTGGGCGCAGGGGGCGACGAAGCCCAGGTGCTCCACGCGGTGCAGCAGCACTTCAAGCCCGAGTTCGTGAACCGCATCGACGAGATCGTGGTGTTCCAGAAGTTGACCGAAGCCGACATCGCCCGCATCGTCGACATCCAGGTCGACGCCCTCCGCGGTCGTCTCGCCGAACGCGGCCTCGGTCTGGAGCTGACGCCGAGCGCCCGCGAACACATCTCACGCGTGGGCTACGACCCCGACTTCGGGGCCCGGCCGTTGAAGCGGGTCATCCAACGCGAGCTGGCCGACCCGATCGCGCTCGCGGTCCTGCAGGGCGACTACGCCGACGGCGACACGATCGAGGTCGACGCCGTCGCCGACGGCGGCCTCGTCTTCACCCGGCGCACCTTCACCGCCGTCTGACCGGTCAGATCAGCGCGGGGGCGGCGGAGCCGGTGCGGAGCTCACCCTCGACATCACTGAAGGCGAGGAGCGCCGTGATGCCCATGATCCATACGAGCGCTCCACCGAGTCCGTAGAGCTCGAGGCCGATCACCGCGGCGAACGCGGTGAGGAACGGGCCGACGCGCAGCGTCGTGTGCTCGAGTCGGTTGCGACCGGTCAGGGCTTTGGCGGCGTGGAACGCGAGGAGCAACACGACCACCAGGAGACCCTGCTCGGGTGAGTGCGTGCTCGCGAGCACGACGACCGGCAGCGACCCCACCACCACCCCGAACAGCGGGATGAGGTTCCAGAGCCCCGCCCAGACCGCGAGCGCCACGGGCCCGGGGATGTCGAGGAGTCGCGCCAGGGCGAACACCACGATGCCGGTGATGACCGAGAGCCCGAGCATCCCGAGCGCGTAGCGCCACGTCGTGCGGTACGTGCCGAGCGCGAGCCGACGCCAGTGCTCGCGGCGCTCCGGGTCGGGGATCTGCGCGAGCGTCGTCGCGAACCCCCGCCGTCCGTAGGCGAGGAAGAAGAGGGTGAGGATGAGCGTGGCGAGCAGCCCCGCGCCCCGGTCGGCGGCCGACCGGACCGCCTCGGTGGGTGTCCCCCCTCGGAGCACGTCGGGGATCGACTGCACGAACTCCCGGGTGCGCTTCGTCAGCTCGAACTCCTTGAGCGACTCGCGGAACCGACTCCCTTGCTCCAGCTCGCGCGCCCGCTCCGGCAGGTCGCGCTGCAGGCGGGTGGTCTGTGTGGTCACGTTGTCGACGAGCCCATAGACGGCGAGGCCGGTCGCCCCGCCGACGGCGAGGAGCACCACGATCACGGCGAGGGCTCGTGGCATCCACCGCTGCACCACCCGGACCATCGGATCGAGCACGATCGCCAGCGTCGCCGCGAAGAAGATCCAGCCGATGACGCGTTCGGACGACGCGAAGCGTGCGCAAAGCGATCATCGTGAGCGCGAGAGCGCCGACGATGGCGGCCGCGGCCTGCAGCGAGACGCGGACGCGAGGCATCCCGGTGGGCGCGTTCATCGGTCCTTAGGCTAGGTGGGTGGACGGTCCCGACCCGCGGATGCCCGAGGGCAACACGATCGATCTCGACCTGCGTTCGGCAGTACCGATCGCGGCTGTGGTCGCGTTGCTCGGCGGGATCGTCTGGCTCGTCGGTGAGGTGCCGCGCACGCTCACCGGCCTCGTGCTCGCGGTGCTCATCGCGCTCGCGCTGGAACCCGTCGTGAAGTTGGCGCAACGACGACTGCACGTCGGCCGGCTCGGCGCGGTCGCCACGGTGCTCGGCGGGTTCCTGCTCCTCCTGACGGTCTTCGCGGTGCTCATCGCTCCCCGCGCGGCCGACCAGTTCGAGAACCTCGACCGGCAGGCGCCGAAGGTCGTCGAGGACCTCGGCCAACTCCCGATCATCGGCCGGCCCCTCAGAGAGAACCAGGTCCCGCAGAAGGTCGAGGAGTGGATCAAGGACCTCCCGAACCGGCTGTCGTCGAACACCGACCCACTCGAGGAGCTCGCGCGCTCGGTCGCCGACGGGTTCCTGGCGTTCTTCCTCACGGTGTTGCTCGCGATCACCCTCCTCCTCGATGCCGAGCAGCTCCGCGACCGGGTCCGGCGTCTCATCCCGGCATCGCGGCTCGCCGAGGCCGATCGGCTCGGCGGCATCGCGCACCGGGTGGTCGGGCGCTACGTCGCCGGCTCGTTGCTCGTAGCGCTGTGCGCCGGGTCCGCGGTCCTGGCGTTCGGACTCATCCTCGGCATCCCGCTCGCGCCGCTGGCCGCGGTCTGGGTGTGCCTCACGAACCTGGTCCCGCAGGTCGGCGGGCTCCTCGGCGGCGTCCCGTTCGTGCTCCTGGGGTTCTCCGAGAGTCCCGCGACCGGGTCTGATCGCCGCCCTGCTCTTCGTTGCGTACCAGCTGTTCGAGAACCATGTTCTCGGACCGTTGATCTCCGGTCGAGCGGTGCAGCTCTCGCCACCGATCGTGATGGCCACGGTCCTGATCGGCGTCTCGGCCGCGGGCGTGATCGGCGCCCTCATCGCGGTCCCGCTCGTCGGCGCGACCAAGGCGCTGTTCGTCGAGCTCAGGGGTGAAGCCCAGGCTCGGGCACCGACTCCGCCCTGATCGATCCGATCTCCGCGGGCCGGTCGCGGACGGTCGACTATCCTCTACCCAACGTGAGCGTTCTCGGGGCCACCCCGATCCGGTGCAGTCGTTCAGGCTGCTGTCAGAGGAGCGCCGCGTGCCCGGCACCGTGATCGTCGGTACCCAATGGGGTGACGAGGGCAAGGGGAAGTTCACCGACTACCTCGCCAAGGAAGCCGCGCTCTGCGTGCGCTACCAGGGCGGACACAACGCCGGTCACACTCTCGTCGTCGACGGCGAGGTGTTCAAGCTGCAGCTCGTTCCCAGCGGTGTCCTCTACCCGTGGGTCGTGCCGGTGATCGGCAACGGGGTCGTGGTCGACCCGGTCGTCCTGCTCGCCGAGCTCGACATGCTCGAGTCGAAGGGCATCGACCCTCGCCGCATCCGGCTCTCGGGCAACGCGCACCTGATCATGCCGTACCACCAGGAGCTCGACCGCGTCACCGAGCGCTTCCTCGGCAAGAACAAGCTCGGCACGACGAAACGAGGGATCGGCCCGGCGTACGGCGACAAGGCGATGCGCGTCGGTCTCCGGGTCCAGGACCTCTTCGACCCGAAGATCTTCCGCGAGAAGCTCGATCTCGTGCTCCGCGAGAAGAACGGACTCCTCACCAAGGTCTACAACCGACTCCCCGTCGACGCGGACTCCCTCGCGGCCGAGTACCTCGCGCTCGCACCGCGCCTCGAGCCGTTGATCGACGACACCGTCCACCTCGTGCACCAGGCCCTCGACGCCCAGCA
Organism: uncultured Actinomycetes bacterium; assembly: GCA_963837715.1. Classification (GTDB taxonomy): domain Bacteria; phylum Actinomycetota; class Acidimicrobiia; order IMCC26256; family JANYLB01; genus JANYLB01. The sequence continues at coordinate 233,730 of CAWIOF010000004.1, read as the reverse complement.
GGTGGTCCTCTTCGAGGCGGCGCAGGCCACGTTCCTCGATCTCGACCACGGCACGTATCCGTTCGTCACGTCGAGCAACCCCGTGGCCGGCAGCGTGTGCGCGGGGGCCGGGGTCGGGCCGCGCGACCTCGGTCGCATCGTGGGGATCGTGAAGGCCTACACGACCCGCGTCGGATCGGGTCCGTTCCCGACCGAGCTGCCCGAGGGCACGCCCGAGGGCGACATCCTCGTCGACCGTGGTCGCGAGTACGGCACGAACACCAAGCGCCGCCGCCGCGCCGGGTGGCTCGACCTCGTGATGATCAAGCACGCCGCGCGGATCAACACCTGCACCGAGATCGCGATCACCAAGCTCGACGTGCTCTCGCAGTTCGAGAGCCTCAAGGTCTGCGTCGCCTATGAAGACGAAGCGGGCGTCCGCTACGACCACGTCCCCTACCACCAGTCGGTGATGCACAAGGTGCGGCCGGTCTACGAGACCCTCCCCGGATGGGCCCACGACATCGAGCGCGCCGAGCACCTCAGCGATCTCCCGGTCGAGGCGCGCGACTACGTGCACTTCATCGAGGAGTTCTCCGGAGTGCCGATCACGTTCATCGGGGTCGGACCCGAGCGCGATCAGACGGTCGTGCGGCCCCGCCCCACGTGACGAGCGTTGTGACGTGGGCCCGGTGACGCGCCGATGAAGGTTCTCGTCGTCGGTTCGGGTGGGCGGGAGCACGCGCTCGCGTGGGGGCTTGCTCGTTCGGCGGCGGTCGACACCGTCGTCGTCGCCCCCGGGAACCCGGGTATCGCCGATGTCGCCACCTGCGCCACCGTCGACGACGCGCTCGCCGCGGTCGAGACGTTCGACCTGGTCGTCATCGGCCCCGAACAACCCCTCGTCGACGGGCTCGCCGACGACCTCCGGGCGAAAGGAGTTCCCGTCTTCGGGCCGTCCCGTGTCGCGGCCCGGCTCGAGGGTTCAAAGGCCTGGATGAAGGAGATCGCCGACGCAGCCGAGGTCCCGACCGCGCGGTTCGCTGCGTTCGACCACACCCGCGAGGCCGAGGCACTCAATTTCCTCGAGACGCTCCCCGGTCTCTACGTGGTGAAGACCGACGGACTCGCCGCGGGCAAGGGCGTCATCGTCACCGAATCGATTGCCGATGCCCGCGACGCGGTCCGGTCGTACCTGAGCGGCGCGTCGTTCGGCGACGCCGGCCGCACGGTGGTCATCGAGGAGGGCATGCGCGGCCCGGAGCTGTCGCTGCTCGCGTTGTGCGACGGGACGACCCGGGCCGTCGCGCTCCCTCCTGCGCAGGACTTCAAGCGGATCGGCGACGGCGACGCCGGGCCCAACACCGGCGGGATGGGGGCGTACTCGCCCGTGCCCTTCGCGACCGACGACATCGTGGACCTCGTCATGGCCCGGGCGGTCGAGCCGACGCTCGCGACGCTGGCGCGATTCGGGATCGACTACCGGGGCGTGCTCTACGCCGGCCTGATGCTCACCACCGAGGGCCCGAAGCTCGTCGAGTTCAACATCCGTTTCGGTGATCCCGAGTGCCAAGTCGTCGTGCCTCGACTCGCCAGCGATCTCTTCACGCACTGCATGGAGGCCGCGATCGGAGCCCTGGTCACTCCGGTGCGGGTGACCGACGATGCATGCGTCGGAGTCGTGCTCGCGAGCGAGGGGTACCCGGTCTCGACCCGCACCGGCGACGTGATCGAAGGGCTGGACCGGGTCACCGGGATCGACGACGTGATCGTGTTCCATGCCGGGACCCGTCGGGACGGCGACGCGGTCGTGACCGACGGTGGGCGGGTCCTCGACGTCGTCGCCACCGGCCCGAACATCGACGCGGCGCGTTCCCGTGCCTACGAGGCTGCGGGACTCCTGTCGTGGCCCGGGCTCCAGTACCGCTCCGACATCGCCGCACTCGCGGAGGCGACGGCGTGACGCGATCCTTGCTCGCGCTCCCCAAGACCGACCTCCACGTGCACTTCCAGGGCTCGGCGCGCGCCACCACCGTGCGCGAGCTGGCGGCGCGCAATGATGTGCCGCTCCCGTCGTCACTCGCGGCCGGTCGGTACGCATTCACCGACTTCGGCGACTTCCTGCTCCAGTACTCCTCGGTGTGCGCGAGCCTCCGCACACCCGACGACGTCCGTCGGGTCGCGCTCGAGATCTGCGAAGACGAAGCCGCATCCGGCGTTCGCTACGCCGAGGTGACGCTCACGCTCCAGGGGTACGGCGACCGGTGCGACGACATCGTCCGGGCCGTCCTCGAGGGCTTCGCGGAGGGCGAAGCGCAGACAGGGGTCTGCGCCCGGCTCGTGCTCGACATCGTCCGGGGCTTCCCGATCGACGTCGTGCGCCCGACCGTCGACACCGCGATGGCGTTCGCCGGCGACGGAGTCGTCGCGCTGGGCCTGGGCGGCGACGAACGGCACCCACCCGAGCCCTACGAGGACCTCTTCCACGAGGCGATCGCGGCCGGGCTCAAGTCGGTGCCGCACGCGGGCGAGGCCGCCGGACCGGAGAGCATCCGGGGTGCGTTGGGTGCCCTGGGCGCCGACCGGCTCGGTCACGGCTTCCGGGTGCTCGAAGATCCCGAACTCGTCGCAGAGGTGCGCGACCGCCGGATTCCGCTGGAGTGCTGCCCGACGTCAAACGTCAAGACAGGGATCGTTCCGACGTTCGCGGAGCATCCGTTCCGCGAGCTCATCGACGCCGGCCTCTTCGTCACGCTCAACTCCGACGATCCGGCGATGTTCGAGGTCTCGCTCCTCGACGAGTACGAGAGCTTGCGGGCGCTCGGCTCCACCGATCCCGAGCTCGCGGCGATCGCGCGTGCGGGCGTCGAGGCGGCGTTCCTCGACGGTTCCGCCCAGGAAGCACTCATCGACGAGATCACCGCCTGGCTCGCCGCCACCCCCGAACCGCTGCAGGAGCCGTCACGATGATCCCCCGCTACTCACTCGAGCCGATGGCGTCGCTGTTCGCCGACGACTCCCGCTACGGACGCTGGCTCGAGGTCGAGATCCTCGCCGTCGAGGCATGGGCCGAACTGGGCGTGATCCCGAAGGCCGACGCGGCCGCGATCCGCGAGCGGGCCGGTTTCGACGTCGCCGCGATCGAAGCCCGCGAAGCCATCACCGAGCACGACGTGGCTGCGTTCGTCGACGTCGTGCAGGAGCGAGTCGGAGCGCCGGCCGGAACCTGGGTGCACTACGGGCTCACGTCGAGCGACGTGGTCGACACCGCGCTCTCGATGTCGCTGGTCGAGGCGACGGATCTGTTGCTCGAGGCGGCCGCGGAGCTCGAAGCCGCGATCATCGTGCGGGCGCGCGAGTTCGTCGACACACCCATGGTCGGTCGGACCCACGGAATCCACGCCGAGCCCACCACTCTCGGCGCCAAGCTGGCGCTGTGGGCGCTCCAGGTCCGACGCGACCGCGAACGACTCGCGAACGCACGCGCCCGGATCGCGGTCGGGAAGCTCTCGGGTGCAGTCGGCACGTACTCGAACATCGATCCCGCCGTCGAGGCGTACGTCTGCGAACGTCTCGGCCTGGAAGCGGTCCCCGCGACCCAGGTGATCGCGCGCGACCGCCACGCCGAGTTGCTCTACGCCTGCGCGTCGGTCGGGGCGTCGATCGAGACCTTCGCGACCGAGATCCGTCATCTCCAGCGCACCGAGGTCCGGGAGGTCGAAGAGCCGTTCCGGGCCGGAGCCCAGAAGGGTTCGAGCGCGATGCCGCACAAGCGGAACCCGGTGAAGAGCGAGCAGCTCTCCGGTCTCGCCCGCGTGCTCCGCGGAAACCTCACCGCCGGCATGGAGAACGTCGCGCTCTGGCACGAGCGCGACATCTCCCACTCGTCGGTCGAACGCATCGTGCTGCCCGACTCGTGCCTGCTCGCGTACTACCTGCTGGTGAAGTTCCGTTCGATCGTGGAGGGCATGGTCGCCTACCCCGAGCGGATGATCGAGAACCTCGACGGTTCCTACGGACTGGTGTTCAGTCAGCCAGTGCTGCTCGCATTGGTCGAAGCGGGCCGCACGCCGCGACGACGCGTACCGGATGGTGCAACGCAACGCGATGGCGACGTGGGAACAACGCCGGCCGTTCCTCGACGTCCTCCGGGGTGACCCGGAGGTGCTCGAGACCCTGGGCGAGGAGCGCCTCGCCGTGTGCTTCGACCTGAAGTCGGCGCTCGGGAACGCCGACCACGCCGTCCGCGCCCTCGATGCGCTCGACGCCCCGTGGCCGGGTTGATGGGTCTCTCCTCCCTCCCGCACCTGTACTCGGGCAAGGTCCGGGAGCTCTACGGCGTCGACGACGACCGCCTCCTGATCGTGGCGAGCGATCGTGTCTCGGTGTTCGACGTCGTGCTCCCCGACGACATCCCCGACAAGGGCCGCATGCTCACCGCCACCTCCGCGTTCTGGTTCGACGCGACCGCGGACCTGGCCGACAACCACGTGCTGTCGTTCGACCCCGCCGACTTCCCATCGGACTCGGGTGCGGAGGTCGCGGGCCGGGCGATGCTCGTGCGCAGGTCCGAGCCGGTGCGGATGGAGTGCATCGCACGCGGGTACCTCTTCGGCAGCGCGTGGGCGGAGTACCGCGAACGCGGCACGGTGCAGGGTCGCACGCTCCCCGCCGGGCTCCGCGAGGCGGATCCGCTGCCCGAACCGCTCTTCACCCCCACCACCAAGGCCGACGAGGGCCACGATCTCCCGATCTCCGATGCCGAGGCCGTCGCCCTGGTCGGTGAGGCGACGTTCGAGGCGGTGAAGTTCGGGACCCTCGCGATCTACGAGCGGGGTGCCCGGATCGCGTCGGAGCGCGGGGTGATCCTCGCCGACACGAAGCTCGAGTGGGGCCACGTCGACGGTCGTCTGCTCGTGATCGACGAGTTGCTCACCCCCGACTCCTCCCGCTACTGGCCCGGGGAGGACTACGAGCCGGGGAGCTCCCCGCCCAGCTTCGACAAGCAGTACGTGCGCGACCACTACCTCGAGATCGGGTGGGACAAGACAGCCCCCGCGCCGCAGCTCCCGCCCGACGTGATCGCCGGGACGCGCGCCCGCTACGTCGAGGCCTACGAGCGCCTGACCGGCCGTAGCCTCGACGACTGGTACGGATAGAGTGCGATCTGAGATGACCACGTTCGCGGCCCGCGTCGAGATCACCCACCTCCCCGGCATCGCCGATCCGCAGGGCGCCACCATCGAACGGGCCCTCCCGGCCCTCGGGTACGCGAACGTGACGCAGGTGCACGTGGGGAAGAGCATCCGGCTGCTCGTCGAGGCCGCCGATGCCGACGCGGCCCGGGCCCAGGTCCTCGAGATGTGCGACCGCCTCCTCGCGAACCCGGTGATCGAGGCCTTCACCGTCGAGATCACCGCCCTCGCCGAGTCCCGATGACGACAACGCGCCCGACCCGGCCCGGAGTTCGGCGCGTTTCGGCTCTCAGAGGACCAGAACGCGCCGAACGTGGCGGGCGGGGGGCTCGGTGAGCACGGTCGGGGTGGTGCAGTTCCCGGGGACGAACTGCGAGCTCGACGTGGAACGGGCCGTCGCGCACCTGGGGGGCACGGCCGAGCTGCTGTGGCACGGCGACGCGACGGTGCGCGGCGTCGACGCGGTGGTCGTGCCGGGCGGCTTCGCTCACGGCGACTACCTGCGCACCGGTGCGATCGCGCGGTTCTCTCCCGTGATGGGAGCGGTCGCCGACTTCGCGGCCGCGGGAGGCCCGGTCGTCGGGATCTGCAACGGCTTCCAGGTGCTCACCGAAGCGGGCCTGCTTCCCGGCGCGCTGCAGAAGAACGCCGGGCTGAAGTTCATCTGCGACACCGTCGCGCTCCGGGTGGAGACCACCGACTCGGTGCTCACGAATCGTTGCGCCCCGGACGCCGTGCTGAGCATCCCGATCAACCACTTCGAGGGCAACTACGTGTGCGATCGCACGACCCTCGAGCGCCTTCGCGCCGAAGATCGGATCGTGGTCCGGTACGTGCGCAACCCGAACGGGAGCCTCGACGACATCGCCGGCATCTGCAACGAAGGTCGCAACGTCGTCGGTCTCATGCCCCACCCGGAGCGTGCGTCCGACGCGCTCCTCGGCTCCGCCGACGGGGTGCCGATGCTCGAGTCGCTCCTCGCGGCCGCGGCTGCTCCGGCCGGTCGGGCTCTCGCCGGCTGATGCGACGTGCCCAGGCGGCTCTCGAGGCCGCGTTGCGGGAGCACGCGATCCGAGAGGGCGAGTTCACGCTCGCGTCGGGCCGAACGTCGAACTGGTATCTCGACGGCCGGATGGTGACCTTCCGGGGTGACTGCGTCGAGATCGTGGGAGACGCCGTGATGGAGGCCCTCGCCGAACGCGGGGTCACGTCGTTCGACGCGGTCGGCGGACTCGCTGTGGGCGCGGTGCCGGTTGCCGTCGCGGTGGCGCGGGCGTCGGGCGTTCGCGGGTTTGCCATCCGCAAGGAAGCGAAGGGTCACGGCGTCGGCGGACGGATCGCAGGACCCCTCGACCCCACCGACCGGGTCGTCGTCGTCGAAGACACCGCGACCACCGGTTCGTCGTTGCTCGACGCGCTCGATGCGGTCACGGAGTTCGGCTGCGAGGTGGTCGCGGCGTCGCTCCTGCTCGACCGCGGCGGCGAGCTCGGACCCGAGCTCGAACGCCGCGGCATCGTCTACGCCCCGGTGCTCACCGGTCCCGATCTCGGATACCCGTTCGGGAGCTGATCCCGACCAGGGTTCAGGAGATGCAGCGGAGGCGTCGGACAGCGAGAACGGGACGCGCGCGGGTGAGCGATCGAGACGCCGCAGCGGAATCGACCATCAAGAAGCGCGGGTGATCCCGGCCTTCTTCAACACGTCGGCGGGCACGCCTGCCTCACGCCATGTGGCGTACGAGATGCCCTTGTTCTCGGAATAGGGCTTCGCTGCCTTCACGAACGCTTTCTCCACACTCGACAGGTCGACGGTCGTGCCGAAGTTGTCGAGCTCCGAACGGAGATCGCGTCGTTCCTGGAGGAGTTGGACCCGCTTCACGCCACTCGCGTCGGCCAACTCGGCCTCGACGGCGGCGAGTCGCTTCTTCACGGAATCGGCAGTGCGCTTCCGGCCGCGCTTGGGGCGGCTCTCCTCGAGTGCATCGAGGTACTCACGAACGGCGCGTCCGTAGGCGCGTCCTTCGGCCAGTGCAGCCTTGTGTTGGGCGGTCATCTTTGTCGTCTTCCGAGCCATGTTCGTCGTGCTCCTTCGAGAAATGCGAGGGGGGTATTACCGACAATACCCGACCCGGCAGCGTCTTCCGAACGCGGCCATAGAAAGGCTCCCGATGCGAGCTATAACGCCCATTCGTCCCGGGGAATGGGGCTCCGACCGATACGATCGAGGGCTCATGGACCACGAGCCCCTGCACCGCCAACTCGGTCTCACCGACGACGAGTACCGCGCCACCGTCGACGAGCTCGGACGGGATCCGTCGGAGCTCGAGCTCGCGATGTACGCCGTCATGTGGTCGGAGCACTGCTCGTACAAGTCGTCGCGCCGGTACCTCGGCCGGTTCCCGACTGAGGCCCCCTGGGTGCTCGTCGGTCCGGGTGAAGGCGCCGGGGTGATCGACGTCGGCGACGGACTCGCCGTCGCGGTGCGGATCGAGAGCCACAACCATCCCTCGGCCGTCGAGCCCTACCAGGGTGCCGCGACCGGCGTCGGGGGCATCATCCGCGACATCTTCTCGATGGGCGCGCGACCGATCGCGCTCATGGACCCGCTCCGGTTCGGTCCGCTCGACGACGCCCGGACCCGCTACCTGTTCGAGGGAGTCGTCTCGGGCATCAGTGGCTACGGCAACGCCGTCGGAGTACCGACCGTCGGAGGCGAAGCCGTGTTCGACGAGTGCTACCGGGACAATCCCCTCGTCAACGTGTTCTGTCTCGGCCTCCTCCCCGTCGAGCGCCTGGTGCTCGCACGCGCGGAGGGCGTCGGCAACCTCGCCGTCCTGCTCGGTGGCGCGACCGGTCGCGACGGGATCGGCGGCGCGAGCGTGCTCGCGTCGGCCGGCTTCGACGAAGGCGACGAGGGCAAGCGCCCGTCGGTCCAGGTGGGTGACCCCTTCGAGGAGAAGAAGTGCATCGAGGCGTGCCTCGCGCTGCTCGACGCGGGCCTGGCCGTCGGCGTGCAGGACCTCGGCGCGGCCGGCTTGTCGTGCGCGACGTCGGAGACCGCGGCCAATGCCGGTGCGGGGATGGACGTCGACATCGCGCGGGTGACCCGACGCGAACCGGGGATGAACGCGGTCGAGGTCATGACGTCGGAGAGCCAGGAGCGGATGCTCGCGATCGTGCGTCCCCGCGATCTCGACGAAGTGCTCGCGCTGTGCGCCCGCTGGGAGATCCAGGCCACCGTGGTCGGGACGGTCAACGACACCGACCGCTTCCGCGTCTACGACGGCACGTTCGACGCGCTCGGGGTCCCGGGTGAGAACCCGGCTCCGCCGGCGGGCGAGCCGCCCCGACCGGTCTCCTCCGACAACCCACCGCTCGCCGACATGCCGGTGGGCAGTCTCGGCGACGGTCCGAACTACGACCGTCCGCTGCGTCGCCCCGACACCCACGACGCCGTCCTGGCCGACGACCCCGGACCGGGTCTGGCGGAGCAGTTCCCCGTCGGGGCAGACCTCTCGGCGGAGCTGCTCGCTCTCCTCGCGCGTCCGACCATCGCCGACAAGTCGTGGATCTCGCGCCAGTACGACCACCAGTTGTTCCTCAACACGGTGGTCGGGCCGGGCGGCGACGCCGCGGTGTTGCGCCTTCCCGGCTCGCAACGCGGGCTTGCGCTCAGCACCGACGGCAAGGCCCGGTTCGCCGCCCTCGACCCGCGCGTCGGAGGCCGCCTGGCGGTGCTGGAAGGAGTGCGCAACGTGGTGTGCGCGGGCGCGCGTCCGGTCGCGCTCGTGAACTGCCTCAACTTCGGCAACCCGGAGCACCCCGAGGTCATGTGGCAGTTCGCCGAGGTCGTCGAGGGCATGAGCGAAGCGTGCCGGGCGTTCGACCTCCCGGTGGTCGGCGGCAACGTCAGCTTCTACAACGAGTCCCGTGGCGCCGACATCGACCCCACCCCGGTGGTCGGTGTGATCGGGCTCATCGACGAGCTCTCGGAGCGTCCGCCCCCCGCCGCGCTCCGGGCCGACGACCGCATCATCGTGCTGGGCGACACTCGGCCCGAGCTGGGTGGTTCGGAGTGGGCGACGATGCACGACCGTCGGGGTGGCGCGCCACCCGTCGCCGATCTCATGGTCGCGAAGGCACTCCACGACCTCGTCGCGGGGCTCGTCGTCGATCGGGTGGTCGACGGTGTCCATGATTGTGCCGACGGAGGCATCGCAGTCGCGCTCGCGGAGATGGCGATCGAGGGCGACGTCGGGTTCGAAGTCTCGGTGGGCGGCGCGCTCGCGTGCTTCTCGGAGTCGACATCACGGGTCGTCCTCTCGGTCGATCCGGCGCAGGTCACCGAGGTGATCGCCCGGGCCGAGGCGGCGGGCGTCCCGGCCGCGGTCATCGGTGCCGCGGGCGGCGAGCGCGTGACGGCCGAAGGAGCGTTCGACGTTCCCCTCGCCGACGCGGCGAGAGCGTGGCGGGACGCGATCCCGAACGCGGTGGGCGCACGCGTCGAGGCACCGTGAACTGCGGGTCCTGATTCGAGCGGTCAGCCGGGATCGCGCGGCGCGGGGCCGGGTCGGATCCAGCCCTTCTCCTCGAGCCACGAGAGCACCTGCGCGGCGGATGCCGCCACTGATCGGTCGTTGGTCGAGACGTGGATCTCCGGAGCGAGCGGCGGCTCGTACGGGTCCGACACACCGGTGAACTCGGGGATCTCGCCGGCCCGGGCCTTCTTGTAGAGACCCTTCACGTCGCGCGTCTCACACACATCGAGCGGCGTGTCGACGAACACCTCGACGAAGTTCGGGATCTCGGCCCGGACGGCATCGCGGGTCTCGCGATACGGGGAGATGGCGGCGGTGATCGCGGCAACCCCATTTCGTGACAAGACCTTCGCGACCCACCCGATGCGGCGGATGTTGATGTCGCGGTCGGCCTTCGAGAAGGTGAGCCCCGCGGACAGGTGTTCACGGACCTCGTCGCCGTCGAGCAGCTCCACCCGTTGCCCACGGTCGCGCAGTTCGTCGGCGACCACGTTCGCGATCGTGCTCTTCCCGGCGCCCGAGAAACCCGTGAACCAGAGGCAGAACCCGACGTCGTCACCCACGCGGGCAACCTACCCGCTGGTCGGATCCGCCGCGGCGGCTCGATCGCTCACCCGCGCATGTGCTGCGGGGGCGTGTCCGCCGCCTCCGCTCCTCCTCCAGCCCGGCTGCCGTGGTCGGGCGGATCGTGAGGGTCGGTTCCGACGTGCGATACTTGAACAGTGAACGGTGGTCTCGCGCACGCATGTGGCGTGTTCGGGGTGTACGCCCCGAACCAACCGGTTGCCCAACTCACCTACCTCGGCTTGTACGCGTTGCAGCACCGGGGGCAGGAGTCGGCGGGCATCGCGGTCAGTGACGGTCAGAACGTGACCGTCGTGAAGGACATGGGTCTCGTCACCCAGGTCTTCGACGAGCGCAACCTCGCACCGCTCGAAGGTCACCTCGGCATCGGCCACACCCGGTACTCCACGACCGGGTCTTCGTCGTGGCGGAACGCGCAGCCGATCTACCGCTCCGTCGGCGATGCCGGGTTCGCGCTCGGCCACAACGGCAACCTCACCAACACCGCGGAGCTGGCCGGCACCCTCGGCATGCTCCCCGGCCTCACCGCCGACGAGACCAACTTCGACTCCACCACCGACTCCGCCCTCGTCGCAGAGCTCATCGCCCGCGAGTGGCCCGACGAGCCCCGGTCCGACGGCCGGGAGCTGGAGCACGCGCTCGAGAAGGTGCTCCCCCGCCTGAAGGGTGGGTTCTCGTTCGTGTTGATGGACGATGCCCGCCTCATCGGGGTCCGCGATCCCCACGGGTTCTGGCCCCTCGCGCTGGGTCGGCTCGAAGGGGGTGGGTGGGTGCTGGCCAGCGAGACGGCTGCGCTCGACATCGTCGGCGCGCACTACGTGCGCGACGTGCAGCCGGGCGAGATGGTCGTCATCGACGCGGCCGGGCTCCGTCGGGAGTACCGCTTCGCCGAACCCGAGCCGAAGCTGTGTCTCTTCGAGTTCGTCTACTTCGCCCGACCCGACACCAACCTCTACGGCCAGAGCGTGCACGCGGCGCGGCAACGCATGGGCGAGGAGCTGGCCCGGCAGGCGCCGGTCGACGCCGACATGGTGATGCCCATCCCGGAGTCGGGGATCCCCGCGGGGCAGGGCTACGCCCGCGCGTCCGGCATCCCCTACGGCGACGGTCTCGTGAAGAACCGGTACGTCGGTCGTACGTTCATCCAGCCCAGCCAGCAGATGCGGGGCCAGAGCGTGCGGATGAAGCTGAACCCGCTCCCCGAGAACATCCGGGGCAAGAAGCTCGTCGTCGTCGACGACTCGATCGTCCGGGGCACCACCACCCGTCAGGTCGTGGCGATGCTGCGGGAAGCGGGCGCCACCGAGATCCACTTCCGGGTCTCCTCGCCGCCGTACCGCTGGCCCTGCTACTACGGGATGGACACCGGTCGGAAGTCGGAGCTGCTCGCAGCCGATCTGTCGGTCGGCGAGATCCGCGAGTACCTCGGCGTCGATTCCCTCGCCTACCTCGAGATCGAACGGCTCACCAAGGCGACCGGCACCGCCGAGGAGTCGTTCTGCACCGCGTGTCTCACCGGGCACTACCCGGTGCCGGTGCCCCTCGACGACACCAAGGGCGTGCTCGAGATCGACGTGACCGAGGCCCGCCTCACCGACGCCGACGTGGAGTCGTCGGACTCGTCGCCCCGGTTCCCCACGTGACCGCGGGCGTCATTCGGTGAGCCGGCGAGATCGCGAAGACGACTCCCTCACCTATCGCGAGGCCGGCGTCGACATCGCGGCCGGCGAGAAGGCCGTCGAGTTCATCAAGCAGCACGTGCGGACGACTTTCCGGCCCGAGGTGGTGGGCGACGTCGGCGGCTTCGGCGGCCTGTTCTCCCTCGGCAAGCTCGGTCACCGGGACCCGCTGCTCGTCGCGTCCACCGACGGCGTCGGGACCAAGTCGATCATCGCCCGGATGACCGGCAGGTACCGCACCATCGGCATCGACTGCGTCGCCATGTCGGTCGACGACATCGCGTCGCAGGGGGCCGAGCCGCTGTTCTTCCTCGACTACGTGTCGGTGGGCAAGCTCGTTCCCGAGACGATCGACGAGATCGTCGCCGGCGTGGCCGAAGGGTGCCGCCAGTCGGGGTGCGCGCTCATCGGGGGCGAGATGTCGGAACATCCCGACGCGATGGAACCCGGTGAGTTCGATCTGGTGGGATTCGCGGTGGGCGTCGTCGAGCGGTCCGAGGTGCTCCCCCGCGCGGTACGCCCGGGCGATCAGATCATCGGCATCGCGAGCCCGGGTCTGCGGTGCAACGGGTACTCGCTCGCTCGGCGCGCCCTGCTCGACCGGGCCGGTCGCAGCCTCGACGAACCGGCCTGGGTTGGCGCGTCGCACTCCCTCGGCGAGGAGTTGTTGCGTCCGAGCGTGATCTACGCCCCGTCGATGCTCGAGCTCCGCCGGCACGTCGACGTGCGCGCGTTCGCGCACGTGACCGGCGGCGGGATCGTCGACAACCTCCTCCGCGTCCTCCCCGAGCACGTCGAGGCGGTCATCGAACGGGGGTCGTGGGACCAGCCGCGCATCTTCGGTGAGATCCAGACGGCGGGATCGGTGGCCGACGACGAGATGGAACAGGTCTTCAACCTCGGCCTCGGGATGCTGGCGGTCGTTCCGGGCGGCGACGTGTTCCGGGCCCTCGACATCGTGCGGGCCGCCGGCCACGAGGCCTGGCCCGTCGGCGAGATCCGCAGCGCCCACGGCACCCCGCCCAGAGCCACCCTCGTCTGACGCGCACGGCGCATCCGTCACTCCAACCAGCGGGCGGCGACCCAGGTGCGGTGTTCGCATGCAGGGCAGACCATGAGGCGTGAATGCTCGCGCCAGGGAAGCCACAGCCACGCGGGCAGGTGACGTCGGGCGAACTCGGGGTAACCGACCCGTGTCCGTCCGCCGCAGTGCGAGCAGTCGAGCACGAGGGTTCCGGCGCGTCGCCCCGCGGTCGAGTACAACGCGGCTTTGCCTGTGGGGTCTCGCGGTTCGTTCACGCGGTCGTCCGGAGTTGTCGGGCCAGTTCCCGGTAGGCCGCTGCGCCCGGCGACCGGGGTGCGTGTTCGAGGATCGAACGCCCCATCGCCGGGGCTTCGGCGAACCGGATCGACTTCGGCACGTGGGGTTCGAGCACCTCGAGCGCGTACCGCTCGTGCACGTCGGCGAGCACCTCGCGCGCGTGGCGCGTCCGGCCGTCGACCATGGTCGCCACGACACCGCGTACCTGGAGGTCGGGGCGGGTGTACGCACGCACGTCGCCGACGGTCTCGAGGAGCTGACCCACCCCCCGGTGGCTGAGCGTCTCGCACTGCAGGGGGATCACCACCTCGTCGGCCGCGGTCAGTCCGTTGATCGTCAGGATCCCGAGCGACGGCGGGCAGTCGATCAGCACGACGTCGAAGCGGTCGCGAAGGGGTGCGAGCGCCCGGGCCAGCGCGTGCTCGCGTCCGGTGCGGGTGAGCAGGTGCACCTCGGACCCGGCGAGATCGATCGTTGCGGGCAGCACGACGAGTGTGCCGAGGTCGACGACGACGTCGGCGGCGTCGGCCCGTCCGATGAGCACGTGGTGGAGGGAGCTGCTCAGGCCCTCGGGGTCGAGGCCGAGCGAGTAGGTGAGGCACGCCTGGGGGTCGAGGTCGACGAGGAGCACCCGGTCACCCAGCTCGGCCATCGCCGCTCCCAGGGTGTGGACGGTGGTGGTCTTGGCCACGCCGCCCTTCTGGTTGGCGACGGCCAGCACTCGAGCCACGGGCCTGAGTGTACCGCCGCGGCCTCCCGCAGCCCCGGAGTCGGCCCGGGTCCGACCCACCGGGCGAGGCCCCACTCCGGCCAGAGTGACCATCGATGACTACGCGCACCGCACGCGCACCTCGACGTTCGATCGTCACGGATTTACGTGGAGTGACTAGTCATATACCCGGGTCGTGAATGATACATTCGAGCTATCGAACCCGAAAGGCTGCAGAGGCTACGCTCTTCTGCAAAGTGGCAACATCCGGACACTCCCGAAGATTCGAAACATCGTCCGGTTTTGCCAGGTGAGCCCCTTGGGTACGGAAACGTTCGAGCAAGGGTAGATCGGACCCCCCGGTAGCACCGATTGTCCGCGAGCAGCGAAGGAGCACCACAGTGCCCGCAACCCCCGAGAACGAAGCCCTCCTGACCCCGTCCGAGGTGGCCGCGATGTTCCGCGTCAACCCGAAGACCGTCACCCGTTGGGCCCGTGCCGGCAAGATCTCCGCGATCCGGACCCTCGGCGGTCACCGCCGGTTCAAGGCCGCTGAGATCCGCCGCTTCCTCGAGCAGGTCGAAGACACCGCCGAGGCGTAACCGCTCGGCCGACGCTTCGGGTCGCTCAGCTCACGATTCGCCGAGCTTCAGCGGGATCGCCTGCTCGACGGCGGTCGCAGGCCCGAATCCTCCGGGCTGGTAGTCGAGGGTGCACACGAACGCGTCGGCGTCGGCGTTCGTCGGCGCGCTCGCTCCGGGCCTGGCTGAGCCTCGAGGGATCCGGCGTGACGACCGTCACGCCCGGTGTGTCACGACCGAAACAGACGCGGCGCGGCTCCCGACCCATCATGGAGTCACGAGGCTCCGGCGAAGCAGAGCCCGATGGGAAGGAACCACCATGACGAACTCCACCTCCCGCCCCCCGAGCACCCGCAAGCCCACGACCCGCAAGCCCACCACCCGGATCGCCTGAAGCACCCGGCGAGATCCGCCTGTGCTCTGATGCACCCCTGAGCGTGAGTCACCGAGGGGGAACCATCATGAAGCTCTGGGCGCCGGTAGCGGCCGGTCTGCTCGCCTGTCTGCTCGCCGGCGGCTGCAGCTCCGATTCCTCGGGCTCCGGTTCGGGGACCACCACCACGACATCGTCTCGCCGGGCCGTCTGCGCCGTGAGCGCGAAGGTGCAGCAGTCGGTCCGGAAGGTCGTCGACCCCACGACCCTCACCGGCGGCAAGCGCGAGGTCACCGCCGCGATCAAGTCGATCCGGTCGGATCTCGATGCGCTGGGCGACTCGGTGAAGCAGGACGTCGAGCCCGACGTCGCCGCGGTCAGAGAGGCGATCGACCAGCTCGAGACGGCCGCCGCCGAGCTGCGGAGCGCGAGCATCCCCGACGGCGTCACCGCCGGAATTTCGAACTTCGCCGATGCCGCCGCGCAGGTCGGGAGCACGGTGGCGAACCTCACTGCGGTGCTGCAGCCTGACTGCGCCGGCTGAGCGCCACGGCGCGCCCCAGCGGCCCGGTCGGAGCTCGGCGACGAGGACGGCCCTCCCGCAAACCTGCCGGGAGGGCCGTGGTGGTGGCCGGGACCGGCGTCGATCCGGTGACCCCACGCTTTTCAGGCGTGTGCTCTGCCGACTGAGCTACCCGGCCTTGCAGGGCGGCGAGCCACCCAGCGGTCCTGACGGGATTTGAACCCGCGGCCTCCGCCTTGACAGGGCGGCGTGCACTCCAAACTGCACCACAGGACCGTGCTACCGAGCCGCCCTTGCGGGTGGGACTCGTACCCCCGAGCGGATTCGAACCGCCGTTACCGCCTTGAAAGGGCAGCGTCCTGGGCCGCTAGACGACGGGGGCTCGCTCTCTCGGGAGGACGCGAATGGTAGCAGCCGCTCCGGCCCGGCCCGTGAGCGAGACTGCCGGGATGGCCGAGACCGATGTGACGGGCCCCGATCCCGCGAGTCCAGCCACCGCAGCGGCAAACGCCGAAGCGGTGGGCCACCTGCCCTTCCACGACACCAGCGACTTCGACGACGCCCGTCGGGGGTTCGTCGCCGCACTCCCCGAGCTGGTCGTCCGCAACCTCGCGGGGCGGGTCGTGTGGGACATGGAGTCGTACGGATTCCTCGCGGCGGAGCACCCACCCGATTCGGTGCACCCGAGCCTCTGGCGGCAGGCCCGACTCAACTGGGACCACGGGCTCTTCGAGGTGGTGCCCGGCTTCTTCCAGGTGCGGGGCTACGACATCTCGAACATGACGATCGTCGAGGGCGACACCGGCATCCTCGTGATCGATCCGCTCGTCTCGACCGAGTGCGCCGCGGCGGCGCTCGAGCTGTACTACGAGCACCGGGGTCGTCGTCCGGTCCGGGCGCTGCTCTACACCCACAGCCACGTCGACCACTTCGGCGGCGCCGCCGGTGTGATCGACGAAGCCGACGTGCGAGCCGGGCGGGTGCCGGTGATCGCGCCCGAAGGCTTCCTCGAGCACGCGGTCGCTGAGAACGTGCTCGCGGGAACGGCGATGCAACGCCGCGCGCAGTACATGTACGGCGCGCTCCTCCACCGGGGGCCGCGCGGTCAGGTCGACGCCGGGTTGGGCAAGACCAACTCCACCGGGACGGTGTCGCTCATCCCGCCGACGGTGTCGATCACCCACACCGGTCAGCAACTCGAGATCGACGGCATCGAGATGCTGTTCCAGATCACCCCGGGCAGTGAAGCGCCTGCCGAGATGAACTTCCTCTTCCCGGAGCACCGGGTCCTGTGCGCGGCCGAGAACACATCGCACAACATGCACAACATCGTGACCCTGCGGGGCGCGCTCGTTCGGGACGCCCTCGCCTGGTCGAAGTACCTCAACGAGACGATCGAGCTCTTCGGTTCCCGGACCGACGTGCTGTTCGCGCAGCACCACTGGCCGACCTGGGGTGCCGAGCACGTCGACGCGTTCCTCCGACTGCAGCGCGATCTCTACCGCTATCTGCACGACCAGACGATGCGGCAGCTCAACCAGGGCCACACCGGGGCCGAGATCGCGGAGACGTTCGAGCTGCCTGCCGACCTCGCGAACGCGTGGCACTGCCGCGGCTACTACGGCAGCGTGAGCCACAACGTGAAGGCGATCGCGCAGCGGTACCTGGGTTGGTTCGACGGCAATCCGGCGCGACTGCACGCGCTGCCCCCGGTCGCGGCATCGATCCGCTACGTGGAGTACATGGGCGGCGCCGACGCGGTCGTGACCAAGGCACGGGCGGCCTTCGACGACGGCGACTACCGGTGGGTCGCTCAGGTCGTCGACCATGTCGTGTTCGCGGATCCCGGCCATCACGCGGCGCGCAAGCTGCAAGCTGCCGCACTCGAACAGCTGGGCTACCAGACCGAGAACGCGACGTGGCGGAACTTCTACCTCATGGGCGCGCACGAGCTCCGCAACGGAGTCCCCGATCTCCCGCCCCTCCGCCCGGCCGGCGCGAGCGCGCTCAGCCTGGAGCAGGTGTTCGACGTGCTGGGTGTGCGGATCGACGGCCCCGCGGCGGCGGCCCGGACTCTCGTCACCAACTGGGAGTTCACCGACACCGGTGAGCAGTTCGTGGTGTCGGTCGAGCACGGTGCGATCAGCCATGCGCGCGGACGGCTCGACCCCGACGCGGCCGTCACCATCACGCTGGCGCGCACGACACTGAACCGGATCCTCGCCGGTACCGTCGTGCTCCCCGACGCTCTTGCCGCTGGAGAGATCGAACTCGCGGGTGACCTCGAGGCGCTCGCATGGTTCTTCGGTCTCCTGGAGCAGTCGACCCCCGACTTCCCCATCGTGACTCCCTAGGAATCGCCGCCGGTCGCGATTCTGTGGCGGCGGGAGAAGGCGGTGGAGGCGGCGACGCCGGCCGGGAGTGGAGCCCAATAGGAGAAGAGTCGGTAGAGCAGGACCGCGAGCACGGCGTGGTCGGGCGACACACCCGCGAGCGCGAGCACGCCGGTGAGGCCCGCCTCCACGAAACCCAGCCCACCCGGGGTGATCGGCACCATCGCGAGCGCGGCCCCGGCGACGTACGCGAGGAGCACCAGCGTCGGATCCGGGTACGCACCGACGGCCAGGAGACTCGTGTACAGCGCGAGGAAGTCGAACACCTGGTTGCCGAGCGCGGCGGGGAGCGCGCGCTTCCACGACGAGCTCAGTGCACCGCGAACGAAGTCGCGCGCGTCGACGACCCGGTCCGCCACGGTTTCGGTCGGCGCAGGTTGACGGCGGATCTTCCGGTACCTTCGGATCAACGTGTCGATGAAGTTCCCGACCCCGCGGATCACGCGGTCCGAGGTGAGGAGCACCGACCCGCCGGCGAGGAGGAAGATGCCGATCGCCGCGCCGAGGATCGCACCCCGGATCAGTCGCGAGTCGACCGCGAGTCCGAACAGCATCGGGACGATGGCCACGACGGGCAGGACGAAGAGGGTGGCGGTCGAGAGCAGTCCGACCGCCGTCAGTGCGGTCGTCGTGGTCGCGGCGTCGAAGCCGGCCCGGGTGAGCATCTGCAGCTGCAACGGCCCCCCGGTGGCCGCGCCGCCGGGGAGCGCCCGGCTCAGCGCGTTCCCCGCCAGTTGCGAGCAGACGACGTCGAACCACAGCTTCGTCTTGAGCGCGATCCGGGTCAGCTCCCAGATGCAGACGAACGCGAGGGCCTCCAGCACCGCGACGGCGAGGAACCAGGCCGGGAACACGTCGCGGAGGCGAGGGATCGACCCGAACAGGGCCAGCAGGCCCGGCGCGACGAGGTAGAGCGACACCGCGAACGCCAGCAGGAGGACGATCCGGCCGATCGTCCGGCGTCGGTTCGAGACGGGCCCGGCCGCGGCCACGGTGGTCCCGGGATCATCCGACGCGGCCTGCATTGTCCCCTGAAACTAACGGAATGCCGCTCCCGGCCCTTGACAAAATACCCTAGGGGGGTATGGTGATGACATGGATCCGACCGTGGACCTCGACATCGACGGCATGACCTGCGCGTCCTGCGCGGCGGGAATCGAGCAGCGGCTCAACCGCCTCGAGGGCGTCGAGGCGAGCGTCAACTACGCGACCGAGCGGTGCCGGGTCGTGCTCGCCCCGGGGGTTTCCCGCGATGCCGCGGTCGACGAGGTGATCCGAACCGTCGACGACGCCGGCTACCGGGCGACCCTCCCACCGCCGGCCGACGAGCGCGGCGACGCCGCCCGCGCTGCGCACGACCACCACGATCACGCGGCCACCAGCATGCTCCGCGCCCGGCTGGTGGTGTCGGCGCTGCTGGCGATCCCGGTCGTGGCGATGGGCATGTTCCACTCGCTGCAGTTCACCGGGTGGGAATACGTCAGCCTGGCACTCGCGACCCCGGTGGTGCTGTGGGGCGCGGCGCCGTTCCACCAGATGGCGTGGTCCGGGCTCCGGCACGGTCGCTCGACGATGGACACGCTGATCTCGGTCGGCACGCTCGCGGCCTACAGCTGGTCGGTGTTCGTGATCGTCTCCGGCGACGGCGGCGACCTCTACCTCGAGGTCGCAGCGGCGGTGACGGTGTTCATCCTCGCGGGTCGCTACGCCGAGGAGCGGGCCAAGCGTCGCTCCGGCGCGGCCCTGCGTGCGCTGCTCGAGCTCGGCGCGAAGGACGTCGCGGTGCTGCGCGCATCGACGCCCGGCGGCGCCGTCGAGGAGGTCCGCATCCCGATCTCGGCGCTCGTGGTGGGAGACCGGTTCGTCGTGCGGCCGGGCGAGAAGATCGCCACCGACGGTGTGGTCGAGGACGGGACGTCGGCGATCGATGCGTCGCTCCTCACCGGAGAGTCGGTCCCGGTCGAGGTCGGTCCGGGAGGTGCCGTCGCGGGCGCCACGGTCAACGACGGTGGTCGCCTCGTGGTGCGCGCCTCCCGCGTCGGCGCCGACACCGCCCTGGCCCAGATCGCCCGCCTCGTGACCGATGCCCAGTCGGGCAAGGCGCCGGTGCAACGGCTCGCCGACCGCGTGTCGGCGGTGTTCGTGCCCGTGGTCATCGGCATCTCGGCGCTGACGCTCATCGCCTGGCTCGTGAGCGGCGCGGCGGTCACCACGGCCTTCAGCGCGGCTGTGGCGGTGTTGATCATCGCCTGCCCGTGCGCGCTCGGCCTCGCGACACCGACCGCGCTCCTCGTGGGCACCGGCCGCGGCGCGCAGCTCGGCATCCTCATCAAGGGACCCGAGGTGCTCGAGTCGACGCGTCGGGTCGATACGGTCGTCCTCGACAAGACGGGCACGGTCACCTCGGGTCGGATGAAGCTCGCCCGGGTCACGCCGGCGAACGGTGGCGAGGCCGACGACGTGCTGCGCGTGACCGGCGCGGTCGAGGACGCTTCGGAGCACCCGATCGCGCGCGCGATCGCCGCCGGGGCCCGGGAGCAGCTGGGTTCACTGCCGCCGGTTGACGACTTCCACAACGATCAGGGTCGGGGGGTCCGCGGCGTGGTCCTCGGCCGTCGGGTCCTGGTCGGTCGCGAGCAGTTCCTCGTGGATGCCGGCCTGTCGGTGCCACCCGAGCTGGTCGTGGCGCGCGAGGCAGCCGAAGCGCGCGGCCAGACGGTTGTCCTCGCCGGGTGGGACGGGGCGGTCCGCGGGCTCCTGGTCGTGTCCGACACCGTCAAGCCGACGAGCGCGAGGGCCGTCGAACGCCTCCAGGCCCTCGGCCTCACGCCGGTGCTCCTGACCGGCGACAACGAACGGTCGGCCGGGTCGGTCGCGGCCACGGTGGGGATCGACCGGGTGATCGCCGACGTGCTGCCGGCCGGCAAGGTCGACGTCGTCCGCCAGCTCCAGGAGTCGGGCCATGTCGTCGCCATGGTCGGCGACGGCGTCAACGACGCCGCGGCACTGGCCCAGGCCGACCTCGGCATCTCGATGGGAACCGGCACCGACGTCGCGATCGAGGCGAGCGACCTGACCCTCGTCCGAGGCGACCTCCGGGTCGCCGCCGACGCGGTGCGACTCTCGCGGCGGACACTCGCCACGATCAAGGGCAACCTCTTCTGGGCCTTCGCCTACAACGTCGCCGCGATTCCCCTTGCTGCGGCAGGGTTGTTGGACCCGATGATCGCCGGTGCCGCGATGGCGCTCTCGAGCGTGTTCGTGGTGTCGAACAGTCTTCGCCTCCGTCGGTTCCAGGCCGACGCGACCTGACAGGAGCACCGAGTGCGCGGCTACACGATGGAGAAGGACGACTACCTGAAGCGACTGCGCCGGATCGAGGGGCAGATCCGCGGTCTGCAACGCCTGGTCGACGAGGACGCGTACTGCATCGACGTGCTGACGCAGGTGAGCGCGGCGACGAAGGCGCTCCAGAGCGTCGCGATCGGACTGCTCGACCAGCACGTGCGCCACTGCGTTCGCAACGCCGTGACCGACGACCCCGAACAGGCCGACGCGATGGTCGAGGAAGCCGTCCGGGCGATCGAACGCCTGGTAAAAGCCTGACTTCGGGTCGAATCCGCTGCGCCGGCTCGATCGCCCACCAGCTGAGGCCCCGCGCGGGATGACCGCCGGCTCCGCTCCTTCTCCCAGATCTCGGTGGTCTTCACGCCAGAGCGGGTTGGACGCGGCTCGTGATGAGTTCGAGGCTCTCCCAGGCGATCTCGGGCGGGATGCCGCCGCAGAGGGGATGGAGGGCGAGTGATCCACGCCGCCGGACGAGGTCGATGCACTCGTCGGGCGTGAGCACGGCGTAGACCGAACCGGCGCGGAGTGCTGCGACGGAGTCGGACTCGTCGAGCGCGACCGACACCAGCCCCGCGTCGACCTGCCACTGCGCGTAGCTGCGTGCGTCGTGCAGCAGGTGCTCACCGATCCGGGCCCAGGTCGCATCGGGATCGTCGGACACGAAGACGTTCAGCGGGCCCTCCCCGGGTGCGATGACCATCCCCTCGGGGAGGCCGAGTCGGGTTCGTTCGGCCTGGTAGGTCTCGACGATCCGGGGGTCGCTGCTCTGCGGGAAGAACGGGAGGTCGAGGCGCGCGGCGCGTCGGGCAGCCGCGCTCGATCCGCCTCCGTAGAACAGCATCGGATGCGGTTCGGAGAACGGTGTCGGTCGAACGCTGATCGTCCGCCCGTCGTGTTCCACGGGCTCACCGGCCCACAGTCGTTGCATGAGCGTGACGTGTGACTCGACGGTGCGGCCTCGCGCCCCGAAGTCGAGACCGAGCATCGCGTACTCCTCGGGCCGGTAGCCGATCCCGACGATGTAGGAGACGCGGCCGCGGCTCACGTGGTCGAGCACCGCGATGTCTTCCGCGAGCCGGACCGGGTCGTACAGCGGGACGAGCAGTGCCGCCACGCTGATCGGGATCGTCGCCGTGCGCCCGGCGATGGCTGCTGCGAGGACGAGAGGCGACGGGAGGTAGCCGTCGTCGGTCGCGTGGTGCTCCGACACGACCACTGCCGCGAACCCGTGCTCCTCCGCGTACGCGGCCATGTCGAGCGTCGCCGCGTAGAGGTCGGCGTGCGCCGCGCCGAACCCGGGTGCCCGGACATCGAACCGCATCACGAACATGGGCCCGAACCTACTTCGACGGCTACGTCGGGAAGACGGTCACGTCGGTGGCCTTCACCGACGCCCAGACGTCGCTGCCCTCGACCAGGCCGAGCTCGTGCAGCGATGCGGGAGTGATCTCCGCCACGAGGGGTACCGGCCCTCCGATGCCGACGCGCACCCGGTCGCTGGTTGCGTCGATCGTCTCCACCCGGCCGCGGAGCACGTTGCGGGGGCTGCCGGTGGGATGGTCGCGGTGCAGCGAGACCGACCTCGGATGCACGACGGCGAGCACGGAGCCGACGCCGGCCGCGGCTGCGACCACCGTGGCGCCGTTCGCGAGCTCGACGCGGTCGCCCCGGGCCGTGCCCTGCAGGAGGTTCATCCCGACGAGATCGGCCACGTACTCGGATCTGGGGTGTGCCGACACGTCGGCGAACGTTCCCGACTGCACGACGCGGCCGGCTTCGAGGATCACGAGGCGGTCGGCGAGCGCCGCGGCGTCACGCGGGTCGTGGGTGACCAGGATCCGCACCCCGCCGAACGCGCCGAGCTGGTTCCGCAGCTCGCGCCGGAGGTTCGCCCGGGTGGTCTGGTCGAGCGCCGCGAGCGGTTCGTCGAGCAGGAGCAAGCGCGGTTCGGTCACGAGCGCCCGCGCGAGCGCGACGCGCTGGGCCTGACCGCCGGAGAGCTCCCGCGGCTTGACGGAGCTCCGGTCGGCGAGGCCGACCCGGTCGAGCGCCGCGGTCGCCCGGGCGCGCGCCGCGCCGCGGCCGGTGCCCCGGCTGCGCAGCCCGAACGCCACGTTCTCGAGCACCGAGAGATGCGGGAACAGCAGGTAGTCCTGGAACACCACACCGACCGGCCGACGTTCTGGTGGCACGAACACCTGCCCGCCGTCGTCGAGCCGGGTGCCGTCGATGGTGATCTCGCCGGCATCGATCGGCGCGAGGCCGGCCAGTCCCCGGAGGAGCGTCGTCTTGCCGGCACCGTTCGGCCCGAGAATCGCCACGGTCTCGCCGTCGTCGGCGTCGAGCGCGGCGTCGAGCGCGAGGGTGCCCAGGCTGATGCACACGTGCGCGGTCAGGCTCATCCGACACCGAGCCATCGGTCGCGCAACAGGGCCAGCACCGCGACACACACCGCGAGCAACACGATGCTCAACCCGATCGCGATCTCCGGCTTCGATTCGAGCAGGAGGTAGACGGCGAGTGGCGTGGTCTGGGTGCGGCCCTGGATGTTGCCCGCGAAGGTGATCGTCGCGCCGAACTCGCCGAGCGCGCGCGCCCAGGCGAGCGCAGCCCCGGCCACGAGGCCGGGCGCGATCAGCGGAACGGTGACCCGGCGGAACACGGTGCTGCGACGGGCGCCGAGGGTCATTGCCGCCTCTTCGTAGCGTCGGTCCATCCCCCGGAGCGCCGCCTCCACCGTGATCACGACGAACGGCAAGGCCACGAACGTCTCCGCCATCACCACGCCGGCGGTCGAGAAGGTCAGCTGGATCCCGAACCAGTCCCACAGGTACTGACCCACCAGCCCGTCGCGCCCGAAGGCGTAGAAGAGGCCGACGCCTCCGACCACGGGGGGCACGACCAGCGGCAGCAGCACGAGGGCCCGGGCGACCGCACGGCCGCGGAACTCGACCCGTGCGAGCACCCACGCGAGCGGGACTCCGAACGTCATGGCCAGTGCCGCGGCCCAGACGGAGCAGATCAGCGACAGGCGGAGCGCCGCCCGGGCCTCGGGGGTGCGGAGATCCTCGCCGAGATTGCCCCAGGGCACCTGCTGGATCAGACCGACGAGGGGCAGCGTGATGAACGCGAAGCCGACGGCCGCGAGCGTGATCGCGAACCAGGGCGTCGGCCGTCCGCGTCGGCTCACGCGTGCTCCACGGGCCGGCGGTCCACGGTCAGTCGGGCGCGAGGAAGCCGAACGAGCGCAGCGTCGCCTGCCCCTTCGACCCGGTCACGAAGTCGATGAACGCGCGCGTCGTCGGCTGGTTCGTGCCCGCGGCGACGACCCCGATCGGGTAGATCGCGATCACGTTCTGCGCATCGGGAATCGTGACCGTGTCCACCGCGTCTCCCGCGCTCTTCGCATCGGTCACGTAGACGATCGCCGCGTCGGCGTCGCCGGTCGTCACCGCGCCCAGGGTCGTCTTCACATCCTGGCCGCGCGTGATCCGCTCCGTGGGGATCGTGACGGCGGCCGTCGCGAGGATCTGGTCGGCATACTTCCCGCACGGCACCTCGGGCCCACACAACGAGACCACGCCCAGACCGGCGAGGTCACCGAGACCCTGCACCTGCTCCGGGTTGCCGGGCTTCGTCACGATGACCAGGCGGTTGCGAGCGAAGACCGTCGGGTCACCGGCGATGAGCCCGGCGGTGACGAGCTTGTCCATGTTCGCCTCGTCGGCCGACGCAAAGCTGTCGGCCGGTGCGCCCTGTTGGATCTGGGTCGCCAGCGTGCCCGACGAACCGAAGTTGAACGTTGCGCTCGCGTCCGGGTTCTCCTTCTGGAAGTCGGCGCCGATCTCGGTGAACGCTTCGGTCAACGACGCCGCCGCCGACACCGTGATGGCGCCGGTGACGTCCGACGCCTCGGTGCTGCTCGTCGAGGAGCTCGACGTGGAGTCGGAATCGCTCCCGCATCCGGTCGCGACGAGACCGGCGAGGAGGACAACGGCCACCCAGGTGACGACGTTCCTGCGCATGCTGCTCCCGTGCTCTTGACCGCGCGGTCATTCGACCGGCGGCACCTCGACGATCACGTTGGTGGCCTTCACGACCGCGACGGCGAGATCGCCGGGCTCGATGCCGATGTCGTCGACGCCTTCGCGCGTGATGAGCGAGACGACACGGTGCGGGCCGGCCTGGATCTCGACGATCGCGGTGAGCCCGTCGCGTTCGACGCGCGTGACGATGCCGGTGAACCGGTTGCGGGCCGACTGGCGCATACCGAGCGGCTCGAGCTGCTTGGCGTGTTCGGCCAGGAAGCGCGCCAGCGCCGCGCCGTCGATCGTGCGGTGGCCGCCGTCGGAGCGGGTCGTCGGCAACTTCCCCTCGTCGGCCCAGCGCCGGACCGTGTCGACGCTGACCCCGAGGAGCTCGGCCGCCTGGCCGGTGCGAAACGTCGTCATGCGGGCATTCTACGGCAACAAACGAGCAGACGCCGGGTTGAAGTGAGGTTCAAACCGCAAATACCCGGCTGGATGCTTGCTGATCACGCGAGACCGGCACCGCTAGCCTCGGGCCGTGGCGAAGAAGCTGACGCGGGGGTTCCTGGGCCGCAACCGGGCCGAACGCGACCCGAGACTCCCACCGGGTCAGTACGACACCGGTACCCAGTGGCCGGTGCTGAGCGCCGAGGTCACCCCCACCCTGTCGACCGACACCTGGACCTTCACCGTCGACGGCTTGGTCGAGCAGCCGACCACCTGGACCTGGGACGAGATCCATGCGCTCCCCGAGTCGCAGTACGCCGGCGACATCCATTGCGTCACGACGTGGTCGAAGTTCGGGATGCTCTGGAGCGGCGTCTCGATCGACACGGTGCTCGCCGCCGCGCGACCCCTTCCGAGTGCGACGCACGTGCTCGCACGGAGCCACACCGGCTACACGACGAACCTCCCGCTCACCGACGTCACCGGCGGCAAGGCGTGGGTCGCGTGGGAGGTCGACGGTGCGCCGTTGAGCACCGACCACGGGGGCCCGGCCCGCTTGCTCGTCCCGCACCTCTACTTCTGGAAGAGCGCGAAGTGGGTCTCCGGCCTCGCGCTCCTCGACCACGACGAGCCCGGCTTCTGGGAGCGCAACGGCTACCACGATCGCGGTGATCCCTGGCTCGAGCAGCGCTACCAGGGCGACTGACGCGTGCCCGGTGCTCCGACCGGTGCGACGTCGTGGCAGACCGCGACGGTGGTCGGGATCACCGACGAGACGGCACGCGCGAAGACCCTGCGGCTCGCGCTCGAGCGTCCGGTCCGACACGAGCCGGGCCAGCACTTCGTCGTCCGGTTGACGGCACCCGACGGGTACACGGCGTCGCGTTCGTATTCGATCGCGTCGGCGCCCGACGACACGAACGAGATCGACCTGACCGTCGAGCTGCTCGACGGGGGCGAGGTCTCCACCTTCCTGCACGACGTCCTCGAGGTCGGTGACGAGCTCGAGGTGCGCGGCCCCATCGGGGGCTGGTTCGTCTGGGACGGCGAGACCCCGGCCCTGCTCGTCGGCGGTGGGTCGGGCGTCGTGCCGCTGATGGCGATGCTGCGTCACGCCCGGCGCACCGGACGGTCGGATCGGGTACGCCTCGTGCTCTCGGTGCGCTCACCCGACGACCTCTACTACGCGAGCGAGCTCCCCGGGCCGGAGACCACCGTGATCTACACCCGGGTGGTGCCCGAGCCGTCGACCCGGGCACCGGCCCACCTCGCGGTCGACGACGTCACCCCGCTGCTGCGCGACCCGACGTTCGCAGCAGCAGCGACCGGCTTCGTATGTGGATCGGCCCGTTTCGCCGACGCGGCGTCGAGGGTGCTCGTCGAAGCCGGCGTCTCCACCGAACGCATTCGCGTCGAGCGATTCGGCCCCACGGGGTAGCGGTCAGCGGTACTCGGGGTTCACGTAGTCGAATCGGCAACCGGCGTCCCATGCCGCGCGCTGGTTGCCGTGGACGGGGATTCCACCCGCGTCCTTGATCATGCGCGCGAGGTGCATGAGGTTCCACGTCATGAACGTCGTGTTCCGGTTCGTGAAGTCGTTCTCGGGCCCTCCCGAGCCGGCGTCGAGGTACGACGGCCCGGGTCCGGCCTCGCCGATCCAGCCGGCGTCGGCCTGCGGTGGGATCACGTACCCGAGGTGCTGCAGTGAGTAGAGGACGTTCATCGCGCAGTGCTTCACGCCGTCTTCGTTGCCGGTCACGAGGCAGCCGCCGACCCGGCCGTAGTAGCGGTACTGACCGGCGTCGTTCAGGAGGTGCGAGTTCCCGTACAGACGCTCGATGACCTTGGTGCAGACCGACGACTTCTCGCCCAACCAGATCGGTGTGCAGAGCACGAGGATGTCGGCCTGCTCGACGGTCTCGAAGATCGCCGGCCATGCGTCTTCGGCGTAGCCGTGCTCCCGCATGTCGGGATAGACGCCGACGGGGATCTCGTGGTCGGCGGCGCGGACGAGGTCGACGCCGATGCCGTTCCGGCGCATGATCTCCATCGCGATCTCCGCGAGGCCCTCGGTGTTCGACGGTTCGGGCGAGCGCTTCAGCGTGCAGCTGATGAACAGTGCCCGGAGATCCGAGAAGTCCCACTGGCTCTGCGAGCAGAGCGCTTCCTGCATCTCGTTCAGGGGCATGTGCTCTCCTTCATGGCGGTCCGTTGCGCGGTCGTGTGCGGTGACCGATGATGAGCTTCTCATGGCCGCGGGCACCGAGGGTGGGTACGACGACGACTCGGTGCTCGTGCCCGCGTTGCGGCGCGGCGACGAAGCGGCCTTCGCCTGGATGCTCGATCGTTACGACGCGCCACTCCGGCGGGCGGCGCGCACGTATGTACCCACCGACGCCGCGGCCGACGAGGTGGTGCAGGACACCTGGCTCGGGGTGATCGGCGGGATCGACCGCTTCGAACAGCGGTCGTCGGTCAAGACCTGGCTCTATCGAATCCTGATGAACATCGCCCGGAGTCGAGGGATCCGGGAACGTCGGACCGTTCCCTTCTCGTCGGCGGCGCGCGCGGCCGGCGACGGCGCCGAGGCCTCGTTCGACCCCGACCGCTTCCGGCCCGACGTCGTCGGTGAGTCGCATCCGGGGCACTGGCGATCACTCCCACTCGATTGGGAGCACGAGCCCGAAGCCCGCTTGCTCTCGCGGGAGACCCTCGGGGTCGTCGCGACCGCACTCGAGGCCCTGCCGCCGGCTCAGCGCGAGGTCGTGCTCCTCCGCGACGTCGAGGGGTGGAGCGCCGAAGAGGTCTGCGACGCACTCGAACTCACCACCGCGAACCAACGGGTGCTGTTGCACCGTGGTCGAGCCCGACTTCGACGCGCACTGGAGGCGTACTTCGAGGCTGCCCGCCGGTAGAGTCGACGCCACTCGTCGACCGCTGCTGTCGGGATCACCCGCTCATGACTGTGCCAACAGTGGCCCCGCCCGACCTGATCCCAGAGGTGCGGCGTCGGCGGACGTTCGCCATCATCAGTCATCCCGATGCCGGGAAGACCACGCTGTCGGAGAAGTTCCTGCTGTACGCGGGCGCGGTCGCCGAGGCCGGTGCCGTGAAGGCGCGTGGGGCCCGTCGCCGGGCGACCTCCGACTGGATGGCCATGGAGCAGGAGCGGGGGATCTCCATCAGCTCGACGGTGCTGCAGTTCACCTACCGCGACCACGTCGTCAACCTGCTCGACACCCCCGGCCACCGCGACTTCTCCGAAGACACCTATCGCGTGCTGGCCGCGGCCGACGCGGCCGTCATGGTCCTCGACGTCGCCAAGGGCATCGAGGTGCAGACGCGCAAGCTGTTCGAGGTCTGCCGAGCTCGCAACCTCCCGATCCTGACGTTCTTGAACAAGTACGACCGTCCCGGGCGCGACCCACTGGAGCTGCTCGACGAGATCGAGGACCAGATCCAGGTGCGGGCGACCCCGGTGACGTGGCCGGTCGGTGATCCCGGCGACTTCCGGGGCGTGATCGACCGCCGCGACGGTGGCTTCGTGCGCTTCACCCGCACTGCCCACGGATCGATGGCCGCGCCCGAGGAGCGCGTCGACGCCGCCCGCGCCGGGCTCGAGGAAGGCGAGGCGTGGCCTCGTGCGCTCGAGGAGAGCGCGCTCCTCCACGAGGTCGGCGCCGACCTCGACCTCGACTCGTTCCGGGCCGGCGAGACGAGCCCGCTCTTCGTCGGTTCTGCACTGACGAACTTCGGCGTCCGCCACTTGCTCGACGCGATCGTCGACCTCGCGCCGGCACCGTCGGCACGCAGCGACGCCGACGGTGCACCGCGTGCGCTCTCCGCACCCTTCTCCGGGTTCGTCTTCAAGGTGCAGGCCAACATGAACCCGGCGCACCGCGACCACGTCGCGTTCGTCAGGGTGTGCTCCGGCCGCTTCGAGCGGGGCATGACGGTGACCCACGGCGTCACCGGCCGGCCCTTCTCGACGAAGTACGCGGCGTCGGTCTTCGGATCCGATCGAGACACCATCGACGAGGCGTATGCCGGCGACGTCATCGGCCTCGTGAACGCCAGCGACCTGTCCGTCGGCGACACGCTCTACGCGAGCGATCCGGTGACCTATCCCACGATCCCCACGTTCGCACCGGAGCTCTTCTCGTGGGTGCGGGTCCCCGACACCAACCGGTACAAGCAGTTCCGTCGTGGCCTCGAGCAGCTCGAGCGGGAAGGCGTGGTCCAGGTCCTGCGGGATCCGTCGGGTGACCCGACGCCGCTGCTCGCCGCGGTCGGTCGGATGCAGTTCGAGGTGTTCGCCCATCGGTTGCAGCACGAGTTCGACGCGATACCGGAGTTGACCTCTGCGCCCTACAAGGTGGCGAGACGGACCGACCAGGAGTCCGCCGAACAGTTCGGGCGCTCGAGCGGCATCCGGGTGATGGAGCGTCGGGACGGCACGTTGCTCGCGCTCTTCGAGAGTCCGTACTGGCTCGAGCGCGTCGTGGCCGACCACCCCGATTGGCGTCTCGACGTGATCCTCACCGGAGAGCACCGACCGGCGGATCGGTCGTGATCGCCTGGGTTATCTTGCAGCACCGGGCCGCTAGCTCAACTGGCAGAGCATCGGGCTTTTAACCCGCAGGTTCAGGGTTCGAGTCCCTGGCGGCCCACTCCCCGTGACCGACGTGGCATCCCTCGTTCGCGTGGCTCCAGTTCCGACCCCACGGATGCCGAAGAACCACTGCGGGGCGAACGCGCGTGAGTAGCCTCGCTCGATCCAGGTCGGAGGCAGATGTGCCTGAGTCGACTCCCCGGTCGGGGAGTGTCCGGTTCCTCGTCGTCGACGACGAGGCGCTGTTCCGCTTCGGCGTCTCGTCGTCGTTGGCCACGTCGTCGTTGGTCGTCGCCGGCGCAGTCGACGACACCGCCTTCGGACTCGAGGCCGTGAAGCTCGCGGTCGACGTCGACGTGGTCGTGATCGGCACCCCGGCCGACATGCCGCGGGTCGAGCTCGCCCGCCGCTTGCGGTCGCTCGCTGCGCCTCCGCAGCTGGTGGTCCTGTTGGCGTCGGTGGTCCCGGAGGAAGTGGGCGCGCTCATCGCACTCCCGGTCGACGGACTCCTCGCCCGGGGCACCGGCCCCGACGGGCTGGCGCTCGCGTGTGAGCGGGTCGTGGTGGGCGAACAGGCGATCGACCCGCAGTTCCTCGCGGGCAACGATGCACGCGACGCGGCCGAGGCCGGGTTCGTGCTGACCGCCCGTGAGCGCGACGTGCTCGTGCTCCTCGCCGACGGTCGCTCGAACCGCGAGATCGCGGCCGAGCTCTTCGTGTCGTTGCCGACGGTGAAGACCCACCTCGCGCACATCTACGCGAAGCTCGAGTCGAGGAACCGCAACGAAGCACTCGGTCGGGCGGTCGCGCTCGGCCTCTTGGCGTGAGTCGCGGGAGCATTCCACGTCACGTTCCGCGCGAGTTCCGCGCGATCGGGACCGCTGGGTCGTATATTCACCCCCGACGAGGGAGGGTGTGTGCTGGTCCTCACGCGACGGGCAAATCAGAGCATCATGATCGGCGACGACGTCGTCGTGACCGTGCTCGAAGTGCGCGGGGATCAGGTGCGACTCGGCATCGTTGCTCCCCGGGAAGTCGAAGTGCATCGTGAAGAGGTGTTTCGCGCCCTGCACGGCGAGCCCGCGACGCCTCCCCGAGAGATCGACGTGACCGACGACGCGCCGGAGACGAGCGGCGCGCGTCGCCGCCGACGCGAAGACTGAGCGTCCGCGCGTCAGGCGGCGTTCAGCGTCGCGGGATCTCCGAGCCGGCGATCCTCAGAGTCCTTCGACCGACGCGAGTGACACCGCCGGGCGACCGAGTGCTTCGGCCACGGCCGGGTTCGTGACGTTGCCGGCCGCGGTGTTCACGCCGCTCGCCAACGCCGGGTCGGCCGCGATCGCGCCGCCGACGCCGAGCCGGGCGAGCTCGATCGTGTGGTGCAGGGTCGCGTTGGTCAGCGCATAGGTCGAGGTGTGGGGCACGGCGCCCGGGATGTTGCCGACCGCGTAGTGGAGGACGCCGTGCCGTTCGTAGACCGGGTCGGCGTGGGTGGTCTCGTGGATCCCCTCGATGCATCCGCCCTGGTCGACCGCACAGTCGACGATCACCGACCGCGGCTTCATGGTGCGGATCATCGCCTCGCTGACGACCTGCGGAGCCCGGCCCCCGGGCACCAGGACGGCCCCGATCACCAGATCGGCGTCGGCCACGGCGCGGGCGACCGTCCCGCGGTTGCTCGCCAGCGTCATGATGCGTCCCTTGTGGATCTGGTCGACCCAGCGGAGCCGGTCGAGGTTCCGGTCGAGCAGGAGGACCTCGGCCTCCATGCCCTGGGCGATCCAGGCCGCGTTCCAACCGACGTTGCCCGCGCCGAGCACCACCACGCGTGCCGGCCGGACGCCCGGCGCCCCCCCGAGCAGCACGCCGCGGCCACCGTGTTCGCGTTCGAGAAAGTGCGAACCGACCTGCGGGGCCATGCGGCCCGCGACCTCACTCATCGGCGCGAGCAGGGGGAGACCACCGGTCGCGGGTTGCACGGTCTCGTAGGCGATCCCGGTCACCCGGCGTTCGAGGAGCGCGTCGGCGACGGCCGGGTATGCGGCGAGGTGGAGGTAGGTGAACAGGACGAGGTCGGGCCGGAGGAGCGCGAGCTCCTCCTGCTGTGGCTCCTTCACCTTGCACACGAGATCCGCACGTCCCCACACGTCGTCGGGTTCTTCGACGATGGTCGCGCCCGCGGCGCGGAACTCCTCGTCGCTGATCGACGATCCGTCGCCGGCGTGCGTCTCGACGAGCACGGTCGAACCCAGGTCGCTCAGCTCGTGCACACCGTCGGGTGTGATGGCGACCCGGTGCTCACCGTCTTTGACCTCGCGGGGGATCCCGACGGTGAGCGGTTCGGTCATGACGAGAACCGGTCCCACGCCTCCGTCAGCACCGTACGCAGGGTGCGCTCGATCTCGTCGAACTCGGCCGGCCCCGCGATCAGCGGCGGCGAGAGCTGCACGACCGGATCGCCGCGATCGTCGGCGCGGCAGATGAGACCGAGGTCGAGGAGTCGGGGGGAGAGGAACCCGCGCAGGAGGTCTTCCGACTCCTCGTTGCTGAAGGTCTCGCGGGTGGCCTGGTCCTTCACGAGCTCCAGCGCGAGGAAGAAACCCGCGCCGCGCACGTCGCCCACGATCGGGAGGTCGCGAAGACCCTCGATGCGCTCGCGCAACGCCGGTTCCTCGGCGCGCACGTGTGCGAGCAGATCTTCGCGCTCGAAGATGTCGAGGTTCGCGAGCGCGACCGCGCAGCTGACCGGATGCCCGCCGAAGGTGAGGCCGTGGGCGAAGCTCGCCTTGCCCTCGAGGAACGGCTCGGCGAGGTGGTCGCGACAGAGCACCGCGCCGAGCGGTGAGTAGCCACTGGTGAGGCCCTTCGCACACGTGATCATGTCGGGGAGGTAGTCGTAGCGTTCGCAGCCGAACATGTACCCGAGTCGACCGAACGCGCAGATGACCTCGTCGGACACGAGGAGCACGCCGTACCGGTCGCAGATCTCGCGCACGCGCTGGAAGTAGCCCGGTGGCGGCACGAAGCAACCGCCGGCGTTCTGGACCGGTTCGAGGAACACCGCGGCGACCGTTTCGGGTCCTTCGAACAGGATCCGTTCCTCGATGGCATCGGTCGTCGCCATCATGAACGCGTGGTCGTCCTTGCCGATCGGGCTGCGGTAGCTGTTCGTGTTCACGACGTGGACCCCACCGGGCGTGAGCGGTTCGAACGGGGTGCGCAGCGAGGGCACACCGGTGATCGACAGCGCGCCCAGGGTGGTGCCGTGGTACGCGGTGTCGCGCGCGATCACCTTGTGGCGTTGGCCTTCGCCCTTGGCCCGGAAGTACTGGCGGGCGAGCTTCCAGGCCGACTCCACGGCTTCGGATCCTCCGCTGGTGAAGAAGACCCGGTTGAGGTCGCCCGGGGCGAGATCGGAGAGCCGCGCCGCGAGCTTGATCGCGGGGATGTGACCGTAGGTCCAGATCGGGAAGTACTCGAGTGTCTCCGCCTGCTTCGCCGCGGCGGCCGCGAGCTCGTGACGCCCGTGGCCGACCTGCACCGTGAAGAGGCCCGAGAGGGCGTCGAGGTACTCGTTGCCGTTGGTGTCCCAGACCCGGCAGCCCTCCCCGCGCTCCCAGATGCGGATCTCGGCCGGCGAGCCGAGCCGACTGAAGTGCATCCAGAGGTGGCGACGGGCGAGGTCCTGCAGGTCGTCGTTGGTGAGGTGGTCGTCGTTGCTCAGCTGGTGACTCTTCTGCGGTGTGCTCATCGGGTTCCCCATGCGTAGGTCTGCTTGTAGAGGCGGAGGTACATGAACGTCTCGGTGCCGCGGACCCCCGGGATCGCGCGCACCTTGTCGTTGAGGAGGCTGAGGAGGTGGTCGTCGTCTTCGCAGACCACCTCCATGAGGAGATCGAAGCTGCCCGAGGTGGCCACCACGTAGTCGACCTCGGGGTAGCCCGCGATCACGTCGGCGATCTCTCGGGTGTCGCCCTCGGTCCTGAGGCCGATCATGGCCATGCGTCGGAACCCGACGGTGAGCGGGTCGGTCACGGCCACGATCTGCATCACCCCCGACTCGACGAGCCGCTGCACGCGCTGGCGGACCGCCGCTTCGGAGAGGCCGACGGCCGCAGCCAGCCGGGTGTACGGCAGTCGGCCGTCTTCCTGCAGCCGCTCGATGATCTGCTTGTCGACGGCGTCGAGCGGCGTGCTGCGGGGGGCGGCGCCGGTCGGTTCCACGGTGTGCTCCGAGCCTTGCTGACGATGGATTCCGTCGCCGATCCTACAACTCGGTCCGCTTTCCGGGCCCGGGGATAGCTTCGGCGACGGATCCCGTCGCCCAGCGGCCAGCGAGGGTCGTGGGGTCGATCACCGTGTCGAACCCGTCGCGGTCCCGGAGCCAGGCCTCGTTGGCCTCGTGGAGCGGCTCGGTTCCGAAGCGGTTCAGCGCCACCACCAGCGGGAGGCCCAGGTCCCTGAACGGCGCCGCGGCCAGCCGCACCGCGTTGATCGTGCCGAGGCCGGCGTCGGCCACGAGCAGGACGATGTCGGGAGCCAGCGCTCGGGCGAAGTCGACGTTGTCGCCGTCGTCGGCGAGCGGGGAACGAGGCCCACCCGCGCCCTCGACGAGGAGGAAGGTGCCCTCGCCGGGAGCGCACAGCTCGGAGATCAGGTCGGCGACGACGAACCCCGCTCGGCCGAGCCGGCTCGCGGCCATCGGCGGCGCCAGCGGGAGCTCGTACCAACGCTCGGGTGGGCACACGGCGGCCGGCTCGGCCCCCGTCGCCGCCGCGAGCAGGTCGGCGTCGGTGGCGCCGTCGCGGGATGCGAACGACTGCGCCGGTTTGCGGGCAGCCACGGGAACGCCGCGATCGCGCAGGGCTCGGAGCACTGCCACGCTCCACCACGTCTTGCCGATCTCCGTGCCCGTCCCGGTGACGAAGACCGTCGTCACGTGAAGCCGAGATCGTCGAGCGCCGTCACGAGCCCTTCGACCTGCTCCGACGTGTGCGCGGCCGAGAGCGTGACGCGCAGACGCGACGTTCCCGGGGCCACGGTGGGGGGTCGGACGGCCGGAACGAGCAGGCCGCACCTCAGGAGCGCGTCGGCCGCGGCGACCGCGACGCTCTCGTCGCCGCACACGATCGAGATGATCGGTGACGGATGTCCGGGCCGGACCCGGTCGACATGACTGCGGAGGCGAGCCCGCAGCGCGTCACCTTCGGGGCCGTCGAGGATCTCGGTCGACGCGAGCGCGGCGGCGGTGTCGGCGGGGGTCGGGGCCGTGGTGAAGATGTAGCTGCGGGCGCGGTTCACCAGCAGGTCGGCGAAGCGAGCCGAGGTCGCGACGAAGCCACCGAGTGAGCCGTGGGTCTTGGAGAGCGTCCCGATGCGGAGCGCCTCGACGTCGTGGAGGTCGAGGTCGGGACCGAGCACCGCATGGGCTTCGTCGAGCACGAGCAGGCTGCCGGAGTCGCGACACAGCGAGACGATCCCGGCGAGGGGCGCGACGTCGCCGTCCATCGAGAACACGCTGTCGGTCACGATCACGACGCGGCGACCCCCGGCCGACCGCACGAGGGAGGCGAGGTGGTCGACGTCGGCATGGTCGTACACCGCCACCTCGGCCCGACTGAGTCGGCAACCGTCGACGATCGACGCGTGGTTGAGCTCGTCGGAGCACACCAGCGTCCCGGGGCCCGCCACGGTCGTGAGCACCCCGAGGTTCGCCGCGAACCCGGTGGGGAAGAGGACGGCCCGATCGCTGCGCTTCCACGCGGCGAGCGCGTCCTCGAGCTCGTGGTGCACGGGACGGGATCCGACGATGAGTCGCGCCGCGCCCGAACCCGCACCCCAGCGGTCGAGGGCCGCGTGCGCCGCTGCGATCACCGCGGGGTGCTGCGTGAGGCCGAGGTAGTCGTTCGACGCGAACGACACGACCGGCTGTCCGTCGGGCGCGAGCTTGCCCTCGGGTCCGGCCGAGTCGAGATCGCGGGGGCGCGCCACTGCCCGGCGGCCCGGATCCCGTCGAGCTCGTCGTCGGCCCAGCTGGCCCAGCGCTCACCCATCGCCTGTCACCTCCGCGAGGGCGCCGTCGAGGGCGTGCACGATCCGGTGGAGCTCGGGCGAGGTCACGTCGAGCGGGGGCATGAGCACGACGACGTCGCCGAGGGGCCGGAGGAGCACGCCCCGTTCGACCGCAGCTGCGCAGACCCGCCGTCCCCACCGCAGGCCGTCGGTGGGGGGAGCGAGTTCGATGCCGCCCATGAGGCCGCACAGCCGGACGTCGGCGACCCCGCCGCGCGGCCGGATCCGGTCATCGAGCAGACCGCGCAACTCGGCCGACCGCGCGCCGACGTTCGCCAGCACGTCGCGCGCGTCGAGGAGCTCGAGGTGACGGAGCGCGACGGCCGCCGCGAGCGCGTTCCCGCTGTACGAGTGCCCGTGGTACAGCGTCTTCTCGCCGAGATCAGGCCCGATGAACGCGTCGAAGACCCGGCCCGACGCGACCGTGGCCGACATCGGGAGGTAGCCGGCGGTGAGGCCCTTGCCGAGACAGAGGAGGTCGGGTCGCGCGCACTGCTCCGACGCGAACAACGTTCCGGTGCGGCCGAACCCGGTGGCGACCTCGTCGTGGATCAGCAGCACGTCGTGCTCGCGGCACGCGGCTGCGAGCGACGCGATGCCCTCCGGAGGTGCGAGGAGCATGCCGGCCGCGCCCTGGACCAACGGTTCGACGATCACCGCGGCGAGCTCAGCCGCGTGGGCTGCGACCATCGCGACCGCGCGCTCGAAGCAGCGAGGGTCGTCGAATCCCGGCGCCCGCAGCACCGGGAAGCGCAGCGGATCGAACAAGGTGGTGCCGAAGCCGCCGTCGCCGAGCGAGAGCGCGCCGATCGTGTCGCCGTGGTACGCACCGCCGAACCCGAGGAAGGTCGTCCGACCGTCGACACCGCGGTTCACCCAGTACTGGAACGCGATCTTCAGCGCCTGCTCGACTGCCGACGCACCGTCGGACGCGTAGAGGAAGTGCGGATCGTCGACCGGCACCACCCGCGCGAGGGCCTCCGAGAGCTCCACGACGACCCGGTTTCCGTTGCCGAGCAGGGTCGTGTGCGCGCCGCGCTCGAGCTGGGCGCGGATGGCGTCGTCGAGCTCGGGCACGTGGTGGCCGAGCGTGTTGACCCACAACGACGAGATGGCGTCGAGGTAGCGGTTCCCCTCGCTGTCGACCACCTCGTGACCGTCGGCGTGGTCGACGACGACGGGCGCGTTGTCGGCGTAGGCACCCATCTGGGTGAACCCGTGCCACACCACCGCCGAATCTCGCTCCGCCCACTCCGCGTTCGTCGTCACGCACCGATGTTAGGAGACGCCCCTTGCGACATGACCCGGCCTGCCGAAGCGGTGATCAGCCATGGCCATCACCCCTTTGGGCATCGCGAGCGCAGGCGACGCCCGACCGGGATCGAAGGCACTGCGCCGCCGGGCCGCAGCGAGCCAGTCAACCAGCGAGGGCTTGGCAGAAGCCGCGGAAGACGTCGATGTAGCGGTCGATGTCTTCGTCGGTGTGCTGGACCGAGATGGTCCACTGCTCCTCGTTGCCGGGCGTCATGAAGATGCCGCGGTTCACGGCCCACGGGTACGACGCCTCGTAGAGCGCGCCGTTCGTGCCCAGGAAGTCGCGGTAGTTCCGCAGCTTCTCGCGGGTGAACGAGATCGCGCCCTTGCCACCGAGGTCGACGGTGTAGGCGGGGATGTCGTACTCGTCGATCGCGCCCTGGATGCCGGTGGCGAGGCGGGTCCCGAGGTGGTTGAGGTGCGCGTACGCGTCGGGAGTCAGGATCTCGGTGAGTGTCGCCAGTCCGGCCGCGGCGATGAGCGGGTTGCCGTTGAAGGTCCCCTGCTGGGCGGCGCCGTGGGCGATGATGTCCATCAGGTCGGCCCGGCCTCCGAAGGCAGCACCGGGGGTGCCGCCACAGATGGCCTTGGCGAAGCACGCGAGGTCGGGCTGGACGCCGTAGCGCTCGGTCGCACCACCGGGCGCGACCGTGGCGCCGCTCTTCACCTCGTCGAAGATCAGCACCACCCCGCGACGGGTGCAGATCTCGCGCAGCGCTTCGAGGTAACCCGGTTCGGGTTCGACCAGCCCGATGTTCATCATCACCGGTTCGAGGATGAGACACGCGGTCGTGTCGGCGTGGTCGGCGAGGAGCGCGTCGAGCGCGGCCGCGTCGTTGAACGGCACGACGCGGGTGTGGTTCGCGACGTCGGCGGGGATGCCCTTCGACATGGGGAGCGTCGGTGCGTGCTCGAGCCCACCGACCGAGTCGGCGTTCGGCACGACCGAGAACATCACGGTGTCGTGGTGACCGTGGTACGAGCCCTCGATCTTCACGATGTCGTCTCGTCCGGTCGCGGCTCGCGCCACGCGGATCGCGTCCATCGTGGCCTCGGTGCCCGAGTTGGCGAACCGGACCTGCTCGAGCCCGAAGCGGCGGCACAGCTCCTCGGCGAACGCGACCGTGACCTCGGTCGTCGCGGCGAAGTGGGTGCCGGAGCGCGCGGCGCGGTCGATGGCCTCGACCACCTTGGGGTGAGCGTGACCCACCACCATGCAGCCGAACCCGTTGTGGTAGTCGATCCGCTGGACGCCGTCGACGTCCCACACCTGGCTCCCGAGACCGTGATCGACGTAGATCGGGTAGGGATCACCGGCCTGGAAGCTCGACGCCACCCCGAGGGGCAACGAACGGATGGCCCGCTCGTAGAGCGCACCCGACGCGGGTGTCGCGTCGATCAGCTTCTTCGTCTCTTCGGCGGCCAGTTCAGACGCGCGCGTGTTGAGGTCGTCGCTCATGGGTTCAGCCTTCTCAGTGTTTGATCATGACGTGCTTGATCTCGGTGTAGTGCTCGATCGAGTAGATCGACATGTCCTTGCCGTAGCCCGATTGCTTGTACCCGCCGTGCGGCATCTCAGAGGTGATCGGGATGTGGTCGTTGACCCACACGCACCCGAACTGCAGGTTCTTGGCCATGCGCATCGCGCGGCCGACGTCGCGCGTCCACACGCTCGACGCGAGCCCGTAGTCGACGCCGTTCGCCCACGCGAGAGCCTGGGCTTCGTCGTCGACGCGTTGCACGGTGACCACCGGCCCGAACACCTCGCGCTGGATGATCTCGTCGCTCTGCGCCGCACCGACGATCACCGAGGGCTCGTAGAAGAACCCACCCCCGGAGCGGCTCTTGCCCCCGGTCGCGACCTCGGCGCCCGCCGCCACCGCGCGGTCGACCATCCCGACGACACGCTCGCGCTGCTCTGCCGACACGACCGGACCGAGCTCGGTGGCCTCGTTCGACGGATCGCCCACGACGAGGCTCGACACGGCATCGGAGAGCCCGGCCACGAGATCGTCGTGGATCGCGGCACCGGCGATGACGCGACACGCGGCCGTGCAGTCCTGCCCGGCGTTCGCGTACCCCGCGACCTTGATGCCCTGGATCACGGCTTCGAGGTCGGCGTCGTCGAACACGATCACGGGCGCCTTGCCGCCGAGCTCGAGGTGCACCCGCTTGAGGGTGTCGGCCGCGGCCTTGGCGATCACCTTGCCCGTCGCGACGTCGCCGGTGAGCGACACGAGCGCGACGCGCGGATCGGCGACGAGTGGCGCGCCGGCGTCTTCGCCCTGGCCGCAGATCACGTTGAACACACCCGGCGGGAAGATGTCGGCGGCCCACTCGGCCATCAGCAGCGAGCTGAGCGGCGTGAGCTCCGACGGCTTGAGCACCACGGTGTTGCCCGCCGCGAGGGCGGGCCCGATCTTCCAGACCGCCATCATGAACGGGTAGTTCCACGGCGCGATCGACGCGACCACGCCGAGAGGGTCGCGTCGGACCATCGAGGTGTACCCCTGGAGGTACTCGCCGGTCGGCGCTGCCACCCATGGCGCGCACCGCGCCCCCGAAGAACCGCAGGTTGTCGGCCGCGAACCAGATCTCCTCGCCCATGGCCGAGATGGGCTTGCCCACGTTGCGCGACTCGACCGCACCGAGCTCGTCGCCGTGCTCCTCGAGCGCATCGGCGAACTTGATGAGCATCGTGGCCCGCTCCTGGGGTGTGGTCTGGGACCACTCCCCGAACGCGGCCTCGGCGGCGGAGACCGCAGCGTCGACGTCGGCGGCGTCGCTGCTCGGGACCTCGGCGATCGTCTCGCCCGTCGCCGGGTCGATCACGGGGTCGGTGCGGCCGCTCTTGGAGGCCACGAACGTGCCGCCGATGAAGTTCTCGTTGGGGGCCATGGGTCTCGTCCTCGCTCCTTCTGCGGCCTCGAGCGGCCGGTGGTGACGGGAAGCACAGTGACTGCGCAGACTCGAAAAGCGTAGGGGGTTCCGCCCGTTGACAACGATTCTGCGTGGTTGGAGGCGATACTCGCAAGGGATTCCGTCGAACACGGGCGGTTTCTCCGCGTATCGCTTGCGTCATTGCCGTCGCTTCTGAGATTCTGCGGCACGGCAGCACGGAGATTGGTTCGGAGCCGGGGGGCTGGGAGGGACGCTGAGCGCACCCATGGTCGACGCGGATCCCGCGGACGACACGGTCATCGAGATCGACCACGTCACCAAGCGATTCGACGCATTCGTCGCGGTCGACGACGCCCACTTCGGGATCCGTCGGGGCGAGTTCTTCTCGATGCTGGGTCCCTCCGGCTGCGGCAAGACCACCACCCTGCGGATGATCGCCGGATTCGAGCAGCCCACAGAAGGCGCGGTCCGCCTCGAGGGCAGTGACGTCTCCCGGGTCCCGCCGTACAAGCGGAACGTGAACACGGTCTTCCAGCAGTACGCCCTCTTCCCCCACATGAACGTGTGGGACAACATCGCGTTCGGCCTGCGTTCGAAACGCGTCGCCAAGGCGGAGATCGCGAAGCGGGTCGACGAGATGCTCGGTGTCGTGCGCCTCGGCGACTTCGGGAAGCGCAAACCCGCGCAGCTCTCCGGAGGCCAGCAACAGCGTGTCGCCCTGGCGCGCGCCCTCGTCAACTACCCGAGCGCGCTCCTGCTCGACGAACCGCTCGGCGCCCTCGACCTCAAGCTCCGTCAGGTGATGCAGATCGAGCTGAAGCGGATCCAGCGCGAGGTCGGGATCACCTTCGTGTTCGTGACCCACGACCAGGAAGAGGCGCTCACCATGAGCGACCGGATCGCGGTCATGAGCGAAGGTCGGGTCGAACAGATCGGGACGCCCGAGGAGATCTACCAGAACCCTTCGTCGGTGTTCGTCGCCGGATTCATCGGGATGGCCAACCTGCTCCCGGTCACCGTGAACGGGAGAGAAGGCGACCAGACGGTCGCGACCTTCGCGGGCGCGCACCGGGTCACCGTTCCCGACGCCGGGATGGTTCCCGGATCCGACGCCACCCTCATGGTCCGCCCCGAACGGGTGCAGCTCGCACTGGCGGCGCCCGAGGGGTCCCGGGTCGGTGTGCCGGCGACGGTCCTCGACCTCGTCTTCCAGGGCCCGGTCGTCCGCGTCGCGCTCGAGGCGTCCGACGGGAGCGCGGTCGTCGCGCACATCGGACCCGATGAAGAGCTGCCGATGATCCGTCCCGGTGATCCGCTGTGGATCACCTGGGAACCCGAGACCGCGGTCCTGTTGCACTCCGAACCTCGCTACGTCGCATCGCCGGAAGAGCTCGAGATCGCCGAACTCAGTGCGGCAGCCGCCGCTCCACCGAGAGGATCAGATCAATGACCGACCGACGCCCACCCCGCTCCCCGGAGCCCGGACCGTTCTCGACGATGGGTGCGATGACGTCGGGTCCACTGACCCGACGCCGCTTCCTCGAGCGGGCCGGCATCGCACTCGGTGCCGTCGCGTTCGGGCCGGCGTTGCTCGCCGCCTGTGGTTCCGATGGCGACAGCAGCGGAAGTAGTGGCAGCGGAGGCGGCGGGAGCAAGGGCATCGCCATCTCGAACTGGACGAGCTACATGGACAAGCCGCTCCTGAAGGAGTTCGAGCAGGCCACGGGCATCTCGGTCGACTACCGCGAAGACGTCAACGACAACAACGAGTACTTCGCCAAGATCCGTCCGAACCTCAGCAAGGACCAGAGCATCGACACCGACGGGTTCGTGCTCACCGACTGGATGGCGAACCGCATCATCAACCAGGTGAAGTGGGCCCAACCCCTCGTCGAGGCGAAGTTCCCGAACAAGGCGAACATGAGCCCGGCGCTCGCGAATCCGTCC
The DNA here is from genome assembly GCA_963837715.1 of uncultured Actinomycetes bacterium. GTDB lineage: Bacteria > Actinomycetota > Acidimicrobiia > IMCC26256 > JANYLB01 > JANYLB01. The sequence goes on along the minus strand of CAWIOF010000004.1, from coordinate 191,185 downwards.
TTCGACCCCGGCCGCAAGTACAGCGCACCGTGGGCGAGCGGCGAGACCGGGATCGCCTACAACATCGGCACGACCGGCAAGGAGATCCGGACGATCGACGACTTCCTCGACGCACCGGGCACGAAGACCGCCCTGAGCGAGATGCGCGACACGGTGGGCCTGTTCATGCTCGCGACGGGCGCCAGCACCGACGACCCGAGCTACCAGGCCGCCGAGCCCGCGTTCGACAAGCTGCAGAAGGCCGTCGACGACGGCGACATCACACAGTTCACCGGCAACGAGTACGTCGGCGACCTGGGCAACGGCGACATCGCCGCGGCCATCGCCTGGTCCGGCGACGTCGCGCAGATCACCGTCGACAACCCCGACGTACGGTTCGTGATCCCCGACTCCGGCGGCATGCTGTGGTCCGACAACTTCATGATCCCGTACACCTCCGAGAAGGCGGCCCAGGCCACGGAGTTCATCAACTTCTTCTACGACCCGGCCAACGCGGCCAAGCTCATGTCGTACATCCAGTACATCTCGCCGGTCGTCGGAGTCGCCGACGAGCTCAGGGCGATGGGAGGCGACGCGGCGAAGCTCGCCGACAACCCGTTGGTCGTCCCGACCGACGAGTTCCTCGCGACCCTCAACATCTTCGGTCCGCTCGGCGAGGCCGAGGAAGTGAAGTTCGACAACCGCTTCGCCGAGATCAGCGGATCGGGCTGACCGGCACCGCGCATGGCTGATCGCGACGACGAAGGACGAAAGCGGGCCAAGGTCGCGCCGTGGGCGCTGCTCGGCCCGGGGATGATCTTCCTCTTCCTGTTCTTCTTCTTCCCGCTCTACACGCTCTTCCGGATGTCGCTGTCGAGCTCTGAGAGTCGCTTCTCCGATCCCAGCTTCAGCTGGGAGTGGGCCAACTACGGGGATGCGTTCTCCCGATTCGGCGACCAGTTCTACCGGTCGTTCCTCTACGCGGCGTTCGCCACCCTGGCCGCGCTGCTGATCGCATACCCGCTGGCCTACGTGATCGCGTTCCGCGGTGGTCGCTGGAAGAACCTGATGCTCGGCCTGGTGGTCGTGCCCTTCTTCACCAACTTCCTGATCCGGACGTTGGCCTGGAAGACGATCCTCGGCAACGAGGGATTCGTCGTCTCGGTGCTCCGGACCGTGGGCATCCTCGCCGCAGGCGAAGGACTGTTGCGGCGGCCGATCGCGGTGGTCGGTGGGCTCACCTACAACTTCCTCCCCTTCATGGTGCTGCCGATCTACGTCGCGCTGGAGAAGATCGATCCCCGGCTCATCGACGCGTCGCGTGATCTCTACACGAACACCTGGGGTGCGTTCCGGCGCGTCGTCTTCCCGCTCTCGCTCCCAGGCGTCTTCGCCGGGAGCCTGCTCGTGTTCATCCCGGCTGCGGGCGACTTCGTGAACGCGTACTACCTCGGGAGCACGAAGACGACGATGATCGGCAACGTCGTCCAGAACCAGTTCCTCGTGCAGGTCGACTACCCGGTCGCGGCGGCACTGTCGTTCGTGTTCATGGCGATCGTGCTGCTGATCGTGACCATCTATGCCCGCGCGCTGGGTACGGAGGATCTCGCGTGAGTGAGACCAGCGGCACCGTCACCTCACCGGGCGGGCGCGTCGGCCGCGGGCTGATCAACACGGCGGCCGGGCTCGCCCTCCTCTACCTGTTCGCCCCCATCTTCGTGATCGTGCTGTTCAGCTTCAACCAGCCCAAGGGCCGGTTCAACGCGGTGTGGCAGCAGTTCACGTTCGAGAACTGGCTGCACCCCTTCGCCGACCAGGGCCTCGTCGACGCGTTGTTCCTCAGCCTCAAGATCGCGTTCCTCGCGATGATCATCGCGACCGTTCTCGGGACGTTCGTCGCGATCGCGCTCGTTCGCTACCGCTTCCGCGGTGGGAACGCGATCAACTACCTGCTCGTCCTGCCGCTGACAGCTCCCGAGATCGTGCTCGGCGCGTCGTTGCTCACCCTGTTCATCGAACCGCACCTCGTGTTGTTCAACATCTCGTTCCAGCTCGGGTTCGTGACGATCCTCATCGCCAACATCATGTTCTGCGTGAGCTACGTCGCGCTCACGGTGAAGGCGCGGATCCGGGGCTTCGACTGGACGCTCGAAGACGCCGCGATGGACCTCGGTGCCCCTCCGACCCGAACGTTCCTCAAGGTCACGCTGCCGCTCATCGTGCCCGGGATCCTCGCCGCCGGACTCCTGTCGTTCGCGCTCTCGATCGACGACTTCATCATCACGTACTTCGTCGCCGGCCCGACCGAGCAGACCTTTCCGATCCGGATCTTCGGCCAGTCGCGCACTGCGACCCCGCCTCAGATCAACGTGCTCGCGACGATCATCCTGTTCGCCAGCATCACCGTCCTGGTGGTGTCGACGCTCCTGGGACAGCGCCGGCAGCGCCGGCTGGCCGGTGGCTGAGTCGACCGTGGGAGGGTGACGTGATGCGCACGATCGGACACTGGATCGACGGCAAGCCGTACGAGACCGCGGGCCGTTGCGGTGATGTGTTCGATCCCGCGACGGGGAGCGTGCAGGCGGAGGTGGCGCTCGCTGATCTCGCGACCGTCGACCTGGCGGTGGAGCGGGCCGGCGCGGCGTTCACCGAGTGGCGCGAGGTGCCGATCGCTCGTCGAGCCAGGATCCTGTTCGCGTTCCGTGAGCTCCTCGAAGCCCGTCGCGACGATCTCGCCCGCGCGATCAGCCGTGAACACGGCAAGGTGTTCTCCGATGCCCTCGGCGAGGTCGCACGGGGCCAGGAGGTCGTCGAGTTCGCGTGCGGGATCCCCCACCTCCTGAAGGGCGGGTTCTCCGAGAACGTCTCGACCGGGACCGACGTCTCGTCGATCCGCCAGCCGCTCGGGGTGGTCGCCGGGATCACGCCCTTCAACTTCCCGGCCATGGTCCCGATGTGGATGTTCCCCATCGCGATCGCCTGCGGGAACGCATTCATCCTGAAGCCGAGCGAGCGCGATCCGTCGGCGTCGTTGCTCATCGCCGAGTTGTGGGCGGAAGCGGGCTTGCCGCCCGGGGTGTTCTCGGTCGTGCAGGGCGACGCGGAGTCGGTCGACGCGCTGCTGGTGCATCCGGGGATCCGGGCGGTCAGCTTCGTGGGGTCCACACCGATCGCCCGGCACGTGTACGAGACGGCTGCCGCCGCGGGCAAGCGGGTGCAGGCACTCGGCGGTGCGAAGAACCACATGGTGGTGCTCCCAGATGCAGATCTCGGCCAGGCCGCCGACGCCGCGGTGAGCGCCGGATTCGGCTCCGCAGGCGAACGTTGCATGGCGATCTCGGTCGTCGTAGCGGTCGGTGCGGCCGGCGACCGACTCGTCGAGGCGATCGCCGAGCGGACGCGCGATGTGCGCGTCGGGCCCAGCCTCGACGAGCAGTCCGAGATGGGGCCACTGGTCACCGCGGTGCACCGGGACCGGGTCGTCGGGTACGTCGATGCCGGCGTCGCCGAAGGGGCGCAACTCGTGGTCGACGGGCGCCGGGTCGACGTGGCCGGGCACGCCGACGGGTTCTTCGTCGGGCCCTGCCTGTTCGACCGGGTCACGCCGTCGATGTCGATCTACACCGACGAGATCTTCGGTCCGGTGTTGTCGGTCGTGCGCGTCGACACCTACGCCGACGCGATCGCGCTCCTCGCCGACAACCCCTACGCGAACGGTGCGGCGGTGTTCACCCGCGACGGTGGCGCGGCTCGGCGGTTCGTCCACGAGGCCGACGCGGGAATGGTCGGCGTGAACGTCCCGATCCCGGTGCCGATGGCCTACTACTCGTTCGGTGGTTCGAAGCAGAGCCTGTTCGGCGACACCCACGTGCACGGCACCGAAGGGGTGCACTTCTACACGCGGGGCAAGGTCGTGACGAGCCGATGGGAAGACCCTGCGGCCGGCGGGCGACCCGATCTCGGGTTCCCGCGTACCTGAGCGTCAGGCGCGCGGCCCCGGCCGACGCGCGTTCAACCGACGGTGGGTGCCACCGCCGTCATGAAGTGCTCGAGCGTCGCGGGAGTCGCCGAAGTCGGTGAACGGGAGGACGAAGCCCTCTGCGCCCGCCATCACGTCGGCCGCCAACCGGTCGACGACCTCCGATGCGGAGCCGGCGACGAGCCCGCCCCACGCGCCGAAGCGGCGTTCCGACATCGCGACTGTTTCGGCCCGGGAGGAGTCGTCGAGCGCGAGTCCGATCGGTCGTTGCACCGAGATCCGGGCATCGCCCGCGAGCGGCCGGAGCTCGTGCAGGCGGTCGACGCCGTAGGAGGGGCAGTTCCACCAGTCGGCGAAGTCGCGCACCAGCGGCATCGTCAGCGTCGGACCCGCGCCGCCGATGTGGATCGGAACGTGGGCCTGGACAGGCACCGGCCGCCCGATGGCGCCCTCGAGTCGGAAGTGCTCGCCGGCGTAGTCGAACCGATCGCCCGCCAGCATGAGCGCGCACACCTCGAGCGACTCCCGCAACCGACTCGCCCGCGCCAGGGAGGAGGTCTCGCCGATGCCGAACGTCCGCAGCTCCTCCGGCACCGAGCCCCAGCCGATCCCGAGCTCCACCCGACCGTTGCTGATCACGTCGACGGTCGCGACCATCTTCGCGAGCACTGCGGGATGTCGGAACGGGTCGCAGGTCACGAGATGGCCGATGCGGATGGTCGACGTCCGGGCTGCGAGTGCCGCGGCGAGGGTCCACCCCTCGAAGGAATCCTGGTCGGGAGCGGCGGGCGGTGCGAGGTGGTCCATGAGCCACACGGAGTCGAATCCGGCGGCCTCGGCGACGAGCGTGCGCTCGAGGATCGTGTCGAAGCTCATCCGCATCTGGGGCAGGAAGAGCCCGAACCACGGGCGCCCGGGGTCGCTCACCGCGTGGTCACCGGTGCGCCCGGTACCACCGGATGAGGCGGTTGGTCGAGCTGTCGTGCTCGAGGTCGGTGTCGGTCTGGAGCTCGGGGACGATCTTCTTCGCGAGCACCTTGCCGAGCTCCACGCCCCACTGGTCGAACGAGTTGATGTTCCAGATCGTGCCCTGGGTGAACACCTTGTGCTCGTAGAGGGCCACGAGCGAGCCGAGCATCCGGGGCGTCAGCTCCTCGGCGAGGATCGTGTTGGTCGGTCGGTTGCCCTCGAACGTCCGGTGCGCGACCTGGAAGTCGGCGACACCATCGGCGATCACCTCGTCGCGGGTCTTGCCGAACGCGAGCGCTTCGGTCTGCGCGAACACGTTCGCGATCAGGAGGTCGTGGTGCTCACCGAGCGGGTTGAGGGCCTTCGCGAATCCGATGAAGTCGCACGGGATGAGCTTCGTGCCCTGGTGGATCAGTTGGTAGAACGCGTGTTGACCGTTCGTGCCCGGTTGGCCCCAGATGATGGGGCCGGTCTGGTAGTCGACGCGTTCGCCGTCGAGGGTGACGTGCTTGCCGTCGCTCTCCATGTCGAGCTGCTGCAGGTAGGAGCTGAAGCGGCCGAGGTACGCGTCGTAGGGCAGGATCGCCACGGTCTCCGCACCGAAGAAGTCGTCGTACCAGAGACCGATGAGGCCGAGCAGGACCGGCAGGTTGCGCTCGAACGGTGCGGTGCGGAAGTGCTCGTCCATCGCGTGGAATCCGTCGAGCATCTCGCGGAACCGGTCGGGCCCGATCGAGATCATCAGCGTGAGGCCGATCGCGGAGTCGAAGGAGTAGCGCCCGCCGACCCAGTCCCAGAAGCCGAACATGTTGTCGGTGTCGATCCCGAACGCCTCGACCTCGGCCGCGTTCGTCGACACTGCGACGAAGTGCTTGGCCACCGCGGCGGTGTCGCCACCGAGACCGTCGAGGATCCACGTCCGGGCGCTGTGCGCGTTGGCCATCGTCTCGAGGGTGGTGAACGTCTTCGAGCAGATCACGAACAGCGTCTCGGCCGGGTCGAGATCGCGGGTGGCTTCGACGAACTCGTTGCCGTCGACGTTCGACACGAAGCGGAACGTGATCGACCGCTCGCTGTAGAACTCGAGCGCGTCGTGGGCCATCACCGGTCCGAGGTCGGAGCCACCGATGCCGACGTTGATCACGTTGCGGATCGCTTTGCCGGTGTGGCCGGTCCACGTGCCTGAACGCACCCGATCGGAGAATGCGCTCATCCGGTCGAGGACCTCGTGGACATCCGGCACCACGTTGTGCCCGTCGACCTCGATCACCGCATCGCGGGGTGCCCGAAGCGCCACGTGCAGCACCGCCCGCTGCTCGGTGACGTTGATCTTGTCGCCCCGGAACATCGCGTCGATCCGGTCGCGCAGACCGCAGTCGTCGGCGAGCGCGAGGAGGAGCCGCACGGTCTCGTCGGTGACGCGGTTCTTCGAGTAGTCGAGATACAGGTCGGCAGCTTCGACGGTGAAGCGGTCGGCGCGGTCGGGATCGGCGGCGAAGAGATCGCGGAGTTGGACCTCGCGGATCTCGTCGTAGTGCGACTGCAGGGCCTGCCAGGTCGGGCGTTCCGTCAGGATCATGGGACCGAAGCTATCCCGACGGCCGGTAGCCTCCGGTGCGTGGAGGAGAACGCGCGCCCGGCGGATCCGCGGGCCATGCACGGTGTCGCCGGGCGGGTCGTGATCGTCACGGGGGCGGGCCGGGGGATCGGTCGGGGGATCGCGCACCATCTGGGCCGCGGCGGTGCCTCGATCGTGGTCGCCGAGTGGAAGCGCGAGACGATGCAGCGGACGGTCGACGAGCTCGACGAGCTCGGCGTCGCGGCGCTCGGTGTCGAGTGCGACATCAACGAGCGCGAGCAGATCGACGCCATGGTTGCGGCCACCGTCGCGCGCTTCGGCCGGGTCGATGCGATCGTGAACAACGCGCAGACGTTCCGGCCGATGGCGCCGATGGCCACCGTCGCCGACGACGATCTCGACGTCTTCTACCGGTCGGGGGTGAAGGGCTCCCTGTGGGCGATGCAGGCGGTCTATCCGCACATGCGTGCCCAGGGTTGGGGCCGGATCGTCAACTTCGCGTCCTCGATGGGGATCACCGGCGGTCGGGGGTTCGGGGCCTACAACGCGTCGAAGGAGGCGATCCGCGCGCTGACCCGGACCGCGGCGCGCGAATGGGGAGCCGACGGCATCTGCGTGAATGCGATCGCGCCCGCAGCCGCGACCCATCACGGCGACGCGGGGAAGGAGAGCGAGGGCTACCGGCAGTTCATCGAGAGCTGCCCGATGGGCCGCCAGGGTGATCCCGAGCTCGACATCGCACCGATCGCCTGGTTCCTGTGTTCCGACGCCAGCCGCTACCTCACCGGCCACACCTTCATGGCCGACGGCGGCGCGTTCATGTGGGCATGACGGCAGGTGGGTACGAGGGCATGAAGGGACGCGCATGACCATGGGCTCCGGCACAGCCTCGGGCGATCCACGCGAGCAGCTCCTCGCCAACCTGGCGCTGCAGGTCGCCGGATGTCGCGAGATGGGGTCGCCGTTCTACGCGGGTCTCCTCGAGCGGATGATCGCCGACGTCGAGCTCGGCGGTCCGGTGTGGGCGCTGCTCGCCGCGCACGCCCATGCACCGTTCGAGGATGCCTACGCGCTCCGCATCCTCGGCGGGCTCCACAAGCTGGTGCTCTCGGGCCAGTCGGCTGAGCTCGCGACGCGGTACCCGTCGGTCGGTGGCGACGGCGACGTCGACGCGGCGTGGCCGTTCGTGCGGGCCCTGGTGAACGATCCGCCCCCGATGCTCCTCGAGGCGCTCACCCGACCGCCGCAGACCAATGAGGTCGGTCGTTCGATCCCGCTCCTCGGCGGAATGCTCGTGGTCGCTCGGGAGACCGGGCTGCCGCTGCGGATCCGGGAGCTCGGATCGAGCGCGGGATTGAACCTGCGCCTCGACAAGTACTGGTTCGAGCAAGACGGCGCCGGATGGGGCGATCCGGAGGCGAAGGTCCGGTTCACCGAGTTCTGGCCCGGTGGCCGGGAGCTGTTCGAGCGGGGCATGTCGATCGTCGACCGCCGAGGCTGCGACCAGGACCCCCTCGACGCGACGACCGAAGCGGCGCGCCTCGCGTTGTTGAGCTACGTGTGGCCGGGCCAGGACCAACGGTTCCAGATCCTCCAGGCTGCGCTCGACGCGGCCAAGGAGTCGCCGGTCACGATCGATCGCGCCGACGCCGGCGACTGGCTCGCATGGCAGGTCGGCGAACCGGAGCCGGGCGCAGTGACGGTCGTGTACCACTCCGTCTTCTGGCAGTACCTCCCCGACGCGACCCGTTCGGCGATCATCACGCTGCTCCGGGCCGCCGGTGCCCGGGCGACTCCCGAGGCGCCGCTCGCGTGGCTGCGGCTCGAGCCGCACGCCCAGAACTATGTCCCCGCGGAGCTCCGCCTCTCGATCTGGCCCGCCCCGGGAGGCGTGGTCGAGAACCGCCTCCTCGCGAAGACCGGTTTCCACGTCGGCCCGGTCGAGTGGCTCGACCAGCCGACCACCTGACCATGTTCGACGTGCTCGCCGCCGTGGCTGCGTCGCCTTCGTTCGAGAACGTTCTCGTCATGTCGGCTGCGGCCTTCGCGGTCCGGTTGTTCCTGGGCTTCGCGCCGCGGGTCCGGATCCCCGGGCCGGTGCTCGAGATCGTGATCGGCGTGATCATCGGGCCGCAGGTCCTCGGCTGGGTCGTGGTCGACGGGCCGGTCGAGGTGCTCTCGACTCTCGGCCTCGCGTTCCTGCTCTTCCTCGCCGGGATGGAAGTCGACATCCAGGCGTTGCGCGGTCGCGACGGCCGCATCGCGTTCACCGGGTTCGGGATCTCCGTCGTGATCGCGCTCGCGATCGGCTTCTCGCTCCAGACGAGCGGGCTGATCATCAACGGGTTGCTGGTCGGATTCGCGCTGACCGCGAGTTCGCTCGGCGTCCTCATCCCGTTGCTCGCCGACGAGGGTGAGTTGCGGACACCCCTGGGCCGGTTCGTGATTGCGGGCGCCTCGGTGGGTGAGATCGGAGTGGTTGTGCTCCTCGCGCTGTTCTTCTCGGGCGACGGCGGCCCGTGGAGCACACTGGTCGTGCTCGGCGCGTTCGGGGTGTTCACCATCCTGGCGCTCCTCGCGCTCGGCTGGGCGAGCGGCAGGACGATGCTGGAACGGGTACTCGAGCGACTCCAGGACACGTCGGCCCAGATCAGAGTCCGCTTCGCGATCGTGTTGCTGATCGCGAGCATCACGATCGCGTCGGGGCTCGGACTCGAGGCCATTCTCGGCGCTTTCGCTGCCGGCGCGATCGTTGCGCTCGTCGACCGGAACGCGGCCGAGACCCACCCGCTGTTCCACATGAAGCTGGACGCGATCGGATACGGCTTCCTCGTTCCGCTGTTCTTCGTGACCAGCGGCGCCAACCTCGACATCGAGGCGTTGTTCCAAGACCCTGAGACGGTGCTCAAGGTCGTGATCTTCACCGTGTCGATGCTCGTCGTGCGCGGGCTCCCGGTGATGCTCGGCCGGGGTCGGCTCGATCCGATCCGCCTCACCGTCGCGGGCCTGCTCGAGTCGGGCTCGCTCCCGATCCTCGTCACCGCGGCGACGATCGGCACCGCGACCGGCCAGATGAGCACCTCCACGGCCGCCGCGCTCGTGATCGCCGGCCTGCTCGCCACGATCATCTACCCAACGATCGCACTGGCTCTCCTGAAACGCGTCGACCCGAACCCCGTCCCCGACCCCGCCACCCCCGGCGAGCTCAATCCCGAGGAGATGTAGCCGGCGAACCACCGACGGTCGCGGTACCGAGCCGGCGGAATCGACCATCAAGGAGGAGATGTAGCCGGCGGACCCCGTTCTGGTCATCTGCGCGGTTGCAGGGCAACCGCAAACCTGACCGGAACGGGGTGGTGGGGGTGGTCGAGTCAGGCGCCGAGTCGGGTGAGGAGGTCGGTGAGCCGGTCGATCGATCGGCGGATCGCCGACGGGTAGCCCTCCTCGTCGATCCGCGGGCCGATGAGCTCCAGGTCGAAGCATCCGGCGTAGCCCGCATCGAGCACGTCGCCGATGATGCGTTCGAGCGGGATGTCGCCGTCGCCGGGAACCAACCGGTTCGGAGTGGAGAGCGTCCCGACCGCGAAGTCGCTCACCTGGACGAGCCGGAGCGTGTCGACACCGTCGCGGATGGTCCGGCCGAGGTCGCGCTCGGCCCAGCACGCGTTGATCTCCATGCACACGCCGGTACCGAGTCGCCGGGCGACGTCGATGTCGTCGCGGAGGGTGTGCACGAAGCCGACGTCGACCCGCAACGGGTTGGTGTGCTCGATCGCGAACGGCACGCCGTGCTCCCGCGCCACCGCGAGCACGGGCGTCATGGCGGCCTCGAGCGCGTCGGCGGCCTCCTCCCACTGCAACCGGCCGCTCGGGCCGGTGGTGAACACCAGGCATTCCGCGCCGAGGATCACCGCGGCCTCCACCGCGCGCACCAGCCGCTCGCGTTGTGCAGTCCACCGGGTCGGGTCGTCGAGCTGGAACGGCCCGAGTCCGATGAGGTTGCCGACCTGCAGCGCCGCCGCCTCGACCCGTTCGACTCCCTCGTCCCAACCGGCCCGCTCGAGCTTGGCGACCGACACGCCCACGTGGGTGATCCCCGCATCGGCCCAGAACGCGAGGTCTTCGTCGAGCGACCAGGGGAACGTGCAGATCGCACTCACCGAGATGCGGGGGTGCATCGAAGGAGCGCTCAACCGAGGGCCGTGCCGCGGGCCGCGCTGCTGCCACCGTCGAGCGGGAGGTTGACCCCGGTGAGGAACTCCGACTCTGCACTCGCGAGGTACACCGCCGCGTGCGCGACGTCGTCGGCCACGCCGAGCCGGGTCAGGTGCATCCCTTCGAGGCGGGTCCGCCGTTCGTCGCTCAGGTCGGCGTCGCGGCGCTCGTTGATCACGTAGCCGGGGCTGATGGTGTTGCACCGGATCCGATCCGACGCGTAGTCGACGGCGATCGCGCGCGTGAGGCCGTTGAGTCCCGACTTGCTCGCGATGTAGGCGGTGAAGCCACGGGCGGCGCGCTCGGCCTGTCGGCTGGAGACGTTGACGATGCTCCCGTGGCCGGCCTGTTGCATGTGGGGGATCGCGGCCCGACACAGCTCCATCGGCGCGGTGAGGTTCACGCGGAGCGTGGCCTCCCACGACTCCGTGGTGAGGGCGGCGACCGCTCCGTCGGATGCGTCGACCGCGCCCGACACTGCGTTGTTCACCAGCACGGTGAGGCCGCCGAGCTCGTGGGCGGCCCGCGTGACGAGTTCGGCGCCGGAACCGGGATCGCCCAGCTCCGCGGCGAGGAAGGTCGCCACGCCGCCGGCTGCGGTGATCGCGTCGACCGCCTCCCGCCCCCGGTCGTGGTCGCGGCCCGTGACCACCACCCGGGCGCCCTCGGCGGCGAACCGGGCCACCACCGCGCGACCGATGCCGGAGGTCGAACCCGTGACCAAGGCGAGCTCGCCGGCGAGACGGTTCACGAGAGTCGGGCCTGGGTCGCGCGGATGTCGGCTCGGTGCGCCGCACCGAGGCGATCGCTCCGCAGCACCGGCTCGGCCATCCCGGCTCCACCCACGAGGTGGCGTTCCATGAACCTCGAGAACGTCGCATCGAAATCCGCCGGCGCGGCCGCCGCCAGCCGCGACACGAGGTCGTCGGGCATGAGGTCGCAGCCCACCGCGCTGTCGTCGGCGACTTCGAGCGCGGTCGTGTCGACGAGGCGTTGACGCGCAGGTACCCGGGCGGCGTCGAGGACTCGGGTCAGCACCTGTGCCTGGCGTCGGAACTGCATCGCGAGCACGTCGGCTCGGTCGCGGGTGGACGCGCCGGGACTCTGGGCCTCGGCCTGGTGCGCGAGCACCACGCCCTGTTGGTCGTGGTGGCGGAGCGCCACGATCTCGGAGATCACCGCCGGGTCGAGGCGGTCGGAGCTCGACGCAGCCGGGAGCACCTGCCAGGCGACGATGGCCACCGTTGCGGCGACGACCGCGATCGCGATCCCGATCGAGCGGGCGGACACCCGGATCAGTCCGAGGCGCCGGGTGCACCGAGATCGCGGAACGCGGCCCGCAGCGCGACCGCGCTGGCGTCGAGCTCGGCCGCGTCCGGGTCAGCCGCGGCGTTCGCGAAGTCGAGGTCGTGCACTCCGTCGATCGGGACGACGTGGAGATGGACGTGTGGCACCTCGAGTCCCGCGATCATGAGTCCGACGCGTTCGGGGTGGAAGGCCTGTTGCTGCGCGCGCCCGATCGTCTGGGCGACGCCCATCAGGTGGGTGCTCACCTCGGGCTCGAGGTCGAGCCAGTGGTCGACCTCGGCGCGGGTCACGACCAGTGTGTGACCGGGCCGGAGCGGGTTGATCGACAGGAAGGCGACGCACACGTCGTCGCGCCACACGAACCGACCGGGGAGCTCGCCCTCGATGATGCGAGTGAAGATCGTGGGCATCGGTTCGACTCCTGGACAGAACGGGATCGGTCAGTGCCAGGCTACGTTCCTCCCGTGCTGCGAAGCAGGCCCCCCGTGGTGCGCCGGTGGGCCGGCCCGGTGGCTGCCTACGCAGCGGTGGCCGTCGCGCTGACCTGGCCGCTCGCGGCGAACCTCACCGCTCGCCTTCCGCTCGGCGCCGAGCCCACCGCCACCGTCCCGCAGTTCAACCTGTGGACGATGCAGTGGAACGGCGACCGCATCGCCCGGATGTTGGCGGGGTACTGGAACGCGCCGATCTTCCACCCGACCCGGGGCGCGTTCGCACTCTCGGATCCCCAGCCGCTCACCGGTGTGGTCGGGGCGGGCCTCCACCTCGTGGTCCGGAACCACGCAGCCGCCTACGGCCTGGTCCTCCTCCTCGCGCTCGTGCTCAACGGACTCGGCGCGATGCGGCTGGCCGAGCAGTTCGGGGTCGCGCGCGGCGCGGCATGGCTCGCCGGCGTGCTCGCGGTCGCGATGCCCTTCGTGTTCCACGAGTTGGGCGTGCTGCAACTCGTGATGGTGTTCCCCTTCTTCTTCGCGCTCGTCGCGCTCCACGATCTCGGGACGGCTCCCACCATCGGTGCGGGCGCCCGCCTGGGGATCTGGACGGGGGTCGCGTTCCTCACGTCGGAGTACTACGGACTCTTCCTGCTCGTCGTGTTGGCCGTGGGGATCCCGCTCGTGCTCGGCCGGCGCCTGGGCGAGCGGGTCGTCGTCGGAGCGTTGCTCGCCACGCTCGGATGCGTGACGTTGCTCGCCGCGCCCATGTTGCTCCCGCAGGCTCACTTCACGTCTCGGTACCGGTGGACGACGGAGACCGTGACGGAGAACAGCGCCGAGCTCGCCGACTACGGGAGCATCGACTCCGACGCACTCGGTGCCTCCTTCGTGCCGTGGTTGCGCAGCGACACCGGCGAGCACCTCTCACCGGGCACGGGACTCGAGGTACTCGCCGTGGTCGGGTTCGCGGTCGCGTGGGGCGCGGGCCGCCGGAGGTGGGCGGTGTTCCTGGGCGGCGGCGCGCTGCTCGCGGTCGTGCTGAGCCTCGGCCTTCATCTCGAGCTCGGCCGATTCGCGCCGTACTCGGTGCTCCGCGACCACCTCCCCGGCTTCTCGCGCCTCCGGAGTCCGTTCCGCTTCGCCGTCGTGACGCAGGTGCTCATGGTCGGCCTCGCCGCGTTCGCCCTGGGTCGGTTCTGGTCGTGGCGCGGGCGGACGGGTCGGATCGTCGCCACCGTGGTCGTCGCGATCGCGGTCGCAGAGGTGCTGTTCGTCCCCGCGCCGCTGGCGCGCCCGCTCCCCGACTTCGCCGCGGCCGGTTGGGTGCGGTACCTCCGGGCCCATCCGGGGGGTGCCGTGGCGATGGTGCCCTTCCCGGCGACGAACGCGGTCGAAGACTACGAACCGACCACCGAGGCGATGCTCGCGGCGCTCGAACACCGGCACCCGATCGTGAACGGCTACTCGGGGTTCTTCCCGGCGCAGTACTTCGACCTGCAGGACGAGATGCAGGCGTTCCCCGAACTCGGCACCGTCTCGTTGCGCGAGCGTGGCGTCCACTGGGTCGTGATTGACCGCTCCTGGTTGTCGTCGGATCGTCGGGGGGAACTGGCCGCGAGTCCCGACTTCACCCGGGCATATGCCGACCGGGAGATCGTCGTCTACCGACTGAGCGCGTCGAGCGGCGCCGGGACCTGAGCACGGGGCCGGGCCCGTCGCGCGGTCGGTCGCAGGCGCAGCGCAGCGGTCACCATCAGCCCGAAGCCCAGGCCGAGCGCGGTGATCACGGTGACGCGGGCCAGCCAGGGTGCGAGCGTCGTCGGCAACTGGGACCGGGTGAGGCTCGTGACGTCGGCGAGTCCTCCCGCGATGAACAGGAACAGCGCGGCGATGAGCACGATCGGCGTCGCGTCGCGCGGGTCGCGTCGGACGAGCCAGATCAGGGCGACGACGCCGATCGCCAATCCGGCGATCGAGTACACCCCGGCACCCAACTTCGCGAGGAAGCTGCTCGTGGTCGCGCCCCAGCCTCCGACGATGTGGATCGCCTCCGACACGAGCAGGACCGCGAGTGCGATCGTGAGGACGCGGGCCCACGCGCGGGTCCGCCCGAGGGCGATCACGATCGCCGCGAGCACGACCGCTCCGAGGATCCAGGGCCACGGTGACGGGGGCGGGACCCACCGGGCGTCGCCGCTGATGATCGCGCTCCGCCCGGCCACCCGGACGGGTACCTCCCAGTTGCGCATCACCACATGGGGTCGGCTCCGGTCCCGCGCGACCATCGGAGGATCGGAGCGACCCATCCAGTGGGCGCGGTGGTCGTGCCAGCGCGCCACGTTGCCGTTGGAGATCTGTTGCCACTCGGGCGCGGCAGTGGCGTCGTACGACGCGGGCAGTCGGCCCGTGATCGTCTGACCGCGGTTGAAGAACACCGCAGGCGAGCGCACGTTCTCGAACACGCCGTTCCGGGTGACGCGCAGGTAGGGCTCGTCGTCGTAGCCGAGGACCGTCACCGCGTCGCGGCCGGCGTTGCGCAGTTCGATCTTCGAGCCGAGATCCACGGAGCGCACCTCGACTCCCGGGAGCGCGGGAGTCAGGCCGTCGACCTCGGTGACGTAGTCGGTGGGCTGGAGCCCACCGGCGCCGTGCGCCGCGGCCGGCGACGCCGAGGCGACCACCATCACGATCCCGACCACCATCGCGGCGAGGCCGGAACCCACGGTCGCTCGGGTGACTCTCACAGCCAGCAGTGTCGCGCTCTGAGGCCACTCCGGGTCGAGTCGGGCCGGTCTCGACCTAGCCGGTCTCGAACTCGCCGGTCTCGGTCGAGCGGTCGGCGTGGAGTTGCTCGACGAGGGAGGAGCGGGCCCGCGCGACCCGCGACCGGATGGTGCCGACGGGCACGTCGCAGATCTCGGCGGCCTCCTCGTAGGAGCAGCCGACCACCTGGGTGAGCACGAAGGCGGCGCGGGCGTCGATGCCGAGCCGGCTCACGAGATCCGAGAGCGCGACGGTTCCCTCCGGTCCCGGCTGGGGCTCCGATGCAGCGACCGGACCCAGTCGGCCGATCAGGCGGCGCCACCGCACCCGCGCCCGCACCGCGTCGACGCACGTCCGCCTGGCAATGGTCAGGAGCCAGGTCCGGGCGCTCGAGTCACCCCGGAAGCCCGGGAGGGCCCGCCACACCTGGAGGAACACCTCCTGGGTGACATCTTCGGCCTCGCCCGGCGCGACCAGGTGTGATGCCAAGCGCCAGACCTCGGGCTGCATCGATCGGATCACCGCGGCCAGCGCCACCCGGTCGCCGTCGCGGGCCGCGAGGAGCTGGTCGGTGAGCTCGTCGGCGTCGGGTCCCACGGAACGAGCAGGCTATCGGGAACCTTTCGGAGGTTCGGAGCGACTCTCTCTCCATGCGCTGTCACGACTGCCGAATTGCCATCTCCGCCCGGCTCGACGGGGAAGACCCCGGTCGGCCCGCCGCGGCGATCGACGCTCACCTCGAAGGGTGCGACGCCTGTCGGCGCTTCGCCGCCGATGCCGAGGCCGGGCACCGGTCGGTCCGGCTCGCGCCCGTCGCGCCGATGCCCGATCTCACCCCGGCGATCCTCCACGCGATCGGCCGTGAGGTCGCAACTGAACGGGAAGGCGATCGGCGGGAGCGGGAACGCACCCTCGGGTTGCGGGTCTGCCTCGCCCTCGTCGGGTTCGTCCAACTCGCGGTGGCCGTCCCCGCACTGATCCTGGGCGACGACGCCGGCCTCCCGGTCCACACCGCGCGCCACATCGGGTCGTTCACCGCTGCGCTCGCGGTGGGCTTCCTGTTCGTGGCCTGGCGTCCGGAACGGGCGAGTGGGCTCCTCCCGGTGGCGACCGCGTTGGTCGCGCTCGTGGTCGGGACCACGGTCGTCGACGTCGTGACTGGCCACACCGCTGCGTTCAGCGAGAGC
This sequence comes from uncultured Actinomycetes bacterium, assembly GCA_963837715.1. Classification (GTDB taxonomy): domain Bacteria; phylum Actinomycetota; class Acidimicrobiia; order IMCC26256; family JANYLB01; genus JANYLB01. Next base: position 174,772 of record CAWIOF010000004.1, on the reverse strand, counting down.
GGTCACGTCACCGAGGTCGTCGGACTCGTGGTCACCTGGCTCCTCGCCGGGCCGTGGTCGGTGCGCCGACCCAGCGGTGTCGAGGCTGCGTCGGCGTGAAGGCCGTCGGATCTGGTCGTCGGTGCATGTTCCGGCTCGGGGCGCTGCTCTTCGCCGCGCTCGCGCTCGTAGGGGTCGGCGCCGCTCCGGCCTTCGCGCACGCCGTGCTCGAGGGCACCGATCCGGGCGCGGGCGGACAGGTCACGCGATCACCCAGCGCCATCACGCTCCAGTACAGCGAGTCGGTCGAGGCGTCGCTCGGTGCAGTCCGCCTCTACAACGACCGCGGTGAGCGCATCGACGTCGGCCGTCCGGAGCATCCCGACGGACGGGGCAACGAGGTCCGCGCCTCGGTGCCCGACCTCGACGACGGCTCCTACGTCGTGACCTGGCGCGTGACGTCGGCCGACTCGCACCCCATCCGCGGTGCGTTCACCTTCACGGTGGGCAACGGTGTGGAGTCGGCGAAGGTCGAGAGTCTCGCCAGCCGGCTGCTGTCGCAGCAGGGTGGCGACGCCACCGTGGGTGTCGCGTTCGCGCTCGCCCGCTTCGGTGTGTTCGCCGGCATCGTGCTGTTCGTCGGCGCAGTCGGGTTCCTCGTGTTCGTCTGGCCCGGAGGGCGGGCATCCGCCCGGGCCGCGCGCCTGGTGTGGGCGGGATGGATCGTCGCGATCGCGTCGACCGTCGCCGGGTTCGCGCTCCAGGGGGCCTACGCCGCCGCCCTTCCCTTGGCAGACGCGTTCAAGCCCAGCCTCTGGGCCGACATCTGGGACACCCGGTACGGCCACGTCGCCGCGCTCCGTGTGCTGCTGCTCGTGCTCGCGCTGCCGCTGGTGCGCGCGCTGCTCCCGTCCCGAGGGCGACCCCTCGCCGAGCACCCGCTCCCTTCGTGGTGGCGGCCGGCCGCGGCCGTTCTCGGCGTGGGCATCGCGTTCACGCCTGGGTTGTCGGGCCACGCCGGGACGGGCAGTCAGATCCCACTCGCGTTGGTCGCCGATGCGGTGCACATCGCGAGCGTGTCGCTCTGGGTCGGTGCGCTGCCCGTGCTCGCATTCGCGTTGCTCCCGACTGCCGACCTCGCGACGCTCAAGCAGACGGTCCCCCGGTACTCGCAGCTCGCGCTGGCGTGCGTGATCGCGATCGTGATCTCCGGGTCGTACCAGTCGTGGCGGGAGGTCGGCAGCCTCGACGCGCTGACCAGCACCGACTTCGGCCGCCTGCTCCTCGTGAAGCTCGGGGTCTTCGCGGTGTTGATCATCGTCGCTGCGTTCAGTCGCGACATCGTGAACCAGAAGTACCGCTACGAGGACGAACACGACGACGAACACGACGGGACCGGACCCGGCGACGCCACTGGTGCGCCGGCCGAACCCGGCGACGGCCGGGAACTGGTGTCGGTCGGCGCGGGTCCGCCGCCCCGGTCGACAGCCGCGACCCGCCTCGACGACCACGAGTTCGCCTTCGACCCTGAGCCGCTCGACGACGAGAGTGCCGCACGCCGCCTCCGGCGCTCGGTGTGGATCGAGGTCGTGATCGCGGTGGTCGTGCTCGCGGTGACCGCGTTGCTCGTGAACGCGGCACCGGCGCGCGACGCGAACAGCGGCCCGTGGATCGGCTACATCAAGACGCCCACGCTGTGGTTCGACACCAACGTCGTCCCGGCCCGGGTCGGTCCGAACGACATCCACTTCACCGCGATCACGCCGGGGGGCGCGCCGAAGGACGTCCTCGAGATGACGGCCGAGGCCACCGACGTGGAGCGCGATCTGGGCCCGATCGAGATCCCGCTCCGTCGCCTCGCGCCCGGTCACTACTTCTCCCCCGGCTTCCGGTTCCCCTTCGCGGGCGACTGGAAGATCACGGTGAAGGCCCTGCTGGGCGAGACCGATCAGGTCACCGGCACCGCCGAGATCCCCATTCGTTGATCTGCAGTATCCCGATCAGAAGGAGCAAGGAACGATGAAGAAGATCATGCTGGTGCTGGTGGCGATGCTGGGGATCGCCCTGGCGGCGGGGCCGGCGTTCGCCCACGTCACGGTGGACCCCTCGGAGGCGAACCAGGGCGGGTACGCCACGCTCACGTTCAAGGTGCCGAACGAGAAGGACGATGCGAGCACCGTGCAGATCGAGGTCGAGATCCCGACCGACAAGCCCATCGCGTCGGTGAGCGTGCAGCCCGTCCCCGGCTGGACGGCCACCGTGACGAAGACCGCGCTGCCCACGCCGGTCGAGACCGAGGGCGGTCAGGTGACGGAGGCGGTCTCGAAGATCACCTGGGCCGGTGGCGAGATCCAGCCCGGGCAGTTCCAGCAGTTCCCGGTGTCGATGGGACCGTTGCCCGAGTCCGACTCGCTCGTCTTCAAGACCCTGCAGACCTACAGCGACGGCGAAGTCGTGCGCTGGATCGAAGCGACCCCGGCCGGTGGTGAGGAGCCCGAGTACCCCGCTCCGGTGCTGTCGCTGGAGAAGGCAGCAGAGGGGGCCGACCACCACGCGGCGGCGGCCGACGACGAAGCAGCCGACGAAGCGTCGGCAACCTCCGACGACCATGACGACTCCTCGTCCGACACGCTCGCTATCGTCGCCATCGCAGTTGCGGCACTCGGGGTGATCCTCGGTGGCGTGGCGCTGGCGCGCGCCGGCCGATCGAAGACGACGTAAGAAGACGACGTAAAAGGACGCATGCAGAGCACATCGGCGACGGCCACGGAAGAATCCCGGAGAGTGTGGGGCGCGACCGTGGCCGTCGTCGCGCGGCTCGGGCTCGCGGTGGTGTGGGCGTGGGCCGCGATCGCGAAGCTCGGCGATGCCGACGCCGCAGTCCGTGCGGTCCGGGCCTACGAGATCCTCCCCGAGGCGCTCGTCAAGCCGTTCGCGTGGGGGCTCCCGTTCGTGGAGCTCGCCCTCGCGGTCCTGCTCGTGCTCGGCCTCGGGACGCGGATCGCGGGGTGGATCTCGGTCGCCGTGCTCGTGGTGTTCATGGCCGGGATCGTGTCGGTGTGGGTGCGGGGGATCTCGATCGACTGCGGGTGCTTCGGCGGCGGTGGTCCCGCCGATGTCGACGGTTGGACGTATGCCGGCGAGCTCCTCCGCGACGGCTTCTTCCTCGTGCTCGCGCTCGTCGTCGCCCTCGGTCCGCGAAGTCCCTACAGCCTCGATTCCCTGTTCGATCCCGACGACCACCGATGAGGAGATCCGATAGTCATGGCGAACAAGAAGAAGCCGCGCGGACCGAAGCCCTCGGGTTCCGGTGCGAAGTCCGGTCCGGCGGCCTCCCAGAAGCCTCGGAAGCCGAAGTACGCGGCCCGCCGCAGCGGTCCGCCGCCGGTGTTCTGGATCGTGATCGGGGTCGTCGTGATCGCGGCGGTCGTGGGAATCGTGGTGCAGAGCTCGCGCTCGAAGTCGGAGAACGCGACGGTGGTCACGCCGAAGCACGAGCTCGGACCGAACCAGACCGAGATCGAGGGCGATCCTTCGGCGCCGGTCCTCGTGGAGGAGTACGGCGACTACCAGTGCCCGGCCTGCGAGGCGTTCTTCAAGTCGACCGACCCGACGATCAAGCAGCTCGTCGCCGACGGGAAGATCCGCTTCGCGTTCGGGAACTTCGCGTTCATCGGCGAGGAGTCGATCCGGGCGGGGTCGGCCGCGATCTGTGCCGCGGACGCCGGCAAGTTCTGGGAATACCACGACGTCCTCTACTCGAACCAGGCCGCGGAGAACTCAGGGTTCCTCACCCACGACCAGCTGGTGCAGTTCGGTGAGCAAGCCGGGATCACCGGGTCCGATCTCACGACCTTCGAGCGCTGCGTGCGCTCCGACCGCTACGCGGGGTTCGTGCGTCGCCAGACCGAGAACACGTCGAAGAACAAGAAGGTGAACCAGACCCCGACGGTGTTCGTCAACGGCGTGCAGCTGCAAGAGCTCACCCCGGCCGGTCTCACCGCCGCGGTCAACGCCGCCAGCTGACAGGAGAAGCAGCGCAGCCGGCGGACACAGTTCACGGACGTCGAGCTGGTGGGCGATCGAGCCGGCGGAGCGGATTCGACCGTCGGAGCAGGAGAAGCAGCGCAGCCGGCGGACAGAGTTCACGGACGTCGAGCTGGTGGGCGATCGAGCCGGCGGAGCGGATTCGACCGTCGGAGCAGGAGAAGCAGCGCAGCTGTACTCGCTCAGGCGCACCGCTTGCAGCGACCGAGGAGGTCGATGCGGTGGTGCTCGGTGCGGAAGCCCGTGCTGCGGGCGATCTGTTCCGCCGCGTTGTGCACCGACCGCTCGAGTCCGGCCGGCGCGTCGACGTCTTCGACTGCACCGCACTCGACGCAGATCAGGTGATGGTGGTGACCGGTGAGGTCTTCAGCGAGCTCGTACCGCGCGAACTCGTGGTCGGTCACGATCCGCCGGACCGTGCGTGCCTGCTCGAGGACCACGAGGTTGCGGTACACCGAGCTCTGCGCGAGTTGGGGCTGCGCGTCGAGGATCTCGTGGATCGTGAGCGGGCGGGGTGCGGCGTGCAGCGCCTCCACGATGGCCAGCCGGTTGCGGGTCGGCCGCTGACCGGTCCGGGAGATCCGGTCGCTCACCTCGGTCATGAGGCCGTCGGGACGGTGCCCGGTCGATGCCGGGAGACGACTGACTGCCACCGTCCGACTGTACCGGCACGGCGCCCGTCGTCGTCCGACGTGGCCGTCCGACGCGCGGCGGGTACGGTCGCACCATGGCGGTCGAGGATCCGACGACCCGGTTCGCCGAGCTCCTGGCCGGACCGGAGACGGCGGTGGCGCCCGGTGAAGCCGGCCTGCTCATCGCAGCCCACGCCCACCCCGGCCTCGACGTCGACGCCTGGATCGGTCGATTCGACGATCTCGCCGACACGGCCCCAGCGGAGCCGGGTTCGCTCGCCCGCCACCTGTTCGTCGAGCTCGGCTTCACCGGGAACCGGGTCGACTACGGCGACCCCCGCAACTCCTATCTCGACGACGTCCTCTCCCGTCGCCTCGGCATCCCGATCACGTTGAGCGTGGTCATGATCGAAGTCGGTCGTCGCGTGGGCGTCACCGTCGAAGGAGTCGGGATGCCGGGTCACTTCCTCGTTCGCACACCCGACGGCTCGCGGCGGCTCCGCTACTTCGACCCGTTCGACGACGGCACCGAGCTCACGGGCGAGGGATGCGAGGCTCGCTTCGCCGAGCTCCATCCGGGCGTTGCGTTCGACCCCGCGTTCCTCGATCCGGTGGGAGCACGCGCGATCGTCACCCGCATGCTGGCGAACCTCGAGCAGACGCTCATCGCCCGGGAACCTTCGGCGGTGGTGTGGGTCACCCGCCTGCGGCTCCTCGTGCCCGGCCTCACGCCGGCCGATGCGTCGACAGCTCGCAGCGCGGCTCGGTTCGCTCGGCGCGTTCTCGGCTGCCGCCGACGTGCTCGACGAGCTGGCCGACGAACCCGGTTCGACCGCGTCGACGCGCGACGAGGCCGCCGCCCGCGCGCTCCGGGCCCGGGCGAACTGAACGGCTGCCCGCGATGCCCTCCGAGCTCCCGATGTTCCCGCTCGGCACGGTGCTCTTCCCGTACGCCCCGCTTCCGCTCCACGTGTTCGAACCCCGGTACCGGGCGATGGTGGAGGCCTGCCTCGCCGCGGAGCCCGAGTTCGGGGTCGTGCTCATCGAGCGCGGCTCCGAAGTCGGTGGCGGCGACACCCGGTTCGACGTCGCCACCGTCGCGCGGATCCTGCAGGTCGGGCGGGCCGACGACGGCCGGTACGTGCTCGGCACCGTCGGGACCCGGCGGCTGCGCGTCGTCCGGTGGCTCGACGACATGCCGTATCCGCGCGCCGAAGTCGAGCCGTTCGACGACCTCGAAGGCGGGCCGCTCGACCCCGAGCTGCGAGCAGCGGTGAGCGGACTGCTCACCCGCGTGCTCGCGCTGCGGGCCGAGCTCGGTGATGCGGTCGACGTGGTCGCCGAGCTCGACGCCGAGCCCGTTCGCGCGTCGTACGAGGCCGCGGCGCGCGCCGGGGTGGGGCCGCTCGACGCCTTCGAGCTGCTCGCAGCCGGCGGCGCGACCGAACGGTTCGAGATGCTCCGCGTGATGCTCGAGGACCAACGGGTGGTGCTCGACGCCCATCTCCGGGGCCCGGATCCCTCCGAGTGACCTCCGGTAGGGTGGCGCCATGGACGACGCCGAAGCCCGGGACCGCATCAACGCCGAGAAGGCGCGAGTCGAGCACTTGATCTCGGGGCTGAAGGGCGAGTTGGGCGCCGAGAACGAGAGCGACGACGCCGAGCTCTCCGACTACGACCAGCACCCGGCCGACACCGCGACCGACACGTTCGAGCGCGAGCGCGACCTCGGCCTCCTCGACGATCTCGAAGCGGAGTTCCGCGAGCTCGAAGCGGCCCTCGGCCGTATCGACGCGGGGACCTACGGCACCGACGAGCTCACCGGCGAACCCATTGCGCCGGAGCGGCTCGAGGCGTTGCCCGCCGCCCGCACCAACGTCGTCCCGCCCGAGCGCCCGAGCACGGAAGCGCGCGACGAAGCCCCCTGATTCTTGACCGTTCGGTCAAGTAGGCTCGTTCGGGCTGAACCGGCCGACGGTGCCGGTCCACGCAACGGTCCACGGAACCGGAGGGGTGCGCAAATGGGGTTCGGGCTCGACAGGCTGGGTCAGTGGACCGACGGTCCCGAGTTCACGGTCGAGGCCGACCGCGTGCGGGCGTACGCCGCGGCGACGAACGACCCCATCGCCGCCCACCGCGACGGGACGCTCGCGCCGCCGGTGTTCGCGATCGTGCCGGTGTGGGACACGATGATCACCGCGATGGCGGGTGTCGTTCCGCCGGAGGTCGTCGCGATGGTGGTCCACGGTGAGCAGGACATGTGGTTCCACGCGCCGATTCGCCCGGGCATGGTGCTGAAGACCAAGGCCGCGCCCGTCGGCGTGCACGTCAAGCCGAACGGCACGAGTGTGATCGCCAAGGTCGCGACCTCCGACCAGGACGGCACCCTGCTCGTCGAGCAGTACATGACCTCGTTCTTCCGGGGCGTGAGCGACGGCGAGAGTGCAGGGGAAGAGGCACCCGACCACACACTCGATCCCGCGGTGAAGAGCCGCGAGCCCGAGGCGGTCGTCGTGCAGCAGGTCGACACCGACCAGACCTTCCGCTACTCCGAGGCGTCGGGCGACATGATGCCGATGCACCTCGACGACGGGTTCGCCAAGTCGGTCGGCCTCCCGGGGATCATCATCCACGGGCTCTGCACGATGGCGTTCACGTCGTGGGGTGTGGTCGACGCGGTGGGCGGTGGCGACTCGACCCGGCTCAAGCGGCTCGCGGTCCGGTTCTCCAAGCCGGTGCTCCCCGGCCAGGAGATCACCACCAACATCTGGGCGACCGGTGAGCGCGCCGGCAACACGGTCTACGGGTTCGAGACGGCCAACCCCGAGGGTGACCTCGTGATCAAGGCCGGACTCGCCGAGATCGCACCCTGACCCGACCCGGCATGGCCCGACTGCGGTTGTTCGCGCAGGCTCGAGAAGCCGCGGGAACCGCCGCGTGCAGCTACGACGCCGACACCGTGGGCGCACTGCTCGCGATCGCGCGCGTCGAGTTGGGCGCCGGGTTCGGCGCCGTGCTCGACACTTCGCGCGTCTGGGTGAACGGCGACGAACCCGCGGCGGGTGACGACACCCCGCTCGGGCCCGACGACGAAGTCGCGGTGCTCCCGCCCGTCAGCGGGGGCTGAGCGCGCTCACACGACCTTGATCTGGCGCGCCGCCTCGAATCGCTCGGCGACGTCGGACCAGTTGACGACGTTCCAGAACGCGTCGACCCAGTCGGCCTTCACGTTGAGGTACTGCAGATAGAAGGCGTGCTCCCACATGTCGAGCACCAGCAGCGGCGGAGCGCCCTGGCCGACGTTGCTCTGGTGGTCGTACACCTGCTCGACGATCAGGATCTGGCCGAGCGGCTCCCACGTCAGGGCGGCCCACCCCGATCCCTGGACGTTGAGCCCGGCCTCGCTGATCTGGCGCCGGAATCCCTCGAAGCCGCCGAACGACTCGTCGATCGCGGCGCCGAGCTCGCCTTCGGGCTTGCCGCCACCGTCGGGGCTCATGTTCTGCCAGAAGAGCGAGTGGAGGACATGACCCGACAGGTTGAACGCCAGGTTCTTCTGGAGCTGGTTGATCGTGCCGAACTCCTCGGTCTCCCGGGCCGACGCGAGCTTGTCGAGCGCCGTGTTCGCGCCCTTCACGTAGGCGGCATGGTGCTTGTCGTGATGGAGCTCGAGGATCTTGGCGCTGTAGTGGGGCTCCAGGGCGGCGTAGTCGTACGGAAGCTCGGGGAGGGTGTACTCGGCCATTCGGCGTCTCCAGTGATCCGGGGGTGTTTGGCGGGGTGCCGCGAGTCTCGCGAACTCGAGCCCTTTGTTCCCGGTCCGGGCGGGCCCGAAACAGCACCGTCTGCCGTGCGTGCAACCACCCGAGGCCAGCCGCAGATTCCCGTTCCGAGCCGCGGTAGCCTGAAGCGCCCATGACCGATACGCCGGACCACCCCGCCTCCGATCGCGCCGCTGATCCACCCGCGTCGGCCCGACGCCGGGTCGACCGCATCCTCGATCCGACCTACGTCGAAGCGCTCGACCAGCGCGCCATCGACGACCTGCGGCTCATGCGGGCCGAGTGCGGCGAGGTCGAGACCGAGGTCTCCTACGTCCGGCGGCTGGCCCAGGCCCGCCTCGACATCATCGGTGCGGAACTGAAGCGTCGGGAAGAAGGCGGCGACCTCGGTGACCTCATCGCGGCCCTGCCCGAGATCCTGGCGGGTGACGCGCCGCGGACCGGCGTGGCCGGCGCCCGGATCGCGCAACCGTTGGCCCCGTCGATGAGCATCACCTGGACCCGCGGGCTGGAGCGCCTGGTGTCCGACGCGACGCTCGTGAACCTCCCCGACCTGTCCGACGACGAGCTGCACGCGACGGTCGACCAGCTGAAGGATCTCGAGCACGAGGTCTCCGAGGTACGCCATCGGCTCCACGCGGTGATGGACCAACTCGAGGTCGAGCTGGGTGAGCGCCTGCGGCCCACGCAGGCCCAGTAGCCCCGCTCCGGAGCCACGTTCCCGATGCCACCCGAGACCCTCGAGGCCCGTCTCCGCGATCTGGGCGAGTTCATCCGCGAGGAGCGCCGACGCGACCGGCTGTCGTTGCGCAAGCTCAGCGAACTGGCCGGGATCTCCAACCCGTACCTGAGCCAGATCGAGCGGGGCCTGCGGAAGCCGAGCGCGGAGATCCTGCAGGCCATCGCGCGCGGCCTGCACATCTCGGCCGAGACGCTGTACGTACGGGCCGGCATCCTCGAGGACCACCCCGCCGAGCCCGATCTCGTGGGTGAGATCGCGCGGGACCCGTCGATCACCGAACGCCAGAAGCAGGCGTTGGTGGAGATCTACCGCTCGTTCCAGCGCGAGGCCGTCGAGCACGTCGTCACCGGCGAGCCCGTGGAACCGGCAGCCGAGACGGCGAGTTAGCGTTGGACTCCGGTATGACGGAACGTCGGGTCGCCCTGCTCAGCGTCCACACGTCGCCCCTCGCCCAACCGGGGACGGGCGACGGCGGAGGCATGAACGTCTACGTGCGCGCCCTCGCCACCGCGCTCGCCCGGGCCGGAGTGCAGTGCGACGTGATCACGCGTGCCGAGCACCCCGATCTCGCACCGGTCGTCGAGGTCGAACCCGGGTTCCGCGTGGTGCATCTCGCGGTCGGAGCACCCCGACCACTGCCGAAGCACGAGCTCCTCGGGCTCACCGACGACCTCACCGCCGCGGTCCTCGACCACCGGCACGCGCACGACGTCGAGTACGGCCTCATCCACGCGAACTACTGGATCTCCGGCGCGGTCGGCCACCAGCTGAAGCACGCGCTCGACCGGCCCCTCGTGTCGACCTTCCACACGCTCGCCCGGGTGAAGGCCGAAGCCGGGATCGACGACGACCCGCTCGAACGCACGAAGGTGGAGCACGACGTGATCGCGTGCTCCGACCTCGTCCTCGCGTCCACGGCCGAGGAACGCGCCCAGCTCGTGGCCCACTACGGCGCGATCGCGGAGCGGATCGAGATCGTGCCGCCCGGTGTGGATCACGAACGGTTCTCGCCCGGAGCCCCGGGTTCGCGCGTCGCGAGTCGGCGCGCGCTCGGCCTGAGCGACGGCCCACTGCTGCTCTTCGTCGGACGGATCCAGCCGCTCAAGGGTCTCCATCTCGCGATCTCCTGCCTCGCCGAGGTCGCCGACTCGCGGGCCACGCTCGTCGTGGTCGGTGGGCCGAGTGGACCCGAAGGGCCGGCCGAGCTCGAGCGTCTGCACCGGCACGTCGCTGCGGTGGGCGCCACCGACCGGGTGCGGTTCGTGCCGCCCCAACCGCACGACCGACTCTCCGAGTACTACCGGGCCGCCGACGTCTGCCTGGTCCCGTCGCGCACCGAGTCGTTCGGCCTCGTCGCCCTCGAGGCCGCCGCGTGCGGGACCCCGGTCGTGGCGGCGAACGTCGGTGGTCTGCGGTCGCTCGTCGACGACGGCCTCACCGGGTTCCTCGTCGACGGTCGCGTTCCGGCCGACTACGCCGCGCCCGTCAACCGACTGCTCGCCGATCCCTCCCTCGCCGCCGAGATGGGCGCCCGGGCCGAGGTGCGGTCACGCCGTTACGCCTGGAGCATCGCCGCGGCGAGGTTGCGACGGCTGTACGCCGACCTCGTCGAACGCGAGCTCGTCACCTGTCGATGAGGTCGAGTCGCTGAGATGGATCCCGTGACGGGGATCGAAGAAGCCCACGCGCTCATCGACCGGCACCTCTGGGGTCCGGTGCGCGACGAACCCGCGATCCAACACGTCGAGTACGACCCCGAGTTACGGCGTTGGTACGTGCGGTTCGGGTGCGACGGCCGCGACGCCGCGACCATCTACTTCGACCTCCACGAACGCACGCTGCGCTACGAGCTGTACTTCCTCCCCGATCCGCCCGACGCAACCGCCGAGCTGTACCGCTGGCTGCTCCGCCGCAACCACACGATGTACGGCGCGCGCTTCTCGCTCGGCCCCGACGGCGACATCTACCTCATCGGTCGTCTCGCGATCGAGCACCTCACCGAGCAGGAGCTCGACCGCATCATCGGCGTGCTCTACGAACTCGTCGAGCTGTGGTTCCAGCCCGTCGTGAAGCTGGCCTACCCCGGTCGTACTTGACGGTCGAATCCGCGGCGTCGGCTCGATCGCCCACCGGTGCACGGCCCGTGCGTCGTGTCCGCCGACTCCGCTCCTTCTCGTCTTGAGGGTCGAATCCGCGGCGTCGGCTCGATCGCCCACCGGTGCACGGCCCGTGCGTCGTGTCCGCCGACTCCGCTCCTTCTTGTCGTGACGGACGCGGGGGTTTACAGCGTCGGTGCGGCACGGTACGTTGCCCTCGTCGCCGACGGGCGGCACAGAGGCGAGGCCCGAGGTGCAGGAAGGCCCGTTCCGATCGGGGAAGTTCGGAGCAGGTCCAATCGTTCCTCGGGCCCGTCTCGCGTCCGGATGCAGACGGCCCCGCCGGGTCCGATGGTGCTTCGGCCCGGTCTCGCGTCCGGATACCCTCGGTTCCTGTGATGCACACGGCGAAGCGGGGTTCCTGAGTGGCGCGGGTGTCCCTCCTCGGCGGCGGCCGGATGGGTGAGGCGCTCCTCGCCGGCCTGCTCGACGCCGGTCACGACGCGTCGGAGCTCGCGGTGGCCGAGGTGCATCCCGATCGCCGGCAGGTGCTCGAGCAACGCTTCCCGGCCGTTCGGGTGGTGCCGAGCGCGGCCTGGGCCGCTACCGACGCCGAAGTGGTGATCGTGGCTGTGAAGCCGGGCGAGGTGGCGGCCGTGCTGCGCGGAGTGCACGACGCGCTCGCCGCCGACGCGCTCGTCGTGTCGATCGCCGCCGGCGTGACGATCGCCACCCTCGAAGCCGCGGTTCCCGGCCGACCCGTGGTGCGCGCGATGCCGAACACCGCCGCGCTCGTCCGGGAAGGTGTTGCCGCGATCGCCGCGGGAAGCAACGCCACCGAGGGCCACCTCGACGATGCGGAGCGACTGCTCGGTGCCGTGGGCACGGTGGTACGGGTGCCCGAGAGCCAGCTCGATGCCGTCACGGGTCTCTCGGGTTCCGGTCCCGCCTACATCTTCCTCGTGGCCGAAGCCCTCATCGAGGCCGGCGTCCTCGTCGGCCTCCCGCGACCGACTGCCTCCGACCTCGTCGTCCAGACGCTGGTCGGTGCCGCCCGGCTGCTCGCCGACAGCGGCGACGGCCCCGAGGAGCTCCGCGCCGCGGTCACGTCGCCGGGAGGGACGACCGCCCACGGGCTGCGCGTCCTCGAGGAACGCGGGCTGCGGGCTGCGTTCATGGATGCGGTCGCAGCCGCGACAGCCCGGTCGGCCGAGCTCGACTCGTGACCCGCCGACCTGCCACCCGACGCCCGCCGAAGCTCGAGCCGGTCGCGACGCCACCGGCGATCGGCCCCCGGCGCGAGCCGACCCTCCGCAAGCAGCTGCTCGAGGCCCGGGTCAGCGGCCGGCAACGGCTCGGTCGCACCGAGGTGCTCGCGACCGCGCGGCGGGTCGTGCGGGGAGAACCCGCAGTGCTCTACGAGTTGCCGCCGTTCGCCGATCTCACGCTCGACGGCGTGATGCACGCGATCGCCGCCGGATGGGGCCCCGATCTCGGGTCCCCCGATCTCGCGGCGGCGATCTCCGTCGATCCCGACCGGACCCTGGCGTGTGCCGCCGCCGGGTTCGGCCGGATTGCCGATGTCGCCCGCCGGGGCGGCCGGTTGCTCTTCGCCACGACCCGACCCGCGTCGCTCCTCGGCCTCAATCAGGATCTGGCGCGGCTCGCGCGGGCCACGGGCGGCGTGGTGCTCGCCGACGACGAGACCGGCCTCGCGTCGCTCGATGCCCACTCGAATCGTCGCCTGCGTTGGTTCGACGACGTCGCGGTGATCACCGACGGCACCGACCTGCTCGGCGGTCCCGGGTTCGGTGCCGCGGCGGAGCTCGCATTCCATCTCGCGCCGCCGGATCTCGTGGTCGCGGATCGCGCGATCGCCGGGGGGTTCCTGGCCCTCGGGATCGAGACGGTGGCTCCCGCCGGGCTCGATTCGGTCGCGCTCGCGGTCGCCGCGCAGCACGGCGAGCCGATCACGCTCGTCCCCCTCGACGACACCCGGCCGCCGGCGGCCTACGGGGTCCTCGGCGGCCTCGCGCACGAGGTCTTCGGGTCCTGACGAAACCGTCGACTCGGGCCCCACGGGTCCCACTCGACACCATGCGTTTCTCGGCGTACCCTCCACCCTGACGGAGTAAGGGGTGCCGCGTGGCCCAGTCCTTTTCGAAGGCACGCTTCCTGACTGTTCAGGAAGTCGCTGAGTTGATGAGGGTCTCATCGATGACGGTCTACCGACTGATCAAAGCGGGAGACCTTCCCGCGGTCAGAGTGGGCCGCTCGTTCCGCGTCCGCGACGAAGACGTCGACGCCTACCTCTCCTCGAAGTACACCCAGGCCGGGTAGACGCCCGCGGCCCGAGTACCTTCGGGCCCGTGCACGCAACGGAGCAGACCGGCACGGCGCCGTTCACCTTCTCGTTCCTCTCCGACTACGGACTCGCCGACGAGTTCGTCGGCGTGTGCAAGGGCGTGGTGCTGTCGTTCGCGCCCGACGTCCGGGTCCTCGACATCACCCACGAGATCCCGGCCCACGACGTGCGTGCGGGTGCGTTGACGCTCGTCCGGGCCGTCCAGTACCTGCCGCCCGGTGTGGTGCTCGCCGTCGTGGATCCCGGAGTGGGGACGGAACGCCGCCTGGTCGCGGCAAAGACGGCCGATCACGTGATCCTCGGGCCCGACAACGGCCTGCTCGCGCCGGCGGTCGGGATGGTGGGTGGCGCGACCACGGTCGTCTCGCTCACGAACACCGATTTCCACCTCCCCACACCCGGAGTGACGTTCGCCGGCCGCGACGTGCTGGCGCCGGCGGCGGGCCACCTCGCGTCGGGCGTCGCGCTCGAGGAGCTCGGCGACGTCGTCGATCCGGCGAGCCTGGTCCCCGGCCTCGTCTCGCTACCCCAGGTCGAAGCCGACGGGATCAGTGGCGAGGTCTGGTGGATCGACCGCTTCGGCAACTGCCAGCTGAACATCGATCCCGACGAGCTCCGGGCCCGCGGCGGTGAACCGGGCGGCTCGGTCGAGATCCGGATCGCGGGGACGCCGCGCATGGCCCGTTGGGTCACGACGTACGCCGACGCCCGACCGTCGGAGCTCGTGCTCGTGGTCGACTCGTACGGGCTGCTGTCGCTCGCGTTCGATCGTCGATCAGCGGCCGACGAGCTCGGGCTGCGGGCCGGCTCCGGCGTCGGCGTCGGTGGAACCGCCCCCGACGGGGACCCGACGACGACATGAACGACGACGACATGAACGACGACGACATGAACGACGACGACATGATGGGGACGACATGAGACCGGGAACGACGATCGTCATCATCGTGCTCCTCGCGTTGATCCTCGGCGCCGCGGTCGCACAGTTCGTCTTCCGCGTGCAGTTTTGAGCGCGCCCCGGCGGTCCTGAGCGCGCGATGACCGCGGCCCTGCTCGTGGTCACGGCGTGCACAGTCGCACTGGGTGGCGCGCTGGCCGTCGACCGGCTGCGGGCCCGCACTCGCCTCGCAGTGAACGTGACGGTCGGATCGAACGTATCGTCGACGGCACTCGTCGGGACCGATCCCGACGGCCGTCCGCTCGCGGTCGAGCTCGGGAACCGCACCCTCATCGTGTTCCTGTCGAGCTCGTGCGTCACGTGCCGGGGACTCTGGGCGGAGTTCCGCGACGACCTGGCCCGTCGTCTCCCGCGTGGGACCGAGGTGGCGATCGTCACCGAGGATCCAGCCGACGAGCGATCCGCAGTCGTGCGCGACCTCGCGCCCGACCGGGTCCCCGTGGTGATGTCGTCGACCACGTGGCGTCGGTTCGGCGTCACGGCCGCCCCGTTCTTCGTGCTCGTCGAGGGAGGATCGGGTCGGGTCCTCGCCGCCGACACCGCCCCCGACGCCGCCGCCGTCATCCGGCTCGTGCACCGGCCGAGCGGGGCCTGACCCGCCGTGGACGCGTTCGCCGGACCATACGGCGTGGCCGCGGCGCTCCTCGTGGTGGCGGGGTTCCTCGAGTTCCGGCGCCCGGGCGCCACGGTCGACGCGTTGGGTCGACTCGGCCTCGCCGTTCCGCCGTCGATCGTCCAGGTGCTCGCGGTGCTCGGCGGGCTCGTGGGCGCGGTCGCGCTCGTGGCGGGTGGCGGTCCGGTCGGTCGGGGTGCAGCCACGCTCGTCGCCGTCGCCTACGTGGGGTTCACCCTCTTCGTCGCGGCGACGATCGTGCGCGACGACCCACTCGCTTCGTGCGGCTGCTTCGGTCGCGACGACACGCCTCCCGGCGTGACCCACATCGTGCTCGACATCGCGGCGGCCTCGGCCGCGGTCGCGGTGGTGGCCGCCCCCGGCGACGGCTTCCGCGGCGCAGTCGCGAATCAACCCGTCGCGGGGATCCCGTTCATCGCGGTCACCGCGCTCTGCGCGGTGTTCGCCTACAAGCTGTTGACGCGTCCGTCGGCCACGAGAAGCAGCGGAGCCGGCGGACATTCGCCACGGGCCTCGAACGGGTGAGCGGTCGAGCCGGCGGAGCGGATTCGACCATCGACGGGGTAGCCGGCGGGGGGATGCCGGCGACTACCCGTCGAGGTCGCGGAGACGCTCCAGGGCCACGGTCAGCCGCGCCGGGGGCGGCGGCGGAGGCGGCGGGGGCGGCGGCTCGGCCGCGGGTTCGTTCGAAGCCGATCCTGAGGATGCAGCTCCGGACGACGATCCGCGCGAGCCGTCGGAAGTCGGGGTTCCAGCAGCAGATGTAGACGTGCTTGGGGCGGGCTGGGAGGCTAGTTCCATGAACACTTCCGACACGTAACACGTGTCAGCGGTGCTCACGACGCCTACACCCACGTACTGGAACCCCGGATCTATGAGATTTGCGTAGTGCCCGGGCGAGTTGATGAGTGCCTGGGCGATGGAACCGGTGTCGGGACCGCGACCGACGTTCTCGCCGAGGCGGTACCAGTCGGCGGAGACTCCGTCGGCGAGGTTGGAGTGCGAGATCCCGTTCTGGCCCGCCATGTACGACGCCCATCCCGACGCCTTCCCTGCGAGGCCGCCATCCCACTGGAGCGGCGGGAGACCCTGGCCGGCGCGGACGCTGTTGGCGCTGCCGACGAAACCGCTCGCGGAGCAGTCGACGGCGTAGGCCGAGGTCGGGGCGAGCGCGACGAAGGTCGTGGACGTCAACGCGAGCGTCACCGCCAACAGCATGCGCCGCATCGAGCCTCCCCTTTCGTCCCGAGCCCCACAGGTGGGGCGTGCTCCCTGACCCCTGGGGCATCGGCGGTCGCGGGACGCGGCTTGAGCCGGATTCGCCCCCGGCCCGGTGGTTGGGCGTTTGTTGTGCCGGGGCGGGCGGGGCGACGGGCGGGGCGACTGGTGGCGTCGGCCTCGTCGCTGGACTAAGCCCTTGCCCGTGAACCTGGCTGTCCCGTTGCTCCAGGCCGCCGCCGAGCGGCCCGATGCCGTTGCCCTGCGCTTCGAGGGGGAATCGGTCACGTTCGCGGCCCTTCGCGACCGTGCCGTGCGGGTCGCCGCGGGCCTCGCCGGAGCCGGTGTGCAGCCGGGCGATCGGGTGGCCTTCGCGCTCGCCAACGGTCCCGATTTCGTCGTCGCCTACCTCGCCGCGCTGCATGCGGGCGCGGTCGCGGTTCCGCTCGACCCCGGGTCGCCCCGGCCCGAGCTCGAGCGCGAGCTCGCGTCGGTCACCCCGACGGTGCGGATCGGCGCGCTCGACGTGGCCACCACCCTCGACGCACTCGACGCGCCCGACTCCGGCTCCGGCGTCGCCGCGATCGACCGGGGCGACGACGACCTCGCGGCGCTCCTCTTCACTGCCGGCACCGCGGGTTCGCCGAAGGCGGCGATGCTCACGCACGGAAACCTGCGTTCCAACATCGAGCAGGTGCAGGGCCACCCCGGGCTGCGCATCCGCCCCGACGACATCGGCCTCGCGGTGCTCCCGCTCTTCCACGTGTTCGGCCTCAACGTCGTGCTCGGTACGGGCCTCGCGGCCGGCGGGACCACTGTCCTCGCATCCGAGTTCCACGCCGCGTCGACTGCCGCGCTCGTCGCGTCGGAGCGCATCACCGTCGTGGCCGGGGTGCCCTCGATGTTCGCGGCCTGGCTCACCCTCCCGGCCGACGCCGACCACACCTTCTCGACCGTCCGCCTCGCGGTGTCGGGCGCCGCGGCGTTGCCCGACGACGTCGGACGCGCGTTCCGCGAGCGCTTCGGCGTCGCGGTGCGGGAGGGCTACGGCCTCACCGAGGCGTCACCGATCGTGACGACCACCGCGGTCGACGACGTGCTGCGTCCCGGTTCGATCGGTCCGCCACTCCCCGGCGTCGAGGTGCGCCTCGTCGATGCCGACGGCGACGACGTGCTCGCCGGTGATCCGGGTGAGATCTGGGTGCGGGGTCCCAACGTCTTCCCCGGCTACTGGCACGACGTCGCGACCACGGCGCGGGTGCTCAACTCCGACGGCTGGTTGCGAACGGGCGACGTCGCCGTCGCCGACGACGACGGCTGCCTCTCGCTCGTCGACCGGGCCAAGGACCTCGTCATCGTGTCGGGGTTCAACGTGTATCCGGCCGAGGTCGAATCGGTGCTGGCCGAGCACCCCGACGTCGCGGAGGTCGCGGTGGTCGGTGTCGACGACGACCGGACCGGCGAGGCGCTCGTCGCGTTCGTCGTCTCGGTGTCGGGCGAGTCGATCAGCGCGTCGACGTTGCGGTCGTTCGTTTCGGCCCGCCTGGCCCGCTACAAGGTCCCGAGCTCGTTCGAGCTCGTCGCGTCGCTCCCCCGCAACCCCCTCGGCAAGCTCCTCCGCCGCGCCCTCGACCCCGACGCCCCACCCGAACCCCGCTGAGTTCGGCGCGTTTCGGTCCTCTGCGGCCCAGAACGCGCCGAGCTCAGCGAGGGGGCAGGTTCGGGAGGGCTCGGAGTCAGGTGGCTGGGGCGGCGGTGGACGCGCTGGTCGGGTTGGTCGCGGGGGCGCGGGCGGTCGAGACGCTCACGAGGAACCCGGCGTAGATCACGCTGATGCCGAGGGCGAGCGAGATCGTGAACGCTTCGTCGTGCCCCACGATCCCCTGGGCGAGGCCGCCGCTCGACAGCACGATCGTCCCGAGCGCGATCAGGCCGTTCGCCGCGGCGAGCCGGGCCATGCCGGGTTCGTCGCGCCGACGCACGAACCGGACCGCCGACCACACCGCACCGCCGATGATCACCACCGCTCCGACGCCGCTCCCGACCGCCGCGAGCACGCGGGGGAACACGCCGAAGACCTCCTTGCCGACCGGAATGGCGAGGCTCCCGGCGACCGGTTCCATCGGCGCGGTGAGGACGACCCCTGCCGCGAGTCCGGTGAGCAGCACGAGCCCCCACTGGGCCCGCCGACCTGCGGTCACGCCGGCGAGCAGGTAGACGGTCCCGAGCGCGAGCCAGGGGACATTGAGAATCGCGCCGAACAGGTAGAAGACCCGAAACGTCCCGTTGTCCCAACCGGTCGTGGACCCGAGGGCGAGGGCGACGGCCGCGAGGGCGAACATCGCGAGCGCGATCGTCCACGCCATCTCGTGCGGCCGCCGGTTGCGCGTGTAGCGGACGAGGGTGGCCTGCGCGAAGAGCGTGGCCACCGCCGTGGCACAGAAGGCGAGTGCGGACACCATGACCGGTGCGACGCTACCTGCCGCACCGACCCGGACCCGCCTCGACGCCGCCCGGCCCCGAACTTTGTGACCTTGTGCACAAGCGCGGGATACGATGGCTTCCCGGCCCCGACCTGCGGGGCCCGGCCCAGGAGGACAGGTGGCCGACGGAGCGGGGCAACGGCGAATCCCCGAAGCCACCGTCGCGCGCCTCCCCATCTACTACCGCGCCCTGCTCGAGACGGCGGAGGCCGGCGTCGGCACGATCTCCTCGGAGCGGCTCGCCACCCTCGCGGGCGTGAACGCGGCCAAGGTCCGCAAGGACCTCTCCTACCTGGGCTCCTACGGCACCCGTGGGGTCGGCTACGAGGTCGACCACCTCGTGCACGAGATCTCCCGGGAGCTCGGGCTCACCCAGGACTGGCCGGTCGTGATCGTGGGGATCGGGAACCTCGGCCACGCCCTCGCGAACTACCGCGGCTTCGGTGCCCGGGGGTTCCGGGTCGCGGCGCTCGTCGACGCCGACCCGGGCAAGTCGAGCCGCAAGGTCGGCGGCCTCCCGGTCGACGGGCTCGATTCGCTCGCCGACGTGGTCGCGGAGCGTGACGTGACGATCGGGATCATCGCGACACCGGCGGGCGCGGCCCAGGAAGTGGCCGACCGGCTGGTCGAAGCGGGGATCCGGTCGATCCTCAACTTCGCGCCCGCAGTGGTCTCGGTCCCCGAGGGCGTGTCGCTGCGCAAGGTCGACCTCGCGATCGAACTGCAGATCCTCAGCTTCTACCAATCTCGCCGTCCCGACCTGAACGGAGTGGGCCCGAGAGCGCAGGCGGAGGTCCGGACATGGAGCACGGGTCAGGCACCAGTGAGCGATCGAGGATCCGGAGCCGGAGAGACCCGACCCGAGCACGGGTGTCCATCTCGGGCTACCCGGTGAACCTGGTGGTGCGCGACCGGCGGTGTGTCGTGGTCGGCGCCGGACGGATCGCGGCCCGCAAGATCGAGGGGTTGTTCACCGCCGGGGCCAGAGTCCACGTGGTCGCACCCGAGATCGGCGAGGAGGTTCGGGCCTGGGCCGACGCGGGGACGGTGACCGCGTCGGAACGGGCCTTCGAGGCCACAGATCTCGACGACGCCTGGCTCGCCACGACTGCAACGGGCGTCCCCGCGGTCGATCGAGCCGTCTTCGAGGCCGGCGAGGCCCGCAAGGTGTGGGTCAACTCGGCCGACGACCCGGCCAACTGCTCGTTCACCCTCATGTCGGTGGTCCGCCAGGGCGATCTGGTGGTCGCGATCGGCAGCAACGGCCGGAGTCCCGCGCTGGCCACCTACCTGCGCGACCATGTACGCACAGAGATGGGCCCGGAATGGGCCGCGTTGTTGGAGCTGTTGTCGGAGGCCCGCGAAGAGATGCGGGCGGGCGGCCGCTCGAGCGAGACGGCCGATTGGCGACGGGCGCTGGATTCCGGCATTCTCGACCTCGTTCGCGAGGGTCGCGATGGCGAGGCCAAGGAGTTGCTTCGGTCGTGTCTGTGATCGTCGTGGGACTCAACCACCGCACAGCACCCGTCGAGGTGCTCGAACGGGTCACGGTTCCGTCGTCGCAACTCGTGAAGGCGCTCGACGCGTTGGCGTGCAGCGAGAACCTCGCCGAGGTGGTGGTGCTGTCGACGTGCAACCGCATCGAGGTCTACGCACGCGCCACGCTGTTCCATCCCGCCGTGCAAGACGTCGTCGAGTTCCTCGCCGACCAGTCGTCGCTGTCGCCCGACGATCTCGCCGACCACGTCTACACGTACTACGACGACGCCGCGATCGCGCACCTCTTCGGTGTCGCCGCGGGCGTCGACTCGATGATCGTCGGCGAAGGCGAGATCCTGGGCCAGGTGCGTGAGGCCTGGCTCGTCGCCGAAGCCGAGGGCCGGGCCGGCTCGATGCTCCCGCGCATCTTCCGCCACGCGGTCGAGGTCGGGAAGCGATCGCGCACCGAGACGGGCATCGGTCGGCACGCGGCGTCGGTGGCGTCGGCCGCGGTGTCGCTCGCGGGCCAGACGCTCGGAACGCTCGAAGGTCGTCGGGTGCTCGTGCTCGGCGCCGGCGAGGTGGGCGAAGGCACTGCGGTCGCGCTCGCGGGTGCGGGAGTCTCCGAAGTCGTCGTCGCCAACCGCACGGGTGCACGCGCGCACGAGCTTGCCCGCCGGGTGCGGGGCCGCGCGATCCCCCTCGACGACGTCGCCGACGCCATGGTCGCGACCGACGTGTTGTTGTGCACCACGAGCGCGTCCGACGTGATCCTCGAGCGCGGCGACGTGGAACAGGTGATGGAGCGCCGCGATGGTCGGGCCCTTCTCATCGTCGACGTAGCCGTTCCGCGCGACGTCGACCCGGGCGTGCGCCAGGTGTTCGGCGTGACCGTGCTCGACATCGACGACCTCAAGGCGTTCGCCGAGCAGTCGCTCGAACAGCGCCGGCGCGAGGTCACGAAGGTGAGGCGGATCGTTGCCGAGGAGCTCGAACGACTGCAGATCGAACGGTCGGCCCGCGAGGTCGCACCCGTGATCACCGCGATGCGGGAACGGGCCGACAGCATCCGGGCGGCCGAGCTCGAGCGGTTCGCGCACCGGCTCTCGTCACTCACCAGCGAGCAGCGCGACACGGTCGTCGCTCTCACCCAGGGCATCCAGAACAAGTTGCTCCACGACCCCACGATCCGCTTGAAGGACAGCGCGGGAACCGGGCGCCGGGAGCTCTACGCCGATGCCCTCGCGTTCCTCTTCGATCTCCCGGAGCTCGACGACCCGCCTGCTCGATGACGGCACTGCGCGTCGCGACCCGGGGCAGCGCGCTCGCCCGGGCGCAGGCCGAGCGGGTGATCGAGTTGCTCGGTGTGCCCGCCGAGCTGTTGATCGTGACGACCCAGGGCGACCGGGACCAGACGGTGCCGATCCGTGAGATCGCGGGAACGGGCGCGTTCGCGACCGAGGTCCAGGAGGCCGTGCGTTCCGGTCGGGCCGACCTCGCGGTGCACTCGGCCAAGGACCTCCCGGCCCGGCCGGCCGACGGACTCGTGATCGGTGCGTTCCCCGAGCGCGCCGACCCCCGCGACGCGCTCGTCGGGTCGTCGCTCGCGTCGCTGCCGAGCGGCGGCACGGTCGCCACCGGATCGGTGCGCCGTCGGTGTCAGCTCGCCAACCTCCGGCCCGACCTCACGTTCGCGGAACTGCGCGGGAACGTGCCGACGCGTGTCGACAAGGCGCGCGACTTCGATGCCATCGTCGTCGCGGTGGCCGCGCTCGACCGCCTCGGGCTGCGGGCCCACGCGGCCGAGGTGCTCGAACCGTCGGTGATGCTGCCCCAGGTCGGCCAGGGCGCGCTCGCCGTCGAGTGCCGAGCCGACGACGACGTGACCCTCACGCACCTCGGCGCGATCGACGACGTCGCGGTGCGGATGCCGCTCGAAGCCGAGCGAGCGTTCCTCGCCGAGCTCGGAAGCGGTTGCGATCTCCCCGTGGGCGCACTCGCCGAACGGTGTCCCGACGGCTCGGTCCGCGTCACCGCTCTGCTCGCATCGTCCGACGGCAGGATCGTGCTCCGCACCACGGTCGACGGCCCGGATCCCGCCACCGTCGGGCGCACCGCGGCCGACGATCTCCTGCACCGCGAGGGCGGCGCCGCACTCTTCGCCGACATCGGGATCGGCACGTTTGGAGTCGGCGCGTGACGGTCTTCCTGGTCGGTGCCGGTCCGGGGGATCCCGGCCTCATCACCGTGCGCGGCGCCGAGCTCCTGGCTCGGGCCGAGGTCGTGGTGTTCGACCGGCTCGCCTCGCCGCAGCTCCTCGATCTCGCCCCGGCGAGCGCCGAACGGGTCAACGTCGGCAAGGCTCCCGGTCGCGTCGAGATGGACCAGGACGGCATCAACGCCGTGCTCGTCGACCGCGGTGCCCGGGGACTCGCGGTGGTGCGACTCAAGGGTGGCGACCCGTTCGTCTTCGGTCGCGGCGGAGAGGAAGCCGAAGCCCTGCGCGGAGCCGGGGTCGACTTCGAGATCGTGCCCGGCATCACGAGCGCGATCTCGGCGCCCGCCTACGCCGGGATCCCCGTGACCCACCGGGGCCTCTCGACCCACGTCACCGTCGTCACCGGCCACGAGGATCCCGCCAAGGGGCGCACCGATGTCGACTGGGAAGCGCTGGCCCGGGCCGGCGGGACCCTCGTGATCCTCATGGGGGCGGGCCGCATCGCCGTGATCGCGCAACGGCTCGTCGACGGTGGCCGGCCCGCCGACACCCCGGTGGCCGCGGTGCGCAACGGGACCCGACCGGATCAGCACACCGTTCGCACGACCCTCGCCGCGCTCGCATCCGCCGAGGTGGTGATCAAGCCCCCGTCGGCGATCGTGGTCGGACCGGTGGCCGCGCTCGACTTCGGCTGGTTCGAGACCCGCCCGCTCTTCGGTCGTCGGATCGTGGTCACGCGGGCCCGGGAACAAGCGAGCGATCTGCGGGCGCGGCTCGAGGAGCTCGGTGCGGAGGTGATCGAGCTCCCGTCGATCGCGATCGCGCCCCTCGAGTTCGCGGTCCCTGATCTTCACGGATATTCGTGGCTCGTGTTCACCTCGGCGAACGGGGTGCACCATTTCTTCGACCGGGCGCTCGCGGCGAAGGGACTCGACGCCCGAGCCCTCGCGGGCGTGCGGATCGCCGCGATCGGCCCGGGAACCGCCGCCGCGCTCGCCGATCGCGGGGTCGGCGCCGATCTCCTCCCGGAGCACTTCGTGGCCGAGTCGCTGCTCGAGGCGTTCCCGGCCCCGGCGACGCCGGGTGAGCGGGTCCTGCTGGCCCGGGCCGAGACCGCGCGCGACGTGTTGCCCGAGGGCCTCGGTGCGGCCGGCTACGCCGTCGACGTGTTGGCGGTGTACCGCACCGAGACGGCCACCCCGTCGCCCGCCGCGCTCGAACAGGTCCGCACCGGCGGGGTCGACGCGGTCACGTTCACGTCGTCGTCGACGGTCACCAACTTCGTCGATCTCGTCGGCCCGCTCCCGGCACCGGGTCCTGCCGTCGTGTCGATCGGCCCCATCACCTCGGCAACCGCCGTCGAGCACGGTCTCTCGGTGACCACGGAAGCCGATCCCCACACCATCGACGCCCTCGTCGACGCGATCCTCACCACCCTCGCCTGACCCCCGACTCACCCGCCGGGGTCTGCACCGTCAGTCCCGGAAACCGGGACGCACGGTGCAGACCTCTCGGTTCGGGGCCGGCTGCAGAACGGGGTGGAGGCGCCGATAGCCTGGGGCGGTGCCCTTCCCCGACGTCCGACCCCGTCGTCTGCGCCGCACTCCTGCGCTGCGCCGACTCGTCTCGGAGACGACCCTCCGGGTCGACGACCTGGTGGCCCCGCTCTTCGTGAAGGAGGGGATCACCGAGCCCGAGCCGGTGGTCTCCATGCCCGGGGTGTTCCAGCACACCCTCGAGAGCCTCCGCAAGGAGGTGCGGGCACTGGCCGACCTGGGGGTCCCTGCCGTCATCCTGTTCGGCGTCCCGACCGTGAAGGACGCGATCGGCTCCGGCGCCGACGCGCCCGACGGGATCGTGCAGGAGGCGCTGCGCACGCTGCGCGACGAGGTCGGCGACTCGCTCGTGCTCATGGCCGACGACTGCCTCGACGAGTTCACCGACCACGGTCACTGCGGGGTGCTGACGTCCGACGGTGCCGTCGACAACGACGCGACGCTGGAACGCTACGCGAGCATCGCCATCGCCCAGGCCGACGCCGGGGCCGACGTGATCGCACCCTCGGGGATGATGGACGGCCAGGTCGCGGCGATCCGCACCGCGCTCGACCAGTCGGGCCACCAGGACGCACTCGTGCTCGCCTACGCGGCGAAGTACGCGTCGGCGCTTGTACGGACCGTTCCGCGATGCAGCCGAGTGCGCTCCGAGGTTCGGTGATCGCAGGAGCTACCAGATGGACCCGGCCAACTCGCGGGAGGCGCTCACCGAGACCGCACTCGACGTCGACGAGGGCGCCGACATGGTGATGGTCAAGCCCGCGCTCGCCTACCTCGACGTGATCGCCACCGTGCGGGCGTCGTTCGACGTGCCGGTTGCGGCGTACCACGTGAGTGGCGAGTACGCGATGCTGAAGGCAGCCGCGGAACGGGGTTGGATCGACGGCACGGCCGTCGCCCTCGAACACCTCCTCTCCATCAAGCGTGCCGGTGCCGATTTCGTGCTCACCTACCTCGCCCACGAAGTCGCCGAGCTCCTCGCGACGTGAGTGCAGTGGAGCCCCCGGACTCGCAGCGCGGGCCGAGAACCGGTGAGCGAACGAGGGGGCGGAACGGAAGGAACCATGTGGACGATCTCCACGCGCGCGCCCGCGCCCGCATCCCCGGCGGCGTGAACTCGCCGGTGCGGGCGTTCAACGCCGTCGGTGGGGACCCGTTCTTCGTCGCCCGCGGCGAGGGTGCCTACCTGATCGACACCGAAGGCAACCGCTACGTCGACTACGTGCAGTCGTGGGGTGCGTCGATCCTCGGGCATGCGCACCCGGCGATCGTCGAGGCGGTGCAGCGCGCCGCGGCCGAGGGCACGTCGTTCGGCGCGTCGACCGAGCGCGAGGTGCTGCTCGCGGAGGCGATCTGTGCCCGGGTGCCGAGCGTCGAGATGGTGCGGCTGGTGTCGTCGGGCACCGAGGCCGCGATGACCGCGGTGCGCCTCGCCCGGGGTGTCACCGGGCGCGAGAAGATCGTGAAGTTCGCCGGCTGCTACCACGGCCACCTCGACGCGCTGCTCGTCGCGGCCGGCAGCGGTGTCGCCACGCTCGGTCTTCCCGGCTCGCTCGGCGTCACCGCGGGGGCGGTCGCCGACACGATCGTCACGCCCTTCAACGACATCGAGGAACTGCACTCCGTGTTCGACGAGCACGGCGACTCGATCGCGGCGGTGCTCGTCGAACCGATCGCGGCCAACATGGGTCTCGTAGCGGCCGACCCGGCGTTCCTCGACGCGATCCGGAAGCGGTGCGACACGCACGGCGCGCTGCTCGTGCTCGACGAGGTCATCACCGGCTTCCGGGTCGGCCCCGCCGGTGCGCAGGGCCTCCTCGGCCTCCGCCCCGACCTGTCGATCTTCGGCAAGGTCGTGGGCGGCGGCCTCCCGCTCGCCGCGATCGGCGGGTCCCAGGCGATCATGGATCACCTCGCACCGAATGGCGGCGTCTACCAGGCCGGCACGCTGTCGGGGAACCCGCTGGCGACGGCCGCGGGCCTCGCCGCGCTCGACCTCCTCGGCGATTCGGCCTACGTGGCGCTCACCGACACCGCGACCGTCCTCGCGGAGGGCCTCCGCGCCGCGATCGGCGACGCGGGACTCCCGGTGCAGGTGCCCCAGGTGCAGACCCTCGCCGGGCTGTTCTTCGCCGACGCGCCGGTCACCGACTACGACGCCGCCCAGGCGGTCGACCACGATCGCTACGCGGCGTTCTTCCGGGGAATGCTCAGCCGCGGCGTCTACTTCGCGCCGAGTGGCTACGAGACGATGTTCCCGAGCCTGATGCACGGGGGGACCGAGATCGAGCGGACCCTCACCGCGGCGGCCGAGACCGCCCGCGAGCTCGTCGGCTGACGCGCCGCGAGCCTGGTCGCCCTGCTACTCCCCGTCGCGGTTGCCGCTGCGGCGCTTGCGCACGTGGTCCATGTAGAAGAGCGACGCGGTGAAGAGGGAGATGAACAGCACCATCAGCACGAAGGCGAGCCCCCCGCCGCCGCGCTCACCCCCGGCGTCGACGAGCTGACCGTCGGAGCAGCCTGTGAGCGCGACCGCCGCCGCGGCGACCATGCCGAGCCGGAGTGCGTTGAGGCGGAAGTGCATCGTTCGGAACACGGGTCTCCTGGTCTTCGAACTAGGCGTTCGCCGGTTCGGGTTCCGGCTCCTTCACGGCCGGCGCCTTCGCCGCTTCCGCCTCGGCGTCGGCCGCAGCTGCGGCCTCGGCGAGGTCGCGCTCTCTCCAGTGGAGGCCGAGCAGACTCAGGCCGAACAAGATGGCCGATGCGACGAAGACCACGAACGGCGGCACGCGCAGCGAGCCGAGATCGCGCTCGAACACCACGTGGCTGACCGGCTCGGCCGGGTCGCACTTCGGGGTGGGGATCGGATCTCCGAACGGAACCGGCTGGTCGAGCACCGGGCACACCGTGACCACCGCGTACTTCGGCTCGTGGAAGCTCACGTGCAGGAACGGCCACGATCCGTCGACGTCGACTTCGGTCCGGCCGCCGCCACCGACTTCGTAGGTCTCGGTGATGAGGTACTTGGTCGAGTCGTCGAACAGCGCGAACTCGTTCACGTCGGGCTCGAGCTCCTCGCCGGGGAGGGCCACCTTCGTGACCAACACGGCGTCGGCGGCAGCCTTCACGTTCGTCGCTTCGGTCGCGTCGACCTGCGGTGTGTCACCGGTGATGTCGGCCACGATCGGGACGTTCGACCGGGCCAGATCGGGCCCGACGGCCTCGACCGCCTTCCACGCGGGTACGCGGCCCTTCAGGGTGTTCAACGGTGACGCGGTGGTGAGCCACAAGACCGACAGCAACATCATGAACCCGGAGAGCGCACCGGCCGCGACGAGGAAGCCGAGCTTGGCCCCGAGGTTGGTGGCGAGCAGCAGGTAGGCCGACCCGCAGAACAGGACCACCGCCGAGACGACGACGAGGATCCCGAGCAGCGTCGGGTACCACAGGCCGGGGTTCTTGACTCCCTCGGTTGCGAGGAGTTCGAAGCTCACATTGCTCCTTGTCGACTCGTCAGAGCTTGCGTTCGTACTCGACGATGGCTTGGATCTGCTCGGCGGTGAGCAGGCTCCCGAAGTGGGCCATGCGACCCGACGAGATCCCGCGCACGCCGTAGCCCTTGTTCGGGCCGATGGCGAGAATCTGTGAACCGTCGGGCTGTTCGGTGACCGGGTTGGTGATCCAGGCGATCTGCTGCTCGACGCCCGTCTCACCGGGGAACTGGTCGAGCGTCGCGCCGTCGCGCAGCGACGGACCGAAGGCTCCGCTCCCCGCCGGCGACGGGAGGGGGACGCTGGCGTCGGACGGGTCGAGGTACGACCAACCCTTCGTGTGGCACCGGGCGCAGTTCACGTCGAAGAGCAGCTCGCCCTGACTCGCGTTCGTCACGGTGTCGAGCCAGGCCTCGCTGTTGGTCAGCGCCTGTTGCGAAGCTTTGACCGCGTTCGTCGCGGTGAGGACGGCGGCATCGGTGGTCGCGGCTGCGAGGTCGGCCTCGGCCTTGGCCAGATCGTCGGTGGAGGTCTTGACGGCAGCTTTGGCGTCGACCTCCAGGTTCTTGACGTTGTCGAGGACCTGCTGCTGCGCGCCGTCGTCGCCGAGCTGGATGCTCTCGAGGTAGGCCACGAGGTCGGAGACCGCCTGCGGTCCCTTCGGGCCACCACCTTCGACGCCCCACGCGGCCATCGGCGTCCCGGGGCGGCCGTAGTTGATGATCTGCGTGACCTGGTCGGGGGTGAAGCGGGAGAGGACCGAGTTGAGTGCGGGCGCGCGCCAGGCGACCTGCACCGGTCGGCCGGTCCCGGTCTGCGTCGCCGGCAGCGTGAAGAGCGCGGTGCCGCCTTCGCCCTTGACGCCGTGGCAGTTGGCGCACTGCAACGACTTCGCCGACTCGTACGCCTCCATCTGGTCGTTCGCGAACAGCGTGGCACCCCGTTCCTCGGCCCGCTGATCGAAGCCCTGCTCCTCGGCCTCCTGCCGGTTCGGCTCGAGGATCCAGTAGAGCGGGAGGCCGACGGCGAGCACCGCGGAGCAGATCAGCGCCCACCGCAGCACTCGCTCGAGTCGGGTGGTCTCGAGCGTGGCGTCTTCGGCGAACGGCGTGAGGTTCTGCGGTTCGGACCGATCGGGGTTCCGCCGGACGCTGAGCACGCGGTAGGCGATGATCGCGAGGATCACCCCGATCGCGAGGATGTTCAGGACGATGAGTGCTTCGCGGACGGCCACGGTTCAGCCTCCCACGCAGGGCGGGCCTTCGGCGCCTTGGCCGGTGGTGTCGGTGCCGATCGGCGGGCCGATGTAGACGATGCCGGTGTCGATCGTGATCGACTCGCCGGAGATCGTGAGCGCGAAGCGGTCGAGCCCGCGAGGTGCCGGGCCGCCGCGCTTCTCGCCGACGCGGTTGTACTTCGAGCCGTGGCAGGGGCACTCGAACCACTGCGAGCTCTGGCACCACGGCACCTTGCAGCCGAGGTGCACGCACTTCTGGTACAGACCGACGAACCCCTGCTCCATGCCCTTCACGATCGCCGGCTGGTAGATCTTCGCCGCGTTCTTGAGGTCGTCCTTCGGGTAGGGCTGGAGGTACGTGCGAGCCTCGGGGATGTAATACGGCTCCTTCTTCGAAGCGAAGAGCTCCTCGATGTCGCTCTTGCTCGTGTCGACCTGCACCTTGCCGCCGAACCCACCGGCGGCCGACGGCCACAGGAAGGCGATGAGCGACGCGCCGAACGCGCCGCCGACGAGCGCCATCATGCCGAGGATGGCGCGGTTGAAGAACTGGCGCCGACCGATGCCGACCGCCTCCTCGTCGACCTCGACCTTGGTCGCGACCTCGGCGCCCGTGCGCGTCGCCGGTGCGGCCGAACCCGAGCCGAGGGCCTGGCGGGTCTCGTCGGCCCGCTCACGCGCGTCGGCGTCTTCGGTCGCCTCTGCGGCCGCGGCGCTCGGGGCGTCGGTTGCGCTCGCGTCGCGCTTGCGCGTCTCGCGGCTGAGGGATCCGGTGGAGCTGCGGCGTCGACCGGTCGCCACGATCATGACCGCGGCGAGTACGAGGAGGACGACGATGGCAACGATGAGAACGGCGGACACGGGAGTGCTCTCCTAGAGCTCGAAGAAGATCCCGTCCTTCCAGGGAAACACGAAGTTGAATCCTGTGCCCCGGAAGAACGAGCCGATGATCACGAGCACCGCCCAGAACATCAGGAAGATCGTGAACATGGAGATCATGAACTTCCGGTCGTTGGGCTTCTGAGACGGGTTCTTGTCGACGTAGGGCGCCACCATCAGCAGGAAGAGCCCCATGCCCGGGATGGTCACACCGGCGACCATCGGGTGGAACATGGTGAGGAGCTCCTGCAGGCCGAGGAAGTACCACGGTGCCTTGGAGGGGTTCGGGGTCTGGTTGACGTCGGCGAGGCTCAGCAACGGAGCCCGCACGAGCGCCGAGAAGATGAGCAGCGTCGCCATCATCGCGAGCACGCACGCGAACTCGACCACGAGGAGGTGCGGCCAGGTGTGGACCTTGTCCTGCGCCTCGGCCTTCGTCTGCTGGATCGATCCCGACTTGACGACCGTCAGCAGCCGTTGGGTGTGACCCCCGGGGCCCGTCGCGGTGGGAGCCGCGATGGTGCGGGTCGCGGTGGCCGTTGCCGTGCCGCCGGCACCGGCGGCCGCGGGCACTGCCGCGCCGGCGCCTCCACCGTCGCCGCCACCCGACAGTGCGGCGCGTCGGCGGGCGGCACGCTCGAGCAGGTGGGCGGGCACGCCGCCCTTGCTCTCGCCGCCACCGGCTGCGGGTGCCTCGGCCGGGGTCTCGGCTGCCGCAGGTGCCTCCGCGGGCGCGTCGGCAGCAGCCTCGGCGGGCGCGTCGGGAGCAGCTTCCTCCGTCGGTTCGCCGTCTTTCGCGGGCAGACCCAGCGCCTTGCGCCGTTCGGCGCTGCGCTTCAGGAGGTGATCGGGGATGTCGGCCATCGGGTTGTTCCTCCTCGGCCTACAGCGGTCCGGAGATTCCGCCGTCCTTGCGGACGCGCCAGAAGTGGACAGCCATGAAGATCACGGTCACGAACGGGAACATCAACACGTGGAGCACGTACCAACGCAGCAGCGTGTCGCCACTGATCTCTTTCGACCCCAGCAACACGAAACGCACCTGGGACCCGAAGACCGGCGTGTACCCCATCATGTTCGTTCCCACGGTCACGGCCCAGAGTGCGAGCTGGTCCCACGGGAGGAGGTAGCCGGTGAACGAGAGGAGCAGGGTCAGCGTCAACAGGATGACGCCGATGACCCAGTTGAACTCACGCGGCGCCTTGTAGGCCCCGTGGTAGAAGACGCGACTCATGTGCAGGAAGACCGACAGCACCATGAGGTGCGCGGCCCATCGATGCATGTTCCGCACGAGCGAGCCGAAGTAGACCGCCGTCTCGATGTGTTGGACGTCGCTCCAGGCCTGCGCGGTGGTCGGCCGGTAGAAGAACATCAAGAAGATGCCGGTGACGGTGAGCAGGATGAACAGGAAGAACGAGAGTCCACCGAGGCACAGCGTGTACGAGACCTTGACCGCGTGCCGCTTCACCTTCACCGGGTGCAGGTGGTACAGCACGTTGTTCATGATCACGTAGGAGCGGTTGCGGGGGCTGTCGGTGTAGCCCTGGCGGAACACCGAGCCGGGGCGGAAGATCGACGTCATCACCTGCGACTTGCCGAGCTTCTCGCCCGACTCCTTGACGCGCGACAGCAACTTGGTGCCGGCGCCGCCCTTCCCGTTGCTCCCGTTGGTGCTGGCCACGACCTTGGTCTCCTCGGCCTAGAACCGCACGCCGTAGCTGTAGCCGTGGCGGTTGGTGCGGGTGTGGGGGTCGCCGTTGGCGACCTTGTCGGAGAGCTTGCCCAGGATGATCACGCCGGTCGGGCACCGGTCGACGCACAGCGCGCACCGGGTGCACACGTCTTCGTCGACGATGAACGCGACGTGATCGCGCGGGTCTTCGCCCGGTTGTTCGGTGTTCACGGCGCCCGAGATCGCCGACACCGAGACCATGTGGATGCACTTCCACGGGCAGATGTCGACGCAGCCCTCGCAGAGGATGCACTCGGCCTGGTCGATGTGGAGGAACTGCTTCGGCTTCACCGACGCGGTCAGGAACGCAGGGTCGACTTCCTGCAGCTCGTAGTCGGTGACGAAGTCGGGCATCGGCGGGTTGGCATCGGTGCGCGCCATCGGTTCAGGCCTTCGCCTTCACCGGACGACCGAAGCGCGACGTGCGCACGACCTGCTCGGTCGAGTCGTCGGCGGCTTCGCTCACCGTCGGTCGCTTCTGCCACTTGGAGAAGAGGTAGAGGTTGAGTCCGAAGAACACGATGTAGATCCCGGCCGCGACCGCATCCTTCACCGCGCTGTACGGGAGGTCGATCGGGGGGAGTCCGGTGCCCCACTGGTTGTGCTTGAACACGAACTTGTCGGTGCTCCAGTTGAGGTACCCGTCGGCGAACGTGAGCCACTCGTGCGGGATGATCGTGTAGCAGAGGAAGAAGAGTCCGAAGACGCCGACGGCGCCGGCCATGCACTCGGCCCAGGTCGCGGGTCGGTCGGGCTTCGGGCGGCGCATGAGCGCGAACACGATGCCGAGGCCGATCGCCGTGAACAGCAACGCCCACAGCATCCGACCGAGCGGCTGCAACCATGGAAACCAGTCAGGGATCAGGTTGGGCATCGGCCCCGATGTCTCCTCCGGCGAGTCCCGGGACCAGTCCCCACAGCGCGGTCCCGAGTAACGATTTCATAACACGCTAGATGGCGAATGGGCACATCGGGCGACGCACCCGGAACAAGGCTCCGCGTCGGGTCGCGGCGGGGTGTCGTGTGGGAGCATGATCCCGTGCGCGACGATGCCACCACCCCAGCTCGATCCGACGTGTGGGACGTGCTCGTCGTCGGTGGTGGACCCGCCGGTTCCGCGACCGCCGCGTGGCTCGCCGACCGGGGGCATCGCGTCCTCGTGGTCGAGAAGAAGCGCTTCCCGCGGGAGAAGACGTGTGGCGACGGCCTCACCCCGCGGGCGGTCCGACAGCTCCACGACCTCGGCCTCGCCGCTCCGCTGGCCGAGTACCAGCAGTACGCGGGCCTGCGATCCATCGCGCACGGGGTGACGCTCGAGCTGGCCTGGCCGCAACATCCCGACTTCCCTTCCTACGGGTATGTCGTACGGCGCCGCGACCTCGACGAGATGGTCGCCGATCGGGCCGTGAAGGGCGGCGCCACGCTCTGGCCGGCCTCCGAGGCCGTGGAACCGATCGTCGAAGACGGGCTGGTCACCGGCGCGATCGTCGCCCGCCGGGAGAGCGGGACGACCGAACGGGTCCGCGCCCGGTACGTGGTGGTCGCCGACGGCGCCAACTCGCGCTTCGGACGGGCCCTCGGGACCAGCCGGGATCGCAGCTATCCCCTCGGCATGGCCATCCGGGGCTACTTCACCAGCCCGTTCCACGACGAGCCCTGGATCGAGAGCCATCTCGATCTGCGCGATCGGGACGGAAACCACCTTCCGGGCTACGGGTGGGTCTTCCCGGTGGGCGACGGCACCGTGAACGTCGGCGTCGGCCTCCTCAACACCTTCACCGGCTTCAAGAACGTGAACACGAGCGTCCTCATGGACGCCTTCGTCCACACCGCACCCGAACGCTGGGGTATTTCGCCGGAAACGTCCTGTGGTGCACCGACCGGCGGGAAGCTCCCCACCGGTGGATCCGTCACGCCGAAGGTCGGTCCGACCTGGCTCGTCGTGGGTGATGCCGGTGGATCGATCAACCCGTTCAACGGTGAAGGCATCGCCTACGCGTACGAAACCGGCCGGTTCGCGGCAGATGCGATCCACGAGGCGCTCGAAACCGGCGACGGCCTCGCTCTCCAGCGCTACCCCGAGCGACTCGACGCCGAGTTCGGCCTCTACTTCAAGACCGCGCGCCTCTTCGTGGCCGCGATCGGCAACCCCGCCGTCATGCGCGAGCTCACGCGGGTCGGCATGCACTCCCGTCCGCTCATGGAGTGGGTGCTGCGGATCATGGCCAACCTGCTCCGGCCCGACGAGATCGGCCCCGCCGAAGCCGCCTACCGCACCCTCTCCCGCATCGTCGCGGTCACCCCCGGTCGGTAGGAGAAGGAGCGGAGTCGGCGGACACACCCGCATGGGTCGTGCATCGGTGAGCGATCGAGCCGACGCAGTGGATTCGACCATCAAGGTGCCCGCGTTGACTGGCCGGACGGTCCCCGCGAGCATGTCTGCGCACCACGGACGGCTGCACCATCGCGAGACCCCCCCGATCGACTCCCCCGACGGAAGCCACGGATGGCCCGCACGCGCGTTCACGTCTTCGTCACCGGCCTGCTGATCGCGCTGCTCGTGAGCGCCGCCGCGTTCGCCCTGGTCCGGGGAGAGAACGAGCAGGCGTCGTCGCTGTCGGTACCGCTCGACGAGGAGCGTGCCTTCCGGCGCGTGAGTCCACTCCCGCTGACTCCGCCGACGACGGCCCCGGCCCCGGCCCCGGTCCCGCCGCCCCCGCCGGTGGCGGCACAGGCCCCCGTGCCCGAGCCCACCTCGGCGCCCGCTCCCGCACCCGAATCCGAGCCGGAGCCCGCTCCACCTGCGGCCACGGTGCTCTCCGGCGCCGCCGGCCAGCTCGTCGGTCTGATCAACGGGGTCCGGGCGAGCCTGGGACTCCCTGCGTATGCGGTCGACGGCGAGCTCACCGCGAGCGCGCAGCGCTGGGCCCAGTCGATGGCCGCATCCGGCGCCATGTCGCACCAGGGCGATCTCTCGGGCGGGATCTCGTCTCCGTGGGTCCGCCTCGGTGAGAACGTCGGTGTCGGCTCCAGCGTCACCGAGGTGCACGCCGCGCTCGTGGCGTCGCCCGGCCACTACGCGAACATCGCCGACTCCGGCTTCGGCTCTGTCGGCGTCGGCGTGGTCGAGTCGGGCGGGACGCTCTACATCGCCGAGGAGTTCATGCAGCTCTGAGGCCACCGCTTCCGCTCCGTCGGGAGCGGGTCGGATAGCCTGCGCCCGAAAAGTCGACGGAGCCGACGGAGGGGGTGCACCGGGTGAGCCAATACCTGCCGATCCTGTGCATGATCATCCTGGTCGTGCTCTTCTGCTCGGTGTCGTTCCTCGCGTCGACGCTGCTGGGGCCGCGTCGCAAGACGAGCGCGAAGACCGCGCCGTACGAGTGCGGGATCGTGCCGGAGGAGGGCACGTCGGAGCGCTTCCCGGTGAAGTTCTACCTGGTCGCGATGATCTTCATCATCCTCGACGTCGAGATCATCTTCCTCTACCCGTTCACGCTCGTGTTCCGCGATCTCGCGGGCTACGGCCTCGCCGCGATGGGCATCTTCCTCCTCGCGTTGTTGGTGCCGTTCGGTTACCTCCTCTCCACCGGCGCGCTCGACTGGGGCCCGATGAAGAAGACGGCCACCGACCTCGGTCGACGGGTGCTGCGCGCGTCGGGCATGCCCGACTACTCGGAGCTCCAGCGGCCCGAGCCGGTCGAAGAAGAAGCCGCGTAGATGCCGCTCGACCAGATCCCGCACAACTTCCTCACCGCTCGGGTCGAAGACGTCGTCCGGTGGGCGCGCCGCAACTCGGTGATGCCCGCGACGTTCGGCCTCGCGTGCTGCGCGATCGAGATGATGGCCACGGGCGGTTCCCACTACGACATCGCCCGCTTCGGCATGGAGACGTTCCGTGCCAGCCCCCGTCAGGCCGACCTGATGATCGTCGCCGGTCGCGTGAGCCAGAAGATGGCGCCGGTGCTCCGCCAGGTCTACGACCAGATGGTCGAGCCGAAGTGGGTCATCTCGATGGGCGTGTGCGCCAGCTCCGGCGGGATGTTCAACAACTACGCGATCGTCCAGGGCGTCGACCAGATCGTTCCGGTCGACGTGTACGTGCCGGGGTGTCCGCCCGGCCCCGAGACCCTCCTGCACGGCATCCTGCAGTTGCACGACCAGATCAGGACCGGCGAGTTGCTCAAACGACGCGCCGACAGCTCGACCGGCGGCGCGGCCGTCACGCTCCCCGCCTGATCCCCTCCGACGAACGACACCGAGGAACCTCAGCACCATGCCCGACGCACCGCCTCGTGAAGAAAAGCACGAGAGTGAGCACGACGACGACGCGCCGACCGAACTGGTCCCGGCGCCGCCGTCCGACGACGTCGCGGCCGCGATCCTCGAGCGGTTCGACGACGCCCGTTTCGTCGAGTCGCACACGCAGCCGGTCGTGTACCTGGACCGCAGCCAGTGGCGCGACGTGGCCGAGTTCCTGCGCGACGAACAGCAGTTCACGATGTGTGTCGACGTCACCGCAGTCGACTTCCTCACCGCCGTCGGCCGATCGCTGCCCCCTGGCGTCGAGCCGGAACGGTTCGAGGTGGTCGCGAACTTCCTCTCCCACGCCCGCAACCGTCGCATCCGTCTCATCGCGCAGGTGCCCGCCACCGACGCGGAGATCGCGAGCCTCACGCCGCTCTACCCCGGCGTGAACTTCCCCGAGCGCGAGGTCTACGACCTCTTCGGGATCGACTTCGTCGACCACCCCGACATGACGCGGATCCTGATGCCCGACGACTGGGACGGTCACCCCCTCCGCAAGGACGACCACCCCGCCCGCGTCCCCGTGACCTTCAAAGAGGACCCGAGGCCATCATGATGGTTCTCGCCGTTGCGGCGTCTCGATCGCTCACCGGTTCACGGCCCGCGCCGCGTGTCCGGCGCCTCCACTGCGCTCACGGACGGCCTCGATGAGCGACGAGCAGGTCGAGATCGAGGAAGAGCTCGCCGACGAGCTGACCGAGGAGGAAGCCGAGGAGATCCTCGACGAGCTCGACGCGATCGAAGACGACCGGCTCGAGCGTCAGACCGACGAGGGCGCGCAGGAGCTCCGGCGGGGCACCGAACGGGAGCTGGTCCTCACGGGCGCCCAGTGGCCCGAGCCCGATGCCGACGAGACGATGATCATCAACATGGGGCCGCAGCACCCCTCCACCCACGGCGTGCTGCGGATCATGATGGAGCTCGACGGCGAGACGCTCGTCCGTTCGAAGGCGGTGATCGGCTACCTCCACACCGGCATGGAGAAGACCGCCGAAGAGCTCATGTACATCCAGGGCTCCACCAACGTGACCCGGATGGACTACGCGTCGCCGCTCGGCAACGAGCTCGTGTTCTCCCTCGCCACGGAACGCCTCCTCGACATCGAGGTGCCCGACCGCGCCCAGTGGATCCGGATGCTGCTCGTCGAGCTCAACCGCATCTCGTCGCACCTGCTCTTCCAGGCCACCAACGGCATGGACCTCGGCGCGGTGTCGATGATGCTGTTCGGTTGGCGCGAGCGGGAAGAGACGCTCCGGGTGCTCGAGGAGATCACCGGCCTGCGCATGAACCACGACTACATCCGCCCCGGCGGGGTCGCGGCCGACCTCCCCGACGGGTGGCAGGAGTCGGTGCTGAAGCTCTGCGAGACGGTCGAGCGGGGCATCGACGACTACGACACGCTGCTCACCGAGAACCCGATCTGGCAGGAACGCACCGTCGGCGTGGGGACCATCACCACCGAGCAGTGCCTCGCCCTCGGCATCACCGGTCCGATCCTGCGCTCCACCGGGTTCCCCTGGGACCTGCGCAAGGAGCAGCCGTACCTCAAGTACCCCGAGGTCGACTTCGACGTCGTCTACACCGAGAACGGCGACGTCTACGACCGGTACCGGATCCGCCTCTTCGAGATCGCCGAGTCGATTCGCATCGTCCGCCAGTGCGTGGAGAAGATGCCGCCCGGCGACTACCGCGTGCAGGACCGCAAGGTCACGCCGCCGCCCCGGGCCCGGATCGACGAGTCGATGGAAGCACTCATCCACCACTTCAAGCTGTTCACCGAAGGCTTCAGCGTCCCGGCGGGCGAGACGTACGTCGCGATCGAGTCGCCGCGCGGCGAGATCGGTTGCTACATCGTCGCCGACGGCACCGCGAAGCCGTACCGGCTCCACATCCGCGGCCCGTCGTTCTACAACCTGCAGTCGATGGGTCCGATGGTCGAGGGCGCGATGGTGGCCGACGCGGTGGCGATCGTCTCGAGCATCGATCCCATCCTCGGGGAGGTCGACCGCTAGCCATGCCCTACACCGAAGCCAACCTCGCCAGGGCCCGCGACACGATCGCCCGCTATCCGTTCGCGAAGTCGGCCGTGCTGCCGTTGCTCCACCTCGCACAGGACCAGGACGGATGGGTCACACCGGAGGCGATGCGCGAGATCGCCGATCTGCTCGACCTCTCGCCTGCCCAGGTGTTGGGCACCTGCTCCTTCTACACGATGTTCAAGCGCGCGCCGATCGGGAAGCTCGTCGTGTCGGTGTGCACGAACGTCACCTGTCTGGTGAACGGCGGTCCCGAGCTCCTGGGCGCCCTCCGGTCGCAGTACGCGACCGACGACGACGTGTTCGTCGAAGAGGTCGAGTGCCTCGCCGCGTGCGACTGCGCTCCGGTGTTGCAGGTCAACTACGAGTTCCACGGCCCCCTCGACGCCGCCACCGCGACGGGGCTCATCGAGGAGTACAAGCGCGGCGACCGGACACCCCGGACGATCTCGGGGACGCGCGTCAGCGCCGGGAAGGGCGCGGTAATGGCTCCCGTCGAGACCCGCATCGTCACGAAGCGACTGCGCGAGGTCACCGAGAACTCGTGGACGATCGACGCCGCGGTGCAGAGCGGGGCCTACGAGAGCCTGCGCAAGGCACTCGCGATGGAACCCGACGCGATCATCGAGGAAGTGAAGACCTCGGGCCTGCGCGGCCGCGGCGGCGCGGGGTTCGGTGCGGGCCAGAAGTGGTCGTTCCTGCCGAAGGGCGTCTTCCCCCGCTACCTCTGCGTGAACGGCGACGAAGGTGAACCATCGACGTTCAAGGACCACATGCTCGTCGAGCGCGATCCACACCAGCTCATCGAGGGCATCGTCATCACTGCGTTCGCGATCCAGAGCAACATCGCCTTCATCTATCTCCGCGGCGAGTTCGCGCTCGGTGCCGAGCGGCTCGAGCAGGCCCTGCGCGATGCGTACGCCGCCAACTACGTCGGGAAGAACGTCCTCGGCTCGGGCTTCGACCTCGAGATCGTCTTGCACCGGGGCGCGGGGTGTTACATCGCCGGCGACGAGACCGGCCTCATGGAGAGCCTCGAGGGCGAACGCGCGATGCCCCGCATCAAGCCGCCGTTCCCCGCTGTCCAAGGCCTCTACGCCGCACCCACGATCGTGAACAACGTGGAGACGTTGTCGACCGTCCCCCACATCATCCGCATGGGTGGTGAGGAGTACGCCAAGCTCGGCGTCGGTCGCTCCACCGGTACCCGGATCTTCTCGGTGTCGGGTCACGTCGAACGCCCCGGCAACTACGAGGTCGAGCTCGGGATGTCGTTCCGCGACCTCATCGAGGGCCTCGCCGGCGGCGTGCGCGGCGGCAAGGAGATGAAGTTCTTCATCCCCGGCGGCGCGTCGTCGCCGTGGCTGGTGGCGGAGCATCTCGACGCCCCGCTCGACATGGACCACGTGCAGGGCGAGCTGAAGTCGATGCTCGGTTCCGGTGCGGTGATGGTCTTCGACGAAGACACCGACCCGGTGCAGATCGCGTGGCGTCTCTCCAAGTTCTTCGCCCACGAGAGCTGCGGCAAGTGCACACCGTGCCGCGAGGGTTCGAGCTGGATCGAGAAGGTGCTCTACCGGATGGCCAACGGTCTCGGCCGACCCGCCGACCTCGACCTCCTGCTCGACTTCGGCAACAACATCGTCCCCGGCCTCAACGCACCGTTCGCCCAGACCACCATCTGCGCGCTCGGTCCGAGCATCATGTCGCCCGTGGTCGGACTCACCCGCTGGTTCCGCGACGAAGTCGAGGCGCGCATCGGCGCGTCGGGTGAGCCGATCGAGTTGAAGGTCACCGTCCCGTGATGCGAACGGACGCGTGCCCTGATGTGGAGCGAGCGGACACCGCACGGACGTGTGGCTTCCCGACGAGCGAGTGGAACCAGTAGAGATGGGCGACAGAGACCAGCCGATGAGCCAGTGGCCGTCGACGCACCGGTTCGTGATCCCGGTGGCCGATGGTCCCGACGAGGTGACCGTCACCATCGACGGCAAGGAGGTCACCGCGCCGCGCGGTGAGCTGCTCATCCGCGTCGCGCAGGACCACGGCACCTACATCCCGCGCTTCTGCTACCACGAGCGGATGAAGCCGGTCGGCATGT
This sequence comes from uncultured Actinomycetes bacterium, assembly GCA_963837715.1. Lineage (GTDB taxonomy): Bacteria > Actinomycetota > Acidimicrobiia > IMCC26256 > JANYLB01 > JANYLB01. The sequence goes on along the minus strand of CAWIOF010000004.1, from coordinate 134,799 downwards.
GCCGGATGTGCCTCGTCGAGGTCGAGGGCATGCGCGGCTTCCAGATCTCGTGCGCGACCCCCGTGTCCGACGGCATGGTCGTGCGCACCACGTCCGACGACGTCAAGCGCGTGCAGGACGGCGTCCTCGAGTTCCTGCTGATCAACCACCCGCTCGACTGCCCGGTGTGCGACCGCGGCGGCGAGTGCCCCCTGCAGGACCAGACCCTCGCGTTCGGTCCGGGTGAGTCGCGCTTCGTCGAGGAGAAGCGCCACTTCACCAAGCCGATCCCGATCAGTGAGCTGGTCCTGCTCGACCGCGAACGCTGCATCCAGTGCGGTCGGTGCACGCGCTTCGCGTCGGAGATCGCCGGCGACCCCCTCATCGACTTCGGGGGTCGGGGATCGTCGACGGAGGTCATCACCTTCCCCGGCGACCCGTTCACGTCGTACTTCTCCGGCAACATCGTCCAGATCTGCCCGGTCGGCGCGCTCACCGCGAAGCCGTACCGCTTCAAGGCCCGCCCGTGGGACCTCTCCTCGGCCGAGACGAGCTGCACCACCTGCGCGGTCGGTTGCCGAGGTGCGCTCGACTCGTCGTCGAACCGGCTGCTGCGCCTGCTCGGGGTCGACTCCGAGCCCATCAACCACGGCTGGCTGTGCGACAAGGGTCGCTTCTCCTACGAGCATGTCCACTCGTGGCGTCGGGTGCGCAACCCGATGGTCCGCAAGGAGGGCGAGTTGGTGGAGTGCTCGTGGCCGGAGGCACTCGACGCCGCGGCCGCGGGGCTGCGCGGTGCGCTCGACACGGGTGGCACAGCTTCGGTCGCGCTCCTCGGCGGCGCGCGGGGCACCAACGAAGACGCGTACCTGTGGGCCAAGCTCGTCAAGGGCGTGCTCGGCACCGACAACGTCGACGCCCAACTCGGCGACGGCCTGCCCGCGGCAGCGGTCCTCGGCCTGCCCGGCGCGACCATCGCCGACTGCGACACCGCGGCCGGGATCGTGCTGCTCGCACCCGACCTCAAGGAAGAGCTCCCGGTGCTCTCGCTCCGGGTGAAGCGCGCGGCCGACGACCTCGGCATCCCGCTCGTCGACATCTCGGCCCGTGACCACGGCCTGAGCCGCTACTGCGGTTCGACCATCCGGGTCACGCCCGGTGAGCAGGCCACCGCCGCGCACAAGCTCGCGAACGCGATCGGCGGCGCGGTCACCGGTGACCCGCAGGTCGATGCCGCAGCCGAGTTGCTCCGGGCCGGTGGACCGAACCCGGGCGGCCCGATCATCGTGATCGTGGGTCGACCGTCGGTGGCGGAGTCGGCCGACGCGACCGTCGCGGCTGCGGCCGAGCTCCTCGCGGTCGGCGATCGCGTCAAGTACCTCCCGGCACTGCGCCGCGGCAACGTGCGCGGCGCGCTCGAGCTCGGTCTCGCACCCGGGTTCCTCCCGGGTCGGGTCGCGCTCGACCAGGGCCAGGAGTGGTTCGCCGAGCAGTGGGGCTCGGTGCCCGCGACCGCAGGGCTCGGCGCGGCCGGTGTGCTCGCGGCCGCGACCGACGGGACAGATCGGCGCGCTGGTGCTCCTCGGAGCCGACGTGCTCGACGACTTCCCCGACCGTACGCTCGCACGGGCCGCTCTCGACGCGGTGCCGTTCGTGGTCGGCGTGGGCGCGTTCCTCACCGAGACTGCCGAGCACGCCGACGTGTTCCTGCCGACCACCGTGTGGGGCGAGCAGGCCGGTACCACCACCAACCTCGAGGGCCGCGTGCTGCGCCTCGGTCAGAAGGTCTCGCCCGACGGCACACCGATGCCGGGTTGGCGGATCGCCGGCGAGCTCGCGCTTCGCTTCGGCGCCGACTGGGACCTCGAGCGCGTCGAGGAGATCCAGGACGAGATCGCACGCGTCGCGCCCGGGTTCGTGGGCGTCGACGCCAACCTCATCCGCCGCGCGGTCGACGGTGTCGTCCTCCCGAAAGCCGACCACGAGGCCGACATCGCGCTCACCCCGTTGCGCATCCCGGTCACGAACGCGTCGTGGGAGCCGATCCTCCCCGCCGCCGAAGCACCAGCCGGCCGAGGCCGGCGACGCGCCCGCATCCGACGATGCCGAACACTCCGAGCCCGTCGTCGCAGCCGAACCGCTCGACCGCGGCGCCCCGGCGCTGTACGTCTGGGACGGCGAGGTCGAGACCACGACCACGCCCGCCCGCGACGCCTACGCTCTGCGCCTGGTGGCGGCCCATGTGCTCTACGACGCGGGTTCCACGGTCACCGAATCCCCGTCGCTGAGCCCGTTGGCGCCCGGTTCGGTCCTGCTCCTCCACCGGTCCGACCGTGAGCGCATCGGCGTCGACGAAGGTGGCGACGTCCGGGTCACGACGACGCGCGGTTCGCTCACCCTGCCGGTCCGCACCGACGCCGCGACCCCCCAGGGAGTTGCGTTCCTCGCGTTCAACCAGGCCGGGGCAGGGGCGGCCGACCTGATCGACGCGTCGGAGCCGGTCACCGACCTGCGCGTGGAGTCGCTGCGGTGACGGCCGCCCCGCAGCTGCTCGGCGCGGATCCGCTCTTCGCGAACGGAGTCGACCTCACGGTCGTGCTCATCGTGATCGGCAAGACGATCGCGGTGTTCGTGCTCCTGCTGCTGCTCGTCCTCTTCTACATCTGGTTCCTGCGCAAGGTCATCGCCGACATGCAGAACCGGGTCGGGCCCGACAACGCGGGTCCGTGGGGGATCCTCCAGGCCCTCGCCGACGGCATCAAGCTGTTCTTCAAGGAACAGACGATCCCCGATTCCGCCGATCGGCGCATGTTCCTCCTCGCTCCGTACCTGTCGTTGCTCCCGGCGTTCCTGGCCTTCTCGATCATCCCGATCGGTGGCGTCGTCACGATCGCGGGCCACGAGACGTTCGTGCAGCTCGCCGACCCGCAGATCGGGATCCTCTTCCTCCTCATGATGTCGGGCATCGGCATCTACGGCGTGATGCTCGCGGGCTGGTCGTCGGGCTCGAAGTACCCGCTGCTGGGCTCGGTGCGCGCCTCGGCGCAGCTGCTGAGCTACGAGGCCGCGTTGGGCCTGGCGATCGTGGCGGTGCTCATCCAGGCCGGCACGTTCTCGACCCGCGGCATCGTCACCCAGCAGGCATGGGGCGGATCCTGGAGCGGCGGGATCGGCAGCTGGCCGATCTCGCAGTGGTTCCTGTGGCCGACCCTCATCGCCTTCTTCATCTTCCTCGTGGCCGCGGTCGCGGAGACGAACCACCCGCCGTTCGACCTCGTCGAGGCCGAGCAGGAGCTCGTCGGTGGTTTCCACACCGAGTACTCCGGCATCCGGTTCGCGATCTTCTTCCTGGCCGAGTTCATGAACCTCATCACCATGAGTGCGATCGCGGTGACGTTGTTCCTCGGTGGGCCGGCGGGCCCGTCACTCGGCTTCGTCGCGGCCAACGGATGGATCAACGCCTGGGTGATGCCGATCTTCTGGTTCCTCGCGAAGCTGCTCGTGCTGCTCTTCGGCACGGTGTGGATCCGCGCGTCGCTGCCGCGGCTCCGCTACGACCAGTTGATGGACATCGGCTGGAAGTACCTCATCGAGGTCGCGTTCCTGTTCGCGATGGTCTCGGGCGTCTTCGTGATCGCCCGGCAGCAAGACTGGCCGGCGTGGGTCTACTTCGCGGCACCGGTCGGCGCGGTCGCGATCTACGCGGTGCTGTACCTCTGCATCCCCCGCCGCGACGAGATCACCGAGGAGATCCGATGACGGGGGAGATCCACTGATGGGTCGCTTCGCCGGCTTCGGGATCACGTTCAAGCAGATGTTCAAGCCGCGCCTCACGGGCTTCTATCCCCGCGAGAAGCGACCGAAGCCGCCGCGCTTCCACGGCCGCCACGTGCTCAATCGCTACGAAGACGGCATGGAGAAGTGCATCGGCTGCGAGCTCTGTGCCGGTGTGTGTCCCGCGAAGTGCATCTACGTGCGCGGTGCCGACAACCCGCCCGACGCGCCGGTGTCACCCGGTGAGCGGTACGGGTTCGTCTACGAGATCAACTACCTGCGCTGCATCCACTGCGACCTGTGTGTCGAAGCGTGCCCGACCGAGGCGATCACCGAGAGCAAGCTCTTCGAGTTCTCGTTCTCGAATCGAGACGACGCCATCTACACCAAGCGCGAGCTCGTGGTCGACGACGACGGTCGAGCCCGCAAGCAGCCGTGGGAGCTCTGGCTCGACGACAGCGAGAACGACCACACCAGCGAGTGGATGCGCGCCACCTCGCCGGCCGGCAACGCGGCCTACGAGGGCCGGGTCAACTGGTCGGGTGAGCTGGGGTACGGCGTGCGGCAGCCCGAGCGCGGTCAGTCGGGGATCTTGCGCAGCGCCACCGGCATGACCGAGCCGGCGCCGGCCGAGCCGGTCGGACAGGCCGATCTCGAAGCGGCAGATCCCGAAGCAGCCGATCCCGAAGCAGCCGGCAAGGAAGGCGCGCACTGATGGAGACGTTCCTGTTCTTCGTCGCCGCCGGACTCGCCCTCGCGGGAGCACTCGGGGTCGTGCTCGCCAAGAACCCGGTGCATTCCGCGCTCAGCCTCGTGCTCACGCTGCTGACGATCGCGGTGCTGTTCCTGCTCCAGGGTGCACAACTCGTGGCCGCGGTACAGGTCATCGTCTACGCGAGCGCGATCGTCGTGCTCTTCCTCTTCGTGATCATGCTCCTCGGCGTCGACCGGGAGGAGTCGTTGGGGGAACCGTTCCGCTTCCAACGCCCGGCGGCGATCGCTCTCGGCGTGATCGCGCTCGCCGAGATCGTGCTCCTCACCGGCCACGAGTGGGCGACCGGGGCCAAGGCCACCCGCGGCGGGTTGCAGGCCGGAACGGGTGGGAACGTCGAGCGCGTCGCCCGCAGCCTCTTCACCGACTTCATCTGGGCGTTCGAGATCACCGCGGTGCTCCTGGTGCTCGCGGTGGTCGGTGGCGTCGTCCTCGCCCGGCGCAGCCACCTCCGGCCCGACGATGCCGGCGACGCCCAGCCCGACGATGCCGTCGAGGGGGTGCGGAACCCGTGACCGTCACCGGGAGCTACTACCTCACCTTCGCCGCGCTGTTGTTCACGATCGGCGCAGTCGGCCTCCTCGTCCGTCGCAACGTCCTCGTCATGTTCATGTGCGTCGAGCTGATGCTCAACGCGGTCAACGTGACCTTCGTGGCGTTCTCGAAGATGCTGAACGACGTCGCGGGCCAGACGATCGTGTTCTTCGTGCTGGTCGTCGCCGCCGCCGAGGTGGCGGTCGGCCTCGCGATCATCGTGGCCATCTTCCGGCGCCGGCAGGGCTCGCGCCACCGCCGACGACATCGATCTGTTGAAGGGCTGACCGACGTGCAGAACGAGGGGGTGAACACATGAGCGCGCGCGATCTGCTCGATCTGGTCTGGGTCGTCCCGGCCCTGCCGCTGTTCGGCTCGGTGATCATCCTGTTCTTCGGCAAGCGCATCGGCGAGCCGAACGCCGGCCGCTTCGCCGCGCTCATGATGTTCCTCGCGTTCGTCGCGTCGATCGTCGTCTTCGCCGCGATGCTCAGCCTGCCGAGCGACTCGCGCAGCAACGTCGTCGACCTCTTCACGTGGATCCCGGCCGGCCGGTTCGAGATCCAGATGGGCTTCCTCGCCGACCCGCTCTCGGTCACCTGGATCCTCTTCGTGACCGGGATCGCCACCCTGATCCACGTGTACTCGATCGGGTACATGCACGGCGATCCCCGCTTCTCGCGCTTCTTCGCCTACCTGAACTTCTTCGTGGCCGCGATGCTGGTGCTCGTTCTCGGGAGCAGCTACCTCGTGACCTTCCTCGGATGGGAAGGCGTCGGTCTCGCGTCGTACCTGCTCATCTCGTTCTGGTTCGAACGCGAGTCGGCTGCGGTGGCGGGCAAGAAGGCGTTCGTCACCAACCGCATCGGCGACTTCGGCTTCATGGTCGCGATGTTCCTCATCTTCGCCACGGTCGGCACGCTCGACTACACCGCGAGCGGCGAGGCGGCGGGAACGGTCGCCACCGGCACGGCCACGGCCATCGCCCTGCTCCTGTTCCTCGGGGCCATCGGCAAGAGCGCCCAGGGTCCGCTCTACGTCTGGCTCGCCGACGCCATGGAAGGTCCCACCCCGGTCTCCGCCCTGATCCACGCGGCGACGATGGTCACCGCCGGGGTGTACCTCGTGGCCCGCGCCCATCCGTTCTTCGAGGTGAGCGGCGACGCGATGACCGTGGTGGCCTGGGTCGGCGCGCTCACCGCGCTGTACGCGGGGACGATCGCCATCGTCCAGGTCGACCTGAAACGCGTCCTCGCCTTCTCGACCATCAGCCAGCTCGGGTACATGTTCCTCGCACTGGGTGTCGGTGCCTACGACGCTGCTGTGTTCATGGTGATCGCCCACGCCTGCTACAAGGGCACCCTCTTCCTCGGTGCCGGATCGGTGATCCACGGCAACGAAGACAACCAGGACATGCGGACCATGGGTGGCCTGCGCAAGTTCATGCCGGTCACCGCGTTCGCGATGGTGATCGCGTGGCTCGCCATCGCCGGCATCCCGCCGTTCTCGGGGTTCTGGGCGAAGGACGGCATCCTCGAGAGCAGCTTCTTCGCGCACGACTACGGCGTCTGGGTGGTCGGCACGATCGCTGCGTCGTTCACCGCGTTCTACATGACCCGTGCGATCTGGATGACCTTCTACGCCAACGAGCGGTTCCGGGCCGAGGTGCCCTCGGGTGAGGCCGCCGAGGGACCGGCGCCCGAACGGGTCGAGGAAGACGAGCTCGCGTCGCCGATCGTGATGGCGTACACCGCCCCCGCACCGGCCCGGCTCGAGCACGACCCCCACGAGTCGCCGAAGGTCATGCTCGTCCCACTCGGGATCCTTGCGTTCTTCGCCGCTGTAGTCGGAGTGATCGACCTGCCGTTCCAGAGCATCGAGTTCCTGAACGAATGGCTCGAGCCGGTGTTCGAGGGCGTGTCCCAACCGCACCCGGCATCGTTCCTCGGCGCGGCGGGCCTCGACGTCTTGTCGGTCACCTTCGGCCTCGCCGGGTTGTTCCTCGCCTACGTGATCTACCAGCACGGCCTGCAACGGCCCGAGAACGATCCGATCCGCTCGAAGCTCGGTGGTCGTGTCCACACGGTGCTCGCACACGACTGGTACTACGACGAGACCATCGGCCGCGCGGTCGGTGGACCCGGCCGGCGCTTCGCGAACTGGCTCGCGTTCTTCGTCGACGCCAAGGTGATCGACGGGGCCGTCAACGGGGTGGCGTGGCTGTTCCAGTGGGCGTCGGGGCAACTGCGCCGGCTGCAGACCGGGTACGTCCGCCAGTACGCGTTGGGGATCGTCCTCGGTGCGGCGCTCCTCCTCCTCTACGCAGTGGCGCGGGTGTTCGGCGGATGAGCTTCCCGATCCTCACCGCCATCATCCTCATGCCCCTCGTCGGTGCGATCGGCGTGCTGTGCACCCCGGCCAAGCGCCCCGAGCTCGCCCAGGCGATCGGATACGCCTCGACCGCGGCCACGCTCGGGTTCGCCGGCTGGCTGCTCTGGTCGTTCCAGAGCATCGGCGGCTTCCAGTTCGTCGAGGAGAACCGGTGGTTCGACGCCCTGGGTGTCGGCTACATCGTCGGGGTCGACGGCTTCAGCATCTTCATGGTCGTCATCACTGCGCTGCTGTTCCCCATCGGATTGCTCGCGGCGCACAAGCTCGACCATCGGGTGAAGGCGTACATCGTCTTCTTCCTCATGCTCGAGACCGCGATCATGGGGATCTTCCTCTCCCTCGACCTGATCTGCTTCTTCGTGTTCTGGGAGTTCATGCTCGTCCCCATGTACTTCCTGATCGCAGGATGGGGCAGTGCCCGCCGCAAGTACGCGGCGATGAAGTTCTTCCTCTACACGGCGGCCGGTTCGGCGTTCCTGCTCGCGTCGATCCTGGTGCTCGGGTTCCTGCACCAGTCCGACACCGGGGTCCTCACGTTCGACTACCGCGTGCTCGCGGAGTGGAACGGTCTCGCCGGTAGCACCGAGGCCTGGCTGTTCGTCGGGTTCATGGCCGCGTTCGCGATCAAGGCACCGCTCTTCCCGTTCCACACCTGGCTCCCCGACGTGCACACCGAGGCCCCCACCGCCGGCTCGGTGGTCCTGGCGGGCGTGATCCTGAAGATGGGTGCCTACGGGTTCCTGCGCTTCTCGTTCGAGCTGTTCCCGCAGGCGTCGGTCGACTTCGCACCCTTGCTGCTCACGCTGGCCGTGATCGGGATCGTCTACGGCGCGATCGTCGCCGCGATGCAGAAGGACGCGAAGCGCGTCATCGCCTACTCCTCGCTGTCGCACATGGGCTTCGTGATCCTCGGGATCTTCTCGCTCACCACCATCGGCCTCGACGGCGCGGTGTTCATCATGGTGAGCCACCCGCTCACCACCGGCGCGCTGTTCCTGGTGATCGGCATGCTCTACGAGCGCCGCCACACCCGGATGATCGACGACTACCACGGCATCTGGAAGGTCGCGCCGATCCTCTCCGCCTTCTTCCTCGTCGCGGTGTTCGCCGGGATCGGTCTGCCCGGGTTCTCCGGGTTCGTCGGCGAGTTCCTCGCGCTGCTCGGTGCGTTCATCGCCGACCGGTGGTGGGCCGTGGTCGCCACCACCGGCGTGATCCTCGCCGCGGTCTACATGCTCTGGCTGTACCAGCGGATGTTCACCGGCGTACCCGACGAGAAGACGGCCACGATGCGCGACGTGAGCGTGCGCGAGATCGTCGTCGTCGCCCCGTTGCTGCTCCTGAGCCTGTTCCTCGGCCTCTACCCGAAGCCCGTGCTCGACCGGGTCGAGCCCACCGTGGCCCGCGTGATGGCGAACTTCGAACGCAAGACCGACTACCGCGAGCCGAAGACGCCGCAGTTCCTCGAGCGCGAGAAGTCGGGATCGGGTCACTCCGAGGGCGACGAGTCGGAGCAGGGCCAGTCGCAGACCGGCACGTCGAACCCGGGCGAGGAGGCGAAGTGAACGTGCTCGCCGCCACCACCGACCTCGCCACCCCCGCGATCGACTGGCTGGCCATCGCGCCGGTCGCCGCGCTCGCCGTCGCCGCGGTGGCGATCGTCCTGCTCCGGGCGCTCGTCCGCAAGGCCGGTTGGGTCTACGACGCGTCGCTGCTCATCGCCTTCGTGGGCGTCGCCGTGTCGGCGGTGTTCCTGGCCGAGCAGTGGTCGAAGATCCGCGACGTCGGGAACTACCAGGCCATCGCAGGCATGGTCGCGGTCGACGGGTTCGGCGTCTTCCTCGGCGTGGTCGTCCTGATCGCCACCGCGTTGGTGTTGTTGCTGTCGAGCGAGTACCTCCCGCGTCACGGCTTCGAGTCGCGCCCCGAGTACGTCGCGTTGTTGCTCTTCTCGGCAACCGGCATGCTCATGATGACCACGGCGAACGACCTGATCATCGTGTTCCTCGCACTCGAGACGCTCTCGATCCCGCTCTACGTGCTCGCCGCCTTCGACCGCCGCCGCCGCCGATCGCTCGAAGCCGGCATGAAGTACTTCGTGCTCGGCGCGTTCTCGTCGGCGGTGTTCCTCTACGGGATCGCGCTCACCTACGGCGCCACCGGAACGACGTCGCTCACCGGCATCGCCGACTTCCTCTCGCGCAACACCCTCCTCGACCAGGGGACGCTGCTCGCGGGGATGATGCTGCTGCTGGTGGGCATCGGGTTCAAGGTCGCTGCGGTCCCCTTCCACTGGTGGACCCCCGACGTCTACGAGGGCGCACCGACCCCGATCACCGCGTTCATGGGTTCGGCCACGAAGGCCGCCGGGTTCGCGGCGCTGCTCCGCATCTTCTTCACCGCGTTCGACGTGTACCGGGTCGACTGGCGGCCCGCGGTCTGGGGCCTCGCGGTGCTGTCGCTCGTGGTCGGGAGCATCGCGGCGCTGGTCCAGACCGACGTGAAGCGGATGCTCGCGTACTCGTCGATCAACCACGCCGGGTACGTGCTCATCGGCGTGGAGGCCGCGAACCGGCAGGGTCTCAAGGCGGCGCTCTTCTATCTCATGGTCTACGCGTTCATGACCGTCGGTTCCTTCGCCGTGGTCATGGTGATCTCCCACACCGAAGACGCCCACTCGCTCGACGACTACCGCGGGTTGGCGACCCGACGGCCCGTGCTCGCAGCCGTCTTCGCGTTCTTCATGCTCGCCCAGGCGGGCATCCCGCCCACCGGCGGGTTCATCGCCAAGCTCGGCGTGTTCGGCGCGGCCGCGGCCGCGCACTCCTACGTGCTACTCGTCATCGGTGTGTTGGCCTCGGTCATCTCGGCCTACTACTACCTGCGCGTCATCCTCACGATGTACGGCGACGAAGCCACCACGGCTGAGGGCGAGACCGCCGAGGAGGCATCGGTGGCCCGCCACCGACTCGATCTCGCCACCGGTGCCGTCCTCGCCATCACCGCGATCGTCGTCCTGATCGTCGGGATCGCCCCGACGGTGCTGCTCGACTTCGCACGGGACGCCACCCTGCTGTTCTGAGGCGCGTCCCGGAATCCCGGAGGGAGCGGCCGTGATCGTCGGTGCCGTCGTGGTCGCCCTCGCCTTCGCGTTCGTCCTGGGTGTCAGCGACGCCCCGAACGCATCCGCGGCGCTCGTCGGCACCGGCACGGCGCGGTACGGCCCCGCGATGCTCTTCTCGTTCGTGTTCCACGTGGCGGGCGGGCTGCTGGGTGGCACGGCGGTCGCCGCCACCGTTGCCGGGATGATCGACGTCTCCGGCCCCGAGGCGGGCGCCGCCTACACCGCGGGCGCATTCGCGGCGGTGGTGTTCGTGCTCGTGGCAACGCGGCTCGGGTTGCCGACGAGCGCGTCGTTCGGACTCGTCGGCGGTCTGGTCGGCGCGGCGTTCGTCGCGGGTGGCGCGTCGGCGATCGAGTGGGGTGGCATCGACGGGCTGCGGCCTCACGGCGTGCTCGGTGCGCTCGTGGCGATGGTCGCATCGCCCTTCATCGGTGCCGCCGCCGGTGCCGCCGGGCGCGCCCTGCTCGCGATCTCGCTGCGGCGCGCCAGCCGCCGGATGCTCGGTCCGGTTCGCGGGGGGATGTGGTCGGCCGCGGCCCTGGTCGCCCTGAGCGACGGCAGCAACGACGGCCAGAAGGCGATGGCGATCATCGCCGGCGCGCTCGTCGCCGACGGTTCCCTCCACCGGTTCGGCATCCCCCTGTGGGCCCGGGCCGCGGTAGCCGTCGTCCTGGCCGCCGGGACCGCGCTCGGCGGACGGAGGCTCATCCGGACCGTGGGGCGACGGCTCTATCGCCAGCGCCAGCTCGACGGGCTCGCGGCCCAGGCCGGAGCGGCCTTCGCCGTGATCGGCGCCGGCTGGGCCGGTGCCCCGGTGTCGACCTCGAGTGTCGTGACCGCATCGGTGGTCGGCGTCGGGGTGCAGCGACGCAGCCGCCACGTCCGGTGGCCGCTGGTGGGCAAGACCGTGACCGCCTGGCTCGTCACGGTGCCCGTGTGCGCCGTCATCGGCGCGCTTGCGTTCCTGGTCACCCGACTGCTCCCATGATCGGGATGCGCCTTCCCTGGTTCCTGCGGTCCCAACCCGATGTCCTCGGGCTCCTCCGGACCCAGGTGCAGTTGACGGAGGCGTCGCTCCAGGCCTTCGCCCACTGGTCTGCGGGCGGCGACGGCGAGGCCGCGAGCGCGGTCCGGGAACGCGAGCACGACGGCGACGATGCCCGGCGGGCCCTCGTGGAGGCGCTCCGCGACGTGCTCTCGGCCCCGCTCGACCAGGAGGACCTCTACACCGTCTCCGACCGGCTCGATCTGGTCCAGAACACCGCCAAGAACGTCGTCCGCCAGGCCGCAGGCCGCCGGCTGGGAGCCCGACGAGCACGCGGCCCGCATGGCCGGCTGTGCGCTCGACGCGATCGAGCACCTCGTCGGGGCGTTCGATGCGCTGCCCGACCGTCGGACCGAGGCGGGCGAGCACGCCGACCTCGCGATCAAGGCCACGCGCGGCCTCCAGAAGGCCTACCGGCAGGCGATCACCGAGCTCGCGGTCTCGACCGACTCCGCTGGGCAGGTCGTCCTCACCGCCGAGATCTACCGGCGCTACGACGGCCTCGGTGACGCGGTCCTCGGCGTCTGCCACCGCGTCTGGTTCTCGGTCTTGAAAGAGGCGTAGCGGAGCCGGCGGACGACCGCGGGTGCAGGACCGGCTCGGCGATCGAGCCGGCGCAGTGGAGCCGACCCGATTGAAAGAGGCGTAGCGGAGCCGACCAGAAGTACGGCTCGCGATTAGACCCTTCGAAAAGGCCCGGAGGTATGCTCCGGTCCGCCCGGGACCTGAGGTGGAGGCGGCGGCGCGCGTGACCGAGTACTACCGGAGTTACCTCGCGGTTGCCCTGTTCATCGGGGCTGCTCTGGCGATGGCAGGTGGGATGTTGGGCGTCGGTCGGCTCATCCGCCCGAACCGGCCCCAGCCCGAGAAGTACATCACCTACGAAGCCGGTTCCGACCCGATCGGCGGCTTCGGTCAGTCGAACATCCGGTACTACGTCTACGCGCTCCTCTTCGTCATGTTCGACGTCGAAGCGGTCTTCATCTTCCCCTGGGCGGTGCAGCTCGAGACGCTCGGCTGGTTCGCGGTCATCGAGATGATCGTCTTCGTGCTGATCCTCGCCCTCGGTCTCGTCTACGCGTGGCGCAAGGGGGTGCTCCGGTGGGCCTAGTCACGAACGGCACCCTCTCGAAGCCGGCGGCCAAGCCGCTCACGTGGCTCCTCAACTACAGCCGCAAGTACTCGCTCTGGATGTTCCAGTGGGGCCTCGCCTGCTGCGCGATCGAGATGGCCGCGGCCCTCGCCGGTCCGCGCTACGACATGATGCGGCTCGGGGTCATCCCGTTCCCCGCGAGCCCCCGCCAGGCCGACCTCGTCGTGATCTCGGGCACCGTCACCGACAAGATGGCACCGGCGATCCGTCGCCTCTACGAGCAGATCCCCGACCCGAAGTACGTGATCTCGATGGGATCCTGCTCCAACTGCGGCGGGCCCTACTGGGACTCGTACTCGGTCACCAAGGGCGTCGACCAGGTCATCCCCGTCGACGTCTACGTCCCCGGGTGCCCGCCGCGTCCCGAGGCCCTGCTGCAGGGCATCGTGATGCTGCAGGAGCGGATCCAGAACGAGGGGATCGGCAACGACGATCTCGCGGCCCGCTGGCGGGGAGAGGTGCCCGACGACGTCGCGATGGTGTCGACGCCCGTTGCCGACCCCGACGGTGAAGGTGGGCGTGTCCGATGCCTGACGAACCGACCGACCAGCCCGCCGAGGAAGGTGCCGAAGCGGTCCCCGCGGCCGAGGTCGCGGAACCGGAGGTGCCCGCGCTCACCGACGAGCAGGCCGCGTTGTTGGCAGTCTTCGAAGCCGAGCTCGGCGACGGTGTGGTCGAGCACGCCGACGCGCTCGGCACCCTCGTGGTGCGCATCCGCCCCGATGCCTGGCGCCGCAGTGCCGAGGTGGCCAAGACGAAGTTGCACTGCGACTACCTGTCGTTCGTGTCGGGGATCGACTGGCAACCGATGGTCGCGCCCGGCGGCGGCGACGAAGCCAGCTCCGACACCTCGGCGCCGGTGCAGCCCACCGAGATGACCTTCGGCGTGGCGGGTTCGACCGGCCGCTTCCAGGTGTTCGCCCACGTACAGAGCACCACGAAGCACCACGGCGTCACCCTGAAGACCGACGTCGACGACGACGCGCCCAGCGCGCAGACGTGGACCTCGGTGTACCCGGGAGCCGACTGGCACGAGCGCGAGTGCGCGGAGATGTTCGGCATCGGGTTCGAGGGTCACCCGAACCTGCGCAAGCTCTACCTCCCCGCTGAGTTCGAGGGCCATCCGCTGCGCAAGGACTTCGCACTGCTGGCGCGCGAGGTGAAGCCCTGGCCCGGCCTCGTCGACGTCGAGGGCATGCCCGGCGACGACACTCCCGCCGAGGAGGTGGAGGCATGAGCACGACGGAGAACCCGCCGATGCCGGAGATCCAGCTCGAACCGGGCGCGCTGCGTCACCTCGCCGAGGCGCAGGTCAACGTCGAGCTCGACACCGGCGACATGATCCTCAACCTGGGCCCGCAGCACCCGGCGACGCACGGCACGCTGCGGCTCGTGGTGCGGCTCGACGGTGAGCGGGTCGTGTCGGCCGATCCCGTGATCGGGTACATGCACCGGGGCTACGAGAAGCTCACCGAGTACCGCACGTACCCCCAGATCACCACCCTCGTGAACCGCATCGACTGGTTGTCGAGCTTCGCGAACGAGGTGCCGTTCGTCGACGCCGCCGAACGCCTCATGACCATCGAGGCGCCACCCCGCGCGCAGTACATCCGCACGGTGCTCACCGAGCTGTCGCGCATCTCGACCTTCTACCTGTTCCTCGGTGAGATGGCCCTCCAGGTCGGTGCACTCACGCCCGCGTTCTACGGCTTCCGCGACCGGGAGTACGTCCTCAACCTCATCGAGGGCGCAACCGGCGGGCGGTTCCACCCCAACTTCAACCGCATCGGCGGCCTGAAGGACGACCTCCCGTGGGGCTGGATCAGCGAGACCCGCGAGGTCATGAAGAAGATGCTCGACGGGTGCGACGAGTTCGAAGACCTCGTCGCCGGCAACGAGATCTTCCAGGCCCGCACGAAGTCGATCGGCATCGTCCCCGGCGAGCTCGGCGCGGCCTACGGGATGTCGGGCTCGAACCTGCGTGCGTCGGGCGTCGACTGGGACCTGCGTCGCGACGGTCGGCCCTACCTCGTCTACCCCGAGCTCGACTTCAAGGTCTGGACCCACCCCGACGGCGACTCGTTCGCCCGCTACTGGGTCCGCCTCCAGGAGACCCGCGAGTCGTGCCGCATGGTGCTGCAGCTCCTCGACCAGATGCCGAGCGGGCCGATCATGGCCAAGGTCCCGCGCATCATCAAGGTGCCCGAGGGCGAGGTCTACTCCGAGGTCGAGAACCCGCTCGGCCAGATGGGCTACTACGTCGTCTCGAAGGGCGCGACCGGCCCGTTCCGCGTGAAGATCCGCTCGGCGTCGTTCAGCAACGTCTCGATCATGCCGTGGCTGCTGCGGGGCGTCTACGTTCCCGACGTGATCACGATCCTCGCCTCCCTCTACTTCATCCTCGGAGACATCGACCGGTGATGGAGATCCTGGCGCTCGACATCGGGTGGGGGACCACCCTCGCGATCAAGACGATCATCATCCTGGCGCTCGTGCCCGCGGGCGCGTTGATCCTCGGCTACACGTTCCTCTTGAAGATGATGAGCCACATGCAGAGCCGGCTCGGTCCGATGGACCCGGGCGGGTTCCACGGTTGGTTCCAGCTCATCGGCGACGGCATCAAGTTCATCCAGAAGGAAGACGTGATGCCGGATGGCGCCGACCGTCGCGTCTTCGCGATGGCCCCGGTGGTCATCCTCATGTCGACGTTCCTGATCTTCGTGGTGATCCCGGCCGGGCCGCGCATCGTGGTCAAGGACATCGACGTCGGCGTGTTCTACGCACTCGCCGTCTCGAGCCTGTCGGTCATCGGTGTGCTCATGGCCGGATGGGCCAGCTCCAACAAGTTCGCGCTCCTCGGTGCGTTGCGCGCCGCGGCCCAGCTCATCGCCTACGAGCTCCCCCTGCTCCTCGCGGTGGTCGGTGTGGTCGTCCAGGCGGGCACGATGAGCCTGCAGGGCATCGTCGCCGCCCAGCAGAACGGATCGATCTTCGGGTGGGACGGCATCGGCAACCCGTTCTTCTTCACCCAGATCATCGGTTTCGGTCTCTTCCTCGTTGCCGCGCAGGCCGAGCTCACCCAGACCCCGTTCGACATGCCGGTGGCCGAGAGCGAGCTGGTCGCCGGCTACATGGTCGAGTACACGGGGTTCCGGTTCCTGTTCTTCTACATCGGTGAGGTCGGCACCGCGTTCGCGTTCGCTGCGCTCGCGGCCACGCTCTTCCTCGGTGGTTGGGCCATCCCCGGCGTGCACGGCACCATGGCCGACATCCTGGGGCCGGTGGTCCTCTTCGCCAAGCTGATGTTCGTGGCGTTCCTCTTCTTCTGGGTGCGGTTCACCTATCCCCGACTTCGGGAAGACCAACTCCAGGCCCTCGCCTGGAAGGTCCTCATCCCGCTCGGGCTCGCCAACATCCTCCTCACCGGCATCCTCAAGGTGGCGATGTAGATGGCGCCGAAGATGCGCAAGCCGAAGATGCCCGGCCTGATCGGCGGCCTCGGCATCACCTTCAAGACCATGCTCAAGGGCGCGGTCACCGTGCAGTACCCGCACGAGAAGGAAGAGCCGGTGAGCCGGGCGCGTGGCGTCATCGCGCTCAAGGAGGAGAACTGCACCGTCTGCATGCTGTGCGCGCGCAGCTGCCCCGACTGGTGCATCTACATCGAGGGCCACAAGGAGAAGCGTCCCCCGCGCCGCGAAGGCGGCCGCGACCGCACGGTGAGCATCCTCGACCGCTTCGACATCGACTACGGCCTCTGCATGTACTGCGGGATCTGCGTAGAGGTCTGCCCGTTCGACGCCCTCTTCTGGAGCCCCGACTTCGAGTACACCGAGTTCCAGATCGCGAACCTCCTGCACGACAAGGACCGGCTCGGTGAGTGGATGGCCACGGTGCCCGAACCCGAGCCGCTCGAGCTCGGTGCCGACATCAAGGCGAAGAAGTAGCTGCTGTGGTCGCGCAGAACGTCGCCTTCTGGATCGTCGCGGTCGCGATGGGGCTCGCCGCCATCGGCGTGGTCCGCACCCGCAACGTCGTCCACGCCGCGTTGTACCTCGTGGTCGTGCTGGCCGGCGTCGCCGCGCAGTACATCCTGCTCGGGGCCGAGTTCGTCGCCTGGGTGCAGGTGCTCATCTACATCGGCGCGGTCGTCATCCTCTTCCTCTTCGGGATCATGCTCACCCGGGCACCGATGGGTGGCGACTCCGAGTTCGACAACAACCAGCGATTCCCCGCCGCCGTCGCGGCCGTCTTCCTCCTGGGCGTGCTCGTCACGCTGCTCGTCGACGCGTTCGGGAAGCAGAAGATCAAGCTCGACGCCGCGGTGCTCGCCACCGGCAAGACCGCGACCGTCGGTGATGCGATCTTCCGCCAGTACGTCGTCCCGTTCGAGGTCGTCTCGATGCTGCTGCTCGCCGCGCTCGTGGGCGCGGTCGTGATCGCGAGGAGGGACTGACCATGGTGCTGAACCAGTTCCTCATCCTGAGCGCGTTCCTCTTCTGCACCGGCGTCTACGGCGTGCTCGCCCGCCGCAACGGTGTGCTCGTGCTGATGAGCGTGGAGCTCATGCTCAACGCCGTGAACCTGAACCTGGTCGCCTTCTCGGCCCGCCTCACCGAGGTGTCGGGTCAGGTGTTCGCGCTGTTCATCATCACGATCGCGGCGGCTGAGGTCGGCGTCGGTCTCGCCATCGTGCTCCTCATCTACCGGAACCTCCGCAGTCCCGACCTCGACGAGCTCGACCAGATGAGGGGCTGACCGTGCTCGACTCCGCGTGGATCATCGTCCTCATCCCTGCGCTCTCGTTCCTGCTGATCCTCTTCTTCGGCAAGAAGATGCCGCGCCAGGGTTCGGAGATCGGCATCGTCGCGCTCGCCGCGTCGTTCGTGTTGTCGTGCGTCGCGGTCGTGCAGTGGGTGAACCACGTCGACGCGGCCGAGAGTGGCCACGAGGGCCTGGGCGCGATCGGTAGGAGCTTCATGCTCTCCGGTGGCGAGGAGCACGTCGCCGTCGCCCCGATCGTGCACGGCGTCACCTGGTGGCAGAACGGCGCGATGAAGTTCGGCGTCGGCACCCAGATCGACGGACTCGCGGTGATGATGTTGTTCGTCGTCACCTTCATCTCGCTCCTGGTGCACATCTACTCGACGTCGTACATGAAGGGCGACATCCGCTTCACCTACTTCTACGCGGCCCTGAGCCTCTTCACCGCGTCGATGCTGCTGCTGGTCGTCGCCCCGAACACCCTGCAGCTGCTCGTGGGCTGGGAGCTGGTCGGGCTCTGCTCGTTCATGCTCATCGGTCACTGGTGGGAGGAGGGCGCGAACTCCAACGCCGCGCTCAAGGCGTTCCTCACCACCCGCACCGGCGACATCGGCCTGATGATCGGCATCATCGTCACGTTCTTCGCCGCCGGCACGTTCAACATCGTCGGCATCAACCAGTACGCGCTCAGCTCGGGCGCCGACCACACCCTGATGGTGGTCGGGGCGAGTTGCCTGCTCATCGGCATCATCGGCAAGAGCGGACAGTTCCCGCTCCACACGTGGCTCCCCGACGCCATGGCCGGCCCGACGCCGGTCTCGGCCCTCATCCACGCCGCGACCATGGTTGTCGCGGGCGTGTATCTCGGCGCGCGGGTCTACGGCGTCTTCTGGAGCGGCTTCAACATCGGCGACGGCGGCTTCAACCCGATGGCGATCGTCGGTGCGATCACGATCATCATCGGCGCCGCGCTGGCGTTCGTGCAGACCGACATCAAGAAGGTCCTCGCGTACTCCACGATCAGCCAGCTCGGGTACATGGTCATGGGCCTCGGCGTCGGTGCGTGGGTCGGCGCGGTGTTCCACCTCTTCACCCACGCGTTCTTCAAGGCGTTGCTGTTCCTCGGCGCCGGGTCGGTGAGTCACTCGGGCTCGCACCACTCCTTCGAGATGAAGAAGGACATGGGCGGCCTCCGCAAGTACATGCCGATCACGTTCTGGACCTTCCTCATCGGTTCCGCGGCGCTGGCCGGCATCGCGCCCCTCGCCGGGTTCTGGTCGAAGGACGAGATCCTCGCCACCGCGGGGCAGGGCGGCTACGAGGCCTTCGCGATCATCGGTCTCGTCGGCGCCTTCCTCACCGCGGCCTACATGACGCGCTGCGTCTACCTCACCTTCTTCGGCGAGTACCGCGGCCACGGTCATCCGCACGAGTCGCCGAAGCCGATCACCGTCCCGCTCATCGTTCTCGCGGTGTTCAGCGTCTTCGCCGGACTCGCGCAGGCGGTCCCGCTCGGCCTCGAGAAGTTCGTCGAGTACGTCGAGCCGCACTTCGCGTTCCCGCCCGTCATCACCCCGGAGTTCGACTACGGGCTCGCGACCACGTCGCTGCTCATCGTCGCCGTCGCGATCGGCATCGGGTGCTTCCTGTGGTTCCGCGAAGAGGAGCTCGGTGCGTTCAAGGGCCTGACGCAGCGCAACTCGCTCGCCCACGCCGGCTACACGTTCCTCGTCAACAAGTACTACCTCGATGATCTCTACGAGGGTGTGATCGTCGCCGGCATCAAGGGCCCGGTCGCACGTGTCTCGTACTGGATCAATCAGAACGTCATCGATGCGATCGTCAAGGGGACGGGCCTCGTGGCCCGGTCGATCGCGGGAGGCACGTACCGGGTCGACCAAGACGTGCTCGACGCCGGGTACAACACGCTCGCCCGGGAGACCGGTGCATCGGGCGGGCTGCTCCGTCGGGCGCAGACCGGTCGCCTCCAGTGGTACGCCCTCGTCATGTTCTTCGCCGTCGGCGCGTTCGCTCTCGCCCTGGTGATCTTCAGTTGAGTAAAGGGGAACGGTCCGCATGAACTGGTTCGACGACTGGGCCCTGACCCTGGCGGTCTTCCTGCCCGTGGTCGGCATGGTGATCGTCCTGCTGATCCCGCGCGCCGACGAGGGCATGCAGAAGCTCGTCGCGCTCCTCACCACCCTCGTCACGTTCGCGGTGGGGATCGGGATCCTGTTCCGGTTCGACTACGACCGGGCCGGACGCCTCCAGTTCGGGGTGAACGAGTCGTGGATCGACGTCATCAACAGCCGGTACCACCTCGGGATCGACGGCATCAGCCTCCCGCTGCTCGTGCTCTCCATGTTCATCACGGTGCTCTGCGTCATCTACTCGTGGAACCACTTCCCCGAGCCCCACAACCCGAAGGCCTTCCTCGCGCTGATCCTGCTCCTCGAGGTCGGCATGAACGGCACCTTCGCGGCGCAGGACCTCATCCTCTTCTTCGTGTTCTTCGAGATCGTCCTGCTCCCCATGTTCTTCATGATCGGCGTCTGGGGCGGGCCGAACCGGGAGTACGCGTCGATCAAGTTCTTCCTGTTCACGCTGTTCGGGTCGGCGTTGATGCTCCTGAGCTTCCTCGCGATGTACTTCCTGAGCGACGTGCACACGTTCTCGATCCCGGCGCTCTCCGCCCTGCACGGCAAGGGGATCGTCGAGGGGACCCAGACCCTCGTGTTCGCGGGGATGTTCCTCGGATTCGCGATCAAGGTGCCGATGTTCCCGTTCCACACCTGGCTCCCCGACGCCCACACGGAGGCGCCGACCGTCGGCTCGGTCCTGCTGGCCGCCATCATGCTGAAGCTCGGTACCTACGGCTTCATCCGTATCGCGCTGCCGCTCCTGCCCGACGGCGCGGTGAACTGGGCACCCTGGATCGGTGTCCTCGCCGTGATCGGCATCATCTACGGCGCGTTCTGCTGTCTCGCGCAGACCGACATGAAGCGCCTCATCGCGTTCTCGTCGGTCGCCCACATGGGTTTCGTGATGCTCGGCATCGCGACCCTCACCGACTTCGGACTCAACGCGGCGATCTTCGGGATGGTCGCCCACGGTCTCATCACCGGCATGCTCTTCTTCATCGCGGGGTCGGTGCAGCACAACTTCCACACGCGCGAGATCAAGCGCCTCGGTGGGCTCCTCACCCAGGCGCCGAAGATGGGCTGGATCCTCGGCTTCTGCGCCATGGCCTCGCTCGGCCTCCCCGGCCTGGCCGGGTTCTGGGGCGAGTTCCCCGCGATCCTCTCGGCCTACCAGCCGGCGCCGGCGCTCTCCGAGGTCACGTTCCGGGTCTACATGGTCATCGCCGCGGTCGGAACGGTCCTCGCCGCCGGCTACCTGCTCTGGATGCTCCAGCGGGTCGCGTTCGGCACGCCGAAGCCGGAATTCGAAGACGCCCACATCCACGACGTCTCGACTGCCGAGTGGATCGCCTGGACGCCGCTGCTCCTCGGGATCGTGATCCTGGGTGTGTACCCGAACCTGCTCTTCTCGCTCACCAACCCGGCCGTCGAGCACGTCTCGCGGGTGTTCGCCGGATGAGCACGTGACGCCGAACTTCGACTTCCACGCGCTCGCGCCGGAGATCATCCTCTCGGCGACGATCGTCGTCGTCCTCATCGCCGATCTGCTCTTCCAGGATCGCGAGCGGTGGCAGACGCCGCGCATCGCGACGATCGGCGTGCTGGCTGCGCTCATCCCGGTCATCACCCTGGCAATCGACGGGACCGACCGCGTGATGTTCGGGGGCGCGTATGTCGTCGACCCCTACGCGCTCACGTTCAAGGCGCTCTTCCTCGTGGCCGCCTACATCACCCTGCTGCTCTCGGTCGACTACATCGGCGAGGGCGACTACTACCAGGGCGAGTTCTACTTCTTGATGCTCACCTCGGTGCTCGGGATGATCGTCATGGCGTCGGCCCGCGACCTCATCACGATCTTCGTGGCGCTCGAGGCGATCTCGATCCCCACGTTCGTGCTGGCCGGCTGGCGCAAGCACGACACCAAGTCGAACGAGGCATCGATCAAGTACTACCTGATCGGCGTGATCTCGTCGGCGATCATGTTGTACGGCATGTCGTTCATCTTCGGGTTCAGCGGATCGACGCTGCTCACCGACATCGCCGACTTCGCCCGCACCACCCCCGACGTCGCGCCGCTGTTCGTCGTTGCGATCTTCCTCACACTCGTCGGGTTCGCGTTCAAGATCAGCGCGGTTCCCTTCCACTTCTGGGCCCCCGACACCTATGAGGGTGCACCCACGCCCGTCACCGCGTTCCTGTCGGTGTCGTCGAAGGCCGGCGGCTTCGTCGCCCTGCTCACCATCATCTTCGTGGGGTTCTTCCCGAGCGTCGACTCGTGGCAGCCGGTCATGTGGGTGCTCGCCGCGCTGTCGATGACGGTCGGGAACCTCGTTGCGCTCCGCCAGACCAACATCGTGCGGATGCTGGCCTACTCGTCGATCGCGCAGGGCGGCTTCATCCTCGTGCCGCTCGCGGTGGCCCAGGAGGCCCCCGCCGCCGCGCTCGAGGCAGTCGTCAGCTACCTCCTCATCTACGCAGCGATGAACCTCGGCGCGTTCGCGGTCGTGATCGCGGTGTCGCGCCGTACCCGCTCGGCCGAGATCTCGAGCTACGCCGGCCTCGGCCAGTTCGCGCCGGTGCTCGCGATCCTCATGTCGATCTTCCTGTTCTCGCTCGCCGGGGTGCCCCCGCTGGCGGGGTGGTACGCCAAGTTCATGCTCTTCCGGGCCGTGCTCGACGCAGGAACGCCGTGGGCGATCGTGCTCGGCGTGATTGCGGCGGTGAACTCGGTGATCGCGTTCTTCTACTACGCCGCCGTCGCCCGCCAGATGTGGTTCAAGGAGCCGGCGATCGAAGGGACGCGGACGGTCGAGATCCCGGCTGCGCTCGGCGTGGCCATCTCGTTGTGCGCCGCGACCGTCGTGGTGATCGGGATCTACCCCCAGCTCTTCGGCCGCCTCGGGGAACTCGCGCGGTTCTAGGACCGGGAGTCGTCGCAGGAGGAGCAGTGGAGCCGGCGGACGTCGAGCACGGGCGGTGAATCGGTGAGCGATCGAGCCGGCGCAACGGATCCGACCAGTGTGATGAAGAGGATCCACCGGGAGGGGCCGGTGCCGTACTCGGTGTTCGTCGGCGCCGCGCTCGACGAGTTCTTCCTCCACGGTGGCGCGGGTCGGGCCGGGTCAGACTTCGTGACCAGCCCCGAGATCGGACCGCTGTTCGGTGCGCTCGTGGCCCGGGCGCTCGACGGGTGGTTCGTCGAGCTCGGCTCACCCGATCCGTTCATCGTGGTCGAAGGTGGTGCCGGACGCGGTCGTCTGGCCGGCGACGTGCTCCGCGCGAACCCCGAGTGTGCGCCCGCGCTGCGCTACGTGATGGTCGAGAAGTCGGTCACCTTGCGGGCCGAGCAGCGTGACCGGCTGACCGTCGAACCATGGGAAGACGCGCTCGGCCCGTACTTCGCGTCGTCCGACGGCGAAGACGATCCTGAGCCCGTCGGCGGGGTGGGTCCGATCGTCACCGCGCTCGACGACCTGCCTGCGCTCGGCTTCGAAGGGGTGATCCTGGCGAACGAGCTGCTCGACAACCTCCCGTTCGACGTGATCGAGCGGACCGACTCGGGGTGGCTGGAGATCCGGGTCGGTCTCGACGGCGAACGGTTCGTCGAGGTCCCGATCCCGGCCGACGCTTCCGTGGATCCTTCGTTCGACGCACCCGTCGGGAGCCGGCTCCCGCTGCAACGAGGGATCGACGACTGGCTCGTGGCGTGCGCCTCGGCGCTGCACCGCGGGGTCGTCGTCGTGATCGACTACACCGCTCCAGCCGCGGAGGTCGCGGCGAGGGGCCGCACCGGGTGGTTGCGCACCTACCGGGCGCACAGACGGGGCGACGATCCGCTCGAGGCGCCGGGCACGCAGGACATCACCACCGACATCGTCACCGAGTCGCTGCATCGGGCGGCCCGTCGGGCCGGCTTCACCGTCGCCCGCGAGACGACCCAGGCCGCGTGGCTCGCCGAGCTCGGCATCGACGACCTGGTCGAGGCGGGGCGACGCGAGTGGGAAGCCAGAGCCCACCTCGGCGACCTCGAGGCCATCGCCGGCCGGAGCCGGGTGACCGAGGCTGTCGCCCTCACCGAGCCGTCGGGACTCGGCGCCCACACCGTCACCGTCCTCACGAGAGACCTCTGACCCGACCGGCGGTATCGTGATCCGCTGCGCCCGGAGACCCGCAGCCGCGACCCAGGGGGAGACGCATGTCGGAGCCGACGATCGAGGGACTGCTGGCGGAGGAACGACGGTTCCCGCCTCCCGAGTCGTTCAAGCAGGACTCCCTCGTCGTCGGCACGCACCTCTACGACGAAGCCGACCGCGATTCCGAGGGCTTCTGGGCCCGCCAGGCGCTCGCCCTCGACTGGTCGAAGGAGTGGGACACCATCCTCGACTGGGACCTGCCGTTCGCGAAGTGGTTCGTCGGCGGTGAGCTGAACGTCAGCCAGAACTGCCTCGACCGCCACGTCGAGGCCGGCCACGGCGCCCAGGTCGCGTACCACTGGGAGGGCGAACCCGGCGATACCCGCACCATCACCTACGCCGACCTGCTCGATGAGGTGAGCCGCCTCGCGAACGGGCTCAAGGAGCTCGGGGTGCGCAAGGGCGACCGGGTCGCGATCTACCTCGGGATGGTGCCGGAGCTGCCGATGGCGATGCTCGCGTGCGCCCGGATCGGCGCCGCGCACTCCGTCGTGTTCGGTGGCTTCTCGAAGGACTCACTGCGCGACCGGATCAACGACGCCGAGTGCACGGTGCTCGTCACCGGCGACGGCGCCTGGCGTCGCGGCAACATCGTGCCGTTGAAGGCCACCGCCGACGACGCCGTGGCGGAGACCCCGTCGATCCAGAAGGTGCTCGTGGTGCGCCGCACCGAGCACGAGGTCGCGATGCACGACGGACGCGACGTCTGGTATCACGACCTCGTTCCGCGCCAGACGCACGGAGTGCGCGCCGGAGCCCATGGACTCCGAAGACCTCCTGTTCATCCTCTACACGAGCGGTACCACCGGCAAGCCCAAGGGCATCATGCACAGCACCGGTGGCTACCTCACGCAGGTCGCGTTCACGCACCAGCACGTGTTCGACCTCCATCCCGACACCGACGTCTACTGGTGCGCGGCCGACTGCGGGTGGGTGACCGGTCACTCGTACATCGTCTACGGCCCGCTCGCGAACCGCACCACGAGCGTGATGTACGAGGGCACGCCCGACCACCCGGGCAAAGACCGGTTCTGGTCGATCATCGAGCGCTACGGCGTGACGATCCTCTACACCGCGCCCACCGCGATCCGGACGTTCATGAAGTGGGGTACCGAGTTCCCCGACGGCCACGACCTGTCGTCGCTCCGACTGCTCGGCACGGTCGGTGAACCGATCAACCCCGAAGCGTGGATCTGGTACTGGACCCACATCGGTGGCGAGCGCTGCCCGGTGGTCGACACCTGGTGGCAGACCGAGACCGGCGCCATCATGATCAGCCCCCTTCCCGGTGCCACCACGCTGAAGCCGGGCAGCGCGACGTTCCCGCTCCCCGGCATCGGAGCCGATGTCGTCGACGAGCACGGCACCCCGGTCCCGATTCCCGGTGGGGGGTACCTCGTGCTGACCCGTCCGTGGCCGTCGATGCTGCGCGGGATCTGGGGCGACCCCGACCGCTACCGGAACACGTACTGGTCGGAGTACGAGGGCCGGTACTTCGCCGGCGACGGCGCCAAGCGCGACGACGACGGCTACTTCTGGCTGCTCGGTCGCGTCGACGACATCATGCTCGTGTCGGGCCACAACATCTCGACCACCGAGGTCGAGTCGGCGCTCGTCGGTCATCCCGCGGTCGCCGAGGCCGCGGTGGTCGGCAAGACCGATCCCACGTCGGGTCAGGCGATCGGCGCGTTCGTGATCCTTCGGGCCGGCTTCGAACCGAGCGACGCGCTCGGCGCCGAGCTGCGCGACCACGTCGCCCAGGCGATCGGCCCGATCGCCAAGCCGAAGACCGTGCTGTTCACCGAGGAGCTCCCGAAGACCCGTTCGGGCAAGATCATGCGTCGGCTGCTCCGCAACGTGGCCGAAGACGAAGCGCTCGGCGACACCACCACGCTCGCCGATCCCTCGGTCGTGGAGGGCATCAAGCAGCGCTACCTCTCGACGGCGCCCACGGACGACTCGTGAGCACGAACCCGATCGTCACCCCCGATCACTGGACCTGGCGCGCCGGCACGGTCGAGCCCGGACCGGCCGCGGTCGTCGACATCGACGGCGTGCTCTCCGACGCGGTCAACCGGCAGCACTACATCGAAGCCCCGCGCCGCGACTGGAAGTCGTTCTTCGAGGCGTGCGGCGACGACGAGGTCATCGAAGAGGTGAAGGTCCTCCTCGACCTGCTCGACCCGGCCCTGCGGATCGTGTTGCTGACCGCCCGTCCGGGGCGGGTCCATCACCTCACCGAGGCGTGGCTGACCCGCTACGAGATCCGCTGGGACCTGCTCATCATGCGCCCGTGGGGCGACTACGACATGGCCCGGGAGTTCAAGCAATCGAGCATCTGGGACCTCCGCAGCCACGGCTTCGACCTCAGGCTCGGCATCGAAGACGATCGCCGCAACGTCGACATGCTCCGCCGCGAGGGCATCCCGACCATCTACATCCACTCCGGCTACTACGACTGATCTGATGGTCCAATCCGCTGCGCCGGCTCGACCGCCCGGGACTTCGAGTCCCGCGACGACTGTCCGCCGGCTCCGCTCCTTCTCCTAGTCGCGGAAGTTCTCGAACTGGAGGGGGATGCCGAAGTCCTCTTCCTTGAGCTTCGCGATCACGGCCTGCAGGTCGTCGCGCTTCTTGCCGGTGACCCGCAGCTGCTCGCCCTGGACCTGGTGCTGGACGCCCTTCATCCCGAGGCCCTTGATGTACTTGCCGATCTCGCGGGCCTTGTCGGAGTTGATGCCCACAGCGAGGCCGACGGTCTGGCGCACGGCCCCCTTCGAGGCCTCCTCGATCTTGCCGTAGTCGAGCGACTTCAACGACACCTTGCGCTTGACGAACTTCTCCTCGAGCACCTGCGTGAGGGCCTTGAGCCGCTCCTCGCTGGCGGTCTCGAGCTCGATCCCCTTGTCCTTCAGCTCGATCGAGCTGTCGGTTCCCTTGAAGTCGAACCGGTTCGCGATCTCACGATCGGCCTGGTCGACGGCGTTTCGGACTTCCTGCATGTCGACCTCGGAGACGACGTCGAAGCTGGGCATGGGAGCACCTCTCGGGTCGGCCCGACGGAGGGTCGGTTGGCGAAGATCGGCTGCTATCGTACGCGGCCCTGCGGGTCGGTACCCAAGTGGCCAAAGGGGACTGGCTGTAAACCAGTTGCGCAAGCTACGCAGGTTCGAATCCTGCCCGGCCCACTCGCTCAGAGCAGTCGCTGCATCAAGACGACATCGAGCCAGCGGTTGAACTTCCGTCCGACCTCACGTTCGGTCCCGATGGTCTCGAAGCCACACGCCCGGTGGAGGGCGATCGAGGCCTCGTGGTCGCCCACGATGCGGGCGATCATGGCGTGGAACCCGTGCGCGGTCGCCCGGTGGACGAGCTCGTCGAGGAGGGCGCGGCCGATGCCGTGGCCCTGCCGGTCACGCCGGACGTAGACCGAGTCCTCGACGGTGGTCGAGTACGCCGGCCGGGAGCGGTAGGGCGAGAGCGACCCGAAGCCGACGACCTCGCCGGGTCCGCCGTCGGCATCCGCTTCGACCGCGACGATCGCGAGGTGCCCGCCCGAGTGCTCCGCGAGCCAGGCCCGTTGCTCGTCGAGGCTGCGGGGCCGGAGGTCGAACGTGACCGTCGACTCCAGGACCTCCGGGTTGTAGATGCTGCGCGTGGCCTCGGCATCGCCCGGTTCGGCGGGTCTGATCGTGACTCCCATCGTCCGGAAGGTAGTCGACCTCGCCCCGCGGCTATCCTGGTCGGTCCGCCCCCTTAGCTCAGTCGGCAGAGCGTTTCCATGGTAAGGAAAAGGTCTACGGTTCGATTCCGTAAGGGGGCTCCGCCGCGGGCGTCGTCTCGACACCCGCGACCCGGCGGGGTAGCTCAGTTGGTTAGAGCACACGGCTCATAATCGTGTTGTCGCGGGTTCGAGTCCCGCCCCCGCTACGCAATCCCCCGAAGGCAACCCCCTGAAGCACGCAGCGAACGCAGTGAACGGAGCGATCTGAGATGGCGAAGGCGAAGTTCGAGCGGAACAAGCCGCATTTGAACATCGGGACGATGGGTCACATCGATCATGGGAAGACGACGTTGACGGCTGCGATCACGCGGGTGTTGGCGGATCGTGATTCGAATGTGACGGCGACTGCGTTCGATCAGATCGACAAGGCGCCGGAGGAGAAGGCGCGGGGGATCACGATCAACATCTCTCATGTTGAGTATGAGACCGCGAACCGGCATTACGCGCATGTGGACATGCCGGGGCATGCTGACTACATCAAGAACATGATCACGGGTGCCGCGCAGGTGGATGGCGCGATCTTGGTGGTGGCGGCGACGGATGGGCCGATGCCGCAGACGCGTGAGCATGTGCTCCTTGCCCGTCAGGTGGGTGTGCCGTCGATTGTGGTGGCGTTGAACAAGGTGGATCAGGTCGACGACGAAGAGCTCCTCGAACTGGTTGAGCTCGAGGTTCGTGAGTTGTTGAACGAGTACGAGTTCCCTGGTGATGACACGCCGATCGTGCGGGTGTCTGCGTTGAAGGCGCTCGAGGGCGACGCGGATGCGGCTGCGGGTGTGGTGGCGTTGATGGATGCGGTGGATGAGTTCATCCCGGAGCCGGTGCGGGAGTTGGAGAAGCCGTTCTTGATGCCGATCGAGGATGTGTTCACGATCACGGGTCGTGGGACGGTCGTGACCGGCAAGGTCGAGCAGGGCATCGTGAAGACGGGTGAAGAGGTCGAGATCGTCGGGTTGCGGGATACGACGAAGACGACGTGTACGGGTGTGGAGATGTTCCGCAAGTTGTTGGATGAGGGCCGCGCGGGCGACAACATCGGTGCGTTGTTGCGGGGGACGAAGAAGGAAGATGTGGAGCGCGGGCAGGTGCTGGCGAAGCCGGGGTCGATCACGCCGCACACTGATTTCGAGGCGCAGGTGTATGTGTTGACGAAGGAGGAGGGTGGTCGCCATACTCCGTTCTTCGCGAACTATCACCCGCAGTTCTATTTCCGGACGACGGACGTGACCGGCACGGTGGTCCTTCCGGAGGGTACGGAGATGGTGATGCCGGGCGACAACACCGAGATGGTCGTCCAGTTGGGGAAGCCGATCGCGATGGAAGAAGGTCTGCGGTTCGCGATCCGTGAGGGTGGCCGCACCGTGGGCGCCGGCCGCGTCACCAAGATCCTCAAGTAACACGAACTCGACGAGACAGGAACGCGACGATGGCAAGTGACAAGCGGATCAAGGTGACCCTGGCCTGCGAAGACTGCAAGCGCCGGAACTACATCACCAAGAAGAACAAGGTGAACGACCGCGAGCGGATCGAGATGAAGAAGTACTGCCGCTTCGACCGCCGCCACACCCTCCACAAGGAGACTCGTTAGGAGAAGCAGCGGAGCCGCCGGTCATGACGAATGGTGTGCTCGCGGGTGAGCGGTCGAGGCGGCGGAGCGGATTCGACCGTCAGGAAGTCGCCGCCAAGGCCGGCGATCGGCAGGCGTTCGAGGAGCTCGTCCGCCGGACGTACCTCGACACCTACACCCTCGCGTTGCGCCTGACGGCGAACGAGGAGGACGCACGCGACGTGGTGCAGGAGACCTACCTCCGGGCCTGGAAGGGCATCGGACGGTTCCGGGGCGACGCCCAGTTCACGACCTGGCTCTACCGGATCACGGCCAACACCGCGTCGACCGCGGTGCAGCGCCGACGTCGGCTCCGGACCGAACGCCTCGACGACCTCCACGACCTCGAGGACCACCGGCTCGAGACCCGGCCCGAGGAAGCGGCCGAGTCGGCCGCCGACCTCGCGATCGTCGCCGTCGCCCTCGACTCCCTCGCACCCAAGCTCAGGGCGGTGGTGGTGCTGAAAGACGTCTACGGGCTCCCGCACGAAGCGATCGCCGAGGAGCTGGGGATCTCGGTCACTGCGGCGAAGGTCCGGCTCCACCGGGGCCGCAAGCAGCTCCGGGAACAGCTCGACGACACGATGGCGAGGTCGGCCCGTGCGGTATGACGACGTCGCCGACCTGCTCCCCCGGCTCGTCGACGAGCCCGCCGGCGTCGAGCCGGCGGTCCTCGAGTTCGTCGGGTCCGACCTGCGCAGCCAGGCCGAGCTGGCCCGCTACCGCCGCCTGCTGCGCACCCTCCAACTGCTCCGCGACCGCCGGATCGAGCCCGCCCCCGGCCTCCTCGCCGAGACCCTCGCGGCCCTCGACCACGCCGACCGGAAGGTGCGGATCATCACCGGGAAACGGATCGCCTACGCCGGTGCCATGGGTGGGTTCGCGGCCGGCGCGGCGGCCACCGCGGTGGTCCTGGTTCGCCGCCGCATGAGCCTCGCCGGGAGCGTGGGCTAATCTGTCGCGTCCGGACCCCCGGAGGGCAGTAGCTCAATTGGTAGAGCTCCGGTCTCCAAAACCGGCGGTTGGGGGTTCGAGTCCCTCCTGCCCTGCACCGACCCGGCCACACGGCTGGATCTCCACACCTGCATGAAGGCGTTCGGGTGACAAACCGACAGACCAAACGCATGATGGCGAAGCAAGGCGGCGACAAGCCGCGCGCGCCCGAACGCAAGGCGAAACCCGCGCAGCAGCACGCGAAGGAACGCACCGGACCGCGTCAGTTCTTCATGGAAGTACGCGGCGAGATGCGCAAGGTCGCGTGGCCCACGAAGAAAGAGATCATCAACTCCACGATCATCGTGCTGATCGCGGTCGTGGTGATGACCACCCTCATCTTCCTGTTCGACTACGCCTCCGCGAAGTTCGTTCTCTTCCTCTACGAATGACGGTCGACCCTGTGACTCCTGAAGACGCAAGCACCAACCAATCCGACGCCCCCGAGGGCGAGCTCGTCGTCGCGGCCATCGACGTCGACGGCGACGGTGAGGTCGACGCGGTCGTGGTCGCGATCGACGTCGACGGCGACGGTGAGGTCGACGCCGTCGTTGCCGCGATCGATGTCGACGGCGACGGTGAGGTCGACGCGGTCGTCGAGGTCGATCTGGCCGACGCCGAGCTCATCGACGTCTACGAAGACGACGAAGAGGAAGAGTCAGAGCCGAGCCCGTACGACCGGCCGGGTGAGTGGTACGTGGTGCACACCTACGCGGGCTACGAGAACAAGGTGAAGCAGAACCTCGCGAGCCGCGTGCGTTCGATGAACGTCGAGGAGCGCATCTTCGAGGTCGTCATCCCGATGGAAGACGTCATCGAGTTCAAGAACGGCCGCAAGGTCGTCGTGCAGAAGAAGGTCTTCCCCGGGTACCTCCTGGTGCGGATGGCCCTCGACGACGACTCCTGGTACGTGGTCCGCAACACCCCCGGGGTGACCGGCTTCGTGGGCAGCGGCGCGAAGCCCACGCCGTTGTCGCGCCGTGAGGTCGAAGACATCCTCGGCGTGAAGCCGGAGGGCGCACCGGAGAAGAAGGCCCGGCCGCGTCTCGCGTTCGACGAAGGCGAGCAGGTGCGGGTCACGACCGGCCCCTTCGCCGACTTCAACGGCGCGATCAGCGAGATCGACTTCGACCGGTCGAAGCTCAAGGTGCTCGTCAACATCTTCGGCCGGGAGACACCGGTCGAACTCGAGTTCGGCCAAGTGGCCAAGCTGTAGGACCCCACGGCGCACCACCGTGCGCCGAAGAGACGAACGGAAAGAGCAAGAGCAATGGCGAAGAAGAAGCTCGCGGCGATCGTGAAGATCCAGATCCCGGCCGGTCAGGCGACGCCCGCGCCGCCCGTCGGTACCGCACTCGGTCCGCACGGACTCAACATCATGGACTTCTGCAAGGCCTACAACGCGGCCACCGAAGCCCAGCGCGGCCAGATCGTGCCGGTCGAGATCTCGGTCTACGAGGACCGGTCGTTCACGTTCATCACCAAGACCCCGCCCACCCCGTTCCTCCTGCGCGAAGCGGCGGGACTCGAGAAGGGCTCGGGCAACCCCCTGCGCGACAAGGTCGGCTCCGTCACCCGCGACCAGGTGAAGAAGATCGCGGAGACGAAGATGCCCGACCTCAACGCGATCGACATCGACGGGGCCATGGCCCAGGTCGAGGGAACCGCCCGCTCCATGGGCATCACCATCACCGGCTAGTCCGAGCACGGTGCGACACCCCCGGCGGATGACCTCGCTGCCGGATCCGGGACCTGAGGGAGCTTCGGCGAAGGAGACCCGCAATGGCGCAAGGCAAGAAGTACCTCGACGCAACCCGACGCTTCGACCGCGAGAAGCACCACAGTGCCCCCGAGGCCCTGGAGCTGGTGAAGTCGTTGGCGACCCGCAACTTCGACGAGACCGTCGAAGCGGCGTTCCGTCTCGGTGTCGACCCCCGCAAGGCCGACCAGATGCTGCGCGGCACGGTCTCGTTGCCGAACGGCACCGGGAAGAGCGTGCGCGTCGCCGCGTTCGCCCAGGGTGACGCCGCCCGGGCCGCCGAGGAAGCCGGTGCCGATGTCGTCGGCGCCGAAGATCTGGTGGCGCGGGTCGAGGGCGGTTTCCTCGACTTCGACGTGGCCATCGCCACCCCCGACCTCATGGCCCAAGTCGGCAAGCTCGGTCGGGTGCTCGGACCGCGCGGTCTCATGCCGAACCCGAAGACCGGCACCGTGACCCCCGACATCGCCAAGGCCGTCGGCGAGTTCAAGGCCGGCAAGGTCGAGTACCGCACCGACCGGAACGGGAACGTCCAGGTGCCGATCGGCAAGGCGAGCTTCGAGCCTGCTGCGCTGCTCGAGAACTACACCGCGGTGTTCGACGAGCTGCAGCGGGCCAAGCCCGCCTCGGCGAAGGGGCGCTACCTCCGCAGCGTCACCGTGTCGTCGACGATGGGCCCCGGCGTCAAGGTCGACACGGCCACCGAGGCGACCTGAACGAGTTCCTCTCGCTCGTCGAGGGTCTTCCTCGTCGCTCGCTCACATCGGGCGACGTCCTGATCGTCGACGGCGCGCCCGTCGGTGGCCTGTTCGTGTTGCTCGAGGGTGCGCTGGGGATCGAGAAGGCGGGCGTGCGGGTCGCGACGCTCACCGAACCGGGCGCCTGCGTCGGGGAGATGTCACTCCTGCTCGACGTTCCGGCCACCGCCGAGGTGGTCGCCGACACGCCTTCGGTCGTGGCGGTGATCGACGACGCACGCGCGATGCTCGAGCGCGATCCGTCGCTCTCGCTGGCGCTCGCCCGACTGCTTGCCGGTCGGTTGCAGGCGATGACGACCTACCTCGTCGACATCAAGCAGCAGTACGCCGACCACGAAGGCGGACTCGGGATGGTCGACGCCGTCCTCGGCGTCGCTCCTGCAGCGGTCGGGGCCGAGGAGCTCCCTCGGCTCGGAACGGGACCCCGACCCCGAGTACTAGCCGACCATTCGGGCGAGCGGTGCTCTTCGACGCCGGCGAGCGACACCCAGGTCGCGAGGTCGGCGTCGGTGTCGAGCTCGATCCGGGTCGGGACCGGACCGATCTGGCGCCCCGCGTTGAACACGAAGGTCGAACCGATCTGGTCGACCCAGGAACCGGCCGACGCGAACGGCGACTGGTGCACGTGCCCGCAGAGCACGATCCCGGGCTCATGGCGGTCGATCCACCGCCCGAGCTCCTCGTCGCCGTAGTGGCGCTTGCCCGTCCAGCTCGTCGGCGATTGGTCGGGTGGACCGTGGTACACCCAGATCCACCGGCGGCCGTCGACCGAGGCCGCGTCGGCGGCGAGCTGGTCGTCGATGGCCTGGCGGGTGGCGGCACCGTCCCACCACGCACACACGGTGACGAGCTCGCGTTCGGTCTCGTAGCGCGTCCCGTCGACGTACACCCCTGCAGCGGTCGCCGCGGCGAGCCAGTTCGCGGCCCGTTCGCCATGGGCGTTCGCGGCGTTGAGATCGTGGTTGCCCGAACACGCGACGACGGTCGTCTTCGCGGCGAGGCGGGTGAGGTACTCCAGCACCACCGCGATCTGGGCGTCGGCCTCGACGACCGACGAGATGTCGAGCAGGTCACCGGCGACGACGACGAGGTCGTACCGGTCGGCGACCGACGCGACCCAGTCGAACTGCTTCATCGTGTAGTGCAGATCGGACACCGCCAGGATCTGCATGGCGGGGGATCGTACCGGCCTTCCCGACCGACCCGACGGCCCCACCGCGAGCCGTGGCGTGGAGCAGCGGTGTGACGTGCGCACCGGTGTCCGACTACGCTCTGCCTTCGCACGTTGTTCCACGCACCGAAGACCTTCGGTCCCGGGTCCACTCCCGGGGTAATCGGGCGGTTCGCCGCCCGGCCGGACGAGGTGACTCCGCTCCCGCCGCGTGATCGGCCGGAGATCGGGTGTCCTCGTCTGCCGTGAGGCCCGAGGTGCCCTGATCGCCCCACACGCACTGGTTGTAGAGGAGTCACGCGTGGCCCGACCCGAGAAGACCGCCGTCGTCGACGAGATCAGCGCCAAGCTGACCGAGGCCGACGCGGCGGTGCTCACCGAGTACCGCGGTCTGACCGTCGGCGAGCTCGCGACGCTCCGGGCGACGCTGCGCCCGGCCGACGCCGAGTACAAGGTCTTCAAGAACACCCTCGCCCGCCGGGGTGCCGAGGCCGCCGGTCTCGCCGAGCTGGTCCCGATGCTCGAGGGCCCCGTCGCCATCGCGTTCATCCGCGGCGACGCGGTGATCGCCGCGAAGGCGCTGCGCGACTTCGCCAAGGACAACCCGGCACTCATCGTGAAGGGTGGTCTCCTCGGCGAGAACGTGCTCGACGCCGGTGCCGTGAAGGCGCTCGCCGACGTCGAACCCCGCGAGGTGCTGCTCGCCAGGCTCGCCGGTGGCTTCCAGGCCCCGCTGGTGAAGGCGGCCGGCCTCTTCCAGGCGTTCACCCGGAACTTCGCCTACGGCATCAAGGCCTACGTGGACCAGAGGATCGAATCCGGCGAGGCCCTCCCGGCCGACGAGCCCGAGGCTCCGGTCGACGAGGCACCCGTCGACGAGACCCCCGCGGCGGAGACCCCCGAGGCCGAAGCCCCCAGCGCCGAGGCCGACGCTGCGCCCACCGATTCCGACCCGAACCCGAACCCGAAATCGCAGAGACAGAGAAAGAGAGCGAGTGATGGCTACCCCGAGCACGACTGAGCTGCTGGACGTCTTCAAGAACATGACGGTCCTGGAGCTGAACGACTTCCTGAAGGCCTTCGAAGAGGAGTTCGGCGTCACCGCCGCAGCTCCCGTCGCGGTCGCCGCGGCCGGTGGCGGCGGAGGCGGCGAGGCAGCTGCCCCGGCCGAGGAGAAGGACGAGTTCGACGTCATCCTCACCGCCGCCGGCGACAAGAAGATCCAGGTCATCAAGGAGGTCCGCAGCCTCACCAGCCTCGGGCTGAAGGAAGCGAAGGACCTGGTCGACGGGGCTCCGAAGCCCGTGCTCGAGAAGGTGACCAAGGAAGACGCGGAGAAGGCGAAGGCTGCCCTCGAGGGCGCCGGCGCCAGCGTCGAGCTCAAGTAACCAGGGGGGCCCACGCTCGATGTGGAGCGGGCTCCATCGGCACATGCTTGACCCCCGGGAGGGGGCGTCGTATCCTCCCGGGGCGCCCAAGGGTGCCTGGCCGTCGACGCCTCTTTGCGTCGGCAGGTAAACGCGGCTATCCTTCCGGAAGCCGTGTCTTCCCGCTCCGCCTCTTGCTGATCCTCCCTGGCCCTGGTCCGCGCGCGCTCGAACCTCCGGTTCTGAGCCGCGCCTTCCCGAGCCCCACCCCTGTGTCCAGGTTCCTGGGCGCAATGTTCTTCTCTGTGAAGGAGTGACGGTGGCCCGTCTCGCTTCCCGTGAGCGTCTCTCGTTCAGCAAGCTCCGTGAGGTGCTCGCCCTCCCGGATCTGATCGCTGTCCAGCGCGAGTCGTTCCAATGGTTCCTCGACGAAGGCGTCAAGGAGGTGCTGCGCGACATCTCCCCGATCGAGGACTTCACCGGTCAGCTCAAGCTCGAGCTCGCCGACCACGTCTTCGACCCGCCGAAGCACACCGAAGACGAGTGCCGCGAGCGCGACATGACCTACGCGCGGCCGCTCTTCGTCACGGCCCGCTTCATGAACGCGCTCACCGGTGAGATCAAGGAGCAGACGGTCTTCATGGGCGACTTCCCCATGATGACCGACCGCGGGACGTTCATCATCAACGGCACCGAGCGCATCGTCGTGTCGCAGCTCGTCCGTTCCCCCGGCGTCTACTTCGACCTCTCACCCGACAAGACGTCGCCGGAGAAGGACGTCGTCGGCGCCAAGATGATCCCTGGTCGCGGCGCGTGGCTCGAGTTCGAGGTCGACAAGAAGGACATCGCGTACGTCCGCATCGACCGCAAGCGCAAGCAGCCGGTCACGATCCTGCTGAAGGCCCTCGGGTTCGGCGACACCGAAGACGAGCTGCTCAGCCTGATCCTCGACCCGACCGGTCAGCCGTACGACTCGATCCGCAACACGCTCGACAAGGACAACACCCTCGACGCCGACGAGGCGTTCATCGACATCTACCGCAAGCTGCGTCCGGGCGAGCCGCCGACCCCCGACTCCGCCCGGGGCCTGTTGGAGAACCTGTTCTTCAACCCGAAGCGCTACGACATGGCCAAGGTCGGCCGGCACAAGGTGTCGAAGAAGCTCCGCGACGAATACGCGAAGCTCCCGCTCGAGCGCTACGGCCTCGAGGCGCCGATCCAGGGCGAGTTCACCCTGTCGAAGGCCGACATCCTCGCCACGGTCTCGTACCTGGTGAAGCTGCACCACAACGACGTCGACTACTTCCCCGACGACATCGACCACTTCGGCAACCGCCGGGTGCGTTCCGTCGGTGAGCTCATCCAGAACCAGGTGCGCGTCGGCCTGAGCCGGATGGAGCGGGTCGTGCGCGAGCGCATGACCACCCAGGACGTCGAGGCGATCACCCCCCAGACCCTGATCAACATCCGGCCCGTCGTGGCGGCGATCAAGGAGTTCTTCGGGTCGTCGCAGCTGTCGCAGTTCATGGACCAGACGAACCCGCTCGCCGGGCTCACGCACAAGCGGCGTCTGTCGGCCCTCGGGCCGGGCGGTCTGTCGCGTGAGCGCGCCGGGTTCGAGGTGCGAGACGTGCACCCGAGCCACTACGGCCGGATGTGCCCGATCGAGACCCCGGAAGGCCCGAACATCGGCCTCATCGGGTACCTGTCGAGCTTCGCCCGCATCAACCGGTTCGGCTTCATCGAGACGCCCTACCGACGGGTCGTCGACGGTGTCGCCACCGACGACATCGAGTACCTCGCGGCCGACGACGAAGACCGCTACATCATCGCCCAGGCGAACGCCGACCTGGCCGACGACGGTCGCTTCATCGGGAACCGCGTGCTCGTCCGCTCCAAGCGCGGCGAGATCGCGTACGTCCCGCCGACCGAGGTCGACTACATGGACGTGTCGCCGAAGCAGATCGTGTCGGTGGCGACCGCGCTCATCCCGTTCCTCGAGCACGACGACGCGAACCGTGCCCTCATGGGCGCCAACATGCAGCGCCAGGCCGTGCCGGTGCTGCGCCCGACCGCGCCGTTCATCGGCACCGGGGTCGAGGGCCGTGCCGCCCGCGACGCCGGCGACGTGATCCTCGCCGAAGACGACGGTGAGGTGCTCGAGGTCTCCGGCGACACGATCATCGTCGACTACGCCAAGACCGGCCGCACCACCTACCGGCTGTCGAAGTTCCGCCGCTCGAACCAGGGCACCTGCATCAACCAGAAGCCACTGGTCGACACGGGCGACAAGATCGTCAAGGGCGACCTGCTCGCCGACGGTCCGTCGACCCACCAGGGCGAGCTCGCGCTCGGCAAGAACCTGCTGGTCGCGTTCATGCCGTGGAAGGGCCAGAACTACGAGGACGCGATCGTCCTCTCCGAGCGGCTCGTGCGCGACGACGTGCTCACCTCGATCCACATCGAGGAGCACGAGATCGACGCCCGCGACACGAAGCTCGGTGCGGAAGAGATCACGCGCGACATCCCGAACCTCTCCGAAGACATCCTGAAGGACCTCGACGAGCGCGGCATCATCCGCGTCGGCGCCGAGGTCGGTCCGGGCGACGTGCTCGTCGGCAAGGTCACGCCGAAGGGCGAGACGGAGCTCACGCCGGAAGAGCGCCTCCTGCGCGCGATCTTCGGTGAGAAGGCCCGTGAGGTCCGCGACACGTCGCTCAAGGTCCCGCACGGCGAGAACGGCAAGGTCATCGACGTCAAGGTCTTCTCCCGCGAAGACGGCGACGAGCTCCCGCCGGGCGTGAACCAGCTGGTCCGGGTGTACGTGGGCCAGAAGCGCAAGATCAGCGAGGGCGACAAGCTCGCCGGCCGCCACGGCAACAAGGGTGTGATCTCGAAGATCCTCCCCGTCGAGGACATGCCCCACCTCGCCGACGGCACCCCGGTCGACATCGTCCTCAACCCGCTCGGTGTCCCGAGCCGCATGAACGTCGGTCAGGTGCTCGAAGCGCACCTCGGCTACGCGGCCCGGCACGGCTGGGACGGCCAACGCGTCGCCCCGGCGGCCGAGAACAAGACGCGCACCGTCACCGAGCCCGCGGTCTGGGTCTCCACGCCGGTGTTCGACGGCGCCCACTGGGACGAGACGGAACAGGCCAACAAGCTCGGCACGATCAAGTCGATCTTCGACCGCATGCACCCCGACGGTGTCGGTGGCCGGCGGCTCGTCGGTCTCGACGGCAAGGCCCAGCTCTGGGACGGTCGCACCGGTGAGCCGTACGACCAGCCGGTCACGGTCGGCTACGTCTACATCCTGAAGCTCGCCCACCTCGTCGACGACAAGATCCACGCTCGCTCGACGGGTCCGTACTCGATGATCACCCAGCAGCCCCTCGGTGGGAAGGCGCAGTTCGGTGGCCAGCGCTTCGGTGAGATGGAGGTGTGGGCGCTCGAGGCCTACGGCGCCGCGTACGCGCTCCAGGAGATCCTCACGATCAAGTCCGACGACGTGCTCGGCCGAGTGAAGGTCTACGAGGCCATCGTCAAGGGCGAGAACATCCCGGAGCCGGGCATCCCCGAGAGCTTCAAGGTGTTGATCAAGGAGATGCAGGCCCTCTGCCTCAACGTCAAGGTCATCGACGTCGCCGGCGAAGAGGTGCAGATCCGCGAGCTCGACGAGGATGCGTTCCGCACGACCGAGTCGCTCGGCATCGACCTCTCCCGTCCCGAACGGGGCACCGACGAAGAAGACGAGCGTCGCCGCGAAGCGGCCAACACCCGAACCTGAGGCACCCGGCTAGGCACCCGCACGTCGCACCACCCTCGACTACCCCGGCACCCGGCAGAGAAGAAAGCAGGCGTCTGTGCTCGACGTCAATGATTCCGACCGCCTCTCCATCTCGCTCGCGACTGCGGACCAGATCCGCACGTGGTCGAACGGCGAGGTCAAGAAGCCCGAGACGATCAACTACCGCACGCTCAAGCCCGAGAAGGACGGACTCTTCTGCGAGAAGATCTTCGGTCCGACGAAGGACTGGGAGTGCTACTGCGGCAAGTACAAGCGAGTCCGGTTCAAGGGGATCATCTGCGAGCGCTGCGGCGTCGAGGTCACGCGCTCCAAGGTCCGTCGTGAGCGCATGGGCCACATCGAGCTGGCCGCTCCCGTCACCCACATCTGGTACTTCAAGGGTGTCCCGAGCCGGCTCGGGTACCTCCTCGACATCGCGCCGAAGAGCCTCGAGAAGGTCATCTACTTCGCCGCGCACCTGATCACGTGGATCGACGAGGAGAAGCGCCACACCGACCTCGCCACGCTCGAGGCCGACATCCGCGCCGAGATCGACGATCTCGAGCGCGAGCGCGACCTGCGGATCCGCGAGAAGTACGACGCGCTCGAGGTCGAGCTCGCCGCGGGCGAGGAGCGCGGAGCCAAGGACGCCGAGCTCGCGAAGCTCCGCAAGGGCTCCGAGAAGGAGATCGAAGAGGTGCGCGAGCGCGCGCAGCTCGAGATCGACTTCACCAAGACGGTGTGGGACACGTTCAGCAAGTTGAAGCGCAAGGAGCTCGTCGACGACGAGCGCGTCTGGCGCGAGCTGCAGGACCGCTACACCGAGTACTTCAGCGGCGGCATGGGTGCCGAGGCCGTGAAGGACCTCATCACCCGCCTCGACCTCGAAGCCGAGGAAGAGGAGCTGAAGGAAGTCATCGCCACGGCCAAGGGTCAGCGCAAGGCCAAGGCGATCAAGCGCCTCAAGGTGATCTCCGCCTTCAACAAGCGCGAAGACGGCACGCTCATCAACGAGCCGATGGGCATGGTGCTCGACGCCGTCCCCGTGATCCCGCCCGACCTGCGCCCGATGGTCCAGCTCGACGGTGGCCGCTTCGCCACCTCCGACCTCAACGACCTCTACCGCCGGGTCATCAACCGCAACAACCGGTTGAAGCGCCTCCTCGACCTCGGTGCTCCCGAGATCATCATCAACAACGAGAAGCGGATGCTGCAGGAGGCCGTCGACGCGCTGTTCGACAACGGCCGCCGGGGCCGCCCGGTCACCGGTCCGGGCAACCGCGCGCTCAAGTCGCTCTCCGACATGTTGAAGGGCAAGCAGGGTCGGTTCCGTCAGAACCTGCTCGGCAAGCGCGTCGACTACTCCGGCCGTTCGGTCATCGTCGTCGGCCCGAAGCTCAAGCTGCAGCAGTGCGGTCTGCCCAAGCAGATGGCGCTCGAGCTGTTCAAGCCCTTCGTGATGAAGCGGCTCGTCGACCTCGAGTACGCGCAGAACATCAAGTCGGCGAAGCGGATGGTGGAGCGCGCGCGTCCGCAGGTGTGGGACGTGCTCGAAGAGGTCATCAAGGAACACCCGGTGTTCCTGAACCGTGCCCCAACGCTCCACCGTCTCGGCATCCAGGCGTTCGAGCCCGTGCTCGTCGAGGGCAAGGCGATCCAGATCCACCCGCTCGTCTGCACGGCGTTCAACGCCGACTTCGACGGTGACCAGATGGCCGTCCACCTCCCGCTCTCCGCGGAGGCCCAGGCCGAGGCCCGTCTGCTGATGCTGTCGGCCCACAACATCCTGTCGCCGGCGCACGGCCGCCCGATCACCGTCCCGAACCAGGACCAGATCATCGGTGCGTACTACCTCACCGTGCACAGCGAGGGTGCTCCCGGCGAGGGACGCGCGTTCGCGTCGCTCGAGGAAGCACGCGCGGCGTACGAGGAGCGCGGCTGGGACGCACTCGGCGACGAGCGCCAGGCGCTGCCCGGCGCAGCGTCGCAGGGTCTCTCGCTGCACGCCAAGATCAAGGTGCGCATGCCGCTCGGTCGCTTCCCCGAGGGGCAGTTCCCGTCGCAGATGACCTGGAACGACGCCGACGGCTGGGTCCCGAACCCCGACGCCGGCGACTCTCCGGTGCTGCGGCGCCAGGGTTCGAACGGCGACGGTTCCGCACTCGTGGAGACGACCCTCGGTCGGTTCCTGTTCAACGAGGCGTTCCCGCCCGACTTCCCGTTCGAGGACCGGATCGTCAAGAAGCGCGAGGTCACCGAGGTCGTCCAGAAGCTGGTCGACAAGTACCCGCGCGCGATCGTGGCGGTGAGCCTCGACAAGTTGAAGGACCTCGGTTTCGAGTACTCGTCGCGCGCCGGCGTGACCATCTCGATCGCCGACGTGAAGACCCCCGACGCGAAGCCGGAGATCATCGAGGCCCACGAGCGTGAGGCCGAGAAGGTCGAGCAGCAGTACGACCGGGGGATCATCACCGACGACGAGCGCCGCCAGAAGGAGATCGAGATCTGGACGGAGGCGACCCAGCAGGTCACCGACGCCATGACGGCGGAGATGAGCCAGAACTTCTTCAACCCCATCGAGATGATGGTGGGTTCCGGTGCCCGAGGCAACGTCATGCAGGTGCGCCAGATCGCCGGTATGCGTGGTCTCGTCGCCAACCCGCGTGGTGAGATCATCCCGCGACCGATCCGGTCGAACTTCCGCGAGGGTCTCTCCGTGCTCGAGTACTTCATCTCGACCCACGGTGCGAGGAAGGGCCTCGCCGACACCGCGCTGCGTACCGCCGACTCCGGCTACCTGACCCGTCGACTCGTCGACGTCGCCCAGGAGATCATCGTCCGCGAGGAAGACTGCGGCGCCCGACGCGGCATCTGGGTGCACGACATCCTCGACGACGCCGAGAGCCGCCGTCTCCTCGAGACGCGCCTCCTCGGCCGGTGCCTGCTCGACGACGTCGAGCTCGCCGACGGCACGATCCTGGCCCGCAACACCTTGTGCACCGAGCGCGTGCTCGACCAGCTCGCGTCCGACGAAGACGTCACCGACCTCAGGGTGCGTTCGACCCTGACCTGCGACTCCCTCTCCGGGGTGTG
Organism: uncultured Actinomycetes bacterium; assembly: GCA_963837715.1. Lineage (GTDB taxonomy): Bacteria > Actinomycetota > Acidimicrobiia > IMCC26256 > JANYLB01 > JANYLB01. Next base: position 92,611 of record CAWIOF010000004.1, on the reverse strand, counting down.
CGGATCCTGCTACGGGATGATGCTCGCCACCGGCAAGGCCGTCGACATGGGCGAGGCCGTCGGCATCATCGCGGCCCAGTCGATCGGTGAGCCGGGAACCCAGCTCACCATGCGGACCTTCCACACCGGTGGTGTGGCCGGTGAAGACATCACCCACGGTCTGCCGCGTGTCGTCGAGCTGTTCGAGGCCCGCACCCCGAAGGGTGCCTCGACGCTCGCCGAGAGCTCGGGCGTGATCCGGGTCGGCGAGAACGAGAAGGGTGAGCGCACCGTCACGATCGTCGCCGACGACGGCACCGAAGAGGTGCACATCGTCCTCTGGCGGCAGAAGCTCAACGTGACCGACGGCGACGAGGTCTCGGCCGGCGACCGCCTGGTCGGCGACGTCGAGACTCCGCTCGACCCGAAGAAGGTGCTCGAGATCAAGGGCATCCGGGAGACCCAGCAGTACCTCGTCGACGAGGTGCAGAAGGTCTACCGGGAGCAGGGCGTGTCGATCCACGACAAGCACGTCGAGGTCATCATCCGCCAGATGCTGCGTCGAGTCGCAGTGTCGGAGTCGGGTGACTCGGAGTTCCTCCCCGGCGAGAAGAAGGACGCCCGGCTCTACGCCGAGACGAACCGTCGCCTCGTCGAAGAGGGCAAGCAGCCCGCAGAGGGCCGTCCCGAGCTGATGGGGATCACCAAGGCATCGCTCGCCACCGACTCGTGGTTGTCGGCGGCGTCGTTCCAGGAGACCACCCGCGTCCTCACCGAAGCGGCCATCGAGGGCAAGAAGGACGGCCTCGAGGGTCTCAAGGAGAACGTGATCATCGGCAAGCTGATCCCCGCGGGAACCGGGATGCCCCGGTACCGCGAGATCCGCACCGAGGCGCCCGACTACGAGCCGCTGCCCTTCTACTCGAGCGAGGTGGGCGACGACGCCGACATCGCCGAGTGGCTCGCGGCCAGTGCCTCCCGTCAGACCGACTCGACCGCCGACATCGCGGGCTTCCTCACCGGCGGCGGAGGCGAATCGGGAGCGATGACCGCGTCGTTCGGCGACGACACCACCGAGCCGGCTCCCGAGCCGGTCGTGGTGCCCGACGTCCTCCCCGACGTCGCCGCAGGTGAGGAAGGCTGAGCATCTTGATGGTCGAATCCGCTGCGCCGGCTCGACCGCTCACCCATGGGCGTTCCTGTGAGTGGATGTCCGCCGGCTCCGCTTCTTCTCCTTTGCCCGAGTACCTTGTAGTCCCTATTCTGGAAACCCCCGAACAGTACGTGTAGGAGCGTTGTGCCGACGATCGCCCAGCTGGTCCGCAAGGGCCGCAAGTCCAAGACCGAGAAGTCGAAGACCCCCGCGCTGAAGAGCTCGCCTCAGCGTCGTGGTGTCTGCACGCGCGTCTTCACCCACACCCCGAAGAAGCCGAACTCGGCGCTGCGCAAGGTGGCCCGCGTGCGTCTGACCACGGGCGTCGAGGTGACGGCCTACATCCCCGGGATCGGCCACAACCTGCAGGAGCACTCGATCGTGCTCGTGCGTGGCGGCCGGGTGAAGGACCTCCCGGGGGTCCGCTACAAGATCGTCCGCGGTGCCCTCGATGCCAGTGGGGTCGCCGACCGCAAGCAGGCGCGCAGTCGCTACGGCGCGAAGAAGGGTTAGCAATGCCTCGCAAGGGTCCCGCCCCCCGTCGTGCGTTGCAGCCCGACCCGGTCCACCGCTCGGTGGTCGTCACCCAGCTCGTGAACAAGGTGCTCCAGGAAGGCAAGCGCTCGGTCGCGGAGAGCATCGTCTACGACGCGCTCAACGACATCGAGCGCAAGACCGGCTCCGAGCCCGTCTCCACCCTGAAGCGCGCGGTCGAGAACGTCCGCCCCGCGCTCGAGGTGAAGAGCCGCCGGGTCGGTGGTGCCACGTACCAGGTGCCGATGGAAGTCGGCGGGCGTCGGGCGACCACGCTCGCCATCCGTTGGCTCGTGGGCTACTCCCGGCAGCGGCGCGAGAAGACGATGGCCGAGCGCCTCTCGGCCGAGCTGCTCGACGCGAGCAACGGGTTGGGCGCGGCGATCAAGCGCAAGGAAGACCTGCAGAAGATGGCCGAGTCGAACAAGGCGTTCGCTCACTACCGCTGGTAAGCGCTCGGTTTCCGGGCCTCCGGGGCCCGGACCCGCCCGACCACCACCCCTTCTGGTGGGGCGTACGGCGGGGCGGCGGCCGGTCGGGCCCGGACCCCTCCCGCGCGCGCGACGATTGACAATGGTGGGTTCGGGTCTGGCGCGCGGCCCGCTTCCTTCGTGACGACGAGAAGACCGACGAAGACAGAGAAGTAGAGAAGAGAGACGACGATGGCGAACGAGAAGGTTGTGGCGAAGCGGGAGTTTCCGCTCGCGAAGACGCGGAACATCGGGATCATGGCGCACATCGACGCGGGGAAGACCACGACGACGGAGCGGATCCTCTACTACACGGGTCGCACCTACAAGATCGGTGAGGTCCACGAGGGCGCGGCCGTCATGGACTGGATGGTCCAGGAGCAGGAGCGCGGGATCACGATCACCAGCGCGGCGACCACCTGTAAGTGGCGCGACTGCTGGATCAACATCATCGACACGCCCGGCCACGTCGACTTCACCGTCGAGGTCGAGCGTTCGCTGCGCGTCCTCGACGGCGCGGTCGCGGTGTTCGACGCCGTCGCCGGGGTCGAGCCGCAGACCGAGACCGTCTGGCGCCAGGCCGACAAGTACAACGTCCCGCGGATGTGCTTCGTCAACAAGATGGACCGCATCGGCGCCGACTTCCAGCGCTGCGTCGACATGATGCGCGACCGTCTCGACGCCACCGTCGTGCTCGCCCAGCTCCCGATCGGCGCCGAGAGCGAGTTCCGCGGTGTCCTCGACCTGCTCGAGATGAAGGCGCTCGTGTGGGACGACGGCATGGGCGAGGAGTTCGAGACCGTCGACATCCCGGCCGAGCTCCTCGAGGCCGCCCAGGCGGCCCATCAGGACATGATCGACGTCCTCTCGCAGTTCGACGAGGAGATCCTCGAGAAGTACGTCGGCGAGGAGGAGATCACCGCGGCCGATCTGCGCCGGGCGATGCGCTCGTCGACGATCGCCGGCGACGTCGTCCCGGTCCTCTGTGGCACCGCGTTCAAGAACAAGGGCGTGCAGCCGCTGCTCGACGCGGTCGTCGACTACCTCCCGAGCCCACTCGACGTCCCGCCGGTCGACGGCACCGACATCAAGGGCGACGAGATCATCCACCGCGACGCGTCCGACGACGAGCCCTTCTCGGCCCTGGCGTTCAAGATCATGAGCGACCCCCACGTGGGCAAGCTCACGTACTTCCGCGTGTACTCCGGGAAGATGTCGGCCGGGAGCGCCATGCTCAACGCGACCAAGGACAAGAAGGAGCGGGCCGGCCGCATCCTCCAGATGCACGCCAACCACCGCGAAGACAAGGACGCCGTGTTCACCGGCGACATCGTCGCGGCCGTCGGGCTCAAGAACACGACCACCGGCGACACGCTCTGCGACCCGGCGCACCCGGTCGTGCTCGAGCGCATGACCTTCCCGCAGCCCGTCATCTCGGTCGCGATCGAGCCGAAGACGAAGATCGACCAGGACAAGTTGAGCAAGGCGCTCCAGTCGCTCTCCGAGGAGGACCCGACCTTCCAGGTCCACACCGACGAGGAGACGGGCCAGACCATCATCGAGGGGATGGGCGAGCTGCACCTCGAGGTCCTCGTCGACCGGATGATGCGCGAGTTCACCGTCGGCGCCAACGTGGGCAAGCCCCAGGTCGCCTACCGCGAGACGATCACCCAGACCGTCGAGAAGATCGAAGAGCGCTACATCCGCCAGACCGGCGGTCGGGGTCAGTACGGCCACGTGGTCATCACGCTCGAGCCCACGGGCCCGGGCGGCGGCTACGAGTTCGTCGACAAGATCGTCGGTGGTGTGATCCCGCGTGAGTACATCCCCGCGGTCGACGCCGGCATCCAGGAGGCGCTCCAGGGCGGCATCATCGCCGGCTACCCGCTGGTCGACATGCGCGTGATCCTCACCTACGGCTCGTACCACGACGTCGACTCCAGCGAGATGGCGTTCAAGATCGCCGGCTCGATGGCGGTCAAGAAGGCGGCCCGCGCCGCGAAGCCCGTCCTGCTCGAGCCGATCGAAGCCGTCGAGGTCGTCACGCCCGAGGACTACATGGGCGACGTGATCGGCGACCTCAACTCGCGGCGCGGCCGGATCGAGAACATGGAGCAGCGGGGCAGTTCACACGTCGTGAAGGCCCAGGTGCCCCTCGCAGAGATGTTCGGTTATGCTACCGACCTCCGGTCGCGCACCCAGGGGCGCGCGACCTACACGATGCAGTTCGACTCCTACCAGCAAGTTCCGGAGTCGATCGCACTGGAGATCACCGCCCGCGTCCGCGGCGAGTGATCTCCACCCCACCCCCACCACGCGCGACAAGTCTCACGAGGAGTACGTCCGGAATGTGTAGTGAGCGTTCAACACGACGAACGTCGCAACTGCCACGCCGAGTAACGAACGGAGCGATCTGAGATGGCGAAGGCGAAGTTCGAGCGGAACAAGCCGCATTTGAACATCGGGACGATGGGTCACATCGATCATGGGAAGACGACGTTGACGGCTGCGATCACGCGGGTGTTGGCGGATCGTGATTCGAATGTGACGGCGACTGCGTTCGATCAGATCGACAAGGCGCCGGAGGAGAAGGCGCGGGGGATCACGATCAACATCTCTCATGTTGAGTATGAGACCGCGAACCGGCATTACGCGCATGTGGACATGCCGGGGCATGCTGACTACATCAAGAACATGATCACGGGTGCCGCGCAGGTGGATGGCGCGATCTTGGTGGTGGCGGCGACGGATGGGCCGATGCCGCAGACGCGTGAGCATGTGCTCCTTGCCCGTCAGGTGGGTGTGCCGTCGATTGTGGTGGCGTTGAACAAGGTGGATCAGGTCGACGACGAAGAGCTCCTCGAGCTGGTTGAGCTCGAGGTTCGTGAGTTGTTGAACGAGTACGAGTTCCCTGGTGATGACACGCCGATCGTGCGGGTGTCTGCGTTGAAGGCGCTCGAGGGCGACGCGGATGCGGCTGCGGGTGTGGTGGCGTTGATGGATGCGGTGGATGAGTTCATCCCGGAGCCGGTGCGGGAGTTGGAGAAGCCGTTCTTGATGCCGATCGAGGATGTGTTCACGATCACGGGTCGTGGGACGGTCGTGACCGGCAAGGTCGAGCAGGGCATCGTGAAGACGGGTGAAGAGGTCGAGATCGTCGGGTTGCGGGATACGACGAAGACGACGTGTACGGGTGTGGAGATGTTCCGCAAGTTGTTGGATGAGGGCCGCGCGGGCGACAACATCGGTGCGTTGTTGCGGGGGACGAAGAAGGAAGATGTGGAGCGCGGGCAGGTGCTGGCGAAGCCGGGGTCGATCACGCCGCACACTGATTTCGAGGCGCAGGTGTATGTGTTGACGAAGGAGGAGGGTGGGCGTCATACCCCGTTCTTCGCGAACTATCACCCGCAGTTCTATTTCCGGACGACGGACGTGACCGGCACGGTGGTCCTTCCGGAGGGTACGGAGATGGTGATGCCGGGCGACAACACCGAGATGGTCGTCCAGTTGGGGAAGCCGATCGCGATGGAAGAAGGTCTGCGGTTCGCGATCCGTGAGGGTGGCCGCACCGTGGGCGCCGGCCGCGTCACCAAGATCCTCAAGTAGACGGGCGCGAAACGGTGGCTGAAGCCAAGGGTCAGAAGATCCGGATCCGACTGAAGGCGTACGACCACGAGGTCATCGACCAGTCGACGAAGAAGATCGTCGAGACGGTCGTGCGAACCGGCGCGCAGGTGCGCGGCCCCGTGCCGCTGCCGACCGAGATCCACCGGTTCTGCGTCGTGCGGGGACCCCACGTCGACAAGGACTCCCGCGAGCACTTCGAGATGCGCATCCACAAGCGCCTTCTCGACATCGTCGAACCGGCCACCAAGACGGTCGAGTCGCTCCAGCGCCTCGACCTCCCGGCCGGCGTCGACATCGAGATCAAGATCCAGGGCGTGTAGCCCGACTTCCCGTATCCCGGGTTGAGCAACAGCCGCGGAGCCTGTAGGCTCCTCGGGTTCGTCGGGGAGTTGGCGTTCTTCGCTTCCCACCCCCCAATTGACGTCCGTGCAGGCCTTTGCCGCGGCTCGGCGAGGCACCACACGGCACAACCGAATCGACGCTCCGCCGGGATCTGTTCCCTGCGGAGCGTTCGCGTGAGACGGAGCGGGAGCAGCATGGCCGCCAAAGGCATCCTGGGGCGCAAGCTCGGCATGACCCAGGTCTGGGATTCCGAGAACCGGATCGTTCCGGTCACGGTGATCCAGGCCGGACCCTGTCGCGTCGTGCAGCTCAAGACGCCCGAACGAGACGGCTACGCCGCCGTACAGCTCTCCTTCGGTGAGACCAAGGCCCGTCGGCTGAACAAGCCCGAGCTCGGTCACCTCCAGGCTGCCGGCGTCGAGCCGTCGTCCCACCTCGTGGAGCTCCGGGTCGACGACCTGTCGGGCTTCGAGCTCGGCCAGACGATCAAGGCCGATGTCTTCGAGGCGGGCGAGTACGTCGACGTCACGGGCATCTCGAAGGGCAAGGGCTTCTCGGGCGTGATGGTGCGCCACAACTTCAAGGGCCAGGGCGCCAGCCACGGGAACCACAAGAGTCACCGGGTCCCGGGTGCGATCGGTGCGTGCGCCACACCGGCCCGGGTCTTCAAGGGAACCCGCATGGCCGGCCAGATGGGCCACCAGCGGGTCACGACCCTGAACCTCACCGTGGTCGAGGGCGACGCCGAGCGGAACCTGATCCTCGTGAAGGGTTCCGTCCCCGGACCGAACGGCAGTCTCGTGTTCGTGCGCAACGCGGTGAAGAGCGGAGTGCGGGCATGAAGACCACCCTCAAGAACGTGGCCGGAGCCGACGCGGGCGAGGCCGACCTCGCCGACGACGTCTTCGGCATCGAGCCGAACGTCGCCGTGATGCACCAGGTCGTCACCGCCCAGCTCGCCAACGCCCGGTCCGGTACGCACAGCACCAAGACCCGTGCCGAGGTGTCGGGTGGTGGCGCGAAGCCCTGGCGGCAGAAGGGCACCGGTCACGCCCGCCAGGGTTCGATCCGCGCCCCTCACTGGCGTGGAGGTGGCATCGCGCACGGCCCGAAGCCTCGCGACTACCGCCAGCGCACCCCGAAGAAGATGATCCGTCTCGCGCTGCGCTCGGCGCTGTCGGACCGCGCCTCCGAGAACAAGGTGCTCGTGGTCGACGACTGGGGTCTCGAGACTCCCCGGACCAAGGACGCGATCGCCGCGCTGCAGGCGCTCGGGCTCCGGACCAAGGGTGAGCGCGAGGATCGTCTGCTGCTGGTGCTCGACCGCACCGAGGACGGTGCCTGGAAGAGCTTCCGCAACCTCGGCAAGTGGGTCCAGATCGTGCTGCCCGAGGAGCTCAACGTCTACGACATCCTCGTGAACGACTGGCTCGTCTTCAGCACCGGAACGCTCGCGGCGCTGAACGAGCGCTTCTCCACGAACGACGCCACCGACGACCGACGCCGAGGTGACCGCATGATCGTCCGTGACCCCCGCGACATCCTGATCAAGCCGGTGGTGTCGGAGAAGTCGTACGCGAACTACGACGAGAACGTCTACACGTTCCTCGTGAAGAACGACGCCAACAAGATCGAGATCAAGCACGCGGTCGAGACCATCTTCAACGTGAAGGTCACCAACGTGAACACGCTGAACCGGCACGGCAAGCGCAAGCGCAACCGTCGCACCGGTACCTGGGGCAAGCGCGCCGACCAGAAGCGGGCCATCGTGTCGCTCGCCGAGGGCGACCACATCGAGATCTTCGGGAGCTGACGATGCCGGTCCGCAAGCGCAAACCCACGAGTCCCGGACGCCGCTTCCAGAGCGCGTCCGACTTCGCCGACATCACGAAGGCCACGCCGGAGCGTTCGCTGGTCAAGCCGAAGCCGCGCACCGGCGGCCGCAACGCCTACGGGCGGATGACGGCGCGCCACCGTGGAGGTGGCCACAAGCAGAAGTACCGCGTGGTCGACTTCCGTCGCGAGAAGGATGGCGTCCCGGCCAAGGTCGCGTCGATCGAATACGACCCCAACCGCAACGCGCGCATCGCGCTGCTGCACTACGTCGACGGCGAGAAGCGCTACATCATCGCCCCGGCACTGGTGAAGGTCGGCGACGAGCTGCAGAGCGGCCAGGGTGCGGAGATCCGCCCGGGCAACGCGATGCCGTTGCGCTACATCCCCGTCGGGACCGTGGTGCACAACGTCGAGCTCAAGCCCGGCGCGGGCGCCAAGATGGCCCGCGGTGCCGGCGCGTCGATCCAGCTGGTGGCGAAGGAGGGGCTGTACGCGACGCTGCGACTCCCCTCCACCGAGATGCGCCGCGTGCCGATCGACTGCCGGGCAACCGTCGGTGCGGTGGGCAACGCCGAGGCGGCCCTGATCTCGTGGGGCAAGGCCGGTCGCAACCGCTGGCGGGGCAAGCGCCCGAAGGTCCGTGGTGTCGCCATGAACCCGGTCGACCACCCGTTGGGTGGCGGTGAGGGCAAGAGCTCAGGTGGGCGCCACCCGGTGTCGCCGTGGGGCAAGCCCGAGGGGCGCACCCGCAAGAAGGGCAAGGCATCCGACAAGCAGATCGTCCGTCGCCGTCGTGGCCGCGGGTCACGGAGGTAGTCATGCCGCGCAGCTTGAAGAAGGGTCCGTTCGTCGACGAGCACCTGCAGGTGAAGGTCGACCGCATGAACGAGGCCGGCGACCGCAAGGTCATCAAGACCTGGTCACGTCGTTCCACGATCATCCCCGACATGGTGGGGCACACCATCGCCGTGCACGACGGTCGCAAGCACGTGCCGGTGTACATCTCGGAGTCGATGGTCGGTCACAAGCTCGGTGAGTTCGCGCCCACCCGCGTCTTCCGGTACCACGCCGGCCAAGAGCGGTCCGGGAGACGCTGACGATGGCCGACACGAAGGCACCCCAGTACCCCGAGACCAAGGCCGTGCTGCGGTACTCCCACGTCTCGCCCACGAAGGTCCGTCAGGTCCTCGGACTCATCCGCGGCATCGACGTCGACGAGGCGCGCGACCGCCTGCGGTTCTGTGAGCGCGGCCCGGCCGAGTCGGTGCGCAAGCTGCTCGACTCCGCCGTCGCGAACGCCGAGCACAACAACGACCTCCCGCCCGACGAGCTGTACGTCGTGCGCGCCTGGGCCGACGAAGGCCCGACGCAGAAGCGGATGCGCCCGCGGGCACGCGGTCGTGGTGTCCAGATCCGCAAGCGCACCAGCCACGTCACGATCGTCGTGGCCCGCTACTCCGACGAGCAGCTCGAGCTCCGTCGCCGTCGTGAGGAGAGCGCGGGAGGAACGGCCGAAGCCCGACGCCGCGCGTCGCGTCGCCGCCGGGTGAAGGCGAGCGCCCCGGTCGAGGAGCACGACCACGATCACGATCACGAGGGTCACGACCACGAGCACGACGAAGCCGTGACGACCGACGAGGCGACCACCGAGTCGGCCGCGGCCGAGGTGGAAGCCGTCGACGTGGTCGACGCCCAGCCCGAAGCCGAAGCGTCGACCACCGACGAAGCCACCACCGACGAAGCGACAACCGACGAAGCCGACGCCGCCGACGAAGAAGAGACGAAGTAATGGGACAGAAGGTCAACCCCTACGGGTTCCGGCTCGGCATCACCACCGATTGGAAGTCGCGGTGGTTCGCCGAGCACGGCGAGTACACCGAGCAGCTGATCGAAGACTGGAAGATCCGCGACTACCTGAAGAGCCAGCTCGAACGGGCCGCAGTGAGCCGCGTCGAGATCGAACGCACCCGAGACCGCCTCCGCGTCGACGTCTACACCGCCCGTCCCGGCATCGTGATCGGTCGCCGGGGCGCCGAGGCCGACCGCCTGCGCGCGGGCCTGTTGAAGATCACCGGCAACCCGAAGATCCACTTCAACATCCAGGAGATCAAGCAGCCCGAGCTCGACGCGATGCTCATCGCGCAGGGTGTCGCCGACCAGCTCGCCGGTCGCGTCAGCTTCCGCCGCGCCATGAAGCGCGCGGTGCAGACAGCCATGAAGGCCGGAGCCCAGGGCATCCGGGTGCAGTGCGGTGGCCGTCTCGGTGGCGCCGAGATGAGCCGCAAGGAGTGGTACCGCGAAGGTCGCGTCCCGCTGCACACGCTCCGCGCCGACATCGACTACGGCCAGGCCGAGGCGAAGACCACCTTCGGCCGCATCGGCGTGAAGGTCTGGATCTACAAGGGCGACATCCTGCCGTACAAGGCCGCCGCCGAGGACAAGATCGCCAAGGAAGCGGCCATGGCCGTGGGCGACACCGCGGGCAACCAGCCGGGTCGCGTCGTGCGGGCCGGTGGCGGACGCCGCCGTCCGGCCGGCGAGTCGGTCGAGGTGGATCCCGCGACGGTGGGCGACGAAGCGCCGGTCGAGGCGACCGACCTCGTCAAGGAAGCCGATCCCGAGCTCGAGCGCCTGCTCGCCGAGGAAGAAGAGATCGAGCGCCGGACCCGCGAGCACCACGAAGCGCCGAAGTTCCACGGCAAAGAAGAAGACTGAGGTCGTACGCGATGTTGATGCCGAAGAAGGTGCGGCACCGGAAGGTGCAGCGAGGACGGATGAGCGGGATCGCCAAGGGCGGTACCCGGGTGACGTTCGGCGACTACGGGATCCAGGCCCTCGAGCCGGGTTGGATCACGAACCGCCAGATCGAGGCCGCCCGTATCGCGATGACCCGCTACATCAAGCGTGGCGGCAAGGTCTGGATCACCGTGTTCCCCGACAAGCCCGTCACCCAGAAGCCCGCGGAGACGCGCATGGGCTCGGGCAAGGGCAACCCGGAGCACTGGGTCGCGGTCGTCAAGCCCGGACGCGTGATGTTCGAGCTCGCCGGTGTGCCCGAACAGACGGCGCGTGAGGCGATGCGGCTCGCGATGCACAAGCTCCCGATCAAGTCCCGTTTCGTGCTCCGGACCGACGAGGCGTAGCGAGATGGCCACTCCCACCACCGAACTCCGTGAGCTGAACGACGGTGAGCTGATCCAGCGTCTGCTCGAAGCCAAGGAGGAGCACTTCAACCTCCGCTTCCAGCACGCAACGGGCCAGCTCGACAACACCGCGCGCCTCGGCGACGTCCGGCGCAACATCGCCCGCCTGCAGACGCTCATCCGTGAGCGCGAGATCCAGGCCGCAGAAGGAAGCAACGCATGAGCGACGAAACCGAAGCGTCGAACCAGAGCGAAGCGGGAGACGACGCCCGCCCGAACCCGCGCAAGGTGCGGGAAGGACTGGTCGTCTCCACCAAGATGGACAAGACCGTCGTCGTCGCCGTGGTCGACCGGGTGCGCCACCGTCGGTACCAGAAGACGATGCAGCGCACGCGGCGGTTCTACGCCCACGACGAGCAGAACGAGATCCGCGAAGGCGACCGCGTCCGGATCGCCGAGACCCGTCCGATGTCGCGCCAGAAGCGGTGGCGCGTCGTGGAAGTGCTGGAGCGTGCCCGATGATCCAGCAGGAGAGCCGCCTCAAGGTGGCCGACAACTCGGGCGCCCGCGAGGTGCTCTGCATCAAGGTGCTCGGTGGCACCCGCCGCCGCTACGCCGGGATCGGCGACATCTTCGTCGCCACGGTGAAGGACGCCGTCCCCGGTGCCGCGGTGAAGAAGGGTGAGGTCGTGAAGTGCGTGGTCGTGCGGACCAAGAAGGAGCGCCGTCGTGCCGACGGCAGCTACATCCGCTTCGACGAGAACGCGGCCGTGCTCATCAACGACCAGTTCCAGCCGCGCGGCACCCGCATCTTCGGCCCGGTGGGTCGTGAGCTGCGTGACCGCAAGTTCATGCGGATCGTCTCGCTCGCCCCGGAGGTCTTGTAGAGATGAAGATCAAGAAGGGCGACCGGGTGCAGGTGTTGGCGGGCAAGGACCTGGGCAAGGAAGGTGAGGTCACCGCGGTGCTCACCGACCGCAACCGGGTCATCGTCACCAGCCCGCAGCTGATCAACGTGGTGAAGAAGCACCAGCGCTCGACCAGCGCCACGATGCAGGCCGGCATCATCGACAAGGAGATGCCGATCCACGTGTCGAACGTCGCGATCGTGTGCTCGTGCGGTCCGACCCGCATCGGGTACCGCTTCGAAGACGACGGCACCAAGGTCCGTGTCTGCCGCAAGTGCGGGAAGGATCTCTGATGGCCACGGCAACCGCAGGTGGGCCGCGGCTCAAGGAGAAGTACCTCACCGAGCTGCGGCCGAAGCTGCAAGAAGAGCTCGGCAAGGGCAACCTCCTCGAGGTTCCCCGGCTCGAGAAGATCGTGGTGAACATGGGTGTCGGACGCGCCACGCAGCAGGCTTCTCTGCTCGACGGCGCGGTCACCGACCTCACGATCATCGCGGGACAGAAGCCGCTCGTGACCAGGGCCAAGAAGTCGATCGCCACCTTCAAGCTCCGCGAGGGCAACGCGATCGGCGCCAAGGTCACGCTGCGGGGCGCGCGCATGTGGGAGTTCTACGACCGGCTCGTGAGCCTGGCGATCCCCCGCATCCGCGACTTCCGGGGTCTCAACCCCAAGTCGTTCGACGGCCACGGCAACTACACGTTCGGGGTCACCGAGCAGTTGATCTTCCCGGAGATCGACTACGACAAGATCGACCAGGTGCGCGGGATGGACATCACCATCGTCTCCACCGCCGTCACCGACGACGAGGGTCGCGCACTCCTGCGGGCTCTCGGGTTCCCATTTCGCCGTGACCAGGCTCAGGGGTAGCGATGGCCAAGAAAGCACTCGTCAACAAGCAACAGGCCGAACCGAAGTTCAAGGTTCGGGGTTACACGCGCTGCCGCAAGTGCGGCCGCGCCCGCTCGGTGTACCGGCGCTTCGGTCTGTGCCGGATCTGCCTGCGCGAACTCGCCCACGCGGGCGAGGTCCCGGGCATCACCAAGGCATCCTGGTGAGGGGGACGCGACAGTGACGATGACCGACCCGATCGCCGACATGCTCACCCGTCTGCGGAACGCCAACACCGCGTTCCACGACGAAGTGATCATGCCTGCTTCGAAGTTGAAGGGCGCACTCGCCGGGATCCTCCTCCAGGAGGGTTACATCGAGGGCTTCACGGTGGAAGACGACGACAGTCGTCCCGGTCAGAAGCTGACCATCACCCTGAAGTACACGCCCGAACGCAAGCGCACGATCTCCGGGATCAAGCGGGTCTCGAAGCCGGGGTTGCGCGTGTACACGAAGTCGGCCGGCGTTCCCCGTGTCCTCGGTGGCATGGGAATCGCGGTCCTCTCGACCAACCACGGACTCATGACCGACCGCGAGGCGCGCCGGCGTCGCGTGGGCGGCGAGATCCTCTGTCACGTCTGGTAGGCGCATGTCCCGCATCGGCAAGCAACCCATCACGATCCCCTCGGGTGTCGAGGTATCGATCTCCGGCCAGCACGTGGCCGTGAAGGGCCCCAAGGGGACCCTCGAGCTCGACGCGCCCGGCGAGATCGAGATCGCGAGCGAGGGCGACCAGGTGGTCATCACCCGCCCCGACGACGAACGTCGGAACCGCGCGCTCCATGGCCTCACCCGTTCGCTGGTGAACAACATGGTCGTGGGGGTGTCGGAGGGTTTCGTGCGCGAGCTCGAGATCGTGGGGGTCGGCTACCGCGCCACCGCCCAGGGCCCGTCGAAGCTCGAGCTCCAGGTCGGCTACTCCCACTCGGTCCCGGTCGACGCCCCCGAGGGCATCACCCTCGAGGTCCCGAGCCCGAACCGGATCATCGTGCGGGGCGCCGACAAGCAGCTCGTGGGCCAGGTCGCCGCGAACATCCGCAAGGTCCGGAAGCCCGAGCCGTACAAGGGCAAGGGCATCCGCTATTCCGACGAGCGCGTCCTGCGCAAGGCCGGCAAGTCGGCGAAGTAACGAGGACTCATGAGCATCAGCACGCACGAACATCGTCTGCGCCGGCACCGCCGGGTGCGCAAGAAGGTCCGAGGGACCGCTCTGAAGCCGCGCCTGGCCGTGTTCCGGTCGAACAAGCACATCTACGCGCAGGTCATCGACGACGTCGCGGGGAAGACCCTCGCGTCGGCGTCGACGATGGAAGCCGACCGGCGCACGAACCCGACCGCCACGGTCGACGCCGCCAAGGCGATCGGCAAGCTGGTCGGGGAACGAGCCAAGGCCGCCGGTGTGAGCACGGTCGTGTTCGACCGAGGCGGGTTCCGGTACCACGGCCGGGTCGCAGGGGTTGCCGACGGCGCCCGCGAAGCCGGTCTCGAGTTCTAGGAGAAGGCGTGGAGAATGGCTGAGGGTCAGTACGAAGAGCGAGTGATCGCGATCAACCGGGTCGCCAAGGTCGTCAAGGGCGGTCGGCGGTTCTCGTTCACCGCGCTCGTCGTCGTCGGCGACGGTTCCGGGAACGTCGGCCTCGGCTACGGCAAGGCCAAGGAAGTGCCCGCCGCGATCCAGAAGGGCATGGAAGAGGCGAAGAAGAACACGTTCGCGGTGCCGCTCGCGGGCTCGACCATCACCCACACGATCATCGGCGAGCACGACGCGGCGCGTGTCCTGCTCAAGCCGGCTGCACCCGGTACCGGTGTCATCGCCGGCGGTGCGGCCAGGGCGATCCTCGAAGCGGCCGGGATCGGCGACGTGCTCGCCAAGTCGCTCGGATCGTCGAACGCCATCAACGTCTCCCGCGCCACGATCCAGGGCCTCCGCTCGCTGCGCCGGCCCGACGAGATCGCTCGCATCCGCGGCAAGTCGCCGGAGGAAGTGGCGACCGGCGGGATGCTCCGCGCGTACCGCGAACGCCAGAAGGGCAAGCTCGAAGTGACCGAGGTCAAGTGACATGACGACGTTGAGGGTCACCCAGGTCCGTTCCAAGATCGGGATCAAGCCGAAGCAGCGCGGCACCCTGCGCGCGCTCGGTCTGCGTCGCATCGACCACACGGTCGAGCACGCCGACAAGCCCGAGATCCGCGGGATGCTCGCCAAGGTCCCGCATCTCGTACGAGTCGAAGAGGTCTAGGAGAAGAAGCGGATGCACATTCATGATCTGAAGCCGGCCAAGGGTTCGAACACCAAGCGGCGCCGCGTTGCCCGCGGCATCGCGGGCAAGGGCGGCAAGACCGCAGGCCGGGGCCACAAGGGCCAGCATGCCCGGGGTCAGGTCAAGCCCGGCTTCGAGGGTGGTCAGACCCCGATCCACCGCCGGACGCCGAAGGCGAAGGGCTTCAACAACCCGTTCCGGATCGAGTACCAGGCGATCAACCTCGACGCGCTCGAGCAGTTCGACGCCGGGACGGTCGTCGACCTCGAGAAGCTCCGGGCCAGCGGCCTCGTGCACAAGCACGGGTTCGTCAAGATCCTGGGCCGGGGCGAGCTCTCGAAGCCCCTCACCGTTCACGCCCATGCGTTCTCGGCGTCGGCAAAGGCCGCGATCATCGTCGCCGGTGGCACCGCCGAGGACCTGCCGGCCCCGTTCGGCGGCCGTCGACCTCCCGCCAAGGGCAACGCGCTCACCAACCGGTAGGCTCTCGGGTCCGGCCACCCGAGCCCGGACCCGACGCGCCGCTCACACCTGAGGAGGTCTGCACCCCATGCTGTCCCGCCTGCGGAACATGTTCCGGGTGCCCGACCTGCGCAACAAGATCCTGTTCACGATCGCGATCATCGCGGTCTACCGGGTCGGGACGCACATCCCGGTGCCCTACGTCGACTTCGCGGCGATCAAGGAGCTCCAGAACAGCGCCGACAGCAACGGCGTCGTCGGGTTCCTCGACCTGTTCTCCGGTGGAGCGATCACCAGCGTCGCGATCTTCTTCCTCGGGATCATGCCGTACATCACGGCGTCGATCATCATGCAGCTCCTCGGCGTGGTCATCCCCAAGCTCGAGCAGTGGCAGCAAGAGGGTCAGTCGGGTCAGAAGAAGATCACCCAGTGGACCCGGTACCTCACCGTCGGACTCGCACTCATCCAGTCGACCGGGTTCGTGTTCGCGCTGCACGAAGGCAAGGGCGGCCTGCTGGGTTCCGCGGGCTTCCAGGGCAAGGACCTCATCCCCGGCTTCAACGCACCGCGGGCGATGCTCATCATCCTCATCTGGACCGCCGGTACCGCGATGGTGATGTGGCTCGGCGAGCTCATCACCCAGCGCGGAATCGGCAACGGGATGTCGATCCTGATCTTCGCGTCGGTGGTCTCGCGCCTCCCTGCCCAGGGATCCGCCGTCTACACCGAAGGCAGCAAGTTCCAGTTCATCGTGATCCTCGGTATCGGGATCGCGATGATCGTCGGCATCGTGTTCGTCGAGTCGGGGCAGCGGCGCATCCCGGTGCAGTTCGCGAAGCGCGTGGTCGGCCGGCGCATGTACGGCGGCCAGAGCACCTACATCCCCTTGAAGGTGAACCAGTCGGGTGTGATCCCGGTCATCTTCGCGACGTCGATCCTGTCGTTCCCAGCGCTGATCGCGAGTGCGACTCCCTGGAAGGGCTTCCAGGAATTCGTCAACGACAACCTCGTGCAGAGCCAGGGCTGGTTCTACATCGGGATGGAAACGCTCCTGATCATCTTCTTCGCGTACTTCTACACGGCGATCGCCTTCAACCCGGCCCAGCAGGCCGACATCATCCGCAAGCAGGGCGGGTTCATCCCCGGGATCCGGCCCGGACCGCCCACCGAGAAGTACCTCGCCAAGGTGCTGAACCGGATCACGCTGCCGGGCGCGCTCTTCCTCGCCGTGATCGCCATCACCCCGCTGTTGGTCTTCGCGTTCTGGGACATCAGCCAGTTCCCGTTCGGCGGGACCGCGCTGCTGATCACCGTGGGTGTCGCGCTCGAGACGATGAAGCAGATCGACAGCCAGTTGATGATGCGCAATTACGAAGGTTTCCTCGCGTAGGCGCGGTGCAGCCATGACCCGAGGACCCCGTCTCGTCCTGCTGGGAAAGCAGGGTGCCGGCAAAGGAACGCAAGCCTCCCGGCTTGCCGACCACCGCGGCGTTCCCCACTTCTCCACCGGCGACCTCTTCCGCGCCGAGGCGAAGGAGAGCACGCCCGCCGGTCTCGAGGCCGAGAGCTACATGAACCGCGGCGAGCTCGTTCCCGACGACGTCGTCGTCGGCGTGGTCGAGGAGCAGTTCCGCCGCGGGGTGTTCGACCGGGGCTTCGTGCTCGACGGGTTCCCGCGCACCGAGTTCCAGGCCGTGGAGCTCGATCGGGTGCTCGACGGCCAGCCCCTCGATCTCGTCGCCACCCTCGACGTCCCGACGGAGATCGCCCTGGCGCGGCTCGCCGGACGCCGGGTGTGCGAGAACTGCGGAACCGTGTACCACGTCGACCATCCACCTACGTCCAACTGGACGTGCGACGAGTGCGGCGGCAAGGTCATCCAGCGCGAAGACGACACCGAGGCGGCGATCGAGCGGCGGCTCGAGCTCTACGAGCGGGAGATGCTGCCGATCGTGCAGCACTACCGCCGGCAGCGCCGCCTCGTCGTCGTCGACGGTGTCGGCACCGGCGACGAGGTCGCCTCGCGTCTCGCCGCCGCGATCGAGGCCCGCGTGGGCCACACGCTCTCATGATCACCAAGAAGTCACACGAGCAGATCGCCCTCATGCGTCGAGCCGGCCGGGTGGTGGCCGAGATGCACGAGGAGTGCATCCGGGCGTCGAAGCCGGGTGCGACCACGCTCGACGTCGACCGGGTCGCCCGGGAGGTGCTCGAACGCCGGGGGGCGCGGTCGAACTTCCTCAACTACCACGGCTTCCCCGCGGTGATCTGTGCGTCGCCGAACCACGTCATCGTCCACGGGATCCCCGACGACACCGTGCTCGAGGAAGGCGACATCTTCTCCATCGACTGCGGGGCGATCATCGAGGGTTGGCACGGCGACGCGGCGATCACGATCCCGATCGGCACCGTCGACGACGAGTCTCAGCGCCTGATCGACGTGACCAAGGCATCCCTCGACGCGGCGATCGAGCGGGTCGTCGACGGCAAGCGACTGGGTGAGGTGGGGGCCGCTGTCGAAGACGTGGCCGTCGGCGCCGGGTTCACGGTGGTCAAGGAGTACGTGGGCCACGGCATCGGTACGGCCATGCACGAAGAACCGCAGGTCCCGAACTATGCCGGCGGCCCGAACAGCAAGTACAAGATGAAGGAGGGCCTGGTCCTCGCGATCGAGCCGATGGTGAACGCCGGGACGGCCGAGACCCTCCTCCTCGACGACGGGTGGACCGTCGTCACCGCCGACGGGCGCCGATCCGCTCACTTCGAGCACACGATCGCCGTCACCGACGACGGACCCGAGGTCCTGACCCTTCCCTGAGCGAGCAGCCCGCGAGGAGCCGGATTGAGTCCGGGCCGGTCTCGGTGTAAGCTCTCCGGTCGGCCCCGCGGTCACTTGGTGCGCTCCTCGCGCGACCCTCACCGCCGGTCGATCTCGACCCCGTTTCTCGTCACGTCCGCAGTTCCAGTTTCAGGTGGTGCACCGTCGCAAAGCCCAAGGACGACACGATCCTCGTCGAGGGGACAGTCGTCGAACCCCTCCCCAACGCCATGTTCCGCGTCGAGCTCGAGAACGGCCACAAGGTCCTGGCGCACATCTCCGGGAAGATGCGGATGCACTACATCCGGATCCTGCCGGGCGATCGGGTCCAGGTCGAGCTCACCCCGTACGACCTCAGCCGCGGTCGCATCACGTACCGCTACAAGTAACCCACCAGTCATGAGGCAGCAGTGAAGGTCCGACCGTCGGTCAAGAAGATCTGTGAGAAGTGCAAGGTGATCCGTCGTCATGGTTCGGTCAGGGTCATCTGCGTGAATCCCCGGCACAAACAGCGCCAGGGCTAGCGGCAGGGTTTAGGGAGAACAATGGCTCGTATCGCCGGTGTCGACATCCCTCGGGAGAAGCGTCTCGAGATCTCGCTCACCTACATCTTCGGAATCGGGCGCACCACGGCGCGGCAGGTGTGTGAGGCGTGCGCGATCTCGCCCGACACTCGCGTGCGCGACCTGACCGAGGAAGAGGTCTCGCAGCTCCGCAACTGGATCGACCAGGGTCTCAAGGTCGAGGGTGACCTGCGCCGCGAGGTGCAGGGTCACATCAAGCGGAAGATGGAGATCGGCAGCTACCAGGGCATCCGCCACCGCCGGGGCCTCCCGGTCCGCGGTCAGCGGACCCGCACCAACGCCCGGACCCGCAAGGGCCCGAAGAAGACCGTCGCCGGCCGCAAGAAGGCCCGCAAGTAGTCAGCGCGCGGCCGGTCCTCCGGGCGCAGCATCGAACACCCGAGTCGAACGTAGAGAGCGAGCGAAGAGTATGGCCAAGCCCCCGCCTGGCGGCCGGCGCCCGAAGCGTCGTGAGCGCAAGAACATCACGCACGGGATCGCGCACATCAAGTCGTCGTTCAACAACACGATCGTCACGATCGCCGACACGCAGGGCAACGTCATCGCCTGGGCGTCGTCGGGCAACGTGGGGTTCAAGGGGTCGCGCAAGTCGACGCCGTTCGCCGCGCAGCTCGCGGCCGAGACCGCCGCCCGTCGGGCGATGGAGCACGGTGTCCGCAAGGTCGACGTGGTCGTGAAGGGCCCGGGCTCCGGTCGCGAGACCGCCATCCGGTCGATCCAGAACACGGGCATCGAAGTGCTCGGCATCAAAGACGTCACCCCCATCCCGCACAACGGTTGCCGCCCTCCCAAGCGGCGGAGGGTCTGAGCAATGGCGCGTTACACCGGAGCGGTCTGTCGGCTCTGCCGACGGGAGCGGATGAAGTTGTTCCTGAAGGGCGCGAAGTGCGACAGCATGCGCTGCCCGATCGAGAAGCGCCCCTACCCGCCGGGGATGCACGGCCGTGGCCGCATCCGTGAGAGCGAGTACCTCCTGCAGCTCCGCGAGAAGCAGAAGGCCAAGCGCATCTACGGCCTCCTCGAGAAGCAGTTCCGCAACCTCTACCAGCAGGCCAACGGTCAGGCCGGCATCACCGGTGAGAACCTCCTGCAGATGCTCGAGCTCCGGCTCGACAACACCACGTTCCGCGCCGGCTACTCCGCGAGCCGGAACCAGGCCCGCCAGTTCGTCCGCCACGGCCACGTGCTCGTGAACGGCAAGCGCGTCACGATCCCGTCGTACCAGGTGCGTCGGGGCGACGTGATCGAGCTCGGCCCGAAGGCCAAGTCGATGATCGTCATCCGGCACAACCTCGACACGCTCGACCGGGCCGTCCCGCAATGGCTCGAAGTCTCTTCTGCCGACCACAAGGCAACCGTCCGCGACCTGCCCCTCCGGGACCAGATCGACGTGCCCGTGCGCGAGCAGCTCATCGTCGAGCTCTACTCCAAGTAAGGAACCTGCATGCTCATCATCCAGCGTCCAGAGATCGAAGCGCTCGAGCCGGAAGGCAACACCGAGAGCTTCATCGTGTCGCCGCTCGAGCCCGGCTTCGGCCACACGCTCGGCAACAGCCTGCGGCGCACGCTCCTCTCCTCCATCCCCGGTGCGGCCGTCACCCAGGTCCGCTTCGACGAAGCGCTCCACGAGTTCGACGTGATCCCCGGAGTGAAGGAAGACGTCACCGACCTCATCCTGAACCTCAAGGACCTCGTACTCCAGTGCGTCGCCGAGGAGCCGGTCACCCTGCGCCTCGACAAGCGCGGCCCGGGTGAGATCACCGCGGCCGACATCCAGACCACGTCCGACGTCGAGATCCTCAACCCCGAGCTGCACCTGGCGACCGTCAACGCCAAGGGCCGCCTCGCGTTCGACCTCACGGTCGAGCAGGGTCGCGGCTACGCGTCGGCGGAGAAGACGAAGCGGGCGGGTTCGCCGATCGGTGTCATCCCGGTCGACGCGATCTTCTCCCCCGTGCGTCGCGTCGCCTTCGACGTCGAGCCGACCCGCGTCGAGCAGGCGACGAACTTCGACCGCCTGACCCTCGAGATCGAGACCGACGGTTCGATCACCCCGCGCGACGCGCTGGCATCGGCCGGCGCCACGCTCGGCAACCTCGTCGGCCTGGTCGCCAACCTCTCCGCCGAGGCCCCGAGCCTCGAGCTCGGTGAGGTGTCGCCGACCACGTCGACGTCGCCCGACCTCGAGCTCCCGATCGAGGAGCTCGACCTGTCGGAGCGGCCCCGGAACTGCCTCAAGCGGGCCCGGGTCGACACGATCGGTCAGCTCGTGCAGAAGACCGAAGACGACCTCCTCGCGATCACGAACTTCGGTTCGAAGTCGCTCGACGAGGTGCTCCAGAAGCTCGACGAGCGCGGCCTGTCGCTGCGCGTGAAGGAGTAGCGCTCCGATGCCCGCGCCGAAGAAGGGGAAGCGCTTCGGCGGCGACCCCGCCCACCACTGGCACATGATGGCGAACCTCGCCGCGAGCCTCTTCGAGGCCGAGGGCATCACCACCACCGTGGCGAAGGCCAAGGAGCTGCGTCCCTACGCGGAGCACCTGATCACGAAGGCCAAGAAGGGCGGCGTGCACCGTCAGCGCCAGGTCGTCGCGACGATCCACGACAAGGACGCCGCGCACAAGCTCTTCGAGGAGATCGGTCCGCGCTACGCCGACCGCAACGGCGGCTACACGCGGATCCTGAAGCTCGGGTCGCGACCGGGCGACCGTGCGCCGATGGCGCGCATCGAGCTCGTCTGATCCTGCTGGCGGAGTGACGCTCTTCGAGTCGGCCGGGGGCCCTGCCCGCTGCCGGCTCGTCGTCGCGTACGACGGCACCGGGTTCCGCGGCTTCGCGGCGCAGCCCGAGGTCCGCACCGTCGCCGGCGTGCTCCGCAAGGCGCTCGAACGGGTGCTGCGGCATCCGGTCGAGCTCGCCTGCGCCGGCCGCACCGACGCCGGCGTCCATGCCTGGGGCCAGGTCGTCAGCTTCGAGGCCGGCACCGGGCTCGATCCGTGGCGGCTGCAGTCGTCGTTGAACGGGATGCTCGGGCCCGAGGTCGTGGTGCGGTCGGCCGACATCGTCGGTCCCGAGTTCGACGCACGACACTCCGCCACCTGGCGTTCCTACCGCTACACGATCGTGAACCGATCCGTGCCCGATCCCTTCCTCGCGCGCTACGCGTGGTGGGTGCCCGAACCGCTCGACCGGTCACGCCTTCGCCTCGCCGCCGATCCGTTCGTCGGCGAGCACGACTTCGCGTCGTTCTGTCGGAAGGGCCCCGCGGGGTCGACCACGACCCGACGGGTGCTCGAGTCGTCGTGGGTCGACCTCGGCGACGGGCTGCTCCGCTACGACGTCCGGGCCCAGGCGTTCTGCTGGCAGATGGTGCGCTCGATCGTGGGGACGCTCGTCGACGTCGGTCGCGGTCGTCGCCGACCCGGCGACATGCTCACGATCCTGCGATCGCGCGACCGAGGGGCGGCCGGCCCGGTGGCCCCGCCCCACGGTCTCTGTCTCTGGGAAGTGGGTTACTGACTCGATGGTCGAATCCGCTGCGCCGGCTCGACCGCCCGACACGGGATCATCCCGCGTCCCGTCGGCTCCGCTTCTTCTCCGCTAGCTGGTGGTGTCGGTCGTGGAGTCGTGCTCGGTGACGGTGACCACAAGAGCGTTCTCGCCCTTACCGCTCCCTGCGCCGACCACGTTGACGTCCCAATCGGTCCCCGTGGCCTGGAAGGCCGTGAGCCCGCCGCCGCCACCGAGGCTGAACGAGCCGTCCTCGTCGAGCGTGAAGCCGTCGTCGGTGAGGTCCGACTGGTACGCCTTCGCCGCCTCGCTCACCGAGCCGTCGACCTTGATGGTGACGCTGTAGGCCGTCTTGCCGTCGACTCCGGTCGACAGCGAGCTGACGATCTCACCGTCCGGCAACGGCACGTCGCTCTTGGGGAAGCCGTCGGGCAGCTCACCCGTCCCGACGCTGAACGAGCCCTTCCCGTCCTTGCCCTCACACTCGACCTTGGTCTCGTCGCCGCTTCCGTTGGCCTTGCAGCCGGTCGCGCGCTCGATGGCACCCTTGGCACCGTCACCCACGGCGTCTGTCGCGGCGCCGCAGGCACCGAGCGCGAAGACGGCCACGAGGCCGGCGATCATGATGGTCACTGTCCGCTTCATGCCTGAACCATCGGCCCCCCGGCGGCCTCCCTTGAGCCTCTGCATGACGGAGGTCTGCACCGCCAGTCCCGGAACCCGGGACTCAGCGTGCACACCTTCTCGATCCCGTGGTGTGCGGCCTCAGAGGTGCTTGAGGCGGGCCTGGGCGCTCGGGTCGTAGATGCAGACGACGTCGGCGAAGTACCGGAGGGCCACCGCGGTGTTCAGCATCTCGAGGCCGGCACCCGCCGTGGGCAGGTGCGACGTGAGCACGATGTAGGGCGGGTGCTCGTCGATCGACATGATGAGCGCCCCGTTGGCAACTGCCTTCTTCAGGGTGTCGGTGCGGAGCAGCCCGGGACGCGAGCCCTGGATGCTGCCCTTGTACTCGAACCACACCCGTTGCCCGTGGGGGCTGGTCGCGACCTGGTCGACCTCGACGCCGATCCCGGGGACCTTGGTCGAGCCGTCGAGCTCGAAGCCGTAGGTGGCGAGGAGCGCGTCGCACTGCTCCGCGAACTGGCGGCCTTGCGCACTCGAGGTCGACTGGAACGAAGTCACCGGTCGAGGTCGCGCGTGGTCCAGAAGCCGGCGAGCGCCGTGGGCTGTCCGGCTGCGTAGGCGCGGAGTCGGTCGACGCCCGATTCGTCGCGCAACGCGATCGCATCGAAGAACGCGGTCCGGCCTGCCGCCCGCAACGCGACGTCGCCTTCGCTCCCGGGGCGGGGGAGGTCCGAGGTGAGGAACACGAGGGGGGTGCCGTCGGGGTTGTTGTGGGCGAGCACGTTGGCGCGGCCGAGGGCGCGCCACACGGTGTCGGTGCGGAGCATCCCGTCGCGCGACGTGGTGAACGCGCCCGACACGTCGAAGAACCAGGCGCGCCCTGTCGTGTCGGTGGCGATGTACGGAATCGTCAGGCCGGTGCCGCGCAGCTTGCGGTTGCGGTGGGTGATGGTGAATCCCGCCGCTTCGATGAGCTCAGCGGCCAGCGTCGCGGCCGCCTTGCCGCCGTCGGTGGCACGCGGGGTGAGGGTCGCGGCTTCGACCCGGCTGCGGGCGAGGTCGACGTACTCGGGATCGAGGTCGTACCCGACGTAGCGGCGGCCGTGCTGCGCCGCGGCGACGAGCGTCGAGCCCGAACCCATGAACGGGTCGAGCACGAGGTCGTTCTCGTAGGTGTAGAGGAGGATCAGGCGCTCGGGCAGGGCGACCGGGAAGGGCGCGGGGTGGCGTACCCGTTTCGCGCTCTCCGGGGGCAGGTCCCAGACGTCGAGGGTCGCGGCCATGAACTCGTCGGCGTCGATGGCCGGCGCCGACGGCAACCCGGCCCGCTCGCGCTTTCGCTCGGATTGCGCGCGGTCGAACCGTCCCTTGCTCGCGATCACGACCCGCTCGGTCACGTCGCGCAGTACCGGGTTCGACGGCTTGCGGAACGAGCCCCAGGCGCAGTTCCCGGCCGCGCCGACGTCGCCCACTCCCTTGCGCCACACGACCTCGCCGCGCAGGAGCAGGCCGAGGTCGTCTTGGAGGATGCGGATCACGTCGGCCGAGAGGCTCCGGTAGGGCTTGCGGCCGAGGTTCGCCACGTTGACCGCGATGCGCCCGCCCGGCTCCAGTGCGCGCTTGCAGTCGGCGAACACGTCGGTGAGCAGCTCGAGATACTCGACGTACGACGCGGGGATGCCGTCGCGCTCGAGCTCCTCCTCGTACTGCTTGCCGGCGAAGTACGGCGGTGAGGTGACCACGAGCGCGACCGAGCCGTCGGCGACCGCGTCCATGGCGCGGCTGTCTCCCTTCTGGAAGGGCTCGTCGATCGGGTGCGGCGCCAGGACGCTGTCGTCGTCGGTGAGCTCGGGCGGGGAGAAGCGGTCGTAGAACGCGGTCGCGTCGTGGTTCTCGCGTCGGCCCACGCCGAAGTTCGACGTCGCGGTGGGCTTGCGCCGCCGATCGGGGGAGTCGGTCATCGGTCGACGGTACCGACGGGCTGGGACACCGGGCCCGGGGCTGGTGGCGCCGTGAGC
This sequence comes from uncultured Actinomycetes bacterium, assembly GCA_963837715.1. GTDB lineage: Bacteria > Actinomycetota > Acidimicrobiia > IMCC26256 > JANYLB01 > JANYLB01. The sequence continues at coordinate 67,450 of CAWIOF010000004.1, read as the reverse complement.
TGATCGACCGGCGTGAGCTGGGCCAGGAACGTCTCGAGGGCCTTGACGATCAGGAGGTTCGCCGCCACCTGGCGCTCGTCGGCCGCCTCGTGGAGCTGCTCGTGCAGGCTCCGGGGGAGCCGGACCGCGGTCGCGACGCGCTCTTCTTCGTAGACCTTCGGTCGTGCCACGCGGCGAGCGTAGATCTCGGGCGCGCGTTCGTGGTGGATACCGCGCGCAGGAACGCGCGCTCCGGAGGTCGTTCAGCCGTCGTGGTGGGTGTAGTCGATCGGGGGTGCGTCCTTCACGGCCACCGCGAAGCAGAAGCAGTGGATCGGCGCGGTGTCGCTGATCGGCTTCAGGCTGTGGACGGCGTCGGGCGGGATGTAGACGAGATCGCCCTGGCTGATGTCGCGCGACTCGTCGCCGATCGTCATCGTGCCCCGGCCCGACGTCACGTAATAGAACTCGTGCGTCGGGTGGGTGTGCGGGAACACCGCCGAGCCACCCGCGACCTCGAACTCGTTCGCGAGCTCGAGGTGGCCGCCGGCGGTGATCTCCATCATCTCCCGCGGGTTCACGAGCCACCAGACCGGCACCGTGCCGTTGTGCTCGACCACCGGCTCGACGTCTTCGATCGATCGTACGTCCATCGTCACTCCTCTCCGAGGTACAGGAACGAGTAGGCCTCGTCGCGGAAGCGGAGGCCGGCCTCGCGGAGGTGCACGTCCCAGTCGCCTCCGACCGACGGGTCGTTCTCCTCCATGCCGTGGTCGGCCACGAGGAAGAAGGCGCTCTCGTCGAACGCTCCGGCGCGCTCGACCGCGGTGAGGACCTCGCCGAGTCGGGCGTCGCTGTCGCGCACCGAGGCGGCCGCGATCTCGGAGTACGGGCCGCCCTCGTGCATCGCCGAGTCGGTCAGCGTGAAGTTCACGAACATGAAGCGGGGCAGTGGGTACGTCTCGTCGCGATACGTGCCGCTCAGCACGCCGACCGCCTGTTCAGTTCCCATGTGATCGACGATCGACGACCACGAGTAGTCCTTCGAGGGGCGGACGAACCGCTCCGTCGTGTGCGGCAGACCCTCCGGCGACGACGGGATGGGCGGGATCTCGCCGCGCCGGAAGAAGTCGAAGGTCGAGTAGTCGGCCCCGATGTCGCACGGTTCGTTCACCGATGCGCAGAACTCGCCGGTGAAGCTGCGGTGCACGGCATCGTGGATCGACTCGACCCCGGGGACGACGTGGTCCATCGCGGTCGGCCAGGTCGCGGCGGAGTTGGTGATGATCTGCTCCCCCCGTCGGCGGTCGTACCAGGCGTTGTTCAGGATGCCGTGGTGACCGGGCAGCCGCGACGTGATGATCGACGTGTGGTTCGCGAGCGTGATGGTGGGGAGACCGGCCATCGCGCCGTGTCCGAACGCGGTCCCCATCTCGATGAGCCGGGCGACGTTCGGCGCCTCACCACGGGCGGCCATGTCGTAGAGGACGTTGGGGTTGGTTCCGTCGAACAGGAACCCGACCACCATGCGGGGTCGACCGGCTTCCAGGTCGAGCAGGTCGTGGCGGACCTCGCCGTCCTGACCGGCCAGGTACACCTCGCCCCGGTCGTGCTCACCGACCGGCCGGCAGCCGAGCAGGGCTGCGACCGTCGGGGCGACGTCGACGAGTCGCGCCGACTTCGGTGCGACGCCGTCGGCCCGCACCCCCTTGCCGGCCATGATCCAGGGCGCCCGGGCCTGGACGATGCCGAGCGAGCCGTGCTCGCCGCGGTGGCCGCCCTGGTCCTCCCAGTTGTGGGCGGCGGAGTGGAGCACGCAGAGGTCGGGGGCGGCCGGGGAGTCGAAGAGCTGGGCGGTGTGGTCGTAGGCGAAGGGGTAGGCGTTCTCCCCCCGCTTGGGGAACGGGTGGAGCCGCTCGTCGGCCAGGGGGCTGAACGTGTCGGTGCCGGTGTTCGCGAAGGGGTTCGAGCCGGTGGTGGCAACCGTCTCGTAGCCGTCGGGGCCGGGTCCGGTCCGGCGGAACGTCACACCGCCCTCGTGGCTCACGGCCTCGTAGGTGTCGTCGTCGAGGCGACGCAGCACCATGTCGACGATCGGGTCGAGATCGGCCGACAGGAGGATCTCGAGGGCGTCTTCGGTCTGCGTCTCCACCTGGGTCATGAGCGACAGATTAGGGGGATGGATTGCCGGAGGGGTCCCGGGAGACGTACAATCTCCTGCTCCCCCTGCGCGGGCACCTTCTTGCTCGCGGACCGATCGAGGACCGATGCGGACCTTCACCCCGAAAAACTCCGACATTCAGCGCGCCTGGCACGTCGTCGACGCCGAGGGCGCCGTGCTCGGTCGCATGGCCAGCGAGATCGCGGTGCTGCTCCGCGGCAAGCACAAGCCGATCTACGCGCCGAACCTCGACGTCGGCGACCACGTCGTCGTCGTCAACGCGGCCAAGCTCGACGTCTCGGCCCGCAAAGCCGCGGCGAAGCAGTACTACCGGCATTCCGGCTACCCCGGTGGGCTCACCCAGCGCTCCCTCGAGCAGATGCTCGAGAAGCACCCCGACCGCGTCGTCACCCTCGCGGTGAAGGGCATGCTGCCCAAGGGTCGGCTCGGCCGGGCGATGATCAAGAAGCTCCGCGTCTACGCCGGTCCCAGCCACCCGCACGGTGCGCAGCAGCCCGAGTCGTTCGAGCTGATCACGCGCCGCGAGCCGGCGTAGCACCCACTCCTCTCCGAATCTCCGAAAGGCCCGTGTTGCCCAAGCCTCTGATCCAGACGACCGGTCGTCGCAAGGAAGCGGTCGCCCGCGTTCGGTTGCGCCCCGGCACCGGCAAGATCTCCTGCAACGGTCGGGAGTTCGCCGAGTACTTCACCACCTTGTCGCACCAGGTCATCGCCACGGAACCGCTCCGGGTCACCCAGACCGCCGACGTGTACGACGTCGACGCCACGCTGCACGGTGGCGGCGTGAACGGCCAGGCCGGCGCACTGCGCCTCGGCATTGCCCGGGCGCTCCTCGCGCTCGACGGCGAGGCGCGTCCGTCGCTGAAGAAGGCCGGTCTGCTCACCCGCGACTCGCGTCGCGTCGAGCGCAAGAAGTACGGCCTCCACAAGGCGCGCAAGGCGCCCCAGTACTCCAAGCGGTAAGCGTCGGCGCGCTCGTGCGCTTCGGCACCGACGGAATCCGCGGCGTCGCGAACGTCGATCTCACCCCCGAGGTCGCGCTGGCGATGGGCCGCTCCGCCGCGCGCGTCCTGGGCGACTCCTTCGTGGTGGGTCGCGACACGCGCCGCTCGGGGCCGATGCTCGAGGCGGCGCTCGTGGCCGGTCTCGCAGCCGAGGGTGTCGACCCGGTGCTCCTCGGGGTGGTGCCCACGCCCACGGTGGCCTTCGCGAGTCGGTTGCTCGACGTGCCCGGGGCAGTCATCTCGGCCAGCCACAACCCGTTTGCCGACAACGGGATCAAGTTCTTCGCCGCCGGCGGCCGCAAGCTCCCCGACGCGCTCGAGGCTGCCGTCGAAGCCGACTTCGCGGCGCGGCTCGACGGCACGACAGCTGCGTCGGGCCGCGACGGAGCAGCGATCGGCGTGTCCCGAGCGGGGACCGACCTGATCGACGCCTACGTCGAGCACGTCGTCGCGACAGTCGACCCCACCCAGGGTCTCCGCGACATGGAGATCGTCGTCGACTGCAGCAACGGCGCGGCGTCGGAGCTCGGTCCGCGTATCCTCCGTGCGCTCGGCGCCGTGGTCACCGTGATCAACGCGTCACCCGACGGCATCAACATCAACGCCGGGTGTGGGTCGACCGATCCCGCCCAACTGCAGGCCGAGGTCGTGGCACGCGGTGCGGGCGCGGGCCTCGCGTTCGACGGTGACGCCGACCGGGTCATCGCGGTCGACGAACACGGCGAAATCGTCGACGGCGACCAGATCCTCGCAGTGTGCGCGATCGACATGGCAGCGCGCGACGCGCTGGCGGGCAACGCGTTCGCGATCACGGTCATGTCGAACATCGGATTGCGGCGGGCGATGGCCGACCGGGGCCTCGCCCTGATCGAGACGCCCGTCGGCGACCGGCACGTCCGGGCCGCGATGGAGGAGCACGGTCTCGCGCTCGGTGGCGAGCAGTCGGGGCACGTGATCTTCGCCGAGCACGCCGAGACCGGCGACGGGATCCTCACCGGGGTCCTGCTCCTCGACGCGGTCAGGCGTTCGGGCGCGACCCTGTCGGACCTTGCCGGGGTGGTCACGCGCTTCCCCCAGGTGTTGCTCAACGTGCGCGTGGGGGATCGGGCCGGCCTCGACGGCGCCGAGGAGTTCTGGGCCGAGGTGCGGGCCGTCGAGGCCGAGCTCGGTGATGCGGGTCGGGTGTTGGTTCGCCCCTCGGGGACAGAGCCCGTGGTGCGGGTGATGGTCGAGGCCGCGACCGACGAGCAGGCGACAGCGCTCGCCGACCGGCTCGCCGGCTCGCTGGCGGGCGCGCTCGGGCCCGGCTGACGCCCGGAGGTGGTCCCGCCTCGCCGGGTTGCGGGCAGTCGAGCGTCGGATCTTCTCTAGAATCATCAGTCGGACCCCGACCGCCAGGAGGACCACCATGTGCGGCATCATCGCCGTCGTCGGCCGTCCGGCTGGTCGGACGCCACCCACGATCACCGAGATCGCCGCTGAGCTCCGAGCCGCGGCGGGCCATCTCACGCCCGTTCTCGGCCGAACCCTCGGGGCCGACGACCTGGTGGTCGCGGTGGCCGAGGCCGCCGAACACGTCGAGCAGGCCGATGCCGCGCTCCGGGGGACTCCAGGGGTTCGCACCCTCCTCGGCCAGCCTGCGGGTGCCGCGGAGCTCGAGGCCCGGGTCGCCGATCTCCAGGGCACCGTCGACGAGTTCGACGCCCAGCTCGACGCCGACGGTCGAGGCCTGAGCCCGGCCGAGCTCGAGCGGCTGAGCACCGAGCTGGTGCGGGTGAAGGACGCGATCTGGGCGATCGGGCGCGATCGTCTCCGCAGCGCGGCGGCCGTCGGCGACCTCGCCGGCGGGGCCGGCGCGACGGGTGCCGCGCTCGACGCGTTCTGGGCGGTCCAGGTCGCGCTCTCGTCGATCGACCGCCTCGAGGTCCGGGGCCGCGACTCCGCCGGGATCCACATCCTGGTGCGCGACCACGCACTCGATCTCGACGACCCCACCGTCGTCCGGTTGATCGAGGAACGCACGACCGATCCGCTCTTCCGTACCGGGTCGCTCCGGCTCCCCGACGGCAACGCCGCGTTCGTGTACAAGGCGGCCGCGGAGATCGGTGAGCTGGGCGACAACACGCGCGCGATCCGCGAGGCGATCCGGGCCGATGCCGTGCTGCACCTCGCGCTGGCGAACGAGACGGCGCGCGTCACCGTGCTCGGGCACACGCGCTGGGCGAGCGTGGGGATCATCTCCGAGGCGAACGCGCACCCGTTGAACGCCGAAGAGCTCCCCGAGATCGACGGCTTCGCGGTTTCCGCCGAGTCGTACGTGACGGCTGCGCTCAACGGCGACGTCGACAACCACGCCGACCTCGTCGCCGTCGAAGGCCTGCGGATCGCCCGGGAGATCACGACCGATGCCAAGGTCATCCCCGCGCTCGTCGCCCGTCGACTCGACCAGGGTGCCGCGGTCGCCGAGGCGTTCCGGGCCACGGTCGCGACCCTCGAAGGGTCGGTGGCGATCGCGGCGAACGTGTCGGGCCCGACCGACCAACTCCTGCTCGCCCTGCGCGGCAGCGGTCAGTCGTTGTACGTCGGCCTCACCGAGGACGCGTACGTCGTGGCGAGCGAGCCCTACGGACTGGTCGAGGAGACCGCGCGCTACCTGCGGCTCGACGGTGAGACTCCCGCCGATGCCGAACACCCCGAATCGAGCCGGGGCCAGATCGTGGTCCTCGACGGCGACGCCGCCGGTCAGTTGGGGGGCATCGATCGGCGGTCGTACGACGGCACCGTGTTGCCCGTCGGTGAAGACGACCTGCAGATCGCGCAGATCACGACGCGCGACATCGACCGGGGCGACGCGCCGCACTACCTGCTCAAGGAGATCGGCGAGGCGCCGGCGTCGTTCCGCAAGACCCTTCGGGGCAAGCTCGTCGAGCACGACGGCCGCATGGCGATCGAGCTCGGGCCCGAGACGCTGCCGCCGACGCTGCGCGAGCGGCTGCGTGCGGGCGAGATCCGTCGGGTGCTGGTGATCGGTCAGGGCACCGCAGCGGTCGCGGGGCAGAGCCTCGCCGCGGTGCTGGCCGGGCTCCCCGGCGTGGCGGACCGGGTCATCGTCGAAGCCGTTCCCGCGACCGAGCTGTCGGGGTTCCGCCTGGTCGACGACATGCACGACACGCTCGTCGTCGCGATCAGCCAGAGCGGCACGACCACCGACACGAACCGCACGGTCGACCTCGTCCGCAACCGGGGTGCGGCCGTCGTCGCGATCGTCAACCGTCGGAACAGCGATCTCGTCGACCGGGCCGACGGCGTGCTCTACACGTCCGACGGACGCGACGTCGAGATGAGCGTCGCGTCGACGAAGGCCTTCTACGCCCAGATCGCCGCGGGGTTCCTCCTGGCCTTCGCACTCGCCGACGACCTCACCGGGGCCTGGGCCACGGGTGCGCCGGTCGAGCGCGACGCGTTGCTCGTAGGCCTGCGCGATCTCCCCGACGCGATGGCCGCCGTCTTCGATCGCCGACCGGAGATCGCACTCGCGGCGCAACGTCACGCCCCCCAGCGACGCTCGTGGGCCGTGGTGGGCAACGGTGTCAATCGCGTCGCGGCCCACGAGGTGCGGATCAAGCTGTCCGAGCTCTGCTACAAGGCGATCGCCTGCGACGTCACCGAAGACAAGAAGCACATCGACCTGTCGTCGGAACCGATGATCCTCGTGTGTGCAGCCGGCCTCTCCGGATCGAACGCCGACGACGTCGCCAAGGAACTCGCCATCTACCGGGCCCACAAGGCCGCGGCGGTGGTGATCGCCAGCGAGGGCCAGCACCGGTTCAACGGGATCGCGCTCGAGACGATCGAAGTTCCCGTCGTGCACCCCGCCCTCGCGTTCGTCCTCTCGGCGATGGTGGGGCACCTCTTCGGCTACGAAGCTGCGCTCGCGATCGACGCGTCGGCCCGACCGCTGCGCGAAGCGCGCGCCGCGATCGAAGCGGTCGTCACCGCGGGTGGCCGCGATGCCGATCTGGCGTTCCGTCGCCTCCGCGCCCGGCTCGAGCCGCTGAGCGACCAGTACTTCGCCGGGCTGCGCAGCGGAGGGTACGACGGCAGCCTCGAGGCGGGTACCGCGGTCCGGGTCGCGTCCCTGCTGCGGTACGCGACCGGGATCGTCCCGCTCGACGCCTACCAGGTGGAGTACGGCAAGGTCGGCACCCCGAGTGTGGTGGTGGAGGATCTCACCGCCGCGCTCACCGAGGGCATCGAGCAACTGACCCGACCGGTCGACGCGATCAAGCACCAGGCGAAGACGGTCACGGTCGGGATCTCCCGCGCCGACGAGACGCTGTTGCAGGTGGGGCTCGTGCAGGACCTGCTCGCCGCGGGAGTCGCCCGCGACAACCTCAGCTACCGCACCCTGCGCTCGGTCGTGGCGCTCGACCGTGCCGTCGGGCAGGTCACGGGCTTCACCCGGTACCGCATCGAGGGCGACGTCGAGCGCGACGGCGCGACCATCGCGGTCGTCGACCGGGGTGGGATCGGCGCGCAGATCCGTTCCCGCACCGACGACGACCCCCGCCTGCGCGGCACCAAGCAGCTCGTTGCGATCGAGCGCGAAGTCACGGTCGCGCGTGGGCGGAGCGACGATCGCACCCTCGTGTTCGTGCCCGAGGTGAAGGGGAACCAGACGGTCGGACTGACGCTCCTGCACGTGCAGTTCGTCGAGCGGTTGGAACCGGCCGCGGCTCGAACGGTGCTGCAGGGGTATCGCAACCGGTACGCGGCTCTGAAGGGCGCGGTCACCGAGACCGAGGTCACGTTCGACGACACCCGCCTCGCCGAGATCGACGTGGCCGACCTCTTGACGCTCCCGGTGTACGTCCTGGCCGACCGCTGGCGTCGGGTCTGAGTGGGGAACCTCGTGGGGCTGGGCGTCCTCGGTCTGGGGACGGACCTGGTCGAGGTCGATCGTTTCCGGCTCGCGATGGAGCGGCAGGGGGAGCGTCTCCTCGACCGGCTCTTCAGCGATGCTGAACGCGCCTACGCGTTCCGGCACAAGAATCCCGCGCCCCGGCTCGCGGCCCGCTTCGGCGCGAAAGAGGCCGTGATGAAGGCGCTCGGCGTCGGCTTGTGGAAGTTCGCGCTGCGCGACGTCGAGGTGGTCCGGCTGCCGAGCGGGCAACCGACGGTCGCGCTCTACGAGAAGGCCGCCGCACTCGCCGACGTCCGAGGCGTGACCGCCTGGCACCTCACGATGACCCACACCGACTCCATGGCCGCCGCGACCGCCATCGCGCTCGGAGACGGCGCGCCGGGTGAGGCGCGGTGAGGCCCCTCCTGACCCCCGACGAGATGCGGACCGCCGACGCCCGAGCCGTCGCGACCGGAACCCCGGTGGCGGTGCTCATGGAGCGCGCCGGGCGCGCAGTCGCGCGAGCGGTGCGCACCGAGCTCGGTGGCACCTACGGACGGCGAGTCGTGATCGTCTGCGGGCGCGGCAACAACGGGGGCGACGGGCTGGTCGCGGCGCGCGTGCTCGAACAATGGGGTGTCCGCGTCGACGTGTTCCGGCTCGACGCCGGACTCGATCGCGCCGCGTGTGCCCGCGCCTTGGCGCGCGCCGACGTGCTGGTCGACGCGATGTTCGGTACCGGCTTCCGGGGCTGCCTCGATGGCGATGCGGCCTGGTTCGCCGAGCAGACCACGACCACGTCGTGTGGGCGCGTCGCGGTCGACATCCCGTCGGGTGTGTCGGGCCTCACCGGGGCGATCGAAGGCGTCGCGGTCCGGGCCGACCGCACGGTCTGTTTCGCCGCGTACAAGCCCGGACTGCTGTTCGAGCCGGGTCGCACGCACGCGGGCAGGGTCGAGGTGGTCGACATCGGTCTCGACATCGGTGTTGCAGGCTGCGGTGACGCCGAGGCTCCGGCCGCCGGGGTGATCTCGGAGCGCGACGTCGCGACGTGGCTTCCCGATCGCCGCGCCGACGCCCACAAGTGGAGCGCCGGCGGCGTGCTCGTGGTCGGTGGTTCGAGCGGCATGACGGGCGCACCGATGATGGTGAGTCACGCCGCGATGCGGGTCGGCGCCGGGATCGTGTGGTGCGGCATGCCCGGCGACGCCGCGGTGCGTGCGTCGGGCAGCGAGGTGGTCACCCGGTTGCTCCCGGCGGCGCCCAACGGTTCACTCGGGGCCGACGCCGCGATCGCGGTGCTCGCGGAGCTGTCGCGCTTCCGGGTGCTGGTCCTCGGGCCCGGGCTCGGCGACGGCTCCACCACCCGGGCCGCGGTCCAGCGGATCGTGGCCGAGGCACCGGTCGCACTCGTCCTCGACGCCGACGGGTTGAACGCGCTCGAGGGCGACGTCTCGTCGCTGCGAGGCCGCGCCGACCGGGGCATGGCGACGATCCTGACCCCCCACGCGGCGGAGTACGCCCGGCTGGTCGGCCACGCGGTCGGTCCCGACCGGATCGTGGCCGCCCGCGAGCTGGCGGAGGCGGCCCGGTCGGTGGTGCTCCTGAAGGGTCCGGGCACCGTGATCGCCGCCCCCGAGGGTCGTCTCGCGGTCAACCCGAGCGGAGGACCGTGGCTCGCCACGGCCGGGTCGGGCGACGTGCTGTCGGGGATCATCGGCGGACTGGCCGCGCGGGGCACCGGCACCTTCGAGGCCGCCGCCGCCGGCGCGTGGCTCCACGGTCGTGCCGCCGACGTGGCCGGGCATACTGGGCTCGTCGCGGGTGACCTCGTCGCGGCGATCCCCGAGACCTTGAGCAGCGTGACCGAGGTGCCATGACCGAACGCTTCCGGCCCGTGTGGGTGGAGATCGACCTCGACGCCGTGCGGGCGAACACCCGCGCGATCCGCGAGGCCGCGGCACCGGCCGCGGTCATGGCCGTCGTGAAGGCCGACGGCTACGGCCACGGCGCGGTCCCGGTGTCGCGCGCCGTCCTCGACGCCGGAGCCGAGTGGATCGGCGTCGCGCTCGCCGAAGAGGGCATCACCCTGCGCGAAGCGGGGATCGACGCACCGATCCTCGTGTTGTCGGAGCCCGCGCCCGACGCCGCCGCGCCCGTGGTCGCGGCCGGGCTCACGCCCGTCGTCTACACGCCGGCCGGACTCGAGCACCTCGCCAAGGCGGTCGCGGAGAACGGGCGCGTCTCCCCGCTCCCTGTGCACCTCAAGATCGACACGGGAATGCATCGTGTCGGCTGCACACCCGACGACGCCCGGATGATGGTCGACGCGATCGCCGACCGCAGCGAGTTGGTGCTCGGCGGGGTGTGCACACACCTCGCGGTCGCCGACGAACCCGACGATCCCTACACCGCTGAGCAACTGGCCCGGTTCGACGCGCTCCTCGCCGACCTCGGCGCCTCGGGGGTCGAGGTCGGGTTGCGGCACGCCGCGAACTCAGCCGGCCTCCTCGCGTTCCCCGCCGCGAACTACGACCTGGTCCGCACCGGCATCGCGATCTACGGCATCGCGCCGACCGCGGTGCTCGCCGACCGCATCCCGCTCCATCCGGCGTTGTCGTTCAAGGCGCGCGTCTCGTACGTGAAGACGGTGCCCGCCGGGGCGCGCCTGTCCTACGGGCTGCGCTACGAGGTGGCCCGCTCGTCGCGGATTGCCACGGTCCCCGTGGGGTACGCCGACGGTGTGCCCCGCAACCTCGCCCACGTCGGCGGCGAGGCGCTCGTCGGTGGCCGCAGGGTGCCGATCGCCGGGACCGTCACGATGGACCAGATCCTGCTCGACGTCGGCGACGCCCCGGTCGAAGTCGGCGACGAGGTCGTGCTCATCGGGAGGCAGGGCGCGGCCTCGGTCACCGCCACCGAGTGGGCCGACCGGCTCGGGACGATTCCCTACGAGATCATCTGCGGGATCGGCCCCCGCGTCCCGAGGCGGTTCGTGTGACGCCCCGTCGCGCGCTCGATGGGTGCCGGCCTCGCCGCCGGACTCGCCGGTGCGATCGCGGGTGGCGCGTGGGCGCTCGAGCGCACGATTGCCCGCCGCACCCGGTCACGGCCGGATCCCGACGAAGGATCGGAGTTCGCGCTGCCGGCCGGCGTCGCGCGGAAGCTCCCCAGCCACGACGGTGGGACGATCGCCACGCTCGAGTACGGGGAGGGGCCGCCGATCGTGCTCTCGCACGGCGTCACGCTCTCGAACCGCACCTGGGTGAAGCAGTTCGACGCGCTGCCCGCGCAGGGGTTCCGGGTCGTCGCGTTCGATCACCGGGGCCACGGTGAGTCGGAAGCGGGATCGAGCGGCCACTCGATCGACAACCTGGCCGACGACGTCCGGACGGTGCTCGACTCGCTCCAGGTGCGCGACGCCGTGCTCGTCGGCCACTCGATGGGTGGGATCGCGGTGCAGGCGTATGTCACCCGCCATCCCGAACACGCGGCCGAGCACCTCCGGGGCATCGTGCTGCTGTCGACCCTGTACCGCGTGCGCATCAGCGAGATGCGACGCCTGCAGCAACTCCTGCGGCTCGTGACCGACCGCGGCCCCGACCTCGGCGCGGTGCTCCGCCGCCGCGACCTCGGGTTGGTGCTGGCGAGGATCGGGTTCGGCACCGACCCGCGGCCCAGCCACGTGGAGCTCACCCGCCAGATGATCGCGTCGTGCGCCGCCGAGACGAGCCGCCTCGCGCCCCAGGCGCTCCTCAGCCTCGACCTGACCCCGGTACTGCCGACCATCACGCTGCCCACGCTGGTCGTCTGCGGCACCTCCGACGTGATCACGCCGCCGGCCGAGTCGCGCCGCATCGCCGAGCTGATCCCGGGCGCGCGCCTCGAGCTGTTCCCGAAAGCCGGTCACATGTTGATGCTGGAGCGCGCCGACGAGCTCGACGCGCTCATCGTCGACTTCGCCCGTGAGGTCGGGGCGGACGCCTCGCTCACGGGGTGAACGCCGAGGCGATCCTCGGGGCACCGTCGTTCGAGGCACTCGAACAGGTTGCACTCGGATGTCACCGCTGCGTGCTCGCCGAGACGCGCAAGCGGGTGGTGTTCGGCGCGGGCAACCACCGGGCCGACCTCGTGTTCGTCGGTGAGGGACCCGGTGCCGACGAAGACGAACAGGGCGTGCCGTTCGTAGGTCGGGCCGGCAGGCTCCTGACCACGCTCATCGAGGGGATCGGGCTCACCCGCGAGCAGGTCTACATCGCCAACGTGGTGAAGTGCCGCCCGCCGGGGAACCGGGATCCGCAGCCGATCGAGATCGAGACGTGTCGGCCGTTCCTCGAGGCCCAGCTCGGGTTCATCGAACCCGCGGTGGTCGTCACGCTCGGCAACTTCGCGACCAAGCTCCTGCTCGACACCAAGATCGGGATCACGAAGCTACGGGGCGCGGAGTACCCGCAGGAGAACGGTGTGGTCATCATCCCCACGCTGCATCCGTCGGCGGTGTTGCGGACCGGTGGCACGCATCTCGCCAATGTCCGGGCCGACTTCGTGCTGATGAAGCGCGCGCTGGAGCGGACCCGACAGGCGCGGGGCGACACGTGAGGCTGCACGCCGGGTCGGCCGAGACGACGCGAGCGTTGGCGGCTGCGCTCGCGGGGTTGCTCGATGCAGGCGACGTGCTCGTCCTCGCCGGTGATCTCGGTGCCGGCAAGACCACCTTCACCCAGGGTCTCGCGGCCGCGCTCGGTGTGACAACGCCCGTGACGAGCCCGACCTTCACCCTCGTGCACGAGTACGCCGGACGCATCCCGGTCGTGCACATCGACGTCTACCGCCTGGAGCACCTCCAGGAGGTCCACGACCTCGGGTTCGACGAACTGGTCGGTGGTGACGCGGTGGCGGTCGTCGAGTGGGGCGACATCCTCGGGCCGCTGCTCCCATCCGATCGCCTGCAACTCACGTTCGAGTACGAGCCCGACGACGAGAACGCCCGGCTCGTGACGCTCGCGCCGCACGGCGTGCGCTGGGCCGCCCGCGCCGAAGCGCTCGCGCGCGCGGTTGCACCGTTCGAAGGGGCCTGACGGTGCAGCTCCTCTGCTTCGACACCGCGACGCCCCGCGTGAGCGTGGCCATCGGGCGCGACGGTGCCGCGATCGCCGAGGTCGACCTGCCGCCCGGCCGGCGCCACGCCGAGGAGCTCGTTCCCGCGATCGCCGAGGTGTGCGATCGGGCCGGCATCCACCTCGAGGCGATCGCCGCGGTGGCGGTGGGCACGGGACCCGGCCTGTTCACCGGCCTGCGCGTGGGGGTGACCACGGCCAAGGTGCTGGCCCAGGCCTTGCGGATCCCGGTCGTGGGGGTGCCGACCCTGGATCTCGTCGCCTACCCGCTCCGCCACGCGACCCGCCTGGTCGTGCCGACGATCGACGCCCGCCGCGGCGAGGTCTTCTACGCGATGTACCGCGGGGTGCCGGGTGGCATCCAACGGATCTCCGAGTACGCGGTCGGGAGTCCCGAGGAGCTCGCAGGAGAACTCGCGGCGCGAGGCGACGAGGTGCTGATCGCAGGCGACGGCGCCCTCCTGCACCGGGCCGAGTTCGACGCGCTCGAACACGTCGAGCTCGCGGGGCCGACCGCCGCCTGGCCCCGTGCTGCGGCCCTGTTGGAGCTCGCGACTCCGAGGGTCGAGCGCGAAGAGTTCTGTGCGCCGTGGGACCTCGAACCGTTGTACCTCCGGGCGAGCGACGCCGAGATCGAGTGGGACCGGCGGGGGTTGTGATGGCCGCCGAACCCGATCCCACCGCGCTGGTGGTGCACGTCGTGCCGATGCGCCGCCGCCACCTGCGTTCCGTCCTGCGCATCGAGGCCGAGGTGTATCCCCGACCGTGGAGCATGTCGCTGTTCATGAGCGAGCTGGGGATGCGGGCGACCCGTGCCTACTTCGTCGCCCGCGTCGGGAGGAACGTCGTCGGGTACTGCGGCCTGATGCTCACGGGCGACGACGGTCACATCACGACGATCGCCGTTGATCCGCTGTGGCACCGCCACCAGATCGGTACGCGCCTGCTGTTGGCGCTCGTGCACGAAGCTCGGGCGCGCGAGTCGATCAACCTCACCCTCGAGGTCCGGGTGGCCAACCGGGGTGCGCAGGACTTGTACCGGAAGTTCGGCTTCGAGTCGGTCGGTGTGCGCAAGGGCTACTACGCGGAGACGAACGAAGACGCGATGATCATGTGGTCGAACGGGATCGACACGCCCGAATACGCCGCGCACCTCGGCGCCCTCGAACGCACCATCCGCGGCGCGACCATCGTCGAGAGCCCGCGCCGATGGTGAGCACAGCGAGGTGGACGCGATGAGGATCCTGGGGCTCGAGACGAGTTGCGACGAGACGGCCGCGGCGGTCGTCGACGACGGGCGCTTCGTCCGGTCGTCGGTGGTGTCGAGCCAGATCGACCTCCACGCCCGCTTCGGTGGGGTCGTTCCGGAGATCGCGAGTCGCGCCCACGTCCAGCTCATCACCGCGGTGATCGCCGAAGCGCTCGTCGAAGCGGGGTGTGAGCTCGCCGATCTCGACGCCGTGGCCGCGTGCCACGGTCCCGGGCTCGCGGGCGCGCTCCTCATCGGGGTGAGCGCGGCGAAGGCGTTGGCGCTCGCGGCCGGGATCCCGTACGTCGGCGTGAACCACCTCGAGGCGCACCTCCACGCGGCATGGCTCGAAGAACCCGATCTCCCTCCACCGCTCGCGGTGCTGCTCGTGTCGGGCGGCCATACGATGGTGGTCGCGGTGCAGGACCACGGCGACTACCGGGTGCTGGGCCAGACCCTCGACGACGCGGCCGGCGAGGCGTTCGACAAGGTCGCCCGCCTGCTCGGGCTCGGGTACCCGGGTGGACCCGCGATCGACCGCGTCGCGACCACGGGCGACGCGAGCGCGGTTGCCTTCCCACGCCCGATGATCGCCAACGGGTTCGACTTCTCCTTCGCCGGGTTGAAGACCGCGGTCGCGTACCACCTCCGGGGTGCCCCCGACCCCGTCGTCGCCGACGTGGCGGCGTCGTTCCAGGAGGCGGTCGTCGACACTCTCGTCGCGAAGCTGCTCGCCGCGGCCGACGAGATCGACGCGCCGACGCTCGTGATCGGCGGCGGTGTCGCCGCGAACTCACGGCTGCGCGAACGCGTGCTCGAGGCCGCGGCGGCGACAGGACGGCAGGCCTTCCTGCCGCCCCCGGAGCTCTGCACCGACAACGGCGCCATGATCGCGGCGACAGCGTGGTGGCGCTTGCAGCTCGACGGACCGACGCCACTCGACGGTGGCGCGGATCCGTCTCTGACCCTGCGCTGAGGCACGGATCCACTGCGGAGCTCCCGGGGGCGTCCGCACCGGCTGGTGGGTACCATTGGGGCGTGTCGCGAGAGCTGGGGGCGGATCAGCCGTGACCGACGTTCGGGTGCTCGGTCCGGTGCAGGTCTCCACGGGGGACGGGCTCGCCCGCTTGCGGCCTCGTGAGGCCGCAGTGGTTGCGGCACTCGCGCTCGGCGACCGGCCGCTCCACGCCGCCGACATCGCGGAGCTGATTTGGAGCACACCGCCGGCTTCGGCCCTCGGTGCGGTGCGGAACCACGTCTCCAAACTGCGCCGGAGCATGGGTCGGATCGAGTCTGTCGGCTCGGGATACCGCTTCGAGAGCGCCGTCCGGGTCGACGCCCGCACGTTGGAGTCGGTTGCGACGCGGGCCCGAGCCGGCGACCTCGACGGAGCGCCGGCCGAACAGGCGGCGACCCTGCGCGCCGTCCGGGCGTCGTGGCGCGGTGGCGCGTTCGGCGAGCTCGTGTCACACCCGCGGGTGATCGCGGCGCGCGACCACCTCGATGGTCTCCGTTCGGTGATCGACGAGGAGCTCGCGGCCGCGCTCCTCGATGCCGGCCAGACTGAACGCGCGCACCTGTTGCTCGAGAACCTCGTAGTCGAATCACCGCGCCGTTCGCGCCGTTGGTCGTTGCTGGCGCTCGCGTGCTTCCGTCTCGGGCGGCGAGACGACGCACTCGTGGCGAGCATGCGGGCGAACGACTTCCGAACCGACACCGGCGGGTCCGACGACGAGCAGCTCGTCCGCATCTTCCGTGACGACCCGGTTCTGTTGACCGTGACCGCGCGCCGGGTGACGCGGCGAGCAGTCCCGATCGTCGGCGTACCGGTCGACTCAGGTCTTCGTCGGTACCCGCTGGTCGGTCGCGACGGCGATCTGGCGCGTCTCGCGACGGCGGTCGACGAGGCCGCGTCGATCGCGGCGCCTTCTCACCTGCTCGTCGTGGAGGGGGAACCCGGCATCGGAAAGACGATGTTCGCGTACCGCTCGGCGACCGATGCATCCGGGCGGGGTCTCCTCGCGCTCTGGGGTTGGTGCGACCTCGCGCCGACCGACCCGTTCGCGGCGCTCGGGCGCCTGGTCCAGGACCTCGTGGCGGCGTTGGGTGCCGAGGTGGTGGGGGAGCTCGCCGGCGACGATCTCCCGGTGCTGGTCGACCTGGTTCCCGAGGCAGAGTGGGATCCGGGGCAGGACGGCACCGGAGGTGCACCGACGGCGGTTGCGCGCGATGCCGCGCTCAGGGTGCTCGCCGCGGCGGCGTCCCAGCGTCCGATCGTGTGTGTCGTCGACGACGTGCAGTGGGCGCAGCCTTCGACGGTCGGTGCGCTGCTCGAGCTGGCTGCCTCCGACGCTCCGATCGCACTCGTGGTCGTCGGACGCCTCGGTCACGTTCCGGCCGAGTTCGAGGTCGAGCCGGAGCGGAAGGTCGTGCTCACCGAGCTCGATGTCGACGCGGTCCGGGAGTACCTCCGGGGCGCGCTCGACTTCGAGCCCGATGCCGAACTCACGGAGCTGATCTGGTCCCGCGCCGGTGGACACCCGTTGTTGCTCCTCGACATCGTCGAATCGATCGAACCGTCGGCGAGCCCGGAGTCCGTCTACTCGCTGGCCTCGGGCGAGGAGCTCCCGAGGTCCGTGGCGGATGGCGTTGCCCGCAGGCTCGCCGAGCTCTCCCCGTCGGCGCTGCTGGCGGTCAGTGCTGCGAGCGTCCTCGGACCGTCGTTCTCGCCGCCGCTGTTGGCCGACATGATCGATCTCGACGACGACGCGCTCGCGGAAGCCACTGCGGCCGGGATCATCACTCCGGAAAGCCGAAGGGGACGGGCCCGGTTCCGCCACGAGCTGGTGCGGGCTGCGGTCTACGACAGCCTCCCGTCACTCGAACGCGCCCAGTTCCACGAGTCGGCGGGGAAGGCCCTTGAGCGTCGGGGGGTTCCGCGGTGGAACGCGGTCGCGTTCCACTTCGTTGCTTCGGCCGAGCTCGACCCGCGCCGCGCCGCGATCGCCAGTCGGCGGGCCGGGCGGGAGGCCACGAAGTCGTTCTCGTTCGCGGAAGCCGCGGAGCACCACCGCCTCGAGGTCGAGTTGCTCGAGTTGGCCCGTGAGACCGAGATCGCGCCGATGGTCGACGCCCTGACCGACCAGGGCGCCGCGATGCTCCGGTCGGGTGATCCCGAGGTGGTCGGCGTCCTCATGCGCGCCGCGCAGATGGCGCGCGACTCCGGCGACCTCGATCGGCTGGCCCGGGTGATGACAGACCTGTGCGACGTCGGTCCGGCGAGCCAGGTCGGGGCTCCCGCCCCCGAGATCGCCGAACTGCTCGAACTTGCCCTCGCCGGCGCGCAGGAGCGCGACACGGTTGCCCGGCTTTCGGCCTCGGCGAGCTACCACTACTCGATGTCGGGCGACTGGGAACGTTGCCGTTCGCTCTACGACCATGCGATCGAGATGGGCTCGGGTTCGCGAGTGATGGCCGAGGTCTTGCCCTTTGCCGCGGTCGTCCTGGGTGGCCCCGATGACCTCGGCCGGCGTGGCGCGGCCGCCGACGAGCTCGATCTGATCGCGGTCCAAGACCGAGATCCCCTCGCTCGGGCCGAAGCCTTGTACGTCCGCATCGGGGTGCAGCTGCAGTTGGCCGATCCTCGATTCCGTTCGACGTTGGACGAGATGATCCAGCTCGAGACGGTCGCGAGCGCCCCCGGGATCCGGTGGTCGATTGCCTATCTCACCGCGGCGCGTGAGCACATCGATGGACACCTCGGCGCGTCGGAACGCGCAGCTGCTGAGGCGTTCGCCCCTCAGTGCAGGGGAGTTGCCGAGTCGCGACGCCTTGCGGGGTACGGCGCGCAGGTCGTCGCGCTGCGTCTCGACGACGACCGCATCGAGGAACTGATCCCCGAGCTGGAGGGCTTCGTCGCCGAGCAGCCGACGGTTGCGGCTTGGCGCGCGGTCCTTGCCGGCGCGCTCGCTCGGGTCGATCCCATTCGATCGAGAGCAGAGTTCGACCGATTCGCCGACGTTGGTTTCGCGACGAAGACCCGCGACTTCAGCTGGACCGCGGCGATGGTGGTGCTGACGAGCGGCATGGCCGTGATCGGCGACGCCGAACGGGCGCGTACGGCCTACGAAGCGCTCGGCCGGTTCGCGGGCCGCATGAGCTGGTCGGGGAGCTGCACCTTCGGGCCGGTCGACCAGGCGCTGGGTGAGGCGGCTGCAGCCTTCGGCGACGAGGCGTCGGCCAAGGCCCACTTCCGCCGCGCCGCGGAGGTCGCCGCCCGCCTCGGTGCCCCCCGCATGCTGGCTCGCGCCCGGGCCGGATCAGCCCCCCGCTTGCCCGGACGGGCCGCAGACGGTATCGTGAATTAGCACTCACCAACCGCGAGTGCTAATTCGATCTCCGAACGGGTTTCCGTTCGTCCACCTGCGCATTCGCGCATTCAGTCACAGTCAGACAGCTGTCGAGGAGGCACATCGATGAACCTCTCACCTCTCGAGGACCGGATCGTCGTCCGGGCGGGCGAGGCCGAGGAGACCACCGTGAGCGGACTGGTCATTCCCGACACCGCGAAGGAGAAGCCCCAGCAGGGCGAAGTCCTCGCGGTGGGTCCCGGTCGCCGGGCCGAGCAGAGCGGCGAAGTGATCCCGATCGACCTCGCAGTGGGCGACAACGTCGTCTACTCGAAGTACGGCGGCACCGAGATCACGATCGACGGGGAGGATCTCCTGATCCTCAGCTCCCGCGACGTCCTCGCCAAGATCACGGGTGGCGGCAAGAAGAAGAAGTAGCAACCGCACTCCGGTGCGAACGCGAGGCGGCGCTCCCTCCGGGGGCGCCGCCTCGTCGCGTCTCAGACAGGAGAAGGAGCGGAGGCGGCGGACGCGCACGAGCAGGTGCCGAACTGGTGGGCGGTCGAGCCGGCGTAGCGGATTCGACCGTCAGGTGGTGCGCTCGGCGGCGAGCTTCTTGGCCCAGGCGTAGTCGGCCTTGCCGTTGGGCCCCCGCGGGACGTCGTCGACGATCACCACATGGCGAGGTCGTTTGAAGCCGGCGAGCCGTCCGCGCACCTCGTCGGCGATCTCGGCCTCGGTGACCGCGGTGGCATCGTGCACCGACACGACGGCGGCGATCGCCTCGCCGAAACGGTCGTCGGGGACGCCGACCACGATCGCGTCGACCACCGCCGGGTGCAGCTTCATCGCCTCCTCGACCTCTTCGGGGAAGACCTTCTCCCCGCCGGTGTTGATCGACACCGAACCTCGGCCGAGCAGCTCGACGGTTCCGTCGGCCGCGACCTTCGCCCAGTCGCCGGGGATCGAGTACCGCTCACCGTTGAAGGTGCGGAACGTGCCGGCCGACTTCGCTTCGTCCTTGTAGTACCCGAGCGGGATCGGTCCTCCGAGCGCGAGCAGCCCGACCTCGTCGGACCCGGGCTCCACCTGGCGGCCGTCTTCGGTGATGACCCGGCAGTGCTCGCCGATCTGGAACGACGCAGTGGTCGTCTCGGCGCCGGGCGCGGTGATCTGGTTCGCGAAGCCGACACCCTCGCTCGACCCGAGTGAGTCGAAGCAGAGGAAGCCGCCGTGCCGCATCAGTGCCTGCTTCACCTCGGAGGTCCACATCACCCCGGAGCTGATGATGAGCACGACCGACGACAGGTCGTACGGTTCGCCGCGGGCCGCGGCTGCATCGAGGGCTTTCACCATCGGCCGGCCGAACGCGTCGCCGACGATGGCCATCTGGGTGACCCGTTCCCGGGCCACGGCCGTCCACAGTTCGTCGGCGTCGAAGTTGCGTTGCTCGAGGGTGACGATCGTGCCGCCCATGGTCAGGGCCTGCAGTGAGCTGAAGAAGCCGGTCCCGTGCATCAACGGCGACGCGGGAAGGTGGACCGCGGTGCGGCCGTTGTCGGCGACGCGCTGCGCAGTCGGACCGAAGGCCTCCGGAGTGTCGGGCAGGGTCTCACCGGCGAGCCCGAGCACCGTCGGCATCAGCGTCGCGAAGAGGTCGTCGTTGCGCCACATCACGCCCTTGGGCATGCCGGTCGTGCCGCCGGTGTAGAGGATGTAGAGGTCGTCGCCCGAGCGCGCGATCCGCTCGGCTGGGTCGTTCCCCGCGATGAGGTCTTCGTAGGCGATGGCGCCGTCGAGCAGCGGAGCGCCGTCGTCGACCTGCACGATCGCGCGCAGCTTCGGGGCGCGGTCGCGCACCTTGGCGACCTGCTCACCGAGCACGCCGTGGAAGAGCAGCACCTCGGCGTCGGAGTTGTCGAGCAGGTAGAGGAGCTCCTCTTCGAGGTAGCGGTAGTTCACGTTCACGGGCGCGGCGCGGAGCTTCCAGGTCGCGAAGGTGCCCTCGAGGTACTCCGGGCAGTTGTAGAGGTAGCTCGCGACCTTGGCGTCGGGGCCGAGCCCGAGATCGGCGAAGGCGCGGGCCAGACGGGCCGACCGGTCCTCGAACTGCGCCCACGTGACCCGGCGGCTCCCCTGGATCAGCGCGGGGGCATCGGGCCGGGCGTCGGCGATCGCCTCCCAGCAGGTCGCGAAGTTCCAATCCCCCGGCATGGCGCCTCCTGCTCGAGTCGGTGATGCGGGGCTGAGTATGGCCCAGCCGGGCTCGTCACGGCTCGGGCGAGCATTCGACCACCCACTGTGGCCGGTCTGTGGGCCTGGGGACCCATTGTTCACGTTCCGTGGTGTCCGTATCGTCCGAACGGCTCGGGGCGGGCTGGGAGGCCAACTGAGCGGGCCCGGTATTCGACGGCTTCGCAGAGGGAGAGCAGGCGCACGTGAAGCTTCGGAAGTCGACCAAGTCGGCACCGTTCGAGACCACCCTGCCGTCGATGGACCTGACGCCCGACGGCCCCGGCGACGACCTGTTCTCCGACGGGTCGGACGCGACGGTGTCGGCGACCGAGCTCGCGCACGCCACGGCCGAGGTCAGCGACCACCGCGAGGCGGTCGAGGTCCTGCGTCAGATGATGAACGCGGTCGACCAGCAGCTGAGCGCCGACGGCACCCCGCTCCCGCCCGTCGCCAACGGTGCTGCGGCCGAGTCGACGGTCGCCGCCAGTCGTGATCGCGCCACGTCCACGCACCGGGAACCGCCGGTTGCTCGGCGAGATCCTGGAGACCAAGGGCATCCTGAGTCACGAGCAGATCAACGAGGCTCTGCTCGAGCTCGTGTCGACGGGGAAGCGCCTGGGGGCCTTCCTCGTCGACGCGGGCCTGATCGACGAGCGTGTCCTCGTCGCCGCGTTGGCCGAGCAATTCGGTCTGCACATCGCCGACCTGCGACGCGAGGCACCGAGCACCGACGCCATCGCATTGGTGAACGAGAAGACCGCCCGCGAGCTCTCGGTGATCCCGTTCCGCTGCAACGACCGCCAGATCGCGGTCGTCGCCGCCGACCCGACCCAGCCGGGACTCGCTCTCCACGCTGGAAGGAGTGACGGGCCGTCAGGTCACGCTGCTCCTCGCGCCGGTGTCCGACATCCGCCGGGCGATCGAGACCAGCTACAAGGCGACCGCCAAGGTCGACGAAGCGGTGAAGGCGTTCGAGACGCTTGCCGTCGAACGGGTCGTCGAGGAGACGCCGAAGGCGGTCGTCGACGAGAACGCGCCGATCGTGCAGGTCGTGACGCTCATCCTCGAGCAGGCCGTGCGCGACCGTGCGTCCGACGTGCACATCGAGCCGCTCGACGGACGACTTCGAGTGCGCAACCGCACCGACGGCGCGCTCCACGAGGTGCTGAGCCTCCCCGAGTCGATGGCGCAGTCGCTCGTGAGCCGCATCAAGGTCATGGCGAACATGAACATCGTCGAGCGTCGCCGCCCGCAGGACGGTCAGATCGAGACGTCGGTCGGCGGCAAGGACCTCGACATCCGCGTCGAGCACCACGTCGACGATGTTCGGCGAGAAGTGCGTCATGCGGCTGCTCGACAAGAGCCGAGCGCTCTTCCAGCTCGGTGACCTCGGCATGCCGGCTGACACCGCAGTGCGTTTCGAGAAGCTCGTCCGCTCGCCGTACGGCATGGTCGTGTGCGCTGGCCCGACCGGCAGCGGCAAGACCACCACGCTCTACGCCACGCTCACCGAGATCAACCGCGAAGAGATCAACGTGATGACGATCGAAGACCCGGTCGAGTACATCTTCCCCGAGATCAACCAGATCCAGATCAACGAGCAGGCCGAGATCACCTTCGCCAACGGGCTGCGCTCGATCCTGCGGCAGGACCCCGATGCGGTGATGGTCGGTGAGATCCGCGACGTCGAGACGGCCCGGATCGCCGTGCAGGCCGCGCTCACCGGTCACTTCGTGATGTCGTCGGTGCACGCGGCCGACTCGACCAGCGCGCTGCACCGGTTCCTCGACATGGGCATCGAGCCGTTCCTGATCGCCTCGTGCCTCACCGGCGTCGTCGCCCAACGGCTGATGCGGCGGGTGTGCCCGACCTGCAAGGTCGCGTACGAGCCCGACGCCGAGGAGCTCGCCTACTACGAGCACGCGAACGGCCCGGCTGATCCGCAGTTCGTGCGTGGCGAAGGCTGCAACTTCTGCGGCGGTACCGGCTTCTTCGACCGCATCGGGATCTACGAGGTCATGCCCCTCGACGACCAGATCAAGCAGCTGGTGATCGACAACGCCGCCCAGGACGTGATCCGAAAGACGGCCATCGAGTCGGGCATGCGGACGCTCGCCGACGAAGCCGTCCGGCTCGTCGCGCGGGGCGAGACCACCATCGGCGAGGTGCTCCGCACCGTGTACGTGCTCTAACAGGGAACAGGGAGAACTCGAGTCATGGCAACGTTCAAATACGTAGCGGTCGGACCCGACGGCACCAAGGTCAAGGCCGCGGGCGAGGCCGAGAGCGCGAACGTCCTGAAGAACCAGCTCGCGCTCCGCGACTTCCAGGTCGTGAAGATCCGCGAGAAGAAGGGCATGAACATCGAGATCACCAAGGAGCGCGTCCCGCGCCAAGTGATCATGCACTTCTCCCGCCAGATGGCGGCGTTCACCCGTGGCGGCATCCCGCTCACCGACGCGCTCGGCGTCGTCGCCGAGGGCGTCGACAACAAGCGCTTCAAGGCCATCCTGCTCCAGGTGCAGGAGGCGCTCCACGCCGGCGTCACGTTCTCCGACGCGCTGTCGGTCCACTCGTCGGTGTTCCCGCCCTACTACCTCGGCATCCTTGCCTCGGCCGAGCACACCGGCCGGCTCGACGAGGTGCTCGACCAGCTCGCCGACTACATGGAGCGCGACGGCGAGGCGAGCGCCAAGCTCAAGTCGGCGATCATGTACCCGATCGTGATCGCGCTCGCGGCCATCGGAGTCGTGGTGCTCATGGCGACCTACGTGCTGCCGAAGCTCACCAAGTTCTTCAAGGAGTTCGACGCCGAAGCTGCCGCTGAGCTCGCGGATCCTGCATCGGCGTCTCCGACTTCTTCAAGAACAACGTCTGGTTCACGCCCACGATGATCGGCCTCATCGTCGGGCTCTTCCTCTGGACGAAGATGAACCGTCGGGGTCGGGAGCTCAAGGACAGGCTCCTGCTCAAGCTGTGGCTCTCGCGCGAGATCGTGCGCTACGCCGCGGTCGAGCGGTTCTGCCGGATCATCGGGGCGATGATGCAGGCCGGCGTGCCGCTCCCCGAGGCGATGCAGGCCGCGATCGCAGAGCACGAACAACACGGTGTTCGAGAAGAAGCTCACCACCGTGAACGAGGCGATGCTCGAGGGCCAGGGCATGGCCGAGCCGATCGCCGCCACCGGGATCTTCCCGAAGCCCGCGGTGCAGATGATCCGGGTCGGCGAGGAGACCGGGCACGCTCGACAACCAGCTCGAGATCGCGGCGAACTACTACGGCACCGAGCTCGAGTACAAGCTCAAGAAGGTCATGGCGCTGCATGGAGCCGGCCGTCATCATCTTCATGGGCGTGATCGTCGGCTTCGTCGCCGTGGCGATGGTCCAGTCGATCTACGGCATGCTCCAGGGCTCGAAGCTCAAGTAGTGATGCGATCGTCCGCCGGCGTGTCCGACGGCAGCGAGCGACGGATTCGGCCTCATCGAGATCCTGATCACCGTCGCGATCATCTCGATCGCGTTCGTCGCGATCCTCAGCGCGATCGTCGGCGATGATCGTCGCCGGAGCCCAGCACCGTGAGATCACGCGCACCGAGGCCCTGGCCCGCAACGCTGCCGAGTACGTGAAGTCTCCGGCGTGCCGTACGCCGCCTGCGCCGCGACCTACGACCTCACGGGGCTCCGATCGCCGATCCCTCCCGACTACACCGCTGCGGTCAGCGCAGTGAAGGTCTGGGACGGCAACGATCCCGGCCGGCTACTCCGCCGACGTGCACCGGCTGCACCGACCCGGAGTGCAGCAGATGTCGATCACGGTCGCCCGAAGCGGGCGGCGGTCTCGCCAGACCGTCTCTGTCGTGAAGCGGCAGCCATGAGCGCGCCCCGCCGATCGCGCACGCGACCGAAGGCGGGTTCACGCTCATCGAGCTGCTCGTGACGATCGCGATCACCGGCGATCATCCTGAGCGCCGTCACGATCGCGGTCATCGATGGGGTTCCAGCGCACCGCCGAGGCAGAACGGCGGACCGACCGCTCCAACGTCGCCGAGTTCACGGCGCGGTACTTCACCGCCGACGCCGCGTCGAGTGCGGCCGATCAGAACGCGCGTCGTCGGCCTGTCCCGGCAGCCGGACCGGTCGCTCAGCATGGCCGTGAGCGGACGGCGGACCGTCGACGTATCGCGCGCGCGCTCCTCGGCGACCGAGTGGACGCTCGTCGCGCACCGTCTGCTCCGGATCGACGCTGCGTCGTCGACGAGCGAGCTCGGGTTCGAGCACGCGACGAGTTCACGGCGAGCGGCACCTGTCCCACCGGCAGCGACGGCCCAGTGCACGCTCAGCGTCACGTGGCCCAACGGCGACGGCGACTTCACGCTCACGCGGCACGCGCCGCGCCGGCTGACGCGCAAGCGCGCCGTCAGCGACCGGATTCAGGCCCACCGGCCTATACCGACCGGTTCGGTGCCGTCCGTATCTTCCGAAGGGTCTCCGGTCGATCGGCCCGGGGGCGCCTCCCGGCACCGCTCGGGGGTGGGACGCAACAACAGGCGGTGCCATCGGAGGCACCCGATCGAAGGGAACCAACAGTGCTGAAGAACCTCATGAACCGTGAGGACTGGAGCGAGAAGAACGTGGCCCAGAAGGGCTTCACGCTCATCGAGCTCCTCGTCGTCATCGCGATCCTCGGCATCCTCGCCGTCGTCGGCGTGCTCGCCTTCGGTGGCCTCACCGACGACGCGAAGACCGCGGTGAACACGACCGAGCTCTCGCAGGCTGAAGGTCAGCCCGTCGGCGTACGCGCTTCAAGGCACGACGGCGCCTACCCGGCCGACCACGGCCGACCTGACGCAGCTACACCGACCCGCGTCGGCGACGGCGACGCTCAAGTGCACCTACACGTGACGCGACCGCTCCGGTGCGACCAGACCGCCTGCACCTATCCAACGCAACAACTCGCACTGTGGGGAGGGCCGGTCGGGCCCTCCCCACAGCTGCATGTTCGACCGTTCTCGCACCCGACCGAGATGAAAGGGACCTCCACGATGAGCGCAGCGCAGCGCAGCCGGTACCGCAAGCTCCGGGCCGGCGTCTCCGACGAGAGCGGTAGCGCTCTCCTCATCGCTCTCGTGATGATCTTCGTCGTGGCCATCCTCGCCACCGCGGTGCTGAGCTACACCGGCACCAGCCTCACCGCCACCAAGTCGGTGCGCGACGACCGCACGAACCTCTACGCCGCCGACGGCGCCGTCGACACCGCGATCCAGAACATCAAGAACGCCGACCCGACCGAGAACCTCGGCTACGACGGAGGCGACCCCTGCGCGCTCACCGTCCCCGCGGTCTCGCCGCAGCCGACGGTCAGCGTCGCCTGCGAGGGCGCGACCGAGGCGTCTGCCATCGGCAGCGGCGACGGTGGAAACTCATCGAACCAGCCGTTCTTCGCCATCCAGACCCTCGGGCGCCGCGCCAACCAGTGGGGTCCGCCCAACAAGGACATCAACAACTACGCCGATCTCCTCGCGTTCTGGACGCAAGGCTCCGCGGCCGAGCCGGGTTTGCTCTTCAGCCCGAGCTTCAGCAATGCCGCCGGCGTGGCGAAGCTGAAGGGCGGCGTGTTCTCGAACTCGTCGATCGTGGCGGACACCGGCACCCTGCAGACGAACGAGGGAACGTCGTTCACGGGTCGCCAGGACTGCACCGTGAGTCGCGGTGGCAAGATCCTCGTCGAGGGGAGCGCCACGAGCCCGAAGAACTGCGTGAATCTCAACTCCTACCCCGGTGTGGGTGGCTACGGCGACGACACCGTCGACCCGAAGCGCAACGATCCGAAGTACACGAGTCGGGCCGACCTCCAGGGGCTACCGGCGCACCGCGTCGTCCCGGCCTGTCCCGGCTCGGGCAACCTGGTCACGTTCGAACCCGGCTGGTACGACGACGCCAAGGCGCTCTCGCAGCTGACGAGCACCTGCAAGGGCGTCGACGGCCTCGGAGCCGACCTCTGGTTCAAGCCGGGCTTGTACTACTTCGACTTCCGTGACTCCTACGGCGCGTACAACTGCACCGACGGCGGCGGTTCGCAGACCAACGAGTGGTGCGTGGGCAACGCCAAGGGCAACCCGCGCATCGTCGGAGGAACACCGAAGGACTGGGACCCGAATCCCGCCACCACCACGACCACGTACAACCCGACGACCGCGGTCAGTACCAACTTCACGAACGCCGCGGCCGGCGCGGCCATCGACAACAACTCGGCGACCGCCGCCAGCTACTCGTCGGGCAGCTCGACGCTCGTCCCGACGACCGACGAGGGTGGCGACTTCGGCAACCGGTCACTCGCGTACCAGTTGAGCAACGGCACCGTGAACGACTCGAACTCGGCCAGCTACACGTCGAGCTGCGTGTTGTTCTTCTGCGGAAGCGCCGACATCGTGCTCGGCAGCTACCCGACGATCCCCGTCGACGCGGTGCCGTCGTCGGCGGTCCTGAAGTACCGACACCGCGAGAGCTCCACGTCCAACATCGGGACCCTCAAGGTCGAGGTGCTGAGCGCCTCGAACCAGGTGCTCTGCTCGCAGAACGTCTCGGCCACGAGCCAGAACAACCCGGGGGTGACGAGTTGGACGCTCCCCGCCAACTGCCTCGACACTGCCGCGAAGGTGAACGGAGCAAAGGTCCGCTACACGACGGCCGCGAGCGGGATGTTCACCGGCAGTCGGACGTTCTGGCTCGACGGTGCCGAGCTCGCGGTGACCTGGGCGAGCTCGGCGGGGCGCTCCCTCACGGTCTCCGGCTTCAACGCGGCAGTTCCTGCTGGAGCGTCGAACATCACTGCGTCCCTGACCGTCGACCACCACGCCACCGGCGCGACGAACCCGCAGGTCGTCTTGAGCCCGGGCGGATCCGCCTGCACCAAGAGCATCAACGGTGGCGGTTCCAACGGCAACGGCGCCGTCACGCTCGACGTCTCGTCGTGCCTCAACACCTCCGCGAAGTTCTCCAACCTGTCGGTCGTCTACTCGGCAACGATGTCGGGGAACCAGTCGGTCACGCTCGACGGAATGCGACTCGAGGTCTCGTACACGGCGATCACCCGTCCGAGCTTCCCTGGCGCGTGCGATCCGGATGGTCCCGGCGTGCAGTTCGTGTTCGCGGGCGACAGTCGTGTGCGCTTCGTCGACGGGACCGTCAACCTCTGCGCCGGACCACCCCCGGGGACGGCGGGCCAGTCCGGATACTCGGCGCAGCACATCGCGGTCTACGACAACCCGGCACTTCCGACACTCCAACCTTCGGGTGTGACGACGAGCGGCTCGGGCATCACCAACGCGGCGAACGCAGTGACGATGGCCGAACAGCCGACCAACCAGTGGACCAATCTCGGTTGGCACGTCAACTGGAACTCGAGCGCCACCTCAGGGACGGTCTCACTGAACGTTCCTGGCCTCGCGGGCAGCTCGTGGCCGGGCCTCCCCGCGAACACGAAGATCACGAAGGTCCAGCTGCGGGCTCAGTACGACAGCAACTTCGACTTCTGGCAGTCCCTCTTCGGAACCCAGCCGAGCATCAACGCCCGGATCATTCCGCCCACCGGGACCGCCAACGCCTCGCAGTGCCTCAGGTCCGGCCTGCAGAGCAACAACGGGCAGGCACTCACCGACTGGGGCTCGCCCAAGCAGGATGTCCTCGACGTCACCGACTGCTTCCGGACGACACAGTCGAACCCGGGCACCGATGTCGACGTCAACAAGTTGAAGAACTTCAAGGTCGACTGGTGGGGCAGCGCGTCGTGCGGGTTCCTCAGCTTCTCCGGCTGCGACTACAGCGTGAACCTCGACGGCTTGGAACTCGAACTCACCCTCTCACCGGTCAACGCGAACCAGCCCGCGGCACTTCCGGCCCAGGGCTGCATCGTCGCCAAGCCGAACTACGGCCGGGGCAACAACGGCGGCGACGACAAGAGCTGCGCCGTGATGCGCTGGGGCTCCTCCGACGGGGCCGCCAGCGGCACCACCGATCTGTTCAACTCGATCTTCGGCAACGACCCGAACGCCCCGTCGACGATGGTGTCGATCAGCGGCACCGTCTACACGCCAGCGGCAGCCGTCGACATCGCCGAGTACGGCCGCTACTGCCAGCAGACGCGGAAGAACCGGTTCCTGTGGTGGATCTGGGACGCGTGCGACGGAAGCAACGCCAACGCGTTCAGCGGTGTCAACTACCCGGTGGTGGACCGCGGGATCGTCGCCCGGACGGTGCGGATCCGGGGACTCAAGGTCGATCCCGAGTACACCGACTACGTCGTCGGGTGCGGACGAGAGGTCTGCGGCGCCACCCAGGTCCCGAACGCCAAGCTCGTGACGCTCGAGTCCAGGATCGTCCCCGACGGAGTGACGGACCCGGTCGCGATCGCCGCGCTGCCGGTCCGCATCGAGGCCCAAGTCTGCTACGGGCCGATCAAGACCGTCGGCGTGGACGGCTACGCGGCGCTACCCAGCGATGCGCAGATCGGCAGCTCCAACAGGTACTGCACGGGCGACGGCACCGGCGCGCCGGTTGTCGCCACCTGGACCGACAAGCGCGCCCAGACCTGATCCATCGAAGTCGAACTCGTCCGGAACGGAGAACCCAGATCATGCACTCCATCGACATCACCCCGATCGACCAGTACCTCGACGTGCTGTGGGACAACGGCGCAACCGACCTGTTGATCACCGGCGGCAGTCAGCCGCGGGTGCGGGTCGACGGGCACCTCGTCGAGATCGAGAACACGCCGCGCTACAGCAACACCGATGCGACGGCGTTGATCGAGTCGACGATCGGGACCGAACTCGTTGCCGAGGTGCGCGAGAAGAAGGAAGTCGACTTCTCGTTCGCCTGGCGCGACAACGGCCGCTTCCGTGGCAACGTGTACCACCGCCAGGGTGAGCTCGCGATGAGCCTCCGCGTCATCCCGTACCACATCCCGAGCTTCGAGGAGCTCGGACTGCCCTCGGGCATCACGCACTTCGCGGGACTGCCGCAGGGGCTCGTGCTCGTGACCGGTCCGACCGGTTCCGGGAAGTCGACGACGCTCGCGTCGATCATCGACCACATCAACGACAACCGCGCCTGCCACATCCTCACGATCGAAGACCCGATCGAGTACGTGCACAGTCACAAGCGTTCGGCGGTCGACCAGCGCGAGGTCGGTACCGACACCGACTCGTTCCAGCATGCGCTCCGTGCCGCGCTGCGAGAAGACCCCGACGTCATCCTCGTCGGTGAGATGCGTGACCTCGAGACGATCCAGTTCGCGCTGACCATCGCCGAGACCGGCCACCTCGTGTTCGCGACGTCTGCACACCAACGACGCGGCGCAGGCCATCGACCGCATCTCCGACGTCTTCCCGGCCGACCGCCAGGAGCAGATCCGGGTGCAGCTCGCGGCGTGCCTCGCCGGCGTCGTGTCGCAGCGCTTGATCCCCAAGACCGACGAGGGCATGGTCGCGGCGTTCGAGGTGCTCATCGCGAACAACGCGATGCGCAACCTCATCCGCGAGGGCAAGACCCACCAGATCCGCAACGTGGTGGCCACGGGCATGAAGGACGGCATGAAGACGCTCGAGAGCTCGCTCTCCGAGCTCGTCGCTGCGGGCCTGATCTCCTACGACGAGGCGGTCGCCCACTCCATGTTCCCGAAGGAGATCCGCCAGCCCCACGAGCACGCCGCGATGCTGCAGCGGCAACAGGCGATGGCCTCCTGACCGACGACCGAACCCGCGAGGTCTGCACGCTCACGCCCGGATTCCGGGACTCACGGTGCAGACCTCGTCGGGCGAGCGCGCTCAGCCGGCGACGGGAGTCATGAGTCCGAGGCGACGGCCGGCGCGCTCGGCGCCCAACGCGTACGCACCGAGGCCGACGATGACGACGGATGCCCAGACGAGATTCGGGATCGCGCCCGCGAGGTAGGCGACGGTCGCGAGGTTCAGGAGCGCGTGCACGGCGACCCCGGGCAGCAGCGCGCCGGTGCGCAGCACGATGTAGGTGAGCAGCATCGCGATCGCAAGGAACGGCACGAGCTGGAGCGGGCCGGCCGCCTGCGCGAGGTGGCCGGGCATGCACGTGAAGACGACCGCGCTCGCCGCGACCGCGACCGCGCACGGGCCGTTGCCCCAGGCGCGGAGTTCGCCGACCGGACGACCGAGCGCCCACGCGGTGATGCCGCCGAGGGCGAGGGGCGCGGCGAGTCGGAAGACCAGCTCCTCCTCGAGCGACCCGATCCCGAAGGCGAGGACCTCGGCCGGCGACCCGACCCGGGCGACGAACACGACGCCGACCACTCCAAGCAGGCCACCGATGACGATGAGGGTCTCGCGCCAGGCCCGGAGGTCGGCCCGGGCGAGCCCGAGCTGGTTCCAGCCGACGAACGTGGCGAGGATGATCGCAGCGGGGAGCGCAGGCGTGAAGCCCGGACCGTCGATCGGGCGGAGGATCACGCCCGACCACACGGCGCCCGCAGCCGTGGCGACCACGATCACCGAGAGCAGGACCGCCACCGGCGGGAACCGCCAGTCGTTCCACTCCGACCACTGCACGCGCGTCCGTGCGCTGCGCATCTCGATCACCCGCCCCGTATCGACGGGATCGGGCGATTCCTTGAACCGGAGGACCTAATCTGCTCGCGATGGCAGTGCCCGCGCCGTCCCGCGGCGGACGACAACGCATCCCGCGCCCCGAGGCGTTCCGGATCACGGGCCCGGCGCCGTGGGCGCACCTCTCGGCCGCGGAGCGTCACCTCTCCCTCGACCTGGTGCGCGAACGCGCCGGCCGCTTCGCCGCGCCGCTGCCGGAGCCGATCCGTGTCGACGGGAGCCGTGACGCCGCGGTGCTCATCCCGTTGTTCGAACGTGACGACGACGTGCACGTGGTGCTGACGAAGCGGCCCGAGACGATGCCGTCGCACCAGGGCGAGATCGCGTTCCCGGGAGGGACCGTGCAGGTCGGGCTGGACCGGTCGCCGGTCGACACCGCGCTGCGCGAGGCCCACGAGGAGATCGGGCTCGACCCGTCGCTCGTCGAGGTGGTGGTGGCGCTCGACCGGCTGGGGACGGTTGGATCGCGGTTCGTGATCGACCCGTTCGTCGGCCTGCTCGCCGAGCCCCCGACGCTGCGCGCCGATCCGCGAGAAGTCGAGCGCGTGTTCGACGTTCCGCTCACCGAACTGCTCTCCGACGCGACCTATCGCGAGGAGCACTGGGTCTTCCCTGTGTCGGACGCGCGACCGTTCACCGAGCTCGATGTCGTGTTCTTCGAGCTCGTTGGTGAGACCGTGTGGGGGGCGACCGCGCGCATCCTGCGCAGCTTCCTCGCCCGTCTCCTCGGCGTCGAGGGCGAAACATCCGCATATGGAGGTCTGAGTGAGTAGAAGGTCGGTATATCCGAAGTCACGAAGGGCGTCCGTACGGCTGCTGATCGTGGTCGTGCTGACGCTGACCGTGATCGGGACCGCGTGCAGCGACGACGACAAGAAGGACGCCAAGGAGACGACGACCACGACCGTCACCTTCAAGGGAACCGACAGCGCGGAGTTCTGCTCCCAGTACCAGCAGTTCATCGCCACGAACACGACCGCGACCCTCGATCCCGCGACAGTCCCGGTCGACGAGCTCGCGACACGCTGGGCCGCGTCGGTCACCGCGCTCCAGGGGATGGAGGCGGCCGCGAGCGGCGAGATCCGACCCGACGTCGAGGTCGTGGCGAAAGCCATCGAGGATCTCCAGCCCGCGTTGGCCGCGGTCGGGTACGACCCGACCAAGGTGCCGGAGGCGGAGCGGAAGCGGTTCCAGACCGAGGCGGCCAACGAGGCGTCGAACCGCGTGACCGAGTACGGCACCCAAGTCTGCGGAGCGCAGAACGGCTAGTAGACTCCAACCCTTCAGGAGTGCACGACCGCGCAGGGGAGCCACCTTGGAAGTCGAGATCGGGATCGGCAAGAGCGGACGGCGGGCCTACGGGTTCGACGACATCGCGATCGTGCCCAGCCGCCGGACGCGCGACCCCGAAGACGTCGACATCACCTGGGAGCTCGACGCCTTCAACTTCGAGCTGCCGCTCATCGCGGCCGCGATGGACGGGGTCGTGTCGCCCGCCACCGCGATCGAAGTCGGTCGACTCGGCGGACTCGGGTGCCTGAACCTCGAGGGACTGTGGACCCGCTACGACGACCTCGAGCCGGTGTTCAGCGAGATCGCGACGCTCGAGCCCGAGAAGGCCACGCGGCGCATGCAGGAGATCTACGAGGAGCCGATCAAGGAAGAGCTGATCGGCCGGCGCATCGAGGAGATCAGGGCCGCCGGCGTCACGTCGTGCGCGTCGCTCACGCCGCAGCGCGTCGAGCAGTACTCGAAGCACATCCTCGAGGCCGAGCTCGACGTCCTGGTGATCCAGGGCACCGTCGTGTCGGCGGAGCACGTGTCGAAGGACCCGTCGCGCCAGCCGCTCAACCTCAAGAAGTTCATCCGTGAGTTCGACGTCCCGGTGATCGTCGGCGGGTGCGCGTCGTACTCCACCGCGCTGCACCTCATGCGCACCGGCGCCGTCGGTGTGCTCGTCGGTGTCGGACCGGGTCACGCCTGCACCAGTCGCGGCGTCCTCGGCATCGGCGTCCCCCAGGCCACGGCCATCGCCGACGCCGCGGGTGCCCGCATCCGTCACCTCGACGAGACCGGCGTCTACGTGCACGTGATCGCCGACGGCGGCATGCGCACCGGGGGCGACGTCGCCAAGGCCATCGCCTGCGGTGCCGACGCGGTGATGCTCGGCTCTCCGCTCGCCGGCGCCTACGAGGCGCCCGGTCGCGGCTACCACTGGGGCATGGCCACCTTCCACCCCACGCTCCCGCGTGGTGCACGCGTCCAGGCCGGTCAGCACGGCACGCTCGAGGAGATCCTCGTCGGCCCCGCGCACGACAACGACGGCAGCCTCAACCTGTTCGGGGCGCTGCGCACGTCGATGGCCACCACCGGGTACGAGACGGTGAAGGAGTTCCAGAAGGCCGAGGTGATGATCGCGCCGTCGCTGCTCACCGAGGGCAAGTCGCTCCAGCGCGCGCAGAACATCGGCATGGGCCGCTGATCGTGACCCGGCGCCAGTGAACCGACGCCCGTGAGTGGCAGCGATCCCGCGCACGATCTCGTCCTCGTCGTCGACTTCGGCGCCCAGTACGCACAACTGATCGCCCGGCGCGTGCGCGAGGCGCACGTGTACTCGGAGATCGTCCCCCGCACGATGCCGGTCGCGGAGATGCTCGCCAAGAACCCGAAGGCGATCATCTTCTCCGGCGGTCCGGCTTCGGTCCACGTCGACGGCGCGCCCTCGATCGACCACGCCGTCTACGAAGCCGGCGTGCCGATCCTCGGCATCTGTTACGGCGCGCAGCTCGTGGCCCGGGACCTCGGGGGGATCGTCGAGCGCACCGGGAGCGGTGAGTACGGCCGCACGGCCATGACGCTCGCCGCGGGGGTCCCGTCGGTCCTGTTCACCGATCTCCCGGGTGAGCAAGAGGTCTGGATGAGCCATGGCGACTCGATCGTCGCGGCGCCCGACGGGTTCGTGGTCACGTCGTCGACCGGCGTGGTACCCGTCGCGACCCTCGAGCACCCCGAGCGCGCGATCTACGGCGTGCAGTTCCACCCCGAGGTCGCGCACACGCCGCGGGGCCAGGAGATCCTGAAGGCGTTTCTCTTCGAGGGCGCGCACTGTCGGCCGACGTGGACCAACTCCTCGATCATCGAACAGCAGGTTGCGGAGATCCGCGCCCAGGTCGGCACCGAGCG
Organism: uncultured Actinomycetes bacterium; assembly: GCA_963837715.1. GTDB lineage: Bacteria > Actinomycetota > Acidimicrobiia > IMCC26256 > JANYLB01 > JANYLB01. The sequence goes on along the minus strand of CAWIOF010000004.1, from coordinate 32,615 downwards.
GGTGATCTGCGGGTTGTCGGGCGGTGTCGACTCGGCGGTCGCGGCCGCGTTGGTGCACAAGGCGATCGGCGATCAGCTCACCTGCGTGTTCGTCGACACCGGGCTGCTGCGGCTCGGCGAAGCCGACCAGGTCGAGGAGACGTTCCGCCGGCAGTTCCAGATCGACCTCGTGCACGTGAAGGCCGGTGACCGGTTTCTGGGCGCGCTCGACGACGTCGTCGACCCCGAACGCAAGCGCAAGATCATCGGTGAGCTCTTCATCCGCGTGTTCGAGGAGGTCGCGCGCGAGTACGACGACTCCCGATTCCTCGTGCAGGGCACGCTCTACCCCGACATCGTCGAGTCGGGCGGCTCCGACAACGCGGTGATCAAGTCGCACCACAACGTGGGTGGCCTGCCCGACGACATGAACTTCGACCTGGTGGAGCCGCTGCGCCACCTGTTCAAGGACGAGGTGCGGGCGGTCGGCGAGGAGCTCGGCCTCCCCGAGGAGATCGTCTGGCGTCAGCCGTTCCCGGGGCCGGGGCTCGCGGTGCGCATCGTCGGCACCATCACGCCGGAACGGGTCGAGATCCTCCAGCAGGCCGACGCCATCGTGGTCGAGGAGATCCGTCGGGCCGGTCTCTACCGTGAGATCTGGCAGAGCTTCGCGGTCTTGCCGGCGGTCCGCACGGTCGGGGTGATGGGCGACGACCGGACCTACGCATATCCGATCATCGTCCGGGCCGTGACCTCCGACGACGCCATGACCGCCGATTGGGCCCGTCTGCCGTACGACGTGCTCGAGCGGATCGCGTCGCGGGTGATCAACGAGGTGCCTGGAGTCAACCGGGTTGCCTACGATGTCACCTCCAAACCACCCGGAACGATCGAGTGGGAATGAAGGGGATGAGGGACATGGGTGATCTGGCCGCCATCGCGCAGGCGATCGTCGCACCGGGCAAGGGGATCCTCGCCGCCGACGAGAGCTCGGGGACGATCAAGAAGCGGTTCGATTCGATCAGCACCGAGTCGACCGAAGACGCCCGCCGCGACTACCGGGAGCTGCTCTTCACCGCACCCGGGGTCGGCGAGTACATCAGTGGCGTCATCCTCTTCGACGAGACGATCCACCAGCAGGCAGCCGACGGCACGCCGCTCGTGAAGATCCTCGAAGACCAGGGGATCATCCCGGGCATCAAGGTCGACGCCGGCGCCAAGCCGTTGCCGGGCGCGCCGGGTGAGACCGTCACCGAGGGTCTCGACGGCCTACGGGAACGGCTGAAGGCTTACTACGACCTCGGTGCCCGCTTCGCGAAGTGGCGCGCGACCTACTCGATCACCGCCGACCTCCCGTCGCGGTACTGCATCGACGTGAACGCGCACGCGCTCGCCCGCTACGCGGCGCTGTGCCAGGAAGCCGGGATCGTGCCGATCGTGGAGCCAGAGGTCCTCATGGACGGCGACCACACGATCGAGCGGTGTGAGGAAGTCACGACCGCGGTGCTCGAGGCCGTGTTCGCGCAGCTGTCGGAACAGCGCGTCGAGCTCGAGGGCATCCTCCTGAAGCCCAACATGGTCATCCCTGGTGCCGACTGCTCGGCGCAGGCGTCACCCGACGAGGTGGCCGCGGCGACGCTACGGACGTTCCGCCGCGCGGTTCCCGCGGCGGTGCCCGGCATCGTCTTCCTCTCGGGCGGTCAATCCGACGAAGCCGCGACCGCGAACCTCGACGCGATGAACAAGCGCAAGGCCGCCGGTGAGGTGGTCCCGTGGGCGATGAGCTTCTCCTACGGTCGCGCCCTGCAGTCGGCGGCGCTCCAGGCGTGGAAGGGCGACGCCGCGAATGCCGACGCCGGCCGCGCTGCGTTCGCACACCGCGCCAAGCTGAACAGCGAAGCCGCCAAGGGCAGCTACACCCCGGCGATGGAGAATGCCGGCCGCTGAGGCGGCTCCGCCCCTGGTCGGAGGCTTGCGACCGCGCTCCGTGAGATGCCGGTGAGCAGTGGGGCCGGCGGCGTCCGCCGCTGGTGGAAAGCGCCCCGGAGGCGGCTACCCTGAACCTTCCCCTATGGAGCGCATCGACACCTCCCACAGCATCTGGCTCTTCGACACCGAGCGCATGCGCTTCCGCCGCATGCCGCGCGGCGCCGACCCCACTGCGCCGTCGTTCGAGGGCGACTGGGAGGCGTACTACGCGCTCGAGATCGAAGACGACGGGTCCTTCACCGTCGCGCTGAACCCCGAACGCACGCGACTCCTGCGGTCCTACCGCGACGACGCCGACGCGAGCGTGGCGGTCGATCTGGTCGCGCCGCCCGCGCCCGATGCCACCACCGAACTGCGCCTCGAGATCGCCGAAGGCCGGCTCGATCCCTGATCGACCCCGATCCGCGTCCGTTTCGCCGGACCGCGTCGATCGAACACCTGTACGATCGTCGGTGATGAGCAGCGCTGCGCCCCCGACCCCCTCGCCCCCGCGGGGCGACACCGCGGATCTCCTGGCCGGACTCAACCCGGTGCAGCGCGAGGCGGCGAGCGCGCCCGACGGTCCGATCCTCGTGGTCGCGGGCGCGGGGTCGGGAAAGACGAGCGTGCTGACGCACCGGGTCGCATACCTCGTCGGCGAACGCAACCTGTCGCCGTTCCAGATCCTCGCGATCACGTTCACCAACAAGGCCGCGGGCGAGATGAAGGAGCGCGTCGAGGCGCTCGTCGGGCCGGTCGCGCGGCGCATGTGGGTGTCGACGTTCCACTCGGCGTGCGCGCGCATCTTGCGGAAGGACATCGAGCGGCTGGGCTACCGGTCGTCGTTCACGATCTACGACCAGGCCGACGCGGTGCGCCTCACCGACTACGTCCGCCGCGACCTCGATCTCGACCCGAAGCGGTTCCCGGCCCGGCGCACCCAGGGTCTGATCTCGGCCATGAAGAACGAGCTCGTGAGCCCGGCCGAGGCCCTCGACCGGGCCATCGGGCCGTTCGAGCGCAAGGTCGCCGAGATCTACACCGAGTACCAGAGGCGCCTCCAGGATGCGTCGGCCGCCGACTTCGACGACCTGCTGTTGCTGGTCGTCCGCTTGTTCCGCGAGCACCCCGACGTGCTCGCCCGGTGGCAGCACCGCTTCGAGTACGTGCTCGTCGACGAGTTCCAGGACACGAACATGGCGCAGTGGGAGATCGTGCGGATGCTCACCGCCGAACACCGCAACGTCATGGTCGTCGGCGACGCCGATCAGTCGGTCTACAGGTTCCGCGGGGCGGATTTCCGGAACCTGATGCGGTTCGAGGAGGCGTTCCCCGACGCGAGTGTGATCGTGATGGAGCAGAACTACCGCTCCACCCAGCGCATCCTCGATGCGGCCAACGCAGTCATCGCGAACAACGCGGCGCGGCGACCGAAGCACCTCTGGACCGACCAGATCGGCGGTGAGCTGCTCACCCGCTACCAGGCCGAGGACGAGCACGACGAGGCCGCGTTCATCGTGAACGAGATCGACCGGCTCACCGACTCCGAAGGTCACCGGTTCGACGACATGGCCGTCTTCTACCGGACCAACGCGCAGAGTCGCGTGATCGAAGAGTCGCTCGTGCGGGCCGGGATGCCGTACCGCGTGATCGGTGGCACCAAGTTCTACGACCGGCGCGAGGTGAAGGACGCGCTGGCGTACCTGCGCGCGATCGTGAACCCCGACGACGAAGTGAGCTGGAAGCGAATCGTGAACACGCCGCGACGCGGCGTCGGCGACACGTCGGTGCGCAAGGTCGACGCCTACGCGCAGGGTGCGGCGGTCACGTTCCGCGACGCGCTCGCATCGGCTGCTGCCGCGGGCGTCAACGGCAAGGCGCTCGGGGGCATCCGCGAACTGCTCGAGGTGGTCGCCGGGCTCGAGGCGGAGGCCGATCAGGGCGTCGGGGCCACGATCGACGCGATGCTCCAGCGCACCGGGTACCTCGCCGAGCTCGAGGTCGAGCGGTCGATCGAGGCGCAGGGCCGGATCGAGAACCTCCAGGAGCTCATCGGCGTGGCGACCCAGTTCGACGAGCAGCTCGAGGAGCAGCAGCGGGCCTCGGTGCCCGCGTCGGGCCTCGCCGCCATCGCCGGGACCGACGCCGCCGACGCACCGCCGCCGAACGGTGTCGGCCGCATCCAGGCGTTCCTCGAAGGCATCTCGCTCGTCACCGATCTCGACGGCGAAGACGGTGCCGACAACTCGGCGGTCACGCTGATGACGCTCCACACCGCGAAGGGTTTGGAGTTCCCGGTGGTGTTCCTCACGGGAATGGAAGACGGCGTCTTCCCGCACTCCCGCAGCCTCGGCGAACCCGACGAGCTCGAGGAGGAACGCCGCCTCTGCTACGTCGGCATCACCCGGGCCCGCGAGCGGCTGTACCTCTGCCACGCGTGGTGCCGCAGCCTGTTCGGCGCGACGGAGTACTACCCGCCGAGTCGGTTCCTGCGCGAGATCCCCGAGGAGCTGGTGCGCGCGATCGGCGAGGAGCGTCGCTCGACTCGGTCGGGCCTTGGTGGCCATCGCGAGGCGGTCGTCAACGCTGCGGTGCGGCAAGCGTCGCAGCCGACGGGCGCGAACGGCGCCGAGCAGCTCGGGCTCCGCGTCGGCGACGACGTCGGCCACGACAAGTTCGGTGAGGGAGTGATCACCGACGTGATCGGCCAGGGCGACAAGGCCGAGGCCATCGTCCGGTTCCGCGACGTCGGCGAGAAGCGACTGCTCCTCGCCTGGGCCCCGCTCAAGAAGCTCTAGCTGGGCGGCGTCAGTCTGGAGGATCGGCGCGGCGCGTGTCGACGTAGAGGGAGCCCTCGCGTTGCTCGAGGGGATACGTGGCCAGCTGGTCTTCGCTGTACCGCTTGCCGTCGCAGTCTTCGTACGCATCGACCGAGTCGCGCCAGCGAACGGTGCAACTGCTCGGGTTGCCGGGCGGGACTGCCGACAACGCGACGATCTCCTTGCCCCTGAGCTGGAGCCAGAGGCCGTCGCCACCGGTCGGGTCGGCGATGTAGACGGGGCTCTTCTCCACCTCTTCGCGCAGGCCCGTGGTCGAGCCGAGGGGGAACGGCCCCTTCGGCACGTCGCCGCTCTGGCCGGTCGCGACGAGGAGCAGCGCGGCGATGATCAGGCCGGCGCCGATCGCGAGCGCAGCCGTGATCACGAGGAGCGGCGTCGATGACCATCTCGGCTTGGCACCCGGCTTGGCGCCGGGCTCGGCGCTCGGTTCGGCGGTCATCGGTCCCTTGTCGTCATTGCTCGGCATTTCTCGTCGGCTGACCAGCGTGACTATCGTTCTCGCGCCGGCGCGAGCGTACGCGGCCCCGGCCCCCGGCCCCGATGCGCAGCCCCGATCTGGAGAGAGCCCGCCATGGAGCGGCGTTACCGCGTGGTCATCGCCAAGCCCGGCCTCGACGGGCACGATCGCGGCGCCAAGGTGATCGCGCGGGCCCTGCGCGACGGTGGCTTCGAGGTCATCTACACCGGCCTGTTCCAGACGCCGGAACAGATCGCGGCGACGGCGCTCCAAGAAGACGCCGACGCCGTCGGCATCTCGTTGCTCTCGGGGGCGCACATGACCCTCTTCCCGAAGGTGATCGCCCTGCTCGCCGAACGGGGCCTCGACGACGTGATCGTGTTCGGTGGTGGGATCATCCCCGACGCCGACATCGAAGCGCTCCAGGCGGCCGGCGTCGCCCGGCTCTTCACCCCCGGGACCCCGCTCGAGACCATCTCCGACTGGCTCACCGAGGCGCTCGATGCCCGGGAGACGCAGCCGGCGCGCTAGTTCTTTCCCCAGATCCGTGACCCGAACCGCATCACCGAACCCCTTCACCTGAGACCAGGAGCACCGTGGACCTACTCGAGTACCAAGGCAAGCAGTTGTTCGCGCAGTACGGGATCCCGGTCTCGGCCGGCTCCGCGGTCACGACCGTCGACGAAGCCGTGGCCGCCGCGGAAGCGGTGGGGTACCCGGTGGTCGTGAAGGCGCAGGTGCTCGTGGGCGGACGCGGCAAGGCCGGTGGGGTGAAGCTCGCGTCGAACGTCGACGAGGTGCGTGAGCACGCGTCGAACATCATCGGGATGGACATCAAGGGCCACCGTGTCGACGTCGTGTGGATCGAGAAGGCGAGCGACATCGCCGAGGAGTACTACGCGTCGTTCACCCTCGATCGCGGGGCGAAGCTGCACCTCGGCATGCTCTCGGCGCAGGGCGGGGTCGAGATCGAGACCGTCGCCGACGAGAACCCCGACGCGATCGCGCGCATCCACGTCAACCCGGTCGACGGGCTCTCCGAGGGGGCCTGCCGGTCGTGGGTCGAGGCGGCGGAGCTCGATCCGGTGGCCACCGAGGGCGCAGTCGAGATCCTCATGAAGCTGTACACCGCCTACACCGAGGCCGACGCCGATCTCTGCGAGATCAACCCGTTGATCCTCACACCTGATGGCCGGGTGCACGCGCTCGACGCCAAGGTGACGCTCGACGACAACGCGGTGTTCCGTCACCCCGACTACGAGCAGTACGACGCGATCCAGGTGCGCGACGAACGTGAGCAGGCGGCCCACGACAAGGGCCTGCAGTACGTGGGTCTCGACGGGTTCGTCGGCGTGATCGCCAACGGCGCCGGGCTCGCGATGAGCACCGTCGACATCGTCAACCAGGTCGGCGGGAAGCCCGCGAACTTCCTCGACATCGGCGGCGGCGCGAACGCCGACGTGATGGCAGGGGCGCTCGAGGTCATCAACAACGACCCCAACGTCCGGTCGATCTTCATCAACATCTTCGGTGGGATCACCAAGGGTGAAGAGGTCGCCAACGGGATCGTGCAGGCGCTCGAGCGGGTGAAGATCGACTCGCCGATCGTCATCCGGCTCGACGGCACCAACGCCGACGAAGGCCGGGCGATCCTGCAGTCCCACCTTTCCGACCGGTTGCAGTTGCAGCCCACCATGCTCGACGCGGCGCGCACTGCCGTCGAGCTCGCTGGAGGAGCACAGGCGTGAGCATCTTCGTCGACGAGACCACCAAGGTCGTGTACCAGGGCCTCACCGGTTCGCAAGGCCGCTTCTACGGCTTGTTGAACAAGGAGTACGGCACCCAGGTCGTGGCCGGGACCAACCCGAAGAAGGCCGGGACCGACGTCGAGGGCATCCCGATCTTCGCGAGCGTCGCCGACGCCGTGCAGGAGACCGGTGCGACCGCGTCGTGCGTGTTCATCCCCGCGCCGGGGGTGAAGGACGCCGTGCTCGACGCGGCCCGCGGTGGCGTGGAGTTCATCGTGGTGATCACCGAGGGTGTCCCCGCGCACGACGAGGCGTGGTTCTTCAACGAGCTGCAGCGCGACTTTCCCGAGGTGCAGCTGCTCGGACCGAACTGTCCGGGGATCATCAGCCCCGGCAAGGCCAACATCGGCATCACCGCAGGGCACATCGCCAAGGCGGGTGGACCGGTCGGGATCGTGAGCCGTTCGGGCACGCTCACGTACCAGGCGCTCTACGAGCTGCAGCAGAAGGACATCGGTGTCACGACGTGCGTGGGCATCGGCGGCGACCCGGTTCCGGGCACGAGCTTCATCGACTGCCTGCGGGCGTTCGAGGCCGACGACGAGACCAAGGCCGTGATGATGATCGGCGAGATCGGTGGGTCGGCGGAGGAAGAAGCAGCCGCGTTCATCGCCGAGCACATGTCGAAGCCGGTGGTGTCGTACGTGGCCGGCGTGACCGCGCCGCCCGGGAAGAAGATGGGCCACGCGGGCGCGATCATCTCCGGCTCCAAGGGCACCGCCCAGGCGAAGATGGACGCGTTGCGGGAGGCCGGGGTGTCGGTCGGCCTGAACCCGACCGAGGCGGGCGAGCTCATGGCCGGGATCGTGAAGGACCTCGGTCTGGCCTAGCGGCCCGACCGCCGACTGGCGACCGCCGACCGCCGACTGGCGACCGCCGACTGGCGACCGCCGACTGGCGTCAGGCTTCCGTCAGGTCGGGGGGAGTCGCGGTCGGAGCCGAGGGGCCGCCCGCCCGGCGGTGATCGAGGAGCACGCCCACGAGCAGGGCGCACGACGCGAGCAGGGTGAGCCAGAGGCCGGGGCCCCGAGCGAGCGACACGGGTCCGTAGGTCCGTTGGGTGGCCACCTCGGTCACGGCGAGCAGCGTGGCGCCGGCTGCGAGGACCAGGCGGAGTTGGGTGCAGCGGATCCCACCGATCCGTTCGGGGAGCTGCAGATCGGCGAGCCGACCGAGCACGGTCGGGACCGCGATCGCGACGCCGAAGACGAGTGGCAACAGCGTCGTGGGTGCATAGCCGCGGGACCAGGCCGAGAAGGTCCGTCGGATCCCCGCGTCGAGCACCACCGACCCTGGCAGCGTGTACCAGGTGAGGAGCGAAGCCACCGCGAGCAGCACGGTCGCAGCGACGATCGTCCACTCCCCGACGTTCAGGCGACGCGAAGTGGTCGCGGAAGCAGTCACCGGCTCGCGGGCTCCCGCTCGAGCATGACCGCACCGCTCACGAGGCCGAGGCAGCCGAGGAGCACGATCCAGTAGCCGATGCCGAAGCTCATGATGCCCTTGTCGGTGACGAGGTAGCAGACAGCGAGGAGCGCGGCGAAGGATCCCAGCGCCAGGTGCACCTGGGGCCAGGTGAAGCCGAGCACCCGGTCGGGGAACTGCACGTTCCCGAAGCGCGCCGCTGCGACCTGCACCGCCATCACCAGGCCGAAGATCGGCATCAGCGTCGCGATGGGGAAGAGCAGGCGCCCCCACGCGTTGGTCGCGCCGACGAGCGGCACCTCCCAGAACGGGAGGAACGCGCCGATCACGGTCACCACGCCGGCGGCGATGATCACGATCTCGGCTCGCGTCGCTCGGTTCCGGTCCACTGCAGCTGAAGATCGACGGTGGCGCGGGCTAGCTTGAGCCCGATGCGCTTGGCGGTGCTCGCGTCCGGGACTGGAACCATCCTGCAGGCCATGCTCGAGGAGGGTCTTCCCATCGCCCTCGTGCTGGCCGACCGGCCGTGTGGTGCCCTGGAACGGGCCGCGGCGGCCGGAATCCCCAGTGAGCTCGTCGCCCGCGACAGCTTCACCGCCGACTTCGATCGTCTGGACTACACCGATCGGGTCGTCGAGGTGCTGGAACGCCACCGGATCGACCTCGTTGCGATGGCCGGCTTCGGTACCATCCTCGACAAGCCCGTCCACGACGCGTTCCCCGACCGGATCGTGAACACCCATCCGGCGCTGTTGCCGGCGTTCAAGGGCTGGCACGCCGTCGACGATGCGCTCGCCGCCGGGGTGAAGGTCACCGGCTGCACCGTCCACATCGCCCGCCTCGAAGTCGACGACGGACCGATCCTCGCCCAGGAGGCAGTCCCCGTCTTCGACCAGGACACCTCCACCACGCTGCACGAACGGATCAAGGCGGTCGAGCGCCGGATCTACCCCGCGGTGCTCCACCGACTCATCGAAGAGGACTCCTGATGCGCGCCCTGCTCTCCGTGTACGACAAGTCCGGCGTCGCCGACTTCGCCCGTGGTCTGCACGAGCTCGGGTGGGAGCTCGTGTCGAGTCGCAGCACCTCGAAGGCCCTCACCGATGCCGGCCTTCCCGTCACCGACGTCGCCGACATCACCGGCGTGCCCCCGATCCTCGATCACCGGGTCGTCACCCTGCACCCGAAGATCCACGGCGGCCTCCTCGCAGACCCTACGAACGAGACCCACCGCACCGAGATGGCCGAGTACGGCATCGAACCGTTCGACCTCGTGGTGTCGAACCTCTACCCGTTCGGCACCGCGGTTGCGGGGTTCCAGTACAACGACACCGAGAACCCGGTCGACCTCATCGACATCGGCGGCCCTGCGTTGACTCGCGCCGCAGCGAAGAACCACGCGTCGGTCGCGATCGTCACGAGTCCCGACCAGTACGACGCCGTGCTCACCGAGCTCCGCGCCGACGGAGCCGTGAGCGCCGCGACCCGACGATCACTCGCGCTCGCGGCGTTCGCCCGCACCGCCGCGTACGACGCCGCGATCGTCGAATGGCTCCAGGCCGACGACGTGCTCCCCAAGCACGTGGTGCTCGCGCTCGAACAGACCGACGAACCACTCCGGTACGGCGAGAACCCCCACCAGGCCGCTGCGCGCTACCGGCAGGCAGGCCGCGACAGCTGGTGGGATGCCATCGAGCAGCACAGTGGCCTCGCGCTCTCGTACCTGAACTTCTACGACACCGACGCCGCGTGGCGCCTCGTCCACGATCTGGGTGAGCAGCCCACCTGCGCCATCATCAAGCACGCGAACCCGTGCGGGGTCGCGGTCGCGGGCGATCTCGCCACCGCGTACCGCCGGGCCCTCGAGTGCGACGAACGATCGGCGTTCGGCGGCATCGTCGCGGTGAACCGCCCGCTCGACGCGGCCACCGTGGCACTGATGGTCGACGGGCCCCAGGCCGACGTCGTGATCGCCCCCGGCTACGAAGCCGGCACGCTCGACGCACTGCGGACGAAGCGCAAGAACACCCGCCTGCTCGAGTCGCCCCGGCCGCCCGAGCCCCTTGGACGCGACTACCGCCAGCTCTCCGGCGGGTTCCTCGTGCAGGAGGCCCACCACTTCGCGGCGGGCCGCGCCGACTGGAGCGTGGTCACCAAGGTGCAGCCCACCGCGGAGCAGTGGGCCGACGCCGAGCTGGCCTGGCGGGTGTGCGGCCACGTGAAGTCGAACGCCATCGTCCTCGTGAAGGACGGCCAGGCGGTCGGGATCGGCGCCGGGCAGCAGAACCGGGTCGAGTCGGGCGAGATCGCGGCCAAGAAGGCCGACGGCCGGGCCAAGGGCGGCGCCGGGGCGAGCGACGCGTTCTATCCCTTCCCCGACGGGATCGAAGCCGCAGCAGCGGCGGGCGTCGCGGTGGTCATCCAGCCGGGCGGGGCGATGCGGGATGATGTGAACATCGAGCGGGCCGACGAGCTCGGCCTGGCCATGGTCTTCACCGGCGAGAGGCACTTCCTCGCATTGAGCCCGAAGTTGATGCCCGGGGCGCCCGTCGCCGACGCGGTGTTCGCCGAGCTGATCCCGCGGATCGAGAAGCTCAAGGAGCACGGGCACACGCCCGGGCTCGGCACGTTGCTCGTGGGCGACGACGACGCGAGCGCGCGCTACATCGGCATGAAGCAGGCCAAAGCCGCCGAGCTCGGGTGCAACTCGCCCCACATCCACCTCCCGGCCGACATCGACCAGGCGACCGTGCTCGCGGCGATCCACGAGCTGAACGACGATCCCGACGTCGACGGCATCCTGTTCCAGCACCCCGCTCCGCCGCAGATCGACTACGAAGCGGCGCTGCTCGAGCTCGATCCCGACAAGGATGTCGACGGCCTGCACCCGGTGAACATGGGCCGCCTCGCACTCATGGTGCCCGGCCCCGTTCCGTGCACCCCCGCCGGGATCGAGGCGCTCCTCGCGTTCTACGCGATCCCGGTCGCCGGCCACGAGGTGTGCATCCTCGGGCGGGGCATGACCCTCGGCCGTCCGCTCGCACTCCTCCTGTCGCAGAAGCGCCCGACCGCCAACGCGGCAGTCACCGTCGTGCACACGGGAGTGCCCGACTGGCCCGAGTACACCCGACGGGCCGGGATCGTGATCGCCGCGGCCGGCGTGCCGGGCATCCTGCAGCCCGAGCACATCTCGCCGGGCGCGGTGGTGGTCGGGGGCGGTGTGCGCTACGAGGGCCGCAAGCTCCTGCCCGACGTCGACGAGCGGTGTGAGGCGGTCGCCGGCGCGATCACCCCCCGCGTCGGCGGCGTGGGCCCCACCACGATCGCGATGCTCTTCAAGAACCTGGTCGACGCCGCGGAACGGCGCATCGAGCACGCGCCGCCGAAGACGGGAGGAGGCCGATGAGCCTCCCCGAGGCCGGGCTCCCGCGCCCCGACGCCGGCATCTGCGCGCTCTGCGGGACCCCTCTCGTCGCCGACGGCGCGCGGTGTCGGATGTGCGGGATGGTCGTCGGGATCGGGCCCGGCCAGAAGAGCCCGTTCACCCAGGGCGCCATGTGGGCGACGATCGGCGGCCTGCTCGTCATCTACGTCGTCGTGCTGCTCCTCGTCGTCGTCCTCAACTGACGCCCGCCCCAACCGACGCCCGCCCAACTGACGCCTGCCCAACTGACGCCCGCCCAACTGACGCCCGGCGGACACCCGTCGATATCATGCGGCCATGTCTCCCGAGAAGATCACCCTGACCGACGGCGTCCTGGCCGTCCCCGCCGAGCCCATCGTCCCCTTCATCGAGGGCGACGGAACGGGCGTCGACATCTGGCCCGCAGCCAAGCTCGTCATCGACGCGACGGTCGCGAAGCGCTACGGCGGCGAGCGGCGCATCGAGTGGCTCGAGGTCCTCGCCGGCCAGAAGGCCTTCGACGAGACGGGTGACTGGTTGCCCCAGGCGACCGTCGACACGTTCCGCGAGTACCTGATCGGCATCAAGGGCCCGCTCACGACCCCGATCGGTGGCGGCATCCGGTCCCTCAACGTCGCGTTGCGCCAGATCCTCGACCTCTACGTGTGCCTGCGCCCGGTCCGCTACTTCGCCGGTGTGCCCAGCCCGGTGAAGCACCCCGAGCTCGTCGACATGGTGATCTTCCGTGAGAACACCGAAGACATCTACGCGGGGCTCGAGGCCGAAGAGGGTACGCCCGACGCGAAGAAGCTCATCGCGTTGCTGAAGGACAACTTCGGTTGGGAGATCAAGGCCGACTCCGGTATCGGCATCAAGCCCGTGTCGGAGAGCGGCTCGAAGCGCCTCATCCGGGCCGCGATCAACTACGCGGTGCAGCGCGACCGCAAGTCGGTCACCCTCGTGCACAAGGGCAACATCATGAAGTTCACCGAGGGCGCGTTCCGCACCTGGGGCTACGACCTCACCCGCGACGAGTTCGCCGACGTCGCCGTCGGCTGGGACGACTGCGACGGCAAGCCCGGCGACAAGATCCTCGTGAAGGACGCCATCGCCGACATCACGTTGCAGCAGGTGCTCACCCGCCCCGACGAGTTCGACGTGATCGCGACGCTCAACCTGAACGGCGACTACCTGTCGGACGCGCTCGCCGCGCAGGTCGGTGGCATCGGCATCGCGCCCGGGGGCAACATCAACTACGTCACCGGCCACGGCATCTTCGAGGCCACGCACGGCACCGCGCCGAAGTACGCGGGCCAGGACAAGGTCAACCCCGGCTCGGTGCTGCTCAGCGGCGTGATGATGCTCGAGCACCTCGGCTGGCAGGAAGCCGCCGACGACATCGTGCGGGCGCTCGAAGCCACCATCGCCGACAAGATCGTCACCTACGACTTCGCCCGCCTGATGGACGGCGCGACCGAGGTGAAGACATCCGAGTTCGCCTCGGCGATCGTAGACAGGCTCTAGGAGAAGAAGCGGAGCCGGCGGAGGTTGCGGCGCGAGCCAGCCGGGTGATGATCGAGCCGGCGGAGCGGATTCGACCATGGTGATGGCGGAACTGAACGTTCGGCACACTCGTCGGCACCAGCCGTACCGACGCGTCGCGTTGGATCCCGGGTACCTGCCCACGAACGGCAACGCGTACGGCGCGGTGCTGCTCGGCGCGGTCATCTCGGAGTTCGTCGGTGGCCTCGACGAAGAGCAGCAGGAGCTGTTGCCGCGCTTCGTGCGCGACGCCCGGAAGGGAGATCTCGACGTCCCCCGGATCGCGCTGCGCTACCGCCTCCAGACCGACGTCCACGGCCTCGACCGGTCGCGGCACCGGTTCCTGGCCGAGCCGGGTCGGGTGGTCATCGAGCTCGATGTCCACGCGCATCCGGTCCCGCAGGTCATCGGTGCGCTGATGGCGGCGGCGGCGATGGGCCCGACGTCTCGCGCCATCGCGTTCCGCGCGATCGATGCCGCGCTCGTCCGCCCCGGGGTGCTCCCCGAGGGGGTCGAGATCCGTCGGCTCCTCCAGGGCGTACCCGGAGGTGCCCCGCCTCCTCCCGGCAAGTACTCACCGGGGACGGGAGCGGGGAGCGGCGACGGCTTCGACCCCGAGGTCTGGCGCAACGTCCCGGCCGAGCGTCGGTGGGCCATGGAGGTGCTCGGCCTCCACGCCGACACGGTCGTGGAGCACACCGACATCCAGCGCCGCTTCCGTCGCTTGCTCCGCGTCGCCCATCCTGACCAGGGCGGGGTCTCGCTCGGCGCGGCCGAACGGATTGCTGAGCTGCGAGAGGCCCGGGCGCTGCTGCTCGACGCGCTCGGATCGTCGGAGGCCGCGGCTCCCGCGTGATCCCCGGTCGAATCCGCTGCGCCGGCTCGATCGCTCACCGGTGCAGCTGCCGCGTCGGATGCCCGCCGGCTCCGCTCCTTCTCGTAGTCTCGGGCCATGCCCACCACCAAGCCCCTCCACGTCACCGTCACCGGCGCCGCGGGCCAGATCGGCTACGCGCTCGTCCACCGGATCGCGTCCGGTCAGCTCCTCGGACCCGACCAACCGGTGGTGCTCCGCCTGCTCGAGATCGAGCCCGCCATGAAGACGCTCGAAGGCGTCGTCATGGAGATCGAGGACGGCGCCCACCCGTTGCTCGACGGCATCGAGGCGACGTCGGATCTCAAGACCGCGTTCGACGGCACGTCGTGGGCGTTGCTCGTCGGTTCCATCCCCCGCAAGGCGGGCATGGAGCGGGGCGACCTGCTCAACGTGAACGGCGGGATCTTCAAGCCCCAGGGTGAGGCCATCAACGCGCACGCTGCGAACGACGTGCGGGTGCTCGTGGTCGGCAACCCGTGCAACACCAACTGCCTCATCGCCCGGAGCAACGCGCCCGACGTCCCCGCCGACCGCTGGTTCGCGATGACCCGCCTCGACGAGAACCGGGCCAAGACCCAACTCGCGAAGAAGGCCGGCGTCGCGGTGCGCGAGGTCACGAACCTCGCGATCTGGGGCAACCACTCGGCGACGCAGTTCCCCGACTTCGCCCACGCCAAGATCGGCGGCAAGCTCGCGCCCGAGGTCATCGGCGACGAAGCCTGGCTCCAGGGGCCGTTCATCGAGACGGTGCAGAAGCGTGGTGCCGCGGTCATCGAAGCACGCGGTTCGTCGTCGGCCGCGTCGGCTGCGCACGCGGCGATCGACTCGGTGAACAGCGTCTGGCGGCCCACGCCCGCCGGCGACTTCCACTCGCTCGCCGTCGCGAGCAGCGGGCAGTACGGCGCTCCCGAAGGACTCCAGTTCGGGTTCCCCGTCCGTAGCAACGGCGACACCTGGGAGGTCGTCGAGGGCATCGAGCACGACGCCTTCGCCGCCGAGAAGATCCGGGTCACCACCGAGGAACTGATGGGCGAGCGCGACGAGGTCCGCGGTCTCGGCCTCATTCCCTGATTTCCTTACCCCATGGCGGGTGAGATCGAGCAGGGCCGCGACCTCGATCGGGTCGGCGCGTTCAGCGACGGAGTGTTCGCGATCGCGATCACGGTCCTCGTGCTCACCATCAGCATCCCGAGCGTGAAGCCCGATCAGCTCGACGATGCGCTCCGTGACCTGATCCGCCCGGTGTTCGCGTACTTCCTGTCGTTCTACGTGGTCGGCGTGTACTGGTTCTCCCACCACAAGATGTGGCACTTCATCCGTCGCGTCGACGCCCGCTTCTTGATGCTCAACATGGTGCTGCTCGCGTTCGTCGCGCTCCTTCCGTTCCCGACCGACCTCATCGGCACCTACGGTCAGACCCGGGAAGCCACGATCATCTACGCGGTCGCAGTCTCGCTCACCGGTCTGGCCTCGACGACGTTGTGGTGGTACGTGTCGGAGAACAACCGGTTGCTCCGCGACGACACGCCGAAGGACTACGTGCGGATCGCGCGACTCCGGGGCCTTTCGGTCCCGATCGTCTTCCTGTGCTCGATCCCGCTCGCGTTCGTCGATGCCGATCTCGCGAAGGCGACCTGGATCCTGTTGATCCCGCTGCACGTCTGGCTCGCCCGCCAGCACGGCAACGTCTACGAGATGTAGCGAGCCGCCGGCCGCTCGTCAGGCGCGAAGCCAGCCGACGGTCGTGTCGACGAACCGTTCGGGGTACTCGAGCATCGGCACGTGACCGCAGTCGTCGAAGACCTCGAACTGCCAGTCGGGGCGGTGCGACGCGACAGCACGCGCGAACGACACCGGAACCAGGCGGTCGTGGTCGCCGTGGAGGAGCAGCGTGGGGGAGTGCACGGCCGCGAGGTCGTCGCGCATCGGCTGCGCGAGGTAGCGGAAGAGCGAGCCGGCGGCTTCGGCGTAGGCGCGACTCGACTCCGGGTACCCGACGCGTTCCTCAGCCTGCACGATCATCTCCTCGCGTACCGCGGGGTCGAGTCGATCGGGCTCCCGCATCACCACCCGCAGCGTCTGGTCGACCAGCCCGGTCGGGCCGAGCGCCCGGGCCCGGCCGGCCATGATCGGCCGGCCCAGTTGGGGGACGCCCATCGCCGCGAAGCGCACTGCCCGCACGACGTGGCTTCGGTTCCGGCGGGGTCGGGGAACCGCCGGGTTCACGAGCACGAGTGCGGTGACCAGTTCGGGGTGGCGGGCCGCGAGTCCGACTGCGAGCGCCCCGCCCATCGAGTTGCCCATCACCACGAACGGTCCCCGGTCGCGGGTGAACGCCTCGAGCAGGCGACCGTTCGTCCCGAGCGACGCGGGTCGACCGTCGGGTCGGGTGCGTCCGAAGCCGGCGAGGTCGATCGCGCAGACCCGGGTTCCCAGGCGGGTCGCGAGCGTGGGCCCGACCGACAACCAGTTGGTCGTGCTCCCCCCGAGCCCGTGGACGAGCAGCACGGGACGACGGCCGGCCCCGCTCGCCCCGCTCGTTCCGTCCCACTCGACGGTGTGGACGAAGAGGCCGTCGGCGTCGACCCACCGGTCGTGGCCGGGGATGCAGCTGTCCATCGCCACCGAGGTTAGGGCAGCATGCAGCCATGCCCGACCTCGAGACGACCGATGGCGTGCGGCTGCACTGGGAGTCGACCGGTTCGCCGGATGCGCCACCGCTGCTGCTGCTCCACGGTCTCGGCTCCGACGCCGAGGCCTTCGCGGGCGTGGCGGCCGCGGTCGGCGAACGCCTGCACGTCGTGCGCCTCGACCTTCGCGGCCACGGTCGGAGCGAACCGTTGGCCGACGCGTCGCGCTACGGCTGGTTCCACCGCGCGGCCGACGACGTCGTCGAGCTGCTCGACGCGCTCGGGTGGGATCGGCCGGTCGTGGTCGGCGGGTCGTTGGGCGCCGCGGTGTCGACCGCGACGGTGCTCGCCCACCCGGACCGGGTGGCCCGGCTCGGGCTGATCGCACCGGCGATCGGCGCGGGGGCCGGGCTCGACAATCCGGTGGCCGTCGGGTTCATGCAGGGGGTCGCGGCCCTCGGCCTCGTCGGGCTCCTCGACCAGCTCGTCGCCGGGATGCCCGAGATGCTCGACCCGGAGTCGCTCGACCTCGTGCGGGCCAACTACGGCCGCCAGGACGACACCGCCATGCGCGCCTGCTGTTCCGCGCTGGCCGACGCCGTGCTGCTCGCCGACCTCGAGCAGCTCGGGGCCATCACCCAGCCGACGCTCGTCGTCGGGCGGCGCGGCGACCCGCTGCACCCGTTCGAGATGGCCGAGGCCTACGCGGCCCGGTTGCCCGACTGCCGGCTGGTGGAAGACGCCGATGCCACCCCGTTCGACCAGCGGCCCGCCGATCTCGCGGAGTTGCTGATCGAGTTCGCTGACTAGTCTCCCGGCGATGGGTGCAGAGACCAACGGGGTCGAGATCGGCCGGGGAACGAAGGTGTTCGACGCCGAGCCGGTACGCGGGGAGTGGCGGATGCTCAACACCCCCGACGACGTGCTCGCGCTCATGGACACCGGTGCCGAGGGAGTCGTGGCCGGGGTGGCCGACGCCGGCGCCACGTTCCTCGCCCCGATCTTCGACGAGCTGCGCGCCGTCGTGTGCCTGTCGGGCACACCCCGCAGTCACATCGGGATCGTGAGTCGCGAGTACCAGGTGCCGTGCGTGATGGGCAGCGTCCTCACCGCGACCCCCGCCGACGGCGACGACGTCGAAGTCGACTGCTCCGGCGACGACGGCGTCATCCGGGCGTGAGCAGCGTGGAGCCCACCCGCGAGGAGCTCGATGCCTGGCTGCAGTACCACGCCGACATCTCCTTCGCGCTGAGCAAGGAGCGGCAGTCGCTCGAGTCGGCGCTGATCCCCGTCACCGCCTACATCCTGATCTCGGCCCTCGAGTGCTACCGGCGCCACGCCGAGATGATGACGGAGATCGCGGCCGCGATGACGCCCGAGGAGATCGGCGCGCACGGGCGCATCCCCGGCAACCAGATCGACGGCGTGCACCTCTGGTCGATCGCGAACATCGGTCAGTATGGCCGGAAGATCCTCGCGACCGCCGGGATGCTCGATCCCGCGTTCGACTTCACCTACAACGCCACCGTGCGCGACTTCTGGCAGCGCGCGGCGCGCGCGTTCCGGGCCGACGACGGACACCTGCAGGCGTGGGACGCGAACGGTTCGGTCACTCCGTACGCGGGCTGCGTCGACGAGATCCTCGCCGCGGCCCGACCGCTCGACGACGACTCGCGCCGGCGCAGCACGCGACTCAATGCCACGCTCACCTCCTACCTGTTTCTCCTCTACTTCGACACTCGCGCCGGTTACCAGGACACCGGCCCCTACCTGCTGCCCGACGGCCGGGTCCTCATGCTCCGCGCGTTCTCGAAGTTCGGTGCCTCCGACTTCCCCTGGAGCTCCGAGGTCGCAGCGGGGATGCCGTACACGACGGTGCTCGCGGCGTTCGTGCTGCGCGACGTCACGGTGCGGGTGACCGACTTCGGCACGTCGGTCACCGACCCGGAGGACTATCTCCCGCACGTCGAAGAGGTCGCGTGGTTCTCCACTGCGGACGGCACCCTCGACCCGATCGACGACGCAGGCCTCGAAGCTCTGCTCGCCGCGGCCAAGGCCGCGCAACGCGCGCTGTACCGCCTCGTCGCGGCGATGAGCCGTCGCGAGAAGATCGACGCCGGCGCGTACGTCTACTTCTCGTTCCTCCGTCCGTTCGCCGAGGTCGCGGGTGTGGCCGACCGACTCGACTGGACCGTTCCGCGCGACAGCCTCGACCTCTATCCGCTGCTCGAAGCGATCGACCACACCGGCGACATCGAAGACGACGGCACCCCCTGGTATCCGCCCCTTGCCTGATCCCGGGTCCCGATCGGGAGCGGCGTCCGGCGCGGCGTACGCACTCGAGTTCGCCCGCGCCGATGGAACGGGTGGGTTCGTCCGGCTCGAGCTGCGACCCGACGAAGGGGTCGCCTGGTACTGGGCCTACCTCGTCGGACCGGCGATCCTCCCCGGCGCTGGCGGGCCCGTCGTCGTACGCGACCACGAGGTGCCACTTCCCCGGGTCGGCCTCGAGATCCGCGCCGACGGCCTGTGGGCCGAGCTGATCTGCGAGACACCCGACGAGCATTGGAGCTTCGGCCTCGAGGCGTTCGGACTCCGCCTCGACGACCCGACCGATGCGCTCGCACCCGGCGGCGAGATCGGTGAGCGGGTCCCCGTCGGACTCGACCTCGAGTGGGAGACCGACCTGACCGACCGCACGGCCGGCACGGTGCGCGGCGAGGTGCTCGTCGGCTCGGCGCGGATCGAGTTCGAGGGCCCGGGCCGGTTCACCGTGGTCGACCACGCCACCGACTGGTGGGGCGCCGGCCCCGCCGGCCCCGCCGGCCCCGCCCGACCCCGCTCCGGGCACGCGAGCGCGATCGTCCCGCTCGGCCGTGGCGCCACCCTGACCCGGACCCTGGCGACCGATCCGCTCGGTTGGTCGGAGCGGCTCGACGTGATGTGAGCGGTTCGCGCAGTCGGGCCTTCAGGAGTCGGGCCTTCGGCAGTCGGGGCGTCAGAAGTCGGGCCGGAGGGGCATGCCGCTCCGGCCGCCGTCGGGCTTCACCGCGAGCACCTGGTGGACCTGGATGTTGCCGTCTTCGAAGTTGACCGCCGACCCCGCCATGTAGAGCCGCCAGATCCGGGCCCGGGCCTCGCCCGCTTCGGCGACTGCGTCGTCCCACCCGGTCTCGAGGTTGGCGACCCATGCGCGCAGCGTCAGCGCGTAGTGCTCACGCAGACTCTCCAGGTGGCGGGCCTCGAAGCCGGTGCGCTGCAGCGCGGAGATCACCGAGCCGACCTCGTGGAGCTCACCGTCGGGGAACACGTACCGGTCGATGAATCCGCCCCGTCGGAAGCGCGTGCCCGTACGGCGGAGTGCATGCGTTCGGGTCGGCGCGGGCCGCCCGATCGCGTGGTTGAGGAGCCGACCACCCGGGGCGAGGAGGTCGAACAGGCGGCCGAAGTACGCACCGAGCTGCGCGAGCCCGACGTGCTCGAACATCCCGATCGAGCTGATCGCGTCGTACGGCCCGTCGCGCGCGTCGCGGTAGTCCTGCAGCCGGATCTCGGCGCGGTCGCCCAGGCCCGCTTCGGCAACCCGCTTCGCGGCCAGATCGGCCTGACGACGCGACACCGTCACGCCGACCGCGTGCACGCCGTGGTGGCGCGCCGCGTGCATGACCATTCCGCCCCACCCGCAGCCGACGTCGAGCAGCCGCATCCCGGGTCGGAGCCCGAGCTTCCGGCAGATGAGCTCGTACTTCGCGGCTTGCGCGGCTTCGAGGGTCACGTCGGGCGCGTCCCAGACCGCGCACGAGTACGTCATCGACGGTCCGAGCACGATCCGGTAGAAGGCGTTCGACACGTCGTAGTGATGGGAGATCGCGGCGGCATCGCGTTCGCGGCTGTGCCGCCGGCCGTGCAGGCGCGCCTCCTCGGGTGGCGCGGGGAGGGGCCGGAACCCGTCGAGGCCGACGAGTTCGAACGCGGCGCGCCACTGCGCCGGGGTGAAGCGCACCCGCGACAGCCGGCGTCGTAGTTCCAGCGCCGCGAAGACGTCGCCTTCGAGGTCGAGGTCACCGGACACGTAGGCCCGGCCGATGCCGAGCTCACCCGGGGCGGTGACGATCCGTCGGATGGCGTCGGGTGACTTCACGACGATCTTCGCGGGTGGGTGCTCCGGCCCGCAGCGGCTGCCGTCGTAGGCCTCGAAGGCCACCGGCAGGTCGGGCCCCACGATCCGTTCGACGAGGTCGGCAACAGGCATGTCGATCACCCCACTTCCGAGCTGGCACTGCGTCTTCGGTGTATCAGACGCCTCCCGCGAAGTCGATACCCGACAGATCGGAGAGCCAACCCTCCGATCGGCGGATCGCCTCTCGCCACCGGTCGCGGTCGAGGGGCGCTCCCGGATCGACCCTCGCGCGGGGACCACGTCGCCGCGAGATCGTCTTCACTGGTCCAGGTCCCGATCGCCAGCCCGGCGAGGAAGCCGGCACCGACGGTCGTCGCCTCCTCGACCGGTGAGATCTCCACCGGCTTCTGCGTCGCGTCGGCGAGGGCCTGCACGAAGGTCGGGTTGGCGGTCATGCCCCCGTCGACGCGCAACGTCGGGATGAGCAGACCGGCGTCGGCTTCGGCCGACTCCACGAGGTCGGCCCCCCGATGGGCGATCCCTTCGAGCACCGCGCGCACGAGCTCGGCCCGCCCGGTGCCGCGGGAGAGCCCGAGGACGGTGCCGCGCGCGCCGTAGTCCCATTGCGGCGTCCCGAGGCCGAGGAGTGCGGGGACGTACACCACCCCACCGGTGTCGGCGCACTGCTGGGCCACCTCGTGCGACTCCGCTGCCGACGTGAGCACGCCGAGGTCGTCGCGCAACCACTCGACGTTGGTGCCCGCAGACAGCATGATCGCCTCGACACCCCAGGTGTCGCGACCGCCGTTGCGCCACGCGATGATCGGGAACGTGCCCGCTGGTCCGCGGGTCGCGAACTCGGGTCGGTCGGGACCGAGGCACACGTCGAGCATCCCGCCGGTCCCGAACGTGATCTTGGCCAGCCCCGGTCGCACGCAACCCTGGCCGACGAGCGACGCCTGCTGGTCGCCCGCCCGCGCCGCGAGCGGAGGCGCGCCGGGCAGCGCGGTCGCGTCGCCGACGAGTCCGGCAGTGTCGACCAATCGGGGCAGCGACGCCTCGGGGATGCGCAGGAGCTCGAGGAGCTGGCCGTTCCACGAGCGGTGGTCGTCGGCGAGCAGACCGCTGATGCCCGCGTTGCTCGCGTCGGTGACGTGCACCGCGCCCTCGGACAGGACCCAGGTGATCCACGAGTCCACGGTGCCGCAGCAGAGGTCGCGCGTGCGATCGGGATCGGCCGCGTCGAGCAGCACCTCGTACTTCGTCGCCGCGACGTTCGGTGCGAGCCGGTGGCCCGAGGCCTGCAGCTCGAGGCAGCGACCGAGCGTCCGCAGGTCCTGCCATCCGAGCCCCGGCCCGACGGGCTCGCCGGTGGCCCGGTCCCACACGATCGCCGAACCCCGCTGGTTCGCGATCCCCACGCCGTCGACCGGGCCGCCGGCAGCGAGTGCCGCGCGCGCGGTCTCGAGCGCGACATCGGCCATCGCGCGCGCGTCGAACTCGACCAGCCCGGGTGCCGGAGAGTCGGGGAGCAATGGTCGCTTGTGCTCGTGCGCGACTGTCGCGTCGGGCCGCACGATCGCGCTCCGCACGGAGCTCGTCCCCACGTCGACCACCAACACGCTCACGCCCACCACCCCCCGACCCGACCCGACGCAGCGGGAGTTGCGGGGGTTTCGGCGGGACTGTGGGGGGTCATGACCAGGTGGTGGTGGCGCCGCCGGCCCAGGGGTCGGGGAGACCGAGCTTGCCCGGATTCAGGATGCCGTTCGGGTCGAGCGCGGTCTTCATCGCCTCGAGCACCGCGAAGCTCCCGCCGAGTGCGTCGCGCACGAAGCGGGCACGGTTGAGGCCGATGCCGTGGTGGTGGCTGAGGGCCCCACCTTCTGCGAGCACCGCACGCGTCCCGGCATCCCACGCGGCGCGGTAGTAGGCCTCGCGTTGCTCCGGTGGCGGCGCACCCGCGAACGTGAAGTAGAGGCAGGCGCCGTCGGTGTACGCGTGCGACTGATGCGCCGACGCGGTGAGCGTGTGTTCGACCGCAGTGATCGCGGCGGTCGCCCGCTCGTAGACGCGCGTGGCCGCGGCCCACGGCACCGTGATCTCCATCGTGTCGACCACGAAGCCGCGCCGGATCAGGCGTTCGAGCGCGCTCACGTCGTTGCGGTGCGCGAGCCAGGTGTCGAGGAGACCCGCGTCGAGGACCTCCGCACCCGCGCACTCCTCGGCGACGATGGCGAGTGTGGCGTCGACGAGCGCCGGGTCGCCTTCGTCGAGCACCAGGAGCGGGTGGAGGTCGCCCGTGCCGAAGTTCCGTTCGCCCTCGATGGCGTCGTAGAGGCGCAGCACCGCGGGCGTTGCCCCGCGGCGCAGGATCCGGCGGCAGGCTTCGAGGCCGGCGTCGAAGTCGGGCCACCCGTAGGCGGCGCGCCGATCGGTGACGGGTTTCGGGTGCAACCGCAGCCGGGCTCCGGTGATGATGCCGAGGGTGCCCTCCGACCCGACGAACACCTGGTCGAGGTCGGGGCCGACCGCGGCCCGGGCGTTCCCGCCGGTGTGGACCTGAGTGCCGTCGGCGAGGGTCACGTCGAGGCCGACGACCATGTCTTCGATCTTGCCGTAGCGGGTCGAGAGTTGCCCGGCACCGCGGCAGGCGAGCCACCCACCCACGGTCGAGAGGTCGATCGACTGGGGCCAGTGACCCACCGTCACGCCGTGCTCGGCGCGCAGGGTGTCCTCGAACCAGGTCCCGAACGTGCCGGCGCGCACGTCGACCACGAGCGAGGTGTCGTCGACGTCGACGATGCCGTCGAGGCCGCACAGGTCGAGGAGCACGCCGCCGTGGAGCGGGATGCTCGCACCACAGACGCCACTCCGACCGGCCGCGGCCGTCACCGGCACGCGGGCGTCGTTGCAGATCTGGAGCACCGCGGCCACCTGGTCGGCCGACGTCGGCCGCGCGATGGCCGCAGCCCGGGCCGCGACCTGACCGTCGAGGGCCCAGATCATCGCGAGCGGCCACCAGTCGCGGCTGGCCTCGGCGCGGTCGGCGGCTTCCACGTCGACCGACGCGCAGACGCTGCGGAGGCGGACGAGGAGCGCGTCGTCGACGTCGACGACCTGAGTGTCGAGGTGGCTCGTGGCGTCGGCCGGGTCGATGTCGAACGCGATCGGCGGTGTCGGCGCGCCGCTGGAGTTCCCGCTCGTCGGAGGCATCAGGTCGGGTCGACTTCGCTCCGGCCGATGACGGCACGGCTGGGACTCGGGTCGCTACGTCTCACTCGGGGAGGTTGTCACGAACCGAGTGTGGCGTCGAGCGCTTCGTCGGAGGGTTCGGCGGGGGCGAGCCCGGAGCTGGTCCGTTCCTCGGCGATCTCGGCCCGGTAGGCAGCGGCCTGGCGCTTGATCTCGGCTTCGTCCCAGCCGAGGTCGGGCGCGAGCAGCCGGGCGACGTCTTCGGCAACGGTGGCGGTGGCGTCGCGGGCGAGGAGTCGGGCCCGAGTCCGACGGGAGAGGACGTCGTCGAGCGTCGTGGCCATCTCGTGGCGCGCCGCGTAGACGGCTTCCGCCTTGCGGTAGGGGAGGCCGGGCACCAGCAGCTCACTCAACGACGCATCGGCCTCGATCAGTTCGAGGACGTCGGCGGCGAGGCTGCCGTAGCGGCGGGCCAGGTGTTCGTCGGCCGGGGCCGAACCGACCGCGCCGAGCAACCGCAGGCGCTTCGTGGTGCTCGACCCGCCGCGTCCGAGGTGCTCGGCGACCGCGTCGACGGTGTCGGCGGCCATGCGGCGGTAGGTCGTGAGCTTGCCGCCGGTGATCGAGATCACCCCGCCCTCGGAGGTGCGCACCGCGTGACGGCGTGAGAGGTCGGCGGTCTTCTCGCCGAC
Source organism: uncultured Actinomycetes bacterium (assembly GCA_963837715.1). Lineage (GTDB taxonomy): Bacteria > Actinomycetota > Acidimicrobiia > IMCC26256 > JANYLB01 > JANYLB01. The sequence continues at coordinate 7,679 of CAWIOF010000004.1, read as the reverse complement.
GCTGCCGCCCTTCATGAGCGGGCGCAGTCCGGCCCAGGTCCCCACGATGTCGTCGTGGGTGATCGGAGTGCGCAACACCAGGTTCATCGCGTCGACGAGGTAGGTGATGTCGTCGGGCGTGCACTGCGGATCGTCGATCGGGCCGTCGTAGTCGGTGTCGGTCGTGCCGATGTAGGTGAAGTCGCCCCACGGGACCACGAAGATCGAGCGCCGGTCCTTGGGCACCGGCACGATCGCCGCGATGTCGTTGCGGACCTTGCCCCACGGCACCGTGATGTGGATGCCCTTGGCCGGCCGGATCGAATCGGGGTGCGTCCCTTCGTCGAGTGCACGCACGTCGTCGGCCCACACGCCGGCTGCGTTCACCACGACCCGGGCCTGCACCTCGATCTCGTTCCCGTCGGCGACGACGGTCGCGCCCCGCACCCGTCCGCTCGCGTCCTTGCGCAGGCCGGTCACCCCGGCCCGGTTCGCCACCACCGCGCCGTGCTCGGCGGCCGTGCGCGCGATCGTGAGCGTGAGGCGGGCGTCGTCGGCCTGTGCGTCGTAGTAGAGGTACGCGCCGGCGAGGATGTCGGTCGGCATCGTCGGCATGTGCTCGAGCGCCTGCTCCTTGCTGATGCGCTTGTGGAGCTTGCCGACCCGCGCTCCGCCGGTGATGTCGTAGAGCCACAGGGCCCACCCGAGGGCGCGGGCGATCTTGGGGTTGATGAGGCCGTCGCGGGAGAGGACCGGGATCAGGAACGGGAGCACCCGCACGAGGTGGGGTGCGTTGCGCAGGATGATCTGGCGCTCGTAGAGGTTCTCGTAGACGAGCCGGAACTCCTTCTGTTGCAGGTAGCGCAGGCCGCCGTGCACCAGCTTCGAGCTCTTCGACGACGTTCCCGACGCGAAGTCGTCGCGCTCCACCAGGGCGGTGCGCAGGCCTCGACTTGCAGCGTCGAGCGCGACGCCCGCGCCCGTGATGCCCCCGCCGATCACCAGCACGTCGAACGGTTCCGCGCCGAGTCGGGCGAGCGCGTCGGCCCGCTGGAACGCGGCCGCGGGGGTCGGAGACATGCGGGAAGGCTACCCGTCGGCCCCGGCGGAGGATCCCTCGGCTACGGGCCGCTCGGGACCAGCTGCGCACGGGAGTCGACGACCTCGTAGGCCCGTGCTGCGACCCGTTCCACCGGGGGCAGGGCGATCCAGTCGCCACCGTCGACCCGGTACCGCACCGAGAACGAGAAGGCGGTGGTCACGCTGAACCCGGTGGGATCCGACCGCGTCCCGTACGCGTGGGTCACCGACGGTGCCGACGGTCCGCCACCGATCGGAGCCTCGATCGGACCGCTGTCGTCGCCGAAGTCCCATGTGGCCGCGCCGGCGCGGGCCTCCACCTCGACCGCGGTCCCGAACCCGGTGACCGCGTCGACGATCGGCGCGCCGTCGTACCCGTCGAGCCAGAACCAGGTCGCGAGCCCGGTGAGGCCCCGCCCACCGGGATTCGCGCCGATGGTCACGACTGGATACGGCAGGTCGCGGGCGAGCGCGGCCGCGATCTCGGCGATGGTCGGCCCGCTGGGGACGACCGTGAACTCGGTGGGCAGGATCCACGCGGCTCCGACGTACGCATCACCGCAGTACACGCTGTACGGAACGTGTTCGGGTGAGGGTGGCGGTCCGAAGAGGAGACTGAGGTAGTCGGCGATCCCCGGCGCGATCCCGGTCTCGGGTACCCACCGCCGGACGCAGCCGCCACCGCCTCCCGAACCCCCACCGGCCCCCGCTGTCCCCTGCTCGACGTACGCGCCGCCGATCCCGATCTCCACCCGCGCCCCCGCCGGGCTCGTCGAAGCCCCGACCTCGGCCCCACCCGCCGGCCCCCCGGACCCGACCGCCGAAACCGCCAGGAGCACCGCAGCCGCGAACGCCAGTCCCCGTCGCATTCCTCAAGGGTATTGCCCGGATTGCCGGATTTCTACCCACCCCCGGGCGCCACGGGCGGCCCGCGGGTGGGCGGTCGAGCCGGCGCCGCGGATTCGACCGTTCGAGATGGCTCAGATGACGGTGCCGGCGGCGCCGTCGTCGGCGACGACGTCGAGACCCGACCGGGCCCACGACTGCATGCCACCGGCCACGTTGACGGCGTCGAAGCCGGCTCCGTTCAGGGCTTCGACCACCGCAGCCGATCGGCCACCCGACCGGCAGATCGCGAGGATCTGGCGGTCGCTCGGGAGCTCGGCGATGCGGCCCTGGAGCTCACCCATCGGGATCCAGGTGGCCGTGGGCGCGTGTCCTGCTGCCCACTCGTCGGCCTCGCGTACGTCGAGGAGCAACGCGGTCGTCAGCTCCTCGGCTTCCTCGGGCCCGATCTCGGGGATCTGGTTCTCGGGGGGAACGGTCATGGTCTCGTGGTCCTCTCCGGGGGGATGGAGCGGCAGACCGGCGGTCCGCCACGCGTCGATGCCACCGAGCAGGATCGACACGTCGACGAACCCGGCTGCGGCCAGCACGCTCGTCGCGATCGCGGCACGGTAGCCGCTCGCGCACAGCACCACGGCGGGCCGGGTCGCGTCGAGCTCACCGATCCGGTCGGTGAGCTCGGGGAGCGGAATCACCCGCGCGTCGCGCACGCTCCCGGTCGCGGTCTCTGCGGGATCGCGGACGTCGACGAGTTGCAGCTCCAGCCCGTTCTTCGTCGCGCCCGAACCGATCGCCTCGGCGAGCTGGGCGACGGTGACGACCGACGTCCGGTCGACCAGATCAGGTCGTGCGACGAACGCGGCGAAGGGGTCGTCGAGCGCGCCGAGCACGCCGTCGAAGCCGATGCGACCGAGCCGGACCCGTCCCTCGGCCGCCCGGTTCGGATCGCCGACGAGCACGACCGGGCGCTCCGGTTCGAGGACGTCGCCTGCGAACTCGGCGAACCGACCCTGCAGCCCGACGTTCACCGCTCCGCGCAGGTGTCCGGCCGCGAAGTCCGTCGGTTCGCGCGTGTCGAGGAGCACAGCACCGGAGTCGCGGGCGGCCAATGTGGCTGCGAGCGTCAACGGCGTCGGGATGTCGTGCTCGTCGAGGAGGGTGTGGGCTTCACGATTGCGGCCTGCGTCGAACGAGAAGTACCGGGGCGCGGTGGTCTGACCCTCGGTCACCGCCGCGACGAACGCATCTTCGCTCATGGGTTGCAGGGCGTAGTTGTCACGCCGCTGGGCGCCGATCGTCGACCTGGTCTCGGTCGAGAGGTGCTTGCCGCACGCGCTGCCCGCACCATGGGCCGGGTACACCACGGTGCGGTCGGGGAGCGTGAGCAGCTGCGCATGGAGGGAGTGGTACAGCCTGCGGGCGAGGGTGTCGGCGTCGGCACCGGGCGACGAGAACAGGTCGGGCCGGCCCACGTCGCCGATGAACAGGGTGTCGCCGGTGAGCACCGCGAACGGGGAGTCGTCGGGGTGCTCACGCACGACGATGCTGATCGACTCCGGTGTGTGGCCCGGCGTGGCCAGGATCTCGAGCTCGACCGATCCGAGGGAGAGCCGCTGCCCGTCGGCGAGCGGGTCGACGGGGAACGCGGTGTCGCCGATCGCAGCGCCGTAGGAGATGACCGCGCCGGTGCGGTCGGCGAGCTCGAGGTGGCCGCTCACGAAGTCGGCGTGGACGTGGGTCTCGATCACCCGCTCCACGTGCAGACCTCGGGCATCCGCGAGTGCGAGGTAGTCGCCCACGTCGCGTTGCGGGTCGACCACGACGGCGCGACCGGTGGTCTCGTCTCCGATCAGGTACGACGCGTGCGACAGGCACTCGAGGTAGAACTGCTCGAAGATCATGCGGTCACCGTCTTCACGAGGAACCACACCGCGAAGGTGACGAGCATGGCGCCGAACGCCTTGCGGGCGGTTGCAGCCGGGAGCCGAGGTGCGAGCCGTGCGCCGAGCATCGAACCGGGGACCATTCCGGCGCTGAACGCGATCGCGACCGGCCAGTCGATGTGGCCGAGCGCGATGTGCATCGCCAACGTCGGGATCGTGAGGACTCCCACCGCCAGCATGCTCGTGCCCGCGGCTTCGGTGGTGGTGAGACCGAGCAGCAGGACGAACATGGGAACGAGCAGGAAGCCGCCACCGTTGGCGAGCAATCCGGTGAGGAGGCCGACGGCGAACGCGGCGGTGACGATGAGTCCGGTCCGTTCCCGTCGGGCCTGCGCCCGGTCCGCCGCACCGGCCGGATCGGGGAGCAGCACGCGCGTCCCGACGGTCAGCAGCATCACGCCGGAGAGCACGAGGAGCCCACCGCCGCCGATCGCGTTCGAGAGGAGCGCGCCGAGGACGGTGCCGGGGATGCCGCCGTAGATCGCGAGCCGGGCCGTCCGCAGATCGAGGGAGCCGGCCTTCAGGTTGCGGTGGGCCCCGACGATCGAGGCGGGGAGCATCGCCGGGAGCGGGGAGGCGATGGCGAGCACGGGCGGCACGCCGATGAGGGCGAGGACCGGGGTCGCGAAGGCCGATCCCCCCGCGCCGAAGGCGCCGAAGATCACCCCCACCCCCAGACCCGCCAGCAACACCCATGCCTCGCTCATGGACCCATCGTCCACCCGACCGATGGAGAAGTCCAAGAGATGAACCAACTGAGTATCATGATCACCAGTTATGGATCTCCGTCGGCTCGAGATGTTCACCGCGGTGGTCGAGCACGGGACGTTCACCCGGGCCGCGGCAGCCACGTTCGTGTCGCAACCGGGGCTCTCGAAGGCGATCCACGAGCTCGAGGTCGAGCTGGGCGTCCGTCTCTTCGACCGGGTGGGCCGCCGCGTCCAGCTCACGGCAGCGGGCCGCGCGCTCGTCGGTCCGGCCCGCAACGCCCTACGCGACGTCGACGTCTGCCGCGACGCCGTCGCTGCGGTCGCGGGTCTCGAACGCGGCTTCCTCGATCTCGCCTGCCTCCCGACCCTCGCCGTCGACCCGATGGCCGACCTCATCGGACGGTTCCGCGTGGCCCATCCCGGCGTGCAGGTGACCCTCGCGGCGCCCGACGATCCGGCCGACCTGGTCTCGATGGTCCGCGACGGCGCGGTCGAGATCGGTATCGGCGACGAACCGACCGACGTGAAGGGACTCGTCGTCCACCAGCTCGCCGAGCAGGACCTGCTCGCGGTGATGCCCCCCGGCACCCGGCGAACCACCGACACGCCGATCTCCTTCGAGGATCTCGTCGCGCAACCGCTGATCGTGACGCCCGTCGGCACGTCGAGCCGACAGGTCCTCGACGGGGCCATCGCCGCGACCGGCGCGACGCCGAGCTTCGCGGTCGAGACCGCGCAGCGGGAGGCGATCCTGCCGCTCGTGCTCACCGGCGCCGGGGTGGGTCTGCTCCCGCGCCCGCTCGCCGAGCTCGCGGCGCGGCTCGGCGCCGTGGTCGTGCCGACCCGGCCGGTGTTCCGGCGCCGGGTGGCGCTGTTCCACCGCGCTGCACCCCCTTCGCCGGCGGGCGACGCCTTCCTGGCGCTGCGCTGACGCTCAGCGCGCCCTGATCACCGGCGGGTCTTCTTCGCCGCGCCCGTCTTCTTCGCGCCCGTGCTCTTCGCGCCCGTGCTCTTCGCGCCGGCCTTCTTGGTGGCGGTCGTCTTCTTGGCCGGCGTCGCCTGCTCGGCCGGCTTCTTCGCCGGAGCAGGCTTCTTCGGCGACCGCCTTCTTCGCCACCGCCTTCTTCTTCGCGACCGCCTTCGTCTTGGCCGGCGCCTTCTTCTTCGCCGACGGCTTGGTCAACGTCGCATCCTTCGCGGGAGCTGCCTTCGGCTCTTGCGTCGTCCTCGTCGTCTTCTTCGCCGGACGCGAACGCCCCGTCCCGGTCGACTGCTTCGTGCTCTTCCCGCGCGTCTCGGCCTTCGTGGCCTGGTCGACCTGCTCGTCGTGCCCGGGCTTCGCCGACTTCGTGTCCTTCGCGGCCTTGGCCGGTACCTTGGCCGGTGTCTTGGCCGGTGTCTTGGCCTTGCCGGGGCCCGCACGCTTCCGGGGTCGGGGCCTGGTGACCTCCTCGAGCATCTCGTCGCTCGGGGTACCGGCAGGGTGGGCGAAGCCCGGGAGGCCCACCTCGATCGCGCGTCGGGGCGCGTCGACGGCCTGGACGATGAACGCGCGTCGCTCACCCTTGTCGAGGATGTCGCGCGCCCGGGTCGGGGGCGGGTTCCCCATCGCCGCGAGGGGCAGATACGCGCGCACACCGTCGGCCGCGACGAATGCCCCGTGCGACGCGAACTCCTCGACGGTGCCTTCGACCTCGCTCCCGAGTCGGTGGTCGATGAGGAACTGGAGGAACGTCGCGGGCTCGTTCACCGCTTCCGGCGACGGACCTTTCCGGCGGCGCGGTCGTCGCTTCGCGGGCGAGAGCGCCTCGGCGGTGGCGGCTGCGATCGCGGCCGTGACCTTCTTCGACGGGCGCGCCGGCGGCGGCTTCGCCTGGGTGGGCGTCGGCATGGGGCCGTCGGCCGGCACCGACTTCGTCTTGCCCCGGGTGGCCTGACGACTCTTCGCCCCCCGTACCGGGGTGCGGAGCGAGAAGATCCAGCCGACACCGGGCACGGGCTTCCCGCCGACGAGGCGACTGACGTCGAACAACCACGGGTACTCGCCGTGGAACTCCTGGAACGAGTCGTTCGACAGCACGGTGGCGTTGGTCCGGTCGGCGATCTGGAGCAGGAAGCCGTCGCCCCGGCCGATCGCGCCCGCCGGCGGCGACACGAGCTCGCCCCGTGCCTCGGCGCGCTCGAACGCGACCCGCTCCGACTCGTCGATGCGGTGGGCGAAGCTCGCGTCGACCACGACCGTGATCGAACCCTCCGGGTACTCGGCCCGGAAGGCGCGCATCGCCTCCTGCAGCTGGGCGAGGCTCGGGGTGGTGCGGCCCTCGGTGGCGATGTTCGACCCGTCGACGACGAAGTGCTGCGATGCCATCTACGAGTCGCTCCTGGTTGCTCCGCCGGTCTGGATCTCGAGGAGGTCGGTGGCCATCTCCCTGAGCAGGTTGTAGTCGGCCTTGCCGTTGGCGGCTCGATTCAGCGAGTCGACGAACAGGAAGCGCTTGGGGGTCTTGTAGCCGGCCAGTTTGTGGCGACACACCGCCCGCAGCTCCTCTTCGTCGGTGTAGTAGCCGTCGGTGACCTGCACGAGGGCGACGACCCGCTCGCCGAACCGGGGATCGGGGACACCGACCACGACGCAGTCGTAGACCGCGCCGTTCTTCTTGAGCACCAGCTCGATCTCCTCGGGGTAGACCTTCTCGCCGCCGGTGTTCACGGTGGCGGAGCCCCGGCCGAGGAGCTTGATGGTGCCGTCGCTCTCGACCGTCGCGTAGTCGCCGGGGATCGAGTACCGCTTGCCGTCGACCACGCGGAAGGTCTTCGCGGTCTTCTCGGGGTCCTGGTAGTACCCGAGCGGGATCCGTCCGCCGACCGCGACCAGGCCGACCTCGCCGGTGCCGGGCGTCACGTCGGTGTTGTCGCCCTCGCGCAGCACCCGGAAGCGTTCGTTGACCGCGAACCGCGCCGGTGCGATCTCTGCGTCGCTCGCCTTGGCCGCCGATCTCGTGATCATCCCCTCGGATGCACCGAGGGAGTCGAGCAGCGTGATCGTCGGGAGATGGTCGAGCAGCCCGCGCTTCACCTCGGGACTCCAGGTCACACCGGAGCTGGTGATCGCACGCCGGCG
>CAWIOF010000003.1:0-270775 GCA_963837715.1 uncultured Actinomycetes bacterium | reverse complement strand
GATCTTCGAGTCCCGGTGCCAACGCTCGACCGGGTAGTCACGCACGTAGCCGTACCCGCCGAGGATCTGGATCGCCTGCTCGGTGACCCACACCGCGACTTCGCCCGCCTTGAGCTTGCTCATCGAGCCCTCACCGGCGGTGAACTCCTTGCCGTTGCGGCCCATCCAGCAGGCCCGGTGCACCAGGAGACGCGCCGCGTCGATCTCCATCTTCATGTCGGCGAGCTTGAACGCGATGCCCTGGTTCTCGATGATCGCCCGACCGAAGGCCTTGCGCTCCTTGGCGTAGTCGAGCGAGTACTCGTACGCGGCACGCGCGATGCCGAGCGCCTGCGCGCCGACCAGCGGGCGGCTCGCCTCGAAGGTGCTCATCGCGGCCTGCACCCGGCTGCTCTTGCCTTCACGGGCGCGAGCGAGGCGGGCGTCGAGCTTCTCCTTGCCGCCGAGCAGGCAGTTCCCCGGGACGCGTACGTCGTCGAGCACTACCTCGGCGGTGTGGCTCGCCCGGATGCCCATCTTCTCGAACTTCTGCCCCATCGACAGGCCCTTGGTGTGCGGGGGCACGATGAAACTGGCGTGCCCGCGCGACTTGAGCTCGGGCTCGACCGACGCCACGACGACGTGGACGTTCGGGACCTTGTCGATGCCGCCGTTCGTGATCCAGGTCTTGGTGCCGTTCAGCACCCATTCGTCGGTCTTCTCGTCGTAGACGGCACGGGTGCGGAGGCTGCTGACGTCACTCCCCGCGTCGGGCTCGCTCACCGCGAACGCGGCGACGTGGATGTCGTCGGGGGTGCCGAAGCACTGCGGGACCCACTCGGCGATCTGTTCCGGCGTGCCGCTGCCGACGATGCCGGAGACGCCGAGGGTCGTGCCGAGGATCGCGAGGCAGATGCCGGCGTCGCCCCACGCGAGCTCCTCGCTCACGAGCGCGAGCTGCAGCCCGGTCGGATCGGCGAAGGAGCTGGCGACGAACTCCCACGAGTACAGGCCGATCTTGGCTGCCTCCTCGATGATCGGCCAGGGAGTCTCCTCCCGCTCGTCCCACTCGTGGGCCGCGGGCCGGATCACCGTCTCCGCGAAGTCGTGGACCCACTTCTGGATCTGGAGCTGGTCTTCGTTGAGGTCGAGCGAGAAGTCGGCCATGCCGCCTCCTGGTGAGCCCGGCGCGGGCCGGGAGCGAAGTTACCGATCGGTAACCAGGCTACCCGCTCCACCGGACGGGGAACCACCCGGGGCCGTCGTCGCCATGGTCAGGGGGCGACGTTGTTCTGCACGTTGACGGTCTGGGTCGCCGACGGCGATCCTCCGGTCGTCGTCAGCGTGTACGAGTGCGACGGCCCGGCGCAGTCGAACGGGGCGGCAGTCGCTCCCGTCGCGGCGCCGGGCGTCGCCGGACCTCCATCGACGCTGAGCGTCGTCCCCGAAGCGTTCTGGGTGCTCCAGTTCAACTGCACCGTCTCCCCGGGACAGCTCGCGGAGGGTGGCCCGATGAACGACACGATCCGGGGCACCGGAACCGTCGTGGTGGTGGTGGTCGTCGACGCGGTGGTCGACGTCGTGGAGCTCGAGGTCGTCGACGAAGACGTGGAAGATGTCGAGCTCGTCGACGACGACGTGGACGACGTCGAACTCGAGCTGCTCGACGTGGTCGTCGAATCGTCGCCCTGGGTCGCGACTGCGATACCGATGCCCGCCAGGACACCGATCACGACGACGACGATCCCGCCGATGATGAACATCCGTCGCCGGCGGCTCTCGTCGTCGTCGCCCTCGCCTCCCGTCGGTGGGGTCCCGCCCGCGCTGCCGCCCGAGCCCCCACCGGTGGGGATCGCCTGGGTCGCGTCGACCGGGGGACGCGAAACCGCCTGGGTCCCGTCGGCCGCCGACGTCGCGCCCGGGGTCGGGGTCGGGTCGGGGATGCCCGGCACCGCACGGGTGGGTTCCTCGGGATTCGTCATGAGCGCGAACTATGCCACCGCCATCGCGTGGAACGCGCGCAACTCACGTTCCACGTCGGGGCCGCCTGCCGCGAAGAGGACCTCCGTCGCGCCTGCCGTCGGCCAGTGCATCGAGCCGGGTGCGCAACGCGGGGGCCTCGTCGGTCCAGGTGAACATCCGCAGCACCTCGCCGGTCACCACGGAACGATCGCGTTCGGTGACCGCGACGAAGTGGTCCTCGTGGAGCGCGAGATGCCGCTCCGCCTCCGGGATCGATTCGATCCGAGCCCGCCACTCGACCCCGCCGGGGAGCCCCTCGACGTCGGCCGGGTTCCCCTCGTAGATGCCGTGGTACGCCACCGCGGCCATCGGGCCCGCAGCCGCGATCGCTCGGGGCGAGTCGGCGTCTTCACCCGCGTCGAGGACGGTGCCGAAGGTGAGCACGCTGCACACGTCGAACTCCGGGAACGTCGGCCCGATCGTCATCACTCCGTCGCCGAGCTCGCGCGCGACCTCGAGCCCCTTCGGACCGTTCGCCGCCACCAGGATCGGGACGTCGACCGGCATCGGGAGGTACCCCGCCGGCGGCATCAGCCTGACGCTCGCGCCGTCGACCTCGACGGTGTCGCCCGCGAGCAGACCACGCAGCTGACGGAGGTAGTCGGCGACCCAGGCCCACGGGAGCGGGCGCTGACCGAGCGTCATGCGCCCCGTGAACCCGGTACCGATCGCGACCGTGAGGCGCCCCGGCGCGAGGGCGGCCACGGTCGCGATCGCGTTGGCCTGCACGAGCACGTGGCGCAGGCTCGGCACGAGGACCGCCGGACCGAACCCGATGCGCGACGTCGCCTCGGCGATGCGGGCCAGGGAGATCCACACGTCGGGATACAGCGCCGGTGAGTCGTAGAGCCAGATCCGCTCGTACCCGAGCTCCTCGGCGACGAGCGCGTGCTCGACCGCACGCGGTCCGGGCGGGATCCCACACGAGATCTGCATGCGTTCCTCTCGGCTGGCGACCGGTCGGTGCCGGCGTCGATCAGGGATGCGCCGCAGTCAAGCAGGGTCCGCCGCCGCACACGTCGACCACGGCCCCGTTCGCGGCGAGGAACGCCGCCTTCTGGGCCCGCGCCGACGGCGTGCTGCGCGGATCGCCGTGCGGATCCGAGCCATAGGTCGGTGGTCGAGGCGGGACGTTGCCGAGCGGCGGGGCCGGGGTCCCGCTGTCCCACATGACGAACGCCGAGCCGTCGAAGGGGTATCCGGGAATCGGTTCGATCCCCCAGAACGGCACCACGGAGGGGTCGCGGCCGGGAGCGAGTGCGGGGGTGCGCAGGCGGGCACCGATGGTGCGCGCCTCCACCTCGGCTGCGACGTTCGCGACCTGGTGGTCGCCGAACGCCACGTGGAGCAGCACCTGGTGAGCCGGGGTCCCCGGATAGGGATCGTCGGTCATGTGCGCGGCGTAGCCGTTCGCCTCCGCCCGGTCCCAGAGCATCTGGGTGATCCCGCCGACGAGGAGGCGGTCGAGCTCGTCGGGATACGACGGTTCCAGGATGAGCTTGTACGTGTCGAAGTCGACGCTGCGTTGCAGCAGGGTGCTGTAGTTCATCCCCGGCACCCCGAGCACCGCGCGGGTCCACTCCGTCGACACCGCGGTCACCGCTCCCCCGAGGATGCCTCCCTGGCTGTTCCCGTCGTAGAAGACCTCGGTGGTGTCGACGAGCGGGGTTCCGTCGTCGGCCCGGAACGCCGGGTCGGAGACGAAGCCCGCGGGCGTGTGGAGCAGGCGAGCGAGGAAGAGGGTGTTGAGGAACCCCTGCTGCGTCCGGTCGGCGACCTTCGGGAAGTTGCTGAAGTCGGAGAGCGCCGTGACGGCCACGCCGACGTCGTCCTCCGAGAACCCTGCCCACTTCGTCGCGCAGAACACGAAGTCGTGCTCGTTGGCCATCGCCCGCACGTTGCCCGCGTTCACCTCGCTGTTGCTGCCGAGCAGGCCGTGGCCGTAGACCGCGCCACGGGCCGGGTGCACGGGCGCCGAGCCGTCGTTCGTCGCGGCGCGGGGGACGATGCAGATGAACCCCGCCTGCAAGTCGCCGTTGCGGGCCGGGAGCCCGTCGGGACCGGTCGTGAACCGCGACCCGGGCGCGCCGGTACCCGTGAGGTAGTTGGGGACGGTGAACGTGCCGGTGACCCGCCGGAAGATCTGGTCGTCGACGTTGTTCTCGACCGAAGTGACGGTGAACGCGGGCGCCGCGTCGCGGCCCCCGAGCGAGGCGAAGGCGTCGTCACGGATGTGCAGCAGGCGTTCCGACAGGTTGCGCGCGCTCGCCACCGTGAAGTCCCACGCGAGGTAGAGATCGGCGCGGCCGACGCCGGCGGACGCGAGCGTCCTGAACAGCTCCTCGGTGTGGGCTCGTCGGCGCTCCACCGCCGGATCGAACGTCGGGATGTGGTCGCGGTACAGCCGGAACGCCCGCCCGGCTTCGATCGTCGCTCCCGCTGCGTCCTTCAGGTTCCGCAACGCGACGACGAAACGGTGGCCCTCGGCGAAGTTCCGCGCCGGTCGGATGATGAGTGCGGGGCCCTGTGCCGGATCGGCCTGCGCGTCGAGCTCGGCGAAGAACGGCTGGCGCTCACCCGTTGCCGCGTCGATCACCACGATGGGCTGATCAGCGTCGAGCGATCGACCGATGTCGGTGATCGGCGCCGCGCCCGAGCGGGCCAGGTCGAGGCCCTCGACCTTGACCGCGATCGCCGAGCCGGGGCTGAACCCGTCGTTGCGGTTCCACTCGGTGGGGTCGACCCCCACCCCCTGCGAGTTCGCCGGCATCGACGCACCCGCGAAGGCGATCCGCCGTCCGGTGTCGGTCGACGGATCCGCGACCGTGTAGGTGTCGCTCGGGAACGGGAGCAGGCACTTCGCGGCATCGAGGAAGTCGCATCGAGCGGCGAGGGTGGTGTCGACCTCGGGTTCCCACGAGATCCGCGACCGGCCGACCAGCCAGGGCCGGAGGGGTCCGTGCCCGCGCCGCTGGGCGCGCGCCTCGATGGTGAGGAGCCCGGGAACGAGCTCGGCCGTGCTGAGCGTGACGGTCACGGTCCGGTCGACGACCGTCAGGCGGGTGCCGGCGATGGCACGGTCGAGTCCCTCGCCGACGACGCGGACGCGCACCGTCGACGGATCGACCCGGCGGCCCAACTCGATCCGAACCGGGACCGTGCCCCCGGCGACGGGGATCTGGGTGCGGTCCACGGGCGCGACGACCCGGACCTCGGTCGATCCGCCTGCCCCCCAGCCGTGTCCGAGACACCCCGCCGCCACCATCGCGAGCACGAGCAATCCGGCCATCCGTGCAGTACGCGCCATCGGTTTCCCCCCGGTCCCGGCGTCGACGCCCCGACCCTACGAGTCATGCGCTCGCTCCCGCCAGCCTCCCGGCCCCGCCGCCGGGCTCGGCCCCGCCTTCCGCCCGAGTTCGTGCGCTTCCGGGTCCCGTGCGGCACCGAAGTGCACGAACCCGGTCGGGGTGCTGCCGCGGCTTCAGGCGGAAGGGACGAGCGCTGCGGCTTCGGCGAGCAGCTCGTACGAGCGCACGCGAGTCGCGTGGTCGTGGGCGACGGTGAGCGCCATGATCTCGTCGACGCCACACTCCGCGGCGAGTGCTTCGAGCTGCGCGGCGACGGTCGCGGGTGACCCGATGACGCTGCGGTTCCGGTTGAGCTGCCGCTGCTGCTCCTCGGCCGGCGTGTACCGGTACGCCTGCGCCTCCTCGAGGGTGGCCGCCGGCCCACGCGTGCCGTTGCCGATCCGGAGCCACATGAGGTCGAGCGACGCGGCGAGCTCCTCGGCGCGCTCGTCGGTCTCGGCGACCAGGACCGACGTCGCCATGATCCCGCTCGGCCCCGGGAACGCAGCCGACGGGCGGAACTCCTCGCGGTACGACGAGAGGACGTGCGCGGCCGGGCCGGGGCTGATGTGCCGGGCGAACGCGAACCCCAGACCGGCCTGGGCCGCGACCTGGCCGCTGAACTCGCTCGAACCGAGCAGGTAGATCGGCGGGACCGCAGCGCCCGCCGGAACCGGGGTGATCGCCCGGAAGGGGTGGTCGTCGGGAAAGGTGCCGTAGAAGAACGCGAGGAGCTCGGCGAGCTGCTGGGGGAAGTCGTCGGCGGCGAGCGCAGCGCGGGACCGTCGGAGCGCGAGCGCAGTCACCATGTCGGTGCCGGGCGCGCGACCGATGCCGAGGTCGATGCGCCCGGGGTGCAGGGTCTCGAGCACGCGGAACGTCTCGACGACCTTCAACGGGCTGTGGTTCGGGAGCATCACGCCCCCCGAACCGACCCGGATCGTCGACGTCGCGTTCGCGACCTGGGCGATCATCACCTCGGGCACCGAACTCGCGATCCCCTCGGTGTTGTGGTGCTCGGCGAGCCAGTACCGGTGGTAGCCGAGCCGTTCGGCGCGCTGCGCGCAAGTCGACGGTGTTCGCGAGTGCGTCTGCCGGGGTGTTGCCGGCGTGGACCGGCGACACGTCGAGGATCGAGAGCTTGAGCGGCTGGGTCACCTCAGGCGCAACGCCTGCCGGACGGCGAGTATTTCAGCGTCGACCGCAAGGCCTGCACCGTCCGTCCCGAAAACCGGGACCCACGGTGCAGACATCGTGCGTGGTCAGCGAGGGTGACGGGGAGACGGTCGAGGCCGCGGAGCACGATCCGGCCGTTCCATGCCGGTTCGGCGCCGGGATCGGCGAGCGCGAGCTCGGGGAACCGTCGGACGAGGGTCGGGATCGCCACCCGCGCCTCGACCCTCGCCAGCGCCGCGCCCAGGCAGTGGTGCACCCCACTCCCGAACGACACGTGCTGGGCGGCGCCTTCGCGCCCGAGGTCGAGCGCGTCGGCCGTGGGGCCCCAGAAGTCGGGATCGCGATTCGCAGAGCCGAGGCACGTGAGCACGAACACACCCGGATCGATGGTGACGTCGCGGACCGTCGAGTCGGCGCGAGCGTGATGCGGCGCGAGAACTGCACCGGGCTGTCGAAGCGGAGCAGCTCCTCGATCGCCTGCTCGTCGAGCGACGGATCCGAGCGGAGACGGTCGAGCTGATCCGGATGGCGGAGGAGGGCGAACGTGCCGTTGCCGATCAAGTTGACGGTGGTCTCGTGGCCCGCGATGTAGAGGAGCGCGACCTGGGCGACCAACTCGTCCTCGGTGAGCACGTCGCCTTGGTCTTCGGCGCCGGTCAGCTTGGTGAGCAGGTCGTCGGCCGGCTCGCGACGCTTCCACTCGATCGCAGCTCGGATGTGCTCGACCATCAGGGTCGACGCATCGAACGCGGCGCGCACCTCTTCGGGGGAGATGATCGGGTCGAGCGTCTTCACCATCGCGTGCGACCAGTCGCGCAGCCGGTCGCGATCGCCGTCGGGCATGCCCAGCATCTCGGAGATGACCGTGAACGGGAGCGGGAACGCAAGGTCGGTGATCACGTCGGCACGATCGCCGCGTCCGGCCATCCCGTCGAGCGCTTCGCCGACGAGCGCCTCGATGCGCGGTACGAGCGCCCGGATCATCGCAGGGTTGAAGGCCTTCGCCACCAGTCGCCGCAGGCGATCGTGGTCGGGGGGATCGAGGTCGAGCATCGAGCGGTTGCGGTCCATGGCCACGTCGTCGGTGATCTCGGCGAGCTGCGCCCGCATGGCTTCGCTGAGCGGGTTCGCGGCGACGTTGTGCTCCTCCACCGAGAGGCCCGGGTCCCGAAGGACGCGCAGCACGTCGTCGTGGCCGAACAGCACCCACGGCCCGAGCAGGCTCTGGTGCACCGGGCTGGACTCGCGCACCCCGGCGTACTGGGCGTACGGGTCGGCGAAGTAGCCCGGCTCGAACGGGTTGAGCGACAGGATCTCCGGTTCGACCGTGCTCACGGATACACCCTATGCCTGCGCGCCTACGCTCGACCTGTGTCCTCCGTCACGACCGAGACGCTGCTCGACGGGCTCGCGTTCCCCGAAGGTCCGCGCTGGCACGACCAACGCCTGTGGTTCTCGGATCAGCACACCGGACGCGTCGTCGCGGCGACGCCCGACGGTCGGGCCGAGACGGTCGTCGAGATCCCGAACGGACCGTCGGGCCTGGGCTGGCGGCCCGACGGGCAGCTGCTCGTCGTGTCGATGCGCGACCGACGGCTGCTCCGGTTCGACGGCTCCACGCTCCACGAGGTCGCCGACCTCTCCGCGCTGCGTGCCGTTCCACTGCAACGACATGGTCGTCGATGCCCACGGACGCGCGTACGTCGGGAACTTCGGGTTCGACCTCGACGGCGGCGGTCGGTTCGCGACAACAGTGCTCGTGCGGGTCGACGCCGACGGCACGGTCGTGAGTCGCAGCCGACGATCTCGCCTTCCCGAACGGCACCGTGATCACCCCCGACGGTGCGACGCTGATCATCGGCGAGACGCTCGCCGGTCGGCTCAGCGCGTTCACGGTGCAGCCCGACGGCTCCCTCACCGATCGCCGGGTGTGGGCGGAGATCCCGGGCGCGGCCCCCGACGGGTGCTGCCTCGACGCCGAGGGTGCGGTCTGGGTCGCGGATCCGATGGGTCGACGCGTCGTGCGCGTCCGCGAGGGTGGCGAGATCACCGACACCGTGACCGTCGCCGACCCGAACTCCGCCTATGCGTGCGCGCTGGGTGGACGCGACGGCACGACCCTGTTCGTGTGCACCGCGCCGACGTCGACTCCCGAGCTCGCACTCGAACAGATGGGTGGCCGGATCGAGACGGTCACCGTGGCCGTTCCCGGCGCATGACCGACCTCGACGAGATCGCGGCCTGGATCCGCGGTGCGGATCGCATCGTCGTGCTCACCGGCGCCGGCATCTCCACCGAGTCGGGAATCCCCGACTTCCGCGGCCCGAACGGGGTGTGGACGAAGAACCCCGGCGCCGAGAAGACCGCGACGCTCCAGCACTACCTCGGCGACCCCGACGTGCGGCGCCAGGCCTGGCGCAACCGGCTCGACTCGCCGATCTGGCGGGCCGACCCGAACGCGGGGCCACGAAGCGATCGCGCGACTCGAAGGTGCGGCGTCGCTCGACCTGCTCGTGACCCAGAACATCGACGGCCTCCACCACGCCGCCGGGAGCTCGCCCGAGCTCGTGGTCGAGATCCACGGCAACGTGCGGGAAGCGAAGTGCATGAGCTGCGGCTGGCGCGGCCCGATGGCCGAGACGCTCGACCGCGTCCGCGCCGGTGAGGCCGACCCCGCCTGCCGCGAGTGCGGCGGGATCCTGAAGTCGGCGACGATCAGCTTCGGCGAGAACCTCGTGGCCGCCGACCTCGAGCGGGCCCAGGCGGCGGCCGCCCGGTGCGACCTGTTCCTCGCGGTCGGGACCTCGCTCGGGGTCTACCCCGCGGCACGCCTCCCCGAGATCGCAGTCCGCGCCGGGGCCCGGCTCGTGGTGATGAACGCCGAGGAGACCCCGTTCGACGACGTCGCCGACGCCGTGGTCCGCGACCCCCTCGGCACCGTCCTCCCCGACCTCGTCGCCCGGATCTGACCCCCGAAGCCCCCGTTCCGGTCATCTGCACGGTTGACCTGCAACCCCACACATGACCAGAACGGGGGGTGGGACGCGGGGTTGGGAATACTCGACCCGGTGAGTAGCATTTCAGTGTCTGTACGACTGATCCGAAGGAATCGCGATGCCCAGCTTCCGTGAGCTGCTCGCCCAGACCAAGGCGAACATCACCGAGATCGACCCTGCGGCCGCCGAGGCCCGCGTGGGCGACGCCGTCTTCCTCGACGTCCGCGAGCAGGACGAGTACGACGCCGGCACGATCCCGGGCTCGATCCACATCCCCCGAGGTTTCCTCGAGAGCCAGGTCGAGTCCCGCATCCCCGACCGGGATGCGCCGATCGTCATCTACTGCGCCGGCGGCACCCGCTCCGCGTTCGCAGCCGAGACGCTCGAACAGCTCGGCTACACCGATGTCGTGTCGATGGCCGGCGGCTTCGGCCGCTGGAAGAACGAGGGCCGCGACTGGCAGACGCCGAAGACGCTGAGCGTCGAGCAGCGCGACCGCTACAAGCGCCACATCCTCCTCCCCGAGGTCGGTGAGGCCGGCCAGCAGCAGCTCCTCGAGAGCAAGGTGCTGCTCCTCGGCGCCGGCGGTCTCGGGTCCCCCGCCGCGCTGTACCTCGCCGCCGCGGGCGTGGGCACGCATCGGCATCGTCGACATGGACGTGGTCGACGCATCGAACCTGCAGCGCCAGATCCTCCACAACATCGACCGCATCGGTGAACGCAAGGTCGACTCGGCGAAGAAGACCCTCACCGAGCTGAACCCCGACGTGAACGTCGTCACCTACGACGTGCGCTTCGGCGCCGACAACGTGCTCGACATCATCGACGGCTACGACGTCGTCGTCGACGGCACCG
Source organism: uncultured Actinomycetes bacterium (assembly GCA_963837715.1). GTDB lineage: Bacteria > Actinomycetota > Acidimicrobiia > IMCC26256 > JANYLB01 > JANYLB01. The sequence goes on along the minus strand of CAWIOF010000003.1, from coordinate 260,400 downwards.
ACAACTTCCCGACCCGGTACCTCCTGAACGACGCCTCGCTGCTGAAGAAGATCCCGGTGGTGCACGGGTCGATCTTCCGCTTCGAGGGTCAGGTCACGGTGTTCAAGCCGTACGACGGACCGTGCTACCGCTGCCTGCTCCCCGAGCCGCCGCCGCCGGAGCTCGCGCCGAGCTGCGCGGAGGCCGGCGTGCTCGGTGTGCTGCCCGGCATCGTCGGTTCGATCCAGGCGCTCGAGACCATCAAGATCCTGCTCGGGTCTCGGCGACCCGCTCATCGGCCGGCTGCTCGCCTACGACGCGCTCGAGGAGAGCTTCCGGAACTTCAAGGTCCGGCGCGACCCGATGTGCCCGGCCTGCGGTGACGACGCTGCCCCGATCGTGATCGCGGAGTACGACGACCTCTGCATGCCCCACGCCGTCCTCGCCGACGGTTCGGTGACCGGCGCGCGCACTGAGCCGCGGTTCGAGCTAGCTCTTCGCGGGCTTCTTGAAGTTGCTCGCGACCTCGACGAAGGTGCGGACGCCGAAGCCGGTGCCGCCCTGCACGAGCTCACCGTCGTCGGCCTTGGCGCGCGCCGGGCCGGCGATGTCGAGGTGCACCCACGGCACGTCGCCGACGAACTCCTCGAGGAAGAGCCCGGCCGTCAACGCGCCGCCGTAGCTGCCGCCGATGTTCTTGACGTCGGCGATCTCCGACTCGATCTGCTTGCGGTACGCCTTCGGCAGCGGCAACGGCCACACCGGCTCCCCCGCCCGGTCGGCTGCTGCGCGCACCTGGTCGCCCCAACCGTCGCGGTTGGTCATGAGGCCGGCGACCTTGTCGCCGAGCGCGACCATGCACGCGCCGGTGAGCGTGGCCGCGTCGACGATCGCGTCGGGCTCGTCTTCCACCGCGAGCGAGAGCGCGTCCGCGAGGATCAGACGACCCTCGGCGTCGGTGTTCAGCACCTCGACCGTCTTGCCGTTGCGGATCTTCAGCACGTCGCCCGGGCGGATCGCGGTGCCGCTCGGCATGTTCTCGACCATCGGGACGTAGGCGGTGACCTTCGTCTTCACGCCGAGGTCCTTCAGCGTCGACATCGCGGCCAGCACCGCGGCGCCGCCACCCATGTCGGTCTTCATCTCCTCCATGCCACCCGCCGACTTGATCGACAGGCCGCCGGAGTCGAACACCACGCCCTTGCCGACCAACGCGAGCGAACCCCGCGCACCGGGTGGCGTGTAGGTCACCTTCACGAAGCGCGGCGGCTGGTTCGAGCCCTGGCCGACGCCGAGCACGCCGCCGAGCGCCTCCTTCGTCATCTCGGGGACGCCGAGCACCTTCACCGTGACGCCCTTGCCCCGCAGGAGCTTCTTCGCCGCGTCGGCGAACGCCGCGGGCGACTTCGCCGCGCTCGGCTCGTTCACCATGTCGCGCGCCCAGATGACCGCGTTCGACACGGTCGCGCCCCGTTCGAGTGCCGGCCTGGACCCGCGCACCCCCACGCGCCAACACCGTCACCTTCGACAGCAGCGACGGCTTCGCTGCGGACTTGTACTCGATGAACTGGTAGCCGCCGAGGAGGATGCCCTCCGCGAGCGCCTGGGCGGCCGTCGGCTTGTCGACACCGTCGCCCACGGCCTCGAGCAGCGTCGTGGCGACCGTGGTCGACTTCGCTCGCGCGTCGGGCGAGCGTCGGCTCCGGCCGTGCGGATCGCGTCGAGGTCGAACCCGTCGCGGGGACCGACGCCGAGCAGCAACGCTGCCTTCGCACCGAGCTTCCCCGCGGTCGGGACGGCGAGGGCCTGGCCGGCGGTGCCGTCGAAGTCGGCCTCGGCCATGAAGTCGGCGAGGCCGCCGATCACCGAGTCGATCGTGTCGGCGCCGGGGCCCAGCACGCGTTCGGCGAACACGGGCACCACGAGCAGATCGGCCTTGATCGTGTCGGCCGCGGTGCTGGAGAGGGTCAAGCTCGGTGTCACGGATCCTCCGGAGGAGTCAGTGCGGTCGTCAGGGCGGGTCGGTGGGCAGATCGTGGTCGGCGCGCGACGGGCGGAAGGATCCCTCCTGCCAGCGGGCCAGCGTATACACGAGGTCGGCGAGACGGTTCAGGTACGGGACCACGAAGCTCTCGGCGTCGAGCCACCCCTCACCGGTGGCGGTGACGGCGCGGCGCTCGGCGCGACGCACGACGGTGCGGGCGACATCGAGCGCGGCCGCCGTGCGGTTCTCGCCGGGGAGCACGAACTCGGTCGGCGCGTCGTACCGCGCGGTCACGTCGTCGATGATGGGCTCGAGCGCGGCCACCATCTCGCCGCTGACCCGATCCGAGTCCTGCAAGAGGTCACGCTTCTCGGGCGCGGTGGCGAGCTCGGCCGCGACGACGAACAGCTCGCGCTGGAGCCGGATGAGCAGGTTCGAGAGCTCGCCACCCGCTTCGACCTCGGCCCGGGCCAGGCCCAGCGCCGAGACCGACTCGTCGACGGTGCCGTAGGCCTCCGGGCCGATGGCGTCTTTGGCCACCCGACCACCGTGGAACAGACCTGTCGTGCCGTCGTCGCCCGTGCGTGTGTAGACCTTCATCTGGGGTGGAGTCTACCGACGATGCTCTGGGCTCCGTCCGGGAGACGACCGCCGAGCCGTGCGCCATGCCACCGCGAGGTACCCCAACGGATAGGCCAGTCGGCGCGGCTTCTTGCTCTCGCCCGCGACCCGGGTTCGGATGTGGACCGGCACCTCGCGCATCCGGAGACCGGTCCGGGCCGACTCCACGATCAGCTCGGCGGCCGAGAACTGGAGCTCGTCGAGGCGGAGACCCGAGAGGGATGCGCCGCGGATCGCGCGGTACCCGTTCGCGCAGTCCGTCACCCCGGCGCCCGAGAGGAAGTTCACGACGCGCGTCAGCACCACGATGCCGAGGTGTCGGGCGCTGCCGGCGTCGTCGTAGTGCCCGGTGAACCGCGAGCCCTGCACGTAGTCGGCCGAGTCCGCGACGACCGGCTCCACCAGATGTTCCATCTCGAGCGGGTCGTGTTGTCCGTCGGCATCGAGCGTCACCACCACGGTTGCACCACGGCGACGTGCCACCTCGAACCCGGTGTGGAGCGCCGCGCCCTGGCCGAGGTTGGTCGGGTGGACCAGCGCGAGCGCGCCCGACCGCTCGACAACCTCCTGGGTGGAATCCGTCGCGCCGTCGACCACGACCACGGGGACGACCGGCAGACCGCAGACGGTCGACGGGACCTCGGAGAGCACACGGCCCACCACCTCCGCCTCGTTGAAGGCCGCCATCACCAGCATCACGGTTGGCTCGGCGAACGGCGCGAGGTCGGCTGAGACCTCGCGAATCACCTGCGCGCGCACCGCTTCGGCTCGGTGCTGGTTGCCGATTCGGCGGCGGCGGGCGGCATACCCCCGACGAGCCAGCACGATGGTCCCGCCGCCGACGGCGCAGAGGACCACCAGGATCGCGCCGCGGCGCTCCGTCACGGGCGTCGCTCGAACCAGTCACGGACGCAGACGAGGCCCTCGTCCAACGTGACGCGCGGGTCGAAGCCGAGCAACTCGCGGGCGCGAGAGATGTCGGACCAACTCCTTTGGATCTCTCCGGCGCGCACCGGTTCGTGGAGCACCTCGATGTCGCGGTGAGGGAAGAGCGCCCGGAGCGAGTCGACCAGTTCGGCGACCGTCGTCTCGACCCCGGTGCCCAGCTGGAAGAGCTCGCCGGCCGGAGGACTCTCGATGGTTGCCGCAACCGCCGCACCCAGATCATCGACAAAGAGGAAATCGCGAGTCTGCTGGCCGTCGCCGTACACGATGAGCGGTTCGCCCGAGATGATCCGCCGCATGAACGCGGCAACGACGCTGCCCTTGTGGCCACAGTCGGGTCCGTACAGATTCGTGAAGCGCAGCGCGACCGTCGGCAGACCGTACGAGGCGGCGAAGGCCGAGCACATGCCCTCGCCGGCGAGCTTCGACGCGCCGTACGGCGACAGAGGCCTCGGCGCGATCTCCTCGTGCCCGGGCGGTTCGATCGCGCCGAGCGGCGCCGACGACGAGGCGAAGACGAACGCCGAAGCCCCCGCGTCGCGGGCCGCGACGAGGGCGTGCATCGTGCCCCGCACGTTGATCTCGAGATCACCAAGCGGATCATCGACCGATTGCACGACCCCCGTCTGCGCCGCGAGGTGGATCACGGCGTCGCCGGCGGCGATGACGTCGTGGAGTGCAGCGAGGTCGCGCACGTCGCCGACCACGACGCGTGCGCCGGCCGACTCGGCGACGGTCCGATCACCGCTCGAGAGGTCGTCGAACGCCACGACGTCGTGGCCTATGGCGGTCAGGTGGCGGGTCAGGTTCACTCCGACGAAGCCACAGCCGCCGGTGATGACCACCCGTTTCAGGGCAGGCGGCACGCCGCCTCACCCGCCTCGGACGATGCCGGCCGGGACCCGACTCGTGGCATCCGCTTGTCTGCGCAGATCGGCCCGGTCGGCGGGGCACGAGGTCGAGACGTACCAGGGCAGGACCAGCTCCCCGAGGCTGGCGTCACCGGCGACCGGGTCCACCCGGGCGACGTCGTTCAGTGCGCGGGTCCGGAACTCTGGGCTCGCGGGATCCGAACCGGTGATCCAGATCACGGGACATGTCGTTCCGTTCCACGCGATGCGACCAGGTTCGTCGCCGCTCCGGAGGTAGTGCACCGGGCGGTCGCCGACCCCCTGCCAGCCGAGATATGCCCGCACCCTGGGCTCCCATCCCTGGGCCAACGGCCCGATGACGATCGTCGCACCGTCGGGCGCGTCGCGCACCGTCGATGCCAGCTCCCGGTAGTTCGACTTCTCCCGACGGTACGAGTCTCGCGTGGCCAAGCCGGAGAACACCACAACGACGAGCATGATGCCCCCGGCAAGGGGGAGCGCCCACCCCTCCCGGTGCACGAGTCGCGCCAGCCACTCGCCGCCGACGACGATTCCGACGGCCGCGGCCAGCAGTACCGGTGGGAGCAGCGACTCGATCCGGCGGAACGCGAGGTAGGTGCCCGCGAGCCGGGACAACGGCACGAGCACGGCTACCGACGCGACGACCACGACCACACAGGCCGTCGCCACCAAACGAAGGCGACTCCGAGCCAGCACCAGACCGAGCACGACGAGCGCGAGCAGTGAGGCCGCGACCACGCCGAAACCAGAGCTGTTGCCGAGGATCCAGTTCGTCGCACGCCGGTAGAGATCGAAGTCGAGCGCGACCGCGAACGTCCCCCTCGGGTTGAGCGAGTACGGCGTGGAGTGGGTGGACCAGTAGGCGAGCCCGTACGCGTACCAGGGCAGCGCGATCAAGACGCCGATCCCGACCGCAACCCCGACTCTCGTCACCACGAGCACGACCGTGGCGCGATCCGTGCGTCGTATGCGACCCATGACCGCGAGGAACAGGAGCTGGAACGCCACGACGATCGGCGTGAACGGATGCGTCAGGGCGAGGAGGCCAAGGCTGACCCCGTACGCGACGAACCCGGACCACGAACGCAGCCGCACCGCCCGAAGCAGGAGCCACCAGCTGGCCAACGCCAACGCGGAGAACAGCGTGTAATACCTCGCCTCGTTGCTGTACCGCACCGCGAAGGGTGCGACGGCGAGCAGTCCGCCGGCCACCGAGCGCGACGGCCCACCGTCGGGTCGACTCCTTCGCGAGCGCCATCAGCAGACCCACCTCGGCCAGACCCGCTACCACGCTGGGCACCCGCGCCGCGAGCTCGAACCCTCGCGGCAACTTCAGCGCGGCCCAGACGAGGAGGTAGCTGAGCGGCGGCTCGAAGGGACCACCGGTCCGCCGAAGGGTCGCCAGGAGGTCGCCGGAGCGTGCGACCGCCGTGACACCGATCTCGTCGATCCAGAACGACTGCGAGCCGATGTGCCGCATCCGGGTGACCGCGGCGACGACGAGGATCGCGCCGACCGCGGCGAGCCTCCAGGGTTCGACGGCCCTCCGAGCCGGGACGGGGGGCGACACCGGGCAGGCGCCTAGCGCCAGGCCACCGACGGCGCGATCGATGCGGGGCGCACCCGGTCCTTGTGCTGCTCGATGACGTGCAACATGGTCGCGACGAGCTCGTCGGACAGCAGTCGAGGCTCGAGGCCGAGATCGAGAAGCTTGGTGTGGGTCGGGTTGTAGTAGTGCTCCTCGAGCTCCACCCGTGGATTCTCGAGATGAGAGACAGAGCACTCGTAGCCGATCTCGACCGCCGCGGCTTGCACGGCCTCGGCGAGCTCGAGGATCGTGAACGTCTCGGTGAACTGGTTGTAGATCCGCATCTCGCCCCGGTCCGCGGGGTGCAACGCCGCGAGCTCGACGCACCGCAGCGTGTCGACGACGTTGAGGAAGCCCCGCCGCTGGGTCCCCCGCCCGTAGACCGTGAGCGGATCGCCGACGACGGCTTGGACGCAGAACCGGTTGAGCGCCGTGCCGAAGACCTCGTCGTAGTCGAAGCGCGTGGCCAACCGAGAGTCCGTCGCACTCTCCGCGGTCTGGATCCCGTAGACGACTCCCTGATTCAGCTCGGTCGCCCGGAGGCCCCAGATGCGGCACGCGAAATGGATGTTGTGGGAGTCGTGCACCTTCGACAGGTGGTAGAAGCTCCCCGGGAGCTTCGGGAACGGCAGGGTGTCGGTACGGCCGCGGTGCTCGATCTCGAGGTACCCCTCCTCGATGTCGATGTTCGGCGTGCCGTACTCGCCCATCGTCCCGAGCTTCACGAGGTGCGCGTCGGGCGCGGCCTCGTGCATCGCCCAGATCACGTTGAGGTTCCCGACCACGTTCCGCACCTGGGTGTCGACGGCGTGTTCGCGATCGATCATCGAGTACGGGGCCGAGGGGAGCTGTCCGTAGTGGATGATCGTGTCAGGAACGGTCTCGGCGATGAGATCACGAAGTCGCGCGTAGTCGCACACGTCGAACACGTGGGCCTCGATGGTGCGACCGGAGACCTGGTGCCACGCGTCGATCCGCTCGTGGAGCGCGCTGATCGGCGTGAGGCTGTCGGTGCCACGCTCGAGGTGGCCATGGCGACGCGTGAAGTCGTCGACCACCACGACATCGTGCTCACGAGCAGAGAAGTGCATCGCGGTGGGCCAGCCGAGGTAGCCGTCCCCACCCAGGATCAGAACCTTCATCGCGTCTCCTCGTGCCCATCCCCGGCCACATCCGCCACGAGACGGGGACGGTTCACGGGGTGTCGGGAATGATCGAGCCTATCGAGGGCTGCGCTTCGGACCGGGTACCCGAGTCGAGCGCGCGACGCAGCGGTGCTGCGAGCAGGACACCGAGGGCAAGCGCCGCGGCGACGGAACCCACCAGCGTCGCGAGCGCCACTCGGGTGACGATCGAACCGCCGAGCGCCGGCACCAGCGCCGCGAGCACCACGACACCCGCCGCGAACCCCGCTGCGGCGCGGGCCGGCCGGGCGAGCGCGATCAGGCCTTGCGCCAGCGTGAGCGCGACGAGGAAGACCGCAGCACCCGCGGCCAGCAGCGCGAGATCCTCTCGTGGGAGCACGAACTCGGGCCCGAACGCCAACTCGACGACCTCCGGCCCGAGGAGCGCGGCCCCCACGGTCGCGACCACGCCGAGCGCGGCGAGCGCCAGCACGAGGCGGCGCAGACCCGCGCGGACCCGGATGTGATCACCACTCGCCGCGATCGTGGCGAGTTCCGGGACGAGCGAGGCCTGGACGGCCTGGAAGAAGAACACCGGGACCCGGGCGACCACGAGGCAGGCGAGGTAACGCCCGGCGAGGTCGCCCTCGCCCGGACCGGCGAGGATCTGGACGAGCACAGGGCCCGCGTTCACGAGCGTCTGGGTGAGCAGCGACGCTCCGAGGAGCCAGCCGACCGCGCGCGACAGCTCGCGCCACGAGGCGGGCGGCCCCGCGGACAACAGATCGCGCTGACGGAACAGCGACGCGCCGACGCCGACGAACGCGCCCAGGCCGAGCACGATTCCGTAGGGGCCGGCGACCTCGACGCCGGCCGCGGCGAGGATCGCGGCAGCCACGAAGCGTGCCGTCGCCTCGACGCCGAGGAGTCGTCCGTAGGGTTCGAAGCGACCGTTGCCCGCGAGGACACCGCGCGTCGTGTGCTCGAGCGCGTACGACCAGATCATGAGGACCAGGCCGACGAGCAGCAGGATCTGGCCGTCGAACACGTCGTCGAGGAGTGGGACCGACGCGGCCAGCACCACGACCGTCAGCGTCGCGGCGACGACACCCGCAGCCACCGCGGCCTTGCGCACCACCGGGGCACCACCGAGCCCGCGGGCGTTGCGATCCGAGAGCGCCCGCGACAGCTCCTGCTCCACCGGGAGGAAGCACCCGGTGCTCACGAGGAATCCCAACCCCCACAACGCGGACAACGCGCCGTACTCGTCGGACCCGATCGCCTTCGCGGCCACGGTGAGGAACCCGTAGGCACCGAGCCCGCTGACGAGCAGCCATCCTCCGACCGCGCCGGAGCCGCGGGGAAGGACGCGCCGAGCAAGCGAGAGAGCGTTCATGACGAGACCTGACCCGCGCTCGCCGCGCGCGAAGGAACGCACCAGCGAGCGAGCGTACCGCCACGACGACGCACCGGTGGCGCCCTCCCGCGCCATGATGAGTCACGTGACCGCGGGAGCTGCCGACGTAGCCGAGTCGACCGCAGCGGCCGGCGTCGGAACCCGGACCATCGGCGACGACCGGATCGGTTGGTTCCTCCTGGCCGTCGCCGTCGTGTTCGCGTTCATCGTCCAGAGCGGCTTCTTCGCGAGCGCCGACGCGATACGCGGCGACATCGAGTACCACCGCGGTGTCGCGCTGACGATGACGGCGGGGAACTTCGAGGGCGGCGGACCACTGCCGGGCCTCCTCTCGTACTACGGCGGGCTGTACCCCTTGGTCATCGGCTGGGGGAGCGAGCTGACGGGCCTGTCGTTCGACCGGTTCCTCTCGGTGGTGTCGTGGTTCGCTCCCGTCGCGTTGCCGCTCGCGCTCTTCGCCCTCGGTCGCAGGATCTGGCCCGCGGTCGTGCTCGAGGCCGGGACCCTGGCCTTCGTGGGCACCGTCGGCTCGAGCGTGCCCGTCAACCGGAACGTGGAATGGGCGAACAGCGTGCTGCCGTCCGGCGCGAACCTCTGGCCGCTGTTCCCACGCGACGTCGCGCTCGTACTGTTGATCCTCGCACTGGTCGTCGCACTCGGCGAGGCGTCGTGGTGGCGCGCGGTGGCGACCGGTGCGCTCGTCGCGGCGGCGACGTGTGTGCAGGCGCAGTTCGGTGTCCTCGCCCTCATCGTGGTCGTCGGGTGGCGGTTCGCGTCAGCGGAACGGGGTCGGCGAGTCCACGCGTTGGGATGGTCGACGCTCATGGCGGCGTCGGCAGCCGTCCTCGCCGTGTGGTGGTGGGTGCCACGGCTCGTCGCCGTGTGGCGGTATCGTCCGCTGGCCCTCCAGAGCTACCCGGACACCGGTGCCCGCGACCTCTCGCCCGACCTCCTGTTCGCCGCGGTCGGCGCGGTCGGACTGCTCGCCGTCCCGGGGCTCGTCGAGAGCTGGAGGGATCGGGAGCGTCCACCGCGCTTCTTCGCGCTCTGGCTGTTGGCCATGCTGCCCTTCGCGGCCGCTGGCATGGCCCTCGGTGACCAGGGGGTCATCACCTCACGGCGAGCACTGCTCTTCGCCGCGATCCCGCTCGTGGTGATCGCGGGCCGAGGAGCGGCCTGGCTCATCCGCGTGATGCCGCTCCGCACCGGTGTCGTCGTCATCGTCTCGGTGCTCGCCGTCTCCGGCGTGATCGAGAGCCTCCATCTGCGGGATGCCCCCTTGCCCCGATGGACGGACGGCGCGCCAACGTGCGAGTCCTTCCGGGCCTCGGACTGGCGCCGGGCCACCTCGGAGCTCCGCGCGCTCGTTCGTGCCGACGGCGGCGAGTCCACGGTGGTCGCGCCGGATGCCGACGCGGCGTACATCTGGTCGTCGTCAGGAGCACAGCCCACCGCGCTGTGGCTGAGCGGGTCGATGAAGGTGGGCTTCGATGCCGAGCGCGCCACGGGGGCGGGAGTCGTCCGACGCTCTCGCTCCCTGCAACGTGCCTTCCGCGAGGGTCGCGACGGGATCTGTCGCCTCGCGAGAGGGAACCATGCCGGTGCGATCGTCCTCCGCACCGACGGCGGGCTGCTCGCGGTCCACGACCTGAGACCGGGCCTGCCGTTCCGCGTCGCGCCGCAGGACCGGTCAGAGCAGACCATCGAGCGGACCGTCGCGCCCGGGATCACGTACCGCGATCTCAACGCCGACGAGACGCTCGAACTGGCGCCCGGTGCCCGCCATCCCCTCGGGTTCACGGATCCTGCCGTCCGACGGCTCACCGTCGAGAGTCTCGGACCCGCGCCCCCGGGTCTGCCGGCACTCCTCGTGCTCGAGACGGCCACCGGTACCGTCGAACCGATCGTGCAGGTCGACGGGGCGACCGTGTACGAGACGTTCGAGGTCGCGACTGGAGTCCGGGCACGCGACGCGCTGGTCGCCCGCGCCGGCGTCCAGATCGATCGGATCACGGGCTCCGTCCCCGTCCCGCGCTCGCTCCTCGGATCGCCCGACCGGCTCGGGCCACGCGAGCCCGTGGTGCTCTCGCCCGACGAGCTCTGCACCCGGTGACCGACCGCGCGGGTCGATCACGATCCGGGACGTCCCCGCTCAGCGCCGACAGCGCACGGTGGTCAGGGTCGTCTCCCCGTCGGGCGACACCGCGAAGAGTACGAAGCCGGGTCCTGACGCGACGCGCCGCAGGTCGGTCCGGGCATCGAGCCCGGCCAGATCGGTCGGGAACACCAACGGGGTCCCGAGCCGCCATTCCCTGTCGACGGCGACGAGAACGTGCGTGATCCCGCGGCACGGCAGCGACGAGGCCGGGCCGTTCGGCTCCGCGAAGAAGCGCTGGCTCGACGCGAGCAGTGCGTTCGCCCGATCGAGGAGGCGAGCTTCGGTGTACGGCGCGCGACCGAACAGCACACCCGTTCCTCCTGCGGTGGTGGTGACCTCACCCTCGGAGTAGCTGTTTGTGAGCACGAGCGCCCGGCCGGGCAGTTCCAGCGTCGACAACGCCGCGACGGTCTCCGACGAAGGTTGACCTGCCGAGAGCGGGCCGCTCCGAACCGAGAGTCCGTGACCGAGGGCGCCCAGCGCAACGATCAAGCCGAGCGTCGGCGGACCGAGCCGCAACCAGCGCCGCGACGACGTCGAGCCGGCGCTCACCGCGATCGCTGCGGCAATCGCCACCACGACCAGGCTCAGCTGCGCCAGGCGCGACCAACCGGTGCGACGCGGGACGTACGTGTCCCACCGAACCGTGAACCCCACGCTGACCACCACGACGACGACGACGGCCACCGCCACCACCACCAGGAAGCGCGTCGCCCGATCGGCGGTCGTGGTCGAGCGCGAGAGCAGCGCCGTCGCGACGAGCGCCACGAGCAGGACGATCGAGCACGCGGCGAGCCACGGCCAGTCCAAGCCGAGCAGGCCGCGTTCGAGCGACTCCCGGACGAGGCTGACCGAATCGGCGCGTGTCACCGAGGCTCCGGCGGTCACGAGGTTCTGGAAGCGCAGTGTCGGATCGATCCCGTCGCGGACGACCGGGACGGTCGCGAGCTTGGAGCCACCCGACAACGCGTTGCCGGCCGCCACACCGGCGACGAGCCACGCACCCCCGGCAGCAGCGCACAGGCCGAGGGCCGGAACCACCCGCTTCCGCCATCCACGGCCGAGCACGCCGGCAGCGACGACACCCGAGAGCAGCGCGCACCCGAGCAGCCAGTCGATGGCGTGCACCTGGCTCCCCGCGACGAAGACGAGCGCCATGACGCAGAGGGTGCCGATGCCCCGCTCCCGGAACCACCAGCAGGCGACGGCCGGCACGAGCAGCGCGAACGCGTACCCGAGCGCTTCGGGACGGAACGCGATCAGCTTCGAGGCGAAGACGTCGAGGGCGAAGGCGAGGATCGTGCCCGCGGCGGCAGCCGGGCGCGTGGCGCCGAGGGCACGGGCCAGGAGAAACGTCGACAGGCCCAGCGCCACAACGGCGATGCCTTCTACGGCATGGGCCGCGGCGTAGCCCCCGACTCCCGTTGCGGTCGTGAGCAGCCCGGTCCCACCCGTGAATCCCGGGTAGTCGTCGAGGAAGGGAACGCGCCGACCCCACTCCAGCGAGTACGCCGGGATCCCGTGCTCTGCGACGACCTGCGTGACGAGGTTCCAGTAGTACCAGGGCGTCGGACTGATGAAGGAGTCCTTCCGCGCCCATGCGATCCCGAGAATCGGAGTCGCACCGACGATGGTCGCGGCCAACGCCCACGACCCGCTCCCGATCGCCTCCGCCGGGGCGAGGCGACGCCACGACTCGCGACCAGGCCCAACGATCACGAACCCCGAGAGGGCCGCGAGCACCGCCGCGCCGACGACGACCGGACCCTCGGTGAGGGCGCCGAGACGGACCAGCGCCGCGCCGCCGAGCGCCCAGGTGCTGAGCCCGGCTGCCAATGCGAGCGTGAGGAACCGATCGGGCGACGTCGTGACGTCGAGTGGCCCGAACGGCTTCGAGCGTCGCGCCCGCTCGACGGGGAGCCGGTCCGCGGTGGATGGTGCGCCGGCACCCGGACGGGTGGCGATCGCCGCGATCGCCAGGCCCGGGAGCACCCCCCACCCGAGGAGCAGCGCTGAGATCCCGAGGAAGCTCACGAGGGGCAGGCGCTGACCACAGCGGGTCAATCTAGCGGCCCCGATCCGCCGACCGGAGGAGCCGAGAGTCGCCCTCCGGTACGCTGTCGAGTCCATGTCTGACTTCCTCGCCCGGCTCGATGAACACGTCCTCGTCTTCGACGGCGCCTTCGGGACCTGGGTCCAGGAGCACGATCTCGGCCCCGACGATTTCGGGGGTCCGGTGCTCGAAGGGTGCAACGAACACCTCGTGCTCACCCGCCCGGACCTGATCGCCGATCTGCACTCCGAGTTCTTCGCCGCCGGTGTCGACGCGGTCGAGACCGCCACCTTCGGGTCGTTCCCGGTGGTCCTCGCCGAGTACGACATCCCCGAGAAGACGTTCGAGATGAACGAGGTCGCGGCACGGATCGCGAAGGAGGTGGCGAGCGGCTTCTCCACGCCGGAGCAGCCCCGCTTCGTGATCGGGTCGATCGGCCCCGGGACCAAGCTCCCGTCGCTCGGCCACATCCGCTTCGCCGAGCTCCGCGATGCCTACGTCCCCCAGGTCGAGGGACTCCTCGCCGGCGGCGTCGACGCGCTGCTCATCGAGACGGTCCAGGACCTGCTGCAGGGCAAGGCCGCAATCGTCGCGGCCCGCCGGGCGATGGCCTCGGCCGGCATCGCGGTCCCGATCATCGTGCAGGTCACGATGGAGACGACCGGCCGCATGCTCATCGGCTCCGAGATCGGCGCCGCGCTCACCGCGCTCGAAGCGATGAAGCCCGACGTGATCGGCGTGAACTGCGCGACCGGTCCTGCCGAGATGACCGAACATCTGCGCTACCTCGCGCAGCACGGCCGCACGTTCCTCAGCTGCCTGCCCAACGCCGGGCTGCCCTCGGTCGTCGGCGGCCGCACCCACTACGACCTCACTCCCGAACAGCTCGCCGACGCGCACGAGCGCAACGTCGCCGAGTTCGGGATCAACATCGTGGGCGGTTGCTGCGGAACCACCCCCGCGCACCTGCGGGCCGTGGTGGAACGGCTCGGCCCCGACCGCCACCCCACCGCCCGCACGCCCGAGTTCGAACCTGGTTGCTCCTCGGTCTACAGCCACGTCCCGTTCCACCAGGAGCTCGCGTACCTCGCGATCGGTGAACGCACCAACGCCAACGGATCGAAGAAGTTCCGCGAGGCGATGCTCGACGCCGACTGGGACACCTGCGTCCAGATGGCCAAGGAGCAGATCAAGGAAGGTGCGCACGTGCTCGACGTGTGCGTCGACTACGTCGGACGCGACGGCACCGCCGACATGGACGAGATCGCGGGCCGGTTCGCGACGCAGGCTGCGCTCCCACTCGTGTTCGACTCCACGGAGCCGCTCGTGGTGGAGGCGGGGCTCCAGCACTCCGGCGGCAAGGCCATCCTCAACTCGGCGAACCTCGAAGACGGCGAAGCCGAGGGATCGCGGCTCGACCGGGTGTTCTCGATGGCCCGGGAGTACGGGGCCGCGGTGATCTGCCTCGCGATCGACGAGGAAGGCCAGGCCCGCGACGTCGACTGGAAGCTGCGCGTCTGCAAGCGGATCTACGACATCGCCGTCGAGCGCTACGGCATCGACCCCACCGACCTCATCTTCGACGCGCTGACCTTCCCGCTCGGGGCCGGCTCCGAGGATCTCCGGCGTGACGGGATCGAGACGATCGAAGCGATCCGCCGGATCAAGAGTGAGCTGCCCGGCGCTTCGACGGTGTTGGGTCTCTCGAACGTGAGCTTCGGGCTCAAGCCCGCGCTGCGCCACGTGCTCAACAGCGTGTTCCTCCACGAGTGCCGGGAAGCCGGTCTCGACGCGGCGATCGTGCACGCGGCGCGCATCATGCCGATGCACAAGATCGACGACCACGTGCGCGAGGTCACCCTCGATCTCATCTACGACCGCCGCCGCGACGGCTACGACCCGCTCCAGGTCCTCCTCGAGCTGTTCGAAGACGTCGACGCGAGCGCGATCGAAGCCGAGGACCGCTCCGACTGGAGCGTCGAGGAGCTGCTCAAGCACCGGATCATCGACGGCGAGCGCGACGGAATCGAAGCTGACCTCGACCGTCAGCTCGAGAGCCGACCGGCACTGTCGATCGTGAACGACGTCCTGCTCGAGGGCATGAAGGTCGTCGGCGACCTGTTCGGCCGGGGTGAGATGCAGCTTCCCTTCGTGCTGCAGAGCGCGGAGACGATGAAGACCGCGGTCGCCTACCTCGAACCGCACATGGAGAAGCTCGACGACGGCGGCAAGGGCATCCTCGTGATCGGCACCGTGAAGGGTGACGTCCACGACATCGGCAAGAACCTCGTCGACATCATCCTCACCAACAACGGCTACGAGGTCCACAACATCGGGATCAAAGCGCCGCTCCAGGTGTTCGTCGACAAGGCGAAGGAGGTCAACGCCGACGCGATCGGCATGAGCGGCCTCCTCGTGAAGAGCACGCTCATCATGCGCGAGAACCTCCAGTCGATGAACGAGCTCGGCCTCGCCGAGACGCCGGTGATCCTGGGCGGCGCCGCGCTCACCCGCAACTACGTGGAGCGTGACCTCCGCGAGGTCTACGAAGGCCGCCTCTTCTACGGCAAGGACGCGTTCGAGGGCCTCTACACGATGGACGCCCTGATGGACGGCAAGCGCGCCGGCACCCTCGCGCCGGAGTTCGGGCGCGAGGCCGGCGGCCGCGATCTCCCGCCCCGCAAGTCGGAGCGCGAACAGGCTGCGCCCGTCGACCTCCCCGCGCGGTCCGACGTCGCGCTCGATGCTCCGATCTTCACGCCGCCGTTCCTCGGTGCACGCGTCGCGAAGGGCGTGTCGCTCGACGAGATCGTCGGGTACCTGAACGAGACCGCCTTGTTCCGCAACCAGTGGCAGTTCCGACCCGACAAGACCACGAACGAGGACGACACCGCGTTCAAGGAACGGCTCCGCCACACCCTCGCCGAGGAGCTCGCGAAGGCGAAGGCCGGCAACTGGCTGGTGCCCGCGGTGGTGTGGGGCTACTTCCCGGTGAACGCCGACGGTGACGAGCTCATCGTCTGGACCGACGAGCACCGCACCGAGGAGCGCGTGCGGTTCTCGTTCCCGCGCCAGCAGAAGGACCGCTTCCTCTCGATCCCCGATTTCTTCCGGCCTGCCGATTCCGGCGAGACCGACTACGCCGGCTTCACCGTCGTCACGATGGGTCAGGAAGCCACTGTGCACGAGCGCGAGCTGTTCGGCGAAGACCGGTACCAGGAGTACCTCCTCGCGCACGGGCTCTCGATCGAGACCACCGAGGCGCTCATGGAGCTCTGGCACCTCCGCATGCGCGAGGAGTGGGGCTACGTCGACGAAGACGGCCCGTCGGTGCAGGGTCTGTTCCGTCAGAAGTACCGCGGGTCCCGCTACTCGTGGGGCTACCCCGCGTGCCCCGACCTCGAGGACCAGGCGAAGCTCGTCGACCTGCTCGACCCGGCGAGCATCGGCGTGACGCTCACCGAGGAGTTCATGTTCGATCCCGAGCAAACCACTGCCGCGATCGTCGTCCCGCACCCCGAGGCCAAGTACTTCATCACCTGAGCTCGCGGGCTCGGCTTGCGAGCAACCAGCTCTGGACCACGATTCCGCCGCTTGCGGACCCAACCGTCAGTACGCAGGCTCGCAGTACCGATGTTGTGGGTAGCCTCCGGCAGTTCTTTCTGCGCGGCCTCGGAGGACCCTCGCGATGACCGACGTGTCGCGGCTACGACCGAGAGCCGGCCGATCTCAGCTTCCGATCAGCCGGCCTGGCAGCGCGCGGCGACGTCGCCCGCGACGTCCTGCAGCTGCTGCTGTGCGTCGGCGTCGAGATCCACGAACGCGTGTCCGCGTCGACGATCAGCCGCTAACTGGCGGCTCGGCAGCTCTGCGCAACGGCTTGCGCGCCGGCGGTCAAGGCGGCTTCGGTTGCGGGGTCGATCTCCTCGCCCCGCACCTCCTGGCCGACCAGTTCGGTGAACGAGGGTTCGGCCACGATCCCGTCGGCGAAGCACGCAGCAACGTCGGTCGGCGCGTCCCCACGCAGCGCCTCGACGAGGGCTCCGTTGCGTTCGACGAGCACGGTGAGGGCTTCGTCGAACCGCACGTCGTCGGGTGCCGCGCTGTCGATGCCGGGATCACACGAGCGGAGCTCGACCGTCTTCGCCTTGGGCGTCACGGTGGCCGTCGCACCCGGCACCGTCGCGGCCCAGGCCTCGAGGCCGGCCGTGAGCGCCTGCGTGCCGGCCGCGGTCCGGCTCCGGAACGCGGCCCGGATGCAGGTCGTGTCGCCGTCGCGCACGGTGATCTCGCGGTCGCCGGCCCACTGGCTCGCGGCTGCGTACGCCTGCGCCGCGGGCAGCCGACTAGCCAGGACCAGGTAGAGACCCAGGGCGCCGAACTCGTCGGCTTCGCCCACCTGCTTCTCGCCCTTGCCCGGCTTCGGCGCCGCGACGTCCTTGGTCGTCGCCTCCAACAGCAGCTTCACCGGGTCGAGCACCTGGACGTCGGCGTTCGGGGGATTGCGGAAGGCGCGGTCGAGCGCGCGCACTCCGTCGTCGACGCGGAGGATGTCGACGAGATCGGGGCCCAGGATGTACGGCGCCCCGAACAACACATCGACCACCGCCGGCACGGGCGCGGCGTCTTCGTCGACCTCGGCTCCGGCCGCATCCTGGGCTGCGTAGTAGGCGGCCTGGTCGCTCTCGGAGAGCCGGCCGACGTACTCGTTCTCCACCCAGGTCGCATCGCCTTCGACGAGCGCGTCGAACGCGTCGGAGGCGGTGGTCGTCTCGTCGAACCCGTCCTCGGTCTCGTTGAGGTCGAACGCCTGGTCCTGGAGCACGTGGGTGAGCTCGTGGGCGAGGGTGCCCTTCGTCTCCACGTCGATCGGGCCCTTGCCCCGGACGACCACTTCCTTCTCGTCGGGGTCGTAGAACGCGAGGACGTCGGACCCCTGCTTGCTGTTGACCGCGTCGAACAGGTCGACGTCGCCGGAGATCAGGCCGAGCGCCCGGAGCGACTCCGTCGCCCGCCGGATCTCCCGCTTGTCCTGCTTGGTCAGGTCGGCTTCGTCGCGCGTGACCTTCTTGCGGAAGGCCTTGTCGGAGAGGAACCGGACGGGAACCGGATGGTCGAACTCGAGGCCCCGGATCTTCTCGACCGTCTTCGCGATCGGCGCGATCCGCGGGTCCCAGCCGTCGGAGGATCCGTCGGCGGCAGCCGCCACCGGCACGGCCACGAATGGTGCGATGAATACCACGGAAAGTGGTATCAAGAATCGGCGAAATCCCCTCGGCATGGAGAAAAGGTACCGCCCCCACGAGCCGGCCCGGACCGCGCCTCTGCCTCCGGCTCCCGGCGCACGCCCCCGACCGCCCCGGGAGGGCCCGGGCGGTATCGCCTAGCCTGACGCCGATGAAGGGACTCATTCTCTCCGGCGGCGCGGGTACCCGCCTGCGACCCATCACCCACACCAGCGCCAAGCAGCTGGTCCCGATCGCCAACAAGCCGATCCTGTTCTACGGCATCGAAGACATGGTCATGGCCGGGATCACCGAGATCGGCATCGTGATCGGAGAGACCGGTGACGAGATCCGGGCCGCCGTCGGCGACGGCTCCCACTTCGGGGCCACGATCACCTACATCCCCCAGGACGCCCCGCTCGGCCTGGCCCACTGCGTGCTCATCGCCCGCGACTTCCTGGGCGACGACGACTTCGTCATGTACCTCGGCGACAACATGCTGCAGCAAGGGCTCACCGAGTTCGTCGCCGGGTTCGAGGGCGCCCGGAGCGCCGGCGGCCCCGAGCGCGCCTGCCGCCCAGATCCTCCTCGCCCACGTCGACGACCCGCGCCAGTTCGGCGTGGCCGCGGTCAACGACGCGGGGGAGGTCCTCGAGCTCGTCGAGAAGCCGGAGCATCCCCCGTCCGACCTCGCACTCGTCGGCATCTACCTCTTCGACCCGACCATCCACGAGGCCGTCGCCGCGATCGAGCCCTCCGAACGTGGCGAGCTCGAGATCACGGACGCGATCCAGTGGCTGATCGCCAACGGGCGTCGCGTCCGGCACGAGGTGCTCGCGGGATGGTGGATCGACACCGGGAAGAAGGACCCGCTCCTCGAGTGCAACCGACTGGTGCTCGAGACGATCGAATCGCACAACGACGGCAAGATCGACGAGTCGTCGAGCATCGAGGGACGCGTCGTGATCGAGCCCGGCGCGGAGATCGTCAACTCCCGCGTGCGTGGCCCTGCGATCATCGGCGAGCGCACCCGGGTCGTGAACAGCTACATCGGACCGTTCACGTCGGTCGCGGCCGACTGCGAGGTCCTCGACTCCGAGCTCGACCACTCGGTCCTGCTCACCGGGAGCCGGATCTCCGGGATCGACCGGCTCACCGACTCGCTCATCGGGCACCACGTCGAGGTCGCCCGCTCCGACGTCCGTCCCCGCGCCGTGCGCCTCATGCTCGGCGATCACTCGAAGGTTGAGCTCGACTGATGGCCACGATCACCGAATCCGACCGGATCACCGGGCTGTACATCGTGGAGCCCGCGATGCACGGCGACGCACGTGGGTTCTTCATCGAGACGTACCGGCGCGAGTGGTTCCCGCAGGGTCGCGAGATGATCCAGGGCAACCGGGGCGATCGCCAGGCCGGCTCGATCGTCGGACTGCACTACCACCTCCACCAAGCCGACTACTGGTACGTGCCCTACGGCCGGTGCCGGGTGATGCTCCACGACCTGCGGGCCGGCTCTCCCACCGACGGCAACACGCTCGCCGTCGACCTCGGCGCGCGCGACGACGGCACCCACGACCACCGCGGCATCTTCATCCCGCCGGGCGTCGCCCACGGCTTCGCCGCGCTCACCGACATGACCATCACCTACCTCGTCGACGGGTACTACAACCCGGCCGACGAGCTCGGTGTCGCGTGGGACGACCCCGCGATCGCGGGCGACTGGGGAGTCGCCGAACCGATCCTCTCCGACCGCGACCGGAAGAACCCCCGTCGCGCCGACATCGACCCCAACTTCCGCCCCTACTGGGGCCTCCGACCCTGAGGAATCCGACATGCGCCTCTTCGTGACCGGCGGCGCCGGTTTCATCGGCTCCAACTACGTCCACCACGTGCTGGCCACGTCCGACGACGAGGTGACGGTCTTCGACGCGCTCACGTACGCGGGGAACATCGAGAACCTGCGTTCGGTCGAAGATGATCCGCGCTACCGGTTCGTCAAGGGCGACATCACCGATCGCGACGCCGTGACGGCCGCGATGGACGGCCACGACGCGGTCGTGCACTTCGCGGCGGAGAGCCACGTCGATCGCTCGATCCTCAACCCCGACGAGTTCGTGCGCACCAACTGCGACGGGACGAACGTGATGTGCGACGTCGCCCGACACGTGGGCGTCGACCGCTTCCTCCACATCTCGACCGACGAGGTCTACGGCTCGGTCGAAGAAGGATCTTCGACCGAGTCCGATCCGCTCGAGCCGAGATCCCCGTACTCGGCCTCGAAGGCCGGCTCCGACCTGATCGCGTTGTCGTACTTCAGCACCTACGGCCTGCCGGTCGTCGTGACCCGCTCCTCGAACAACTTCGGGCCCTACCAGTTCCCCGAGAAGGTCATCCCGCTGTTCGTCACCAACCTGCTCGACGGCAAGAAGGTGCCGCTCTACGGCGACGGGATGAACATCCGCGACTGGTGCTTCGTGGGTGACAACTGCACCGGGGTCGACCTCGTCCTGCGCAACGGGACCGTCGGCGAGATCTACAACATCGGCGGCGGGAACGAGGTGCCGAACCGGTTCCTCACCGACTCGATCCTCTCGATCCTCGGTCACGACGAGTCGATGATCGAATACGTCGAGGACCGACTCGGTCACGATCGCCGCTACTCCATCGACACGTCGAAGATGCACGGCCTCGGCTGGAAGCCGCAGCGCGACTTCCCCGACGCGCTGGAAGCGACCGTGGCGTGGTACCGCGACAACCGCGCCTGGTGGGAACCCCTCCGAGGCCGATCCTCCTGACGCCCGTGCGGCGCACCGGTTCGGCGCTTCTGGCCGGCGCCCTGGCCTTGCTCCTCCTCGCCGCGTTGGCCCTTCCCGCGGGTGGCGCGACCGGGGTCGACGTGTCGAACTGGCAGCATCCGTTCGGGGCGGCCATCGACTGGAACCAGGTCCGCGCGAGCGGCAGGACCTTTGCCTTCATCAAGGCGACCGGCGGCCCCGACTACACGAACCCCTACTTCCGCGGCGACTGGGACGGCGCGGCCGCGGCCGGCATGTACCGGGGGGCGTATCACTACGCCCGACCCGCGCTTCCGCTCTCGACCGCGGTGGCCCAGGCCCGCTACTTCGTGTCGACCACCGGCACGATGCAGGGCGCCGGCGATCTCCCACCGGTGCTCGACCTCGAGACTGCGAACGGGCTCGCGCCCGGTGACGTCGTGGCCTGGGCTCAGACCTGGCTCGTCGAGGTACAGCGACTGACCGGGCGGACCCCGATCGTCTACACGGGGTACTACTTCTGGCAGGACCACCTCGGCTCCACCAGCGCCCTCGCCGGCTACCGCCTCTGGCTGCCCTGGTACACCACGAACCCGTTCATCGTGCGGGTCGCGCCGCCATGGGGTGCGTGGACCTTCTGGCAGTGGTCGAGCACCGGCACCGTGCCCGGCATCACGACCAATGTCGACCTCGACAACTACTGCTGTGCCGACGCGAACCTCGCCGCGCTCGGCGGAGGATCGGCCAACCCCGCGGCCGGCAACCCCTTCGGGAGCGTCGACCTCGGCGCGCACCGGCAGTTCGGCACGATCGACGTGGCGGGATGGGCGATCGACCCGGATTCGACCGGCCCACTCACCGTGCACGTGTACGTCGACGGGGTCGGCGCGGGGATCACCACCGCCGACACCACCCGGACCGACGTGGGGGGGGCGTATCCGGGGTGGGGCGACCAGCACGGCTTCCAAACGACGGTCGCCGCGGGGCCGGGGGCGCACACGGTGTGCGCGTACGCGATCAACACGGGCGTCGGCACGGCCAACACCCAGCTCGGGTGTCGCGTCGTGTTGAGCACCCCGATCGGGTCCCTCGACGCGGTCACGGTCACTCCGCAGGGTCTGCGCGTCGGTGGCTGGGCGTTCTCACCCGACACTGCGCAGCCCATCAACGTCGACCTCTACCGCAACGGGGTGCCGCAACGCCGCGTCCTCGCGAACGGCTCGCGGCCCGACGTGCCCTCGATCTACCCGGGCTTCGGATCGAACCACGGCTACGACGTCACGATCCCGGGGTCCGGCGGCACCCTTTGCGCCTACGCGATCGCGCCTGCGGGTGGGGTGAACCCGCAGCTCGGCTGCCGGACCGTCGCGAACACGCCGAGCGGGGTGCTCGATGCTGTCACCGTCACGCCCCAGGGCCTGCGCGTCACGGGCTGGGCGATCTCGCCGGGCACGACCCAGCCCGTCAACGTCGACCTGTACCTCGACGGGATCGGACAGGTGAGGATCGCCGCGAATGTGGCCCGGGCCGACATCGGTGCCGCGTTCCCGCAGAACGGGGCCAATCACGGGTTCGACGTGACGATTCCGGGTGCCGCGGGGAGCCTCTGCGCGTATGCGATCAACCCCAACGGCGGAGTGAACCCGCAACTCGGGTGCCGCACCGTGGCGAGCACGCCGATCGGTACTCTCGACGCGGTCACCGTCACCCCTCAGGGGATCCGGGTGGCGGGCTGGGCGCTGTCACCTGCGACGACGCAGCCGATCTTCGTCGACGTCTACCGGAACGGTGTCGGGCGGGCCCACGTCGTCGCCGGCAGCGCCCGGGCCGACATCGGCGCCGCGTTCCCCGCTTTCGGCCCGAACCACGGCTTCGACGTGACGATCCCCGATCCGAATGGAACTGTCTGCGCCTACGCGATCAATCCGTACGGAGCCACTCATCGCCAGATCGGGTGCGCAACGCGCTGACTGCACGTCAGTCGGCGATCCGAACGCGTACCAGCTCACCAAGCCGAGCCCGAGAATCGCCCCGACCACGACCACCAGTGCCACTACATCAGTCGCGACGAAGAGATCTCGACTGAAGATGCCGGTGGTGAACACCGTGTCGGCGCCGACCATGAAGAGGATCTCGACAGCCCGACTCGCAGCAGCGAGACGGACGATCGTCCGCGACCGGGAGGAATGCGGCCCGACGCTGTGGCCGAGAAACGCGCCGAGGACTGCGATCACCAGGATCGCATGGAGCCCCTCCCGAACCATTCCCGTGGTGTTCGCTCCCCAGTACACGGTGAATGCGACGAACGGAACGGCGATGACTGCCAGGAACAAGGCAGTCGCACTCCGGGCGAACCTCGCGATGCCGTAGATGAACACCGGGAAGTATGCGATCCCCACTGCGAACGGAAGCGTTGCCCTCGACAGGAACGAGAACTGGACGATGCCAGGTGACGGGTCCGGGCCGATGGCGTTGATGAATGGGTCAGTTGAATCCACGAGGTACAGGCGGAGTGGAACGAACGTGTTGGCGAGCGAGTGCAGGCGCGAGTCGAACCACTGGCCGAGTGTCGGCGAGGTCCGACCGCCCGCAGACGTGAGGTAGTCGGTGAAATAGTCGGTGGTGTGACCCGTGTTGACGAGGGACCAGCCGACGTAGAAGACGACCACACCGATTCCGAGCAGAACCGCGTCCTTCGTCCAGGCTCGCATCACCCACCCGACCGACGATTCGCCATTTCCGACCCGACGCTCACGCCGGAGCAGAACAAGACAGCCGAGGACGAGCGCGGGCACGGCGAACAGGGCACTCGGATGTGCGAGGTAACCCATGCCGATGAGCAATCCGCCGACGAACGGCTGACGCCGGAGCACCGCCACCGACGCGCTCAGCACGAAGGATGCTGCAAGCAACTTCGGCCACGTGAAGTACACCTCGTGGACGACGAACGGACACAATGCGACGAGGGCAGCGCCGGCAACGGCGCGTCGTCGATCAAGACAGATCGTGAGGAGCCCGTACGCACCGAGAACAACGGTCGCGTTGAGCAGCATCATCACGATCCGGTAGGTCGCGAAGCCCTGCGCGTCGAAGGGTTCCCACGCCTGGTCGGGCGGCATCGCCCGTGGAGGAGTGGCCTGGCCTCCCAGGACGACGGGCGCAGCTGCCAGGCCCGCGATCGGCCCGCGCGAAGAAGTTGTACGGCGCGTAGTAGGCCGCTCCGATCACGCCATAGGGGGAGTCGCCGTTCGCCACCAGTTGGACTGCGTTGTAGGAGATGCGTGAGTCCGACCGCGGTCCGACCTCGAGCGTGCGGGAAATCGATCCTCCGTAGAGCTCCCCTTCCGGACCAGGCGACCACGCGGCACGACCGACTCCGATGGCCAAGAGCAGGAGCAGCAGCACGAGCGCCAGCTTCTCGCCGGAATCAATCGTGGGTCCCCGATCGCGGATCCGAACGGACCAGAGGATCCAAACCGACACCACCGTGAGCACCATGGCGCTGACTGCTCGCGGACTCACCAGTGGCTCCAGGAGCCAGGCGGCCAAACCCGTGGTAGCGAGCGCGAGTGCTCCGGGAACCCAGAGAAACGCCGCGTTGCCCAGGAGGGGGTGCGAGCGCACTCGGGGACGGAGGGTGAGCCCCGGCCCGACCACAAGTGCGAGCGCGGCCGCACTTGCCAGCACGAGCCGCGCGGCCCAGCCGACCGAAGTCGTCAGGGCGACGGTGTCGGTGGCAACGAAGTGAATCCGTGCCGGAGCAACGAGCCCGGCGCCGACGTGGAGGAGCGTCAGGAGCGCGACGACCACGAGTCCGATGCGGACGACATCGACGTCCTTTGCACGTTCGATGCGCTCGGGTTGCACGCCGTGAGGCTACGTTCCTCGGCGCTTCCGGTGCAGGACCGCTACCGCACCTCGTCGCAGGTGATCACCACCGAGAAACGCGGATCAGGCGGTGAGACGAACGCCGGAACGCGATCCTGTGCTCCGGTCGCGCACACCCCCTGCACCGCTCGGATGGAGTCGTCCCACGTCGGCGGCTCGGACCGGGCGTTCGTTCCGCGGAACCCGCAGAAGGCGACCACGGCGAACTGGAGCACGAGCACCGTGACCGCCAGGTTCCGGAGGCTCCGTACCCGCACGGTCGCGGCGAGCACGAACAGACCGGAGAGCAGGAACCAGATCGACAGCGAGCTCCAACGGGTCCCGATCGACGAGTAGCCGGTATCGGCGATCCGGAGAAGCAACGAGCCCCGGCCCCACACGCACAGCACCCACAACCCGAGCGCGTAGCCGAGGCAGAGCAGGCCGACGGCGCGACGTTCGCGAGCTGCCCACTGCGCTAGGACGATCACGACGCCGACGACCACGACCGTGGCCAGCACGGCGAACCAGACGCCCCAGGTGTCCCAGAGGTCACCGACGGCGTTCTCGCCGACCAGCGCCGAACCGAGCACCCGGACGGCGTACAGCTGGGGAAGGTCACCCAGCGAGTTGGGCCCGACCTGCGTGCCGGCCTCGGCACCCGCAACGACCGCGAGTTGCGCGAGCGACCCGACGAGGAACAACCCCCCGACCAGGAAGGTCGGACGATCCCGGCGGCGCCACGCGAGGTACGCGACGACCGGCGCGTACGCCAGCACGATGGCCTGCGACATCACCGCGAGCATCACGACGATCGCGGGGAGCACGGCATCACGAGTGCGCGACGGCCGGTAGAGGATCGCCCACCACGCGGCGAACGTGAGCGCCCAGATGGAGTTCACTCCGTTGCCGAGTTGCTCGAGCAGGAGCGCGGGGAGCAGCACGACGCTGAGCGCCAGCGCGGTGCGCAGGATCGCCACCGGCACGTACTCCGACGAGAAGTACCAGACGGCACCCGCGCACAGCGTCGTGACCACCGCGCCGGCAAGCGCGAAGTACGCGTCGAGATGATGGACGGGAACGACCTGGGCGCCGAGACCGAGGACGCGCGGCACGATCTCGAGGTACCCGGCGTAGCCGTCGAACAGGTGGGTGATGTCGGGAGTTCCCGTGTAGAAGATCCCTCCGTCCTCGGCCCAGATCGTCTCCCAGGGCGACAAGCCCGACTGCCGGAGCAACTGGGCGCCGGTCACGACGACGAAGAGGAGCCCCCAGAGCGCGAAGCGTCCCACCCTCGCCGCCGGCGGCCGGTGCGGGATGAACTCCGCGCGATCGACCTCCGGCGCGGCCAGGCGCGCGGTCACGAGCCCGACCCCACCGACACGCTCCAGGCCGCGAGCACCGCTCCGGCGTGCTCCGGGAACGCGAGGTCGGCGGGGAGGTCGGCTGGCGCGAACCACCCGGTCTCGGTCACCTCGTCGCTCGCCCGGGGTTCGTCGTGCGACCGGACCAGCGACGCCAGGAAGTACAGGTTCAGCGTCACCTCGGGAGGTTCCTGCTCACCGTAGGTGTCGAGCCACATCCCGAAGAGGGGGCCGACGGCGATGTCGAGTCCGGTTTCCTCCCGGAGCTCGCGCTCGGCGGTGGCTTCCGGGTGCTCCGCGCCGTCGCAGAACCCTCCGGGAATGTCCCAACGCCCGCCCCACGGGTCGTACGCCCGCCGCACGAGCAACACCCGGCCGTCCCGGACGACGAGCGCCCCGGCGCACGGCTTCGGGTTCGCCCAGAACTCCGCCCCGCAACCCAGGCAGACGCCGGGCGCGATCAGGTCGATCGCCGCCCCACAGCGCGCGCAGTAGTGCAGCCGCACCGGCGTCAGTCGTTCGTCGCGAGCAGGAGGAACTGCTTGCCGAGGAGCCGCCATGCCACCGGATTCCGGAGGTAGGTCCGGATGAGGCCGGGAGCAGCCGGGAGGGAGCTGCGGAACGAGTATGGGAGGAAGCGGGGAACGACCCGACGCACCGTGAACCCCGCCGCGTAGAGATGTTCCTCGACCGAGACGTGCGTGAGCGCCAGCGTGTGATCGGCGCAGTCGAAGTACTCCCGGGAGCAGTACTTGAAGTTCGGCCCGAGCACTGCGATGCACCCCTCGGGTTCCATCACCGCGCGCATGCGCCGGAGGAAGTCGGCGATCTCGTTCTGGGTGGAGAAGTGCTCGAGGAGGTTCGAGACGAAGACGCCGTCGAAGTACCCGTCGGGGAGGTCGACGTCGAGAGCACTGCCGATCAAGACCTTCACGCTCGCGTCGTGCGCGGCCTCCTCGTAGTCGACCGCGTCGACGACCCACCGCTCCTCTGCCGTGATCGCGGAGATGAACTCCCGCCGTCCCGCGGCCGGGTCGAGCACGCGTCGCGGCGAGCCCATCGCGTCGTGGATGAACGGGGCGATCTCGTTCCACGCGGCCTGGCGAGATCCTTGGTCGACCCCCCGGAACCGGAAGCGGTAGAGGCGGTCGTAGTCGATGCCGGAGACGTGGTTCGTGGTCATCGTGGGGCTCCTGTGGCTCGTGATCACGAACGGACGCGTGCGCTCGCAGGCCGATACGATCGCACCTACGGGACCTGCTCGCACGTATAGTTCGCAACGATCCTGGACACTTGCCCGTCCCATGAGCCCGGGTCGCCTGGAGGAGCGGGAATGGCGTCTCTCGATGTTGTGATCGTCGGTGGCTGCGGGCACGTCGGGTTGCCGCTCGCACTCGCACTGGCCGAGCGGGGACTCGAGGTCCGTTCGTACGACCTCGACGCTTCGGCGGTCGAGACCGTCAACGCCGGTCGCATGCCCTTCCTCGAGCCCGGGGCCCCCGAGGTGCTGGAGCGGGTCCTCGAGTCGGGCCGGTTCCGGGCCACGACCGATCAGACGGTCATCTCGACCGCCGAGAACGTCGTCGTCGTGATCGGGACCCAGGTCGACGAGCATCTCAATCCCGACCTGAGCAACGTCCAGAAGGCCCTGGAGTCGATCGCCTCGAACTTCGTCGACGGACAGCTGCTGGTCCTGCGGAGCACCGTCTATCCCGGGGTGACCGCGCTGATCGAGCGCCTCGTCGACCGGCTCGGTGTCGATGTCGACGTCGCCTTCTGCCCCGAACGGATCGCCGAGGGCAAGGCGCTCGTCGAGCTCTACGAGCTGCCCCAGATCGTCGCGTCGCGGTCCGACCGGGCCCTCGACCGCGCGTCGAAGCTCTTCCGCAACCTCACGGCCGAGATCGTGATCCTCGAGCCCGAGGAAGCCGAGCTCGCGAAGCTGTTCACGAACGTCTGGCGCTACATCCGATTCGCCACCGCGAACCAGCTCTACATGATGGCGAACGACTTCGGACTCGACTACGAGAAGATCCGCCAGGCCCTGTCGCACAACTACCCGCGCGCCGCCGAGCTCCCGGGCGCCGGCTTCACCGCGGGGCCGTGTCTCTTCAAGGACACGATGCAGCTCGCCGCGTTCAACAACAACAACTTCCCGCTCGGCCAGGCCAGCATGATGGTCAACGAGGGCTTGCCGCTCTACATGGTCGCGAAGCTCGAACAGCACCACGACCTGTCGACGGCCACGGTCGGCATCCTCGGCATGGCCTTCAAGGGTGAGTCCGACGACATCCGGTCGAGCCTGGCGTACAAGTTGAAGCGGATCCTGCGGTTCAAGGCCGAACGCGTCCTCACCCACGATCCCTTCGTGACCGTCGACACCGAGCTCGATCCGCTCGAGACCGTCCTGGAGGAATCCGACCTCCTCATCATCGCCGCGCCACACGCCGTGTACCGCGACGTGCAGGCCACGGTGCCGATCATCGACATCTGGAATCTCCGCCAGGGTGGGGTGAGGATCTAGCGATGCCCGAAGAGCCGAGGGTCTCCATCGTCGTTCCCGTCTACAACGAAGGCGAGTCGATCGTCGGCTGCCTCGACCGGATCCTGCAGGGAGTCACGCTCCCGTGCGAGATCGGTGTCGTCTACGACGATCCCGACGATCCGACCGTCGCCTACATCGAGAAGTACCACCGCTCCGACCCCCGTGTCGTCGGAGTGCACAACACCTACGGTCGCGGCCCGGCCCGCGCCATCCGCTTCGGCATCGACCACGCCACCGCACCGGTCGTGGTGGTCACCATGGCCGACGGCAGCGACGACGCCGAGCAGATCGACGTGCTGTGCAAGCTGGTGGAGCGGGGCGTCGTGCTCGCGGCGGCCTCCCGGTACATGGCCGGCGGCAAGCAGATCGGTGGTCCGTTCCTCAAGGGCTGGATGTCGCGACTCGCGGGACTCTCGCTGTACCTCTTCGCCGGCGTCGGCACCCGCGACGCCACGAACTCCTTCAAGGCCTACTCGGCCGACTTCGTGCGCCGGGTGGGCATCGACTCCGACGCCGGGTTCGAGATCGGGATCGAGCTCGTGGCCAAGGCCCGGCGTCATCGGCTCCCGGTCGCCGAGATCCCCACGATCTGGCTCCAGCGCGACTACGGATCCTCGAACTTCCAGGTCGCCAAGTGGCTTCCCAGGTACCTGCACTGGTACGGATACGCCTTCGGGCCGAAGATCATCGACGCGCCGAGCGACGAGTCCTGAGCCACCGCGCCATGCAGGGAGCATTCCATGAGTGAGACCGTCCTCGTCACCGGTTCGTCCGGATTCATCGGTGGCTACGTCGTCGAGGAGCTGTTGGGTCGCGGGTACTCGGTGATCGGGATCGACAACCACTCCAAGTACGGCAAGATCGCCAAGTCGTACGACGAGCACCCGGGATACCGGCTCGTCGAGGCCGACGTGCAGGACACCGCACTGATGACGGAGCTCCTCCTCGAGTGTGATCACTTCATCGCCGGGGCCGCGCTCATCGGCGGGATCTCGTACTTCCACACCTACGCGTACGACCTGCTCGCCACGAACGAGCGCATCATCGCGTCGTCGTGCGACGCCGCCATCGCGGCCCACCGCGAGGGTCGGCTCAAGAAGACCACCTACATGAGCTCGTCGATGGTCTTCGAGTCGGCCGACTCCTGGCCGTCGTACGAGGGCCAGGAGCGCGTGGTGCCCCCGCCCCTCTCGTCCTACGGATTCCAGAAGCTCGCGGTGGAGTACTTCGCGCACGCGGCGCACGACCAGTACGGACTCCCGTACACGATCGTGCGACCGTTCAACTGCGTCGGCATCGGTGAGATGCGGGCGAAGAGCGAGATCGAGGTGCTCAGCGGGAACGTCAAGTTGGCCATGAGCCACGTGGTCCCCGACCTCGTGCAGAAGGTCGTGAAGGGCCAGGACCCGCTGCGCCTCCTCGGCTCCGGCGACCAGGTCCGCCACTACACCTACGGTGCCGACCTCGCGCGCGGGATCGTGATGGCCATGGAATCGCCCGCCGCGCTGAACGAAGACTTCAACCTGTCGACAGCCGAGTCCACGACCGTGATCGAGCTCGCCGAGAACATCTGGCACCGCCTCAAGGGCGCCGACACGCCGTTCCGGTACGAGAGCGAAGACCCGTTCGAGCACGATGTCCAGAAGCGGGTCCCGGCCACCGAGAAGGCGCGCGACGTGCTCGGCTTCGAGGCCACGACCACGCTCGACGAGATGCTCGACGAAGTCGTGCCGTGGGTCGTCGACGCGATCGACAAGGGACTGATCTGATCGAGGCGCCGGGTCCGACGGTCGTCGACCCGCCCGCTCCGAGGTCCGCGCCGGTCCCGTCCGAGCCCGAATCGGGTGGCGCGCGGCCGAGTCCACGCCTCCGGTTCACCGATCCCGCCACGATCGCCCACCTGCTGACGCTCGCGGTCGGGGGCGCCTGGCTGCTCTGGCTCGGTCGCGACCACTGGTTCGTCGCCGACGAGTGGGCGTTCATCGCCAAGCGCGGGATCCTCGATGCCGACGTGGGGCTGTTCGCCCCGCACATGCAGCACTGGGTGACGGGTCCGATCCTGATGTACCGGGCGCTGCTGAACGTCTTCGGCCTCCAGAGCTACCTGCCGTTCCTCGCCGCGAGTGTGCTGGTCCACCTCACGGTCGTTCACCTCGCCTGGCGGGTGGCGGTCCGGGCGGGTTCGGCGCGCTGGGTCGCGACCGGCCTCGCCGCGCTGCTGCTCGTCGCGTCCCCCACCGCGCCCGAGGCCTTCCACGCCTTCCAGATCACTTTGAACGGATCAGTCGCGTTCGGCCTCGGTCTGCTCCTCCTCGCGGATCACGAGCAGCCGCTCGGCCTCCGGCGCGGCGTCGCCACCGCGACCGTCGCGATCGTGAGCCTCACCTTCTCCGCGGTGAGCGTCCCCCTGATCGCAGTTGCGGCGATGCTGCTCGCGATCCGACGCGGCTGGCGGGTCGGGCTGGCGGTGTTCGCGCCATCGGGGCTCGTGTTCGCGGCCTGGTACCTGGCCGTCGGTCGCGACACCATCTCCGAGGGCGACGGCCGGGTCCGCATCACGGGAAGCCTCTTGCGCGCTGCTCCCGAGTTCGTCCTGCGGGGTCTGCGCTTCACCGTGGGCGACCCGACTCGCCTCCATGGCGTGGCATCGGGCGTGCTCCTCGCGTGTGTCGTCGTGATGGCGGCCGTCGTCTGGGTCCGCGCGTGGCGCGGGCCGGCGTTGATCGCCGTCGCGTCTGCATCGAGTGCATTCGTCTTCTTCGCCGTGACCGCACTGGGCCGCGCCGAGTTCGGACCGGACGCTTCCCGGTACCTCTACGTCGCCGGCGCGCTGATGCTGCCGGTGGTGGCGATCGCCGTGAGTCTGATCTGGACACGCCGGTTCATCGTGCACGTCGCGATCGCGGTGGTGCTCGTGTCGCTCGTGCTCGTCAACGCACGCGACACCCGACGCACCGCACTCGCGGAGGGCGCCGTCGACCAGAACCTCCGGAACGAGCTCCTCACCGTCGCGACGGCGATCCGGGCCGACCCCGACGCGCCCGGGATCGTCGTCCCCCAGATCCAGCCCAATCCCGACCTCACCGTCGCCAAGCTCCGTTCGTTGATCAGGTCGGGCTGGTTCCCCGCGGGGCGGGGCGATGCGAAGGCCTTTCCCGACGTCGACGTGTACCCCTACCTCTCCATCACCCGTCGGCCCTCCGTTCCCGTCGGCGCCGATGCGCCCGACGTCGGGTCGGGATCCACCACCGCGCCCGTGTCGGCCGGATGCACCGTGGTCCCGCCCTCGCCCACCGGCCGGGTCGTCCTCCGGGCCTCGGAGCCGAGCTCGGTGCAGGTCACAGCCCCGGTCACGACGTCGATGCTGATCTGGGCCACCACCCCGAACGGCGACAGCCAGGGCCTGGTGATCCGACAGGACCTCCTCGGAGGTCGGCCGGTGTGGGTGAACATCGAGCGTCCCCAGGGCATCGCGATCGTGCCGTACTACGGCACCTTCACGGTGTGCCGGGTCGACCCCGAACCGGCGAGACCGTGACGACCGACCCCGGTTCGACGTCGGGCCGGGTGCGGGTCGTCGTCGTCGACCACAACGGCGGTGCCCTCACCCTCGAGTGCCTCGACGCGCTCGGACGCACCGACTGGGATCCGGACGCGCTCGAGATCGTCGTGGTCGACAACGGTTCGACCGTCAGCGTCGTCGACCGTGTCCGCTCCGAACACCCGCGGGTGCGGATCGTGCGCTCGACCACCAACCGGGGCTTCGCGGGTGGCAACAACCTCGCGCTCGACGACCTCGGAGCGGTGGAGTACGTCGCGTTGATCAACAACGACGTGACCGTCGAACCGGGGTGGCTCCGTCCACTCGTCGCCACCCTCGAACGCGACGCGCAGCTCGGTGCCGCCGGGCCGAAGGTCCTCTTCCGCGACCGGTACCGCCGACTCGAACTCTCCGCGCCCGCCGGCGACGGTGGTCGACTCGAGCGACGCGAGCTCGGGGTACGGATCAGCGGCCTCCGCTCGGGCGACGAAGACCTCTGGTCACGGACTCGCTTCGAAACGGGGACCTGGGGTCCCGAGTGGACCTCCTCCGGTCCATACCGCTGGAGCACCGAACACGCGTCGCTCCTCGTGCCGGTCGTGGACCTGGCACCCGATCCCGACCGGTGCGAGCTCCGACTCGACGCGCCCACGGCGGGTCCGGTGCAGCTCACGTCGCTCGATCAGACGATCACTGCGAACGTCACGACCAACTCGCGCTGGTTCGCCGCACCGACGATCGGCGCACCGTTCGACGTGATCAACAGCATCGGGACCGCGATGACGCCTGATGGCTACGGCATCGACATCGGGTACCTCGAAGAAGATCGGCGCCAGTACGAACAGGCGACCGACATCTTCGGTTGGTACGGCGGCGCGGTGTTGTTGCGAGCCGCGTACCTCGAAGACATCGGCCCGTTCGACGAACGCCTGTTCCTCTACTACGAAGACCTCGAGCTCTCGCTCCGCGGACGAGAGGCCGGCTGGCGGTACCGCTACGTGCCCGAATCGGTGGTCCGCCACCGACACGCTGCGACCAGCTCCCGGCGGTGGCGCGACACCGCCTTCTACACCGAGCGGAACCGCCTGCTCGTGCTCGCCCGCCACGCCGGACCCGGACCCGCGTCGCGGGCGGCCGCCCGGTTTGCCGGCAACACCCTCTCCTATGCCTGGCGGGACCTGATCGCACCGATCGGGCGGGGCGAGCGGCCCCGCGCCGCCTATGTGGTCACCCGCAGCCGGGCCCTCGGCGGCTTCCTCACGAGGAGTCCGGCGATGCTCCGGACCCGCCACCGGAACCGATCGAGCCTCAAGCCCCACCCTCCCCTCGACCGATAGTCGAATGATGCGTCACCAGGCGAAGCGGCGCGTACGCGCCATCACATGGATCGTGGCCGCCATTGCACTGGTGACCGGCGCGCTCGCGCCCGTGCTCGCCTCGACCGGTCCCGCCGCCGCCGCCGGGACCCCCGTCCTCGGGCCGAGCCGCCTGAACGCAGCCCAGATCGCGGCCTGGTTCCGCGCCAGCACGCGCAGCCCGTACCAGGCGTCGGTCCCGGTCGAGCAGCTCGCCGCGCTCTACGTGAGCGAAGGGGCCGTCGCGAAGGTCCGGGGCGACATCGCGTTCGCGCAGTCGGTCGTCGAGACGGGCTGGTTCAGCTTTCCCGCGGGTGGATACGTACGACCGACCGACAACAACTTCGCCGGGATCGGTGCGTACGGCGACGGGAGCCACCTGTTCCGGGCGCCCGACGCGCGGACCGGTGTCAGGGGCCAGATCCAGTTGCTCCGCCGGTATGCCGACGCCGGGTCGACCGACGCCAACATCGGCTTTCCCCCTGTCGTCCAGCTCTGGAACCCCTCCTCCCGGTACAACGTCCCGGGCGGCACGCACGGCTGGGCCCCGACCTGGGAGGACATGACCGGGAGGTGGGCATCCAGTCCGACGTACACCGCCACCGTGCTCGGCGTGTACTCCAAGATGCTCGCCTTCAACGGCCTCGTGGGCATCACCGACTTCTCGACGACTCCGATCGGTTTCCTCGACGCCTCGACCCGTGGCGTCGGGACGATCACCGCGTCCGGTTGGACCGTCGACCCGACGACCACCGGCCCCATCCCGGTGCACATCTACGTCGACGGGGTGGGTACCGCCATCACGACCGCCAACCTGGCGCGCCCCGATGTCGGCGCCGCCGTAGCCGGCGCCGGTACCGACCACGGGTTCGCGACGACCTTCGCCGCCCCCGCAGGACCGCACACCGTCTGCGCGTACGCGATCAGCTCCTCAGGGGGCACCAACCCGCAGCTCGGGTGTCGCCGCGTGACCACCGACCCGATCGGCGTGCTCGACGAGACCGACGCCCGGCCCGACGGGATCCACATCAGCGGGTGGACGATCGGGCCGAACTCGTCGGGACCCGTGACCGTCCACGTCTACGTCGACGGGGTCGGGCGCGCGATCCTTTCCGCAGACCAATCTCGGCCCGATGTCGGAGCTGTGTTCCCCAGCTACGGACCGTCACACGGATTCTCGATCACTCTGCCCCTCGATCCAAACGCCCGCATTGTCTGCGCGTATGCGATCGCCCCAGATCTGGGTGGCTCGAACACCGGCCTCGGATGCCGGGCGCCATCAGGGACACCGTTCGGGGCCTTCGATACCGCGACACGCATGACGCCACAGACTGTGGAAGTCACCGGATGGGCGATCTCCGGGATCACGAAGGGCCCGGTGGCAGTACACGTCTATGTGAACGGCGTCGGCGCCGCGATACTGGCCGCCGACGCAGCCCGTCCCGATGTCGCCTCCGTGTTCCCGGCGCTCGGTGTCGGACACGGGTTCGCCGCAGTCATCCCGACCCCGCCATCGAACTCCACGATCTGCACGTACGCGATCAATACCGTCGTCAACTCCCCGAATCGGACTCTCGGCTGCCGGAACGCCTGATCCGATCGGCGGCGAGCTCAGGAGCGGGCAATGGTGAACTGACCCGACTCCCGGTCAGCGCGCCTGAGGCGCGAGGATGGTCGGCTTCACCCGGCGTTCCCCCGCCGCCTCCCCCGAAGGACCTGATGCGGAAGCTCTCGACCCTCCTCCTCGTCGTCGGCACGATCTGGCTCGCGCTCGCCGCCGGAACCGGTGCCTTCGCAGCCGACTCGCCAACTGTGACATCCGACGTGAGCAAGGAGACCGTCACACCGCCGGGGGCCCGCCTCGAACGGCGAGACCGCACGGAGGTGCGATCGGTACCCGATCGCACCAACATCGTGAGCGTCGCGTGGACTGGCGACCCGACCGCCGAGTTCCGGGTCGAGACGAGGCGTGACGACGGCACCTGGGTCGATCGGGGAACGGTCGGCGAAGCCGACGGCGGTACCGACGTCGACACACCCGACTCACGACGGGCTGCCTCCACCGCTCCGGAGCTCGTGAGCGAACCGATCCTCGTCAAGAGTCCCGACGAGGTGCGCCTGCAACTCGCGACCGGTTCCGCCACTGCGGTCGAGGTGACCGCGTTCGCGACCGACGTCCCCACACCACCGCTCCCCGTCTCCCAGACCGCAGGGATGGTCCCCGGGATCGGACTCGTCGCGATCGGTGGGGCGATCGCGGCCGTCCGCAACCGCAGGAAGGTCACCGCCACGCTCGTGGTCGTCGTGCTCGCGGCCGGCGCCGTCGGCATCGCAGCCGCCGACCGGGCCGACGCCGCCGCGCCGGGCGACGTTCCCTGGCCGGCCCAGCCCCGGATCATCACGCGCGGGAGCTCGGCATCGACGAGTCGCTCCGCCAGAGCGTCTGCCCGAGCGGCCCGGACTATGCCGCGCCGAAGATGGCCATCATCCATCACACGGTGAACGGCAACGACTATTCGCAGGCGGGGGCGGCCGACATCGTCCGCAACCTGTACGCCTACTTCATCAACAGCCGGGGGTACTGCGACGAGGCGTACAACTTCCTCGTCGACAAGTACGGGACGATCTACGAAGGTCGCTACGGGGGAATCGACAAGGGGGTCGTGGGCGCGCACGCCACCGACTTCAACACCGGCTCGTTCGGCGTGTCCATGATCGGCGACTACGGCGGCGTGGTGCCGTCGGGGGCGACCGTCAACTCCATCAGCGCCCTCATCGCGTGGAAGTTCACGATCCACAACATCAACCCGAACGCGCTGACACCGACCCACGGCACGTTCGTGGATCCGATCATCGGCCACCGCGACGCGGGCGCGATCTCCGGCGACGGCACCGGATGTCCCGGCAACGGCGGGTACTCGATCATCAACCAGGTCCGGAACAACGTCCGGCCCCGGGTGGCGTTCGGTTGGCCGTGGGGAGCGGTCGACGTGGCGGATCGAACCCTCGCCGGTGCGCGTGTCGCTGGTTGGTCCATCGATCCCGACGTCAGCGCGCCGATCCAGGTCCACATCTACGTCGACGGACACATCGCCGGCGCGACGACTGCCAACCTCGCTCGCCCCGACATCGGCGCATCGCACCCCGGCTACGGCAACAACCATGGCTTCGACACGGTGGTGCCGATCACCTCGGGGCCCCACACCGTCTGCGCGTGGGGGATCAGCGTCGCCAACGGCGCGAACGGTCTGCTGGGGTGTCGGACGGTGCGCGACACTCCGATCGGTTCCATCGACCTCGCTCGCCGCGAAGGTGGACCCGTCCATCTCAGTGGCTGGGCGATCGATCCGGCGTCCACCGCGTCGCTGCCGATCCACGTGTACGTCGACGGGGTCGGTGCTGCGATCTCCACCGCGAACACCACTCGCACCGACGTGGGCTCGGCGTTCGTGGGATACGGGAGCGCCCACGGGTTCGACCTCACCGTTCCGCTCTCGACCGGCGACCACACGGTGTGCGCCTACGCCATCAACGCCGCGAACACCGAGGTGGGCGTGCTCGGATGTCGGGTGGTGTCGGGCGCGACCATCGGCTCCTTCGACCTCGCGCGCCGGGAGGGCGGGCCGATCAGGGTTTCCGGCTGGACCATCGATCTCGACACGAGCTCGTCGATCCCCGTACACGTCTACGTCGACGGCGTCGGAGCAGCCGTGCTCAGCGCCAACTCCACGCGCAACGACGTCGGTACGGCGTTCCCCGGCTACGGCACCACTCACGGCTTCGACACCTTGATGCCCGTTGCGCCCGGACCTCACACCGTGTGCGCGTACGCGATCGGCATCGGACCCGCCCCCACGACCGTGCTCGGGTGCCGCGAGGTCGCGGGAAGACCGGTCGGCTCCCTCGATCAGGTCGCCGTCGTCGGTGGAGTGGTGCGCGCCCGCGGTTGGGCCATCGACCTGGAGAAGGTCACCCCCGCCGCGCTGCACATCTACGTCGACGGAGTCGGCGCCGCCGTGACCACTGCCGCGACATCGCGGCCCGACGTCGCGGCTGCGTTTCCCGGCTACGGCGCGGCCCACGGCTTCGACGTGGCGCTTCCCATCTCCCCGGTCGGTCACACCGTGTGTGCGTATGCGATCGGTCAGCCCCCCGGCGGCACGGCAGTGCTCGGGTGTCGACGCATCTGAGCCGGCGCAGCGCGTCCCATAAGATCGGTTGACATGACGCTCAACATCGACCTCGGGTGTGGGAACGCCAAGCGCGACGGCTACATCGGTCTCGACTACGTCGCCGGTGAGCAGGTCGATCACGTCGTCGACCTGACCGCCGACCGCTACCCCCTCGACGACGCGTCGGTCGACGCGGTCTTCTCGGCCCACTTCCTCGAACACATCGACGAACCCAACCACGTCTTCTCGGAGATCGGGCGGGTGTGCCGCGACGGTGCACGGATCGAGTTCTGGACCCCGTACGCGTTCAGCGATGAGGCGTTCCTCTACGGCCACACGCACTTCATGACGGAGCAGATCTGGATGCACTTCTGCGTCTCCCACCGCGATGCCTTCGCCAAGATGCTCGGTGGGCGGTGGCTGCTCCGCAACATCGACTTCGTGGTCGCGCCCGAGACCGCGTCGGAACTCCGGCGCCACGGCGTGTCGATGGACTTCGCGGTCAAGTACCTCAAGGGGGTCGTCAAGGAGTTCGGTGTCGACATCGAGTTCCGGCGTGATCTCGCCGCCCCGGTTTCGATGCCGGCGCGGAACTGGTCGACGACGCGCTGGGGTGACCGCCAACCCCTGGTCGCCGACCTTCCGGGGAACCGCGACGCGAGTTCCCTCACCCACCGGATCCACCACAAGCTCCGGCGGCGTCTGATCGGACCCGACTTCGGCTCCCTGTTCCGACACCTCGACGGCTGAACCGCCGACGCGACGCGATCAGCCGGCGAGCAGCCGCCGGACACGCTGCACACCACGGGCGACGATCGTCCGCAGGTCGCCCTCACGCACGAGTCGCTTGACCGTGGCGAGGTCGTGCAACCAGCCCGACGGTGCCGGGCCGCGGAGCTCGGGAAGGTCGGCCGCAGCGTCGGGGTTCACGAGATCGGCGGCGCGGCGGGGTGAGCGACAGAACTCGACGAGCGGTTCGAGCACCGTCGTCCACCGGAACGCCACCGCGGCGCCACGTGCCGCCGCGGCGCACTCCGTGTGCAGCTCGGTGTCGCTGAGCAGGCGGAACAGGGCGTCCTCGAGTGCACTCACGTCGCCCGCCGGGACCACCAGCCCGAAGCGGTCCTTCTCGATCAGCTCCGCGAAGGAGTCACCTTCGGTTGCCACCACCGGCAGGCCGGCCCAGAGGTAGTCGAGGATGCGCGTCCGGAACGAGAACTCGGTCTCGACGTGCTCCAGGTGCGTGCTCACACCGATGTCGGACTCGAGCAGGTAGTTCTGGCGGTCTTCGTACTCGACCCAGCCCTCGTTGAAGAACACGTGGGTGTCGGTCAACCCCAGCTCGTCGGCGAGGCGGCGTGCCTCCACCGCCATCCGCATCTCGGGGACGTGCGGATTCGGGTGCTTCAGCCCGAGGAAGAAGAGACGGACGTTCGGGAGCCGACCCCGGAGCTTGTCGACGGCCCGCAGCAGCGTGAGCGGATCGAACCAGTTGTAGATCCCGCCGCCCCAGAGGATGACCTTGTCGTCGGCTCCGATCCCGGGGACGACGTCACGCAGTACCGGCCGGGTGGGTTGCGGGGGTTCGTCGCTCACGCCGAACGGCACGATCTTGACCAGCTGGTCCATGCTCTCGTCGACGTCGTAGGTGACCGGGTTGAGTCGACCGACCGCGGCGAGCTGACCGAGCCAGAAGTCGCGTTGCTTGGTGCTCGCGCACAGGAACAGGTCGCCACGCTGCAGTTGCTCGTTGAGCACGTCGGTGGCGTCGCGCACGACCGCGCGGCGCATCACCGCTCCATGATCGCGCGCCTGTTCGAGCTGCTCGAGGTGGAACGGGTCGTAGATGTCGGCCACGATCACGTTCTGGGTCGACCGCAATGCCGCGTGCTGGCGCATCAGGAAACCCTGGAAGATCACGACATCGGCGTCGATCACGAGCTTGGTCAGCTCGGCGTCATCGACCTTCCGGACCTCGAAATCGGGGTGGGTCACCTCGTGCCACTCGTTCGTCGTGATCAGGACGACGTCGTGCTCACGGGAGAGCGCCTTGGAGATCTGCCACGCGTGGATCGCCGGCCCGGCCATCCGGGCCGCCAGGGTGTCGCCCGTGGCGACGACGATCCGGCGTCGTTCCGTGAACACCGCTTCCACGTCGAAGGCCTCCACGACAGCTCGGAACCCGTCGACGAAGTGGGGATCGCCGATGTTGGGGTGCAGGGGCAGGCGGAACAGCCGCACGATCTCGGCGTCGTTCCGCCGGCGCGCGGCCTGGAGCGCGGTCCGCGTGTCCGACAGGCCGGCCATCTCCTCGACCATCGCGTCGATCGCGAAGAGCGAAGCCGCGGCCGGCTTCGCCACCGCGAGCTCGGGAGGATCGTCGCCGCCCGTTCTGTGTGCCAGATCCAGGGCGTGCGTGTCGACGCCCCCCAGCGTCACTCCCCTGCGCACCGCGAGCATCAGGGCGGCAGGGAGCACCCGGGCGAGGTTCGCGTCGTCGTAGTTCTTGTAGATCGTGAAGAGCGCGTTGCGCTCCAGGAGGTACTGCTCCCACCACGATTCGTACGACGCCATCGAGCGGTGATGCCGGTGGTACACGAGTGAGTCGCGGCACGTAGCGGACGCGGTAACCGAGGAGCCAGAGCCGCCATCCGAGATCGACGTCTTCGAAGAACATGAAGTAGCGCTCGTCGAAACCCCCCGACGACCGGAACACCGTCGTCGGCATCGACCATCGCGGCACCCGAGGCGAACAGGACGTCGGCTTCGCCACCGAAGTTCGACGAGTCCTGCTCCCCGACGTGCAGTTTGAACCCGTGGCCGTAGAAGGAGAGCGCCGCGGCCACGAAGTCGACCGTCGCCCCCTCCCAGTCGAGCACGCGGCTCGCGACGCAGCCGATCGTCGAGTCCTCGTGGAGCACGTCGATCGCCGCCCGGATCCAGGCCGGGTCGGGGCGGGCATCGTTGTTGAGGAACGCCACGTACTCGCCGGTCGCCACGGCAGCACCGCGGTTGCATCCACCGGCGAACCCGATGTTCACGTCGAGCGCGAGCACCCGAGCCGCAGGGAACCTCGACTCGAGCTGCCCGGAGCTGCCGTCGCCGGATGCGTTGTCGACGACGATCACCTCGAGATCGGGCCACTCGAGATCGGCGAGCCCCTCGAGGCAGGCGACGGTGTCGTCGAAGCCGCGGTAGTTCACGATGACGACCGAGACGCGGCCGGGAACGAGACCCTTGCTCACTGACGACCCTTCTTGGCGACCACACGCTGGCGAGCCTTGTGCACGATGTACGGGATGCCCAGAAGCCAGGCGCGCGCCGAAGCGTCACGCTCACCGTGGATCGCGTCGTTCCGTTCGATCCGGAGCTCCTCGACCAACGCGGTGAGCTCGAGCACCCGCGCATCGCGATCCGCGACGACCCGCTCGAGTCCCTCGATCGTCGTTCGCGCCTGCACGAGCTCGCGCGCGTCATCGTCGGCCCGGGCAACCGATTCGAGCCGTTGGCTCAACACCGTGCTCGCGATCGACGCGAGCGTGGCCGATCCGACGGCGGAGGAGCCGGGAGTCCGGAGGGGATCGACGATTCCGGCGAGGTCGGTCGAACTTCGCGTCTCCGACGCGACCACGACGTGCCGATACGCCGGCTCGCGCCGGTCGAGCGGCGAGATCATCTGGTTGTAGTACGCGTGGAGCTTGCCGAGGTGCGGAACACCCGTCGCCAGCAGCTCGTGATGCACCAGCATCCCCGCGAGCCAGTGGGGAAGGTACCCGCTCGGAAGGGCTGCGGTCGCCCACCCGTCGTCGGCGAACGAGCCAACCGTTGCCTCCAACACGGGCAGGCCGTTGTCGGCGTGCTCGTCGAGCGTCGGGAAGTCGCCCTGGAACCGGGCGCGGATGAACTCGTTGAGTGCTTCCTCCGCGAGCTCGAGATCGGGATCCGCGAACGGCGCGCTCAGCAGGACGACATCTCCGGCGACGCGTCGGGCCTCGGCGAGGAAGGCGGCTCGATGCACCGCAGGGACGTGTTCGAGCACGTCGAGGGTGAGGACGACGTCGAACGATGCATCGGGGAACGGGAGTGCGGCACCGTCGGCGAGGAGATACCGTCCGTCCTGCTTGCCCTGGACGTCGCTCACGACGAGCGTGTATTCGGGCATGAACGCCTCGAGCGGCCCCGGCGCGCCGCCGACCTCGAGCACCCGGGCACCGGCCGGTACGCCGAGCCCCCGAAGCAGCTCTGCCGCGACCGAGTACCGCTGGAACTGGTCGAACGGCAGCTCGAGACGCGGGTCGGGATCGCGTCCGGATCCGGTCATGACTGCACCCGATCCTCGGTCGCGTCCCAGACGCCGCCCAGCGCCAGCACGCCGAATTCCTCGGTCGGGTCACCCCGCTGCACGTCGAACCGGAACGTGAGGTACCGGAAGTCGTATGTGTGCGAACAGGAGTAGTCGTACAGAGAGACGCTGACGTCATACGTGCCCGCGATGAGCATCAGTCGGTCGACGTGGAGGTCGACGACCCCAGTCCCGGCGAGCTTGTCCGGCACAAATCCCCCCTGTCCGCGTATTCGGTCCGGTGACGACCATCCCTTCCAGGGTCTGAATCGAGACGCCGAACACCGGACGCTCCATCGGCTCGTCGAACTGGTAGTGCAACCGGAAGGTGACCGCGTCACCCGTTTTCACCTCGGTGGTCGAGGAACCGTCGTCGCGGAGCAACTCGACGCGTTCGATGCGTGCTTCTCCGGAACCCCACCGCGATCCGTGATCGCCGTCGGCGGAACGGTCGACGTGGACGTCGGCAAGGTACGAGTCGATCACCTCTCCTGCGCGGCCGACGGCTCGGAGCTCGCCGTGCTCCAACAGAGCGACCTCGTCGCACAACGTCCGAATCGAGCCCAGCGCATGCGAGACGATGACAACCGTCTTGCCACTCTCCCGCAGGTCGGCGACCTTCTCCGAGCACTTCCGCTGGAACTGTTCATCGCCGACGGCTAGCACCTCGTCGATGAGGAGGATGTCGGGATCGACATTGATCGCGATCGAGAATCCGAGCCGCACGTACATGCCCGACGAGTAGTTCTTCACCGGCGTGTCGATGAACTTCTCGAGACCGGCGAAATCGACGATCTCCTCGAACTTGGCCGTGAGCTGCTTCTTCGAGAGCCCCAGGATCGCTCCGTTGAGGAAGATGTTGTCGCGGCCAGAGAGTTCGGGGTGGAACCCCGCACCGAGTTCGAGCAGGGCGGAGACCTTGCCTTCGGTCCGGATCGAACCGGACTCGGGCCGCAGGATCCGCGCCATGCACTTCAGCAGCGTGCTCTTGCCCGAACCGTTCTCGCCGATGAGCCCGAACGTGACACCGGCCGGGATCTCGAGCGACACGTCCTTCAACGCGGCGAACTCCTCGTAACGGACCCGGGTCCGCGACAGCGCCATCGCCTTCAACGACTGGTTCCGCTCTGTGTACAGCCGGAAGTTCTTGGACACATTCTCGACCGAGATCGCCGAGGCCAACGCGCTCATACCTCCTCGGGCACGCGCGCTTCGAGGCGCCGGAACACGGCGAGGCCGATGAGCAGCATCACAGCGCTCCACGCCACGAGATACAGGATCGACGTCAGCGGCGGGAACCGCAGGTCGTACATCGCGTCGCGGTAGGCCTCGATGAACTGCACGAGAGGGTTGAGGTTGTAGATCGCGAGCACCGGGATGGTCCAGCCGTTGACGTGCGCTTCCTTCGGAACGTAGCGGATCGGGTACACGATCGGGGCCGAGTAGAAGAGCGCGGCGAGGACGATGTTCATCAGGTGCTGGACGTCGCGGAAGTACACGTTCAACACGCTGAGCATGAGCCCCACTCCGAGGCAGAAGACTGCTTGGATCGCCACGATCACCAGCACAACGGGGAGCCACGGCACCACCATGTTGCCGAGCAGCAACAGGATCACGGCCAGGACGGCGAGTTCGATCAGGAATGTGATGACCAGCGATGCGACGGCCGAGATCACGAACACCTCTCGCGGAAAGAACACCTTCTTGATGAGGTTCGCGTTGCCGATGAGCGCTCCCATCGACCCGTTGATCGAAGCCTGCAGAAAGTTCCAAGGCAGGAGCCCGCACAAGAGGAACGCCGCGAAGTTGTGCAACCCACTGGGATGTCCCGTCGGCGGCTCGATCCTCAGGAAGTACGAGAACACGATTGAGTAGATGATGACGGTAGAGAGCGGGTTCAGGAGCGACCAGCTCCAGCCCAGAACAGACTTCTTGTATCGACCGCGGAGCTCCCGGAGGGTCAGGTTCCAAGTGAGCTCCTTGGAACCGACAACCTCAGCAATGGTGCTCATCTCACCGATCTCCTTGTACACGCGTGACCGGGCGAGATCCGGAGAACTGTCACGCCCTACGTTACCCGGGCCGATCCTGGGCCAACGATCCATCACCCGCACGCCGACGGCGACCAGATGTCACGCTCGCCGCGGTCGCCACAGTAGAGTTTGCGCCCGTGCGGGAGCAGCTTGCTCGGCAACTA
Organism: uncultured Actinomycetes bacterium; assembly: GCA_963837715.1. Lineage (GTDB taxonomy): Bacteria > Actinomycetota > Acidimicrobiia > IMCC26256 > JANYLB01 > JANYLB01. The sequence goes on along the minus strand of CAWIOF010000003.1, from coordinate 216,253 downwards.
CGGGGAAGCGGCCTTGAACTCGGCCCCGGCCATCAGCCCATGGCCCTTCCCGACCGGACCTCCGCGCTGTACGTCGACCGGTGGACGCCCGACCAGAACCGGAACCTGTACCCGGAGCTCCCGGAAGGCGCAGACTTCCCGATACCGGACCTCGTCGCGGATTTCGATGTAGACAAGCTCGGGTCGATAGCCACGGGAAGCCAGGACTTCGTCGTCTGTTCGCACGTCCTCGAGCATCTCGCCGACCCGATCGGGTTCATGGTCGAACTTCACCGCGTCCTCCGACGAGGCGGCCTCCTTCTGCTCCTCCTCCCGGATCGCCACTGCACCTTCGACCGACACCGGCCTCCCACAACACTCGCCCATCTCGTCGCGGAGTTCGAGGCGCAGGTCACCGCCGTCGACGATGACCACATTCGGGAGTTCCTCGAGCTCTCCGATGCGGAAGCGGCGTACACAGACCTTCCTGAGGACGCCGATCGCCATGCCGACTTCTTCGATTGGCATCGGGCCCGATCGATCCACGTCCACTGTTGGGACGAACCCGAGTTCGACGAAGTCCTCGAGTACTGCTCGCAACGGTTGCGGCAACACTGGAAGCGAATCGACACCATCTCGAGCTCGACAACCGGCATGGAGTTCGGGTACCTCCTGAGAAAGCCCCGCTTCTGGCGGTGACCTCGGTCGCTGGACGCGCACACCTCAGCTCGTGAGCAGGGCGCGCGCGACCAGGTCGGTGCCGAACGCGGTGAGGATCGCGAGGTAGAGAAGGCCCGTCGCGGCCATCACGGCCGAATACGAGCGCTCCTTGAGCGCCAGCCAGGTCACCCCGGCGAGTGCGATGGTCGTCACCGCGCTGGTCAGCCAGATCCAGGCCAGCAGTCCGCCGTAGCCGTCGTCGATCGAGCCGGTGAACACCGAGATGACCCCCGTCGGGATCACGAACGCGATCACGTCGAGCAGCCAGACGATCGCGAGGAGCCAGACCAGTTCCCGGATCGGGTCACGACCGAGACCGGGCTGCACGAGGTACCAGTGCCCGAGCAACATCGCGTCGGTCGAGGCCCCGAGCAACGCGGCGCCCGCGAGCAGGCGGAACAGCGTGAGTGCGTAGGGTCCCCCGTCGATCGAGGCGGCCGCGAGGAGCCCCACGAGGCCGCAGAGGGGTGCGACGAGGTCGAGACCGGGCGGGAACTCGCGCGTCTTCGGGGCCGATTGCTCCGAGTCTGCGGGGGCGCCCGACCCGACCATGGCCGCGACGCGCTCCCGGCCCGCGTCCTTGCGCGCGCGGAGGCCCGCGACCCCGGCGCGACGGTGCACCACGGACACCGCGAACGTGCCGAGCGCGGCCACCGCGGTGGCGCCCGCCGCGACCCGGAAGATCGTGACCGCAGTTCCGATCCCGCCGCCGGCGATGCTCGCGGCCAGTGCGATTCCCGCCAGGCACGCGTACACACCTCGCAGCAACCAGCCGTAGCCGAGACCGACTTCGCGTCGGCGAGTCGTGACCCAGAGGAACGCGAGGCCACCCGCGGCCCACTGGAGCATCACGGTCGAGATCTCGAGGCGCATCGTGCCGAATCGCCCTAAGCGACCACGGCCAGCTCGTGGCTGGCCTCGTTCAACCGTCGCGGTCCGGCGTCGGTGGCGACCACGATGTCTTCGAGCCGCATCCCGAACCGACCGGGGAAGTAGATGCCCGGCTCGATGCTGAACGCGTGGCCCGGCTCCAGCAGCCGATCGCTTCCCGCGACGATGTAGGGCTCCTCGTGCTCCTCGAGCCCGATGCCGTGACCGGTGCGGTGCACGAAGTACTCGCCGTACCCCGCGGCCGTGATCACGTCGCGCGCTGCAGCGTCGACCGCCTCGCAGGTGGTGGCCGTCGTCGCCGCCTGGACTGCGTGTTCCTGCGCTTCGACGAGGACCCCGTAGACGTCGCGCACCTCGGTGGTCGGTTCGCCGACCACGAACATCCGGGTGATGTCGGAGCAGTAGCCCAGCATCGTCCCGCCGAAGTCGCAGACGATCACGTCGCCGTCGCCGATCACCCGCTCACTCGCCTCGTGGTGCGGACTCGCACCGTTCGGGCCACTCCCGACGATCGCGAAGTTCACCCGCTGGTGACCGTGCTCGAGGATCCGGTCGGCGAGCTCCCGGTGGACGTCGGCTTCGGTCCGGCCCCCGAACGGTCGAGCCCGCATCTCGGCCGCGACCCGGTCGACGGCCCGGGCCGCCGCTTCCAGTCGCTCGACCTCGGCGGCGTCCTTGCGCATGCGCAGGGGTGCCATCAGGTCGGTGGCGCTGCGAAAGTGTGTGTTCGGGAGCGCGTCCTGCAGACCGAGCACGAACCGGGCCCAGGTCCGCTCACCGATCCCCACGTCGGCCGCGCCCCGGCCCACCAGGTCGGCGATCCGGGCCAGCGGGTCGTCGGTCTCGTCCCACGGGACGATGCTGAACACCTCGGGCTGTTCCACCACCCGGGGTGCCTCGAGCCGGGGGACGACGAGCGTTGCCTCACCGTCGCGCGGGACAACGAGCATCGTGACTCGTTCCAACGGCATCGCCTCGTAGCCGGTGAGGTACGGGAGATCCGCGCCCACCGAGAGCAGGAGCGCGTCGACACCGGTCGCGCGCATCTGCTCCCGGGCCCGGGCCAGCCGTTCGCCGTAGGGATTCATCAGGGCACCGGGAGTCCCGGGAGGCCGTCGATGCTCGTGACGTTCCGTTCGGCTTGGTACGTCGCGATGCCTTCGGGGCCGCGGCGGTCGGCCCACTCGTCGAGGGTGGGACGCTCCCCCGCGTAGGTCATGAACGGGACCGCGTACCCGCACGACGTCGAGACGTGCTCCACCGCGACCGACACGATCGTGCGGGCGCCGACATGCTCCGGGAACCGGGCCACGGTCGACGCGGCCGCAGGATCGTCGGCGGCCAGGAACGACCCCCGACCGTACAGCCGCACGATGTTCGGCTTGCCCTCGAAGGCACAGAACATCACCGTGATCCGGCCGTCGTCGCGCAGGTGGGCCACGGTCTCGATCCCCGAACCGGTCAGGTCCAACCAGGCCACCGTGTGCTCGTCGATCACCGTGAAGGTGTCGAGACCCTTCGGCGACAGATTCACCCGCCCGTCGGGACCGCTCGGTGTGGTCGCCACGAAGAACACGTGCTGTTGCGCGATGAACGTCGCGATCTCCGGCGTGATGGCGTCGAGCATGCGACCCATGGTCAGGCCACCGCGATCGGGGTCGGTGACGGCGTCGCGGCCTCCGACCCCTGCCGTGCGTGGTAGCTCGACCGAACGAGGGGGCCCGACTCGACATGGGCGAAGCCGAGTGACTCCGCGTAGGAGCCGAGGGCCGCGAACTCGTCGGGGTGCCACCACCGGGCGACGGGCAGATGACGAGCCGACGGACGGAGGTACTGGCCGATCGTGACGATGTCGACCCCGACGCTGCGGAGATCCACCAGCGCGCCCCGCACCTCGGCGTCGGTCTCGCCCATGCCGAGGATGATCCCCGATTTCGTCACCAGCCCGGCCGACTTCGACCGGGCGAGCAGCGCCAGCGAGCGCGCGTACCCGGCCGAGGGTCGTGCGGCACGTTGCAGCCGGGCCACGGTCTCCAGGTTGTGGTTGAGCACGTCGGGGCGAGCCGCGGCGATGGTCGCGAACGCTTCCGCGTTCCCGCGACCGTCGGAAACGAGCACCTCCACCCGGGTCTCCGGCGAGCGTCGTCGCACGGCTCGGATCGTCGCCGCGAACGCTGCGGCACCGCCGTCGGGCAGGTCGTCGCGGGCCACGCAGGTGATGACCGTGTGCGCGAGCCCGAGGGTCGCGACGGCCTCGGCGACGCGGTCCGGCTCCTCGGGGTCGAGTGCTCCGGGACGTCGAGTGTCGACGAGGCAGAAGCCACAGGCCCGGGTGCACCGGTCGCCGAGGATCATGAAGGTCGCGGTCCGGTCGGCCCAGCACTCATAGATGTTCGGGCAGCCGGCTTCCTCGCAGACCGTGTTCAGTGCGAGCGACCGCATGAGCCGGCGGGTCGATCGGTACCCCTCGCCGAGATCGGCCCGGACCTTCATCCACTCGGGACGACGGAAATCGGCCGCGGCAGCGGGTTCCACCCCGGCTTCGGCGAGCCGACCGAGCAGGCGCACCGGGGTGGATGGATCGGGTGCGTCGCCCGCGCCGGCCATTGCGGCAAGCGTGAAGGCCGAGAGGTCCTCCGGGGTGTGGCGCCAGACGACGTCCTGGCGTTCGACGTCGTCGTAGGGGAAGTGTCGGACGAACGCCCGCACCACCGCATCGACCACCGAGTGCATGTCGGTCTCCACGCCGAGACGGGCGAGCGACGTGACCGCCCGATCCGGGATCCCACAGGGAACGATGTGATCGAACATCGCGAGGTCGGGATCGACGTTCAGGGCGAAGCCGTGACGCGTGCGGCCCCGGGAGACCCGGACGCCGATGGCGGCGATCTTGGCCCCGCCGACCCAGACCCCGGTGTACTCGGGGTCGCGATCGGCGAGCACGCCGAGTTCGGCGAGCGCGTCGATGAGCACGGATTCGAGTCGCCGGACGTAGGCGACGACGTCGTAGCTCCCCGCCCGCCACTGCGTGAGCGACACGATCGGATACCCGACGAGCTGGCCCGGGCCGTGGTAGGTGACGTCGCCCCCACGGTCGGTCTGCACGAGCTCGGCACCGACCGACTCCGGTGCGACGAGCACGTGGGCCGGATCGGCGCGCGTCCCCAAGGTGTAGACGTGCGGGTGTTCGAGCAGCAACAACGAGTCGTCGACAGCGCGCTCGTGCCGGGCCTGCTGCAGGTCGGCGGCCTCGGCGTACGGCACGGATCCCAGCCAGCGCACCCGCAGGGTGCGCTGCGCACTCGTCACGAGAGCTCGGCTTCCCAGTCGCGGGTCTCGAGCACCTCACGGATCCCGTGGAGGAAGCCGGCGGCGTAGGCACCGTCGAAGGCGCGGTGGTCCCAGGCGAGGGCGAGCACGCCGACGGCATGCACCGCGATCGCGTCGCCACCATCGGGTCCCTCGACGACCACGGGGCGCTTGCGGACCCCGTCGGTGGAGAGGATCGCGACCTGGGGCTGGTTGATGATCGGCAGCGTCATGTAGGTCCCGAAGGGGCCCATGTTCGTGATGGTGAACGTGCCGCCGATCACGTCGTCGGGTCCGAGACCCTTGTTCCGGGCCCGCGTGGCGAGGTCGTGGATCTCGCGGGCGATCAGCCAGAGTCGTTTGCCGTCGACCTGCTTCACGACCGGAGCGAGCAGACCGCGGTGATCGAGATCGACCGCGATGCCGAGGTTCACCTCATGGTGCACGACGAGCGAGTCACCGTCGACGCTCGCGTTGACCAGGGGGAAGTCGTCGACGGCGTCGGAGAAGGCGCGGGCGATGAACGGCAGGTAGGTGAGCGAGAAGCCCTCACGCGCCTTCCACGCCGCGCCGTGCTCCCGGCGGACCCGTTCGACGCGCTCGAAGTCGACCTCGACCGACGTGTACACATGCGCGCTCGTCTGCTTCGAACGCACCATGTGCTCTGCGGTGCGCTTGCGGATGTTGTCGAACGCGATCACCTCGTCGCCCGCAGCTCGTGGGCGCGGTTCGGAGCTCGGGGTCGCGGGACCGTCCGGCGGCGTCGGCGTCGCGACGGGCGCAGGCGCGGGTGACGACGCCGTCGGGGCAACCGGGGCAGCGGGCGACGCAGCGAGCACGTCGTTGCGGGTGATGCGACCTCCGTCACCCGTCCCGCGGAGCGAGTCGAGGTCGATCCCACGGTCGGCGGCGAGGCGGCGGACGATCGGCGACGCGTTGACGCCGGGACCACCGCCGGCGGCCGGGGGGACCGACGCGGGGGCCGCAGTCGGTGCTGGAGCCGACGCGGGGGCCGCAGTCGGCGCTGGAGCCGGCGCCGGGTCCGGGGCCGCAGTCGGAGCGGGGGTTGCGGGAACGGGATCCGATGGAGCCGCCGCGGTGGTGGGGGTCGGCTGCGCCTCGACCGCCGGGGTCGCGGCCGCCGCGGGCGCGGCACCGTCGCCGTCGCCGAGCACGGCCAGTCGCACGCCGACGTCGACCGTCTCGCCCTCGGGCACGAGGATCTCGGTGAGGACTCCGGCGACCGGCGCGGGCACCTCGGAATCGACCTTGTCGGTCGAGACCTCGAAGAGCGGCTCGTCGACCTCGACGTGCTCCCCGACCTGCTTCAGCCACCGCGTGATCGTGCCCTCGGTGACCGTCTCTCCGAGCTGCGGCATCGTGACGTCCAACGGAACTCCTCGACTCAGGCGGTTCAGACGTGCAGTGAACGGCCGGTGAGGGCCATCGCGGCCTCACCGAAGGTCTCGCTCAGCGTCGGGTGCGGATGGATCAAGCCCGCGAGATCGGCCGCAGTCGCCTCCCAGTTCACCGCGAGGTACCCCTCGGCGAGCAGCTCGGTCGCCCACGGCCCGGTGATGTGGACACCGAGCAACGGTCCGTCGCGTTCGGAGACGACCTTCACGAGACCGTCGGGCTCGCCGATGATCAGGGCGCGACTGTTCCCTCCGTACCGGGCGACCTTGGTGACGACGTCGTAGCCCCGGGTGCGGGCCTCCTCCTCGGTGAGCCCCGAGAACGCGACCTCGGGGTGGCAGTAGATCCCCCAGGGCACCTTGTCGTAGGCGATGGGAGTGGCTTCCTCGCCGAGGATGGTGTGGATCGCCACGATCGCCTCCGCGAAGGCGACGTGCGCGAGCGCAGGCGTGGCGACCACGTCGCCCACCGCGTAGACCCCGGGCACGGTCGTGCGCAGGTGATCGTCCACCACGATGTAGCCGCGCTCCGTTGCGATGCCGGAGCCCTCGATCCCGAAGCCCTCCGTTCGCGGCGCCCGACCGATGCTGACGATCACCGCGTCGACCACGGCCTGGAGTCCGCCGGCACTGGTCTCGAACCGCACGGTGTGCTCGTCGCCGACCGCCGCGCCGAGGTCGACGCCTCGGACCTTTGCATCGGTGTGCACGTCGACCCCGCGCCGCTTGAACGACCGGGCCACCACGTTGCTCGCGTCGACGTCGACACCGGGAAGCAGCCGGGGCAGCGCCTCGATGAGCGTGACCGCGCTCCCCAGATCCGAGAGCAACGAGACGAACTCGCACCCGATCGCGCCGCCACCGATCACCGCGACCCGCGGCGGGACCTCGGCCAACTGGAGCACGTCGTCGGAGCTGAGGACGTTCACGCCGTCGAACTCGAGCCCGGGGAGGCTGCGCGGTGACGAACCGGTGGCGAGGATCAGGGCGCTGCCCTTCAACTCCGAACCGTCGGACACACGCACGTGACGGGCTGCCGCATCGATGATCGTCCCGGTACCGGGGATGACCGTCACCTTGCGGCCCTTGAGCAACGACTCCAGACCCTTGGTCAGCTTGTCGACGACCTGCTGCTTGCGCACCTGGCTCGCGCCGAGGTCGAGGGTCGGCTCGCCGGCGTCGACCCCGAACTCCTTGGCCCCGGCCACGGTACGGAGCACCTCGGCCGTCTGGAGGAGCGCCTTGGCGGGGATGCAGCCCCGGTGGAGACAGGTCCCGCCGACGCGGCTCTCCTCGATCATCGCCACGTGGAGCCCGGCGGCCGCTCCGTAGAGCGCGGCCGCGTAGCCACCGGGGCCGCCACCGAGCACGACCACATCGAACTGCTCAGCCACGGTGGACACCTGCTTTCCGGGGGAGGCCCTTCGGGGGGAGGTGCACGAGGGGAGCCGTGGGATCCTCGCGCCGCGAAACCATTCTCGCCGATGCCGGGACGCCCCGGAACCGGGGCAACCCGGTGGTCGATCTGTCAGTTCTGCACATACCGCCCCAACACGATCTGGACGACACCGGCCGCCACGATCAAGGCGCCGGTGAGGATGGCGAGGATGATCAACGTGCGGGTCTTCACCGCCTCCATCCTCCCCCATCCCGACCCGGCGGGTCGCAACGCCCGGACCCGTCCCGGGATGGTCAACCGTCGAACCCGCGGTCGCGGTCGGGTCTCCCCGTATGCTGGGGTTCCGCTCCCGGGAGGTCCGGGCGTCGACGGGTGACCCGAAGAGGGCCAGGACACGGAGTTGGCACACAGAGCGAAGCTCATCGGTCGGGCTCGTGAGTCGGTACCCGAAGGCACGTTCGCGGTCGGCGCGGGCCTCATCATCGCCTCGGTCACGTCGTACCTCTTCCTGATCATCACGCTGAACGCGCTCCCGCAGGCCGGCAAGGCCGGGTTCGGTGCGTTCTGGGGCCTGATCTTCGTCGCGGGGCCGGGCTTCTTCCTCCCGTTGGAGCAGGAGGTCGGTCGCTCCGTCGCCCACCGGCGCGCCAAGGGCATCGGTGGCGGACCGCTCGTGCACAAGGCCGCGCGGCTCGGCGGCGCGCTGTGCGTCGTGCTGGTGATCGCGACCCTCGCACTGTCGGGCGTGCTCACCGACACGCTCTTCCACGGTGACGAGCTCCTCGTCATCGCGCTCGCGGTCGGGCTCGTCGGGTTCTATTGCATCCACATGGCACGGGGGACGCTGTCGGGCAACGGTCGCTTCCGGCCCTACGGCGAGATGCTCGCCGTCGAAGGGGTCGCCCGGCTCGCCGGAGCACTGGTGCTCGTCGCGTTCGGGGTCGACAACGCAGGGGCCTACGGTCTCTGTCTCGCACTGGCCCCATTCGTCGCGGTGCTGGTTGCGATGTCGCGTCAGCGGGGCCTCCTGACGCCGGGACCCGACGCTCCCTACTCCGAGTTGTCGAACGCCCTCGGGTTCCTGCTCGCCGGCTCGGTGCTCATGCAGCTGCTCGGCTACTCACCTCTCCTCGCGGTGAACATCCTCGAGACGAGTGCCGACAAGGCCGCGGCCGCGACGTTCACCACCGCCTTCGTGATGGCCCGGATCCCGATCCTGTTGTTCCAGGCCGTGCAGGGCACGCTCCTACCCAAGCTCGCCGGTCTGGCCGGCGCGGGTCAGCACGACGACTTCCGGGCCGGTCTGAAGCGACTGATGGTCGTCGTCGTCGGGGTCGCGGCGATCGGATCGCTGCTGGCGTTCACGCTCGGCCCCGCCGTCGGCGACCTCCTCTTCCAGGACTTCGACATCAGCAACGCGAACCTGGGCCTGCTCGCGACGGGCAGCGGCATGTTCATCATCGCCCTCACGATCGCCCAGGCGCTGATCGCGCTCGAGGGTCACGCCCGCCAGACGTTCGGCTGGCTGATCGGGATGCTCGTGTTCCTCGGGGTGGTCACGGTGATCAGCAGCCTGTTCCTCCGGGTGGAGCTCGCGTTCCTGTTCGGGTCGGCGTCGGCTGCGCTCGTCATGACCATCTTCTTGATCCGCGATCTCCGCTCCGGCAAGACCGGCAACCTCGACGACCTCGTCCAGGGCATCGAGAGCGAACCGCTCGAGATCTGAGGGGCGTCAGTCGGGGTCGGGATTCTCGCCGACGAGCAGCACCGACTGGCCGAACCGCGGGATGTGCTTCGTCTCGATCCGACGCAGCACCGGGACGACGGTCTGGTCGTAGAGCCTCACCGACCAGCCCTGCGTCGGCGTCTGGCCGAGACGGCGGGCGAACAACCACCACGCGAAGGCGCCCAGCGAGTTCACGTAGCGCGCCTCGACGAGCCGGAGACCGGCACGGTCGGCCACCGTGATGAGCTGCGACCGCCGGTACCGACGGTGGTGGCCGATCTTGCGGTCGAAGTCGCTGTAGAGACCGTCGAACGCCGGCGAGAACACGATCAGCCGGCCGCCCGGCTTCAACCGTGCGCGCAGGTCCCGGAGCGCGCCGAGGTCGTCGGCGATGTGCTCCAGCACGTTGATCAACACCACGGAGTCGTAGCGGCGGTCGTCGTCGAGCACCGTGACGTCGCCGTGCCGGATCTCGACGTTGGCAGCCCGGTCATAGCGCTCCTGCAGTTCCTCGACGCAGCGCTTCGAGAGGTCGACTGCCGTGACGAAGCGTCCGGGGGCCAACCGTTCGGTCAGCTCACCGTGGCCCGCACCGACCTCGAGCACCTCCGTCCCCAGGTGTGGTTCGCAGAGGTCGTAGATCCAGTCGGCGTAGTTGTCGGCGTCGGCGAGTGAATCGAGGACCCCGGCGAGCTCCGCATCGGACTCGTCGAACTCGGCCGTCGCCTCGGCGCGCGGACCACCGCGGCCACCCATGCGCTCGTACAACGGGGAGTAGCGCACGATGCTGTAGAGCGCTCGGACGCCGTCGCGCCAACCGATCTTCTTCCCCTCGTCGTACGTCCGCCCGGAGTACGAGATGCCGACTTCGAAGATGCGACAACCCTGGCGCGCCACCTTCGCCGTGATCTCGGGCTCGAAGCCGAAACGGTCCTCTTGGATGTCGACGGCCTGGATGACCTCACGTCGGAACGCCTTGTAACACGTCTCCATGTCGGTGAGGTTCAGGTTCGTGAGCATGTTCGACGTCGTCGTGAGGAACCGGTTCCCGACCGAGTGCCAGTAGTAGAGGACCCGGTGCGCGCCGGCGCCGACGAACCGCGAGCCGTACACCACGTCGGCGCGGCCGTCGACGAGTGGGGCGAGTACCGCGCCGTACTCCTCGGGGTCGTACTCGAGATCGGCGTCCTGGATGATCACGTAGTCGGACGTGACCTCCTGGAAGCCGCGCCGCAACGCCGCGCCCTTGCCGAGGTTCACCGGTTGACGAAACACCCGGATCCGTGGATCACCCACGGAGTCGGCGAGCTCCGGCGTGCCGTCGGTGCTGCCGTCGTCGACCACGACGATCTCGGCGACGAACGGTGAACGCAGCACCCGGTGGAGGACCTCGACGACGGTCGCGGCCTCGTTGTAGCAGGGCACCACCACCGAGAGGCACCGGCCTGTCCCGATCTGTTCCACGGCCGACAACTCCTCCTCACGCGACGCGTGCCCCGACTCGCCGCATTCTTCCCTGATGGAAGAGCTCGTGCACGTCCTGCCTCCTAGGATCAGCCGATGCGAGTTGCGCTCGACGGCACGCCGCTGTTGGGCGCGCGTACCGGAGTCGGAGAGGTCGTCGCCGGTCTGCTCGGTGCGCTGGCCGAACGGTCGGATGTCGAGCCGGTTGCCTATGCGGTCACGTGGGCCGGTCGAGGCGAACTCGCCGCGGTCGTTCCACCGTCGGTACCGGTCGCGACCCGGCCGTTCCCGGCCCGCCTCGTCCGCGAGCTCTGGCAACGCTTCCCGGAACCCGGCATCGAACGGTGGACCGGGAAGGTCGACGTGGTGCACGCGTTGAACTTCGTCGCGCCGCCGGCGCGCGTCCCGGTGATCGCCATGGTCCACGACCTGACGTTCGTCCGCTTCCCGGAGCTCTGCACACCCGACACCCTGCGGTACACCGGCGCGATCCAGCGGGCGCTCGACCGGGGGGCGCACCTCCACGTGCCGAGCGACTTCATCGGCGCCGAGGCACGGGAGGAGTTCCACCTCCCGGCCGATCGCGTGACCCGCATCTACTCGGGCCTCGCTCCGACGCAGGGCGGCGACGCCGACGCGGGTCGGCGCCGAGCCGGCGCCGAGCGCTTCGTCCTCGCTCTCGGCACGATCGAACCTCGCAAGAACCTCCCGATGCTCGTGGCCGCGTTCGACGCGATCGCGGGTGCCGATCCGGAGATCCGTCTCGTCGTCGTCGGACCCGATGGTTGGGGCACCGACGCGTTCACCGAAGCAGTCGCGCGCGCCCGGCACCGCCGTCGGGTCCATCGCCTCGGATGGGTCGACGAGCGCGGACGCCGCGACCTGCTCGCTGGTGCGAGCGTCTTCGCCTATCCCTCGATCTACGAAGGCTTCGGGCTCCCGCCACTCGAGGCGATGGCCGCCGGCACCCCGGTGGTCGCGGCCCGAGCCGGCGCCATCCCCGAGATCGTCGGCGACGCGGCGATACTCGTCGATCCCGACGACGTCGACGCGCTCTCGGCCGCGTTGCAGGAGCTCCTGGATGACGCGACGCGGGTCGCCCGCCTCGTCGCGCTCGGCACCGAACGTGCGGCGCGGTTCACCTGGGAGCGCGCGGCCGCCGAAGCGGTCGCGCTCTACGGGTCGCTCCTGTGAACGTCGCGCTCCACGTCGGACAGCTGTTCCAGCCCGTGCCCGGTGGGATCGGTCGCTACGTGTACGAGCTCTTCCGTGCCCTCCGGGCCGGCGGAACCGAGGTCGTGCCCTTCGCCGCCGGCAACCCGACCGGTCGCCTCGTCGACGAGCTCCCCGGTTTCGTCTCGCTCGGCTGGCCGAACGCCCCGATCCGATATGAGGTGTGGCACCGGGTCCGGCGCCCCCTGGTCGACATCGCGGCCGATGTCGTCCATGCTCCGAGCCTCGCGGTGCCACCCACGCGCCGCCCACTGGTGGTCACCGTGAACGACGTCGCGTTCCTCCACCACCCGGAAGCGTTCACGAGACGGGGGCTCGACTTCCACCGGCGTGGTCTCGCACTCGCCCGTCGGTACGCCGACGTCGTGGTCTCGCCGTCGGAGTTCACCCGCCAGGAGCTCATCTCCGAGGGGTTCGCTGCCGACGCGCTCACGGTCGCCCATCACGGTGTGACGCTCGCCTACGAGCCCGACGCCGCCACGATCGACAGTCACCTCCGCCGTCTCGGAGTGCAACCTCCGTTCGTCCTCGCGGTCGGGACCATCGAGCCGCGCAAGAACCTCCCGATCCTCGCCGCGGCGCTCGAACGGACGCGGCGGGAACACCCCAACGTCACGCTCGTGCTCGCCGGGCCGCGCGGCTGGCTCGAGGTCGATGGTCTCGAACGGCCGTGGGTACGCGAGCTCGGAGCGGTCGACGAGGCCGCACTCGACGCGCTCTATCGGCGGGCGACGCTCTACGCGATGCCCTCTCGCTACGAGGGCTTCGGTCTCCCTGTGCTCGAGGCGATGGCACGGAGCTGTCCGGTCATCGCGGCAGATGCCGCGAGCCTTCCGGAGGTCGTGGGTGATGCCGGGCTGCTCGTCCCGCCGGGGAGCGTGGGCGAATGGGCCGAGGGGTTGGACCTCCTGCTCGGCGACCCCGACGCCCGCAAGACGCTCACCGAACGGGGCCTGACCCGCGCCGCCCACTTCACGTGGTCGACGTCGGCCGAGCGCCACCGTGAGGCGTACGCAGAAGCGATGAGCAGGGCGGGCGGCAATGCCTAGGCTCCGGAGGATGCACGTGCTCGTCGACGTCTCGGCCGTCCCCCGCGAACCCGTCGGGGCCGGGAAGTACACCGTCGAGCTCGTCGCAGCCCTCGATCGGAGCGGCGAAGCCGAGCTCTCCCTGCTCGCTCGCAGCGACGATGCCCCCCGCTGGGCGGAGCTCGCGCCGGCCGCCACGGTGCACGCGGTGGCCCCCACGAACCGACCGGCACGACTCGTGTGGGAACAGGCGCGGGCGCCGCAGCTGGCGCGGGACTCGGGGATCGACGTGTGGCACGGACCGCACTACTCGACACCCCTCCGAGCGACGGTCCCGAGCGTCGTGACCGTGCACGACCTCACGTTCTTCGATCATCCGGAGTGGCACGAGCGGACGAAGGTCGCGTACTTCCAGCAGATGATCCCCCGAGCCGTCGAGCACGCGAGCGCGGTCGTCGCGGTGAGCGCATGCACGGCATCGGGCGTCCGTCGGCGGTTCGATCCTGCGGCACGGGTGTTCGTGGCCCCTCACGGCGTCGACCACGAACGCTTCGGCACCGACCCCGCCCCCGACGAAGCCGAGCGGCTCCGGGCCGTCGGCGTGCGGTCGCCCTACGTCGCGTTCGTCGGGCTCCTCGAACCCCGCAAGGACGTCCCCGCGCTGGTGCGCGCGTTCGCCGCGCGTGTCGGCCGATCGCCCGAACCTCCGCCTCGTCCTCGCCGGTGGCGACGGCTGGGGAGCCGACGCCGTGCGAGACGCCGTCGCCGCGAGCGGTGTGGCGAGCCGGATCCTCCGACCGGGCTACATCCCTGCCGACACCGTGCCGGTCCTCCTGCGCAACGCCGAGGTGGTGGCGTACCCCTCGCTCGTCGAGGGGTTCGGTCTCCCCGCCCTCGAAGCACTCGCTTGCGGGGCCGCCCTCATCAGCACGACCGGCTCCGCCGTCGAGGAGGTCGTGGGCGATGCGGCGCTGCTGGTACCTCCCGGCGACGTCGACGCGCTCGCCGCGGCGCTCGACTGGTTGCTCGCCGATCCCCACGCCCGCATCGATCTGGGCCTGCGGGGTCCGGCCCGCGCTGCGGAGTACACGTGGGAGGCTTCGGCAGCCGTCCACCTCGACGCGTACCGATATGCGGCCGGACGACCGGTGGTGGCCGGCGCATGAGGTGTCAAACGTGCACGAAGGTGGCGACATGCGGGCGGTGATCACCGGCGCGAGGGGATTCGTCGGACCCCACCTCGCGGCCCATCTCGAAGCGCGCGGCGACACCGTCGTCGCCCTCGACCGTCGCGGTCCGATCGCCTTCGACGTCACCGAGCCCGACTCCGTGCGCGGGGCGTTCGAGACCGCTCGGCCCGATGCCGTCTATCACCTCGCCGCCCTCAGCCACGTCGGGGAATCGTGGAACGCACCCGCCACCGCGTTCCGCGTGAACGCCGAAGGCACGCTGAACGTGTTGCGGGCGTGCGTAGACCTCGGGATCGACCGCGTCCTCGTGGTCGGCAGCGCCGAGGAGTACGGCCGGGTCGACCCCGACGACCTCCCCCTGTCGGAGGACGCGCCGCTCCGTCCGGTCACGCCGTACGGCGCGAGCAAGGTCGCCGGCGACTTCCTCGCCCTGCAGTCGTTCCTCGGCGACGGACTGGGCGCGATCCGAGCCCGGCCGTTCAACCACACCGGCCCCGGCCAGGAGCCGCGGTTCCTGGTCCCTGCCCTCGCGGCGCGGATCGCGCAGGCCGAGCGGGCGGGCGCAACCGAGATCCCCGTGGGATCTCTCGACGCGATCCGTGACCTCACCGACGTTCGCGACGTCGTGCGCGCGTACCGCCTCATGGTCGAACAGGGTGAGCCGGGTGAGGTCTACAACGTGTGCTCAGGGCGCGGCACCGCGGTGTCGGAGATCGCAGCCGGCCTCCTCGCGCAGGCGAAGCACGAGATCCGACTCGTGGTCGATCCTGAGCTCGTTCGCCCGGTCGAGGTCCCCCGCCTCGTCGGCGACAACCGCCGATTGATCGCCGCCACCGCCTGGCAACCGGAGTACGACCTCACCACCACGCTCACCGACGTCCTCGAAGCCGCCCGCGGGAGCACGGTCCAGGAGAAGTAGCGGAGCCGGCGGACAGCCGACGCGGGAGGTGGATCGGTGAGCGATCGAGCCGGCGCAGCGGATTCGACCTAGAGATACTGCCGGTCGAGCCACCCCAACAGGGCGGCGATCGCGCGGGGGTCGTGACGCAGGCCGTGGCCGGCGGCGTGCACGATGCGCAACTCCGACGAACCGCGCGCGGCGTCGGCGAGCAAGCGGGCGTCGCCGACGGGAACGACGTCGTCGGCCGAGCCGTGGAGCACCAGGAACGGCCGCGGTGGGACCTTGACGGCCATGGCCGCGGCATCGAACTCGGCGATCGTGCGGATCCACGCCGACGGACTCGGCGGGAACCCCGGTGTGCGGAACACCCCGAGGCTCCGGGCGTGCTCGAGGAAGCGCGCCGGATCACGGGCCCAGTCGCGCAGCACCGCGGGCGCGGCGAGCGTCGCCACACCCCGGATGCGCTCGTCGGTCGCCGCAGTCTGGATGGCGAGCGCCCCACCGAGGCTCGAGCCCACGATCCAGGTCCCCATCACGTCGTCACGCGACTCCATCAGGTCGACCGCGGCCCGCTGGTCGGCGAGCCATCCTTCGATCGAGAAGTCGCCCGTCGACGTGCCGGTCCCCCGGAAGTTGAACGTCAGCACCGCCCAGCCCGCGTCGCGCGCGAGGCGGTCGGCGAGCTCGGGGTACGTGAGTCCCGATGTGACCGATCCGCGCGGCCCGGCCGGGAATCCGTGGCACAGCACGACTCCCGGCACCCGGGCGGTCCCGGTCGGGCGGGTGAAGTACGAGGCGATCTGGCAGCCGTCGGAGTCGAACGAGGAGTCCACGCCGCGTATCCTGACAGTGTGACGACACCGGCTCCGCCTCGGGCTTCGACCCCGACCGCTCCCACCCCGGCGTTCAAGGAATGGGCGGCGATCGTGCACGCCCTCCTCGCCGGCGAGCAGATCGTCGACGTGCGCAAGGGCGGCATCCGCGAGGAGCACCGTCACTTCGGTCTCGAGTCGACCCGACTGTGGCTCTACCCGACGTTCGTGCACCAGGAGGCCGAACTGGTGAAGCCGGCGTACCGCCACTGGGTCGACACGACCGAGCCGGCCGATCGGGCGATCACCGTCGCGGGGTGGGCCGACGTCGTGGGCGTGGCGACGCTCACGGATCCCGATCAGCTCGCGGCGATCGACAGCCGGTTCATCTGGACGACCGAGTACGCGACCGCACGGCTCAAGTGGAAGTCACGGGATCCGCTGTGGATCCTGGCCCTCCGGGTCCACCGGCTCGCCGAGCCGATCACGGTCCCCTACCGCGACGAGTACGGCGGCTGCACCTCGTGGGTCACGCTGGACGGCCTGCCCGACGACCCGACGACGCTCCCGAGCGAGCCCGCGCTCTCCGACGTCGCCTTCGACGCCCGCCTGCAGGGTCTCCGCGACGCCCTCCCCGACGGCCTCGACCCGCCCGCGAGCTAGACCGTCAGAGAGGAGAAGCAGCGGAGCCGGCGGACGATCCGCGTGGGCGCCGCACGGGTGAGCGGTCGAGCCGGCGCAGCGGATTCGACCATCAGAGGCGGTAGCAGCGGTTGCGGGCCTCGTCCTCGGTGTCGGGCCCGAAGCAGATGAACGTCTGGGCCGACATCAGCTCGTCGACCACCGACTGCTCCAGGTCGGGATCGTCGAGGTCGTAGAGCCGCTGGTTCCGCTTGTCGCCGATGAAGCGGTGCTCTTCGAAGCGCGTCGGTCGTTCCGCCATCTCTGATTGCTCCGCTCACTCGTCGATCTGGAGATCGCAGGTGCGGGCCCGTTCGCTCCACATGACGGCGACACTACAAGCGGACGCGATCGGAGGGCCGTACGGACGGCCCTCCGATCAACACTGTGCTGGTTGTCTCCGTCTTCGGGGAACGCTCAGGCGGGACCAACTCCTGACCCGTTCGACGGCGGCGCAGCGGAGGATCTCCGCTTGGCGGTCCAGCGAGCTACCGGCCTAGCGGCCGCGCACCTCCAGGGTCCCATGTTGATCATGCATGTGATGGACCACCTCCTTTCCCTGGTGGAACACACCTATCACGCGGGTCAAGCATCCCCGGGCGGATTTTCGCGGCGGGGGCCCTCCGGTCGGGGGTCGTCGGGACCGGCGGGAGCACCCACTGCGCCGATCGCCCGCAGGTACGTCAGCTGCGTCTCCACGACCGCATGGACCTGTTCGGGGAGGTACGCCTCACCCGTCGCCGCCGACCGCTCGAGGATGTAGTCGACGGTCTCGGCGCCGCCGATCACGACCGGCGCCCGCGGGTGAGGGGTCGAACCGTTCACCGACACGCCCTTGCGCTGGAAGTACTCGAGCTGGAATCCGAGGATGCGCCGGACGTCGTCGGGCGTCAGGGTCGCGGCGACGATGTCGGGCACGTGCTGCACGACCCAGTCGAACGCCTCGTCGATGTCGAACACCGCGGGCGGTGGATCGGCGCGCAAGCGTCCGGCCTCGCGCACGACCAACGCCGCCGCGACGACCACCACCAGCCCGACGATGAGGAACCCGACGACGAGTCCCAAGTCAGCTAGATCCCGATGCGTTGCGCGAGCAGCTCGCGGTGGTACGTCGCGTCACCGAACAGGATCTCGGAGCTCTTCGCCCGCTTGAAGTACAGGTGCGCGTCGTGCTCCCACGTGAAGCCGATCCCGCCGTGGATCTGGATGTTCTCGGCGGTGGCGTGGAAGTACGCGTCGGAGCAGTACGCCTTGGCGAGCGACGCGACCACGGGCAGCTCGTCGTTGTCCTCGGCCGCAGACCAGGCTGCGTAGTACGCCGCCGACTTCGCCGACTCGACTTCGAGCAGCATGTCGGCGCACTTGTGCTTGATCGCCTGGAACGAACCGATCGGACGACCGAACTGCACACGGTCCTTGGCGTACTGGACCGACATCTCCAACACCTTCTGCGCGCCGCCCACCATCTCGTTGGCGAGACCGACCGCAGCCTGGTCGAGCGTCTTCGAGAGCGCCGCCCATCCGGCGCCCACCTCACCGAGGCTGGCGCCTCGGACCCCGGAGAACTCGAGCTTCGCCTGCTTGCGGGTCTGGTCCATCGTGGCGAGCGGCGTGCGGGTGAGTCCGTCGGCGTCGCCGGTGACCGTGAAGAACCCGATGCCGTCTTCACCGCTCGTGCCCGCGGTGCGGGCGACCACGACCAACAGGTCGGCGGTCGCGCCGTCGATCACGAAGCTCTTGGTGCCGTCGAGCACGTACCCGTCGCCGTCGGCCTTGGCCTCGAGCGTGATGCCCGCGGCGTCCCAACGACCGTTCGGTTCCGTGAACGCGAGCGCGGCGCGTGTCTCACCCGAGGCGATTCCCGGGAGGAGCGCCTGCTTCTGGTCGTCGCTGCCGGCGTTGAGGATCGCATCGGCCGCGAGCACGACGGAGGAGAAGTACGGCGCGCAGAGCAGGACACGACCCATCTCCTCGAGCACGATGCCGAGCTCGACGAACGTGAAGCCCTGACCCCCGTACTCCTCCGGGATGTGCAGCGACTGGAGCCCGAGCTCCTGGCCCATCTGCTTCCAGACCGCTTCGTCGTAACCGTCGACCGTCTCCATCAGACGCCGCACCTCGGTGGAGGGCGACTTGTCCTCGAGGAACCGTCGGATCGTCTGGCGGAGCTCTTCCTGCTCCTCGGAGAACGCGAAGTTCACGATGGTTCCTTCTTTCTGGCGCGGCAGTCCGTCCGGAGGGGGACGGTACTTGACCGGTCGGTCGGGTTTCCACCGGGGAATCCGGTCGTCCGCCGGGGTTATCGTGGGATCGATGGCCCCCCGCCCGCCCCACTACGAAACCGGAGAGGTCCGGATCGACAAGATCGTCGTCGGGCCCTTCGAGAACAACGTCTTCGTCGTTCGCGACAAGCACTCGGGCGACGCCGTCCTCGTCGATGCCGCGAACGAGCACGAACTGCTCCTCGAGGTGAGTCGGGCCACCGGTGTCCGCCGGGTCCTCACGACCCACGGCCACTGGGACCACATCCAGGCCGTGGAAGCAGTCCGCGACGCAGGGATCGAAGTCGGGATCGCCACCGACGACGCCGCGATGCTCCCGGCCTACGACTTCACGATCCCCGACGACGACGTGATCACCGTCGGTGATCTCCGGCTCCGCTCGATCCACACCCCCGGACACACGCGTGGCTCCACGTGCTTCCTGCTCGAGGGTCACCCGGTCGTGTTCAGCGGCGACACGCTCTTCCCCGGCGGGCCCGGCAACACCGTCACCGAGGGTGCGAGCTTCGACCAGATCCTCACGTCGATCGACCGTCGCCTCTTCACGCTCCCGGCCGACACGCTCGTGCTCCCGGGGCACGGGCTCGACACGACCGTCGGCTCCGAGCGGCCCCACCTCGACGAGTGGGCCGCCCGCGGCTGGTAGCGCCGCGGACGGCCCCTCGAAGCGGGCTAGTTCGGCAGGTTGTTGTCCGCGAGGAACTGCTGGGCCGCAGCCGACGGGTCTTCCTTGTCGACCGTCGTCGCGATCGCCATCTCGTTGTACGCCTCGGTGGTGAGCTTCTTGGAGACGTTGTTGATCGTCTTCAACACCTTGCGCGTCGCCTTGTCCTTTCGGATGAGCACGAACGGGTTGTCGGCGCCCTGCAGGCCCTTGTCGTCGGTGAGGATCACCGCGTTCTTCGGGATGACACTGCTCCCGGAGAAGAGCACCGCGACCTGGATGTCGTTGTCCTCCAAGGCGTTGGTCGTGATCGGGCCACCGGTGTCGAGCTTCTGGACCTCCTTGAACTGCAGGCCGTAGGTCTGCTGCGACTTCGGGCCGAGGCACAGGTCACGCGTCTCGCACTCGGCGGGACCACCGAAGTCGAGCTTCGACGCCACCTTCTTCAGGTCGGAGACCGTCTTCAACTTGTACTTCTTCGCCGTCTTCTTCATCACCACGAACGCGTTCACGTCGTTGGCGGGAGCGGGCTTGGTCGCCACGATGTCGGCGGGGAGACCGGCGCGGATGTCGGCCATCACCTGCTTGATGTCGGCGCTGCCCGTTCCGGCGAGCCCGCTCTCGAGGAACGTGTTCGCGTACTCCGGGTACATGTCGATGTCGCCGTTCTGCAACGCCGCGTAGACGATCTCGGTGCTCCCGAGGTTGTCCTTGTACGTGATGTCGCTGCCCTGGGCGGCGAGCGCCTGGCCGTAGGCCTGGGCCACCGCTTGGTTGGCGACGAAGTCCTTGGACCCGACCACGATCGACGCTGCGCCGGCGGCGACCGCCGTACCCGTGGTGAGCAAGACGACGGCCACGAGCGCGCCGAGCACCCGACCTCCGCGTCGCCGCTTCCTCTCCCGTACTGCTTGGCTCATTGCGTCGTTCCTTCCATCGTCGGTCTTCTCCATGATCTCGATCGTCGTGGTCGCGGGGTGGTCACGATCCTGAACTCTTCTTCGCTCTGCGTATTCCCGGCGAGACGAGCAGCCGCTGCAGGCCGGCGAGCGCGACCTCCACCACGATCGCGAGCAGCGCCACGAGCAACGCTCCCGCGAACAGCTTGACGTCGTCCTGCTGCTTGATGCCATCCCACACGTAGCGGCCGAGCCCGCCGAAGCCGGTGATGGCGGCGAGCGTCGCCGTGGCCACCACCGCGACCGCTGCCGTCCGGACCCCCGCCATCACGACGGGCATCGCCATCGGCAGCTCGACCTTGCGCAACACCTCGCTTCCGCGCATGCCCATTCCCGCGGCAGCTTCGCGCACGTCTTCGTCGACCTGGCTCATGCCGACGTAGGCGTTGGCGAGCATCGGCGGCAGGGCCAGCGCGACGAGGCACACCCAGGTCGGCAGCGAACCCACCCACCCGAACGGAGGACCGGGATCGCCGATGCCCCAGATCTGGACCCCGATGATCAACAGTGCGAACGACGGGATCGCCCGCCCGATGTTGGCGACGTTGACCGCCACCGCGCCGCCCTTCCGGTGGTGACCGAGGATCAGACCGACCGGGAGCGCGACGACCACCGCAACGATCATGGCGGCGCCGCACACCTGCAGGTGCTGACCCAACAGTCGCGGGATCCCCTCGTTCCCCGACCAGTGCTCGCCGTCGGCGAACCAGTCCCAGACCTGACCGAAGAACGAGAGCACCGACTCAGGCCCGCTGCCGGCGGAGCCACGGGGTGGCCAGCCGCTGCACGCCGAGCAGCGAGGCGTCGGCCGCGACTGCGAACGCGACGACGAGCACCGTCGCCACCGTCACCGGGGTACGGAAGTCGATCTGGAAGCCGCGGGTGAACATGAGTTGCCCGAGCCCACCCTGACCGATCGTCGCGGTGATGGTGACGAGACCGATGGTGGTGACCGTCGCGATGCGGACGCCCGTCATGATCGTGGGGACCGCGAGCGGCAATTCGACCCTGAGGAGGCTGCGGGTGCGCGAGTACCCCATCCCCTGCGCGGCCTCGACCACATCGCTCGGCACCGCGTCGAGACCGATCACGACGTTCCGCACCAGGATGAGCAACGTGTACGCGACGAGGGGGATGAGCGCCGTCGAGCGCGACAGGCCCGTCACCGGGATGAGGAACGCGAACAGCGCGAGCGACGGAATCGTGAACAGCACGCTCGTCGCTGCGATCGTCGGGATGTAGAGCCAGCGCCAGCGCGCGCACGCGATCCCGAGCGGCAAGGAGATGATCAGACCCCAGAACACCGCCCAGAACGTGAGCGCGACATGCTCCCTGAACGCGGCGCTGATCTCGGAGTAGTGATCGGCGACCCACGGCCAGTAGAGCCACTTCGGCCCGATGTCGTCCGCGAGCAGGTGGGTCGCGAGCTGCCTGACCATGACGCGGGTGTTCCCCCTGCAGTCGGTGCGGAACCGCGGCGATGCTAGCGTCGACGAACCTGCGGAGGAGCGTGGCGATGATCCGCCTCGAGGCCGTCACGAAGCGCTATCCGAACGGCCTCGTCGCCGTCGACTCGTTGTCCCTCGACGTGGATGAAGGCGACATCTGCGTCCTCGTCGGGCCGTCGGGCTGCGGCAAGACGACCACGCTGAAGATGATCAACCGGCTCATCGAGCCGACCAGCGGACGGATCCTGCTCGACGGCGAAGACGTCACCCACGGCGACCCCGTCGCCCTCCGGCGGCGGATGGGCTACGTCATCCAGCAGGTCGGGCTCTTCCCGCACCAGGACATCGCCGCGAACGTCGGCACCGTTCCGAAGCTGCTGGGTTGGAAACGCGAGCGCATCGCGGCGCGGGTCGACGAGCTCCTCGACCTGGTGGGCCTCGACCCCGCCGACTACCGGAGCCGGTACCCCGCGCAGCTCTCCGGCGGCCAGCGCCAGCGCGTCGGAGTGGCACGCGCGCTCGCCGCGGATCCCCCGGTCCTCCTGATGGACGAGCCGTTCGGCGCGATCGACCCCGTGACCCGCGGCCGGCTGCAGGACGAGTTCCTCCGCCTCCAGGCGGAGGTGCACAAGACGATCGTGTTCGTGACCCACGACATCGAAGAAGCGGTGAAGCTCGGCGACCGCATCGCGATCCTCGATGTCGGCGGGGTGCTCCAGCAGTACGACACGCCGGCGGAGGTCCTCGGCAACCCCGCGTCGCCGATGGTCGCCGACTTCGTCGGATCCGACCGTGGCCTGAAGCGACTGAAGGTCACCGTCATCGATCCCGGTGCGCTCGACCACCCGCCGACGCTGCCCCCCACCGCGACGCTCACCGAGGCGCGCGACCTCATCACACGCTGCGCGGTCGAGTGGATCGCGATCGTCGACGGCGAGGGCACCATCCGCGGTCACCTCCCGGCTGAGAACGCGGACGGTGACGGGAACATCACCGAACGGATGCAGCGGGTGGAGGAGTTCGTCGACGTCGACGACTCACTCGAGCACGCCCTCGCCGCGATGCTCCTCACCCAGGAAGGATGGGTCGCGGTGCTCGACGGCAGCCGGTTCCTCGGCGTCCTCACCCCCGAGGCGGTCTACCGCGCGCTCCGCAACTCGCTCTCCGCTCCCGCGGAGACAGCATCCGACGGGTTCGAGAACGGGAAGAATCGAAAATCCGAACCGGTTGCGTAATCCGTACCCCTCCCTGGGTACTGCACCCGGGAGTCTGTCTGTCCCCGTCCCCGTCCCCCGCCCCCTGACCCCGTCCCGGGGCGCCCAAGAGCCCGGGTCACCACCGAGGAGCACGTAAATGCTGAAGTCGCGTCACAGCTGGTATCTCTGGTCCGCGCCGGTCCGCAACCTCGATTGGGTTGCCGAACAGTTCAGCCACCGGTAGCCCGGTGCCCTCCCCCGCACCGACCCTCGACCTCGACGCAGCACGCCACCTCGTGGCGTCGCGTTCCTTCCGGCCCAGCCACCACCACCTGGTCGGCGTCGAACTCGAGTGGCTCGTGTTCCCGGCGACCGACCCGATCCGCGAACCCGTGTCACTGACACAACTCCGCGACGCCGTGGCTGCAGCCGGACCCCTCCCCGGCGGCGGCACCATCACCTACGAACCCGGCGGACAGCTGGAACTGAGCTCCACCGCCGGCTCCCTCGCCGAGACGCTCCGCCTCACCGAGGCCGACGCGGTCGTTCTGCGCGTCGCACTCGGCCGGGCCGGACTGTCGCCCGTCGGACTCGGACTCGACCCGCTGCGCCCGCGCCGGCGTGTCGTCGACACGCCGCGCTACGACGCGATGGAGGCGTACTTCGATGCCGGCGGGCCCGCGGGCCGCACGATGATGTGCGGGACCGCCGCGCTGCAGATCAGCCTCGACACCGGGCGACCCGACGAGGTCGAGACCCGCTGGGCGCGTGCCCACCATCTCGGACCCCTGCTCCTCGCTGCGTTCGCCAACTCGCCGCTCCTCGAGGGTCGACCGTCGGGCTGGCGGTCGAGCCGCTGGGGTGCATGGAACCGGATCGACCCCGGTCGTACCGCACCCGTGTTCCGATCCGACCTCGCGGGCAGCGCCGGCGAACAGTGGGCGCGCTACGCCCTCGATGCCGGCGTCATGCTGATCCTCGCCGAGGGCGACGCGGCCACCCCGGTGCTCGAGCCACTCACCTTCGGGGAATGGATTGCGCACGGCCACCCGAACGGTTGGCCGACCGTCGACGACCTCACGTACCACCTGAGCACCCTGTTCCCGCCCGTCCGGCCCCAGGGCCGGTTCGAGCTGCGGATGATCGATGCCCTCCCCGATCCGTGGTGGCGGGCTGCGATCGCGGTCACGACCGCGCTGCTCGACGATCCGGAAGCCGCCGAGACCGCTGAGGTCGCAACGCTCCCCCTGCGGGGCCGCTGGTGCGACGCCGCCGAGCACGGACTCTCGGATCCCGACTTCGCCCGCGCCGCGCGCACGTGCTTCGCGGCCGCGCTCGACGCCCTGCCGAGACTCGGAGCCGGTCGGGCCACGACCGAGGTCGTGCAGGCGTTCATCACCCGCTTCGTCGATCGTGATCGCACCCCCGCCGACGATCGGCTCGACGAGTGGGCCGCGACGGGACGCGCCCTGCCCGCGGAGCGGGCGAGCTCGACATGGACGTGAGCCCACCTGCGGTGAGAGCCGCGCTCGACGACGCCCGGGCGAGGACCCTCGATCTCCTCGAGCCGCTTCCCGTCGAAGCCGTGACCGCACAGCACTCGGAACTGATGTCGCCGCTCGTCTGGGACTTCGCGCACATCGCCCACTTCGAAGAGTTGTGGCTGCTCCGCGAGTTGGCGGGCGCGGCGCCGACGGATCCGCGCTTCGACGACGTCTACGACGCGTTCAAGCATCCGCGGCGCGACCGGCCGTCGCTCGACCTCCTCGATCTCGACACGGCGCGCCGGTTCGCGACGATCATCCGCGCGCGTCGTCGACGGTCTGCCCGACGACGACACCGCCCACGAGATCTCTGCCGACGACGATCAGCTCCTCACGGCCGGTTTCGTCTACGGGATGGTCGTGCAGCACGAACAGCAGCACATCGAGACCATGCTCGCCACGTTGCAACTGCGCGACGCTCCGTACCCGATCCCCCGGACCGGTACCGAGCCGAGCCCACGCGCCGGCGATTCCGACCTCGAGGGCGAAGTCCCGGTCGCAGGTGGGCCGTTCACGATGGGGACCGACGACGAGCCCTGGGCGTACGACAACGAACGTCCCGCGCACGAGCGGTTCGTGGCGCCGTTCCACATCGACCGGGCACCGGTCACGAACCGGGCCTTCCTCGAGTTCGTCGCCGCGGGTGGGTATCGCGACGACGAAGCCTGGAGCGAGGCCGGCCGGGCGTGGCGCGACGAGGCCCGCCTCGAGCACCCGGAGTTCTGGCGCGCCGGCGCCGACGGGACGTTCGGCCGGCGTCGCTTCGGTCACTGGGAACCCGTCCCGCCGCGCGAACCCGTGCAGCACGTGTGCTGGTACGAGGCCGACGCGTTCGCCCGGTGGTCCGGCAAACGACTCCCGACCGAGACCGAGTGGGAGTACGCGGCGTCGTGGGACGCGGCGACCGGAGTGAAGCACCGGTACCCGTGGGGCGACGACGACGCCGATGCCGCCCGCGCCAACCTCGGTGGCGCGCGCTTCGCACCCGACCCGATCGGCAGCCATCCAGAGGGTGCGAGTCCGATCGGATGTCACCAGATGATCGGCGACGTGTGGGAGTGGACCGCGTCGGAGTTCACCGGATACCCCGGGTTCACCGCCTTCCCGTATCCCGAGTACTCGGAGGTCTTCTTCGACGACGGCTACCGGGTGCTGCGGGGCGGTTCGTGGGCAACCGACGCGACGGCCGTGCGCAGCACGTTCCGCAACTGGGACTTCCCGATCCGTCGTCAGATCTTCGCCGGCTTCCGCTGCGCGCGCTGAGAACGAGCCGACCATGTGCCGACACCTCGCGTACCTCGGGCCGCCCCTCGCGCTCTCGACGCTCCTCTTCGACGCACCCCACGCGCTCTCGACCCAGTCGCACAGGCCACGTCATCAACCCGCCGGCCGCACGAATCCCGACGGCTGGGGGGTGGCGTGGTACTCCGCGCCGGTCCGGGAGCCGCGCACCTACCGCTCGACGACCTCGATCTGGGCCGATGCGTCGTTCAACTGTGGTGATCGACGCTCCGGGGCGATCGTGGCCGCGGCGCGCCTCGCCTCGCCGGGCACGACGCTCGACGAGCGCAACAACGCGCCGTTCGTGTCCGGATCCTGGTCGTTCTCGCTGAACGGCTTCGCGTTCCGCGCCGGGCGCGAAGCCAAGCTGCGAGCGGAGCTCTCCACCGACCGACGGGCGACACTGCGCGGCGACACCGACAGCGAGGTCCTCTTCGGCCTCGTGCTCGACCGTCTCGACGGCGGTGCCGACCCGGCCGTTGCCGTGCGCGACGTCACCACGCTCGTCGATCCCGACGACGACCTGCGACTGAACCTCGTGCTCTGCGACGGCACGACCGTCGTCGCGTCGGCGTGGGGCAACTCCCTCTTCGTCCGGGCCGACGGCGACCAGCTCCTGGTCGCGTCCGAGCCGCTCGACGACGATGCAGCCTGGCAACCCGTTCCCGACCGTTCCGTCGTCGAGGCCACCGCCCTCGCCGCGCGCATCACTGCTCTCGGAGGTTCCTGATGAGCGATCCCACATCCGACCGCATCACCGTCGACGTGCACCTCGGCCGCGACGATCTCCGGGCCGGGCTCGAAGCCGACGCCCGCACCGGGTTGACCGCGTCACCGAAGGATCTCCCGCCGAAGTACTTCTACGACGACCGCGGGTCGCAGCTGTTCGACGACATCACCCGTCTCCCCGAGTACTACCCGACCCGGGCCGAGCGGGCGATCCTCGCGGCCCGGGCCGACGAGATCGCCGAGCTCACCGGGGCCGACACGCTGGTCGAGCTCGGTTCGGGCACGTCGGAGAAGACGCGACTCCTGCTGGCCGCGCTGGCCCGCACTGGTCGGCTGCGTCGCTTCGTGCCGTTCGACGTGAGCGAGACGACCCTGCGCGATGCATCGGCTGCGATCGCCGCCGAGCACCCCGAGATCGAGGTCCATGCCGTCGTGGGCGACTTCGAGCACCACCTCGACCAGCTCCCCGGCGGCGGCCGACGAGTGGTCGCCTTCCTCGGCGGCACGATCGGCAACCTGGCTCCGCTCGCCCGGGCCGAGTTCCTCGCCGCCGTTCGGGCCGGCCTCGGACCCGACGACACCCTCCTGCTCGGAACCGACCTCGTGAAGGACCCCCGACGCCTCGTCGCGGCCTACGACGACGCGGCAGGGGTCACTGCTGCGTTCAACCGCAACGTGCTCCACGTCCTCAACCGTGAGCTCGGCGCCGACTTCGACCCCGACGCCTTCACGCACGTGGCCCGATGGGACATCGGAGCAGAATGGATCGAGATGCACCTCCGCACCGATGCGGCCCAGACCGTGAAGGTCCCCGCGCTGGACCTCGTGGTCGAGTTCGAGGCCGGGGAGGCGATGCGCACCGAGATCTCGGCGAAGTTCCGCCGCGACCGGGTGGTGGCGGAGCTGGCCGCCGCCGGCCTCGAGCTGCGGGCCTGGTGGACCGATCCCGACGACGACTTCGCCCTCTCCCTGAGCTCCCCGGGGCGTTGATCCGCCCCGGTCCCCGGATTTCCACTACGGGCGTAGTGTTATTAGAATGCGGGGGTGGCTGAAGCACCCATGCTCCTCGAGATCGACGACCTGCACGTCACCCCCCACGACGCCGGGGGCTCCGGCGCCGCCGCCCCGGGCGAGATCCTGAAGGGCGCCACCCTCTCGGTCGGCCAGGGTGAGATCCACGCCCTCATGGGGCCGAACGGTTCCGGCAAGAGCACCCTCGCGAACGCGCTGCTCGGCAGCCCCGACTACCGGATCACCGCGGGGCGCATCCGCTTCCAGGCCGAAGACATCACCGCACTCCCGGCCGACGAGCGCGCCGCGCGCGGGATCTTCCTGGGCTTCCAGCACCCCGAGGAGATCCCCGGCGTCAACGTGCTGAACTTCCTCCGCCAGGCACTCGCGGTCCGCAAGGGCATCCCCGACCTGTCGGTCCTCGAGGTCCGGATGGGCCTCATGGACTGGACGAAGCGCCTCGGGATGGACGACCGCTTCACCGAGCGGTATCTGAACGAGGGCTTCTCCGGCGGGGAGAAGAAGCGCAACGAGATCCTCCAGATGGCGATGATGGAACCCGACCTCGCCATCCTCGACGAGACCGACTCCGGCCTCGACATCGACGCACTCCGCATCGTCGCCCACGGCATCACCGAGGTGCGGGCTGCTCGCCCCGACCTCGGCATCCTGCTGATCACCCACTACCAGCGGATCCTGGAGCACCTCACCCCCGACGTCGTGCACATCCTCCTCGACGGTCGCGTCGTCGCGACCGGCGGGCCCGAGCTCGCGCAGCGTGTCGAGGCGGAGGGGTTCGACTCGTTCCGGGTCAGTGAGCGCAGCGGAGCCGCCGGGGGTGGGCATGGGAGCTGAGCCGGTGAGCGATAGAGGCGGCGCAGCGGAGCGAACCATTCTGGACGTTCGGGCCATCAGGCGCGACTTCCCGATCCTCGAACGCGAGGTCCACGGGAAGCGACTGGTGTACCTCGACTCCGCGTCGTCGTCGCAGAAGCCGCAGTCGGTGCTCGACGCGATGGACGCGCACTACCGCGACCACTACGCCAACATCCACCGCGGCGTGTACACGATCGCCGAGGAGTCGACGGCGTCGTACGAACGCGCCCGCACGAAGATCGCGAACCTGCTCGGCGCCGCGAGCACGACCGAGATCGTGTTCACCAAGAACGTCACCGAGGCCATCAACCTCGTGGCGTACACCTGGGCCCGGGCCAACCTCACCGCCGGCGATGCGGTCGTCGTCACCGAGATGGAGCACCACGCCAACATCGTCCCGTGGCAGATCCTCGCGGCCGAACGTGGCGTCGAGCTCCGCTGGATCCCGCTCACCGAAGACTTCCGCCTCGATCTCAGCCGACTCGACGAGCTCCTCGACGGCGCGAAGCTGCTCGCAGTCAGCGCGATGTCGAACGTGCTCGGCACCGCCAACGACATCCGACCGCTCGCCGACGCGGCCCACGCCGCCGGTGCGCTCGTCCTCGTCGACGCGGCGCAGGCGGTCCCGCACAGTCGGGTCGACGTGCAGCAGTGGGACGCCGACTTCGTCGGGTTCACCGGCCACAAGATGCTCGGACCGAGTGGCATCGGTGGTCTGTGGGCGCGAGCCGAGCTCCTCGAGGCCATGCCGCCCTTCCTCGGTGGGGGCGAGATGATCCGCGACGTCCGCCAAGACGGCTTCACCACCAATGACATCCCCTGGAAGTTCGAGGCCGGGACCATGCCCATCGTCGAGGCGACCGGGCTCGCGGCCGCGGTCGACTACCTCGAAGCACTCGGCATCGACGCCGTGCACGCCCACGAGCGCCGGATCACGGCCTACGCGCTGGAGGCACTCGAGGAGCGGTTCGGCGAGCGGCTCACGATCTACGGCCCGCGGGAGATCGACGGCCGAGGAAGCGCGATCTCGTTCCTGTTCGACGGCATCCACGCCCACGACATCTCACAGGTCCTCGACGAAGACGCGGTGTGCGTCCGGGCCGGCCACCACTGCGCGAAGCCGCTCATGCGCGTGATCGGCGTTCCCGCGACGACCCGGGCTTCGTTCTACGTCTACAACGACGAATCCGACGTCGACGCCCTGGTGGAGTCACTCGCCACAGCCGAGAAGTTCTTCGCCATCTGAATGGTCGGATCCGCTGCGCGGGCTCGATCGCTCACCCGTTCATGTCCCACGATCACTGTCCGCCCGCTCCGCTCCTCCTCCTGAGCCCTTCTCCTAGGATCGGTTTCCGATGCCCGGCCTCGAAGACCTGTACCGCGAGATCATCCTCGACCACTACCGCTCACCGCGGAACCGTGGCGAGCTGGCTTCGCCCCCGGCGGTGCGCGCCGAGGGCTTCAACCCGCTCTGCGGCGACGAGGTCGTCCTCTACCTCGACGTGGATCCCACGACCGGCACCGTCACCGACCTGAAGATCGGCGGTCAGGGGTGCTCCATCAGCCAGGCTTCGACCTCGATGATGAGCGCAGCGGTGAAGGGCAAGACCGTCGACGAGGCCCGCCGCCTGATCCGGGCGTTCAAAGCGCTCATGTCGATCCACGAATCGAAGCTCGAAGGTGACGACGACGGCACCGACCTCGCCGCCGATCTGGCCGACGTTCGCCTCGGCGACCTCGAGGCCCTCCAGGGTGTCGTGAAGTTCCCGGTCCGCATCAAGTGCGCCACGCTGGCCTGGAACACGCTCCAGCAAGGTCTCGACGAGGCCAGCGCCTGAACCATGCTCGACCCGATGCCCACGCGGCGCGACGCCTTCGCAACGCAGGGGTACTTCCGGGTCGACGGCTTCGCCGATGTCGCGATCGGCACGACGATGTTGCACCGCGTCGTCGAGATCGTGCGCCGGGCCGACGCCGGCCACGACGTCACCCCGCCCCTGATCACGATCGAGGAGCAAGCGGGCTACGGAGCCCGCTCGGCGCCGGAGGATCGGGTGTCGAAGGTCTTCCGGCTCCACCGAGACCCGGTCTTCCACGCCTTCGCGAGCGACCCGCGTGTGCTCGATCTCGTCCGCCCGCTCCTCGGCACCGACGACGTCTCGTGCTTCCTCTCGCAGTTCATCTTCAAGAATCCGGGGGCGTGGGGCCAGCCCTGGCACCAGGACTCCCTCTACTTCCCGTTCGAGCCGGCACGGCCGGTGGTCGGCGTCTGGCTCGCCGTCACCGCCGCCACACTCGAGAACGGCTGTCTCCACGTGCTGGGCGGCTCGAACCACGAGCCGGTCGTGAGCCACGAACCCGACCAGAGGCCGGGCGCCAACCACGGATACTTCGAGATCATCGGCCACGACATGGCCGGTTCGGAACCCGTGCTGATGCAACCCGGCGATCTGCTCGTGTTCGACAGCCACCTCATGCATCGGTCGACCGACAACGGCTCGGATGGGATCAGGGCGGCGATGGTGTACCACTATGCGGCGACAGGAACGATCGATCGTTCCGAAGCCGTGTACGGCTACTGCATCAACGACTGGCTCCCGGTGCACGGCGTCGGGGTCGACAGCAGCACTGGAGGATCCGATGGCAAGTGAAGGCCTGCACGAGTCGGCTGACGACCTCGACGAGGGCGTGATCGACCGCCATCGCGCGATCCGGTCGATCATGGAGGAGTTCGAGGCTGTCGACTGGTACGACCAGCGCGCCGCGGCCACCAGCGACCCGACCCTCGCCGAGGTGCTCGCCCACAACCGCGACGAGGAGAAGGAGCACGCGGCGATGACCCTCGAGTGGTTGCGGCGACAGGATCCGGTCCTCGACAAGCATCTCCGCACCTACCTCTTCACCGAAGGCTCCATCGTCGAGATCGAACACGTCGCCGAACACGAGTCGGGCGACCCCGAGACCACGACCAGCAGCAGCGGTGCCGGCTCGCTCGATGTCGGCGGCCTGCACGGAAAGGGATCCCTGTGAACCACCTCCTGCGAGAACTCGCCCCCGTCAGCGACGGCGGCTGGGAAGCGATCGAAGCCGAAGCGAAGCAGGCTCTCGGGACCTACCTCGTCGCGCGCAAGCTCGTCGACTTCACCGGCCCGCGCGGTTGGACCAAGTCGTCGGTGCACACGGGTCGGGTCACCCCGGTGAAGTCGGAGCCGGCAGCCGGCGTCTCGGCCCTCCTGCGCACGGTGCAGCCGCTCATCGAGCTGCGGACCGATTTCGACGTCCCCCGAGCCGAGCTCGATGCCATCGACCGGGGCACCACGTCGCCCGACCTCGACGTCGTCGTCGACGCCGCGAGGCGCTTGGCCGCGGCTGAGGACCGGGCAGTGTTCCGCGGCTTCAGCGCCGGCGAGATCATCGGCATCGCCGAGGCGACCCCGCACGACCCGGTCTCGATCCCCGACGACTACGAGGACTACCCCCGTCCGGTCGCCCAGGCCGTCGCCGTGCTGCGCCAGGCCGGGGTCGACGGTCCCTACGGGATCGCACTCGGCCCACGCTGCTACACCGGCGTGATCGAGACGACCCAGCGAGGTGGCTACCCCGTCCTCGAGCACCTGCGACTCATTCTCGGCGGGCCCGTGATCTGGGCCCCCGCGGTCGACGGTGCGATCGTCGTGAGCCTCCGAGGCGGCGACTTCGAGCTGGTCAGCGGCCAGGACGTCGCGATCGGCTACGCCGCGGCCACGGCCGATGCCGTCTCCCTCTTCCTGCAAGAGAGCTTCACGTTCCGGGCCCACGGACCCGAGGCCGCGATCGCCCTCACCTACGACACCCCCGCCAAGGGGCGGAAAGCCTGACCGGGACCCACACTCCCCCTTGACCTGGGAGTTCAACGAGCCGATACGAACCCGACCCGGGAAGGAAACCCGGGGAGGGTACGTTGGAGACGTTCGACAGCAAGAGCCACAGCACCGAGAGCCCAAGTGCACGACGGGTCCGGCCCGACCGGGTCGGCCCGAACGGTCAGGGAGGAGCACGGTGAACGAGCAGGAGATCGTCAAGATGGTCGATGAGGCGCTCGAACGGTTCGGAACCCGCGATCTGGTTTCCGGCGCCGAGATCCTCGATTTCCTCTTGGATCTGCGCAACACCGCCCTGGTTCCCGACCCGCTCGAGGAGCTGTTGGAGCAGGAGTCGACTCCGGCCCCGACCTGAGTCACCGAGGCGCTGCGAGTTGCGCCACGAGCAGTGAGACACGGCCCCGGTTCCGACCGGGGCCGTGTCGCGTCCACACGAGACCCCGAAGGGAGTTCGCGACCGGGCGCCGGTAGGATCTGCTCCGTTCGGTGCGGAGAAGGCAGAGCGCGAGTGACCAAGCAGACCCAGCGGCGCCGGATCGTGGGCATCGTCGCCGTACTCCTGGTCGTCGCCGCGGGAGCCGCCGGACTCTGGTTCCTCGGTCCGTCGTCGGACACCGAGGTCGAAGCGTCGACGCGGAAGGTCCGTGACTCCACCACGACCACCACGACCCGCACGACCACGACGACCTCCGACCCGGCGCAGCTGCGGCAGCCGATCACGGTCGTGCTCCCGGCACTCCCACCGGGCGGGTTCGGCCCGGGCGCGAGCGGCCCGGACGTGCAGGTCTACCAACAACGCCTCACCGACCTGCACTTCGACCCGGGCACCGTCGACGGCCGCTACGGCGAGGCGACCACCTACGCGGTCGAGGCGCTCCAGAAGATCATTGCGACCACTCCGAACGGCACGATCGGCGAACCCGAGCGGGTCGCGCTCATGACGTTCCGCTACCCCGACCCGCTCGAGCCCGACGGCGAAGCGAACCGGACCGAGATCGACGTGACCCGACAGGTCATCACGCTGTACGACGACCACCAGGTGCGGTTGATCACGACCACGTCGACGGGTTCGGGTGAGAACTACTGCTCGAACACGCCCCGCGACAACCCGACCCGACGGGTCTGCGAACAGGCGAACACCCCGTCGGGACGGTTCACCTACACGGAGTACCGCGACGGCTGGGACAAGTCGCCGCTGGGTCGGCTCTACAGCCCGTTCTACTTCAACGGCGGCATCGCGGTGCACGGCTACCCGTCGGTGCCGACGTCACCTGCGTCGCACGGGTGCGCCCGCATCCCGATGCACATCGCGGAGTACTTCCACACCTTGGTGCGCGTCGGTGACCCGGTCTACGTGTTCGGTGGAACCGAAGCGAAGATCCTGTCGAGCACGCCCATCGAGACGACGACCACGACGGTTCCACCACCCGAACCCGTCCCGGTCCCGCCCGTCGCACCCGCGCCACCACCCGCGACGGTCCCGCCTTCGACGACCACCACCTCGTCGACGACACTCCCGCCGACGACGACGACCACCTGACGACCACCTGACGAGCTCCGGACGAGCTCCGGAGAAGAAGCGGAGCCGGCGGTCACCCTGTGTGGGCCGTCAATCGGTGGGCGGTCGAGCCGGCGCAGCGGATTCGACCATCAGGTCAGAAGCCGGGGTCGGCGAAGGGGTCGGCGGGGATCGACGGGGCGTCGGCGATGGTGGGCTCGACGCCGAGGTCGGCGGCGAGGCCCTCGTACCCGGTCTCCTCGAGCCGGTCGGCGAGTTCCGGGCCGCCCGAGGCGACGACCCTCCCACCCATCAGGACGTGGACCCGATCGGGTCGGAGCTCCGTCAACAGTCGCGCGTAGTGCGTGATGGCGAGCACGCCGAGCTCGGATTCCTCGGTCATTGCCTCGACTCGCCGGGAGACGTCGCGCAGCGCGTCGACGTCGAGGCCGGAGTCGATCTCGTCGAGCACCGCGAATCGCGCTCCGAGGACGGCGAGCTGCAGCGTCTCCATGCGCTTCTTCTCGCCGCCGGAGAAGCCGTCGTTGACGCCGCGGGCCAGGAACTCGGGCTCCACCGCGAGACGCTCGGCCTCGACGGCGAGCAGGCCGGCGGTCGGGGCTCCGGCCGCGGCCGACGCGGCCAACATGTCGGCCACCCGCACGCCCGGGATCTCGACCGGGTACTGCATCGCGAGGAACAGTCCCTTGGCGGCGCGTTCCCAGGTCGGCAGGCCGAGCAGCTCCTCACCGTCGATGGTGACGGACCCACCGGTGACGACGTAGTCGTCGCGTCCCATGAGCACGTGCGACAACGTGCTCTTGCCCGAGCCGTTGGGGCCCATGAGGGCGTGCACCTCGCCCGACCGCACCTCGAGGTCGACCCCCCGGAGGATCTCGTGCCCGTCGACCGACGCGTGCAGGTCGGTGATCTTCAGTGTGCTCATGGAAGGGTCACCACCACGTCGTCGCCCGCGACTCGCACCGCGTACACCGCCACCGGGCGGGTCGCCGGGAGGCTCTGGGGTTCACCGGACAGGAGCGAGAACGTCGATCCGTGCTGGGGGCACTCGATCGCGCACTCGTCGGACCAGAGCTCGCCCTCCGAGAGTGAGTAGTCGGCGTGCGAGCACTCGTCGGCGACGACATGCCATTCCCTGCTGTCGCCGCACCCATCGCCGTCGACCCTCACGACGCAGAGGCGGTGGCCGTCGACGTCGAAGCGCCGGGCGGCGCCCACCTCCACGTCGGCCACCGAGCAGACCGTGATCTCAGCCACCGTGCAACCGCCCGACCTTCTCGTCGACCGCGGCGCGCAACGGGCCTTCCAGGGCGCGGACTGGCAGCCGGTCGAACACGTCGTCGAAGAACCCGAGCACGATGAGTCGTTCCGCATCTTCGGGCCGGACACCGCGCGACTCGAGGTAGTAGAGCTGGTCGTCGTCGATCGGGCCGACCGTCGACGCGTGTGAGCACTGCACGTCGTTCGCCTCGATCTCGAGGTTCGGAATCGACTCGGCAGCAGCTCCCTCGGTGAGCACGAGGTTCCGGTTGGTCTGGTACGCGCGAGACTTCTGCGCTTCCTTCCGGAGCCGGATGAGGCCGGAGTACACCGAACGGGCGTGCTCCTCGACTGCCCCCTTGAACAGGAGGTCGCTGCGGGTCCGGGGCGCGGCGTGGTCCTGCAGGGTGCGGAAATCGAGCACCTGGTCGCCGTCGCCGAAGTACACCGCGAGCAAGTCGCTCTCCCCGCCCTCGCCGGTGATGAGCGACTCGGTGCGCAGCCGCGCGTACTCGCCGCCGAGTGCGATCGCCGACGAACGCAGGCTCGCGTCGCGACCCACGTGGGCCCGCTGGAGGGCGACCTGCCACACCGACGACGCGTGCTGCTGCACCGACGTGTAGCGCACGTTCGCGCCGTCGCCCACGAGGATCTCGATGACCGCGTCGCAGAGGTGATCGGCACCGGTCGCCGCGTAGCGGTCGAGGACGGTGACCTCGGCCTGCTCCCCCACCACCACGAGGGTGTGCGGGAAGCTCGCGAGGCCGTCGCCGCCGGTGAGATGCTCGACGACGATCGGCTCTTCGACCACCACGCCGGCCGGGACCTTGATGTAGACGCCGCCACCCACGAACGCGTCGTGCAGCAGGGTGAAGGCGTCGGGCGACGCGTCGGAACACGAACCGAACCAAGTCTGGATCTCGGGATCTTCGACGGTGCGCAGGTCACCGACGATCACACCCTTCGCCGCGAGGGCCGGATCGATGCTCGGCAGGACGACCCGCCGTTGTTCCTCACCCCGCGGACGGTACCGGCCGATGTCGAACTCGTTGATCGGGCTGTAGCGCCAGATCTCCTCGGTCGAACTCGGCCAGCCGATCTCGGCCAGCTGCTCGGCCGCCGCGGTCCGCCGGGCGACGAGCCACTCGGGTCCACCCAGTGCGCGGGCAGCGTCGATCGTGAATGCGTTGTTCATCCGGACTCGAGAAACGCGGTCAGCCGACCGCGCCCTCCATACTTCGGGTCGTCCGCAGTCGGATCGATTCGGGCCCTCGAGTACGGCGCGGGCGCGTCATCCGACTGCTCCCTCCATGTTCAGCTCGATCAAGCGCGAGAGCTCGACCGCGTACTCCATCGGCAACGTCTTCGTGATCGGCTCGATGAACCCGTTCACGATCATCGCGGTGGCCTGCTGCTCCGTGAGTCCACGGCTCATCAGGTAGAAGAGCTGGTCGTCGCCGACCTTCGAGACCGTGGCCTCGTGCCCGATGCGGGCGTCCTTCTCGTCGACCTCCATGTAGGGGTAGGTGTCGGAGCGACTCTCCTCGTCGAGGATCAGCGCGTCGCACCGCACGTGACTCTTGACGTTGTGGGCGCCCTTCTCGACCTTCACCAGCCCGCGGTAGGTCGTGCGGCCACCGTCCTTGCTGATCGACTTCGAGTCGATGATCGAGGTGGTCTCGGGTGCCGCGTGGGTCATCTTGGCGCCGGCGTCCTGGTGCTGCCCCGGGCCTGCGTACGCAACCGACAGCACCTCGCCGTGCGCCTTCGGGCCGGTCATCACCACGGCGGGGTACTTCATCGTGAGCTTGGAACCGAGGTTGCCGTCGATCCACTCGACGGTCGCCTCCGTCTCGGCCCGCGCCCGCTTGGTGACGAGGTTGTAGACGTTCGGCGACCAGTTCTGGATCGTGGTGTACCGGATGCGCGCACCCGGCTTCGCGATGAGCTCGACGACCGCGGAGTGCAGCGAGTCGTTCGAGTACACCGGAGCCGAGCAGCCCTCGACGTAGTGCACCGACGAACCCTCGTCGGCGATGATCAACGTGCGCTCGAACTGGCCCGCGCTCTCCGCGTTGATGCGGAAGTACGCCTGCAGCGGCATGTCGACGTGCACACCCGGCGGCACGTAGATGAAGCTGCCGCCCGACCACACCGCAGAGTTGAGCGCGGCGAACTTGTTGTCGCCCGGCGGGATGACGGTGCCGAAGTGCTCCTTGACGATCTCGGGGTAGTCGACCAGCGCCTGGTCCATGCTCGAGAAGAGCACGCCCTGCTCCGCGAGATCGTCGCGGTTCTTGTGGTACACGACCTCGGATTCGTACTGGGCCGTCACGCCGGCGAGGAACTTGCGCTCGGCTTCGGGGATGCCCAACTTCTCGTAGGTGTTCTTCATCTCCTCCGGGAGCATGTCCCAGTCGGACACCTGCCCATCGGTGGGCTTGATGTAGTAGTAGATGTCGTCGAAGTCGATGTCGGGCATGTTCTCGGCGAACCAGGCCAGCATGGGCTTGCGTTCGAAGCGCTTCAGCGCGTTGAGCCGGAACTTCGTCATCCAGTCCGGTTCCGACTTGTGCCCCGAGATGTCCTTGACGATGGTCTCGTTCACGCCCTTCTTGGGCTTGTAGACCGACGCCTCGGTGTCGCTCCAGCCGAGCTTGTACTTGCCGAGATCGATGCCACTGACTGCCATACGGCCTCCACGAAGCGGGTGGCGGGTGCGGAACACCCCTACCCGACGGACGGCGTCGGGAATTTCCACTACGTAGATAGTAACAATCCCCGGGAGGCCCCGACAAACGGGGGATCAGCGTCGGGAGTCGGCCTGCTGGCGGGTGCTCGACGACGTCGCACGGGTGGTCGAGGTGCTCGACGACGTGCTCGACGACGAGCTGCTCGAGGTCGACGGAGCCGTGGCGGTCGGGGTGGTGCCGGCGGCGAGCGCATCGGCCTCGGCGAGCTTCTCGCCGACCTGGTTGATCAGGTCCTGGAACTTCGCCAGGTCGCTCGCGGCGAGGGCCTCCTGGGCCTGGGCGAAGAGCGCGTTCGCCTCCTGGACCAGCTCCGCCACCGTGCTCGGCACGCCCGGCGTCGCGTCGGGTGTGGTGGGCGTGGTCGTGGGCTGATCGGTGGGTGCGAGACCGTTGAACTCGGGGAACTGGGCCAGCGCGTTGCGCAGGTCGCTGCCCACGACCGCCTGGTCGTTGTAGAAGACGATCACGAACCGGTACGACGGCAGCTGCGACCCGGTGGATGCCTGCACGTAGATGGGCCGGATGTAGAGAATCGACGTGTCGACCGGGATGAGCTGCATGCTCCCCTGGATCACGGTCGACCCGCGCTGGCCCAGCAGGGAGAACTGGCGCGAGATCTCATCGGTGGTGTTGATCTGGCTGTCGACCTGGCTCGGCCCGAACACCGACTCCCCGGTCGGCATGACGAACGACTCGAGCTGTCCGTAGCTCCCAGGATCCGACTTCGCGATCATGAACGACACCAGCCCGGTCAGCTGGTTGTTCTTCGACACCGGAACGAACGGGCGCAGGATCAGGAACTCCTCACGTTCCTCCCCCGGCAACTTGATCAAGAGGTAGATCGGCTCCATGCGCGCCGAGGTGGATCGCGCGGCTTCGGGCTGGGTCGTGGACCCGGTCGTGTCGAGCACCCCGGAGTCGGTGATCGTGCCGACCGGACCCGAGCCGGGATCGGGCGAGACCTCCCACAGGTCGGTCTTGTTGAAGAAGGTCGTCGCGTCGGTCATGTGGTACGCCGCGTACTTGTCGGTCTGGACGGTGAACAGATCCTCGGGGTACCGCAGGTGGGCCCGCAGTTCCGGCGTGAGCTTGCCCCCGGGCGTGAACAACTCGGGGAACGCCTTCTCGTAGGCCTGGATGATCGGGTCCTCCTCGTCGATCACGTAGTAGGTGATCTTGCCGCTGTACGCGTCGACGGTGACCTTCACCGAGTTCCGCACGTAGTTGAATCCGCTCCCGAGACCGCCGGAGCTGTCGGACGCCTGCGAGTTCGGGTACATGCTCGTCGTCGTGTAGCCGTCGAGGACCCACGTGACCTTGCCGTCGATGATCACGGGGTACGGATCCGCGTCGTACTTGAGGAACGGCGCCGCCTTCTGCACGCGTTGCACGATGTCGCGGAGGTACAGGACCTTCGTCTTGGGCGTGATCTGACCCGAGATCAGCAGGTTGATGTCGGTGAAGCGCAAGGCGAAGGCCGCCCGGCGCAGGTAGCTCGACAAGGCGACACCGCCCGAACCCCGGTACTTCGTCGTCGCGTCGGCGCGTCCCTTGCGCGGGTAGTTGAACTCACGTTGCTTGGCGTCGACGAGGTTGTAGCCCTCGAGGTTCTCGCTGAAGTAGATCTCCGGTCGCGTGAGGTCGAGCGCCGGCGCGGTCGACACCGGCGGGATGTTGCTCAAGAGGAAGTTCGGCTGGCCGCTCTGGGGTTGGGCCGAGTTGGAGGGCGACGCCGCGACGCCGTACCCGTGGGTGTACACGAGGTGTCGGCTCACCCAGCTCTGACTCGGGAGGTTGTCGCGGTTGAGCTCACGGGCCGAGAGGAGCACCTGTTGGGTCTTGCCGTCGATCTCGTACCGGTCGACGTCGGCGTCGCTGAACCGGTAGAAGGTGCCGAACTGTTGGAACGACGTGTAGTTCGTCAGCAGCTCGGAGGGATCCCACAGGCGGGCGTTGCCGATCGTCTGCTCGTTCTCCTGCAGCGAATTGAGCGTCAGGTCCGACTTGTAGGCGAACTGCTTCACCGCGACGCTCTTGTTGTCGAGGTTGAACGCGTCGCGGGTGGCGACGATGTTGCGGTCGATGTACTTGCGTTCCTTGGCGAGCTCGTTCGGGTTGACCCGGAAGTTCTGGATGAACGCCGGATACAGGGTGCCGACGACGAGCGAGATGAGCGCCCACAGCCCGACCGCGATGATCGGCAGCACCCAACCCCGACGCCAGATGTTCCAGATGAACAGTCCGGCCGCGAAGACCGCGATCACCATCAGCAGCGTCAAGGCGGGCAGCTGCGCGTTGACGTCGGTGTAGCTCGCCCCCTCGACCACACCCCGGTTGGAGAACATCAGGTCGAAGCGTGCGTAGTAGTACCCGACGGCCTTCACCAGCGCCATCAGGGCCAGGATCACCGAGAGGTGCGCCTTCACCTGGGGCGTCACCCGCTGGTACGGGCTCTGGAGCCGGATCCCACCGTTGAAGTAGTGCGCGATGGCCGAGGCGATCAACACGATCACGAGCGCGGCGAAGAACCAGTCGACCACGAACGTGATGAACGGGAGCTGGAAGACGTAGAACCCGATGTCCTTGTGGAACTGGGGGTCGGTGATCCCGAAGTCGACGCGGTTGCGGAAGAGGATCCACTCGTTCCACTGTCCCGCTGCGCTCGCCCCGGCGATCAGCGCGAGGAACGCCGCGATCGCGGCCCGGATCCGCCCGGCGTAGCGCCCGACGGCCTCCTGGTACCGGTCGAAGAACTCGTCTTCCGGCCCCATCGTCCGCATCCGAGGGGCCAACCGATCGGCGATGGTCAGGCTCGCGAACATCATCGCGAAGAAGACGAGGGTGAACACGACCGCCGGCGCGATCTGCGCGGCGAGCAACTCACGCCAGATCGCGTCGAACCCCACGGAGTCGAACCAGAGGAAGTCGGTGTAGAAGCGGGCCAGTCCCGACAGGCTGAGGGCCAGGACGACGAGGATCACCACCGCGGCGATGATCCAGCCTCGGAGTCGGAAAGGTCGGCGTCGGCGTTCGACGGTCGGGACGCGCACGGGGGGGATGCTAGAGGTCCGGCGGGTGGATCACGACGCGGGCCCGGAACCGACGGTCGCCGGTGAGACCGCCATCGCTTCCACGACCACCACGCACCGACACCCGGGATGGGCAGGCGGCGCCAGCTGTCCGGTCGGGAACGCCTCGCCCCGTGCCGTGGTCTCCAGGGCATCGTCGTCGCAGTCGGGACAACACCCGCCGGCGGGGGTCACCCACCGGAGCCGGGCGTCGTCGGGCGCGGCGTCGATCGTTCCCCGAGCCCACGCACCCACGAGTGCGTCGCCCAGCGCACCGTCGAGCGCCTGCGTGCGCCACTCGCGGTACCGGGCTCCCACGCGCTGGGCCACGTCGGTGTCGTCGTCGGCCGAACCGGCCGAGAACGCCGACACGAGCCGCTCGCGCAACGGGGCGCCGAGCTCGGTGGCGAGCACGAGGAGCACGTCGGCCGGCACCCCGTCGCCCACGGCGTCGGGGGCGCCCGCCCGCACCGCCGCGCGGTAGACCTCGTCGACACCCGGTGCGAGCACCTCGGCCCAGGCCGCGCTCTGCACCTCGACCGACGGGAGCACCGCGTCGGCCGTGGGTCGACCCTTGATCGTCCTGAGAGCGTCGAGGAGCTCGTTCTGTTCGTCCTGGAGGGCGCGCTTGGCGCGGCGACCGAGTGCGGAGCGGACCTTCGCCACCGCTTCGTCGCGTGCCGCGAGCTCGGGCGGGAGCTCGACCACCGCTTCCGCCGTGGCCCGCGCCGACTTCGCCTTCGGCTTCGGTTCCTCCGCCGGGAGATCGACGGTCACGGGCTCGTCGACCGGCGGCTCGGGTGCCTTCGTCTCGACCGCTTCGGCCGTCTCGCCCGAGTCCTGCTCGTCGGCCTGCACGCTGGTCGGGCGGTCACCTGCCTCGCCTGCCTCGGCTCCGGCGGGGGTGTCGGTCCCGGGGTCGGGCGTGGGCTCGCTTCGCTCGACGGACTCGCCGCGTTCGCCCTTGAGACGAGCGAACAGCGCGTCGACCGCGGACCCGCTCGCCGGGTTCTCCTCGGCGGTCGCACCCTCGGGTCGGCCGGGTGCCGACGGTGCCTCGAGTGAACCGGCCGCCGCCGCGAGCGGAGCTGCGGCGTCGCCCGATTCGCCGGCCACCGACTCGCCGACCGTGTCGGGGCCGTCGAGTGAGAAGTCGATGCCGTCGCCGGGCACCGCCTCGATCTCGATCCCACCCTCGGCGTGCGCTTTCGCCTGCACCGCGCCGAGGGCCGCGATCGCGTCGGCGAGGGTCTGCTTCACGACGCGGTAGGCGTCGAGCAGCTGCTCGCGTCCGGCGCGGAGCTCGTCGAGCTGGGCCTGCATGAGCGCGCGTCGGCGCGCGAGGTCGGCCAGCACCCGTTCTCGGACCGCCCGGGCCTCCTCGACCATCCCGCGGCCCGTTTCGCGGGCCCGTTCGATCTCAGCGTCGGCATCGGCGGTGGCGCGCTCCGCGGTCTCGGCGGCGGCGCGCTCGGCCGCGGCGCGGGTCGCATCGGCGCGCTCCAACGATTCCCGCTCGCGCTCGGCGGCAGCCGCCTCCGCCGTACCGGTGACCTCGGCCGCGTGCGCGTCGGCATCGTCGCGGAGCTTCTTCGTGGTCTCGTGGGCGTCCTGGAGCATCGCCGAGCTGCGCTCCTCGGCGCGCGTCCGGATGTCGGCTGCGGCCTCCTGGGCCGATCGCAGGACCCGCGTCGTCTCCTCGCCCAGGCCGTCGAGCAGCTGCTGTTCATCGAGCGGCGGTGGGTTGCGCAGTCGTTCCTCGAGCTCGGCGACGCGCTCACTCAGGCTGCGCTCGTGGTCCCGCGCCGCGGCGAGCTCGTCGGCGACGCGGCGAAGGAAGTTCCGGACCTCGGTCTCCGAGACGCCACGGAATGCGCTCGCGAACCCTCGGGTCGCGATCTCCTCAGGAGTCAGGCGCGTGGCGCCGGAGGCCGGCCTGCGCCCATCCGGCTCGCGCGATCCGGCCTCTCGCGATCCGCCCGCGTCGGGTCGGTCTTCTCGTGCTCGTTCCGCAGCCACCACACCATCGTATTGGCGAACCGGGGGTGGAACCCGGACTTCATGCGGCCTGGGGCACCGGCACGTCGATCGGGTCGCCTCCGGCCTTGCGAAGCGCGGCGAGGGCGTCGTCGAGCGTCCGGACACCCACCACGGTC
Source organism: uncultured Actinomycetes bacterium (assembly GCA_963837715.1). Classification (GTDB taxonomy): domain Bacteria; phylum Actinomycetota; class Acidimicrobiia; order IMCC26256; family JANYLB01; genus JANYLB01. The sequence continues at coordinate 172,899 of CAWIOF010000003.1, read as the reverse complement.
ATCGAACCGGCGTTCGGACGCGCCGCGCGCGCCTCGGGCCGCGGCACGATCATCAAGGTCGCGTCGGCGGCGTCGGCCGCGACGGCCTTCTGGGCGACCCCACCGATCTCCCCCACAGACCCGTCGGAGAGCATCTCGCCCGTGACCGCCACGGTCTTCCCGCCGGTGAGGCTCCCCGGGGTCATCTTGTCGATGATCGCGAGGGTGAAGGCGAGCCCGGCCGACGGACCGCTCACCGGCCCGGGATCGATGGTCACGTCGACGGGGAAGTCGAACTGCAGGTTGTCGGTCTCGGCGACGATCCCGAGGTACGCCGAGCCCTTGTTGGGTTCCTTCGGGTTCGCCTCGGTCTTCACCGTGACCGTCGCGACCTCGGCGTCGTCTCCGTTGCGCTCGATGGTGAGTTCGACCGGGTCGCCGGGCGCGCGACCGCGCACGAGCGGACCGAGCTGCTCGACGAGGGTGACCGGTTGCCCGTCGACGGCGGTGATCACATCGCCCGGTTCCAGCGTGCCCTCGGCCGGCGCGTCCTTGCCGACAACGAGCACCCGCGCGCCGGATCCGGTCTCGGTCACCGTGTAGCCGAGCTTCTCGAGCGCGACCTTGGTCGCGACCTGCTGCGAGGTGTCCATCGCCTGCACGTTGCGCTTGCGGTCCTGCTCGGGGGTCGTGTCGCCGAAGTAGTCGTCGTACGAGATCACCTGCGCGTCGTCATCGAGGGACGCACCGAGGTAGCGCCAGAGATTCGGCTTCCCGTTGGTGATCGAGACCGTGAGGAAGAGGAGGGACCCGGTCGACCGGTAGGTGGGCGCGCCCTCCACCGACACCGCCCCGAGCACGGGCGTCGCGTCGCCCGGTTCGATGATCACGTAGTCGACCGGGATGAAGAGGCCGGCGATCGCGACCGCCACGACGAGGCCCACCACGATCCCCAGCGCCCGCATCCACCGGCGGCCCGTGCGCTCGGGCACCGACGGTGAGGGGGGTTCGGGTGGCGGGAGCTCGGGTGGCAGGGGTTCGGGTGGCGGGAGCTCGGGTGGCAGGGGTTCGGGTGGCGGGGGTTCGGGTGGATTCTCCGACCGGTCCGGCGGCACCTCAGGTCGGGAGCTCACCGCGCCGATGCATGGGAACGCGATGCATCAACCGGACGAAGCGAACCGGGACGGGCGTCGGGCACGCCAGCAGAGGGGAAGTCGATGACGAGCACCATGATCACGCAGCCTGCCACGACGGGAGCATCGATTCCGTCGCGGCCGCCCCGACTGCTCGCGTTCGGCAAGCTCGTCGGTCTGGTCGTCGTCATCGGGACGGTCGTCGCGTTGGCCGTCGCCGCGGGAATCGGGCTCGCGGCACTGTTGGTGACGGGCGCGTCGAACTGACTCCGACCCCGGTCAGGCGCCGGGGCGCGGCGGCGAGATCAGCGTTCCCGACACGACGTACCGGTACGCCGCGCTGCCGGGCGGGTGGCACGCGAACAACGTGATCGTGCGCCCGGCCCGCTGCGTGACGATGTCGACCTCTTCGGGCGTGACGACGCTGCTGCCTGTCACCGAGTAGGTGTATCGGCCGGTGGCGTCGGTGAGCACCACGGTGTCGCCCGGCACGAGGTCGTCGATGTGGCGGAACGGCTGCGTGAACGTCACGCGGTGGCCGGCGATCACCACGTTGCCCCAGCCACCCGGCGCCGCGGTGCCGGGCCAGTGACCCGGGCCCCGGTCGAGCACCGTGAGCCAGATCCCCTCGGACACGGGCGCAGTGAGACCGATGCTCGGGATCTCGATCGACGCGACCTCGACCACCGGCACGTCGGCGTACTCGTCGTCGGGCGGGTTCTCGGGCTGCGACAACGGGATCGTGGTCGTCGACGCAGCCGGGCGAGTCGTCGACGACGCGACGGTGCCGAGCAGGACCGGTGAGTCGGCGGATGCATCACCGTCGCCGGAGCCCAGGAACATCGCTGCGCCCACGACGAGCACGACCCCCACGACCGCCGCGAGCACCAACCCGCCCAGCACGATCCGACGGGGCCGTGGAAGCGATCCGTCGTCATCCATCGCAGGGAGCCTACGGCCGGGTCTCGTCGGATCCCCGGCGGGCCGGGCTCAGATCCCCGGCGCCCTCGGCGTGGAGACGAGCCGTGCGTGCACGACGTACCGGTAGCCCTCGCTCCCCGGAGGGTGCGGCGCGATGAGGGTCGCGGTGTGCCCCGGGTTCTGCGCCACCACGTCGAGGGCGTCCGCGGCAACGACGTCGCTGCCCTCCACCAGGTAGGTGTACGAGCCGGTCATGTCGCCGACGACCACCGCATCGCCGGGCTGCAGTTCGCCGATCCGCTCGAAGACACGGGTCGACGTGCTTCGATGTCCGGCGATGACGAGGTTGCCGTACGCGCCAGGAGCCGCGGTCCCGGGCCAGTGGCCCGGACCGAGATCGAGCACACCCGTCGCCACCCCTTCGTACACCGCGACCTCGAGTCGGATCGCCGGCACCGACACGGTGGCGGTCGCGACCGGACCAGGCGCCGTGATCGGCGACGCCACCGATGCCGGGCCCGCGGTGCTCCTCCCGGCTCCGGTGTCGTCCGCCGGACCGCGGTCCCTCGATGTGTCGTTCGTCACAGGCGCGCCGGGCACGATGACGTCGTCGGCAGGCTGCGACGACTCCGACGCTGCACCCGCGACGAGCGCGATCGCGAGCGCAGCCGCGACGAGGATGGCTGCGACCAGCAGAAAGACCGCGGTTCGACCGTGCCGGTCGTCCGGCTGTTCCCAACGCACCGATCGACCGTACCGATCTGGACGAAACCTGTCGTGAGTCGGCCGACCCCTTTCGCCGATGAGGATCCCCTGACGCGCGCGGCCGCGGCGGCGGCATCGGGGCGCGCCCGCCCGACCACCCGCGACGAGACGGCCGCGTTGGTGCGGCTCGCAGCCGACGATCCCGACGCGCGCGTGCGAACCGCAGCGCTCGGCGCGGTGGTGCGGGCCGCGGGACGGGACCGCGCGGCACGGGTGTGGCAGCGGGCGACCACCGACGCCGACGTGTCGGTCCGGCGGCGGTCGGCCGAGCTCGCGCCGGCGGTCGCGGCCGCGCTTCGGCCGGTGCTCGTGCTGCTGACCGACGCGGAGTGGTCGGTCGTCGAGGCCGCGGCCTGGGCCCTCGGCGAGATCGAGTGGTCGGCGACGAACCGCGCCCGGGCCGTGCGCGCCCTCGCCGTGCTCGTGACCACCCACGACGACCCGCTCGTCCGGGAGGCCGCGGTGGCGGCGCTCGGTGCCATCGGCGATCCCGCCGGCCTCCCTGCGATCCTGCGGGCGACCCGCGACCGACCGACTGTCCGGAGACGGGCGGTGCTCGCCCTCGCCCCCTTCGAGGGCTCCGAGGTCGAGACAGCCCTCGAAGCCGCCCTCACCGACCCCGACTGGCAGGTCCGCCAGGCCGCCGAGGACCTCCTGTAGCGGTCGAATCCGCTGCGGCGGCTCGTCAGGAGAAGAAGCGGAGCGGGCGGACACTCCTCACAGCACGAGAATCGGTGAGCGATCGAGCCCGCGGAGCGGATTCGACCATCAAGATGGTCACGTTCGGGGGGAGCCCATGAACATGTCCTTGAGGCGATCGAAGCTCTCGAGGCAGCGGCCGGCGCCGAGCACGACGCATTCGAGCGGGGCCTCCACCAGGCGCACGGGGAGTCCGCTCTCCTTCGCGATCCGCTTGTCGAGACCCCGCAGCATCCCGCCGCCGCCGACGAGGTGGATCCCCTGGAGGATGAGGTCCTGCGCGAGCTCCGGAGGGGTGTCGGCGAGCGCGGCGATCACGGCGTCGCAGATCGCCCGGGTCTGCTCCTCGATCGCCTCGCGAACCTCTTCGGGCGAGAGGATGATCGTCTTCGGGAGCCCACTCATCAGGTCGCGGCCGCGGACCTCGGCCTTGTACTCGTCGTCGGTCTGCGCGGCAGAGCCGATCGCGAGCTTGATCTCCTCGGCCGTGCGTTCTCCGATCGCGATGCCGTACTCGCGGCGCACGTACGACTGGATGGCCGCGTCGATGTCGAACGAACCCACCCGGACCGCTTCGAGCGCGACGACGCCCCCGAGCGAGATGACCGCGACTTCGGTGGTGCCACCACCCACGTCGACGATCATGTTGCCGAGGGGTTCGTGGATCGGGAGGCCGGCACCGATCGCCGCGGCCATCGGCTGCTCGATGAGGTAGGTGGTCGCGGCGCCGGCGCGGCGGGCCGCCTCGAGGACCGCCCGCTGCTCGACGTGGGTGATCGCCGACGGCACGCAGATCAGAACCCGGGCCCGGTACAGGCGGTTGACGCCGGCGCGCTGGAACAAGAGCCGGATCATCCGCTGCGTGATCTCGAAGTCGGTGATCGCACCGCCGCGCAGCGGACGGACCGCGACGATGTAGCCGGGCGTCCGGCCGATCATCTGCCAGGCCTCGTGGCCCATCGCGAGCACGTCTTGAGTGCGGCTGTTGAGTGCGATGACCGTCGGCTCGTTGAGGATGATCCCCTGACCACGTGAGTAGACCAGGGTGTTCGCGGTGCCGAGATCGATCGCGAGGTCCCTACCCAGAGCGGCGCCCTCGCTGCGGGTCGGGAGGCGGGGGTGCAATCGCCTCGAGGCTCTGCTCGAACTCCTCGATGCTCGCGTCGATGCCGGTCGGGCGCCGATTGCGGAACATCACGATCGCGACTCCACCGACGATCAGGCCGAGCGCCAACAGCAGGTACTCCATGCCCGACCCCTACCGCGCCGGACCGACAGCGGTCGACGACGGCCCGACCGACGTGACAGGACGAGCGGCTTCAGACCACTCCGACCCACCGGACCAGTGCTCGCGCTTCCAGATGGGAACGGTCTCCTTCAGCGTGTCGATGCAGAAGCGTGCGGCGTCGAACGCCACGCCACGGTGCGGTGCCGAGACGACCACGAGGACCGAAGCCTCCGAGAGCTCGAGATCGCCGAGTCGGTGCACGAGTGCGATCCGTTCGGCCTCGGGCCAACGGTCGCGGGCGCCGGTCGCGACCGCGGCGAGTCGCCCCACTGCCTCTTCCTCGTAGGCCTCGTAGGAGAGCCCGGTCACGTCGTCGCGACCGTCGGCATGGTCACGGACGACACCGAGGAACGTGACCACCGCGCCGGACCCGGGCGTGGTCGCCCAGGCCGTGGCCTCCGCGACGAGCAGCGGTTCACGGGTGAGCGCGATCCAGGTCGCGTCGGGTTCGTCGTGCTCATCGGAGGGTGTGGCCACGGCTCCCACTGTACGAGAAGCCACCAACTCCTCCAGAAGAGCGGTCGGTGCCGTGGAACCGGGCGGCTGAGCAGGCCCAGGGGCGCGGTCTCTTCTCGGGGCGTCGTCGGTACAATCGGCGTCCATGCCGCTCGACGATCCCGGCGACGACGGGCCGAACGGTTCGCCCCCCGACCCCCTCGACCGCCTGTGGGTCCATCCGTCGGAGCTGCGGGCCCGTCCCCGCGCCACCCCACCGCAGCCGCCCTCGAGCGGGCGAAGCCGCGAATGGTGGCTGATGCTCGCTGCCGGCGCGACCGGCGCCCTCGTGGCGACCACGACCCTGGCGCTCACCGGCCTGCTCGGAGGTGACGGTTCCGACTCCGAGGCCGCGGCGGCGACGCCCGTCGCCGTGCTCGCGGCGCGGGCCGCGCCCGCAGTCGTCGCCGTCTTCGCCGCCGGTTCGACTGCAGACCGGCGGGGGTCCGGCGTCGTGATCGCCGACGGTTGGGTGCTCGCGACCTGCGACACGGTGGGCGACGCCGACAGCCCCACCATCACCGTCACCAGCGACGACGGCGTGGTCCACACCGCGACGATCCGCGGGCTCGACCCCGCAACCGACCTCGCGCTGCTCCGAGTCGACGGACTCGACGGGGAACTGGCCGCCCGCACCGCGCGGCCGGTCGAGGTCGGCGAACCCGTCATCGCCGTCGGGTCGGGTGATGCGTCCCGCAGTTGGGTGGCGACAGGTGTCGTCTCGTCGACCGCGACGATGGCCACCGGGGGGACGACCGTGCGGGCCGGACTCATCGCGACCGACGCGCTGATGGAAGCAGGGACCTCGGGCGGGGTGCTCCTCGACCGCGACGGGCGTGCCGTCGGCGTGCTCACCAGTGGGAGCGATCGCGCCGGTGTCGCCGTCCCGATCAGCACCGCCCGTGATGTCGCCGAGCAGCTCCGCGCCACCGGCAAGGCCGGCCACGGGTGGATGGGCGTCGCCGGCGAAGACGCCGTCGATCGCACCGGTGGGGGCGTCCGGGTGACCGAAGTCGGGGCCGACAGTCCCGCAGCGGCGGGCGGGATCCGGTCCGACGACGTGATCGTCGCGATCGGAGCGACCAGGGTCACCCGCATGGCCGATCTCCTCGCTGAGGTGCGGGCGCTCCACCCGGGCGACGAGATCACGCTTCGGCTGTCCCGCAACGGGACGACCCGGAAGGTCTCGATCACGCTGCGCGACGTGCCCGCCGACATCACGCCGGTGAGCACCAGCACCACCCTGCTCGAGGCAACCGCCCGGTGACCCGGTGACGACTCGGCTCGCTCCCACCAACGGTGCGAGACTGGCCCGGTGACCACTTCTTCATCTCCGTCTCCCGCGCCACCCGAAGCATCGCGATCCGGTGAGCCCCGGCCCGAGGATCAGCTCGACGATGTCGACAAGGAGCTGCTCAACGCGGTCCAGTGGGACTTCCCCCTGGTCGACCGGCCCTACGCGGCGCTCGGCGACCGCCTCGGGATCACCGAGCGGGAGGTGCTGGAGCGTCTCGGGAAGGTGAAGGAGCTCGGCGTGCTGCGCCAGCTCTCGGCGATCTTCGACACCCGCGCCCTCGGCTACAACTCCGCGCTCGTGGCCGCCAAGGTCGACCCCGATCACATCGACGAAGCGGCCGAGATCATCAGTGCCCACCCCGGCGTGAGTCACAACTACAAGCGCAACCACGACTACAACCTCTGGTACACGCTGGCCACCCCACCGGGTGAAGACTTCGACGCCCACCTCGACGTGTTGCACGCCGCGTCCGGCTCGAGGGTCACCCGCAAGCTGCCGACCCTCGTGCTCTACAAGATCGGCGTGAAGCTCGACATGACCGGTACCGCCAAGGCGAATGCCAAGGCGGAGGTGCTCGCCCACGAGCAACCGGAGCGCCGCCCCGACATGCAGGCTCCCGAACTGTCGGAGCTCGAGGTCGCGGCGATCAGCGTGTTGCAGGACGACCTCCCGCTCGTCGAGGAACCGTTCGCGGCCCAGGGTGCGCGCTTCGGCGTCGACGGCGCCACCGTGCTCGAGTTGCTGCAGTCGTTCAAGGACCGCAAGCTCATGCGGCGCCTCGCCGCGGTCATGAACCACCGCAGTGCCGGCTTCAAGGCCAACGCGATGGGCGTCTGGGCCGTCCCCGAGGCCGACCTCCCCGAGATCGGCCCGCAGATGGCCGGCTTCGCCGCGGTGAGCCACTGCTACCGGCGGCCCACCTACGACGACTGGCCCTACACGGTGTTCACGATGGTGCACGGGCGCAACGCACGCGACTGCGAAGCGATCATCGACGCGATCCGCACCGAGACCGGCGTCGACGAACACGCGCTGCTCTGGTCGATCAAGGAGTACAAGAAGACCCGCCTGCGCTACTTCACGCCCGAGTGGAACACCTGGCGCGACGCGCACCTCGCATCTTGACGGTCGAATCCGCTGCGGCGACTCGACCGCTCACCCGTTCCCGCACTGGTCGCGGCTGTCCGCCGCCTCCGCTTCTTCTCCTGGTTAGCCTCGGCGGTTGCGCCAGAGGACGACGCCCCCGCCCACCGCGGCGGCGGCACCGGCGAGACCAACTGCACCGAGTGCGACCTTGGTCTTGGGGAACGGCTTCGTGAGCGCGGCGACCGTCTCGATGAGGGTCTCTTCGTTCGTGTGCTGCGGCACCCAGCCCTCGGCCCGGAGCCGATCGTTGGCCAGCACCCAGGGATAGGTGAGGTACGGCAGTGCCTCCGCGGGAACGTCGCCGAGGCCGGTCGACCAGAGGCGGCGCAACGCACGAGACAGCAGTTCGGCCGGAACCGCCGCAGCAGGACGGCGCCGGAGCGCGGTCGCTGCTTCGGCGTCGAGCCAGCCGTCGGCCGCGACGTTGAACACACCCGGGAGATCCCGTTCCACCGCGAGCAGCAGCGCGTCGGCGACGTCGTCGGCGTGGACGGTCTGCACGGGCGGCGCCGCGCCCCGCACGCTGATCGCCGGGCGACCCGACAGCAGCCGGGCCCAGAGGTGGCGTGCGCCCCGCCCGAGCACCGGCGCGGCGCGCAGCGTCGTCGTGACGGCACCGGGAACGTCGTCGCGCCACTGGGCGAGCATCCGCTCGACCTCGGCACCCTGCACGCCGGGCCCGAACCCCGGGTTCGGTCGGAGCGGCGCGTCCTCGGTGAGTGGGATCGGGTTGCCCGGCCAGGCTCCGTAGACGGCGGCCGTCGACACCCGCACGATCTTCTTCACCCCGGCCCGGGTCGCGGCGTCGAGGACCCGCCGGGTGCCCTCGACGTTCACGCGGGTCTCGAACGAGTCGTCGGGCAGCGGATCCACGATCGACGCGAGGTGGACGATCATCTCGACGCCCTCGAGGAGCGGCTCGAGGTCGGCGGTGGCGATGTCGACCCGGTGCATCTCGAGCCGCCCGATCCGCCGTTCGGGGTCGCGGACGTCGAGCCCGACCACCCGCCCGACCGCCGGGGAGGCGTCGAGGCGCGGCAGCAACCGCTGTCCGAGGAGCCCTGCGATCCCGGTGACGACGACGTCCGACACGTCCATAGACTGACCGCGTGAGCGACGACCCTCAATTCGGAGATCCCGACGACGATCCGACCCAGGGTTCGCACCCGTCGAACGAGCCGATGAATCCCTTCGGACCGGGCGGGTTCGACCTGTCGAAGATCGATCTCAACGAGGTCGTGCGGATGCTCCAGTCCGACGGCCCGGTGAACTGGGACATCGCCCGGCAGATGGCCACGTCGGTCGCGCTCGGCGAAGGCGGGATCCCCGACGCGCCCGTGTCGGCCGCCGACCGGAGCCAGCTCGAGGAGCTGGTGCGCGCCGCGCAGACCCATGTCGTCGCCGAGACCGGACTCACGGCCACGTACTCCGCCCCGCTGCGCGTGCTCGGCCGCGCCGAATGGGCCCAGCTCCACCTCGACGCGCTCGCGCCGGTGCTCGAAGCGCTCGCGGTCACGTTCCGCGCCGCGATCGTCGAGGAGTCGGCCGGCGAGGAGCTGCCACCCGAGATGGGGGCGATGGGCGCGTTCGGGATGCCGATGGGCGGCGACGCGCTCTCCGGCCTCATGGGGATGATGGCGCCGGTGCTGCTCGGGGTGCAGGCGGGCTCGATGGTCGGATACCTCGCGCAGCACGCGCTCGGTCGGTACGACCTGCCGCTCCCCGCCTCCGACGCGCCGAGCTTGTGCTTCGTCGTCGCCAACCTCGACGAGTTCGAGAGCGCATGGTCACTCGACCGCAACGACCTGCGCTTCGTCGTCGCGCTGCACGAAGTCGTGCGCGCCGCCGAACGGTCGGTCCCGTGGGTGCAACCGAAGCTCGTGGCTCTGGCAACCGAGTACGTGTCGGCCTACGAGCTCGACCGCGACGCCCTGGAGAGTCAGCTCGGCGGATTCGACCCGACCGATCCGTCGTCGATGAGTGGGATCACCGAGCATCCCGAAGCCCTCCTCGGAGCGATGCGCTCTCCGGCCCAGGAGGCGATCCTCGGTCGCCTGCAGGCCGTGACGTCGGTGCTCGAGGGCTACGCCGAGGTCGTCGTCCAGGGCATCGGGACCCGCCTCACCGGTTCGTTCGGCCAGGTGCACGAGGCACTCGCCCGGCACCGGGTCGAGAGCGGAGAGGCGGGCCGCTTCATCGAGGGCCTGCTCGGGCTCCAACTCGATCGCGCCCACTCGGAGCAGGGCCAGGCCTTCTGCCTCGGCGTCGTCGAGCGGGCGGGCCTCGACGGCCTCAACCGCCTCTGGGAAGCCGAGACGATGCTCCCGACCCCCGCCGAGCTCGAGGCGCCCGGCCTCTGGCTCGCGCGCATCGAGCTGCCGGAATAGGCGCATCGAGCTGCCGGAACAGGCGCATCGAGCTGCCGGAACAGGCGCATCGAGCTGCCGGAGCAGGCGCATCGAGCTACCGGGTGACCACGAGCTGAACCCCGGGGGACAGTTCGGGAAAGGCCGTTTCACCTGATCCGGGGCTGGAGTAGAGTCAGGCCACCATGTGCAGCCGCTCCTCCTTCGGTTGGTACTTCGGCACCGGGGCATCCCCCGGGCCCTTGTGCCGCCGTCTCTAGCGGCGCACGAAGGTCCGCAGGGAGATGCCCCGGCCGAGAGGCCGGGGTTTTTCGCGTTCCGGGCCGTTCCGTGCGCCAACCAATGCCTCGCACTCGAAAGGAACGTCGATGTCGTCCGAACCGCCCCTCCACCCGACCAGCGGTCAACCGCTGGCCGGACATCCACTGGTCGCCCGCCTCGGGTCGGCCGGCCGCACGAGTGTGCGGGTCGGCGACCAGTTCGTCGGCGCAGGGACGTTCACCCTGATCGCGGGTCCGTGCGCGGTGGAGACACCCGAACAGGTCGCAGCCGCGTGTGAGGCCGCCGTGGCCGCCGGGGCCACGATGTTGCGCGGTGACCTCTACAAGCACCGGTCGTCGCCGTACTCGTTCCAGGGCCTCGGTGCCGAGGGCGTCGAGATCGTCGCCGAACAACGGCGGCGTTTCGGTCTCCCGTGGGTCGCGGAGGTCCTCGATGCCGCCCACCTCGAAGTGATCGCCGACGTCGTCGACGTGGTGCGTGTGGGCGCGCGCAACATGCAGAACTTCGAACTGCTGAAGGAGTGCGCCAAGTCGGGGAAGCCCGTGATGCTGAAGCGGGGACTCGCGGCGACGATCGAGGAGTGGTTGCTCGCGGCGGAGTACATCGCCGACTCGGGGAGTCTCGACATCATCCTGTGCGAACGCGGCATCCGGACGTTCGAACCCTCGACCCGCAACACGCTCGACCTCTCGGCGGTCCCCGTCGTCCAGGCTCGTTCGCACCTCCCCGTCATCGTCGACCCGTCGCACGGGACCGGGAACCGCATGCTCGTCGCGCCGATGGCGCTGGCGGCGGTCGCGGTGGGTGCCGACGGTGTGATGATCGACGTCCACGCCGATCCAGGTTCGGCCCGCTGCGACGGTCCCCAGGCCCTGCTGCCCGACGAGATCGTCGCGCTCGGTGCCAAGCTGTCGGAACTGGGTCACTGGATGGGACGAACCGAGGTCAGCGCATGAAGATCGGCGTGTTGGGTGCGGGAGTCATGGGTGCAGGGATCGCGCAGGTCACCGCGGCCGCCGGGTACGAGACGCACTGCTACGACCTCGCGCCTGAGGCCCTCGAGGCTGCGCGCGGCCACGTCACGACCGGTCGCTACGGACTCGACTCGGGTGTGGCGCGGGGCAAGCTCACCCGCGCCGACGCCGATGCCGCGCTCGAACGACTCACGTTCACCGATTCGTTCGAGGCAGCCGCGACCACCGACCTCGTGATCGAGGCCGTGCCCGAACGCCTCGACCTCAAGATCAAGGTGTTCCGCGATCTCGACCGCGTCGCACCCGAGGCGACGATCCTCGCGTCGAACACGTCGGGGTTCCCGATCCAGGCGCTCGCCGCCGCCACCGACCGACCCGACCGGGTGATCGGCTGGCACTGGGCGTCACCCGCGCCGGTGATGAAGCTCGCGGAGATCGTGACGACGCGAGACACGTCCGACGCGACGACTGCCGCGGTCCGCGAGGTCGCGAACGTGTGCGGCAAGCATCCGATCGTCGTGCGCGACACCGCGATGGCGTGGGGCTTCGTCGCGAACCGCGTCTACTTCGCAATGGTCGCCGAGGCCCAGAAGGTGGTCGACGAGGGCATCGCCACCGCAGAGGAGGTCGACCAGCTCATGGTCGACTGCTTCCGGTGGCCGGCCGGACCGTTCGGCATGGTCACCGGCGCCGGCTCCGGCTGGAGCTAGGAGAAGGAGCGGAGGCGGCGGACACGCAGCGCGGGACGTGCACGGGTGAGCGGTCGAGCCGCCGCAGCGGATTCGACCAGCAGGCCGGAGAAGGAGCGGAGGCGGCGGACACGCAGCGCGGGACATGCTCGGGTGAGCGGTCGAGCCTCCGCAGCGGATTCGACCAGCGGGCAGGAGAAGGAGCGGAGGCGGCGGGACATGCTCGGGTGAGCGGTCGAGCCTCCGCAGCGGATTCGACCATCGAGCCAGCTAGAACCAGGTGAGGGCGGCCGGGTCGCGTTCGGTGCCGAACATCACGTCGGCGAACGTGGGGGCGGTGATCTCGGGCGCGTCGATCCGGCCCGCGCGGGCCAGCACCGACGGGCGAGTGCCGCCGAGCGCGATCATCCCCAACGCGGCCGCGTCGAGCACGAGGTGCGGATCGAGGTCGGTGTGGGTGCACGCCGCGCCGTCGGGGCCGCCGTCGAGCTCATAGCGGCCGGCTGCGGGGCCGTCGTCGATCACCTCGAGCACGAGGCGGCCGTCGACTGCATAGGTGCGGGAGGCGAGCAACGTTCGCACGTCGACCGGGCGGAGCCAGACGAAGTCGCGTCGGCTCGTGACCTTCATCGCCCGCGGGTCGGCCAGCATCCACGGCAGCTCGGTGTCGACCGGGACGTTCCACGCCCGGATCGTGCGGATGAGATCGACGGTGGTCAGGAACTGCCAGAGCCCGGCCGAGGCCTCCGGTGTGGCCGCGATGAAATCGCGTACGGAGAGCGTCTTGGTCGACTCCCCCTCCGACCACGAACCGTCGACGCCGTAGAGCGCGAATCCCTCGGGGCCGTCGTCGCCGTCGAACACGACGTCGAAGCGCGGGGCGTGGTCGCGCGGGTCCCACCACTCCCCGTCCCACCACGCGTCGGGCCGGGAGACCGCGCCGGCGCGATCGCGCCGGACCCGTTCGAAGACGCCGGGCGCGATCACTCGCGCTTCCTCCGGGGAGACGAACCGGACTCGCCCCGGCGCGCGGTCGCGCCATTCCACCCGGCGACGCTCGAGCTCGATCCCGAGGACGGTGGTCGCGACGCCGTAGCCGAAGCGTCCGTAGATCCGGGCGTCGGATGCCGTGAGTATCAGCGCCGACTCCTCGTGTTCGCACGCATCACGGAGCAGTCGCTGCATCATCGAGCGCAGGATCCCCCGCCGGCGGTGCGTCGGGAGGACCGCGATCCAGCTGACGCCCGCGACGGGGAGCCCGACGCCACCGGGCGCGGTGAGATCGAGTGAGTAGTTCCGCCCGATGCCCACGACGTCGTCGCCGTCGAACACGCCGATGGCACGGTCGAGATCGAGGTTCGACCACGGGTCGTCGGGTCCACGCTCGAACGGCGCCGAGAACCCGCGCGCATCCGTGAGTTGGTAGGCGGGGAGGGTCTTCGGGGTGATCGCTCGGATGTCGGGCTCCATCACTCCTGTCTACCCGGCCCCGGCCGCACCGCATCGGAGGTTTTCGTCGGCGTCGGTGGCTCCGGGCCCGGCGGTGCCGCAGGCGACGGGGGCTCCGACGCAGCACCGGATCCCGGCCGCAGGATCGTGCGCACCCGCGCGAGGAGCGTCGGCTTCGGCGGGGTACCGGGCGGGTGGTCCCGCGCCGCACGCAGCCCGATCACATACGACACGCCACCGAACCCGAGGACGACGGCCAGCACGAAGAACCCGATCCGCGCGTCCATCACGTCGAACAGCGCGACGGGCACCAGCGCCCCGAGCACCCACACCAGCTGGAATCGGGTCTCGAACCGAGCGAACGCCCGCCCGCGCAGATCGTCGGGTCCGTCGCGCTGGAGGAGGCTGTCGAACGCGACCTTCCCCGCGGCCGCGCCCATCGCCACCGAGATCGCGGTGAACAGGAACGCCCACCGTCCTCCGGCCTGCGCGGCCCACAGCGCGATCACCGCCGGAACGAGCAGCGACCCGACGAGGATCCACTCCTCCTTGACGCGTCGCCGCAGGAACGGAGCAAGGACGTTCCCGGCGAAGCCACCGACCGCGCTGATCGCGAGCACCGCGCCGAAGAACCACGTCGGTTGCTTGCCCGCCTTCAGCCCGAACGCGACCAGGAAGGTGAGGAACCCGACTCCCGCTCGGAGCAATGCCATCGCGGTCCCCGCGAGCACGATGCTCGGCGCGTGGAGCTCCGCCCGCTCTTCGGGTGTCTCAGGGGTTGCGCCGTGATCGCCGCGGGGGATGCGCAACGCGAGCGCGCCCGCGAACGCGAACGCGATCGCCGCGGAGACGAGCACCCAGTCGGCGCCGGCGAGCTTGAGGATCAACGCCGCGGGGACCCCGCCGACCGCGCCGGCGGCGATGCTGATCAACGCAAGCCGCGAGTTCGCCGTGACGAGCGCCGCCTCATCAGGAACCATCGCCGGCACGAGAGAGCTCTTCGCCACCTGATGCCCCTTGGCGAGCACCAACACCCCGAACGCGAGCGGGAACAGCAGGAGAGTGTCGACGTTGCCGGCCATCAGGACGCAGAGCGCGGCCCGACCGAAGCAGCCGAGGCTCATGAGCGTCCGGCGCCCACCGCGGCTGCGGTCGAGCAGGGGCCCGATCACGGGCGCGACCAGCGCGAACGGGGCGACCGTGAGCACGAGGTAGAGGAGCACCTTGGGCCGGGCCGCGCCCGGGGAGATGTTGAAGAAGAGCGTCCCGGCGAGTGCGACCGTGACACACGCGTCGCCGATCATGCTCACGGCGTGCGCGGCCGCGAGGCGGCCGAACGGCGACAGCCCCATCGTGCGCGGATCGTGCATCGAGTCGGCCATTTCTCCCGCGACGATACCCGGGCCGACCGGGACTTCACTCGTCGTCCACCGCCGGTTCACCTGACAGAAGTCGGCGGTCCACAGGGCCCCGGTACCGTCGAGATCGATGCGCAGCCCCCTGCGCACCGGGCCGGCACAACCGGCCCCGGCCCCTCCGGACCGCTCCCACGTTTCCGGAGGATCGGCCGCGCCACGACCCGTCCTCCCCCGGGACGGGTCGTGGCCGCGTCCGCACCGGGAGACGAGGAGCGACGCTCACGCGGGACCGCGGGCGGCGGAGCGGGGTGGCGGACAGACCGGTACGATGCGACCCATGGTCGGCCCCGAAGACGCGGGCGAGGGCAGCGACCCGAGCCCAGCACGATTCCTCAACCGAGAGCTCTCGTGGCTCGAGTTCAACGCGCGCGTGCTCGCGCTCGCCGAAGACGCTTCGCAGCCGCTGCTCGAACGGGCGAAGTTCCTCGCGATCTTCAGCCAGAACCTCGACGAGTTCTTCCAGGTGCGCGTCAGCGGCCTGCAGGAGCAGGTCCGCGCCGGGATCCGGACCCGCACCCCCGACGCGATGGACCCCCTCGACCAGCTCCGGGCCATTCGGGCCCGAGTCGACGAGCTGGTGAGCCGGCAGGCCGCGGTGTTCGCCAAGGAGGTCGCGCCGGCGCTCGAAGACGTCGGCATCCGCTTCTGCGACTGGTACGAGCTCGACGACGACGACCGCGCCTACCTGGTGACCGTGTTCGAGGAGCGCGTGTTCCCGGTGCTCACTCCCCTCGCGGTGGATCCCGCGCATCCCTTCCCCTACATCTCGAACCTCTCCCTCAACCTCGCGGTGGTCGTGCGCGATCCCGACACCACCGAGGAACGGTTCGCACGGGTGAAGGTCCCCCCGCTGCTCCCCCGGTTCGTCGAGCTCCCCGACCACGAGCGGTTCGTGCCCATCGAGCAGGTCATCGCGGCGCGACTGGAATCGTTGTTCCCCGGGATGGAGGTGCTCGGCCACCACGTCTTCCGCGTCACCCGCGACGCCGACTTCGAGTTGTCCGACGAATCCGAAGACCTGCTCGAGGCGATCGCCACCGTGCTCCGGCAACGCAGCAAGTCGGGTCACGTCGTCCGACTCGAGGTCGACGCCAACGTCACCGACGAGGTGCAGGAGCTGCTGTGCCGCGAGCTCGAGCTGTCGGACCACGACGTCTCCGTGATCGACGGCACGCTCGACCTCTCCGGGCTCTGGGGTCTGCATGCGCTTCCGCGCCCGGAGCTCAAGGATCCCGTCTGGTCGCCCCAGACGCAACCGGTGTTGTCGCGCACGGAACCGCCGCCCGACCTGTTCCGGGTGCTCCAGGCCGGCGACGTGCTCGTCCACCATCCCTACGACTCCTTCGCCACCTCCGTGGAGGCGTTCGTCGACCAGGCCGCCCGCGACCCACACGTGCTCGCGATCAAGCAGACGATCTACCGGACGGCGGGCCAGGAGAGCTCGATCGTCCGCTCGTTGATCCGAGCCGCCGAACGGGGGAAGCAGGTCGTCGCGCTCGTCGAGCTGCAGGCCCGCTTCGACGAGCAGGCGAACATGGACCGCGCCCGCCTGTTGGAAGAAGCGGGCGTGCACGTGGTGTACGGGCTCGTCGGCCTCAAGACCCACGCGAAGTTGATGCTCATCGTCCGCCAGGAAGACGACGGCATCCGGAGGTACTGCCACATCGGTACCGGCAACTACAACGCGACGACCGCGAACCTCTACGAAGACGTGGGGATCCTCTCGGCCGATCCCGCGCTCGGCGCCGACCTGACCGAGCTGTTCAACGCGCTCACGGGCTACAGCCGCCAGGGCGACTACCGGCGACTCCTCGTCGCGCCGTTGATGCTGCGAGCCGAGCTCTGCAAGCGGATCGAGCGCGAAGCCGCCAAGGGAGCCGCCGGTCGGATCACCCTCAAGATGAACAGTCTCGTCGACCCGACGATCATCGACGCGCTCTACGGCGCGTCCCAGGCGGGCTGTCGGATCGAGCTCCTGATCCGGGGCATCTGCTGCCTCCGTCCCGGAGTCGCGGGGATGTCGGAGACGATCACCGTCCGCTCCATCATCGGCCGATTCCTCGAGCACTCGCGGATCTACCGGTTCGGCTCCGATCCGGGAAGCGCCGAGTACCTCATCGGGTCGGCCGACATGATGCCCCGGAACCTCGACCGACGCGTCGAGGCACTCACGCCGATCGCGGAACGACTCAAACCACGACTCGCCGAGGTCATCGAGATCGAGCTGTCCGACGACGTCCTCGCGTGGGAGCTCGGTCCCGACGGCGCGTGGACCAAGGTGTCGACCGTTGTCGGCGTCAACACCCACGAGCAGCTCCAGGAACTCGCGGTGCAGCGGGCCCGGGAGGGCCGCGATGCACGAGCGTGAGGCGAAGCTCTCACCACCTCCGGGGTTCCGCCTCCCCGACCTCGACGGATGCGGCGGGCTCGCCGCCGCCGAACGCGACCCCCTCCTCCTCCAGGCCACCTACTTCGACACCGACGACCTCCGCCTCGCACGCGCGGGCGCGTCGCTGCGGTACCGCAACCACGACGGCTGGACGGTGAAGCTCCCGGGTGTCGTCGTCGACGGGATCCTCGTGCGCGGCGAACACCGAGTCGAAGGTCGCGTCGGCACCCCGCCCGACGCCGCAGTCGATCTCGTGCGCGCCTACGTGCGGACCGCGCGCCTCAGCCCCGTCGCCCGCCTGCGGACCCGGCGGGCCCGCATCGACCTCGTCGACCCCGACGGCAAGCAGCAGGCCGAGGTGGTCGACGACGAGGTCTCCGTCCTCGACGGCCGCCGCGTCGCAGCCCGCTTCCGTGAGCTCGAGGTCGAGATCGTCGAAGACGCACCCATGAGCCTCGCCGCCGAGGTGGTCGGGCGGCTGCGCGACGCCGGCGCCGGAGATCCCGACCCCACCCCCAAGATCGTGCGGGCCCTCGGGCCGCGCGCCCTCGCCCCCTCCGACATCCGTCCAGCCCGACCGGTCGCGCCGTCGAGCCCCGCAACCGACGTGGTGCGCAACACGATCGCCGGATCCGTCCACCGGCTGATCACGCACGATTCCGGGGTCCGCCTCGGCGACGATCCAGAGTTCGTCCACCAGGCGCGCGTCGCGACACGACGACTGCGCTCCGACCTCCGCACCTTCCGATCGCTCCTCGATCCCGAGTGGGTGACCGGGTTGCGCGAAGAACTGCGATGGGTCGCCGCCGAGCTCGGCGCGGTCCGCGACACCGAGGTGCTGATCGAGCTCCTGCGGGCCAAGACGCTGCAGCTCCCCGAACGCGACCGCGGCGCGGCCGACGCGCTCGTCGCTCGACTCGTCGCCACCTGGGAGGACCAGCGCATCGAGCTGCTCGGTGCACTGCGGACCCCCCGCTACTGCGAGCTCCTCGATCGGCTCGTCGACGCCGCCTCGGGGAACATCCCGTACACCGAGCTCGCCGACACGCCCGCGGGTGAGATCCTCCCCGGACTCGTCGACGGACCCTGGAAGCACCTCCGGAGGGCCGTCGAGGCGCTCGACCCCGATCCTCCCGACGAGGCCCTCCACGACATCAGGATCCGCGCCAAGCGCTGCCGCTATGCGGCCGAAGCGGTCGTGTCGATCACGGGCCGCCCCGCGCGCCGGTTCGCCCGCCGCATCGCGGGGATCCAGGAGGTCCTCGGCGACCACCACGACGCGATCGTCGCGGAGGGGTGGCTCCGCGATGCCGCGGCCGGAGCCACTCCCGCCGAGGCGTTCGCGGCCGGGCAACTCGCCGGGCTCGAGCGCGTCGACGAGGCCGCGGCTCGGGCCGCGTGGCCCGATGCCTGGGCGGCGGCACGCGGGAAGCAGCTCCGACGCTGGTGGTAGCCGCCGACGATTCCGACGCCGATCCCAAGACCGTGCGCGCCGCGGGCGGCGTGGTGCGCCGTCGCGCCGTCGACGACAGCTCGGGGCGAGACGAGATCGTCCTCGTGCACCGACCCCGCTACGACGACTGGTCGCTCCCGAAGGGCAAGCTCGAGTCGGGAGAGTCGTTCGAAGACGCCGCTCGACGGGAAGTCGAGGAGGAGACGGGCCTACGCTGCGATCTCGGTCGGGAGCTCTCACGGGTGGAGTACCGCGACCACAAGGGGAGGCCGAAGCTCGTGCGGTACTGGCTCATGGATGCAAGCGAAGCGAGCGAGCCGTTCGTCCCGAACGCCGAGGTCGACCGCCTGTGCTGGTGCAGCCCCGAGGTCGCGATCGGCCTGCTCTCCTACGAACACGATCGCGAGCTCGTGCGCTCGCTCGAACCGTGACCCGCCGACGATGACGGTCTGGGTGGTCCGCCACGCGAAGGCGGGCAGTCGGCGCGCGTGGAGCGGCGACGACGCCCGCCGTCCCTTGTCGAAGCCGGGTCGACGCCAGGCCGACGCCCTCGTCGGGCTGCTGGCGCCGGAGACGTTCGACCGGATCGTCTCGAGTCCGTTCGTTCGCTGTCGGGAAACGGTCGAGCCGCTCGCCGCGACCTCCTCGCTCGAGATCGAGCTCGACGACAGGCTCGCCGAGGACGCCGGGCCGTACGGCGCTCTCGCGCTCGTCCGGGAGACCGCCGCGACGGGCGGGGTGCTCTGCAGCCACGGCGACGTGATCCCCCAGCTCCTGGCCCGACTCGAACGATCCGGCATCGACCTCGGCGTCGACCCGCGGTGTGAGAAGGGGTCGGTCTGGGCCCTCGAGCTCGACGGTGAAGAGGTCGTGTCGGCGCGGTACCTGCCTCCCCCCGCCGAGGTCGGCTGACGGTGGAGGAGCTGACCGTCGACCGGCTCTGCATGATGCTCCTCGACGGAGCCCGCCACGACGACGAGGAACGTCTCGACCTCCTCGCCCACGGATTGCAGTGCGCGGCGTTGCTCGCCGAGCGCGCGCCCGCCGACCTCGAGCTCCAGGTCGCGGGGCTCGTACACGACGTCGGCACCATCGTCGATCCGTCGGCGATCGACACCCACGCCGGTCGGGGTGGGGCGTTGGTCGCGCCGCTCCTCGGGTCGCGGGTCGGTCGTCTCGTGGCCCGCCACGCCGACGCGAAGCGCTACCTGGTCGCCGCCGACCCCGCCTACCGGTCCCGCCTCAGCGCTCGCAGCATCGAGACGCTGGTCGAACAGGGTGGCGTCATGGATGCACGCGAGGTCGGCGCGTTCTCGGAGATCGACGATCTCGACGCGGTGCTCACGCTGCGCCGGGCCGACGACGACGCCAAGGTCGCCGGCCGTGCCGTGCCCGGACTCGACGCCTGGCGCCCCCTCCTCGAGGAACTCGCCCGATGACGTTCCGGGCGGCTACCCCTCGAGGGTGAGGTGCCCGAGTACGCCGGGAAGCTCGTCGATGCTGGCCAGGATGTGGGTCGGCGACGCTTCGGAGAGTTGGATGCGGTCGTGCGCACCGGTGAGCACCCCGGCGACCACACGAGCTCCGGCGCGGTGGCCCGACACGATGTCGCTGGTGGTGTCGCCGGCGACGGCGACAGACCGGACGCTCTCGATGTCGAGCCGCATGAGCGCAGTGAGGATCAGGTCGGGGTACGGCCGGCCCCGGATCCCCGGCTCCGGGCTCAAGGAGAGGTCGATGAGATCCCGCCACCCGAGCACGTCGATGATCTGTTCCCGGGTCGGCCGGGAGAACCCGGTCGTGAGACAAACGCGCACACCCGTCGGCACGGAGCGCCCCGAGCGCGGCCTCGGCCCCGGGCAGCGCGGCGACCTCACCGCGCGACACCGCGGCGTCGAAGGCCGCCTCGAACCGACGGTTCGCCTCGTGCGCCTTCGACTCGTTGCCTTCGAACACCGCCGTGAACACCTCGATCTTCGACTGCCCCATGGTCCGGCGCACGTAGGCGAGCTGCGCCGCCAGCTCCGGACCGTCGGGGTCGAACCCCATCCCGGCCAACGCCTCCACGAACGCCGCTTCGACGACGCCGCCGTCGCTGACGGTGGTGCCTGCCATGTCGAGCACGGCCAGGGTGATCACGAGAGGTCCTCCATGGTCTCTTCGGCAACCGCGGGCGACAGCGTCATCCCCCGGCCGCCGAGCCCGGTCACGACAACGATGCCCGGATCGGGCCGCACTCGCACGCACGGGCTGTCGTCGGTCGCCTGCGAGTACACACCGGCCCAGCGGCGCTGCACCGCCGGGAGCCGGCGACCGAACAGCGATTCCGCCCGGCCGAGCAGGTGGCCGTATGGCGTCTCGTCGACGGCGAAGTCGTAGGGCTCGTCGTAGTGGTGGGTGTCGCCGATGGTGAGCTCACCCGTGCCGCGCTGCGCCACGAGGAGCTGCGCGCGGTACTCGGCCACCACCGGTGCCGGAGGCGGGAGCGCAGCTGCCGAGGGGAGATCGAACGCCGGGTAGTACCGCAACGAGTCGCCGTCGGCGAGGGCGGTGGTGAGGCGCTCACCGAACGGCAGGGTCTGCAACATCTGCAGTCGACACCGCCGCACCGGCGCATCGGCGAGGAACTCGGCCGCGACGCCATCGTGCATCGCGCCGGGGCACACCACCACGAGATCCCCCTCGTGCACCGCGCCGGTGTGGTCGACCACACGTCCCGGCTCGACGCGCGTCGCCACCCGGCCGGGAACGAACTCGTAGCCGCCGCCGGCAGCCAGGTGCGCCCGCACCGCCGGGAGCACCTGGCGGGGTTCCACCACCGCATCGCGCGAACAGAACAACGCGCCGAGGAGCTCACCCCGGACCGCGGGGTTCTGCACGCGGGTCGCTTCGGCGTCGAGGAGTTGCACGCCCCGCCGCTCGGCATCGGGCTGGGCCACCAGCTCCGCCATCACCGCGAGCTCCGCCGGGTGCTGAGCGACGGTCAACGATCCGTCGGGCCGGAACCCGATGCCGCCGATGGCAGTCCCGAGCTCCTCCCACAACTCGCGGGCGCGCAACGCGAGGTCGAGCTCCCGGCCGGGCGCGCGTCCGCTGACCCAGACGAGACCGAAGTTCCGCACCGAGGCTCGTCGGGGCTCCGCGTCGGCTTCGAGCTGGCGCACCTCGTGACCCCGCCGCCGGGCCGCCCAGGCGTGCATCGTCCCGATCACGCCGCCTCCGACCACCACCACCCGAGCCCTGGGAGACGTCATCGGCGACGAGGCTGACCTGCACCGGTACCGCGAAGCAACCCGGCACGGTGAACATCAAGCTCCCGTTCACCCGTTCGTTCCCCGGCGCGCCCCTGATCGTTCCCCGGGCGACCACCACCATGGGTAGCGTCGACGCCATGAGGATCCTGGTCACGAACGACGACGGGGTGGAGTCGCCCGGGATCATGGCGCTCGCGGGCGTGTTGCACGACGCCGGCCACGACGTGATGGTCGTCGCCCCCACGAGCGAACGCAGCGGGAGCAGCGCCGCGATCGGGCCCATCCACCGCAACACGTCGATCCCCGTCGTCGAGCACGGCTGGGAGACACCCAGCGGCGTCCCGGTGCTCGCCATCGACGCGCCCCCTGCCACCGCCGTCTACGCGGCATGTCTCGGCGGCTTCGGGCCGGTGCCCGAACTCGTGGCGTCGGGCGTGAACCCCGGCGCGAACACGGGCCACCTCGTGCTCCACTCGGGCACGGTGGGTGCGGCATTGACCGCGGCCGGACTCGGGGTGCCCGGGCTCGCGGTGAGCGTCCGGTCGCCCGCGGGCTGGGACACGACCGACGCCGATGAGTACCAATGGGACACCGCCGCGCGCTTCGCCCTCGCCGCCATCCCCTGGGTCGCCGAGCCGTCGAACCCACCCCGGGTCCTGAACCTGAACGCCCCGAACCGCCCGTTCCACGAGGTCCTCGGGGTCAGAGAGGCCCGCCTCGCGCCCTACGGAACGGTCTGGGCCGCCTCTGCCGACCACAGCGGCGGCGAGTTGCTCCTGGATTTCACGGGAAACGACGTGCTCCCCGACGAAGACACCGACCTCGCCGTGCTCACCGCCGGCTATTGCTCGGTGACCCCCCTCCCGGTGCTGGAACAGGCCCCGTTCGACGGTGTCGCCGCGTCACTCCTCGGTGAACTTCCGGCGGCCCGCTCAAGCAATCGCGGCATCAGGCCGTAGATTCCCTGGGACCATCATCCGAACGGCCCCCTGCCGTTCCGATGTCCCGTCCCAGCTCCAGGAGGCACACACATGGTCGAAGTCGGCCAGGAAGCACCCGAGTTCACGCTCAAGGACCAGTCGGGTCAAGACGTCAGTCTGGCCGACTTCCGGGGCAAGAAGAACGTCGTCATCGTGTTCTACCCGTTCACGTTCACGGGCGTCTGCCAGGGCGAGCTCTGCGAGATCCGCGACGACCCGTCGGCGTTCGACGCCGCCGAGGCGCAGGTCCTCGCGATCTCCTGCGACACCCGGCACGCGCAGGCCCAGTGGGCCGAAGCCCAGGGCTACACCTTCCCCGTGCTCAGCGACTTCTGGCCCCACGGCGCCGTGGCGAAGGCCTACGGGGTGTTCAACGATCAGCTGGGCTGCGCGAACCGGGCCACGTTCGTGATCGACAAGCAGGGCAACGTGACCGCCACGTTCGCTTCTGCGAATCTCGCGACGCCCCGCGCCAAGGCCGAGTACGAGGACGCGCTCGCCAAGTTGTGAAGCGACACCGGCACCACCGGAACACCAGAGACCGCAACACCAGAGACCGCAACACCAGGGAATGACGGATCGCCCCAGAGTCAGGGAACGGATGCCATGAAGATCTCGGATCTGCTCGGTGAGGGTTGGGAATCCGGCGACCAGTCGGAAGAGAACGTGCAGCCGACACCGCCATCGGTGGTGTCGGTCCCGGCGGTGGTCGCCAACCCGGCCACCGCCGAGCCGGTCGACTCGCGTGCGCCCGACGTCATCACGTCGCTGGCCTCGTGGGCCCCGGCACCCGAACCCCGCGATCTCGAGGCCCCCGAACCACCGGTGAGCGCACGCGCGCAGCTGGCCGACCTCGCCGCCGGTCTCGCGATCCCCGCGGCACCGCTCGTGGTCGAGGAGGAACCCGCCGAAGCGGCCGACGAGCTCGTCGGCCTCCATGTGGTCGTCGACGATCTTCTCCCAGAGGCTACGAAGCGGAAGGGGTCGTCGCGCGGGTCTTCTCGTAGCGGTAGCCGACGCCGCGGACGGTGACGATCCGCGCCGGGTTCGCAGGATCGGCTTCGATCTTCGCCCGGAGCCGCTTCACGTGCACGTCGAGCGTCTTGGTGTCACCGAAGTAGTTCGGACCCCAGATCCGGTCGATCAGCACGTCTCGGGTGAGCACCCGCCCGGCGTTGGCGAGCAGCAGCTCGAGCAGCTCGAACTCCTTCAACGGCAAGGCGACGAGATCGTCGCGCACGAACACCTCGTGGCGCGCCGCGTCGAGTCGCACGTCGCCGACTTCGAGCTGTTCGGTGTGGTCGGCCGGAAGGTCGTCGTCGGAGGGACTGCGGCGCAGGCCGGCTCGGACCCGCGCCACCAGCTCACGCAACCGGAACGGCTTCGTCACGTAGTCGTCGGCGCCGACCTCGAGGCCCACCACCGCGTCGATCTCCGCGTTGCGGGCCGTGACCATGATGATCGGGACACGCGACCGCGTCCGGATCTCCCGGCACACGTCGATGCCCGACACCTTGGGGAGCATCACGTCGAGCAGCACGAGTTGCGGATGGGTCGCGTCGAAGCGCTCGATGGCCTCCGCGCCGTCGGCCGCGAGCACGACGTCGAAGCCCTCGCGCTCGAGCGCGACGGCGAGCGCGTCGCGGTACGACTGCTCGTCGTCGACCACGAGGATGGTCGGCCGCCCGGTCATGAAGCCTCCTGCATGGCGTCGTTCGGGAACTCGGGTCGGCGGCCGCCCCGACGGGTCGGCTCGGCGAGCGGGAGCGTGAGGGTGAAGGCTGAGCCCTCCCCCTCGATGGATTCGACGGTCACCTCTCCACCGTGGGCGTGCGCCACGTGCCGGACGATGGCGAGGCCGAGGCCCGTCCCTCCGGTCGCCCGACTCCGGGCCCGGTCGACCCGGTAGAACCGCTCGAAGACCCGTTCGAGGTCGCGCGAAGGGATCCCGGGGCCGTGATCACGCACGGTGATCGACACCCTCGAGGGCGAGCCGTCGTCGGTGACCACGGTGCACTCGATCGGTCGGCCGGCGTCGGAGTACTTCACCGCGTTGTCGAACAGGTTGGTCAACGCGCTCGACGAGCTGTCGGTGGTCGCAGGAAACGACGAGCTCGGGTGCGATCTCGCCCGCGAGCAGCGGGATCCCGGCCGCCTCGGCCTGCGCCTTCACACGTTCCACAGCCTCGGCCACGACCATGGCAACGGGAGTCGGCTCCCGCGTCGGCGCCTCCTGGGCCTCGATCAGGCTGAGGTCGAGCAGGTCATCGACGATCTGCGCGAGCCGGTCGGCCTCGCGCAACACCCGTTCCGCGAGCTGGTGCATCACCACGGGATCCCCGCCGGTGGACATGGTCTCGGCGAGGAGCGCGAGCGCACCGATCGGGGTCTTCAGCTCGTGACTCACGTTGGCCACGAAGTCGCGTCGCACCGATTCCGTGCGGCGGGTCTCGGACACGTCGCGGATGTAGGCGACAGCACCGATCACCCCGGCGCCATCACGCAGGGGAACGGCCCGGACCGACAACACCTCGCGCGGCGGACCGAACAACGTCAGCTCGCGATGTCCGCCCTCGCCACGCCGCGCCAGTTCGAGCAGCTCGTCGATCGCGGCTTCGGCGAGCGCGTCTGCGTGACGGGCGGCGTGGTAGCGCTCGGCCGCTGCGTTCCGGAGCACGGTCGTACCGCTGGAGTCGATGACCACCACCCCGTCGCCGTGAGCACGGAGCGCCTCGTAGAACCGGTCCCGATCGGCCTCGGCGGCGTTGGCGGAGCTGTGCGCCTCCTCCGCGGCCTGCTCGAGATAGCCGAACACGGTCTCGATCCCGGCCGGGGGATCGCGCCGGTCATCGGCCAGACGCGGTCGCGATCGTGTCGAGCTCCACGCGGACCGAACGACCTGATCGCCAGACCACCACCAGTGCGACCGTCGCGACGACCACTGCGACGGCGAGCAGCACGGTCGTCACCTAGCCGAACCGTCCGGTGATGTAGCCCTCGGTGCGGGAGTCGGACGGTGAGGTGAACATCGCCTCGGTCTTGTCGTACTCGACGAGCTTCCCGCGCCGGTGGCCGGCTTCGTCGAGCTCGGCGGTGAAGAACGCCGTCATGTCGGACACGCGGGCGGCCTGCTGCATGTTGTGGGTGACGATGACGATCGTGTACTCACGCTTGAGCTCGGCCATGAGATCTTCGATCCGACTGGTTGCGATCGGGTCGAGCGCGGAGCACGGCTCGTCCATCAGCACGACGTCGGGCTGGACTGCGAGCGCGCGGGCGATGCAGAGCCGCTGCTGCTGGCCACCGGAGAGCGCGAACGCGCTCTTCTTGAGCTTGTCCTTGACTTCGTCCCACAGCGCGGCACGCGTCAGCGCCAGCTCGACGATGTCGTCGAGCTTGCCCTTCTCGCGACTGATCCTCGGGCCGTAGGCGACGTTGTCGTAGATCGATTTCGGGAACGGGTTCGGTTTCTGGAACACCATCCCGATCCGGCGCCGGACCTCCGCCGCGTCGACCTTGGGTGCATAGAGATCTTCACCGTGGTACCGGACCGACCCGCCCACCCGGGCGCCGGGCGTGAGGTCGTGCATCCGGTTCAGACAGCGGAGCACCGTGGTCTTGCCGCATCCCGACGGGCCGATGAACGCGGTGATCTCGTTGGCGGCCACCTCGAGATCGACCCCTTCGATCGCGAGCGCAGCCCCGTAGTGGACGCTCAGGCCTGAGACCTCGAAGACGACCTGACGGGCCCGTTCGGGCGTCGGCTCGCCCACGAGGTCGTCGGGTGTGGGCTCCGCGGGAGCATCGCCGGTCGGCGAATCGACCGCCGGCGGATGGAACCTGGTCGTGATGGAGGCTTCACTCACGGTGTCGGTCACGGTAGCGGCTCGAATGCCGGTGGTGCCCATCTCATCCCTGCTTTCTGACGAACAACGCCGAAACGATCCGTGCCGCGATGGTGAACACGAAGACGAGCACGATGAGCGTGAGTGCGGCACCCCAGGCCCGGTCCTGGGCCGCTTCGAAGGCCGATGCGGCGTTGCCGTAGATCTGGACCGAGAGCGCCGTGTTCCCGCCGCTGAGCAGCTTGGTGTTGGTCGTGAACGTGAATCCGATCACGAAGAGGAGCGGCGCGGTCTCGCCCGCGGCCCGGGCGACGGCGAGCAGGGCTCCGCTCACGATCCCGGGTGTCGCGGCCGGGAGGACCACCCGCATGATCGTGCGCGCCTTGCGGCTCCCGAGCGCCATGCTCGCTTCGCGCTGTTCGGCGGGAACCAGGCGCAACATCTCTTCGGTGGTGCGGATCACAACCGGGAGCATCAGGCACGCGAGCGCGAGGGCACCCGCGAACCCGTTGGTCTGCTTCGTGTTCAACACGATGAACGTGTAGATGAAGAGGCCCATCACGATCGACGGGACGCCCGTCATGACGTCGGCGAGGAAGCGCACGAACGCCGCGAGGCGAGAGCCCGCGCCGTACTCGTGGATCCAGATCCCGCCGAGCACACCGAGGGGAACCGCCATGGCCGTCGCCGCACCGGTGATGAGCAGCGTCCCGACGATCGCGGGCCCGATCCCTCCGCTCGGCGAACGGGGGCTGTACGCGATCTCGCCCGTCAGGAAGTCCCAGTTGATGACGGCCGCACCGCGGTAGATCACGTACCCGACGATCAGCGCGAGCGGGATCAGCGCGACGACGAACGCACCCACGATCGCGATCGTCGCGATCGTCGACTTCACCTTCCTGAGGCCCCGGCCCGGACTTCCGCCGAGGTGGGACACCTCGAGTGCGGTCATCGCGACGCGATCCCGAGCTTGCGGTCGGAGCGGGCGATCAAGGTCCGGGCGATCACACCGACGATGAGCGTGATGACGAACAGCAGCACCCCGAGACCGATGAGGGCGGACCGGTGCGTCCCGGTCGCCTCACCGAACTGGCTCACGATCACCGAGGCCATCGAGTCGCCCGGGCTGAAGAGCTCGGCGGTGATCTTGTTCGGGAGGCTCCCGATGAGGAGCACCACCGCGATCGTCTCGCCGATCGCGCGGCCGAGTCCGATCAACACCGCCGAGGTGATGCCGCTCCGCGCGTGCGGGAACACCGCACCCCGGATCATCTCCCAGCGGGTGGCGCCGAGAGCCAGCGCGCCCTCCTTCTGGGCGACGGGGGTCGTCGCGAACACTTCGCGGGTGATCGAGGTGACGATCGGGATCACCATGATCGCCAGGATGATCCCGGCGGTCATGAAGCTCTTCGCCGACACCGGCGTGCCGTTCAGGACGCTCCCGAGCACCGGGACGCCGCTGAACGTGTCGGTCAGGTCCTGGTACCTGGGGAGGACCCACGGCGCGAAGACGAGGGCACCCCACAACCCGAAGACGACCGAGGGGATCGTCGCCAGGAGGTCGATCACGGTCACGACGGGTCGCCGCATCCATGCGGGCGCGACCTCGGTGATGAACAGTGCGATCCCGAGGCTCACGGGCACCGCGATGATCAACGCGATCACCGAGATGAGCAGGGTGCCGTAGACGAACGACAACGCGCCGTACGACTGCGCGGCCGGGTTCCAGTCGTTCGTGATGAGGAAGTCGATGCCCTCGGCCTGGAACGCCGGCCAGGCCTGCTCGGTCGTGGAGTAGAGGATCAGACCGAGGATGACCAGGACCATCATCCCCGCCGCGAACGCCAGCCACCGGAATGCGGTGTCGGTGATCACCCCGGGCGGACGGCCGTCGGCGAGCCGTGGGGCCGGGGGCCGGGTGGGGGGAGGTTGGAGGTCGAGGGCCATCGTGGTCCGTCAGGGAGAGGGAAGCAGTGAGAGAAACCGGTGGTGCGGTGGGAGACGGTGGGGAGGAGAGCTGTGCGCTCCCCTCCCCCCGCTCCCGTGGATCAGCTCTTCGGGATCACGATGTCGTCGAGCTGCGCCTTCGCCTTGCCGAGCAGATCGCTCGACAGCGGGGCGTAGTCGATCGTCGTCGCGATCTCCTGTCCGTCGCCGTAGATGTAGGCGAGGAAGGACTTGATCGCGTTGCCCTTCGCCGCATCCGTCTGGTTCTTGTAGATCAGGATGTAGGTCGGTGAGGTGATCGCGTACGCGTCCGCACCGGGAGCGTAGATCGGGTCGTAGCTGAGGTCGGGGTTGATCGTGGCCCCCGCGACCGCGGCCGACGCCGACTCCGTGCTCGCCTTCACGTACTTCCCGTCCTTGTTCTTGATCGACGCGAAGCTCAATCCTCCGGCCACCGCGTCGGAGTAGTCGATGTAGCCGATCGAGTTCGGCGTGCTCTTCACCGCGTTCGTGACCCCGCCGTTGCCCTCGGCCGCTTGGCCGCCGGTCCAGGCGATGGTCTTGTCGGTGCCGAGCGTCCACGTGTCGGGCGCGGCCAGCGTGAGGTACTTGGTGAAGTTGGCCGTGGTACCCGACGACTCGGACCGGTGCACCGCCACGATGTCGGCGTCCGGGAGATCGACTCCACTGTTGAGGTCGGCGATCGCCGGGTCGTTCCACTTCGTGATCTGGCCCTGGAAGATCTGCGCGATCACGTCACCGTCGAGCTTGAGGCCGTCGACACCCGACACGTTGTAGGAGACCGTGATCGGGCCCGCCACCGTCGGGAAGTAGAGGAGTGCGCCGCCCTGGTAGAGCGGGAGCTCCTCTTCCTTGGGCACACCGTCGGACCCGGCGAACTCGACGAGCTCGGCCTGGAGGTCGGTCTGGCCCTTGCCGGACCCACCGGAGTTGGTCGGCGGGTAGACGACCGTGAGGTTGGGCTGCACCGACTTGAACGCCTGGATCACTTCGTTGTTGTAGGCAGCCTGGAAGGTGGAGCCCGATCCGGTGATGGTCGCGGCGGGGAGCTCCTTGCTGCTCCCGCTCCCACCCGATGTGTTGTCGGTCGAACTGCTGTCGCTGTCGCTGCCACAGGCCGCGGCGGCAACACCGAGCACGAGCACCACGGCTACGAGCCACCGCCAGCGCGGCGAAGTACGAGTCATGCGGAGAACCCTCCTCGAGGGGGTAGGGGGATGGGGTCGGACAGGGTCGCGGACGCGACTTCGCCGAGGTCCCGGGTCTGCACGGAGCGAGATCGTAGGGAGAGCTGGAAACGGCGCCATGGCCGCCGGGCGACACCGAGGTGAACAATCGGTGAAGCTCGGTGAACGACCCACGGTCTGCAGACCGCCGCCTGGGGCGTTTCGCCCGAAGCCGATCCGGGAACGACTCCGGAACGGGTCGAGACGGTGAGCAGACGACGACGTCGGGGTGAACGACTCCGCAACACTCGGTGGCGGTCCGAGAGCGGCGATGCACGGATCTCGGCCCTCGACCATGATGGACGCGCCGCTCGAGCCACCCGCGGCACCCTTCGCCCTCCGGCCCTCTGGAGCAATCGTGACGATTCCCGAGTTCCCGCCCGAACCCTCCCAGCCCGAGTTCCCACAGGAGGCTCGCAAGGAGTTCTCCGAGAGCCTCGACGACCTGCGGATCGACGTGATCCGGCTCGGCGCACTGACGACGGAAGCGATCGCGGCAGCGACCCAGGCGCTGCTCGACGCCAACCTCAACGAGGCCGAGGCAGTCATCGAGCGCGACGACGAGATCGACGGCCTCTACCACTCGATCGAGGATCGCTGCCTCCTCGTGCTGGCCCGCCAGCAACCGATGGCCACCGACCTCCGCACGATCGTGACGATCATGCGGATCAACCACGAGCTGGAACGCAGCGCCGACCTCATGGTGAACGTGGCCAAGACCACCCGTCGGCTCTACCCGCACCCGCTCGACCCGAAGGTGCGCGGGATCATCGACCAGATGGGAGACCAGGCGTCGAACCAGACGCGGGTCGCCATCGACGCCTTCGCCGACGGCGATCCGTCGCAGGCTGCCGCGCTGCACGACATGGACGATGCGATGGACGAGCTCGGCAAGAGCTTGTTCCGCCACATCCTGAGCTGGGGCGCGAACTCCGAGGCGACGATCCAAGAGGCGGTGCAGGTCGCGTTGGTCGCCCGACACTACGAACGGGTGGCCGACCACGCGGTGACGATCGCGGAGCGGGTCCAGTTCATGGTCACCGGTACCTGGCCGGCAACCCCCGAAGACCCCCTCCTCATCGACCGCTAGCCCGAGTCCCCGGCCGACGGGTCACTCGCGCTTGCGTGTCGCCATTGCGATCGCCGGGGGCGCGAAAGCGATGAGCAGGAGCATCGCGGTGATGCCGAGGTAGAGCCACGGCGAGACCGAGTCGCGGCCCTTGGCGATCGAGATCGGCTGGGACCGCAGGTTGGCGGCCGCCACCTCGTCGCTCTCGCCGACCACGACGTCGGTCGTCGCGCCGGCGCCGAGATCGGCAGTGGGGTCGGCGGAGCTCGACCCGCCCGACCCGCCGCCGGCGCCACCGCCGCCACCGGCGGCGCCCGCCTTCTCACTGGCCGAGGGAAGCGGCACTCCCCCGAGGTCGAACTCTCCCGTGATGGTGGGATTGGCGCACTGGTCGATGGGAGGCGGAGCCGGTGCACCGGGGATCGTCTGCTGGGCGTCGAAGCCGAACTGGACGAGGTTCTTGGGGAGGGGCGAGTAGCCGAGCGCCTTCGCCTTCTGCTGACCGGTGCAGAGGAAGTAGAGGATGAACTTCCCCAGGGTCTCACCCTTGCCCGGGGTGAACCCGCCGGCGGTCGTGGTCGGGACGATCATGTAGCTGTACGAGGAGATCGGGTAGCTCCGCGGATCGGGGTTGCGGTAGACGTCGGCGAGGACCTGCGTGCGATCGGTGTTGATCCGGGCGCGCTGGAGCCCGATGGCGACGTTCTCCGCCGTGGGTTGGCGGTAGTAGCCGGCCGAGTTGAGCACCGACGCGACCGGGAAGCCGCGTTCGAGTGCGTACCCGTACTCCACGTAGGTGATCGCGCCGTTGTTGTACGGCGCGGAGACGAAGTTGGCGACACCGTCGGACAGCGCCTGCGCCTTGCTCCCGTCGAAGAAGGGATAGAGCGAGGTCGCGGGGCACGGCGCCGGACGGTTGAGCTTGGCGGTGCAGAACGGGTTCCAGATGTCGGGGTACATGTCCGCGAGGTAGGCCGAGAACTGCGCCGAGGTCCCCGAGCCGTCGGAGCGGACCACCGGGACGATGGGCAGCGACGGGAAGGCCTTCCCGCCGTTGTCGGCCGCGATCGCCGGGTCGTTCCAGTTCCGGATCGCTCCGGTGAAGATGCGCCCGAGCGTGGGGCCGGAGAGTCGGAGGTCCTTCACCCGCTGTCCGGCGACGTCGAGGTGGTACATCACCGACGTGCCTCCCGCGACCACCGGCATGTACGCGTAGGGACGGTTGGCAGCGTTCGCGACCTCGTCGTAGATCTGCTGGCCCTCCCGGTTGAAGGCCGCCGGTTGGAACGGGATCTCCGACACCGCGAAGTCGGCCTGGTTCTGGATGTACGCCTGACGTCCCGCCGACGAGCCGACGCCCTGGAAGTTCACGGTCAGCCCGTTGCGGGCGACGTCGGCGCGCCACTGGTCGACCGCGATCTGGCTCCAGGTCGAACCGGCGCCGTCGATCGCGTCGGCCGCGAACGCGGGCGTCGCGCTCGCCCAGAGTCGCGGCACCTGCGAAGATGCAGGTCGCCGCGAGCAGCGCGATCCACCGGCGGAGCTCCCGCATCATCCGAACCTCCCGTGCACGTAGTCGAGCGTCCGCTGATCCTGGGGATTCGTGAACATCGTCTCGGTGGTGTCGGCCTCGACGATGGCGCCCGGTTGGTTCTCGGCCGCCAGGAAGAAGGCGCAGTGGTGCGAGACACGCTGGGCCTGTTGCATGTTGTGGGTGACGATCACGATCGTGACGTCGTCGGAGATCTCGGCGATCGTCTCCTCGATCCGTCGGGTCGAGGTGGGGTCGAGCGCGGAGCACGGCTCGTCCATGAGCAGCACGCGTGGGTCCACGGCCAATGCCCGGGCGATGCAGAGACGCTGCTGCTGCCCACCCGAGAGCGAGCCACCGGCCGCGCCGAGCCGGTTCTTCACCTCGTTCCAGAGCCCGGCCCGTTCGAGGTTCCGTTCGACGATCGCATCGATCTCGCCGCGCCTGGGCTTCGTCCCCGACAGGTGCAGGCCGGACACGACGTTGTCGGCGATGCTCATCGCGGGGAACGGGTTCGGCTTCTGGAACACCATGCCGATCTCTCGGCGGGTCTCGGTGACCGAGCGAGCGTCGCGGTAGATGTCGACGTCGTCGAGCATGACCGTCCCGGCGAGGCTGGCGCTGGGAACGAGCTCGTGCATCCGGTTGAGGATCCGCAGGAACGTCGACTTGCCGCACCCCGACGGGCCGATGAGCGCGGTGACGGTGCGCGCCGTGATGTCGATGGAGACCCGCTCCAGCACCTTGTGGTCGCCGAACCACGCGCTCACGTCGCGCGCGGTCATCGACGCAGGGGTGCGGGTGAGGTCGATGAGATCGGCGGTGAGAACGGGGCCGGTGTCGTCGGCCGAGACGGTGGTGCTCATGCAGGCTCCTTCTGTTTGCGGCGCACGACAGCCCGCCGTGCGACCGGGGCGCGGCCTCCGATGAGGCGCGCAGCCGTGAAGAGCACGAGGACGATCATGATCAGGACGAAGGCCGCGGTCCATGCCGCATCCTTCCGTGCCGGCTGCGGGAAGTTGATGAAGCGGTAGATGAAGAGGGGCAGACCCTCCTGGTTGCCCGCGAAGGGGTTCGCGTTCATCACGTACGCCCCGGCGTTGACCACGAGCAGCGGCGCGGTCTCGCCGACCACGCGCGCGATGCCGAGGAGCACCGCGGTGACGAGTCCGGTGCGGGCCGTGGGCAGGACGACCTGGCGCGTCACCCGCCAGTCGGTGCCGCCGAGCGCGAGCGCGCCCTCGCGCAGGCCTCCCGGTATGAGGCGGAGGACGACCTCCGACGTGCGCGTCACGGTGGGGAGCATGAGCACGGTGAGCGCGAGTGCCACGGCGATGCCGTCGCGGCGCCAGTCGAGTTGGAGCACGATGACCGCGTAGATGAACAAGCCGGCGAGGATCGACGGGGTGGCGCTCATCGCGTCGACGACGACCCGCACCGGGCGGGCGAAGCGGCCGCCGACCTCGTTGAGGAACAACGCCGTGAGCACGCCGAGCGGCACCGAGAGGATCGCGGCGATGCCGACCTGCTCGAGCGTGCCCACGATGGCGTGGATCCCGCCGCCGTCGGTCGCCTTGCTGAGCGGACCGGTGAACTCCTGGGTCTCGGTGAAGAAGTTGAACCGCAGCGTCTGCCAGCCCTTCCACACCGTGTAGCCGATGACCAGGGTGAGCGGCACCAGGCACCCGATCCCCGCGGTCGCGACGACCACGCCGGCCACCCGGTCCTTCGCGGCGACGGCGCCACGCTGATCACGCACGATGAGCCAGTACGTGACGATGAGCGTCGTGTACCAGCAGATGGCGAAGCCGACACCCCCCGACAGCGGCGTCAGCCGGAACACGAGCCACATGAGGCAGAACGCCGACAACGCCGACCCCGCGAGCGCGCCGGCGTCGGCGGGCTCGAAGCGCCGGATCCTGAGGCGGCGCTCGGCCGGCGCCGGAGTCGCCGTCGCGACGGCGCGGGGTGCGGGCGTGTCGGTCGCGACCACGATCAGATCTCCGTCGCCGCGCCCGAGCGCGACCGGACCACGACGACGGACGCGATCGCGTTCACCGTGAGGGTGACGACGAACAGCGCGAGGCCGGCCGCCATGAGTGCGCTCGCGGCGAACGGCGACGCCTCTCCCCAGCGGAGTGCGATGAGCGCGGAGATCGAGTTGCCCCCACCGTCGAGGACGTGCAGAGTCGGGTCGAAGATCGGCGAGATGATGAGCGCGACCGCGATCGTCTCACCGAGCGCGCGCCCGAGCCCGAGCATCGAGCCGCCGATGATCCCGCCGCGACCGAAGGGGATCACGACTGTGCGGATCATCCCCCACCGCGTCGCCGCCGAGTGCCAGTGCACCCTCCTTCTCACCGGGCGGCGCCTGCGAGAAGACCTCGCGGATGATCGACGCGCAGATCGGCAGCACCAT
The DNA here is from genome assembly GCA_963837715.1 of uncultured Actinomycetes bacterium. Taxonomy (GTDB): domain Bacteria; phylum Actinomycetota; class Acidimicrobiia; order IMCC26256; family JANYLB01; genus JANYLB01. The sequence goes on along the minus strand of CAWIOF010000003.1, from coordinate 137,864 downwards.
GAGCGAGACCACGACGCCGGCGATGAACGTCGAGCCCGCGAGGTTCCCGCTCTCCACCCGGAACACCGGGTGAACCCCAGGTGGGTGCCGAGCCAGTCGCTGACCTTGATGAGGCGGGGCTGGAGGAAGAACAGGCCCCAGAGCCCGTAGATGATGCTGGGCACCGCCGCGAGCAGGTCGATCAGCGAGGTCAGCGGCCGGCGCCAGGCGCGGGGCGCGTACTCGGTGATGAAGAGCGCCGCACCGATGGCCACCGGAACGGCGAACACGAGCGCGACGACCGCGATCTCCACGGTGAGCACCATGACCGCGCCGATTCCGAACTGCTGACCGTCGGGGTTCCACTTGGTCTCTGTGAAGAAGCCCCAGCCCGCCGTCCTTCAGCGCGGGCCACGCCTCCAGGAGGAGGAAGGTCCCGATCGCGGCGAGGATGATGAAGGTCGTGGCCCCCGCGGCGTACGCCACCGCGCGGTAGACGCGATCTGCGGTGGATCGCGTGACGCGCAGCTCGACCCGTTGCTCCGCGACCGGCACAGAGTCCGGGGGCAGGGTGCTCGTCGTCGGTGCCACGCAGTGCACTCCGCATGAGTGAGGGTCTTCGGACGCGCGAAGCTGAGCGCCGCGTGGACGGCACTGTCGCATGCGAACCCTTCGTGGGCGTGACCGGCAGGCGAACGACAGGTGAATCACGCGCCGTGCCGAGCGCGTCGGTCATTCACCGGTGCTAGCAAGGCGCGGTGGCCGCCAGGGTTGTTCATGTCTCGCGTTCGAAGCACGTCGCGCGCCGGTCTTCGGCAGCGCGGACGCGCCGGGGAGTGGTCGCCGCGATCCTCCTCGCGCTGCTCCTCGCCGCGGTGTCGGTCGTCCCGGGTGAGCCCGCGGCCGACGCTGCGGGTCGCACGCTCACCGTGTCGCCGGCATCCGACCTCACCGGTCAGGTGGTGACCGCGGCTTGGACCGGGTTCGACCCGGCGAACACCGTGTCGCTCTTCCAGTGCAAGGGAGCCGTGCCGACCTCGCTCTCCTCGTGCTACCAGGTGCTGCGCCCACCGGCCGGCGGCGACCCGAACGGCACCGCCATCCAGGACGCGGCCACCCGACCCGACGGCAGCGGCCTGCGCGTTCATCGACGTCGAACCCGCGCCGATCCTGCCCGAGCTGGGGTGCTCGAAGAGCCAGGAGTGTTCGGTCATCGCCATCGAGAACAACGGGAACCCGTTCCCGCCCACTGGCCTGCCCGCCGCCGCGGCAGTGGCCCGGTTGCAGTTCGCGCCCGGGCCCGGCCGACTGCCCGAACGCCGCGACGCCCGACGTGACCACCGAAGGATCGGCTTCGTCCGCGGCGGCGATGTACTCCTGGAGCGGCCGCATCTGCACCCGCACCGACGACCCCCTCGCGCTCGACTACACCGAGACCAGCTCGAACGGCGGTCGCCGTACCTTCCTGAGCGGCGAGGTCGACGCCGCGCTCACCTCGCTTGCCGCCCGACGAAGCGGAAGTTGCGACCGCTGTGCGGAAGGACTTCGCGTACGCTCCCGTCGACGTCTCGGCGGTCGCCGTCGCGTTCAACGTGACGGATCCCACGACCGGCCAGCGCATCACCGAGATGACCCTGTCACCACGACTGCTCGCGATCCTGATCGCGGGGAGCCAGAGCAGCGGGCGCGGGACGCACCTCTTCGACGATCCCGAGTTCCTGGCGCTGAACCCCGGCCACTCCTGGCCGCTGTTCAGCGCCGCGCCGATGTTGCGCGGCGAGACCAACGCCGACACGTGGCTCGTCACGAACTGGATCCAACAGGACTCGGCCGCGCGCTCGTTCCTCGACGGTACCGACGCGATCTGCACCTCGAGCTCGATTCCTCAGATCGACTGCGTCGACCGGTTCTGGAAGGGAGTCACGTACCCGACCGACATCTTCGAGGCCCGCGACGAGGCCACGATCGGCAGCTACTTCCCCCGGCGAGGCACCCGGACGAACGCGAGGCGTGTCTTCAACTTCCAGGCGCCCGGCGAGGGCGTCCCGACCAGTGTCGGCGTCGACGGCGTGCTCGGCGTGATGGACGTCGTGACGGCACGCAAGTACGGGTTGCCCGTGGCCAAGTTGCTGCCGGCCAACGCCACGGCGGGGACGCCGGCCGTCGGGCCCGACCAGGCGGGCATGGCTGCGGCACTTCCCACGCATGAAGACGAACCCCGACGGCGTCACCCAGCTCGCCGACCCGCGGGCTGCGGGATACCCGATCACGAAGATCGACTACGCGATGGTGCCGACGAGTGGGCTCACCGAGGAGAAGCGCCAGGACATCGCCTCGTACCTCGCCTACGCGGCAGACGAGGGGCAGCAGCCTGATCTGCTGTCGCCGGGATACCTCCCACTCACCGACGCACTGGTGGCGCAGAACGAGGACGGCGAGCGCCGCCGTGGTGGCAGGGGTGGGGACGCCCCCGCCGAGCACGCTCGACATCCCCACCGACTCGGGGTTCGACGACTTCGCCACGTTCGACTCGTCGTTCAGCGACTCCGCGAGCCTGTACGCCGACGGCAGCGCACCGACCTCGAGTGGTCCTGCCCCTCCGACCCTCGCGACCGAGGGCGGTTCGCTCGGGCTCGTCAACGCGCTCCGCGACTTCCTCGGTGGTGACGTCGCGATGCTGTTGCCGCTCATCGTCGCCCTCGGCGCCCTCGCGCTGGTCGCCGGCCCGATCCTCACGGTGCGGGCCCGCCGCCCCGTGCCGGCCACGGTGACCGGTGGCGAAGGCACCGAAGGCGAGAGCACCGACGGCGACGCCACGGCCGAATCGTGACCGACGTCCAACAGGCGCCAGCCGTGGCGCCGGCACCGGTGGCGGCACCGTCCCCCGAGGCGCAGCCGGCACCGGTCGTCGTGGAGGGCGAGGGGCGCGTCGGCGCGTACCTCCGGAACATCACCCGGCGCGACATCATGCTCATCGCCGGTCGTGGCCTCATCGTCTTCGGTGTCCTCGTGGCCCTCTACGTGGTCTACCTGCTCGTGCTCTCCGGGCTCGAGCACGGTGTCGAGCAGCGCGGACTCGAGGAACGCTTCCGCACGACGCTCGCCGCCGGCCGCGCGCCGATCGGCGGCGCGATCCGCGACGGACGAGCCGTCGCGCGCCTGCAGATTCCCGCGATCGGGCTCGATCAGGTCGTCGTGGAGGGCACCCGCGGCACGCTGCTCAAGCAGGGCCCCGGCCACCTCCGGAGCTCGCCGCTGCCGGGCCAGGCAGGCAACGTCGTGATCATGGGTCGTCGCGCCGCCTACGGCGGCCCCTTCGACGATGTGGGGTCGCTCGACCCCGGCGATGTGATCCGCACCGTCACCGGCCAGGGTCGGTCGCGCTACGAGGTGCTCTCGGTGCGCGAGGCGAACAAGGAGGGCACCGATGTGGTCGCGCGACGCGCGGGCAACCGCCTCACGCTCGTCACGTCGACTCCGAGACTGCGCGCCGAGCGTCGCCAGATCGTCGACGCCCGCCTGATCGGGAGCACCAAGGGCACGCCACCCGGTCGGTCCGGGGAGATGACGCGCGCCGAGCTCGGTCTCCAGAGCGACAGCACCACGGTGCTCCCGCTGCTCCTGTGGTCTGAGTTGCTCCTCCTCGCCGCGTGCGGCGCGATGTGGCTCTCCCGGCGATGGGGGCGCTGGACGACCTACCTCGTCGCGACGCCGGTGCTCATGCTGCTCGTGCTGCTCGTGTTCGACAGCGCGACGCCGTTGCTCCCCTCGACGCTCTGACGCCGACGTCGCGCGCTGAGCGTGCGGTGAGGGATCGCGCCCGAAGTCGACCCTCAGTGTTCGACCGTTCCACGCCTGGCGGCCAGTTGCTCGTCACCTTGCACAGGTCTACTGCTCCTGCCCCACCACCAACCAGTAGGAGAAGACCTTGTTCAAGCGGATACGACCACTCGGCCTCGTGTTGGTCGCGGTGCTCGCAGCCTCGATGCTCTCAGGATGCGTCCTGAACGTCGTCGGCTCCGACACCACGAGCAACTACATGGGCGCCATTGCCCCCAGCTACAACGCAGACACGACGGCGAACCCGAACGGCGACATCGTCCGGAACGCGCCCGCCGACCCTTGCGAACGGTGGCAGCTTCGCCATCCCGAGCGACTTCGACGCCGCCACCGGCCTCGGCTGCGCGGGCTTCAGCTACACGAACCCGGGCAACCTGCCCCCCAACGGCTCGAGCGCAGGCATCAACGCATTGCTGGCTGACACCCAGACGTGTGTCGACATCGCCCGTTCGTCCCGTGGCCGTGGCTCCGAAGGTGCCAACATCGACTTCTGGGCATTCGCGACCGACGGCGTGAGCTGGGCGGAGTTCGGCGGGGTCGCCCCCACCAACCTCACGCTGGCTCAGCTCCGTGGGATCTACCTGTGCGACCAGCCCGGTGGCAACCCGTTGTTCACCAACTGGAACCAGGTCGGCGGTTCGAACGCACCGATCGAGCGGTGGCTGCCGCAGCTCGGCTCGGGCACGCTGTCGTTCTTCGAGACCAAGGTCCTCGGACTCTCCTCCGCTCAGCAGGGAGTGCTCGACGACTCGGCCTGCAGCGCGACGAACGCGCTGAACGGTCGGGTGCAGGAGAACTCCGGCGCCTCGGTTCCGGCGGCAAGCCGTCCGAACTCGATCGTGCCCTACTCGTTCGGCGTGTGGACGGCCCAGAGCAACAACGTCGAGCCTGACAACCGTGCCGGTGCGGCGCTCGGCTCGATCAACGGCGTGGCCCCGTCGCACACGACCGTCGCCGTCGACGGGTCGTTCTTCGCCAAGCGCTACGTCTACAACGTGCTGAAGAACACCTCGGTCACCAACGACGTCTCACTCCGCATGGTCGGCGTGAAGGCGGGCCAGGTGGGCTACATCTGCCAGAACACCGCCAGCATCTCGTTGGGCAAGGCCGTCTTCGGCTTCGTCCCGCTGGCGAACGGTGCAACCGGTCCTGGGCTGCCCAACAGCACCTGCCGGAAGAACCCGACTCCCCTGTAGGCACACCCTGCAGTCCGAGTCGACAGAGAGGGCCCGGGCGTCCTGCCCGGGCCCTCTCGCGTCGTCACCACGTACGTTCAGCAGGTGCGGGCTCAGCCCGAGCTCTCCTCGTAGCCGAGGTCCCACTCGAGGATGAGGTTCTCGCGCTCGGCGTCGCGGGCCACGCGTTCGCGGTTGCGGCGGAACTGGGGGTCGTGTGGGGGAAGCAACTGGAGTCGTGCGAGCGCGCGCTCGCGGAAGCCGTCGACCACCGATCGGTCGCCGAAGACGCCACGGACCTCCCAGTGGGGCGACACCGGGCCCATGTAGACGACCTTGATGTGGCCTTGCGGGGGGAGCTGCTCGAGCTCCTCGGATTCGGTACTCATGGAACTCCTCGGAAGGTGACCGGCCGGTCCACCCTACCCGTGGCCCTCGCCGACCGAGGGCTCGCCGTACCGCTCCGGTCGGGCGACGGAGCTGTTCGCCGGTTGTTCGCCTCGCATTCGCCTCTCGCCCGCTCCGCCGACGCACCCGGCCGATAGACAGCCGACGTCAGGCACCGAGGTCCAGTTGGAGCGAGCACAGTGAACAGGCGGAGAGCGAGCATCATCACCGCGGCCGTCGTACTCGCGCTCGCCACGGCCAACTGTGACCCCTTGACCGCGCCGGCGACCACGACACCCGTTCCGCCTGCGACGACCGCGCCGACGTCGACCACCCTGCCGGCTTCCGCGACGACGACCACGGCGCCGCCCCCGACGACGACGACGAAGGCGCCATCCACGACCACGACCACCAAGGCGGCCACGACCTCCACCACCAAGGCCCCCGCCCCCGCGACCACCACGACCACCAAGGCGGCGACGACCTCCACCACCAAGGCCCCCGCCACCACCACGACCACCAAGGCGGCGACGACCTCGACCTCGACGACCTCGCCGGGATCGAAGGAGCCTCCGACTCGCGGCCCGAGCGCGGCCGAGGTGGCGGTCGATGCGGTCGCGACCGTCGTCGCGGCACTGCCCCCCGACCCACGGGCCGCAGCGGTCGCGCTCAGAGAATCCAGCGGACCACCCGACGTCGCGTCCTCACCACTCCTCCCGAGCGACTCGGTCGCGGCCGCCACCGCGGAGCTCGACGTGCTCCGGGCCATCGCCGCCCAGCTCGCCACCGTGCGGCCCGAGCTCGCTCGCGCCGCAGAGCTGGCTGAGACGACCCGATCCGCGTTGACGAGCGACCGCCGGTCCACCGACGCAGCGCTCGTGCGGATGCGAACCCGGAGGACCCGCGCGTTGTTCGAAGCCGGACGGCGGCGCAGCACCGGCGGGAGGTCCGACCTCCTGAGCGAACGCGTCCTGGTGCTCACCCGTGCTGCGACCCGTGCACTCGCGCGCCGCGTCGCGGATCTCGACGTGCAGCGGCAGCGCAACGACGAGCAGGCCGAGGTGATCGCGACCGCGCTGCAACAGAACGCCGCGGGTGTGGCCGCGACCGATGCAGAGATCACGCAACTCAGCGCCAAGCTCACATCGGGCGAACTCACCGGCGTCGATCCGGCGACGCTCCCGCCCACGGATCCCGGTCTCGGCGCGGTGGCGCGAGCCGGGCGCGAGGCCGAGATCGCGCTCGTAGCGGGCGACGACTCCGCGGCCCGGCGCCGACTCGCCGATGCCGTGGGCGCAGAAGTCGGGCTCGACGGCGCCGCGTTCGACGCGGCTCTGGGCGTCGACGCCGGCTCCCGCCCGGCGGGCCACCTACTTCGCGCTCTCGCAGGTCGGAAAGCCCTACGTGTACGCGACCACCGGCCCGCTCACCTACGACTGCTCCGGCCTCACCCGACGGGCATGGCAGCAGAGCGGGATCTCGCTCCCCCACTTCTCGGGTGCCCAACTCCGCATCGGGTTCCCCGTCGCACCGGAAGCAGTCCGCCCCGGTGATCTGCTCGTCTACGGCCCCGACGGCGCCGACCACGTCGTGCTCGCGATCGGTCTCGGCTTCGACGTCGAAGCCAAAGGCCGGGCCTTCGGCGTGGTGATCGACACGGCCGATGTCGACCCGGCGGCGGGCCGGTTCGCCGGCGCGTCCCGCCCACTCCCCTGACGCTCGGCGACGGCGCCGCGAGGGTCAGTTGGAGTCGGGGCGGATCCCGAGCTTGACCTGGACCGTCTGCTGCTCACCCTTGCGGTCGACGGTCACCGCCACCGTGTCACCGACCGCCTTCTGCCGGACGGCGGTGCCGACGTCTTCCGCGCTCGTGATCTTGGTGTCGCCGACCTGGACGATGACGTCGTCCTTCTTGATCCCGGCGTCGTCGGCCGGGCTGTCGCCGGTCACCTCACGCACGAGCGCGCCGAGCTGGGTCGTGGTCCCGAGCTCCTTCGCCATCGCCGGGGTGAGCGTCTCGGAGTAGACGCCCATGTACGGCAGCCGCACACTCTTGCCCGCTCGGAGCTGGTCGATGGCGTCCTTCACGCTCGAGATCGAGATCGCGAAGCCGACGTTCTGCGAATCACTCGGATCGGCGATCGCCGTGTTGATGCCGACGACCTCGCCGCTCGAGTTCACGAGCGGACCACCCGAGTTCCCGGGGTTGATCGCCGCGTCGGTCTGGATGAGGTTGTAGAGCGCGGCGCCGTTCTGCTCCTGGATCTGACGGTTCACCGCGGAGACGATGCCCTGGGTGACGCTGGGCCCACCGTCGAGCGCGAGTGCGTTCCCGATCGCGATCACCTGGTCCCCCACCTGCAACGCGCTCGAGTCGCCGAGCTTGGCGGTGGGCAGGTTCTCACCATCGACCTTGATCACCGCGAGATCGATCGACGCGTCACTGCCGAGCACGGTCGCCTTCTTCTTCGTGCCGTCGGAGAAGCTGACCTCGATCTCGTTCTTCGCGCCTTCGACGACGTGGTTGTTCGTGACGATCACACCGTCGGCCGAGACCACGAACCCGGTCCCGGCTCCACCACCTGAACCGCTGTCGCCGAACAGATCCGACGCGCCACCGGTGGTGATCGCGACGACCGCGGGCTCGACCGTGGCGAGCACGTCCTGGATGTCGGCCGGCTCGACGAACACCGAGGTGTTGGGTGCGTTCTTGGCCGGGACGACACGCTCGACGACGCGCGTCGTGGAACTGCTGTTGTCGTCGTTGGTCGCGACCGCGACGATGCCGCCGGCAACGAGCGCGCCGACGAGCGCGCCGATCACGGCTCCCCCGGCAACCAGCTTGAACCGACCACGCGACTTCGGCGCAGGACCAGTGGGCGCGGGCGCAGCCCACGCCGGCGCAGGAGGAAGACCGGCAGAAGGAGCAGGAGGCGCAGGAGGTGGTGTGGTCGTCGCGGACCACGTGGCACTCGCGACGGGAACCGATTCGGTGGGCGGCGCAGGCTCGCCGGCGACGGTTTGCGGACTTTCGACCGCCCCGTCGGCATCCGCGCTCGGCGCGGCACTCGCGTCGGGTTCGATGACCGGCTGCTCGGCCTCGTCGCTCGTGTCTTCGTCGGTCACCGGTACCTCCGCGGTCGGCTCTTGCGCCTGGTCGTGATCGTCACAGTGAACGCCAGGGTTGAAAGTGCCGTTCCCCGGGCACTGAGAGTTGGCTGAGAATCTCCCGGGTCGGAAGACGAATGTTCCGAGGTTCGGGAACCGGAACCGCGAGACTCAGCGTTGCACCGAGCGAACCGGGTCCCTTCGAGGCTAGCGGGACCCGGCCCCCAGCCAGGAGCGACCCCACATGAAGATCGACGATGCCGGCAACGGCGCCGACACGGAACCCGAGTACGACGCCGAACACGAGTGGATGCTGACGGCGCGCTGCCGCCAACTTCCTCCCGGCACCTTCTTCCCGTCCGACGGCATCGGTGTGGAGATCGCGCAGCGCGAGTGCCAGCTCTGCCCCGTGCGGCTGGAGTGCCTCGAGTACGCGCTCGAGAATCGCATCGACCACGGCGTGTGGGGCGGCGCGTCAGAGCGGGAGCGACGACGCATCCTCCGTCGTCGTCGCGGACTCGCACCCGCTCACTAGGCGTCCTCCGAACGCGTCACCACCGGAACGGTCCGAGCACGAACCGCGCGACTTCCGTCGCGGTGCCCGCCTGCGACGGTGCCGGGAGGTCGTGCAGCAACGCGTCGAGATCGCGCTTCGGGGCATCGCTCACGAGCGTGAACACGCGGTCGTCGTCGGCCCACACCACGACCGTGCCACTGGGCGTCGAGTAGCTCGTGAGGGTCCGGCCGGCGAACTCGGTCGACGTCGCGTCGTCGGGGAGCTCCTGACGATCCAGATCTCCGGCCTGTTCGAACACCGACGCGGTGTAGATGCCGTCGCTGTAGAAGAAGTGCACGCTCCCGTCGGCGGCCCGGTACCGACCGGTGAGGCTGAACCCGTCGCCGAGGCGTCGGGGCGCATCGGCACCGGCGTTCACCTTGTTGATCGCCTTCGGCGCCGAACCCTTCGCGTGTGGCGTCTCGCCGCCTGAACCCGACGTCGACGCCGGGGTCGGCTCCCGCAACTCGACGAAGCGAACCGCGCGCTCGACCCGACCGCGACGGTCGAGCTGTTCGCGCCGGAGCAACAGGCCGGTGGCGTCGTCGACGGCGAACCGCTCGGTCACGCGGCCCGCCTTCGGGCTCGACTTCGCGTCGTTCTCGAGCAGTCCGACCTCGACGAGCGTCGTGTCACGGCCGGCCGTGCGGGGGCCGTCGGAAACGGTGAGCGCGTACTTGCGCTCGGGATCGACCGCGGCCGGTTCGGCCTCGGCCGAGTCGGCCGGACCGGTCCACAGCCGCTTCCAGACTCCGTCGCGAGCCAACAAGCGGTCGTCGCCCGCGCCGATGATCTTTCGCTGCTCCCCCACCCGGAGCACGCCGTCGGTCTCCCGCACCGGCACCCGCTCGCGCTGGAGCCGGCCGTTCCCGTCGCGCCACTCGACCACGACCTCGCCGTTGAAGTCGAAGGTCGTGGCTGCCGCACGGGCGCGGGCCAGGAGCTCGACCCCGCTCGCGTCGGCCGACGCGGCGAACGACGACGTCGCCGACCCGCCCGGGACCAGGCCTCCGACGGCCAAGCCGGCCGCCGCGACGCCCGCGGCCACCACGCCGCCCACTGCGACTGCCGCCGACCGCACCACCTGGGGTGCTCGTCGATTCATCGGGGCAGCCCACCGGTCGCGACCGCGACGGGCGCGAGTTCGCTCACCGGATCGTCGCTCACCGACGAGCGCGCCGCGTGGGCATCGACGCGGGCGCGTACCGCCGGATCCACGCGGTCGGTCGACGGAATGACCATCGCGGCGAACAGCGCGGCAGCCGCGACTCCACCGGCGAGCCAGGCGAGCCCGCGCCGCGGTCGACCGGAGCGCGTCGTGGTGCCGGCGGTGACGGCTCGCTCGATGTCGGCGAGGAACCCGGCGGGGAGCTCCGGGTCGTCGAGCCCTCGCACCGCGTCGCGTGCCACTGCGAGGTCGCTGAGCGCGGCCCGGCAGTCGGCCGAGCGGGCGAGCGCGTCGTCGACCGCGGGACCGTTCGTCGGCCGTGACCTCACCGTCGAGGTACGCAGACAGCAGTTCGTCGTCGGCATCCAGCGTGCTCATGCGGTGCGTTCACCTCCCAGCGAGGCGCGGAGGAGCTTGCGGCCCCGGTGGATGCGGGAGCGTACGGTCCCGACGGGTACCCCGAGCGTCAGGGCGATGTCCTCATACGCGAGATCCCCGACGTCGCACAGCACGACCGGCACGCGGAACTCCTCGGGAAGCGCGTCGAGCGCCGCTTGGACGTCGGTGGACAACACCGTGCTCGCTTCGTCGGCGCCGGGTGACGTCGGGAGGACGCGCTCGGGATCGTCGGGCAGCGCATCGGTGGGGCGGCGGCGCTTGCGTCGGACCTCGTCGAGGAACACGTTCGTCACGATCCGGGCCAACCATCCTTCGAGGGATCCCGGCTGGTAGCGCTCGAGCCCGCGCTGCACGCGGATGAGCGCCTCCTGCACGAGATCCTGAGCGTCGTCGTCGTTGCCGGTCAGGCGAAATGCCACGCGGTAGAGGAATCGCCCGTGGTCGCGGGCGATCTCCTCCCAGGTGGGAACACCGTCAGGCATCACGAGAACGACAGGAAGTGGTGGTGGGGTTCCCCGATCCCGCGAGAAAACCACAGGACCGGCTGCGGAGACCCGGCGCGCGGTCGACCGGGATCAGGCGACGGTGGGGTTAGGAGGCCTTGGTGTCGTCGCCGGCGGCGTCGGCGTCCTTGGCACCCTCTTCGGTACCGGTCTTGAACTCCTTCGAGGCCTGGCCCAGGGAACGAGCGAGTTTCGGGAGCTGACTTCCGCCGAAGATCAGGAGGACGATCACCAGGATGATGATCAACTCGGTGGGGCCCAGATTCATGGGACGACCTTTCCGAACGATTGGATCTCAGGTTATACGGGCCTCGGGGCCACGCCGGACCGCAGCGGCTGGAGTGCATGGGCCAGCAACGCCACGTCGTCGGTCCCGGAAGCCGCGAACGGGACGGCCCCGACGCCCAGGATGAGGGTCTCGACCCCGAGACCGACCCACTCCTCGGCCCGTTCCCTGACCTCGTCGACGGTCCCCACGAGGCGCCCGACCCGCCACTCGTCGAGCGAGGTGTCGTCGAGCACGCCGGGGTTCTGGTGCCGGAGCCGGGTGAAACGTCGGTTGAGGTCGCGTTCGTCTTCTCCGCACAAGGCGTAGAGGCCGAGTGATCGCCAGATCGTCGCCGGATCCCGGCCGATGCGGTCGCACTCGCGCTCGAGGACGTCGAGTCGTTCCCGGTAGGCCTCGAACGTCCACGCCCAACACGTGTTCCATCCGTCGGCCCGCTCGGCGACGACACGCAACAAGCGGTCACCCTTGCCGCCGATGAAGATCGGCGGGCGCGGGCGCTGGGCTGCCGGGGGCAGGCTCGTGGCCCCGATCGCCCGGTGGAACGATCCGTCGAAGGTCACCGGTTGTTCATCGGCATCGGCGTCGAGCATGCCCCGCAACACGTCGACGGCCTCGCCGATCCGGGCGATCCGTTCGCCGGGCGACGGCAGCGTCATCCCGATGGCCTCGTACTCCGGTTCGTACCACCCCGCGCCCACTCCCACGTCGAGCCGACCCTTGCTGATCCGATCGAGCGTGCACAACGCCTTGGCCAGCACCGACGCCGGCCGCAACGCCTCGCACAGCACGAGGGTGCCGATCCGCAGGCGCGGGATAGGTGCGGGCCAGGGCGGCGAGGGTGACCAGCGGCTCGAACGCCGCCCGACGTTCGGAGCTCCCGCCGTACTTGCCGATGTCGAGGAAGAGGTGGTCCGACAGCCAGACCGAGTCGAAGCCGGATGCGTCGGCGGTCGCTGCGTAGGTGAGCACCGACTCCCACGACAACGGCGACTCGCCGGCAAGGGAGTAGTCGTACTGGGGCAACGCCAACCCGATGCGCACCAACCCAACCTAACCTCACGGCATGACCCCCGAGCCGGCGCTGGTAGCGCCACTCCTCGAAGCGGTCGTGAACATCTCGGAGGGTCGTCGGCCCGAGGTGCTCGAAACGCTCGGCGCGGCCTGCGGGAGAGCCCTGCTCGACGTGCACGTCGACGCCGACCACCACCGCAGTGTGTTCACGATCATCGGCGACACCCCGACCGAGACCGAAGCCACGGTCCGCCGGCTCGCCGATGCGGTGGCCGACGGCCCCTTCGACCTCCACGACTCAGCGGGCGTGCACCCGCGCCTGGGGATCCTCGACGTCGTCCCGTTCGTGGCGCTCGACGGCCTCGACAACGCGGTCGCCGTGGCAGCCGCCCGCTCGTTCGCGGCGTGGCTGGCCCCGACGCACGCGATCCCGGTGTTCCGGTACGACGACGCCGACCCCGAGCACCGCTCGCTGCCCGCGACCCGTCGCGACGCGTTCACGGTCCGAGCCCCCGACTTCGGACCGGATGCGCCGCATCCGCGGTTGGGGGCCACCGCGGTCGGCGCCCGTCAGCCGATGGTCGCGGTGAACTGCGGGCTCGACACCGACGACCTCGCGCTCGCGCGACGCATCGCCCGGAGCGTGCGGGAGCGCGACGGTGGGCTCACGGGCGTGCGGGCGCTCGGTTTCCCGTTGGCGACGCAAGGCCGGGCGCAGGTGTCGATGAACCTCGTCGATCTCGAGACCACCGGGCTCGACCGGGCCTGCAGCCGGGTACGGGAGTTGGCGCAGGCGGCGGGCCACGACGTGACCTCGGTCGAGATCGTCGGGCTCGTGCCGGCGAGCGCGCTCGTCGGGGCCTCGCCCGGGTTCAGCGCCTGGAGCGGCGTGACCGCCGAGCACACGATCGAGGCTGCGCGGGCCCGGGTCGCGGCCGCGACCGCGATGCCCGGGCGGGGCGGACCCACCGCCCCATGACTCCCCCCCGCCGTGCACACCGCGTGGGTGTGTTCGGCGTCGGGGAATCGGGGTGGATCAAGCGGAGGCGGCGTTCCGACGGGCGAGGGCCCGTTGGCGTCGCAGCCGCCGGCGTTCCCGCTCGGAGAGGCCACCCCAGATGCCGAACTTCTCGGCGTGGTCGAGGGCGTACTCCAGGCACTCCGGCTTGACCTCGCAGCTCCCGCACACCGCCTTGGCTTCCCGCGTCGACGCTCCGCGCTCGGGGAAGAACAGGTCGGGATCGACCCCGAGGCAGTTGGCGCGCTCCTGCCAGCGCCGCTCACCCTCCTCGGCGTTCGGATCGGCATCGCCGGGTACGGCCGCGATGGCGAGCAGATCCCGCACCACCGGCTGACCCTGGACTGGACGACTCTGGACTGGACTCTCCATGTGCGTTCCCTCGTGCATCACTTGGCGCATCGGCTGCCCCCTCGATCTCGACGAAATGACGCCGATGGAATTACAACGCTGTTACTCTGATCGGTGCGCTCGAATGGCGCAAGGGGTTTTTTGTTCCTTGTAGGCAGATATGGGCAGCTTTTCTCGCGGCAATGCCCCGGAATCCTGCCGATTCTCGACGCGCGAGGGCCCGGTGGGCCCGCGGTCAGACCCTGAGGTTGTCGGCGGTGCCGGCGTGCTTCGCGGCCAACACGTCGCGCATCGTCTGCACCAGCGCAGTGGGGTCCCACGGCTTCACGACGTAGGCGTCGGCACCGAGATCGCGGGCGCGCGCCTTGTCGACGTCGGCCGACTTCGCCGAGCACACGATGACCTTGGGCTTCTTCGCCCGGCCCGCGAGCTCGGCGAGCACGAACCACCCGTCGAGCACCGGCATCATGATGTCGAGCAGGACGAGATCGGGATGCTCCGCGTCGATGCGGCGCAGGGCTGTCTCCCCGTCGGCCGCGAGCGCAGGCTCGAAGCCCGAGGCCTCGAGGATCACCCGCAACGTCAGGAGCACGTCGGGTTCGTCGTCGACGATCAGGACCTTCGGCTTACTGGACATGAGCGACCTCCTGCTCGTCGGCCGCGCGCGTTCGCAACGAGACGCGGAACGCGGCTCCACCACCTGGCGCGTCCTCGACCCACACGGATCCACCACACGCCTCGGCGAGACCCCGGACGATGGGGAGGCCGAGGCCGACGCCCGGCTTCTCGCCGTTCGTGTCGGAACGGTAGAAGCGGTCGAAGATCTTCTCGCGTTCGGCCGGCGGGACACCGGGTCCTGCGTCGATGACCGACAACACGATCTGGTCACCGTGCTGATCGAGCACGATCCGCACCGGCGTCGCGCCGTACTTGTGGGCGTTCTCCACGAGGTTGCCGATGATGCGACGCAACGACTCGGGATCGGCGCGCACCTCGCACGTCTCGGGCACCGTGAGCTCGACCGGACGGCCGGCCACCTGGGAGTCGAGCGCCGACATCCGGATCAACGCCGCGATGTCGACCCGACGGAGGAGCGGCATCGATTCGCTCCGTTCCAGCTTCGCCGCCGTGAGCATCTCCTCGACCATGTGGGCGAGGCGGAGGGCCTGCCGTTCCATCACGTCGAGCAACTCGGCGCGCTGCTGGTGTTCGGTTGCGATGCGCGACGCGGCGATCGCGCCGCGAATCGAGGTGATCGGAGTGCGGAGCTCGTGACTCACCGACGCGACGAACTGCGACGTCTGGCGGCCGGCTTCGAGCAGCTCCGAGACGTGGGCTCGTTCGGCTTCGTACAGGCCGGCCTTGGCGATGGCCGCCGCGACCGGCTCGGCGAAGAGGCAGAGGAGTTGCATGTCGTACTCGTCGAAGATCCGGTTCCCCGACGCGCTGACGTTCAGCACCCCGAGGAGGTGACCGCGATGCTGGAGGGGAACGCACATCGCGCTCTCGGGCGCTTCGGCCCGCTTCTTGCGGCCGGGGAACTTCTCGCCGTCGACCGGACCGTTGAGGATGATCGGCTCCCGGGTGCGCGCGACCTTGCCCGCGATCGACGAACCCATCATCACGCGCGCGTTGCGGGGCGTCTCGCTGCCGCGCACAGCGACCACACGCAGCGCGTCTTCGTCTTCGAGCAGCATGACCGAACCCGCCGACGCGCGGAGCATGTCGAGCGCGCTCGCGAGGATCACGTCGAGCACTTCGTCGAGATCGAGGACCGAGTTCAGGGCCCGACCCGCGGCCATCAGCGCAGAGTGTTGCTGCAGGCGCTTCGACAGCGCCGAGTTGAGGACGCGCTCGTCGACGATGAGACGACTCAGCCGGTGGAGGTGGACCTCCTTCTCGATCGCGTAGATGCAGAACCCGAGCGCGAGGGCGACGAGCGCGATCTGGAGCACCCCGGGCCGGAGCCACCGGTTGCCCTCGAGACCACCGTTGAGCGACGAGACCGCGAAGGCACCGCTGAGCGCGAGGACCAGGACACCGGCGACGACCCAGATCTGGAGGCGGCGCTTCTCGACCGCCTCGATCGAAAGTGCCGTGCCCTCGGAGAGGCCGGAGACCCGGGCCTCGTACCTGATCCGCTCCCGGATCTCTGTCGGGATGACGTCCATACCCGTCCCGCTCGCACGTCGCGTGCGACCGATCGTGCTCGGCCGCCTCGTGGGAGGTATCGGGCAGGACGGGCCCGGCCTTGAGAGGAGACGAAGGCGAAGTCGCCGGACACCGATCGCGGGGCCGAAGCGGGTGGGCGATCGAGGCGACGCAGCCGCAGTCGACCCTCAGGACGCCTTGCCCTGCTTCTAGGAGGCTCTCCGGGAGCGGTTGACGCGCTTGTGCTCGAGGAAGTCGACGAGCACGTAGTCGCCGAGCGTGTCGGGGGTCGTGAAGAAGGCCCGACCCCGGTTCACCCGCATCATCCGTTCCACGAAATCGCGCAGGTAGTAGCTCTCGTCGAGCATGAAGGTGTTGATCCGGATGCCTTCCTTGGTGCACCGGGCGACCTCGCGGAGGGTCTCCTCGATGGTCACCGGCGACGGCGGGTAGTTGAAGATCGCCTCGCCGCCCTGGATGTGGGCGGTGGGCTCGCCGTCGGTGACCATGATGATCTGCTTGGTGCCGGTCTGGCGGGCGAGGAGCCGCCGGGCGAGGAGCATCGCGTGCTGCATGTTGGTGCCCCACTCGAAGTCCCAGCTCATCTCCGGGAGGAGCTCGGGCTTCACCTCCCGGGCCACCCGCCCGAAGCTCACCAGCCCGAAGTAGTCGCGCGGGAACTGGCTGGTGATGAGCGAGTGGAGCGCCATCGCCACCTTCTTGGCCGGGAGGAAGTTGTCGCGCATCGGCATCGAGAGCGACACGTCGAGCAGCAGCACCGTTGCCGAGCGGGTGACGACCTCGGTCCGTTCGACCTCGAAGTCGTCGGGAGTGAGGCGGACCGGCGTCCCCGCGCCCTGACGCCAGATCGCGTTCTTCACCGTCTGCTCGACGTTCAGGTGGAAGGGGTCACCGAACTCGTAGGGCTTGTGCTCGTAGGTCCGCTCGTTGCCGATCCCGACCCGTTCGACGTCGTGGCGGCCGGCCTTGTCCTTCATGAGCTTGCGGTACAGGTCGGCGAGGGCCCGCTGACCGAGCGCGCGGACGCCCCGGGGTGTGAGCTCGAGCCGGCCTTCACGCTGCTCGATGAGGCCGGCCTCCTCGAGCATCTTGGCGAGCTCCTTCAGCCGTTCGAGCGATCGGGCTGCATCGTCGCCGAGGAGGTCGCGCGCCTGGTCGATGTCGACCTCGGCGAGCTGGCCGGGCTGGGTGGCGGACTGCAGCAGGTTCTCGAGCTGGTCGAGGTCGCCCATCATCTCGAGCATCCCCGCCATCTGCGAGAACTGCATCGGGTTGTCGCCCTGGAAGTTCATCTGCTGGTTCCACGGCATGTCGGGGAACGCGTTCTGGAGGTTGCGGGCGAGCTCGTCGACCTGCCAGCGGAAGTCCATGTCGTCGAGGAGCGACTGGGCGAGTCCCTGCAGCTGGGCGCGCTGCTCGGGAGTCATCGAGTTGAGCATCGACTGCATCTGGGCCATGGAGCGGGCCATCTGCTCGAGCAGCTCGTCGAGGTTCTTCGGGTTGTCGGGGAAGAAGTCGCCGAAGCGTTCCATGAAGCCGTCGAAGTCGGGTTCCTCGCCGCGCTCACGCTGCTCGAGCATCTGGTTCAGCTCGGCGAGCATGTCCTTCATCCGTGCCATCTGCTCGGGCGTGACGTTCTGCATGCCCTCCGACATCTGGTTGAAGTAGCTCTGCATGAGCTGACTGCGCAGCTCGTCCATCAGCTCTTCGAACGCGTTGCGGGCATCGTCGTCCATGAACTCGTAGTCCTGGAGCGACTGCACCTTGCCCGCGAGGTCGGGCGGGAGCATCTCGAGCTCCATGTTCTTGGCGTCGGCGAGATCCTCGACGATCTCCTGCCGACGCTGGTCACCCGAGAGTCGGGCTTCGTCGGTCTTGCGCTCGATGCCGGCGCGCTCCTGGTCGACGATGTCGTTGAGCTTCTCGGCGATGTCGTCGTACACGCCGCCGAGGTCGCGCGACTCCAGCTCGTCGCGACGGCGCTGCTTGAGCCGCTCGACCATGTCGCGCAGCCCCATGAGCTCTTCGCCGTTGCGGTCCTTGAAGCCCTGCTGGAGCATGCGGCGCAGCGCCGCGTTCAGATCGCCGTGGTAGAGGAGATCGTCGGCCATCTCCGAGAGGAGGGCATCGGCGTCGACGTCGAACCCGACCTGGCTGCCGTCCCACCTGGAGTACCGGAACCCGCGCCTGGGAGACATCACCATTCGTTCCACTCGCTCGACGGGTGGAACTCGAGTCGGTGCTGGCTCCGCTCGCTCCACATGCGTCGATGGTACCGCCCGACTGCGGTTCGGCTCCCGGGGCGCGGCAGAATGCGGACATGTCCCTCCGACCGCTCGCCGCCGTCGCCGCGACCGTGGGTCTCGCGGTGGCCCTCGGGGCCTGCGGGGAGCGGGGCGAGTCGCTGGCCCGACCCTCGAAGGCCTACTGCGAGGCTGCGTTCCGCTACGAGGAGCAGATCCAGAAGAGGCCGCAACCGTCGATCGCCGCGCAGATCACGATGGTCGCGAAGCTCGCAGAGCTCGCCCCACCCGACATCGCGCCCGACGCCGCGGTGTTCCTCGACGCGATGCAGCGGGTCGAGACCGACCCGTCGGTGAAGGACAACCCCGCGGTGCAGACCGCGGTCGAGAACGTGAACCGCAGGACCAGCAGCGGTTGTGGATTCTTCGAGCAGGAACCCAACACCGGCTTCTGATCCCAAGGGCGGGCCCCGACGCGCATCGGGGTTCCGGCGATAGGTTCGGGCGATGGGGTTCCCGTCGGATTTCTGGTGGGGGACGGCGTCGTCGTCGACGCAGTGCGAGGGCGCCGCGCCCGAGTCCGACTGGTTCGCGCTCGAACAGGATGGCGTCGTGCCGCGGAGCGGCGACGGCAACGGGTTCGCGACCCGCTACGCGGAAGACTTCGCGCTGTACGCCCAGCACGGGTTGCGCCACCACCGCCTGTCGATCGAGTGGGCCCGCATCGAACCGGTCGAGGGTCGACGCGACCAGGCTGCGGTCGAGCACTACCGCGAGATGCTCGAGACCGCCCGGTCGGTCGGGATCGCACCGTGGATCTGCCTGCACCACTTCACCCTGCCCGGATGGTTCACCGAGGTCGGCGAAGGTGGCTTCGTCGACGACCACGCGCGCTCCTACTTCTGGGCCCGGCATGTCGCGTTCTGCGCCGAGACCTTCGGCGACATCGCGTTCGGATGGAAGTTGATCAACGAACCGAACGCGTACGCGGGCATCTACGCCACCGGTGGTCGGCGACCCGCGTCGCGCGATTGGCGTCGCGTGTTCGACCTGTACGGCGCCACGCTGCTCGCGCAGCGCGATGCCTGGCGGGAGCTCCGCGGTGGCGGATCTCCGGTGGCGACGATCCACAACCTCTCGCCGATCTACGCGGCCGACGACTCCGTCCCCGCGGCGAAGTGGGCCGGAGCACTCGAGGAGCTCACGTGGTCGATCTGGCTCCGGGCCGAGCGCGATGGCGTGCTCGAGCTCCCCGACCGGGCACCGGTCGAGATCCCCGACCTCCGCGAGGTGGGCGACCTCATCGGGTTCTCCTACTACTCCGCGATCGGCGTCGATCGCGACGGTCGGTTCGCGGCCTATCCCGCCGATCGAAAGGTCGGACCGCTCGGCTACGCCCCGTGGAGCGAAGGGCTCGGCATCGTCCTGCACCGTCTCCACGAGGAACGACCGGGCCGGCCGGTGCTCATCTGTGAACACGGAGTCGGGACCGACGACGACGAGTGGCGCACCGACGTGCTGCGCGAGTCACTGGGAGTCGTCGAGGACGCCATCGGCGACGGCGTCGACGTCCGCGGCTTCTTCCACTGGACAGGTGTCGACAACTACGAGTGGAACCACGGCTTCGACGTGGCGTTCGGCCTCTTCGACCGCGATCGCGAGCCCCGGGGCAGCGCCGCCTTCATGACGCGCCTCGCGACTTCCTAGTTCCCACCGCCCAACCGGTCCAGGACTTCGGTGGTCGTGACGATCTCGGCGAAGCCGGCGCCGAGGAGCGCGCACGTGTCGTCGAGCACCTCGGTGTGCGGGTAGGGCGCACCGTCGAACCGTTCGAGATCGGGCCCGTCGACCGCATCGCGGACGAACAGGGTCTCGTAGTCGAGGGTGTGGGCGGTGCGCGCGGTCGACGTGCAGCAGAAGCTCGTCATGAACCCACACACGACCACCGCGCGCGTCCCCGCGCCCCGGAGCACGAGATCGAGGTCCGTCCCCGCGAAGGCGTCGTAGCGGTTCTTGGTCACGATCACGTCGCTCGGCGCCACCGCGAGGCCCTCGGCGAACGCGACCCGCTCGGTTCCCTCGACGAACGACGGCTCGTCGTCGTCGGGGAGGAAGTCGGCGAGGCGGCCGCCGTCGGAACCATCGGGCCGGTGCGCGTGCCGGATCTGCACCACCGGGGCGCCGATGGCCCGGAACGCCTCGATCAGACCGTTGATGGCCTCGAGCCGTTCCGCGGCCGCGGGAACATACGCGGGACCGGATTCGTCGAAGTACTCCCGCTGCACGTCGACGACGAGCAGTGCGACGTTGCGGTGGGCGAGGTCGTAGATCATCGGGTCTTCTGCTTCCGGTCGGGGACCTTCTGGGAGGGTGGTGCCGGTCGTGCGTCGAGGCTGTTGCCGAGCAGCCGCGCGGCCGCGGCGCGGAGGCGGGTCGCGGCCGGTGGACGTTCCACGACCCCCCGGACCGCGGCGAGGGCCAGCGCGTCGGAAACGTCGGCGGCGGTGCGACGACCGTCGCGGTCGAACCACGTGATGACCGATTCCACCATCCCGAAGACGATGTCGGTGGCGAGCGCCCGGTTCGGTACGAGGAGTCGGCCGCCGCGATCGAGTTCGGCGATCAGGCTCCCGTAGCGGCGGCGCAGCTCGTCGCGTCGTTCCCAGAACGGGGCGAAGTAGGGCGCCCGGGCCTCGGGCAGCAACTGCAGCGCCGCGAGGTTCACCGGACCCTCGCAGAGGTTCCGCACGTCGCGCCGGGCCAGCGCGAACAGCCGGACCACCGGCTCGGTGTCGGCGTCGCGGAGCGCGTCACTCACCGCGAGCGCCGGCGCGACCGTCCGGTCGAGGAGCTCGGCGAGGATGTCGTCCTTGCGCGCGAACCAGTGGAAGAGGGAAGCCTGGCGGAGACCGACCGCCGCCGCGATCTCCCGCGTACCGGTCGCCGCGTAGCCCTGCGCGGCGAAGAGCCGGGCGGCCGCGTCGAGGATCTGCTCGCGCGGATCCCCGATCACCTCCACCGCCGACGCGCGCGGACGACCCCGACGGCGGGGCCCCGTCACATCCGCATCATCCGGCATTCACGCGCTCGTTCCTTGTATTACCGATCAGGTGAACGATAATGGTCGGATGCCATCCTCGGATCCGGCCGGCGGAGCCGCCACCGCGACGACGCACGGCGCGCGGGATCACGCGCGGGCCCAGGCCGGAACGGTCGTCCGGGGGATGCCGACCATCCCGGCGACCACGGCGACGGAGCTCCCCGAGGGGGTCGAGCCGGCGGCGGTGGTGTGGGACGAGATCATCGAACCCGGAGAGTACGCGGCACACCGCCTCCCGCGCGGCACGTTCGTGTGCCTGACCGATCTCGACGGTGAGGCTTGCGGACATGTGACCATCCACAACGCCCGGCAACCCGCCGAGCGCCTGAACCTCGCCGACACGGTCAAGGTGCAGTGGCAGGCCTACCCCACGACCGGCTCGCAGCTGCTGTCCGACATGGGCCGCGCGCTGATGACGATCACCGACGACACCTCGGGTCACCACGACGCGCTCTGCTCCGCACCCAACGCCGCGAGCCACGTCGCGAAGTACGGCGACGGTGCCGTCGAAGGCGCGTATCCCAACGCCCGCGACCGGTTGGTCCTCGCCGCGCTCAAGGCGGGCATGGAGCGTCGCGACGTCGGACCGAGCATCGCGTTCTTCAAGGGCGCTCGCGTCGCGGCCGACGGAACGTTCGAGCTCGACGTCGACGCGCCGCCGGGTGCCTCCGTGACGCTGCGGGCCGAGCTCGACGTGCAGATCGCCGTCGCGAACGTGCCCCACGTGCTCGACCTCCGACCCGACTACGTGTGCGGCCCACTGCGGATCACGGCCTGGGTGCCGGGACCCGATCGTGATCCGGCTCCCGGCGAGGCCGACACGCCCGAGCGCCGGCGGGCACTCCTGAACAACGCCGACTGGCTCGGGACCCGGCCATGACCGCTCGCGTCGACGCCACCGTCGGGGCCCGGGCCCCGTGGTCGGGGATCGTGCCCGCCGGTGGCACCATCACGATCGTCGACCTGCAGGGCAACCAGGCAGTCGACTGCCTCCTCTACGACCCCCACGATCCGGTCGAGCGCTACTGCGCGCACACGACGATCGCTGCCCAGGGCAACGCCTACCTCACCGAAGGATCCGTGCTGCGCACCGCCGAAGGTCGACCGATGCTGCGGGTGGTGGAGGACACGTGTGGTCGCCACGACACGATCGGGGGCGCGTGCAGTCAGGAGTCGAACACGCTGCGGTACGGCCACCACACGAAGCACCAGCACGCGTGCGTCGAGAACTTCCTCCTCGAGGGTTCACGCTGGGGCCTCACCAAACGAGACATCGTGAGCAACATCAACTGGTTCATGAACGTGCCGGTCGAGCCCGACGGCACCCTGGGGATCGTCGACGGCATCTCGGCTCCCGGGTTGCGGGTCAGCGCGGTCGCGGAGATGGACGTGCTCGTGCTCGTGAGCAACTGCCCCCAGATCAACAACCCGTGCAACGGCTTCGACCCCACTCCCGTGCAGATCGTGGTCGAGGGAGCCTGAGCTGTTCGACTCGGTGCTCGTCGCCAACCGGGGTGAGATCGCGTGCCGGATCATCCGCACCGTCCAACGCCTGGGCGCGCGCGCCATCGCCGTCTACTCCGACGCCGACGAGACCGCGCTGCACGTCCGCCAGGCCGACGCCGCGATCCGCATCGGGCCTGGCGCACCGGCCGAGAGCTACCTGCGCACCGAGGCGATCCTCGATGCGGTCGCCGCGAGTGGTGCCGATGCCGTGCACCCGGGATACGGATTCCTCTCCGAACGGGCCGACTTCGCCACCGCGATCGAGACAGCAGGTATCGCGTTCGTGGGCCCCACCCCCGCTCAGCTCGAAGCGTTCGGCGCGAAGCACACCGCGCGGGCGTTGGCCGAGCGCGCCGGAGTACCGCTCCTCCCCGGCTCCGAGCTGTTGTTCGACGTCGACGCCGCCGCTGCGAGTGCGACCGCGGCCGGGTACCCCGTGGTCCTCAAGGCCACCGCGGGTGGAGGCGGGATCGGGATGCGGATCTGCGCCGACGAAGCCGAGCTCCGCGACGCGTTCGCCGGCACGAAGCGCCAGGCCGGGGCCGCGTTCGGCGACGACGGGGTGTACCTCGAGCGCTACCTGACCCGGGCCCGCCACATCGAGGTGCAGGTCTTCGGCGACGGACTCAGCCGGGTGATCGTGCTCGGCGACCGCGACTGTTCGTTGCAGCGCCGGAACCAGAAGGTCGTCGAGGAGGCGCCGGCGCCCCGGCTGTCGGATGCGCTCCGGGGGCGGCTGCACGACGCCGCCCGCACGCTCGCGAGCTCGGTCGACTACCGCTCGGCGGGCACGGTCGAGATGCTGGTCGACGTCGACGCCGAGATCGTCGCGTTCCTCGAGGTCAACGCCCGACTCCAGGTGGAGCACCCCGTGACCGAGGCGGTGACCGGAGTGGATCTCGTCGAGTGGATGCTGCGGCTCGCGTCGGGCGACCGTGCCTGGCTCGACCGGACGCCCGACCTCATCGCGCCGTCGGGTTCCGCGATCGAGGCCCGCGTGTACGCCGAGGACCCGGGGGCCGACTACCGGCCGAGCGCAGGCCTGATCACCGCGGTGTCGTTCCCGGCCGACGCGAGGGTCGACACCTGGATCGAGGCCGGGACGACCGTGAGTCCCACCTACGACCCGATGCTCGCGAAGGTGATCGTGCACGCGGCCACCCGCGCCGACGCGGTCGAAGCGCTCGGCGCGGCCCTCGACGCGACGTCGATCGACGGCGTGGCCACCAACCTCGATCAGCTGCGCGGCATCGCCGCCGACCCGGGATTCGGACGCGGCGAGGTGTGGACCGGCGCGCTCGCCTCCGTCGCGTCGACCGGCACGACCGTCGAGGTGCTCACCGGGGGCACGCTCACCACCGTGCAGGATCTCCCCGGTCGGATCGGGTTGTGGCCGGTCGGCGTCCCCCCGAGCGGACCGATGGACGATCGCTCGTTCCGGCTCGGGAACCGCGTCGTCGGCAACCCGGAGGAGACGCCCGCGCTCGAGCTCACCGCCCAGGGCCCGACCCTGCGGTTCCGCGCTCCCACCGTCATCTGCCTCGCGGGCGCACCGACGGTCGCCGACCTCGACGGCACACCGGTGGTGATGTGGACCCCGGTCGCGGTCGCGGCGGGTGCGACGCTGACCACCGGCGCGATCGGGCCGCCGGGAATCCGCGCGTCACTGCACGTGCGTGGGGGTTTCGAGGTGACCGACGTGCTCGGGAGCAGCTCGACGTTCACCCTCGGCGGGTTCGGCGGTCACGGTGGACGCGCGCTGCAACCCGGCGACGTGCTCCGAATCGGCCCCGTAGTCGACCTCCCGTCCCCCGCTCCCCTCGCGCTCGAGCTGGTCCCGGCGATCACCGACACGTGGCAGATCGGCGTCGTCGAGGGTCCGCACGCGGCGCCGGAGTTCCTCACCGCCGACGGGCTCGACGCACTCCTCGCGGCGGAGTGGCAGGTGCACCACAACTCCGCCCGGACCGGAGTGCGCCTCGTCGGTCCTGCACCGCAGTGGGCCCGCACCGACGGCGGCGACGCCGGCCTCCACCCGTCGAACATCCACGACACCCCTTACGCGGTCGGCGCCGTCGACCTCACCGGCGACATGCCCATCATCCTCGGACCCGACGGACCGAGCCTGGGCGGGTTCGTCTGTCCCGTGACCGTCGTCTCGGCCGAGCGCTGGAAGATCGGTCAGCTCCGGCCCGGTGCCACCGTCCGGCTGGTTCCCGTCTCACCCACCGAGGCGAACCAGCTCCGATCCGCCCGGGGTCACGCGCCTGCGTCGACCACCCTCCTCGCGGCGCGTGACCCCTCGGGCGGGGTCCTCGACCGGTGGGACGCCGACGGCGAACGACCCGCCGTGTGCTGGCGGCGCAGCGGCGACGAGAACCTGCTCGTCGAGTATGGGGCGATGACGCTCGACCTCGTGCTGCGCTTCCGGGTCCACGCGCTGCAGCAGTGGCTCGAGGAACACGCGCTCGACGGTGTCGTCGAGGTCACCCCCGGGATCCGCTCCGCCCAGGTGCACGTCGATCCCGATCGACTGTCGGTCGACGACGCGTTCGCGATCCTCCAGCGCGCCGAGGGCGAGCTCCCCGGCCTCGCCGACGTGGAGGTCGAGAGCCGCGTCGTGAACCTCCCCCTCGCATGGGACGACCCGTCCACCCGCGAGGCGATCGACCGCTACATGTCGACGGTGCGCGACGATGCGCCCTGGTGTCCGTGGAACATCGAGTTCATCCGCCGGATCAACGGCCTCGACGACGTGAGCGACGTCCACCGGATCGTGTTCGACGCGTCGTACCTGGTGCTCGGCCTCGGCGACGTGTACCTCGGCGCGCCGGTCGCCACGCCGCTCGACCCCCGGCACCGCCTCGTCACCACCAAGTACAACCCGGCACGCACCTGGACCCCCGAGAACGCAGTCGGCATCGGGGGCGCGTACATGTGCATCTACGGCATGGAAGGTCCCGGCGGCTACCAGTTCGTCGGGCGCACCGTCCCCATCTGGAATCGCTTCCGCACGACGAACACGTTCGAGAAGCCGTGGCTGCTCCGCTTCTTCGACCAGATCCGCTACTTCGAGGTGAGCCCGGGCGAGCTGCTCGAGTGGCGCCGTGATCTCCCCCTCGGCCGCGTCGACCTCGAGATCACGCCGACCCGGTTGCGGCTGGCCGACCACCTCGAGTTCCTGACCGACAACGCCGCGTCGATCGCCACGTTCCGCGACCAGCAGCAGTCGTCGTTCAACGCCGAACGGACGCGGTGGGAAGCCTCGGGCGAGTTCGACCGGGCCGCCGCCACCGTGGAACCCGAAGCCGATCGCGAGGCCTTCCTCGGCGCCGCGGTCGTCGAAGCCGCACTCCACGCGTCGGTCTGGCAGGTGGGAGTCGAAGTCGGCCAGGCCGTGAGTGAGGGCGACGTGGTGGTCGTGCTCGAAGCGATGAAGATGGAGACACCCGTGCGGGCGCCGGTTCGCGGCACCGTCCGGGCCGTGCTCGTCCGGCCGGGGCAGGAGGTCCGACCCGGGCAGCCGCTGGTCGCGATCGACACCGACGCGACTCCGTGACGACGTGACGTCGCCCGCCGACGGGATGCGCCTCGACCGGGAGGCCATCACCGGCCGCGCCCGCGACGCAGCCCGGGCCGCCGCCGGGAGCACCCGCCCCGAGGCGTGGATCACGGTGCGCGACCTCGCCGAGGTCGAAGCCGATGCCGCGGAGGTCGCGACGCGACTCGAACGCGGCGACACCCTCCCGCTCGCGGGTACGACCCTTGCGGTGAAGGACAACATCGACGTCGCCGGAACCCGCACGACCGCGGCGCACCCGGCGTTCGGCAGCAACGCATCCCGGTCGGCCACCGTGGTCGCGAAACTCGCCGCATCGGGCGCGATCGTCATCGGCAAGACGAACCTCGACCAGTTCGCCACCGGACTCGTCGGGACCCGTTCCCCCTTCGGAGCCGTCCGCAACGCGATCGACCCCGAACGGATCTCGGGCGGATCGTCGTCGGGTTCCGCGGTCGCGGTGGCGCTCGGTGAGGTCGACGCCGCACTCGGGACCGACACCGCCGGATCCGGCCGGGTCCCTGCGGCGTTGCACGCGATCGTCGGCCTGAAGCCGACCCGTGGTCTCCTGAGTACCACTGGGGTGATCCCGGCGTGTCGTTCGATCGACTGCGTGTCGGTCTTCGCGCGTTCCGTCGCCACCGCGAACGCGATCCTGGCCGAAGCCGCCGGTCCCGATCCGACCGACCCCTGGAGCCGGACCGCGCCACTCGGGACCGCGATCCCCGGGTCCGGGCCGCTCCGCATCGGCGTGCCGCATCCCGACCAGCTCGCGTCGCTCGACGGGTACGCACGTACCGCCTGGGAAGGCGCGGTCCGCGAGCTCGCACGCCTCGGGCCCCTCGTCGAGATCGACCTGACTCCCTATCTCGCCGCGGGCGACCTCCTCTACGACAGCGCACTGGTGGCAGAACGATGGGCCGCCGTGGGCGCGTTCCTCGATGCCCATCCGGAGGGCGCCGACCCGACCGTCGCCGCGGTGATCGGCGCGGCACGCGATCTCCCCGCCCACGAGTACGCCGCCGACCTCGACCGCGTCCGTCGCCACGCGGGCGCGTTCGCCCCCACCTGGGACGTCGTCGACGTGGTCGCGGTCCCGACCGTCGGCGAGGCACCCACCCTCGCCGCGGTTGCAGCCGATCCCCTCGGGGTGAACCGGCGACTCGGTCGGTTCACGAACGGCTGCAACCTCCTCGATCTGTGCGCGGCCGCGGTACCGGCCGGACGGCGCGGCGACGGGATGCCGTTCGGGATCACGTTCCTCGGCCCGGCGTTCGCCGATCCGGTCGTCGCGACCGCCGCCGCGCGTCTCGTCGGCGAACCCGACCCGCCGCTTCCGACGTGGGTCGGCGCGACGACCATCGTCGTCGTCGGTGCACACCTGCGCGGGCAACCCCTCAACGGCGAGCTCGTCGGCCGTGGCGCGCAGTTCCTGGCCCCGGTCCGGACCGCGCCCACCTACCGCCTCGCCGCGTTGCCGACCGTGCCGCCGAAGCCCGGGCTGTCACGCGTCGGACCCGGTGAGCCGGGCGGCGCGATCGCAGCCGAGCTGTGGCGGATCCCGATCGACGGGTTCGGCGACTTCATCGGCGGGATCCCGGCACCGCTCGGCATCGGCCGGGTCGAGCTCGACGACGGCTCGTGGCACCCCGGCTTCATCTGCGAGGGCTGGGCCCTCGCCGACGCCCCCGACATCACCGCGCACGGAGGGTGGCTCGCCTACCTCGCGAGCCGGTCGGGCGGGAAGATGCACCCGCCGATCGGGGCGTGAAGCAAGCCGTCAGATCCTGCTGATGATCTGGCAACCGGCCGTGAGTGACCCGGAAACGACCCATTGGTGAACTGCGGGGCATGAGTACAGCGGAGCTCGAACCCCAGTTCCTCCTGCCGCGCGACACCTACATGGAACCCGGCTGGTTCGAGCGGGAGCAACGCCACCTCTTCCGAGGCTCCTGGGCGGTGGTCGCGACCACCGACGACCTCGACCAACCCGGCGACTACCTCACCGTCGACGTCGGTGCGGTACCGCTCCTCGTCGTGATGGGCGACGACGGCGAGCTCCGCGCGTTCCAGAACCTGTGCCGCCACCGCGGGATGGTGATGGTCGAGGGCCGCGGGTGCGGCCTCGACGAGGTGCGGTGCTTCTACCACGACTGGCGCTACGACCTCGAGGGAGCGCTCACCGTCGTTCCCCAACGCAAGGAGCAGTTCCCGGACCTGTGCGCCGAGCAGTTCGGCCTCCTCCCCGCGTCGGTGGCCGTCTGGGAGGGCATGGTGTTCGCGCACGCCGACCCGCACGCGAGACCCCTCGTCGACGAGCTCGGCGACCTCCCGGCCGGGATCGGCAGCCACCGTCCGGGCACGTTGCCCCTCGCTGCGACCATCGACCTGCGGGCGCGTTGCAACTGGAAGCTCCTGATCGAGAACCACATCGACGTGTACCACCTCTGGTACCTGCACCGGGGAAGCCTCGGCGACTTCGACCACCGCAAGTTCGAGCACCAGCAGCGCGGCCGCAACTGGACGAGCTACGAGCCGCTGCGCGCCGGCGCGGAACGGGAGCTCCCTCCGGGAACGAAAGCCATCACCCATCTCGACGAGCGCGACCGGACCGGCATCGGCGCCCACCTCATCTTCCCGAACATCCTCCTCGCCGCGAACGCCGAGTACTTCATGTCGTACGCGGTCGTCCCGGTCGGACCGACGGAGAGCCGCATCGAGGTGCGCATGAAGGCGGAGCCCGGGGCCGACACGAACTCGCTGGTGCGGGCGGCGCGCAGCTTCATCGACGAGGACATCCTCGCCTGCGAACGTATCCAGCGCGGCCTCGCGTCACCCGACTTCGAGGTCGGCCCGCTCGCACGCGAACACGAAGCACCGATCACCGCGTTCCACGAGCACATCCTCGCCGCGGTCGCGTGACCCTTCCGGCCCGGTTCATCGGTGCTTGGTTCCGCAGCGAGCTGATCGTCGACGGCGAGGTGGTGGAGAACGGCCCGACGATGTGGCTCGAAGCCGGAACGGCTTTCGTCGACGTGCGGGGTCCCGGCGGGTTCGCGAGCGACATCACGTTCGCCGGGACCACTGCGTGGTCGGAACCGCACCTCACGTGGACCCACGAGATCGCATCGGAGGAGATGGGTGACGACGTCGGCCTCATCACCCCCGACGGCGACGACCTGATCGAGAGCGGCGAGTTCACGACCGACCGTGTCATCACCTTCGCCGAACGCTGGTCACCGTGGCCCGGCACCGACGGGCCGGTGGCCGTCGCCGAGACCGACGGTGGGCTCGCGGTGCGCGTCGGCGACCACGCGTCGACGATCCTCGACCGCCGGGCGAACGGCGGCGGCGTCGCCGGCCGCTACCAACGTCGGGACGGAACCGTGTGGGTCACCGAGATCACCCACGGCAGCGAAGCCGACCTCGCCGCGCTCCCCGCCCCCCTCGACCCCACGGGTCCCCCACCTCCAGGTTGGACCTGGCGGACACCGTGATGGTCGAATCCGCTCCGCCGGCTCGACCGCCCACCCAGTGAACTCCCGCGCGGCGCGTCCGCCGGCTCCACTTCTTCTCCTGGCCGCCCCTCAGGCGTGGGCAGGACTCCTTCTGTCCAGGTAGGCGGTGGTGAGCTCGACGAGGCGGTCGCGGCCGAAGCTCGGGTCGTGGCCCGCGTGCACCATCTCGACCGGCATGTCGCGCAGCCGGGCCATCGTGCGGACGTAGGCGTCGAGGTCGGCACCGGGGATCTCGTCGAGGAGCGGGCCGTCGTAGAGCGCATCGCCGGAGAAGAGGATGCCGGTCGCCTCCTCCCAGAGGCCGATGCTCCCCGGCGAGTGACCCGGGAGGTGGATGACTTCGAAGGCGCGATCGCCGGTGTCGATCACGTCGCCCTCGTCGAGGACTCGCGTCGCCGGCGCGGCCGGAACCGTGTAGCCGGCGACGTCGTAGTCGGCCGACGGCACTGCAGTCACGAGCAGGTCGTCGTCGAGTGGATAGCCCGCCTCCACCATCGACGTGCGGATGTCTTCGGGGATGTCGGCGGTGACGAGCGTGCCCCCGATGCCCTCCGAGGTGGTGAGGAACTCGGCTTCGTCCTTGTGGATCGCACGCTCGTCGAACTCGTGCAGGCTGCCGGTGTGGTCGTAGTGGTAGTGGGTCGCCACCGCGAGCAGGGGTTTGTCGAGCAGGTCTTCGGCTGCGGCGCGCAACGACGCGATGCCGAGGCCGGTGTCGATGATGAGGTCTCGGTCCCTGCCGCGAACGTGCCAGATGTTGCACTGCTGCAGCCGGTCGACGTGCGGCTCCCAGATGAGCGTGATGGTGTCGTCGATCCGACGACGGGCGAACCAGGGGTCGGCGACCGGAAGACCTGCTGCAGCATCCATTCGTTCAGCCTTCCCGACCGGGAGTTCGAAACGGTGTCCCCCGCGTCACGAGCGTGTTACACGGTCGTCATCCGATACCCGTAGGTTCGTCGGCATGGCCAAGTCGGGTGTGAGAAGCGTCGTTCCGCTGACCTACGGCTGGGAGCACCTGCCGAAGGCGGTGTCGGTCCACGGCGCCGACCCGACCCTGATGATCCGCTGCCCGGTGCCTGGAGTCCTGTGCGAGGTCGACGGCGGCTGGGTGCTCCTCGACACCGGGTTCAACGGTGCGTTCCTCCGCGATCCGCCGCTGCGCAAGCGCTTCCACGACAGCCTCCCGAACTACCGGGCCGAGCTCCCCGACCCGACCCGCGACCCGCTCGTCGCCGCGTTCGATCTCGTCGGCCTCGACCCGTCGATCGTCACCGACGTCGCGGTCAGCCACTTCCACCTCGACCACTCGGGCGGCCTCCGGTGGTTCACCGGCCAGGCCACCGCGCACGCGCAGCAGCTGGAGCTCGACCACGTGCTCGCCGCCAACCATCCCGAGCCCGAACGCCAGGCGATCTTCCGCGTCGACGTCGACGACCCCGCGATCGACTGGAAGATCGCCGACGGCGACGCCGAGATCGCACCGGGCATCACCGCGGTGCTCACGGCCGGTCACACGCCGGGGCACCAGAGCTTCGTCGTCGACCTCGACGAGTCGGTCGGGGGCGGCGGGTACGTGTTCGCGTTCGACGCCGCCGATCTCCAGGAGAACCTCGACGACGAGCTCGCCGTCGGCGAGACGATCGGCGTGCCGAACGAGGCGTCGATCGAACCCATCCGGCGACTCAAGGCGATCGCGGCCGAGAAGGGCTATCGCCTCCTCCCCGGTCACGACGACGTCGTCTGGCCCGCGTTCACCACCGAGCTCGGCTATCCCACCTGGGAGCCCACCTCCGTCCCCGCCTGAACGAGGACCTGAGCGGGGGGTTCGGAGCGGGGGTTCGGAGCGGGGCGGGGAACGTCAGTCGTCCGGCGGGGCGTCGAGCTCGATGAGGAGACCGGTGCACGCGTCGCCGTTCGCGTCGCTGAGGTCGTAGCTGCACGCGGTGAGCACCAGGACCAGGTCCAGCTCGGCGCGCAGCACCACGTGATCACCGGGCTCGGATGCCGCCGGGCCGACGACCATCGTCCCGCCGGCGTCGGGCGGGGTGTTCTGGAAGAGGTTCACCGGGTCGGGCACCGGCACCGTCGGCATCCCGGCACCACCCGCGGCCAGCTCGAAGTTCTCGCGACAGCTCGGGTGGTAGTCGGTGAACCCGTTCACGGCGTACATCGCGGGCGAGCAGGGTGGATAGAGCATGTCGTGCACACCCGGCGACGCGTCGGCCACCAACGTGAGGATCGGCTCGTGGAACTGGGTCACGAACGCGCCCCCCACCGGAGGGAAGAGCTGGTGGTGCTGCGCACGAGTCGCCCCGGTGCTCAACCAGCGATCCGGGTCGTCGGCGACGAACGCGAACATGTCGCCGATCTGGTGGCCCTCGGGGTCGGTGATCCTGATCGTGGTCCCCGCAGAGACGGGTACCGCGCGCCCGGAGTATGCCGGCACCTCGACCGCGAACACCGGCTCGAACGCGGTCACGCTCTCGAGGCCGACGTCACCAGAACTTGAGGTAGCGGTCACGTTCCCACTCCGAAACGGTGGTGTGATAGCTGTTCCACTCTGCGGTCTTCTCCTCGATGAAGGCACGGTGCATGTCGGGTCCGAGCACGGATGCGGCGAGCGGATCCACCGCGAGTGCCTCGACCGCTTCGAGCAGCGTGCGGGGTAGCCAGCCGATCCCGCGTTCGGCGAGCTCGGCGTCGGACAGGAGATACATGTTCTCGGTGTTCGGCTCGCCGGGATCGAGCTCGCCGCGGATGCCCTCGAGGCCCGCCGCGAGCATCAACGCGGCGCCGAGGTACAGGTTGTTGGCGCTGTCGGCCGCACGGCACTCGACCCGCCCACCTCCGAGCGGGATCCGGAGCATGTTGGTGCGGTTGTTGTCGCCGTAGCAGGCGAACACCGGTGCCCACGTGAAGCCCGACATGCTCCCCTGCCGGACCAGACGTTTGTAGCTGTTCACCGTCGGTGCGATCAGCGCGCAGATCGCCGACGCGTGCCGGAGCACGCCGGCGGTGAACTGGTAGCCGAGCGTCGAGAGACCGCACCCGCGCGGGTCGTCGGGATCGGCGAACAGGTTCGCTCCGGTCGTGTCGGCGAGCGACATGTTGTAGTGCGCGCCGCTCCCGGTGCGGTCAGCGAACGGCTTCGGCATCCAACTCGCGAAGAACCCCCGCTGTTCGGCCATCTCCCCGACCATCAGGCGGAAGAACGTGAGCCGGTCGGCCATGCGGAGCGCGTCGGTGTAGGCGAAGTCGGTCTCGAACTGACCGTTCGCGTCTTCGTGGTCGAACGAGTAGACGTCCCAGCCCAGCTGGTTCATCGTCTCGACGATGTCGTCGATGATGTCGAAGTTACGGAGGATGCCGCGCAGGTCGTAGCAGGGCTTGTCGAGCGTGTCCGACGCCACGAGCGGGACCGGGAGGCCGTCGTCGCCGTCGCGCAGGAGGAAGAACTCGGTCTCGATCCCGAGGTTGCACGTGAACCCGTCGGTCGCGGCATCGTCGACCACCCGCCGGAGGATCTGGCGGCTGCACGCCTCGAACGGCGCGCTCCCCAGCCAGAGGTCGCTCGGGAACCAGACGACGTCGGGTCGCCACGGCATGATCATCCCCGCGCTGAGATCAGGATGCGCGGAGACCTCTTCGTCGTTCACCTCCTGGGGCACGCCGTCGAGCGCGGCCCCGGTGAACAGCTCCGAACCCGCCGCGGCCTGGGTGAGGTGTCCGAGCGGGACGATCTTCGCCTTCGACCGGCCGTGGATGTCGGCGAACGAGATCGCCGCGTACCGCACCCCCCTGGCGCGCAGCTGCTCCACCACCGCGCCGACGTCGGTCGGCACGGGGGGATGGATCTCGAGCGTCGCCGCGCCGGCGGCTCCGTTGCCGTTCGGCGTGGCGAGCAGCGCGGGTTCGGTCACGATCTCGTGACCGAAACCGGCACCTCCGGGGCGATCAACCCGAGCTTGTGCCCGAGGAACCGCTGCATCTCCCACAGGGGCTGCTCGAGCAGCGACAGCCGTCCTGGCTGCGCCGTCCCGCTCACCACCGCCTTCTGCACCTTGGTGCATGCGTCGATGTCTTCGCGGTGGATGTGGACGATGCCGTCGACGAGGTTCTTGCGGCGGGTCTCGAAGTCGTCGCCGCCCAACGCCGTCGGCGCCATCATCACGTCGAGCTCGAGCTCGATCTCACCTGGTCCGACGGGGAGGACCTTGAGCCAGTAGCCGTACGCCGGCCCGATGACGATGCCGAGGCACGGGAAGATCGTGAAGATCAGGCTCTCCCGGAGTTGCTCCGGTCGCAGGCGCGCCGAGCCCGGCTTCAACCAGGGTGCGGTGATGTCGTAGCCCTCGGCCTGGCGGCTGTGGAGCACCGAGAAGGCGCCACCGCTGCTCTCGTCGGTGTAGCTGAGCCTGGCGGGAAACTCGTCTTCGATCGACTCACGGTGCGGTCCGATGTGGTGGTAGCACTCCATGAAGTTGTCGATCATGATCTTCCAGTCCCACGGGGACCGACCCCACTCGGTGTGCTCGACCGTCACGTAGTCGTCGACGTCGTAGTTCGCCAGCAGCGCGTCCATGGCCGCGACCTGCGGACCGAGCGGGTCGGCGTTGCCGTCGAGGTTGACGAGGACGAAGCCCTTCCAGATCTCATGGCGGACGTGGGGCAGGCAGTAGTCGTCGGTCTTGAAGTCGACGACGCCCTGCATCTCCGGCGCGCCGGCGAGTCGACCGTCGAGCCCGTAGGTCCACAGGTGGTACGGGCACTGGAGCGCGGGCGCGGTGCCGTGGCCCTGGGCGACCTCCATCCAGCGATGACGACACGTACGCGACAGCACGTGGATCTCGTTGTCACGCGCTCGCGTGACCACCAGTGCCTCGCCGAGGAGGTCGACGCACCAGTACGCGCCGGGCTCGGCAACCTGGTCGGCGCGACAGACCGCCATCCACCCGTTGCGGAACACCTTGTCGCGTTCGAGCTCGAACATCTCGTCGGAGTTGTACGCGAGTGGCGGGAGCGTCAACGCCGCCGCGGGATCCGGGACAGAACAAGACGCGAAGAGCTGGTCGATCAGCGTCATGCACACCTCATCTCGTGATTGTCACCTCAACCTACGGAGCATGCGTATCGGGCCTGTTTCCGCGCAGTGAAGCGCACGGCAACGGGGGCTGTCGCGCCCGCGACGGGCTCCGATCAGCTCACGCGTGGTGACAGGCCACTCGGTTGCCGTCGGGGAGCGTCCGGAAGCTCGGCGTCTCCGTTCGGCACACATCGGTGACCTTCGGGCACCGCGGCGCGAACGCGCACCCGACCTTCTCACCGATCGCGCTCGGGGCCTCGCCCGCCAACGTCGGCGACAGCCGACCGGGTTCGGTCGTCGGGCTCGCGTCGATGAGGCCCCGGGTGTACGGATGATCCGGGTGCTCGAACAACTTCGTCGCCGGTGCCTGCTCGACGATCTGTCCGAGGTACATCACCGCGACCTCGTCGGCGATGCGACGAGCCGCGGCGAGGTCGTGGGTGACCACGAGCAAGGCGACCCCGAGATCATCGCGGAGCGATTCGAGCAACGTGAGCACCCGGACCGCGAGCGAGGCGTCGAGCGCACTCACCGGCTCGTCGCACACGAGCAGCTTCGGATCAGAGGCGAGGGCCCGGGCGATGACCGCCCGTTGGCGCTGACCGCCGGAGAGGTCGCGGGGTTTCGAGCGGGCGGCCCGGGTGTCGAGCCCGACCCGGCCGAGGTAGTCGAGCGCTCGCCGCTCCCGTTCGGCCTTGCCGACTCCGAGGACCCGCAAGCGCTCCTCGACCTGCAGACCGATGGCCATCCACGGCGTGAGCGAGCTCCCGGCATCCTGGAACACGAGCTGGGGACGACCCCCGTCGGGTGCCCACGACACCGTTCCGCTGTCGGGCTGGAGCAGGCCCGTCGCCATCCGCAGCGTCGTGGTCTTGCCGCATCCGCTCTCGCCCACCAGCGCGACCGAACCCCGCTGCGGGACCCGCAGCGAGACGCTGTCGACGGCCACGAGCTTCGCCTTCTCGCTGCGACCGCCGACCGAGAACACCTTGCGCACGTCGACGAGCTCGAGTGCGTTGCCCTGCGTCGCCGGTTCGGCCGACGTGACCCGCATCGACACGGAGACGCGCTCCGATGGTGCGGCGTCGCCACCGAAGGGATGGATGCACGCGACGCTGCCCGCCCGACCTTCGGGGCGCCCGACGAGCTCGGGCAGCAGTTCCTCGCAGTCGGGTTCGGCGCGACTGCACCGCGGTGCGAACGCGCAGCCCGGCGGCAACGCCATCGGGTTCGGCGGATCACCCGGCATCGGATCGTCGACCGCCGCGGTGCCGTCGACCGACAGCCGCGCCGCCAGCAGCGCCCGGGTGTACGGGTGCGACGGCTGCTCGAGCACGGTCGCGGCCGGGCCGGTCTCGCACACCCGACCCGCGTAGAGCACGACGATCCGGTCGGCGATCGACGCCGCGACGCCGAGGTCGTGGGTCACGAGCAGCACCGCGCACCCGTGTTCACGGCGCAGACGGTCGAACAGCATCACGACCTGGGCCTGCACGCTCACGTCGAGTGCGGTGGTCGGCTCGTCGGCGATGATCAACCGGGGAGCGCCGCCGTCGTCGCGCGCCACCGTCACCGGCAGGTCGAGGGCCTCGTCGAGCGGGTCGACACCGGCATCGATGTCGGTCAGGTCGACGACGGCGGATCCGTTGCCATGCCCGTTGGTCGAGTGACCGTTGGTCGAATGACCGTTGCTCGAGTGACTGTTCGCGTCGTGACCGTTCCTACGGAACCGCGACCGCTTGCCGTTCTTCGCGGGCTTCTCGAGGCGACCGCGACCGCCGAGCGCCATTGCGATCATCACCCGTTGCCGCAGACCCCCCGAGAGCTCGTGCGGGTACTGCTTCATCCGCCGTTCCGGATCGGGGACGCCGGCCTCGCCGAGCTGGCGCAGCGCCCGGTCCCTGTCGATCCCGCGCTCCAACAGTTGCCGCCCGATCCGCATGGTCGGGTTGAGTGAGGTGAGCGGGTCCTGGAAGACCGCACCGAGCAGCTGCTGGCGGGCCTGGCGGCGGACCTTGTCGCTGCCGGTGAGCATGTCGATGCCGGTCACCTCGACCGATCCCGATGTCTCGGGTCGGCCGCTGGGCGGGAGGAGCCCGAGGAGCGACATGCCGAGCACGCTCTTGCCCGAACCCGACTCGCCGACGAGTGCGATGACCTCGCCGGCGTGGATGTCGAGGTTCACGCCGCGCAGCGCCCGCACGACGCCGTCGCCGGCCTTGAACGAGACATGCAGGTCTTGCACCGACGCGACCAGCCCTGAGTCGGTGACCGGTGGGGCGACGAGCGGCGACTCCATGATGCTCACCTCACGCCGCCTTCTGTGCGACACGCAGCCGGGGATCGGCCACGAGTTGCAGGATGTCGACGACCGAGTTGATCACCACGTACGCGATGCCCAAGACGAGCGTGATCCCGATGATGGCCGGGAAGTCGGCTTGCTGGATCGACTGGTTCGCGTACAACCCGAGCCCGGGCCAGGCGAAGACCAGCTCGATCACCACCACGCCGGCGAGGAGCAACCCGACCTGGAGGCCCGCCATGGAGAGGGCGGGTCCCGACGCGTTCCGCAGCGCATGCTTGACCACGACCATCCGGTCCGAGAGGCCCTTCGCCCGTGCGGTACGGACGTAGTCCTGTCGCATCACGTCGAGCAGGGAACTGCGCAGGACGCGACCGATCGCGACCGCCGGCCCGAGTGCCAGCACGAACGCAGGGAGCAGGAGGTGTTGGAACGCGTCCCACCACTGGTTCGTGTTCCCGGTGGTGAGCGAGTCGAACAAGAGGAAGCCGGTCGGGCCGGTGTCGCTGAAGTCGGAGCTCATCCGACCCGACGCCGGGAGCCATCCCAGATTTCGGTAGAACAGCAGGATCAGGAGGATGGCGCCGAAGAACGCCGGCGCCGAAGAGAGGAAGATCATCGTCACCCTGGCCGTGCCCGAACCGCGGCCACCGTGCGCCGACCAGAGCCCGAGCAGCACGCCCATCACCCCGGCCATGACCGCGGCGGTGAAGGCGAGCTCGAGCGTCGCGGGTGCGAACTTCGAGATGTCCTCGAGCACCGGGCGACGGGTCCGCAGCGACTCACCGAAGTCGCCCTGCACGACCTTGCCCAGGAACGTCGTGTACTGGATCGGGAGCGGCTTGTCGTAGCCGAGCTCCGCACGCTTCGCCTCGACGATCTCCTCGGTGGCGTTGGGACCGACCATCGCGCGCACCGGATCGGCAGGCAACGCAGCCTGGATCACGAACACGACGATCGTGAGCACGAAGAGCACCACGAGGAGCGAACCGATCCGCACCGCGATCATCCGGCCCATGACTGCTACCCCTCCACCACGTCGCGGACAGCGTCGCCGGCCAGGTTGCCGACGAACGCCAGGACGAACACGCCGAGCGCCGCGAAGACCGGGACCCACCACGAGGTGAACAGGTACGACAGCCCGCGGGCCGACATCGCGCCGAGCTCGGCGGCCGGGGGTGCCGAACCGAGACCCAGGAACGAGAGTCCGGCCAACGTGAGGATGAGCGCACCGATGTCGAGCGAGGCGGTCACGAGGATCGCACCCCAGGTGCCCGGCACGACGTGTTTGAACGCGATGCGGAACCGACCCGCGCCACCCATGCGGGCGGCCTCGACGTGACTCTTCGATGCGATCGACTTCACCTCGCCGCGCACGATGCGGGCGTAGAACGGCCACCACACGAACGCCACCGCGATGAGCGTGTGCTGCAGCGTCGGCCCG
The DNA here is from genome assembly GCA_963837715.1 of uncultured Actinomycetes bacterium. Classification (GTDB taxonomy): domain Bacteria; phylum Actinomycetota; class Acidimicrobiia; order IMCC26256; family JANYLB01; genus JANYLB01. Next base: position 99,150 of record CAWIOF010000003.1, on the reverse strand, counting down.
ATCGCGGTGACGACTGCGAGCACGAGCAGCGGGCCGGGCATGGCGAGGAACACGTCGGTCATGCGCATCAACACGTTGTCGACCCAGCCACCGGTCATCCCGGCGACGAGACCGACGGTCCCGCCGATCACGATCCCCGACGCGATCACGGCGAAGGCCGAGAACCAACTCGTCCGCATGCCGAGCAGCACGCGACTGAACACGTCGCGGCCCTGCTCGTCGATCCCCATCCAGTTCGAGCCGCTCGGGCCCGTGAGCGACTTGCCGACCGCCTCGGTCTCGGTGTGGGGCACGAACAGCGGAACGAAGAGGAGGAAGATCGTGAGGGCGCTGAACGCGATGATCGCGGCAAGCTCGAGCTTGCCGAGGCGGCTCAGCCGGCCGCTGAGCGCGCGGGTGCTGGGCATCGAGGGCCACCACCGCCGCCGCAGCGGCGGGACACTGGGGACTCCGACTGCCATCTGCGCGCCCTCCCGGATCGTGGATCCCTGTGCAACTTCCTGACTTCTCACGCTAGGAACCGCGCGTTGCCGGGCCGTTCCTCGGGTTCGACAGCGACGTGAACCGCGGCTGAGTCAGTTCTTTCAACACTTCGGGACGGCCTCATGGTCGAATCCACTGCGCAGGCTCGAACGCCCGCCGTTGCACCGCCCGTGGTCGGTGTCCGCCTGCTCCGCTCCTTCTCGCGACGACGGGGCCTCCGCCCACGAGCGTCCTCGTGGGCGGCGACCCCGCCGGTCGTGTCCATGTCGTCAGGTGTCGATCAGGCGGCACCACCCGCCGTGGTCAGCCCGACAGTGTCGCCGTCGAGAAGTTGAGACTCAACGGTGCAGCTCCGGTGCTCGTCTGCCCCGACAACTTGTCGGTGGCGAGGAACGTCGCGTCCACGTACGTCATCGGGACGAAGGTGTACGTCTCGTTGAGCAACTCGGCCGCCTTGCCGTACGACGCCGCCACCACCGCAGGGTCGTTGGTGAACAACCCGTTGTCCATCTCGGTGTCGGCTGCCGCGGATCCACCCTTCAGGAAGTTCAGGAACCCACCCGTCGTGTAGAAGATCCGCATGTGCGTGTCCTGCTGGGCAGCGTCGGGGTTCAGCGTCCAGATCAGGAGGTTCGGCGTCGTGTTCTCCGGCGCATCCCGGAGGCCGAAGATGACCGCGTTGGTCTCCGGCTTCACGGTTGCGTCGAACCCGGCGTCGTTGAGGACCGTCTGGATGGCTTCCGCCGTCCTCTGGTCGTTCACCTGCCCGGTCGTGTACGCGATGGTGACCTTCTTGTCGCCGCTCGGGAGCTGGCCCCCGATCGCCTGCAGCGCGGCAGGGTCGTACGGGACGTCCCAGGCCCCGACCCCGGGCGGGTACGCCGGCAGCTCGCCCGCCGGCGAGAGGTTCTCGGCCACCTTGCCGTAGGCACCCCAGACGTCGCTGGTGAGCTTCTCCCGGTCGAGCGCCTCGGCGAGCGCCTTGCGGACGTCGAGGTTGTCGAACGGCGCCTTGTTCGGGTTGACGTTGAGGAGCTGCATCTGCAGCGACGGCACCTGGATCACCTGGAACCCGCTCTTCGACTTGAACGAGTTGATCGTGTCGGCCGGGAACACCGACGTGTGCAGGATGTCGAGGTCGCCTCCTTCGAGCTGCACCTGTTGGGTCGAGAAGTCGGGGACGATGTTGATGTTGATCGTCTTGATCTTCGGCTCACCGGCCCAGTAGTCGGGGTTCGCGCCGAGCACGTACCGCTGACCGAGGGTGAACTCCTTGATGGAGTACGCGCCGGTGCCGAGGCTGTGCGTCTCCAGGTAGTTCTGCGCGAGGTCGTCGCCCTTGGCGTTCTCTTCCACACCGGTCGGGCTCACGGCCTTCGGGCCGTAGGGCGACGCGAGGTAGTCCATGAACGCCGAGACCGGCTTCTTCAGGTGGACGACGAACGTGAGCGGGTCGGGGGTCTCGGTGCTCTCGACCTGCTCGAGCATGTACGACGGGCCCTGAGCGACCTCGGTCCGGCGCTCGAAGCTCTTGGCCATCGCCTCCGAGTTGAAGTCGGTGCCGTCGATGAACTTCACGTCGGGGTGCAACGTGAACGTGTAGGTGAGACCGTCGGGCGCGATGACCCAGCTGTCGGCCAGGAGCGGCTCGATCGTGTTCGCCGGCGGATCCTGCTGGTACCGGACGAGGCCTTCGTAGGTCGACATGATGACCTGGTTGCCCTCCGACTCGTAGAAGATGTCGGGGTCGGGAACCTGCATGTCGCCGACGAACGCGGTGTTCAGTGTCGAGCCGCCACCGGACGAGCTACCGCCGCCCGAGTCGGACGACGACGAGTCGTCGGATCCTCCACCGCACGCCGCGAGCGCCAACGCGAGCACCGCGAACAGGGCAAGGAGCCGGGACCAGCGCCATGGAGAGCGTTGGGTGGTTCGGGGGGACACGGGGCGACCTCCTGGTCGGTTGGTGTTGCTGGTCATGGGGTCTGGTCGGGAACGTTCAGGTCGGGACGGGTCGGTTCACGGGTCGTGGTGATCGGAGGGGGTCATGCCGACACCGGGACGGGGCGCTCGCGACTCGCGGCGAGGTCGGTGAAGGCCGCGACGATCTCGGCGGTGCTCCGACGGGCGCCGGCCTGGAGGTACTCCATGGCGTTGAGCGACGCGTCGTGCGCGGTGACCGACGAACCACCGACACAGTCCTCGACGACGCGCACGCGGTAGTCGTGCTGGTGCCCGTCGACGAACGTGTAGTGCACGCACACGTCGGTGAGGCCGCCGATCAGGATCAGCGTCTCGGCCTGCAACCCCTTGAGCAGGATCTCGAGCTCGGTGCCGAAGAAGCACGAGTACCGCCGCTTCACGATGTGGTGCTCACCGTCGAGGGGCACGAGGCGGGGATCGAACTCGGTGCCGGGATCGCCGTCGAGGCAGTGGATGTTCTCCACCCCGTCGAGCTCGCGACCGAAGTCGACGAGGCTCGGGCGGTGCACCTCACGGAAGAACACGACGGGGACGCTTGCGGACCGTGCGGCACCGACGATGTCGAGCGCGCGCTGGAACCGCTCCTCGTGACCGTCCATCAAGGGGATGCCGATCTCTTCCGTGGTCATCCCACCGGTGTTCTGGATGTCGACGACCACGAGCACCGGGTTGCCGACGATCATGGGTTGGCGCATCTCGCTCCTTTCACGGTTGCGATCAATGCAGGACCGTTCCGCCGTTGACGCAGACGGACTGGCCGGTGACGAACGCCGCGCCGGGGCTCACGAGCCACGCAACGGTGGAGCCGACGTCTTCGGGGGTGCAGAACCGCCCGAGCGGGATCGCACCGAGGTAGTCGGCCCGCACGTCGTCACGCGTGCGGCCGGTGAGAGCGGTCTCGGTCGACCACTCCCCCTCGTTCATCGCGGTCTCGGCGGTGCCGGGGCACACCGCGTTCACCGTGATGCCGTCGGCCGCGAGCTCGACCGCCGCGGTCTGGGTGAGTCCGACGACGGCGAACTTGGTGGCGGCGTAACCACCGAGCAACGCGAAGCCCTGGAGGCCGGCATCCGACGCGAGGTTCACGATCCGGCCTCCGGTGCCGCGCTCCCGCATCGCCGCGGCCGCGGCCTGCAGGCCGTGGAACGTACCCATCACGTTCACCGCGAGCATGCGCTCCATCTCGACCGGCGGTGTGTCGGCGAGACTCGCGATGATCGACACGCCGGCGTTGTTCACCCACACGTCGAGCCCACCGAGCGTCGCCGTGGCCGCGTCGACGAGCAGCTTCGCGGTCGCCGCGTCGGTCACGTCGCCGGCGACGAGCTCGACGCGGCGACCCTTCGATCGAGCGACGGCAGCCGTGTCGCCCGCCGCGGTCGGATCCGAGTGGTAGCCGAGCACGAGATCGTGCCCCGCGTCGGCCAACGCGAGCGCGATCCCCCGCCCGAGACCCCGTCCACCCCCCGTGACCACCGCAACCGTCATGCGCGTTTGACCAGCCACTCGAAGGGGGCGAGATGACGGGCGTCGCCGCCGAAGTAGAGGCGCTCCGGGTGCCACTGCACCGCGAGCACGCCCTCGGTCTCGACCGCTTCGATCACGTCGCCGGGTCCGCGGGCCGTCACCCGCAGGTTCGGACCGGGATCGGCGATCGCCTGGTGGTGGATCGAGTTGACCTCGGTCGTTCCCCCGAGCGCGGCGGCAGCTTCCGAACCGGGATCCGCCTCGATGCCGTGGATCGGTTCGTACTGGCGGGCTTCGTCCCAGTGCCCGGTGATCCCGGCGCTCGGGAGATCCACCACCAACGTCCCGCCCATCGCCACCGCGACCGACTGCGCGCCGCGGCAGATCCCGAGCACGGGCCGGCCCCGGGCGTGGAAGTCGCGCACGGCCCAGAGGTCGACGACATCGCGATCGGCGTCGACCTCCATGAGCTCGGGCGTCGGGTCGGCTCCGTAGGCCGCGGGGTCGATGTCGCCGCCTCCGGTCGACACGAGCGCGTCGCAACCCGCGAGGATCTCCGCCGCGGCATCGGCGTCGAGGCCGTCGCCCGCGGGCACGATCATCGGTGTCGCGTCGAGCGCGCGGAGCGCGTCGAGGTACCCACGGTGCATCGAGTACCGCTCGGTGGGATAGCGACCGATGACAAGTCCGACGAGCATCAGGTGAACGTCCGCATCAGAAGATGTTCAAGTACTTCTCGCGCTCCCACTCGCTGACCTGCGAGTGGTACTGCTCCCATTCCAGGGTCTTCATGTCGACGTACTCCGACACGAATCGCTCCGGGAAGACCTGACGCGTCAGCGGGTCGACGTCGAACGCGTCGATCGCCTCGAGGAGGTTCCGCGGCAGCCGGACGGCGCCGTTCTTCCGACCCCAGTCGTAGGTCATGTCCTCGACCGGGTCGCCCGGGTCGAGGTTCTCGGCGATCCCCTCGAGACCGGCCGCGAGCATGAACGCCGCCGCGAGGTAGGTGTTGGCCGCGGAGTCGACCCCGCGGTTCTCGACCGCGGGCCGGTTGTGCGGCAATCGCAACATGCAGGAACGGTTGTTGTCGCCGTACGCGGCCCACACCGGTGCCCACGACACCACACCGTCGGCGAGCCGCGGAACCATCCGCTTGTAGGAGTTGACCGTCGGAGTGGCGACTGCCGCGATCGCGGCCGCGTGCTTCAGGATCCCGGCGACGAAGCTGTAGCAGGCCTTGCTCCAGCCGCGGGTGCCGTCTTCGTCGCGGAAGATGTTCTGTCCGAGCTCGGCGTCGACCAGGCTCATGTTGAAGTGGTGACCCGATCCCCACGCCTCGGTGTACGGCTTGGGCATGAACGTGACCGCGAGCCCGGCCTGCTTGGCGACCTGCTTGGCCATGAGCCGGAAGAACGTGATCTTGTCGGCCATCTCGAGTGCCGGCGCGTACTCGAAGTCGAACTCGAACTGCGCGTCGCCGCCTTCGTGGTCGAAGCTGAACACCCCGAAGCCGGTCTGGTTCATGTACCGGACCATCGGGTCGAGGAACGGCAGCGCGTCGATCGTGCTCTCGACGTCGTAGGCCGGCGTCGGCTTCAGGCTGCCGCTCCGCGCCATCGGTTCGAGGTAGCCCGCGGGCTTGCTCGCGACCCCCGCGATGTCGACCGGCTCCCCCGGTCGGTAGGCGTAGATCTCGGTCTCGACCCCGAGGTTGAAGATCAGACCCTGCTCCTCGGCGATCGCGAGCTGACGCTTCAGGATCGAGCGGGTGCAGTTCTCGAACGGGTCGGCGCCGCCGTAGAGCAGGTCGGCTGCCATCCACGCGATCCGGGTGTCCCACGGCATGATGCGCAGCGTCGACGGGTCGGGGTACGCGACGCATTCGTCTTCCGTCGGGTTCATCGCCCCGAGGTCGCCCATCCCGCGCGGGGTGTAGCGCTCCGATCCCGAGAGCAGACTCGGGAGGTGGTCGATCGGGACCATCTTCGACTTCGCCCGGCCGGCGATGTCGATGAACGACCCGACGACGTACTCGACGCCCTGTTCCGCGAGGTCCTGCGCGAGCTTCTGGTCACTGTCGGTGGGGGTGCGAATCGTATCCACGGGTACCTTTCGATCGACCGATAGTTTGCGTCAGGCGCGAGAGAGCGGAGCGGGCGCGGACAAGGTCGGTGGTGGACTCACACCGAGCGGCGGCTCTTCGACCCGACCGCGTTCGACCCGGGCGGCCAGCGCGTCGGCGGTCCGGGTGAGCAGGAGCTCACCGAGCTCGACGGTCGCCTCCGACGGCCGGCCGGTGACGCCGTTCGTCGAGAGGGCCGGGGCGGTGTACCGGAACACCAGATCGGCGGTCCGGTCGGGATCGTCGGCCCGCGCCATCTCGTCGCGGCTGACGAGCTCCGGCGCGATCGCCAGCATGATCGCGGTCTCACCGCGGTTCGCGTGGAGGTCTTCGCCGTCGACGACCATCTCGCGTGCCACGACCGGATCGAGGGTCCACCACTCGACCACGCCGGCCCGCAGGTCGGGGCGGTAGAGCCGGAGATGGTCGGTCGCGATGCCGAGCGCGGCCGAGTTCCCGAAGTGGGCGTTGACGAAGAGGAGGCGGGTCAGCCCCGACGCCGCGGCCCAGTCGGAGTACTGGCGCACCACGGCGGCGAGCAGTTCGGGAGTGAGCGAGATCGTGCCCGGGAGCACGGTGCCGTGTCCGTAGCTCGCCCCGAGCGGGATCGCTGGGAGCACGGGCGCACCGCAACGGTCACTGGCGGCTTCGCAGATCGCGGTGGCGATGATCGTGTCGGTACCGGTGGGAAGGTGCGGGCCGTGTTGCTCCACCGCACCGACCGGGACCAGCCCCACTTCGCCGGGGAGGTCCGTCAGCGACGGCCACCCCTCATCGAACCAGCGTCGCGCCATAGCGGCTCAAGGTAGGCAGACGACGTTGCCGACCGGTGTTGAGCCCGCGAACCCCGCGTCACACGGATCTGTTGCTCAGGTGACGCGGGTTCCCGGCGCGCAGGAACGCTTCCGCCGACCGTCGGCGACGAATCAGACCTCGACCATGTCGCGACGGTCGAGAGCGATCGCACCGAGCGCGAAGAGCGCCACGAAACCGCCGATCGTCATGCACATCACCACCGGACCCCACGTCTCGTACAGGAGAGGGGCAACGAGTGCCGTGATCCCCGTCGCCAACAAGCCGGCCGCCCCGGCGAATCCCTGACCGGCGGCGACGTGCTCCGGCGGACAGGCGAAGACCATCGCGGCGCGTGAGGCGGGGATCGCGACGGCCTGGAAGCACGCTTCGATCACGCCCATCGCCGCGAGCACCACGGGCCGATCCGGGAAGCCGTACGACGCGATGATCGGCGCCACCACGAGCGTCGTGATCGCGGCGGCACGGGCCGGGCCGACCCGATCGGCGATCCGGCCACCGGTGGCCGCGAGCAGCACGAAGGGCAAGCCGAACGCGAGGGCGAAGAACCCGATGAAGAGGCTGCTCGCGCCCCGGTCGGTGAGGTAGCGGGCGAACACCGACTCGTACATCCCGACGGGAAACTCGATCGCGACCACGAGGAGCAGTGCGCCGAGCACGCCGCGCCGGCGCAGGAGGCGCGTCACGCCCCGGGTCGGGACCGCCCCGGCCGGCACGGCGCGGTTCGGGAGTCGGGGACCGGCGAACGCGGCGATCGCGAGACCCAGTGCCGCGAAGACGAGGAAGGCGGCCGACAACCCGAACACCCCGGCGATCGCGGCCCCGAGCACCGGGCCGGCCACGATCCCCGACAGTTCGGCGCTCGAGAGCTTCCCGAGGTGGTGCGCGATCTCCCGTTGGTCGGTGCCCGCCGCGCTCGCCCGGGCCGCGGGGAGGAACAGGCCGAGGGCGACTCCCGACACGGCCCGGGCCAGCACGAACTCCAGCAGCGTCGAGCCGGCGGCCATCCCGATCAGCGACACGCAGCCGAGCACCATCCCCGCGGCCATCAGGCTGCGGGAGTGACCGCGGTCGGCGAACCGCGAGAACCCCAGTTGGACCACGAGCCCGGCGAAGAACGGCGCCGCGCCGATCAGACCGAGCGCCGAGGTGGGGAGTCCGTGGGTGTCCTGGATCTCGGGGAGCAACGGGAACACCACGCTCGTGCTCGCCATGAGCGCGAACGCCGCGACGAGCAACGCGCGATCAGACGACGTGGACCGGGGACGACGCATCCGTGCGGGTCGCTACCGCAGTCGCGCGAGGAGGTTCTGGTGGAACTCGGAGATCGGCCGTTCGTGGTCGTACCAGTCGGGATCGAAGTACGCACTCGGAGGAAGCCGGTACGCGGGTCGGTCGGCCGTGAGCGTCGCGGTGCGCACCATCAAGGGAGGTACGAGAGCAGGTTCCGGTGGAAGTCCTCGATCGGCTTCTCGTGCTCGAGGGCGAGCGGACCGACCTCGAAGCGCGCCGAGTGCATCGCCTGCTGCATCCGCTCGCACGCGGTGCCGTCCTCGTGTTCGAGGATGACGAGGCCCTGCTCGCGGGTCTCGTCGGTGATGACCGAACCCGCGATCCCGAAGGAACGGATGTCGAGCTCGCACGTCTCCGGTCCGGTGGGGACGACCTGGTAGCTCTGGATGTGATGTCCCATCATCGCGATGGGGACGTTGGGGAACATCAGGTTCGCCCGCAGCGTGTCGCGTTCCTCCTGCGAGACGGGGATCGGACGGATCCCGGCGGGATCCCATGCGTCCTCGCCCTCGCGGATGGTCTCGGCCGACCACCAGTGCAGTCCGGTGGTGTCGTAGCCCGCCAGGTGGTGCTCGTACTGCTTGAGCGAGTCCTGGTGCAGGTACCAGAGGTGCAGCCAGTCGATGTGGTTCTCGATGTAGAGCTTCCAGTTGCACGCGAGCGGAACCTTCGTGCGCCCGATCTCGACGAGATCGTCCCACGGGTAGTCGCCGCAGAACTGCGGGTACGCGCCCAGCCAGTCGGCGAACGACTCGCCCGCGACCGGGTTGGGGTGCACGAAGACGAAGCCGTTGAACACGTCGACGGCGACCGGGTGCAGCCCGAGCGTGTCCGTCTCGACGTCGGGGAACTGGGTCTTGCGCTGGGGGACGCGCTCCAGCGCGCCGTCGAGGTTCCACTCCCACCCGTGGTACCCACAGCGCAGCGAGTCACCGCAGTTCCCGGCGTCCTCGCACTTGATGACCATGCCTCGGTGCCGACAGATGTTGAGGTACCCGTGCAGCGCGCCGTCGCCGGTCCGGACGACCACCACCGGCTCGGTGCCGACCATCGCGGTCACGAAGTCGCCGGCGTTCGGCAGCTCCGAGACGTGCGCGACGAGGTTCCACGTCCGGCCGAAGAGCTCGCGGCGCTCGCGCTCGTACCAGGCGGGATCGAAGTACGCCTCGGGAGGCAGCCGGTACGACGGACGCTCGCCGCCCTCAGGCGCGGACGGGTCGGGGCGATCCAGGACGCTGGTCACGTCGGGCTCCTCGGTGACAGGAATGCGGGCAGGCGCGGACGCGCGGCACCGATCACATGATCGATATTCCGACACGTGAACGCAACATCAGGGGCTCAGGATTGACACACCCGTAACCCAGACGGTCAGAGTCGCCTCAGATCGGGTCACCCAGGAACGCGAGCAGGTTCTCGTGGAAGCGCTCGATCGGGCGTTCGTGGTCGACGGCGAGCTTGCCCACCTCGAAGCGGGGCGAATGGATCGCGCGCTGCATCCGCTCGCACACGAGCCCGTCCTCCACGTGGACGATCTCGAGGAAGAAGGCGCGGGCCTCGTCGTCGATCACCGTGCCGGGCATCGCGTACCAGCGGATCTCGACGGTGGTGGTCTCGGGACCCGTCGGCACGACGCGGAAGGTGAGCACCGCCGTACCCACGGAGGCGAACGGTGTGTTCGGGAAGAACAGGTTGGCGCGCACCGAGCGGAGCTCGTCGTCGGAGATGCCGGTGAGCCGCGGCGAGCCCTCGGGCTCGTACATCGGCTCGTTCGGGCCGAGCTGCTCGTGGGAGTACCAGTGCAGGCCGATGTCGCCGTACACGCCTTGGTGGTGGTCGTAGCCCGCGACCGTGTTCTCGTGGAGGTACCAGAGGTGGAGCCAGTCGATGTGGTTCTCGATGAACAGCTTCCAGTTCGCCGCGATGTCGAAGGAGAGCGTGTCGACCTCGACCATGTCGTCCCACGGATAGTCGCCGCAGTGCGCCGGGAAGTCGCCGAGCCACGCGTCGAACGTGTCGGCCGCCTCCGGATCGGGATGCACGAAGACGAACCCACCCCACGTCGCCACCGCGACCGGGAGCAGGCCGGCCTCCGCGGTGTCGAGATCCGGGAACTGCGTCTTGCGCTGCGGGACGCGGATCAGCGATCCCTCCAAGTCGTACTCCCAGCCGTGGTAGCCGCACCGCAGCGACTCGCCGCAGTTCCCCGACGCCTCGCAGGCGATGACCATCCCCCGGTGCCGACAGACGTTGAAGAACCCCCGGAGGGTCCCGTCGCCCGCGCGCACCACCACGACGGGTTCCGTCCCGATCTCGGCGGTGATGAAGTCGCCGGCCTCGGGGAGCTCGCTCACGTGGCCGATGAAACCCCACGTCTTCGAGAACAGGAGCTCGCGTTCCCGCTCGAACCACGAATGGTCGAAGTACGCCTCCCGCGGCAGTCGGTAGACCGGGCGTGCGGGCTCAGGCTTCTCGAGGAGGGTCATGCCGACCAGTATCCGGGACGCGCGCGCGTCCCCTCAAGCGCACCGCGGTGACTTCTCCGTCCCGTAACACGCAGGGAACCGGGCGCCGCGCGACAGTCGGTACCGTCCGCGAACATGACGCAACTCGAGGGAAAGACTGCACTCATCACCGGCGCGGGAACCGGCATCGGCAAGGCGACAGCCGTGCGATTCGCCGAAGAAGGCGCGAACGTCGTGATCACCGGACGAAGGGCGCATGCGCTCGAGCAGACGGTCGCCGAGGTCGAGGCTGCGGGCGGTGCATGCGTCACGGTTGCGGGCGACGTGAGCGTCGCCGCTGATCGCGACGCAGCAGTCGCCGCAGCGGTCGATCGGTGGGGATCGGTCGACGTATTGGTCAACAACGCAGCCACCGATCATGAAGCGTTGTTCCTCGACGTCGACCCCGACGAGTGGGACCGCGTCATCGCGGTCAACCTCACCGCGCCGTTCCTCCTCTCACAGCAGGTCGCGCGCCTCATGCGCGACTCCGGTGGCGGTTCGATCATCCACATCACGTCGATCGCCGCGCACGGTGTCGACGGTCCGTTCGTGCCCTACGACGTCTCGAAGGCCGCGTTGCTCGCCCTGAGCCGGAACATGGCCGTCGACCTCGCCCCGTTCGGCATCCGTTCGAACTGCGTGAGCCCCGGCGCCACCGCGACCGAGCTCATGGTCGGTGTGAGCGGGCCGAAGATGGTCGAGTACATGGCCACCAACTTCGAGCGGATCCCGATGCGGCGCATCCTGCAGCCGGTCGAGATCGCTCAGGCGTGCGTGTTCTTCGCCTCCGACGCCGCGTCGGGAACCACCGGGGCCGAGTTGGTCGTCGACGGTGGCATGACCAGCCAGTGGTACGTCTCCGAGTCGCTCCCCGACTTCGAGGAGACCCCCGCCTGACCGCTCCGCTCAAGCGGTGGCTGCGACGACCCGATATCCGTTTCGACACGTATCGGACGGAACAGGGGTGGGGCGCGTGCTGGAACGCATCGAGCAGTGGGTCGTGGTCATGTTCGAGAACCGGTCGTTCGACTCGTTGCTCGGCCATCTCCCCCACATCGACGCAGCCGACGCGATCCGCGACCGCGAGATCTCCCTGACCTACCCGGGGGGAACGGTCCGGGTCGCGCCGACCGACGACTACCGGGCCCCGCTCCCCGATCCCGGCGAGGGGTTCGGGAACGTGAACGCGCAGCTCTTCAACCGGTACCTCCCGGGATCGAACGCGGGGAAGAGTCCGTACCCCCTCTTCCCCGACCCGATGACCGCGCCGTTCAACGCGCAGCCGGCCGGGACCATCCCGACGATGGACGGGTTCGCGCTCGACTTCTACTGGAACTTCTGCTGGGAGAAGGGTCGGGAGCCCAGCGACGCCGAGATGCAGACCATCGGCGGTGTGTTCACTCCCACCACCGCTCCGGTCATCAACACCCTCGCGTCGGAGTACGCGGTGTTCACCCGCTGGTTCTGCGAGGCGCCGACGTGCACGTTCCCGAACCGGTCGTTCTTCCACTCCGCGACGAGCCTCGGCAAGATCGACAACGAGGCCATCCTCAACTACGCGTGGGACAACGATGCGCCGAACCTCTTCAGCCGCTGCACCGAACACGGGGTCGACTGGACGGTCTACTTCGACAAGAGCCAGGTCGTGCCCGACTGCGCGATCAACCTCGCCGGCCTGCGCCACCGCGACATGTGGAAGGAGCACGCGGCACCGCGCGAGCAGTTCTTCCGCGACGCCGCCGCCGGCTCGCTTCCCACCTACTCGTGGCTCGAACCGAACATGCTGTTCGGTGAGCTCGACGACTACCACCCTCCGACCGACATCCGCAGCGCAGAGCACTTCCTCGCCACCGTGTACAACGCGGTGCGGCAGTCACCGCAGTGGGAGTCGACCGCGCTCGCTGGTGCTGTTCGACGAGCACGGAGGGTGCTACGACCACGTGCCACCGCCCGGCGCACCCGTGCCCGACGACTCGCCGGGTGAGCAGGGATTCGCCTTCGACCGGTTCGGGGTGCGGATCCCGTCGATCGTGATCTCGCCGTTCACCGAACGGGGCACCGTGATCGCAGACCAGTTCCACAGCACCTCGGTGCTGCGCACGATGCGTGAGCGCCTCGATCTCGGACCGGCCCTCACGAGACGCGACGCCGCGGCACCGCTCCTCGACGTTGCGTTCAACCGATCCGAGCCGCGAACCGACGCGTTGGCGTCGATCACGCCTCCCTCGGTCGCCGCGATCGACCACAGCCGGGGCGACGAGCCCGGCGACGCGCCCGACGCGAAGTTGCTGCTGCACCAACGGCGCGAGGCCCGCAAGCAGCACGTCTCCCAACTCGGTGCGGCGACGTTGCGCAACGCGGCCCGACTCGTCGGGGACGATCCCGACGACGTGCCCCAGACCGCCGGGCACGCCCGGCGCTGGCTCGACGAGCGCTTCTCGTTCCTCCGGGCGGCTACGCCGGCACCGACCAGAGAAGGAGCGGAGCCGGCGGAGGCCCGTCGCGGGCCATGACCCGGTGAGCGATCGAGCCGGCTACGCGGATTCGACCAGAGCAGGGGTCGGGATGACGGCGATCGTCTGTTCCGCCGACGTCGCGTCGGCGCCGTTGAGCTGGTGCATGATCCGGCGCTGGCCCTCGTAGTTGTACGGGCACACGCTGTGCATCATGCAGCGGTTGTCCCAGATCACGAGCTCACCGGGTGACCAGGTGTGGCGGTACACGACGTGCGGGCGTCGTGGTCATGTGCTGCACCAGTTCCTGGAGCAGCACCTGGGTCTCGTCGTCGTCGTGACCCGAGATCCGGACGATCTCACGCTCCGACACGAACAACGCCTTGCGGCCGGTCACGGGGTGGACGCGCACGAGTGGCCGCACGACATCGGGATGCTTTGCGGCGGTCTCCGCGTCGTACGGCTTCCACGACCCGCCACTCGCCTCGGCGAGGAACCGCTGCACCGCGTTCCAACTGAACGTCGACTCGAGCCCGTCGAGCTGCGCTCGGGTGGCCGCCGGGAGCAGCTCGAACGCGAGGTGACCGTTGGCGAAGTACGTCTCGCCGCCCGTCTCCGGCACCTCGATCGCGTACATCTGCGAGGCGCGCGGCATCACCGGCATCCCACTGAGGTCGGAGTGCCACTCCATCCCCAACTTGTTCGTGTACCCGATGGCGACACCGTCGATCTCGATGTTGCTGAGGACCTGGATCTGCGGGTAGCCGGGCACCTCGTGCGCGACGGTGTCGCCGTTGTCGTAGATGTCGTCGTCGAAGTAGAGCATGAACCGGACCTCGTCGGCCGGCTCGAGCTCCTGGTCGGGGAAGCAGAGCACGTGGAACGTGAGGAACGCGCGCTCGAGCTCCGCCACGACCGAATCGTGCAGCGGCTCGGAGATGTCGACACCCGTGATCCGAGCGCCGTACGCACCGCCGAGGGGAGCCACGTGGAGCCGGGTCCCGTCGGCGCAGTCGATGTCGACGCCACTCGCCTCGGTGAAGATCACGGTGCTGCCTCCTCCAGTGCCTTCCATTCGTCCCACGGGATCTCACGTCCGGGGTACGCCACCTTCTCGAACGGCCAGCTCTCGGCGATCCACTTCGTCGTGATCTCGAACAGCTCGTCGGCGATCCCGGTGTCGAGCTGATCGCGACGGACCCACGTGTAGACCTCGGCGTCGAAGTCACCACGGGTCGCGGGGAAGACGTAGACGTTGCCGTACGCGGTCGACTCGTCGAGCGGCACGACCGTGAACGTGAAGGAGAACCCCATCTGGAACTCCTTCTGGTGCCACCCGAGCTCGACGATCTCCTGTTCGATCGAATACGGCTGCACCGACTCGGGGTCGCCGAACGCGGCGCCCAGGAGCTCGGGGCTGCTCATCACCGCCTCGTAGTCGGCGACGATGTCGCCCACGGTCATCGGTCGGATGCGGAACCGCTCCGTCTCGATCACGGTCACGAGGTCGGTTCCGGGTGGGATCAACGGCGGGTGATACATCGCGATGAACCTACCGACGCGATGTCGCGGCCCCGTCACCGACAGGTTTCAGCCTGGAGTCGAGCGGCTTGCACCTATGTGGAACGAGCGGAGGCTCGAAGACGAGTGTCCGTACCGACGAGCGAGCGGAGCGATCGGTGGTGGTCAGCGGCGCGCGCGGTAGGTGGCGCGGCCGTCGACGGCGTCCTTGTTCAGGCGCTTCGACAGGTGCAGTCCCTCGAGCACGAACTCGACGGCCGACGCGACGCCGGCGGGAGTCTCGCCCACGGCGAGCTCGGTGAGCACCGGGCTGAGCTCGGGCATCGAGCCGAGCAGGTCGGCGTAGTCGGCCGCCGGGAGCTCGTCGCCGGTGTGGACCACGCGGCCGTCGTCGAACGCGGTGACCAGATCGCCGAGCAGCTCGGGTCGGACCCGGGCCCGGAACACCTCGAGCACCGACACGTTCATGATGTGCTCGAGCACGCGTTCGTCGCGGCCCTCGTCGACGGTCTCGATCTCGATCTTGCCCGCGGTCGACGCGACGAGGGCGTCGAGGTCGCTGACGCGGGGAACGATCTCCGTCTCACCGTTGCGCAATGAGCGCCGCAGCGCGTTCGCGACGAGGGTCTCGTAGTTCGCGATCGAGAGGCGCACCGACACGCCCGACCGTTGGTTGACGTGCGGCGACCGGCGGGCCTGCTGGCTCATCTCGGCGACGATCTCGGTCATGAACGCGGGGATGTTGATCGTGCGCCCCTCGGCGGAGGGCAGCACCGCTTCCTGCTCCATGACGTCCATCTCGATCTCGACGTCGAGTGGGTAGTGGGTGCGGATCTGGGATCCGAACCGGTCCTTCAGCGGCGTGATGATCCGACCGCGGTTCGTGTAGTCCTCGGGGTTCGCCGACGCGACGAGCATGAGGTCGAGTGGGAGACGGATCTTGTAGCCCCGGATCTGGACGTCGCGCTCTTCGAGCACGTTGAGCAGGCCGACCTGGATGCGCTCCGCGAGGTCGGGCAGCTCGTTGATCGCGAAGATGCCGCGGTTCGTGCGCGGCACCAGGCCGTAGTGGATCGTCAGCTCGTCGGAGAGGTAGCGACCCTCGGCCACCTTGATCGGGTCGACCTCGCCGATCAGGTCGGCGATGGAGGTGTCGGGAGTCGCGAGCTTCTCGCCGAACCGACGATCGCGATGCACCCACTCGATGCGGGGTCTCGTCGCCGCGCTCGGCCACGAGCACACGCGCGTGCTGCGAGATCGGCGCGTAGGGGTCGTCGAGGATCTCGCTGCCCGGCGACGATGGGGGTCCACTCGTCGAGCAGGCCGGTGATCGAACGGATCATGCGGGTCTTGGCCTGACCCCGCTCGCCGAGGAAGATCACGTCGTGGCCGGCCAGCAGCGCGTTCTCGAGCTGCGGGAGGACGGTGTCCTCGTAGCCGATCACGCCGTCGACGAGCGGCTCACCCGCGGCGATCCTGGTGACGGCGTTCGCCCGGACCTCTTCCTTGACCGGGCGCGAGACCCATCCACTCGCCCGAAGCTCACCCAGCGTTCCCGGTCGACTCATGACGGCGAGCGTACCAGCGGCACCGGCCGCGCCAACCGGCGGCGCGGGCACGCGCCGACCGGTACCGGAGCCCCCGACGATCAGCACCTGCACGCTCTCGGCTCCGCATAGCCCGGCCGCGTTCGGTCGGGCTAGGTTCGCCGCACCGGGCCCGGGGGCCGGGGCTCCCGCGACAGTCGGGGCAGTACGAGCAAGCGGGGCGTGCGATGCCAGAAGTCAGCACCGAGGACCAACGAGCCGGGGCCGACGACGCCTCCCGCCTCACCCGCGAGGTCGGTCGGCCAGTGCCGGCGGCGCCGCGCCAGCTCCCGTTCCTGCTCCGCTTCTACGGATCGGCGGTGGGCAAGAAGTCGGTGATGGCGATCACCGGGATCATGTTGTTGGGCTTCGTGCTCGCCCACATGGTCGGAAACCTCAAGGTCTACCTGGGCGCCTCGCACCTGAACGAGTACGGCGAGTGGCTCCGCATGATCGGCGAGCCCGCGCTCCCCCGCACCGTCTTCCTCTGGCTCCTGCGCATCGGCCTCATCGGTGCCTTCTTCTTCCACATCCAGTCGGCCTATTCGCTGACCCGGATGAACCATGAAGGCCCGGCCGGTGAAGTACCAGTCGCACCGCGACTACGTGGCCGCCAACTTCGCGTCGCGCACGATGCGCTGGACCGGGATCATCGTCGGCCTCTTCATCATCTTCCACCTCGCCGACCTCACCTGGGGGTGGGCGAACCCCGACTTCGTCCGCGGCGACCTGTACGACAACCTCGTCAACAGCATGCAGCGGGTACCGGTGGCGATCATCTACATCCTCGCCAACATCGCGCTCGGCATCCACATCTTCCACGGCTCGTGGAGCATGTTCCAGAGCCTCGGGTTGAACAACCCGCGCTTCAACCTCTGGCGCCGCTACTTCGCCGCCGGCTTCGCCGCGGTCATCACGATCGGGAACGTGAGCATGCCGTTGATGGTGGTCACCGGGGTCGTCGGATGAGTCCGCGCTTCGACATCCCCACCCGATACGACGTTGCAGACGCGCCGCTCGACGGGCACGTCCCGCCCGGCGCGATCGCCGACAAGTGGACCGACCACAAGTTCGACATGAAGCTCGTGAACCCCGCGAACAAGCGGAAGTTCGAGATCATCGTCGTCGGCAGCGGCCTCGCCGGCGCTTCGGCGGCCGCGAGCCTCGGCGAGCTCGGCTACAAGGTCTCGCTCCTCACCTTCCACGACTCACCCCGCCGCGCACACAGCATCGCCGCACAGGGCGGCATCAACGCGGCGAAGAACTACAAGAACGACGGCGACAGCGTGCACCGGCTCTTCTACGACACCGTGAAGGGCGGCGACTACCGCGCCCGCGAGGCGAACGTCCACCGCCTCGCCGAGGTCAGCGTCGACATCATCGACCAGTGCGCGGCGCAGGGCGTTCCCTTCGCCCGCGAGTACGGCGGCCTGCTCGACAACCGTTCCTTCGGTGGCGCGCAGGTGTCGCGCACGTTCTACGCCCGGGGCCAGACCGGCCAGCAGCTGCTCCTCGGTGCGTACTCGGCACTCATGCGGCAGGTGCACCTCGGCAGCGTGAAGCTCTACCGCCGCACCGAGATGCTCGAGCTCGTCCTGCACGACGGCCGCGCCACCGGCGTCGTCGCCCGCGACCTCGTCACCGGCGAGATCCGCTCGTTCACCGGTCACGCGGTCGTGCTCGCCACGGGTGGCTACGGCAACGTCTTCTACCTCTCCACCAACGCGAAGGCGTCGAACGCCAGCGCAACGTGGCGGGCGCACCGCAAGGGCGCGTTGTTCGCGAACCCGTGCTTCACCCAGATCCACCCGACGTGCATCCCCGCGAGCGACGAGTTCCAGTCGAAGCTCACCTTGATGAGCGAGTCGCTCCGCAACGACGGCCGCGTCTGGGTGCCCGAAGGAGTTCGGCGACGAGCGCACCGCCGACAAGATCCCCGAAGCCGACCGCGACTACTTCCTCGAACGGCGCTACCCGGCGTTCGGGAACCTCGTGCCGCGCGACGTCGCGTCGCGGGCGATCAAGCGCGAGGTCGACGCCGGCCGCGGCGTCGGACCGATCAAGAACGGTGTGTACCTCGACTTCGCCGAGTCGATCGAGCGGCTCGGGCCGAAGGCAGTCGAGGAGCGCTACAGCAACCTCTTCGAGATGTACGAGCGCATCACCGACGAGAGCCCCGAGAAGGTGCCGATGCGCATCTACCCGGCGGTCCACTACACGATGGGCGGGCTCTGGGTCGACTACGACCTCATGAGCAACGTGCCCGGACTGTTCGTGCTCGGCGAGGCGAACTTCTCCGACCACGGCGCCAACCGGCTCGGCGCCGAGCGCGCTGATGCAGGGGCTCGCCGACGGCTACTTCGTGCTGCCGTACACGATCGGCAACTACCTGGCCCCGCTGCTCGGCTCGGCGCCGGTCGCCACCGACGACCCGGTCTTCGCCGAAGCCGAGGCGGCGGTGCGCGACGAGGTCAAGCAGCTCCTGTCGACGAACGGCACCCACTCGGTCGACTGGTTCCACCGCGAGCTCGGCAAGATCGTGTGGGACAACTGCGGGATGGCGCGCAGCACCGAGAGCCTCGAGAAGGCGCTCGCGGAGATCCCGCACCCTGCGGGAGCAGTTCCACAACGACGTGCGTGTCCTCGGCGACAACGAGTCGATGAACCAGTCGCTCGAGAAGGCCGGGCGGGTGTCCGACTTCCTCGAGTTCGGCGAGCTCATGTGCCTCGACGCCCTGCACCGCGAGGAGAGCTGCGGCGGCCACTTCCGCGTCGAGCACCAGACCGAAGACGGCGAGGCCCTCCGCGACGACGAGAACTTCGCCTACGCCGGGGCGTGGGAGTCGAACGGCGTCGGTTCCGCGCCCACGCTGCACAAGGAACCGCTCGAGTTCGAGAACGTCCACCTCGCCCAGCGCAGCTACAAGTAAGAGGGGAACGGGAGATCATGCACCTCAAGCTGCGCGTCTGGCGCCAGGCCGGTCCGAAGGCACCCGGCGCGTTCGAGTCGTACGACATGCCCGACGTGAGCGCGGAGATGTGCGTTCCTCGAGCTCATCGACGAGCTGAACGAGCACCTCATCGGCGACAACAAGGAGCCGGTCGCGTTCGACCACGACTGCCGCGAAGGCATCTGCGGCTCGTGCTCGATGATGATCAACGGCCAGGCCCACGGACCGTCACTCGGCACCGCGACCTGTCAGCTCTTCCTGCGGAAGTTCGCCGACGGCGACGAGATCACCGTCGAGCCCTGGCGCGCCGCCGCGTTCCCGGTGATCCGCGACCTCTCCACCGACCGGACCGCGCTCGACCACATCATCGAGGCCGGCGGCTACATCTCCGCGCCGACCGGCAGCGCGCCCGACGCGAACCTGATCCTCGTGCCGAAGGAGGTCGTCCGACGCTGCGATGGACGCCGCCGCGTGCATCGGGTGCGGCGCATGCGTTGCCGCGTGCCCGAACAGCGCGGCCCAGCTCTTCACCGCGGCGAAGGTCGCCCACCTCAACCTGCTCCCGCAGGGTCAGCCCGAGCGCTGGAACCGGGTGCAGAACATGGTCGACACCATGGAGGACTACTTCGGCTCCTGCACCAACCACGGCGAGTGCGAGAAGGCCTGTCCGAAGGAGATCAGCATCGACTTCATCGCGATGCTGAACAAGGACTACCTCAAGGCGCAGTGGAAGAACCGCAAGCTCGAGTCCCAGCGCGGCTGACACCTCCCCCGTTGGTGCGATTGCCCACCCTCTGGGGGGCCCAATTGCACCGACACTCGGTCAGGTGGGTGCGGGGAACTGGATGTACTCGTCGATGATGAGGAGTGCGAGTTCTCTCGGTGGCGGGGTCGAGGCTTCGATGCGACCACGCGCACGGAGGTCGTCGACGAGGCGAGCGAGGATCCAGTCGAGCGCGAGCTCGTCGGTGTTCTCCCGCCAGGCGTCGCGCTCGGCATCGTCGGCGAAGCAGTAGGCCTTCCAGCTCACCGAGAACCGCAGCTCGTTCCAGTCGTACGCGGCGACGACCGTGTCGGCATCGTGGACCTCCCACCGCCGGTCGCCGGTCGGGACGAGGCTCATCCCGGGCTGGAGCGGTGCGATCTCGTCGTCGCGGCGCGGTCGATCGGGTCGACGCCGTGGAACACCGAGTCGGTGTCGAGCACGAGCGCGGTGTCGGTGGTCACGGCACGGCTGACCGGCGCGGCGCCCGGGCCGTCGGGCCAGAAGGCGAACTCACCGCCTTTCTCGTTCGTGGCATCAGCGTCGTGGAACCAGGCGACACCGGTGGCGATCGGCATGCGCCACTCCTCGAAGAGCCCCGAGTGGCGCATGGCCACGAGGAGCCACTGTGGGTGCAGCTTGCGGTTCGCGCCCCGGAACTCCGGCACGTCGGTGTGCACCGCGAGCTCCTGGCCGGGGACCATCAGGTTGGCGAAGACGATCGCGGGCTCGATCACCGCCCGCCCGTGCACCCGGCGAGCCGCGTCGACGAACGACTCGTGGAAGAGGAACGGCTCGATGCCGTCGATCAGCGGCGCGGTGCCGTAGGCGTACTCCTCGCGGAAGTAGTTGGTGCGGGCCGCCAGCTGTGCGATCGGTTCGTCGCGGCGACGGCGTCCGCCGGTGCGGAGATGGTTGAGGACCGCGTCGTGGCGCTGGGTGAGTCCACGACCGATCTCCGACTCGACGTGCTCCTGCGAGTACATGCCGTACCGCCCAAAGCGTTCGCAGAGCTCGTCATCGCCGAGCCGGCGTCGCCGAAGAGCGGGTCGATCTCCACGAACGCGGATTCGGTCATCGACCGACGCTAGCCCTCAGAGATCGACGATCTCCAGGGTGTCGAGGTTGCGGAACTGCGCCCCGTTGCCCGCGGCCTCCCACTCCTGGCCGACGGCCCGGACCCCGTCGATGTTGTCGGTCTCGAACTCGATGATCTGCACGAATCCCATGCCACCTCCGTCGTTCGACTCTCACCGACGAGCGTGCGCTCCGAACGCTCGCCCGTCAACCGGTTCACGACGACACCGCACGCGACACGGCGTCCGGCGACCGCGTAGCCTGCCCGTCGTGCAGGAACACCACTACTCCATCGACCTCGACGCACCGGTCGAGGAGGTGTGGGACCTCTTCTGGTACCGCGCGCCCGACCGGCCGCAGGGCAAGCTCGGGTCGATCGAGATCCTGCACCCCGGCGACGAGATCGGCGAGGGCCTCGTGCGGCACTGCACGTTCCCGGTGCCGAAGTTCCTCCTGTCGGGCGGCGTCGGCAAGAGCTGGGAATGGCTGACCGAGGTCGAGCTCCACGAGAGCTGGAAGTACGACGCGATCGGCAAGCCCATCTGGTCCCGCGCCGAGGGCCGGACCCGACTCGAGGATCTCGGTGGCGGGCGGACGCGCGTGCACTTCGAGGAGCGGTACTGGGCGTTCAACCCGTGGATGCGCCGCCTCGGGGTCGAGAAGTACGTGCACGACCAGATCTCGAAGGACAACGACACGATCCTCGCCGCGCTCGAAGGCGGCATCCGCTGGCACCGCAAGCGGCGGGCCCGCGAGGCTCAGGCGCCGGGTTCGGCGCCGGGTTCGGTGCCGCGCACCGACGCGTAGGTCGCTCGGATCTCTGCGGCGCGACCGGCGTCGATCGCCGGTTCCGTCGCGCGTCCGGCGCCGACCGACCAGGCGTCCTGCACCTCCGCGATCGGACGGGACGTGAGTCGGGCCGACGCCTGCACCGCGGCGCCGAGCACGACCAGCTCGACGGTGTCGGGGACGGTGATCACCCGTTGGGAGAGATCGGCGACGACCTGCCGGTACATCGGCGACTGCGCGCCCCCACCCACGAGGAAGACGCGACCGTCGTCGACCGGCACCCCCGCGGACCGCAGCGCGTCGAGCCCGTCGAGGAGACCGCACACCACGCCCTCGAACGCGGCCCGCGCGAACGACTCACGGGTCACGCTGCTGCGCAGGCCCGACACCACACCCGTCGCGTGGGGTCGATCGGGGGTGCGTTCACCGTCGAAGTACGGGAGGACCGTGACCCCGTCGGCGCCGGGCGCGGCTTCGGCGGCGAGCGCGTCGAGCTTGGCGAGGTCGGCGCCGAGCAGCCGGGCCACCGCGTTGGTGACGCGGGTCGCGTTGAGCGTGCAGACGAGCGGGAGGAACCGGCCGGTGGCGTCGGCGAACCCGGCCACCGCACCGCTGGGATCGGCGGTCGGCTGGTCGGCAACCGCGAACACGGTGCCGGAGGTCCCGAGCGAGATCGCGAGGTCGCCCGGTCGCAGACCGAGCCCGAGTGCCGCGGCCATGTTGTCGCCGGTGCCGGTGGCCGCGATCGGATCGAGCACGGTGGGGAGCGCGGCGGCCCAGTCGGTGTCGGGGTCGACGATCTCCAGGAGGTCGGTGCGCCAGCGCGACTCTTCCGGCGACCAGTAGCCGGTACCCGACGCGTCACCCCGGTCGGTGGTCCACTCGCCGGTGAGCCGCCACGCGAGCCAGTCGTGCGGGAGTCCGACCCGTGCGATGCGCGCGAACGCCTCCGGTTCCGATCGGTGGAGCCACGACAACTTCGTGATCGTGAACGCCGCGAGCGGCACCGAACCACACGCCGCGGCCCACGCCGCGGCGCCGCCGTCGAGTTGCCCCCGGAGCCACCCGGCATCGGGCGCCGATTCGGTGTCGTTCCACAACTTCGCGGGCCGGATCACCGCGCCCGACGCGTCGAGCACGACCAACCCGTGCTGCTGGGCCGCGACCGACACCGCGTCGGCCGAGTGGTCACGCTCCGCGATCCGACTGGCCGCGACGAGCGCGTCCCACCAGTCTCCGGGGTACTGCTCGCTGCGAGGCGGCGACGTCATCGCGTGCGGCGCCCGGCCCGAACCGACGAGCGCCCCGGTGTCGGCGTCGCGCACCTCCACCTTCGTCGCCTGCGTCGACGAGTCGACCCCCATCACGAGCGGCATCCGCCCCCACCTCTCTTCCCGTTGGTGCGATTGCCCACGCTATGAGGCGCCCGATCGCACCAACGCAGCCTGGGCGTGGCCGTCAGCGGATGCCCATGAGGAGCTCGGTGACGAGTTGGTCGAGGCGTTCGTGGCCGTACCCGTAGCCGGCGAGCGCGTCGAGGTCGAACTCCTCGGCGCGCAACGCGGCGAAGGCTTCGGGCGACGGGCCGTGCTCGAGCGTCCGTTCGCTGAGGCCGTCGTACTTGGCGACCGCCAACGCCTCCTGGATCTCGGGGTCGGCCGCGAACCGCTGCGCCTTGTCGCGCAGCACGAGATACGTGCGCATGCATCCCCGGGCGAACTCCCAGACCCCCTCCGGGCTCTCGGTGCGGTAGGCGTGGGCATCGAAGTGCCGGATGCCGTCCCACTCGGCCTCTTCCAACAGCTTCACGAGGTAGAAGGCGTCGCGGATCCCCTCCGAGCCGAAGCGGAAGTCTTGGTCGTACTTGCCGATCCGCTGCGCGTTCAGGTCGATGTGGAAGAGCTTGTCGTGCCAGAGCGTCTGCGCGACCGCGTGGTGGAAGCTCAGGCCCGACATGGTCTCGTGGGCGAACTCTGGGTTGAGGCCGACCATCTCGGGGTGGTCGAGCTCGTTGATGAACGCGAGCGCGTGACCGACCGTGGGGAGGAACAGGTCACCGCGCGGTTCGTTCGGCTTGGGCTCGATCGCGACCTCGATCTCGTAGCCGCGGTCGCGGATGTACTCGCAGATCGCGTTCACGGCCTCCGCGTAGCAGTCGAGCGCGGCCGGAACGTCTTTCGCGGCGTCGCACTCGACTCCCTCGCGGCCACCCCACAGCACGTAGGTCTGCGCACCCAACTCGGCGCCGAGGTCGATCGCGTCGATCGTCTTGCGCAGCGCGTACCGCCGCACCGTCGGATCGTTCGCGGTGAACGCACCTTCCTTGAACACCGGGTGTGAGAACAGGTTGGTCGTGGCCATCGGGACGCGCATCCCGGTGTCGTCGAGGGCGGTCCGGAACCGCTTCAGGATCGCCTCCCGATCCGCAGCCGACGAACCGGGCGGGATGAGATCGTCGTCGTGGAACGCGACGCCGTACGCCCCGAGCTCGGCGAGGCGATGCACCGACTCGACCGGGTCGAGCGCCGGCCGGGTCTCGTGCCCGAACGGATCTCGGCCTCGGTTGCCGACGGTCCAGAGGCCGAAGGTGAACCGGTCTTCGGGGCGGGGGGTGAAGTCTTCCGACTGCTCGTCCATCCCCGCATGATCCCCCGCGGGGCTCGCGGAGGCAACGGAGAAGGAGCGGAGCCTGCGGACACGACCACAGGCGTCGGCGCCCATCGGTAGGGTCACGGGTATGACGCAGCCTCCGCCGCCGCCGGAACCGCCCGAAGACCCCGTCGACGCACCGGTCGACGCAGTCGACGACGCCGATGCGGTCGAACCCGTCGACGCGGTCGACGCACCACCTCCGGCTCCGGCGGTCCCGCCGGGCGTCGTGGCGGCGCCCGCCGTGGCGGCGACGGCACCGGCCCCGGTCGTCGCACCCGTCGCCGCGCCGCTCGATCGGATCCGTGCCGCGTACCAACGGCGCAACGAGACCGACTACATCTTCAACTTCTGGACCGCACTCGGTTGGACGATCCTGACGTGCGGCGTCTACGGCATCTACGTCGTCTACCAGCTCGTCCGCAGATCACGCGACCACAACGCACGCCGGATCGAGGAGCTCGATGCCGCGACCGCGTTCGCGTGGGAGCAGGCCGGTACCCGCGGCCTCCAGGACGAGCTCCGGCCCAACTTCGAACGTGTCGCCACCCACCTCGCCGCGATGCGTCAGATGACGACGGAGTTCCGGGACCCGGTCATCTGGACGGTGCTCGCGGTGTTCGCGGGCGGGATCGTGCAGCTCATCGTCTACATCCTCCTCGACAGCGACCTCGTGAAGCACGACTACCAACAGGGCGGCGCCGAGCACGAGCTGTCCACGATCTACACGCGCCTCGGCGCGCCGATCAGCGCTCCCGACCCGGCCTCGCTGCACCAGGCCCACAACTACGTCGCACGCGTCGTCGTGCTCCTCGTGACCTGCGGGTTCTACGGCTTCTGGTGGCAGTACGACGTGATGGTCGACCTGAACCGGCACTTCGAGAAGGACTGGGTCTGGGAGGACTCGCTCGCCGGCGCGGCGCAGTCGCTCGCGGCCTGATCAGATGCTGCGTCCCCGACCCTCCCAGTAGGGGTCGCGCAGCAACCGCTTCGAGAGCTTGCCCGTCGGGTGGCGCGGGAGCGCGTCGACGAAGTCGATCGAGCGCGGCACCTTGTACCCGGCCAGGTGCTCGCGGCTGTACGCCAGGAGCTGCACCCGGAGCTCGTCGCTCACCTCGATCTCGTCTTCCAGTTCGATCACGGCCTTGACCTGCTCACCGAACTCGTCGTCGGGCACACCGAACACCGCGACGTCGCGGATCGACGGGTGCGCGGCCAGCGCCATCTCGATCTCGGCCGGGTAGATGTTCACGCCACCCGAGATGATCATGTCGATCTTGCGGTCGCTGAGATGCAGGTACCCCTCGGCGTCGACCGACCCGATGTCGCCGAGCGTGAACACGCCGGGCTCCCGATGCGCCGCCGAGGTCTTGTCGGGCTCCTTGTGGTACTCGAAGTCGAGTCCGAGCAGATTGCGGAAGTAGAGCTGACCGGTCTCGCCCACCCCGACCGGCTGGTCGTCGTCGCCGACGACGATCACCTCGACCGTCGACAACACCTTCCCGACACTCGTGGGGTGCGCGAGCCACTCCTCGGCCGAGATGAGGCTGATGATCGCGCCTTCCGTCCCGCCGTAGTACTCGGTGATCTTCGGGCCCCACCACTCGATCATCTGCCGCTTCACGTCGGGCGGACACGGCGCCGCGCCGTGCAACACCAGTTGCACGCTCTCGCCACGGAACGCGGCGCGCACATCAGGATCGGCGCGGAGCAAACGGGTGAACTGCGTGGGCACGAGGTGGACGTTCGTCACCTCCTCTGCGTCGATCAGCTCGAGCGTCTCGTTCGCATCGAACTTGTGGCGCATCACCACCGAGCTCCCGGCCAGGAGCGGGAGGAGCGCGAACGCCCACTGCGCGGAGTGATAGCCCGGACCGCACAGCAACGTCGTCCCGTCGGCGGGCAGGCCGAACGAACCGGTGACCGACCCGGCCACGAGCGTGAGCAGCGACGCCGGCGTGTCGGCACCGCCGGAGAGCAGGCTGCTCCGGACGCCCTTGGGTCGACCCGTGGTTCCCGACGTGTAGAACATCGGCCCTCCGAGCGCTTGACCCTCGGGTTCCGACGGGTCGGCCGCGGCGAGGAGCTCCTCGTAGTCGACGAATCCCGGCGGGACCGCGCCGGCAGCCGGAGCCACCACCACCCGGAGCCGGCACGCCGGCACCCGCTCCGCCGCGACCACCCCGACGTCGAGGAAGCGGCTGTCGACGAACACGGCCGCGGCATCGGAGTTGTCGAGCACGTAGGCGACCTCGTCGGCCACGAAGTGCCAGTTGATCGGCACCATCGCGTACCCACCCACCCCGGCCGCGAGGAACAGCTCGAACAGCTCGCGCCGGTTCCCCGACAACACCGCGAACGTGTCGCCGGCGCGGATCCCTGCATCCCGCAGCGCGTGGACGAGCCGGTTGACCCGCTCGTCGAGCTCGTCCCACGAGGTGATCCCGAACTCGTCGGTGAGCGCGGGGTCACCCCCTCGTCGACGCGCGATCTCGTGTACGACCTCGGCCACCGCGATCCCCCCGCGTCCTCAGATGGTCGAATCCGCTGCGCCGGCTCGACCGCTCACCCGTCTACGGCCTGCGTCGACCACCCGCCGGCTGCACTGCTTCTCCTCATGTCTCCGACCCGAACCGGGCGAGCGTATCGTCGCGACATGGATCCACACCGGGTCGTGATCATCGGCGCCGGATTCGGTGGGCTCGCCGCCGCCAACGAGCTCGCGGGAACCGAGCTCGCCGTGACCATCGTCGACCAGCACAACTTCCACGGGTTCTCACCTCTGCTCTACCAGGTGGCCACGGCCGGGCTCGCGCCCGACGACATCGCCCAGAACGTGCGGGGCATCTTCCAGCGGGCCCCCAACGTCGACGTGCGGCAGTCCCGCGTCACCGGGATCGACTTCGACACCCGCCACGTGATCCTCGACGACGGCCCGCCGCTCCCCTACGACTCACTCATCGTGTCGGCGGGGTCGGTGAGCTCCGACTTCGGGATCCCGGGCGTCGCCGAACACGCGATCCCGTTGAAGACCGTCGCGAACGCCATCGCGGTCCGCACCACCATCCTGGAGCGCTTCGAGGAAGCGAACTCGAACCCGGCCCGCCTCGACGACGGGACGCTCACCGTGGTCGTCGCCGGCGGCGGACCCACCGGGGTCGAGCTCGCAGGCGCGATGGCCGAGCTGTTCACCAAGGTCCTCGCTCGCGATTTCAAGACCCTCGACGTCGGCCGGGCCAAGGTCGTGCTCGTCGAGCTGTCGGATCACCTGCTCCACGGGTTCCACGCCGACTCCCAGGAGGAAGCGCACCGGGAGCTGCGGATGCGAGGAGTCGACATCCGGCTCGGGGTCGGCATCGCGTCGGTCGAGGCCGACAAGGTCACGCTCGCCGACGGCACGGTGATCCCCACCCAACTCGTGGTGTGGGCCGCGGGCGTGAAGGCCAACCCGCTCGGGGCCGTGCTCGGCCTCGAGCTCGACCGCAACGGTCGCATCCCGGTCGGCGGCGATCTCTCGCTCCCCCATCACCCCGAGGTGTTCGTCGTCGGCGACCTCGCGGCCTCACGGGATCGTCGGGGCGCGGTCCTCCCCCAGCTCGCGCCGGTCGCGATGCAGGGCGCGCGGCACGCGGCCCGTTCGATCCGGCGCGACGTGTCGGGCAAGCGCCGCCGCCGGTTCCGGTACGTCGACAAGGGCGTGATGGCCACCATCGGGCGCCGCTCGGCGGTGGCGGAGATCCCGGGCGGGATCCACTTCGGTGGCACGCTCGGGTGGCTGAGCTGGCTCGGTCTCCACCTCGTCTACCTGATCGGGTTCCGCAGCCGGGTGGTGGTGCTCGTGAACTGGACGTGGATGTACCTGCGGTGGGACCGGGGCAACCGCGTGATCGTGCACGAATCGGAGTCGGCGTCGTGAACCTGTTGCCCCAACCCCGCTCCATCGAACGGAGCGGTGCGATCGTCACTCCGGCCGAGGGCGAACCGCGCACCGCCCGCGATCCGGCGCTGCCGGCCGAGGGGTACGAACTGCGGATCGGTGCATCCGGTGCGATCACGATCACCGCCGCCGACGACGCGGGCCTGTTCTACGGACGGGCGACGCTCGCACAACTGCGGACGTTCGGCGACGTACCCGTCGGCATCATCCGGGACTGGCCCGACCTGGCCGTTCGTGGCGTGATGCTCGACTGCTCGCGCGACAAGGTCCCGAGCCTCGCCACCCTGCGCGATCTCATCGACCGCCTCGCGTCGTGGAAGGTGAACCACGTCGAGCTCTACTGCGAGCACACCTTCGCCTACGTCGACCACGAAGACGTGTGGCGCGACGCGAGTCCGTTCACCGCCGAGGAGATCCGCGAGCTCGACGAGTTCTGCCGGGCCCGCCATGTCGACCTGGTGCCGAACCAGAACTGCCTGGGCCACATGCGCCGCTGGCTCCGACACGAGCGGTACCGACCCCTCGCGCTGGCGCCGCCCGAGGGCGAGCTGCCGCGCGAACCGCCGACCACCATCGACCCGACCAACCCCGCGTCGCTCGCGTTGATCCGGGAACTGCTCGCGGAGCTGCTCCCGAACTTCACCAGCCGGAAGGTGCACGTCGGCCTCGACGAGCCGTGGGAGCTCCCCGACAGCCGCTTCGACGACTACCTCACCTGGCTCCGGACGCTGCGCGACCTCCCCGAGCTCGCGGGCCGCGAGATGCTCGTGTGGAGCGACGTGCTCGGCGGTCGACCCGAGCGCCTCGCGCAGATCCCCGACGGCGTGACGACCTGCGAGTGGGGCTACGAGGACTGGCACCCCTTCGACGAACGCGCCGCGGCCTACTCCGCCGCCGGCAAGCCCTTCTGGGTCGCCCCCGGCACGTCGAGCTGGTGCACGATCCTCGGTCGGGTCACCAACATGCGCGGCACGTGCGTGTCGGCCGCGCAGGCCGCGCTCACCCACGGCGGCTCCGGGTTCCTCAACACCGACTGGGGCGACCTCGGCCACCTCCAGTACCTCCCGATCAGCGATCCCGGTCTCGCGTACGGGGCCGCGGTCTCGTGGTGCCTCGAGTCGAACCGGGATCTCGATCTGGGCGCGGCGTTGAGCATCCACGCGTATGCCGATCCCACCGGCGAGTACGCCGCCGCGCTCCTCGCGCTCGGCGACGTCCACCGTGCGATCACGCCGCAGGCTCCCAACATCTCCGCGCTCGTCGCGCACGGATACTGGCCCCAGCTCCAGCTCGGGCGCGGGTTCACCAAGGGCTTCGATATTGCCGAGCTCGACGCCGTCGACGCGATCCTCGCCGACGCAGGTGAACGCATCGATCGAGCCCGGCCGGCGCGACCCGACGCGCCGCTCCTCCAGGACGAGCTGCGCAACGGCGCCGCGCTCGTCGCGCTCCTGACTCGTGACGCGCGGGCGCGACTCCTCGGCGACGGCTCCATCACGTCGGTCGACGCGTCGACCCGCGCGTCCCTTGCGGCCGACCTCCGCCGGCTGATCGCCGAGCACCGGCGCCTCTGGCTGGCCCGGAACCGCCCCGGCGGGCTCGACGACAGCGCGGCGTGGCTCGAACACCTCCTGTCCTGTTACGAACAGGGAGCAGCCCGGAGCGACTGGGGAAGCTGGACCTGATGCCGACCATCGAGGCCGACCTCACCGACCTCGACCGGTTCACCGAGGGATTCCCCCACGAGCTCTTCGTCGCACTGCGACGCGATGCACCGGTCTGGTGGCACGAACCGACGGAGCACACGCCCGACGGCGAGGGGTTCTGGGTCGTCAGCCGGCATGCCGACGTGCTGCACGTCTTCCGCGACCCGCAGACGTTCTCGTCGGAGACCGGTGGTGGCCGACCCTTCGGCGGGACGACGATCGAGGACCTCACCGTCGCGGGGGTCGTGTTCAACATGATGGACGACCCGCGTCACCAGCGGATCCGTCGACTGGTGAGCACCGGGTTCACCCCCCGCATGATCGGCTCGCTCGAAGCCGACCTCCGCCGGCGGACGCGCGCGATCCTCGAAGCCGCCGTCGAGCGGGGGACGTGCGACTTCGTCGTCGACATCGCCCGGCAGCTCCCGCTCCAGGCCATCGCCACCCTCCTCGGTGTGCCGGCGGCGGATCAAGACCAGCTCTGCGACTGGGTCGACGGGATGTCGGACCTCAGCGGCGCCGATCCCGAAGCCGCGCTCCACCTCTACGAGTACGGCGCCGCGTTCGTGGCCGAACGACGACGCAACCCGGTCGACGACATGCTCTCGGTCGTGGCCTCCGCGTCGCTTCCCGACGAAGAGCCCTCCCAGCTCACCCAACCCGAGCTCGAGCTGTTCTTCACCCTGCTGTTCACCGCGGGGAGCGAGACGACCCGCAAGGCGATCGCCGGGGGAATCCTCGAGCTGGTGCGGGCACCCGATCAGTGGGCGCGACTGCGCGACGACGTCGGGCTCGTACCGGGTGCCGTCGAGGAATCGGTGCGCTGGGCGAGCCCGTCGGTGTACAAGCGCCGCACTGCGACGCGTGCCGTCGAACTGCACGGCGCTCTGATCGCGGCGGGCGACAAGGTGACCGTGTGGGAGATGTCGGCCAACCGCGACGAGAGGGTGTTCGACGATCCGTTCCGCTTCGACGTGACCCGCGCGCCGAACCCGCACGTCGGGTTCGGCCAGGGCGTCCACTTCTGCCTCGGCGCGAGCCTCGCCCGGCTCGAGATCCGGGTGATGTTCGAGGAGATCCTCGACCGGGTCGCCACGATCGACCTCGTCGGCCGACCCACCTTCACCCGGGCGAACCGCCTCTGGGGCCTGAGCCATCTCCCCGTCGCCCTCACCCCCCGCTGACTCCCGTTCGCAGGCGCGGGCGGCGGTCGCGGTGCACGCGCGGCGCGGGCGGTCCGGGAGGCGACGTCGTGGTGGTGGTCGTCGATGCGGTGGTCGTCGAGGTGGTCGTCGAGGTCGTCGTCGAGGTCGTGGTCGTCGAGACGGTGGGGGTACCGACGACGCGGCCGGAGTTCGGGTCGGCGATGAGCGACGAGGAGTCGACGGCCTCGAAGTCGGAACCGTGGAGATTCTGGAGGGTGTGCAGGTCGTCGTTGTCGAAGCGGTCGTCGGGCGCGCCGGAGAGGTACCAGGAGCTGCCGTTGTCGGCGACGATCGCGCCATAGCGCTTGAGCGCGCGCAGCACGACCTGGGCCTGGGGTGGGTAGCCGGAGATGTCGACGCCCGCCTTGAGTCGGAAGCGTTGCCCCATCGGCGCGTTCGCGGCGGTCCCGCTCCCGGCCCGGTGGGTCGCGGGCCAGACGAAGCGATTGTCGGTGCGGTTCAGCGTGATGCGGATCGCGTGGTCGATCTCGCCGGCGGCGATCTCGTCGTAGCGGACGAGGCCGGGAAGGATCGGCAGGCCGGCGGCGTCGGCCGACGTCCAACCCGACGGGCGGAACGCGTTCGACGTGAGGTCCCACACCGCGCCCGACCCCGCGGTCCAGCTCGTGCCCCCACCCTGGGGGTACGAGGAGAACACCTCGTAGAGCCGGCAGCGGTCGCGATCGACCACGAGCACGTGCCGGTCGCCGCTGCTCTGCGACCCGCCCTCGATGGGCGCGTTCGCGGGGATCGGATACGGACCGGGATCGCTCTCGTCGTCGTAGTCGAAGCTGATCGGCACCCGTGGCTGGGTGCCCGACACCGTGACGAACGGGATGCCGATCGGTCCGCCGTCGTACAGCCCGGCGCCGAAGTCGGGGTGCAGCGACCGCGTCGGAACCCGCGCTCGCGACCCAGGTCGACGAGCTGGGGTGGACGGGCAGGGTGTCGGCGCCGGGCGTGCCAGTAGCTGTCGGCCGGGGCGGTCGTGCACGAGGGTGCACCCGGGATCGGGACGGCGCCGGCCGCGGTGGTCCCGATCGGGACGAGGGCCGCGGCGAAGGCAGACATCCCGAACAGGAGAACCGCGGCGATCCGTCGCACTTCCCTGTATCGGCAGGACCGGTCCCGAAACTGTTGCCCGATACAGTCCGGCCATGCTCGAACGCTTCCGCATCGACGGACAAGTAGCCATCGTCACCGGCGCCGGCCGCGGCATCGGCGCCGCGACCGCCCTGGCCCTGGCCGAGGCCGGCGCCGACCTCGTGCTCGCGGCCCGCACCAAGGAACAGCTCGACGTGATCGCCGAGCAGGTCCGAGCCTTCGGCGGGCGGGCCCTCGTGATCCCCACCGACGCCAACGACACCGACAACCTCGTCGCCCTCGCCGCGGCCGCGGTCGAGGAGCTCGGCGGCATCGACATCGTCGTGAACAACGCCGGCGGTTCGGCACCCCGACCGTTGCTCGACACGAGTGTCGGGTACTTCGAGCGCTCCTTCCACTTCAACACGACGACCGCGTTCGCGTTGAGCAAGGCTGCGATCCCTCCGATGCTCGAGCGCGGCGGGGGCGCGATCGTGAACATCTCCTCCGCGATCGGGCGGCTCTCCGACCGTGGGTTCGTCGCCTACGGCACCGCGAAGGCCGCGCTCACCCACATGACGCGGCTGATGGCCGCCGACCTCGCGCCGCGCATCCGTGTCAACGCGATCGCCGTCGGATCCGTCGCCACGAGCGCGCTCGAGACCGTGCTCACCGACGACGCGCTCCGCACCCAGATGGAAGAAGGCACGCCGTTGAAGCGGCTCGGCCAGCCCGACGACATCGCCCTCGCCGCGCTCTACCTCGCTTCACCCGCGGGCAGCTTCGTCACCGGCAAGCTCCTCGAGGTCGACGGCGGCCTCGAAGCCCCCAACCTCGCGCTCGGACTCCCCGACCTGTAGCCGCATGACCCGAACGCAGACCGTCAGCATCCTCTTCTGCGATCTCGTCGCTTCAACCGAGCGACGCGCCCGTCTCGGGGACGACCAGTTCGATGCATTCACCGGTCGATTCATGGCGGCGCTGCACGACACGGTGCGCGAACACGACGGTCGGATCGTGAGCACCGCGGGCGACGGCGCGATGGCCGTGTTCCCCGACAGCGTCGCCGACGCGGTCGTGTGTGCGACGGCACTGCACGCTGCCGCTGCCGCGCTCGACGAAGACGATCCGCCGCGTCTCCGCATCGGCATCAGCACCGGCGAGGTCGCCCAGGACGGCGACGACTACTCCGGAATGCCGATCGTCGAAGCCGCCCGACTCGAGGCGACCGCACCCGCCGGCTCGACCTACGCGAGCGCAGTGGTCCGATCGCTGGTCGGCAACCGGAGGCAGCTGCACTTCCGCGACGTCGGTCCGCTGACGCTCAAGGGCATCCCGGGCGCCCTGCCGACCGTCGAGGTGGTCGACCGCTCCTCACCGGAGCCCATGACCGCCCCCACACCGACGTCGACGCCGTCGCCCGCCGCGCCCCGGAAGTCGCGTCAGTCAGTGATCGTGGCCGTGGTGATGCTGGGGATACTCGCCGTCGTCGGCGCGGCGTTCGTGCTGACGCGCAGCGACGGCGACGAGTCGGCCGCCGACCTCGCGGGCGTTCCGACACCGAAGGGTTACGTACCCGAGTTCCAGACCAAACCCTGCCCGACTCGGATCACGACGGAGGTGCCCGACGCCACCTGCGGCGACCTGGTCGTGCCACAGGATCGTTCGCGACCCGACGATGGTCCCGACGTACGGGTGAACGTGGTGCGCGCGCCCGCGCGTTCCGGCACCACCTCGGCCGCCCCCACGATCAGCTTCGGAGGTGAATCGATCGCGACGTCTCCGGTGCGCGATCACGCCGAGCTCATCGACTTCGGCAACCGCGGGTTCACCCTCAGCGACCCCGTGCTGCGGTGCCCCGATCTCTCCGCAGTCCTCCCGGCGCGCCTCGCGAACCCGCGAGACGACCCGGTCCAGATCCAGGCGGAGACCGACGCGATCGTCGAGTGCAAGAAGAAGTGGATCGACAAGGGGTTCAACCCCGCGAACTTCAACATCGAGACCGCGACGCTCGACACCCTCGATCTCATGGTCGCGTTGCGGATCCCGACCGCCGACCTCCTCGCCCAGCACCAGCTGAGCGCACTCGTGTTCGGGATGCTGCGCCGAGCTCCGGGCGCGGTCCGGACCATCACCCTCGAGAACCCCTTCCCCAACGGCCAGACCGGCTTCACGACCGACGTCTCGAGCCTCGCCGGTGCGTTCCAGCGTTACCTCGCCCTGTGTGAGGCGGATCCGGTCTGTCGGGGCAACTACCCGGATCTCGAGGCCCAGTACCTCGAGATCCACGCCGACTTCGCCGAGTCGCCGCGCGTGATCGTCGGGAACAACCCCACGGTCATCGAGACGCCCGTTCCGATCCTGATGGACGGCGGACGCGGCGCCGAGGCGCTGGCGCACGCGCTGAACTTCTCGGCGTCGTACAGCCTCATCCCGGCGGCGATCGCCCAACGGTCTGACCCGATCATCTCCTCCGAGGTGCTGCTCTACAACCAGCCCGCACTCGACCCGATGAATCCGTGGGGCGCATCGTTGTCGTACACTCTGCTCGTACGACATGTCTGACGGTCGACCCGATCGGAGCCGCGTTGGCCGCCGAGACGGCTCCGGCGTTCGACACCGAGAACCTCGCGACCTGGAAGCGTTGGTGTAGTGCGTGGGATGTGCCTCCAGTGTCCGACCCCGTCTTCACCTCGGCCGCGAGCCCGGTGCCGGCCCTGTTCTACCGGGGCGACATCACGCCGAACGGCGATGCGCGCTGGATCGAGAACCTGGCCGCACGCTTCCCGAACTCGTCGACCGTCGTCTTCCCGACGCTCGGTGAGCAGCTCGCAGACAGTGGCCCACCCTGCCTGGCCACGATCCGCCGCCGCTTCCTCGCCGATCCCGCGGCCGACCTCGACACCACCGCGTGCGAGAAGCAGTCGCCCCCGATCGCCTTCATCGCCCCGACCGGCTGACCGACGAGTGGCTCAGGGGCGCCAGAAGGCGGGGCTGCTCGCGCCCTTCGGGATGTTCTCGAGCGGGACGGTGAGCTCCTCGACGCTCGGGCCGACCTCGGCGCCGATCGGGTCGAGCACCGAGAGATCGAAGCCGTAGACGTCGGCCGCGGTGCCGGAGAAGACCTGGCGCAGGTCTTCGGGTGACCAGTCGTGGAACGAGCGGCGAAGGCTCTCGCGCGAGTACGGCGACGTGCCCTCGTTGTGCGGGTAGTCGGCGCCCCACATCACCTTGTGCAGACCGAGCTTCTTCATGACCTGCGCTTCACGCGGGGCGGGGAAGCTGACGCCGATCCACACGTTGCGCTCGAAGTACTCGGTGGGTGTGAGCGGGAGGCGCATGTCGTTCTTGAGGTTCATCTCACCGATGCGACCGCCGGCCATCATCATGTGCATGCCGTCGAGTTGACGCAGCAGCGGCGGCACCCAGTCGCAGCCCTGCTCGGTGAGCACGAGCCTCAGGTTCGGGAACCGGTCGAACACTCCGCTCATCACCAACTGCCAGAACGGCCGATGCGCGAACCAGGGTGTCTCGATCATCCACTGGATCGTCGACGACGGGTTCTTTCCGTAGTCGGGCATGCCGCTCCCGCCGGTGTGGTGGTTCACCACGAGGTCGAGGTCCTGGCACACCGCCCAGAGGCGGTCGTAGTGATCGGAGTAGTACGGCGGGAGGTCGGAGTCGTCGGGGATCGCGGGGATGAGCACGCCACCACGGAGTCCGTTGGCGGCGATCCACTCGACCTCGGCGATCGCGACGTCGATGTCGTCGATGAAGATCTGGCCGATGCCGGCGCGGCGCGCCGGGAACCGCGCGCAGAAGTCGGCGAGCCAGCGGTTGTGGGCGCGCAGGCCGGCCCAGCGCCGGTGGTAGTCCTCGGCAGTCTGCGGCGGACGCGCGATCACCACCCCCGTCGGGAAGAACGGCGGCACGGTGTTCGGGAACGTGACCTCGGCGACGATGCCGTCCTTCTCGAGGTCGGAGACGCGACGCTCGTCGTCCCAGTTGCGGGAGCGGCCGTCGTCCTGGAGGTCGCGGAACGGGTTGCTGTACTCACCCCGCCACGCGTCGAACTCGGGGACCCACTCGGCTTCGAGGTACTCGCGGTACTGCTCGTGCGACCCGCCCGCGTGGCAGTCGGCCGAGATGATCGTGTACCGGTCGGTCTTCACATCCGTGGCAGTCATCTGGATTCGTCTCCTTGCGACTTCGAGAAACCTGACGTTAGCGTCACTTCCACTCTTCCCGCCGACCGCGAGGTTCACCGTGGACGTTCTCGACATCTGGGTCAACCTCACGACGCAGGAGTCGGCCGCCGACTTCCTCGGCCAGGACGAGAACGCCCACATCCCGGGGTACCTCGGCGGCGACGGCAGCGAAGGCGTCGGGGTCAAGCAGATGCTCGCCCTCATGGACGAGCTGCACGTGAACACCGGCATCCTCACACCCGGTCTCGACCGGCACGCGGCGAAGACGTTCGAGGTCGCCGATGCCCACCCCGGCCGGTTCCTCGTTGCCGCGGTGCTCATCGACCCCGGTCGGCCCGGCCGCAACGTCGCCCGCATCCGGGAGCTCGCCGAGCACCCGCGCTTCTCGATGGTGCGCATCACGCCGCTCACGAGCCAGGTCGCGATCAACGATGCGAAGCACTACCCCGTGTACCAGGTGTGCGAGGAGCTCGGCATCCCGGTCGGGATCAACGTCGGCATCCCCGGCCCGCGGGTCCGCTCCCGGGTCCAGCACCCGGAGCACCTCGAAGACGTGATGATCGACTTCCCCGACCTCGTGATCATCGGCGCGCACATGGGCCATCCCTACGAAGAGCTGCTCATGAACTACATGCGCAAGTGGCCGAACCTCTACCTCTCGTGCACGGCGTACGCGCCCCGCTACTTCGATCCGGGTCTCGTGCGGTTCATGAACACGAGCGCCTACCGCGGTCGCGTGATCTGGGGCAGCGACGAGCCGTGGTTCCCGATGCGGCGTTCGCTCGAAGAGGCCCGCGCCCTCCCCCTCGACGACGACGCGATGGCGCAGTTCCTCGGCGGCACCGCCCGTCGCCTCCTCGACCGCACCTGACATGCGCTACCGACCGCTCGGCGATTCCGGACTGGTGGTGTCGGTCGTCGGACTCGGGGCGAACAACTTCGGCCGGCGCATCCCCGAGGTCGCGCGCACCCGGGCGATCGTCGACGCCGCGCTCGACGCGGGGATCACGCTCATCGACACCGCCGACATCTACGGCACCGACGCCCGGGGCGTACGCGGTGGGAGCGAAGCGCACCTCGGTGAGGTGCTCGAGGGTCGACGCGAGCACGTGGTGCTCGCGACGAAGTTCGGCATGGACATGGGCGGCGGCAACGGGCCCGACTGGGGCGCGCGCGGATCGCGGCGCTACATCCGGCGCGCGGTGGAGTCGAGCCTGCGCCGGCTCCGCACCGACTGGATCGATCTGTACCAGTACCACGCACCCGACGGCATCACGCCGATCGAGGAGACGGTCGACGCGCTCGACGAGCTCGTGCGCGACGGCCTCGTGCGCGCCATCGGCTCCTCGAACCTCGCGGCCTGGCAGGTGGCCGACGCGGAGGCGCACGCCCGCCACCACGGTCGGGCCCGGTTCATCGAGCGCGCAGAACCACTACAACCTGCTCGAACGTCAGGCCGAGCGCGAGCTGGTCCCGGCGTGCGCGCGCCACGGGATCGGCGTGCTTCCCTACTTCCCGCTCGCGAGCGGCTTGCTCACCGGGAAGTACCGCCGCGGCGAACCGCCGCCCGACGGTTCGCGGTTGCAAGCCATGGTCGGCACCGTGCGCGACCGTTCCTACGACGCGCTCGAGCAGCTCGAGCAGTTCGCGCGTGGTCGCGACCGGTCGGTGCTCGATGTGGCGATCGGCGGCCTCGCCGCGCAGCCGACGGTCGGCTCGGTGATCGCCGGTGCGAGCAGCCCGGATCAGGTCCGGGCCAACGTCGCGGCCGGCGAGTGGATCCCGACCGCCGACGATCTCGAAGCCATCGACGCGATCGTCCCGAGAGGGTCCCGGGCCTGACGCCCGGTCGCGTCTCACGCGGCAACTTCTCCCGCTGAGCCGAGCGGGCTACCGTCGGGCCCGTGCCGGTCCGCCATCTCCCCGCCACGAGCACCATCGAAGAGGTCGCCGAGGTGCTCGCCGCCGATGGCGGCGCGATCATCGACCGGCTGGTGGATCCCGGGATCTTCGACGCGATGCAGTCGGAGCTCGCGCCGTTCATGGCGGCCACCCCCTACGGCGACGACTTCAGCGGCCACCGGACCCGGCGCACCGGCGGGCTCGTCGCCCGGGCGCCGTCGTCGCACCAGCTGGTGATGCATCCGCTGGTCGTCGGAGCGGTCGGCAGCGTGCTCGCCCACGCCACCGCGTTCCAGCTGCACCTCACGCAGATCATCAGCATCGAGCCCGGCCAGGACGCCCAGTACATCCACCGCGACCAGTGGGCCTTCGACTTCTTCTCGTTCCCCGCCGGCTACGAGGTCACGTGCAACACGATCTGGGCGATGACCGACTTCACCGAGGAGAACGGCGCGACCCGCCTGATCCCCGGGAGCCACCGCCTCGACGACAAGCTCGTGTTCACCCAGGGCGACACCGAGCCGGCCGAGATGGAGCGGGGCTCGGTGCTGCTCTACACCGGCGCGATGTACCACGGAGGTGGCCCGAACCGGTCGGGGGCACCGCGCAACGGCGTGAACATCACCTACTGCGCGGGCTGGCTCCGCCAGGAAGAGAACCAGTACCTGTCGGTGCCGCCCGAGATCGCGCGTGAGCTGCCCGACGATCTCCTGCGCATGATCGGGTACGCACCGGGCGCGTACGCGCTCGGCTACGTCGACGACCTCCGCGACCCCATCGCCGTGCTGCGAGGCGGTGCGCCGGGTTCGAGCTTCGGCCCCACCGGCATCGAACCCAATGCCTGAGGTCCACTCCATGCCTGAGGTCCACTACCGCACCTGCCCACTGTGCGAGTGCATGTGCGGGCTCGAGATCCACGTCGAAGCCGAGCAGGTGAAGCTCATCCGGCCCGACCGCGACGACGTGTGGAGCAAGGGGTTCGTCTGCCCCAAGGGCACCACCCTCGGTCACGTGCACCACGACCCCGACCGTCTGCGCGCGCCGATGGTGCGCGACGGCGACGAGTGGTGCGAGGTCACGTGGGACGAAGCCTTCTCCCGGTGCGAGGAGCTGCTCCACGGCGTGCGCGACCGGCACGGGCTCGCCGCGATCACCGCGTACATCGGCAACCCGACCGTCCACAACTTCTCGCTCGGCCGCTACATCGGGCTGTTCATGGGCCTCGCAGCGCTCCCGATCGTCTACTCGGCGGGCACGGTCGACCAGTGGCCGAAGAACCTGTCGTCGGCGTTGATGTACGGCGGCATGTGGACGATCCCTGCGCCCGACGTGCCGCGCACCGACCACCTCTGGGTGATGGGCGGCAACCCGCACGCGTCGCAGGGGAGCCTGCTGGCGTGTCCCGACGTACTCGGCGAGCTCGACGGGATCCGTGCCCGCGGCGGCACGGTGGTCGTGATCGATCCCCGCCGCACCGGCACCGCCGACCACGCCGACGAGTGGGTCCCGATCGTTCCCGGAACCGACGCCGCGTTCCTCCTCGCCGTCGTCCACACGCTCTTCGCCGACGGCCTGGTCGAGCTCGGCGACGTCGCCGACCTCGTCGCCTCCGAGGCGATCGACGCGGTCCGCGAGGCCGCTGCGGCGTTTCCCCCCGAGGCGGTCGCGTCGGCCTGCGGGATCGACGCCGAGAGCATCCGCCGCTTGACCCGGGCGCTGGCGGCGGCGCCGCGGGCCGCGGTGTACGGCCGGATCGGCACCTGCAACCAGGAGTTCGGAACCCTCACCTCGTGGCTCGTCGACGTGGTGAACGTGCTCACCGGGAACTTCGACCGGCCCGGCGGATCGATGTTCGGCAAACCCGTCGCGTGGTCGGTCACCGGCCTGCCGAACCCCGAGTTCGCCGACGGCTACGAGCTCGGCCGGTGGCACAGCCGGGTGCGCGGCGCCCCCGAGGTGCTGGGCCAGGTGCCGGTGTCGTGCCTCGCGGAGGAGATCGCGACCCCGGGTGAAGGTCAGGTGAAGGCCCTGATCACCATCGCCGGCAACCCGGTCATCAGTGCACCCGACGCGGGCCGGCTCGACGAAGCGCTCCCGCAACTCGAGTGCATGATCAGCGTCGACAACTGGATCAACGAGACCACCCGACACGCGCACGTGATCCTGCCCGGTCTCTCACCGCTCGAGCAGCCGCACTACGACGACATGATCTGGTCGTGGGCGATCGGGAGCGCGGGGAACTGGTCCGACGCGATCTTCCCCCCGGCCGACGGCCGACCGGCGGAGTGGGAGATCCTCACCCGGCTCGGCGCCCTGTGCCTCGGGATGGCGAACGCCGACATCGACCTCGCGGCCCTCGACGACGGCTACTTCGCCGCACTGTGCGAGTTCGCGGGCGTCGACCCGTCGGAGGCGGCCGCGCACTACCCGCCGGCGTCGGAAGGCGGGGGCGGCCCCGAGCGGGTCACCGATCTGTCGATCCGGACCGGCCCATGGGGCGACCGCTACGGCGAGGTCGCCGACGGTCTCACGCTGCAGTCGTTCAAGGACGCACCCCACGGCATCTTCCTCGGTCCCATGGTGCCGCGGGTTCGGGAGGTGCTCGAGACGAAGTCGGGTCGCATCGAGCTCGCACCCGAACCGATCCTGGCCGATCTCCCGCGCCTGCAGGCGCGCCTGGCCCGGGCCGACGACGGGCTCGTCCTGGTCAGTCGGCGACACGTGCGGTCGAACAACTCGTGGATGCACAACGTCCCGGTGCTCGTTCGGGGCAAGGAACGGTGCACGTTGCTCATCCACCCCGACGACGCGTCCCGCTGCGGGGTGATCGACGGCGCCCAGGCCCGCGTGACGTCGGAGGCCGGCACGGTCGACGTTCCCGCCGAGGTGAGCGACGAGATGATGCCCGGGGTGGTGTGCCTCCCCCACGGTTGGGGCCACGACAAGGACGGCACCCGGTTGTCGGTCGCACGCGAACACGCCGGCGTGAACAACAACCTCCTCGCGCCCGGCCACCTCGTCGACACGCTGTCGGGCAACGCCGTGGTCAACGGCATCCCCGTCGAGGTCGCGCCCGCCGGTTCGTGAACGCGTCGTGCGACCGGGTGCGGGTCAGTCGGTGACGATCCCGAGATCGAGGAACGTGATGCACTCGTCGACGCGCCGTTCCCGATCGACCACGTCGACCACCTCGAGGTAGTCGGCGAGGGGCACCACCGACCGATGGGCGAGGCCGGCATCGACGAGGTTGCGCGTCAGCGCCTCCCGCGACCACTCCGTGAGCCGCTCGTCGCTGCGCAACCGGAGCCCACGGGCCCGACAATCTGCACACACGGGCGGCGAGAACCGGGTGCCGCTCGGCAGGACCGCCGACTCGCACACCCGGCACAGCTCGGCGACCACGTTGAAGTCGAACCCCCACCACTTGGGCGTCGCATCGGACCGGAGGCCCCGTTGGCACGCACACTCCTGGAGGAGCCGTCGTTGCGCCCGGCCGTCGGTCCATTCGACCGCGCCCCGCAGTTCCCCGCACCGGGTGCAGAGCTCGAGATCCCGATACATCTGTTGCAGCCGTTCGCTCATCTGCCCCACTCTGCTCCCGCTCCGTGTACTTCCGTGAGCAAACAGTACGTCTGGGACAATTACATCCGTGTGATCACCGGTGGATCCGAAATTTCTCTTCCTGAAGGGCAGGGCTCCGGGCCGACGACAGCCCTAGGCTCGGGGAGGTGACCGACGGCGGGCCCGACCAAGAACCAGGGGCCACGGCCGACCAAGAACCAGGGGCCACGGCCGGCCGGGAGCGATCCGGTACCCGCGACGACGCAGCCACCGCCCGGGACCGTTCCGCCGACGACCGCGACCGATCGGCCGACGACCGGGACGCCGGTGCGCACCGACGGCGCGACTCGGCGGTCGATCGTGAGCACGCCGGCGAGGATCGCGGCCATGCCGAGCGAGACCGCATCGACGCCAAGCACGACCGGGCGATCGCCGATTTCGACCGCGGCGCTGCGACCTCGGATCGCGACCTCGCCGCGCACGACCGGAGCCGGCACGACGATCCGCCCGAGGTCGTGCAGGCCTGGGACGAAGCGGCCAAGCGGCGCGACTTCGCCGCGGAGCTCCGCGATCTCGCCGCGGTCCGGCGCAACGATCTCGCCGAGGCACGCGACCTCGCGTCGCTCGAACGAGACCGCATGGCGGCTCGCCGCGATCGGGTGGCGACGATCCGTGACGCCGAGCTGGAAGCCCGCGACCTCGACGCGGTCGAACGCGACCACGCGGCCGCCGAACGCGACGCAGCCGCGGCGCGACGAGACATCGCGGCCCTCGAGCGAGATCGACGGGCCGACGGCTCGACGGCCCGGCTGCTGCTCGCGGAGGCCGCCACCGACCGCGAGCTCGCGATGATCGACCGGGTCGAAGCCGCGATGGACCGC
Organism: uncultured Actinomycetes bacterium; assembly: GCA_963837715.1. Lineage (GTDB taxonomy): Bacteria > Actinomycetota > Acidimicrobiia > IMCC26256 > JANYLB01 > JANYLB01. The sequence continues at coordinate 56,210 of CAWIOF010000003.1, read as the reverse complement.
CTCGAGGCGGCCGAAGACCGCATGCGCTCGCAGGACGGTCGCACCGATTCGCCGTTCGATCCGGTGACCGGCCTGCTCCCCCAGGGCGCGGGACTCCGCGAGCTCCGGCGGGAGCTCGACCTCACCGGCGAGGAGACGTTCTCTCTCGCGCTCGTCGCGTCGCACGCTCGGATCCGACCGGGCGAGACGGGTGCGCCCAGCGTCGACACGGCCCTTCGGATCCTCGCCGACTCGGTCCGGGCCGAGATCAGCGGTCTCGACACCGCGTTCTGTTGGGACGGCGATCAAGTCGCGGTCGGCGTGCGAGGCACGTCGGGAAGCGACCTGACCCGGCGACTCGCGACCATGGCCGGCCTCCTCGATTCCCAGCAGCTCGACCTGGAAGCCGGCGTCGCCGAACGACGGGCCGGAGAGACCGCTGAGCACCTCCTCGAACGGGCCGGTGACGCGATCCGCCGCTGGTGAGCAGGCCCCACCCGCCCCGCCCGGGGCGGACGCCCCGGTGCCCCCGGTCGGGGACTGGCCTCTCGAACCTCTAGACTGGTGGATTCCCGCGCCGCTCCCCCCGGTGGCGCCCCGCAACCCCGGCCCACCACGGGCCCCTGAGAGGCCTTCATGTCTACGCGCGCGGATCTGCGCAACGTGGCGATCGTCGCCCACGTCGACCACGGCAAGACCACCCTCGTCGACGCCATGCTCTGGCAGACCGGCGCGTTCCGCGACAACCAGGACGTCAACGAGCGGGTCATGGACTCGAACGACCTCGAACGCGAGAAGGGCATCACGATCCTCGCCAAGAACACGGCGGTCCGGTACGGCGGGGTGAAGATCAACATCATCGACACCCCCGGCCACGCCGACTTCGGCGGCGAGGTCGAGCGCGGTCTCACCATGGTCGACGGCGTGCTCCTCCTCGTCGACGCCAGCGAGGGACCGCTCCCCCAGACGCGCTTCGTGCTCCGCAAGGCGCTCCAGGCCGACCTCCCCGTGATCCTGGTGGTCAACAAGGTCGACCGCCCCGACGCCCGCATCAGCGAGGTCGTCGACGAGGTGTACGAGCTGTTCCTCGACCTCGACGCGACCGAGCACCAGATCGACTTCCCGATCATCTACGCGAACGCACGGGCCGGCTGGGCCAGCCTCGACCCCGACGCCGAGGGCAGCGACCTCAAGCCGCTGTTCGAGCTCCTCCTCGACCGCATCCCCGCGCCGACCTACGAAGAGGGCCACCCGCTCCAAGCGCTCGTCACGAACCTCGACGCGTCGCCGTACGTCGGCCGGCTCGCGCTGTGCCGCGTCCAGCACGGGACGCTCGCCAAGGGCAAGACCGTGGCGTGGTGTCGCCTCGACGGTTCGATCGAGAACGTGAAGCTCACCGAGCTGTACGTCACCGAGTCGCTCGACCGCGTCGACGCGGCGGAGGCCGGTCCGGGTGAGATCTGCGCGATCGCCGGTCTCCCCGAGGTGACGATCGGCGAGACGTTGGCCGACCCCGACAACCCGGTCGCCCTCCCGGCGATCACCGTCGACGAGCCGAGCCTGGCGATGACCATCGGGATCAACACCTCACCGCTGAACGGCTCCGAGGGCGACAAGCTCACGGCCCGCCAGCTGCGGAGCCGTCTCGACGCGGAGCTCATCGGCAACGTGTCGCTGCGCGTGCTGCCCACCGAGCGGCCCGACGCGTGGGAGGTCCAGGGCCGCGGCGAGCTGCAGCTCGCGGTGCTCGTCGAGCAGATGCGGCGCGAGGGCTTCGAGCTCACCGTCGGCAAGCCGCAGGTCGTCACCCGCGAGGTCGACGGCAAGATCCACGAGCCCGTCGAACGGGTCGCGATCGACGTCCCCGAGGACTACCTCGGCGTCGTCACCCAGCTGCTCGCGCTCCGCAAGGGGCGGCTCGACAACATGGTCAACCACGGCACCGGCTGGGTCCGCATGGAGTACGTCGTGCCGGCGCGAGGGCTCATCGGCTTCCGCACCGAGTTCATGACCGAGACCCGTGGCACCGGGATCCTCCACCACGTGTTCGAGGGGTACGAGGCCTGGTTCGGGGAGCTCAAGACCCGCCCGAACGGCTCGATGGTCGCCGATCGTCGGGGCGACACCCGCGCGTTCGCGCTGATGGCGCTCCAGGAACGCGGCCAGTTGCTCGTCGGCCCGGGCGTCGAGGTGTACGAGGGGATGATCGTCGGCGAGAACGCGCGTGCCGACGAGATGGACGTGAACCCCACCAAGGAGAAGAAGCTCACCAACATGCGGTCGTCGTCGTCCGACGACACGGTGCGCCTCACGCCGCCGCGGCCGATGTCGCTCGAGCAGGCGCTCGAATTCATCGCCGACGACGAGTGCGTCGAGGTCACCCCGCAGTCGGTGCGGCTCCGCAAGGTGATCCTCGACCAGGCGACCCGCGGCCGCCTCCGCAACTCGAAGAAGCCCCGTGCGGGAGAAGTAGGCGGAGCCGCCGGAAGTTGAGCGCGGGACACGAATCGGTGAGCGGTCGAGGCGGCGCAGCCGGATTCGACCCGACAAGCAGCGACGCTGCTTCCTGATGGCTGCAGCCTTCGAGCGGATGCTCAAGGGTGAGCCGTACGACCCCTCGGAACCGGAACTGGTGAGCGCGCGGGAGACGTGTCACCGCCAGATCGACCGGTTCAACACGGCGCGGGCCGCGAACGCAGGCGACCGCGACCGCATCATCCGGGCCCTGTTCGGCCATGTGGGCGTCGACGTGGAGGTCGAGCCGCCGTTGAGTTGCGACTACGGCGTCAACACTTCCATCGGCGACCGTTCCTTCATCAACGCCGGCGGCGTGATCCTCGACTGTGCCGCGGTCACGATCGGTACCGACGTCCTGATCGGTCCGAACGTGCAGCTCCTCACGCCCACGCACCCGCTCGATCCCGTACAACGACGCACGAAGGTGGAGTCGGCCGCTCCGATCGTGATCCACGACGGCGTGTGGCTCGGCGGCGGTGTCATCGTGTGCCCCGGCGTGACGATCGGCGAGAACACCGTGGTGGGCGCGGGAAGCGTGGTGGTCCGCGACCTCCCGGCCGGCGTGCTCGCGGTCGGGAACCCGGCGCGGGTCGTGCGCGAGCTCCCGGCATGACGACCGGCCAGATGGCAACCTGGGCGCGATGAGCGTCTCCCTCCACCCCGTCACCGATCTGGTCTCGCTCCTCGACCTCGAGGTCGTGAAGCCCGACGCCTTCCTCGGAGTCTCCCCGGCCATCGGGTGGGACCGGATCTACGGCGGCCAGGTCGTGGCCCAGGCGTTGCGGGCGGCCGGGCTGACGGTGGCGCCCGAGTACCACGTGCATTCGCTGCACGCGTACTTCGTTCGACCCGGCGACGAGAAGGCCGCGGTGCTGTTCGAAGTCGACCGCGTGCGCGACGGTCGGTCGTTCTGCACGAGGCAGGTGATCGCGTCGCAGGCCGGCGGCGCGATCCTCAACCTGATCGCGAGCTTCCAGATCGCGGAGGAGGGCGCCGACGTGCAGCGCGTCGAGATGCCTGCCGGCGTCGCGTCGCCCGACGCGATCGAGCCGATGGAGACGACGCTGTTCATGGACCACCGCGTGATCAGCGTCGTGCGCGACCCACAGCCACACGAACTGTCGTGGATGCGGGTCCCCGAAGCCCTCGGTGAAGATCCGATGATCCATGCGTGCGCGCTCGCGTACCTCTCCGACGAAGATCTCCTCGGCGTCGCGCTCCTCCCTCACCCGTCGGGCGGCGACTGGGACTCGATGATGGCCGCGAGCCTCGACCACGCGATCTGGTTCCACCGCCCCGTCCGGGCCGACGAGTGGCTGCTCTTCTCGATCGAGGGGCACGGCGTCGCCAACGCCCGCGGCATGGGCATCGCCCAGGTGTTCGATCGCACCGGCGGGCACGTCGCGACCGTGGCCCAGGAAGGCCTCGGCCGCATCCGCCGCTGACGCGCTCGCGCTCGCCGTTCAGCTCCCGTCGGGAAGAGGCGCCTGCACGCTGACGTGGCGGGCGTCGGGATCGTGGAGCAACATCTCCACGACGGCCCAGTGCTGGGCCGTGAACGGCGAGTCGACCGTTCCCGACGCCGGAGGTTCGAAGGTCGCGGCGTCGTCAGTGAGGACGATCGGGTACGTCTCGAGCACGTCACCCTCCGGGCGCTCGGCGACGAACAGCCACGGACCACCGGCCGGATGGCGGAGCTGGCCCGAGTGGTGATCCGTCTCGAACTCGAGCTCGAAGCCGAGCCCGATCCAGAAGGCGACCGTCTTCCCCCAGTTGTGGGTCTCGAGGTAGAGCCCACCGACCCCGTTGTTCGCCATCACTTCCTCCGTTTCGACGTCGCCGGACTGTCCGGCCCTCGGTCCAGGTGCTCGGTCAACGCCGCGGCGACGATCGCCGACAGCGACTGCTCCGTGTCGACCGCGTGGTGCTTGACGGCGCGGATCAGCTCGACCGGCAGGTAGACGTTGAACTGCTTGACATCCCGGGCCATACAAGAAAGCTAGTGTGCTAGCAACCGACGGTCAACCTAGTCTGCCGCCCATGACAGGACCCACATGAAGGCAGCGGTGTATTCGGAGACGGGCGGCCCGGAGGTCCTGCGGTACGAGGACTTCCCCGATCCGGTGTGCGGACCGGGCGACGTCCTCGTACGCACGGAAGCGATCAGCATCGAGGGAGGCGACACGCTCAACCGCGCCGGTGGCGACATGGCAACGACCCCGCACGTCGTCGGCTACCAGTCGGCAGGCACGATCGTCGAGGTCGGTGTCGACGTCACCGATCGGACCGCGGGCGAGCGAGTCGTGACCACCTTCCTGTGGGGCTCGCACGCGGAGCTGCGCGCCGTGCCCGCCGCCGTCGCCTGGCCCGTGCCCGACGACGCCGACATCATCGCGATCTCGTGCGTCCCCATCCCCTTCGGAACGGCCGACGACTGCCTGTTCGAGTTCGGACACCTGCAGGCCGGGGAGACGGTCCTGATCCACGCCGCGGCCGGCGGTGTGGGGATCGCCGCGATCCAACTCGCGAAGCGCGCGGGCGCAACCGTCATCGCGACCGCGTCGAGCGACGAGCGGCTCGAGCAGGTCCGACCCCTCGGCATCGACCATCCCGTGAACTACAGCCACGAGGGCTGGGTCGACGCGGTCCGCGCCGCCACCGGTGGCCGGGGGGTCGACCTCGTCGTCGACTCGGTCGGCGGACGGATCCTGGCCGGGAGCGTGCAGTGCCTCGTGTACCGGGGCCGGCTCATCAGCGTCGGCAGCGCGGGTCGCGACCCGCAACCGTTCGACATCTCCGTGCTCGGTGCCGGCAACCACTCGCTCACCGGGGTCTTCCTCGGTGCCGAGATCGCAAACCCCCGGACCCGCGAGATGATCGCCCGTCACATCGACGCCGTCGCGTCCGGCGAGCTGCAGGTCGTCGTCGACCGGACCTTCCCCCTCTCCGAGGCCGCCGCCGCCCACGCGTACATCGAGAGTCGCCAGGCCGTCGGCCGGGTCGTGCTCGTCCCCTGACGCCCGATGGACGTCGTCGTGCTGGCCGACACGCACGTGAAGGCAACGACGGTGCGCCCGCTCCCCGATGCCGTGTACGCGGCGCTCGGCGCGGCCGACGTGATCCTGCACGCGGGTGACGTGCTGAGCCGCGGTCTGCTCGACGAGCTCGCGACGTTCGCGCCCGTGCACGCGGTGCTGGGCAACAACGACGACGCCGACCTCACAGCGTCGCTCCCGGAGTCGATCGAACTCGACCTCGACGGTGTGATCGTGGCGATGGTGCACGACAGCGGCGCCACCGCGGGACGGGCCCGGCGGATGCACCGGCGGTTCCCCGCAGCGGCGGTGGTGGTCTACGGGCACAGCCACGCACCCTTCGACGGCGAGGGGGCCGAAGGGCAGATCCTCTTCAACCCCGGCTCACCCACGCACCGACGCCGCCAACCCTCCGCCACCTTCGGTCGGTTGCGGATCGAGGCGGGCCGGGTCACCGGCCGCACGATCATCCCCGTCTGACGAGCGCCCGCCGAGGCGGCAGGCGCCGCCGCCGGTGGGCAGTCGGACAAACCGCTCAAGCGGCCTCGCCCGGACGCCGATGCGCGCGCGGTCGGAGAACAGCCGGCACGGGGTCCGTGGCCGCGCCCCGGCGGCCACCAACGGAGGAATCGATGGAGAGCGACACCAGCGCTGCCGAACGTCGCACCCGACGTGGCCTCATGCTCGTCCTCGCGGCCGGCGTGCTCGCCTACCTCGGCTGGCGCCTCGTCACCGTGATCGGCGATCCGTCGGTCGCCGCGGTCGCGCTGTGGCTGGTCGAGGTCGCGGCGTGGATCGGCGTCGGCGCGTTCCTGGCCCGAATCGGCATCCCGCATCGCCCGGCGCGAGTGGGGCCCCCTTCGGTCGTCCCGGCGACGACGGTCGTCGCGGTACTCGCCGCCGATCGCACCGCCGCTGCGCTCGAGCGCACGCTCGCATCCCTCGAAACCGGCGAAGACGCGCCCGCCGTGCTCGTCGTCGACGACGCCACCCGATCGGAGATCGCCGCGGTTGCGACCGCGGCAGGGGCGACGATGCTGCTCGCCTCCGACTCCGGCACGGTCGCCGCAGTGCACGCCCTCACACCGGTGCTCCCTGAAGACTGCGCGGTCGTCCTCGTCGAAGCCGGCTCCCTGCTCGCCGCCGGCGCGCTCGACGCCCTGATCGCACCCATGAACGATGCGACCGTCGGCGCGGTCCAGGGCGCGCTCGACTGGGCCGACCCCGCCACGATCACGGTCCACGGTCCCAGCCGCGACGGCCTCGGCGTGCTCATCGGTCGAGAGGCCCCCGCGGCGGGACTCGCCGGCGTCGCGCCGATCCTCGACGACGGCGTCGCCCTCCGCGCCCGGGCACTCACGGCGATCGACTCGCGGACCACCGACCTCACCGTTGCGTTCGCGGCGGCGGGGTGGCTCGTCCGCTTCGTCGACACCCCGGTCGCGTACCGGCCCCGACCCGCGTCCGCCGCCCAGTGGCGGGCGATCCGGAGCGCGCAGATCGCCGGCGCGTGCCGCAGCGCCCGCGCCGCGACCCGCGCCGAGCGGCTCCCCTTCTCCGCCCGGGCCCGCGTCGTCGCGGGCGCCGGCGACGTCGCCTCGGCCTACGCGCGCATCGGGCTCGTGGCCCTGGTCGTGACCACGCTGCTCTCGGGGACCGTGCCCGTCCCCGGACCGCTCGGCGCGACGATCCTCGCCGCGGCAGTGCTGTGGGCCTTCGCGACCGCTGCGGTGAACGCTCGGATGGCGCCGGTGCTGCGCGTGGGTGACCGGCTGCGGCTCGGCTGGCACCGCCTCGACGCCGACCTGCTCGCACCGTTCACCCGGCCCGCGCGCACCCGACCCGGCGACGCGTCCGGTGCCGGTCGGCGCATCCGCTCCCTGTCGTCGTTCCCGATCTGCGTCGTCGCTCTCGTCGCAGTCGACGCAGCGGCATTCGTCCGGGGACTCGCCCTCATCCGACCTTCGATCGTGCCGGCGATCCCGACCGCGCTCGAACGGACCACGATCGGCGTGATGACGCTCGGCGTGTTCCTGCTGCTCGTCGACTCCCTCCGCATCTTCGTCGCCCGACCCGACGGTCGTGTCGACCTCCGGGTTCCCGCCCGTGTCGCCGCGATCGTCGGTACGCAGCGGGCCGAGTTGCGCGACCTCTCCCCCACCGGCGCCGGCCTCCTGTGCCCCGAGAGCATCCCGGCCGGCACGGCGATCCAGCTCCGGTTCAGCCTCGCCGACGGCGAGGAACTCGCGATCGACGGCCGCGTCGCCGCGCGTCGACCACATCGCGACCGCGTCCGGATCGAGCGCACACCGCGTCGGCGTCCAGTTCGACGGGATGACCCCCGAGACCCACCGGACCCTGGTCCACTACGTCGCGACCACCGCGCCCGGCGCGGCCGCCGCCGCGGCCGCCGGTGCCCTCCCCCGGTCGTCGTCGGTTCCCGTCCCCCGCCCGATCCTCCAGTTCGCGTCGGTGATGGCCGTGATCGTCGCGACGATCTCGTTGATCGCGGCACCCGCGGGTGCGGCGCCGTCGACTCCCACGCCGACGACACACTTCGTGGGCACCGTCTCCGACGCGTCGGGTCCGCTCCAGGGGGCGTGCGTGAGCGCAGTCGACGGCAACTGGCAGTGGTGGACCGTCGTGACCGACGCCACCGGGAGCTACACCCTCGAGGCGCCGGCCGGGTCGTATCGGTTCCAGATCCGCGACTGCAACCCCACCTCCACGCCCGGCTCGCCGCGGCTCGCCGGCGGGTGGTGGTCGTCGGGCGGCCTGACGACCCAGTCGGGGGCGCAGACGGTCGCCGGCGCCGACGGCGCGACGAGCACCCCGATCGACGTGACCCTCCCGGTCGGTGGCTGGCTCACCGGAGCGCTGCAGGATCCCGCCTCCACTCCCGTCGACGGCATCTGCGTGACGCCCGTGTCGGCGAACAACGACTGGGACGGCGGCACCACGACCCCTTCGAACGGAGGCGCGGCCGGCACCTTCGAGACCCAGGTCCTCATCCCCGGCCAGTACCGCCTCGCGGTGAACGACTGCGGGAGCAGCCGGCCCGAGGTCTACGCCCGCGGCTGGGTCGACGGCGACGGAACCGGCGTGACCCCGTTCCAGGACGCCGCCCGGGTGTACGACGTCGCCTCCACCGACCTCTCGATCGGTACCGTGACCCTCCAGTACGGCACCCGCATCGCCGGGACGGTGCAGACCGACGACGGCTCCCCCGCCGCGAACATCTGCGTCTCGGTGAACGGTGAGAACTGGTCGTGGGTCGGCGGCGGATCGACCGCACCCGACGGCACCTACACGACCGACGTGCTCCCGGTCGGCGACTGGGTCCTGTCGTTCAACGACTGCAACACACCCCGCACCCTCGTGAACGCGTTCTGGAACGGCACGCCGACGGGCACGATCCGGTACGAGGACGCGAGCCGCGTCCACACCGACGGTTCGGCGACTCGACTCGACGGCTACGACCTGACCATGGTGCGCGGCGGACAGATCTCGGGCGTCGTGACCGGCGCGTCGGGTCCCGTTGCCGACGTCTGCGTGAACGCGTTGCGCAGCTCCGACACGAACAACTGGGACTGGCTCGCCGGGACGCCGCAGCGCCTCCGACGGCACCTACGACCTGGGTCCGATCGCGCCCGGTGAGGTCGCGATCTACGCCAGCTCCTGCAACGACGGCACCGCCGTGCTCGAGGGCATGTATGCGGGACCGGGCATCCCGCTCACGCGCCACCAGGAGGACGCCGCGATGCTCACGGTCGGCGCGGCGCGACGCCCATCACCGGCATCGACATCACCGTCGAGCTCGGTGCGATCCTCTCGGGGACACTCTCGGCGAACGGTGCCCCGCTCGCCGACGGGTGCGTCTCCGCCCTCGACCCGACCACCGGAACCGTCGGCGGCAGCAGCACCGACTCGAACGGCGCCTGGCGCACGGTGGTCCCCCAAGGCAACTACATCCTGCAGGGAACGAGCTGTCGATCCGGCCAGGCCCTGGCCGGTCGCTTCCTCGACGACGCCACCGACCCGGCCACGGCGCGCGTGGTCGCGGCAGCACCCGGCGACGTGATCCCCGGCCTGAACATCGACCTCCCGTCGGCGAACCCCGGCTCGATCAGGGGTCGCGTCACGACCCGCACCGGCGTCGCACCGCAGGCGTGCATCGTGGTGGTCGCACCGGATTCGGAGCCGGTCGCGGTCGCGGCCAACGCATCCGACGGCACCTTCGAGCTGGGTGGCATCAACCCGGGCTCCTACCTCGTCGGCTTCGCCGGGTGCGACTTCGGCAACGACGATCTGCCGCCCGGAGTGACCGACCCCACCGACCCGTCGGTCGTCTACCCCCTGCAGTGGTCGTCGGGGCGGTCGATCGAACAGGACACGCTCTGGATGGACCCGCAGTGGGTGACCGTCACCGCCGATGCGACCACCGACATCGGCACGATCTGCCTGCAACCCTGCGACGACCCCACCGTCGAGGCGCTCCCCGGCCCGACCACACCGACCACACCGACGACCCCGCCGCCTCCGGTTGCGGGGACCCCCGGTGGCTTCGCGAGCGATCCGCCGCCGACCACCGACGCCCCGACCCCGGCATCGGCCCGCTCGCAGTCGACCGACATCCTGGCCGCACACGCGATCGCACCCGCACCACCCGCAGCAGCCAACCCGGCCACGGAGGCGACGACCGCGGGGAAGGCGACCGCGAAGGCGAGCCGCGCGCTCGACGGTCGCACCGAGGCCGTGGCCCTGCGCCAGCGGGGGTCCGGCGACGCCGATGACGGATCCGGTGGCCTGGCGTCGTGGTGGTGGGCGTTCGCCCTCGCCGCGATCGTCGCGGCGATCGCGGTCGGCGTGCCGTGGTTCCGGAGTCGCGCGGCGTCGTGAGATCCGACCCGCTGCGCCCTCGGTGTGGCGCGAGCGCGTCGGCGCCTGCTTGTCTTCCGTGATGGAGAACGAGTTCGGGCCACGGATCGCCACGACCCGCCGCACCCCACGATCACTGCTCGGAGTCACGCTGCTCGCGCTCGTCGCCGTGCTCGCGGCCTGCGGAGGCTCGAGCAGCGGAAGCGACGACGGCGCCACGGACGCCACGTTGGCGAAGCCGAAGCCGGCCCGCGAGCAGACGGCCCGGCCGGATCCCGACGCCGTCCTCGCCCGCTCCGTGACGGCCGACCTCGCCGGGACCAACGGCCCGTTCCCGACGTTCGACGACTCCGCCGGCAGCGGGTACTACGGGAACGGCGTCTACACACTCGTGAGCAAGCCCGCCGACTCGAAGACGGTGAGTGGTTTCGGGCAGGAAGACTTCGGAGGGAACGCGTCGGTGAGCGCGACGATCGACTCCTCGGGTGCTCCGACCGACTCCGGGTTCGGTCTCGTGTGCCGGATGCAGGACGGCGAGAACTACTACCGCTTCGGCATCGGCAACGACGGCACGTATTCGATCGCGGTCGTCGAAGACAACGAAGCGACGCTGCTCACGAGCGACGACGGGTTCTGGAGCGACAGCGACCTCGTCGACGAGGCCGCGCGCACCTTCGACATCGAAGCCCGGTGCGACGGCGACACGCTCGAGCTCTCGGTCGACGACGAGGTGGTCGACTCGGTGACCGACGACACCTATGCGTCGGGCTCGGTCGGCGTCTTCTCGGCGACCTTCGACGAGCCGAACGCGTCGATCGCAGTGACGTCGTTCGCCGCGTCGGGGATCATCGACGACGACGCGGTGTCGAACGAGGCCTACTCGGCATGGAGCCGCTTCTACCGCAGCACCCCCGCCGAGGTGACCCGCTGCGACCTCGTGGACTCGGCGGCCTCAGGCCTGCGCCCGGTGCCGCTCTTCGTCACGCTCTGCAACGGCGTGCAGTACGCCCAGCTCGCCGACTCCGACGAAGCCGAAGACGTGTTCGGTGCCTTCGTCGCCGACGCCGCCAGCGGCGACGTCGACTCCGCACGCGAGTTCCCCGACTGCCGGACCGAGACCGACGTGGTCGGTCCGCTCCCCGAATCGGTCGACCTGCCGGTGTCGGGTGAGGTCGCCTGCATCGACCGCGGCGACTCGATCGCGGTGATCTGGTGGAACGACGCCGGGATCGTCGGGGCGTACCAGGTCGCCCCCGACGACCCCAGCTTCGTGGCGGATTGGGCGCCCGGCTGGTGGCCCTTCACCTCGGTGCAGAAGCCCGGCGGCGAGGAGTAGCGCCCAGGCAGGAGCGGGCCCTCCGGTCAAGGTCTGGTCCGAAAGAGCCGAAGAAATTCGTTATGGGAAGGGATGGGGCGAACGTCGACTCCGGGCGGAGTGCGCGCGGTCTGGGCGACGTCCTCGTCACGCGTGGCGTGCTCGCCCCCCAGGCGCTCGCCGACGCCGTGCGGGCCCGCCACTCCGACGGCATCCCCCTCGACCGGCGCCTGCTGGCCTCGGGCGCGGTGACGCGACGCGAGCTCCTCTCGGCGCTCGAAGGCGCGTGGGGGGCGCCGGCCGTCGACCTCATGGCCGACCCGCCCGACCCACGACTCGTCACGAGCATCCCGCGCGACGTGATGCTCCGCGAGCGCTGGGTCCCCCACCACGAGGACCCGGGGGGAACGATGGTCGTCGCGACGGCCGAGGTGCCCGACACCGCACTCACCGCGCGCGTCCGGGGCCAGCTCCTCGCCGCGGGACGTGTCGTGCGGACCATCGAGTTCGTCGCCACGACCGACTGGGACGTGAGCCAGGCCCTCCTCGGCGCGCTGCCGAGCGACCTCGTGGAACAAGCCGCCGGCGCGCTCGCAGCGGCCCGACCCGACCTGTCGGCCGACCGGGGTTGGGTCCCGTGGCAACGCAACTCCGTGGTCGTCGCGTTCGTGGTGCTCGCGATCGCGCTCCTGGTGTCGGTCCCGACCACGCTCCTCTTCCTCCTCATCGCGGTGAACGTCATGTTCTTCGTCGGTGTGACGTTCAAGATCGTCACCTGCACCGTCGGCATGCGTCGGGTGGCGCGGATCGAGCGGGAGCAGGCGCGGACCGACCGCGAGCGCGAGACCCGGATCCCCGACGCCGAGCTCCCCCGCTACACGATCCTCGTTCCCGTGTACCACGAGGCCGAGGTGCTCCCCCACGTGGTCGAGCACCTGGGCGCGCTCGACTACCCGAGCGACAAGCTCCAGGTGCTCGTGCTCCTCGAGCTCGACGACACCGACACGATCGCCGCTGCCCAGGAGCTCGACGCGCCGCCGAGCGTGCAGTTCGTGGTCATCCCGCCGGGTGGACCGCAGACCAAGCCGAAGGCGTGCAACGTCGGCCTCGCGCTCGCGGAGGGCAAGTACCTCGTGATCTTCGATGCCGAGGATCGACCCGAACCGGGCCAGCTCCGCGAGATCGTTGCCCGCTTCGCCGAGGAAGACCCCGACGTGGCCTGCATCCAGGCCCGGCTCAACTACTTCAACGCCGACGAGAACATCCTCACGCGTTGCTTCACGCTCGAGTACTCACTGTGGTTCGACGAGATGCTTCCCGGCCTCGACTCGTGGCACCTCCCCATCCCCCTCGGCGGCACGTCGAACCACTTCTCCACGGCCGCACTGCGCTACGTGCGCGGGTGGGATCCGTACAACGTCACCGAAGACGCCGACCTGGGGCTGCGCGCCGCGGCCCACGGGCTCCGGGTCGGGATCGCCGACTCCACGACATGGGAAGAGGCGTGCTCGCAATGGCGGCCGTGGATCCGGCAGCGCACGCGGTGGATCAAGGGGTACATGGTCACCGCGTTGGTGCACTCGCGTCGGCCCCGCCACTTCTGGCGCGAAGGTGGCTGGCGCGGCGTGCTCGGGCTCGTGGGTCTCGTGATGGGCACCCCGGCCATGTTCCTCGCGGCACCCGTGCTGTGGGGGCTCTTCCTCTGGTCGTTCCTCGGTGGATCGATGGGTTGGCTCACGATGCCGCATTGGGCGAAGGAGGCGGCCTTCGCCAACCTCGTGCTCGGCAACGGCGCCATGATCATCCTCTCCGCGCTCGCGGCCCGTCGGCGCAAGGCCTACGACCTCATCCCGTTCGCGCTGCTGAACCCCGCGTACTGGATCCTGCATTCGATCGCAGCGTGGCGCGCGCTCTTCCAACTGGTGCGTTCACCCGGACACTGGGAGAAGACCCCGCACGGACTCCGCCACGGTCCCGACGCGAGCCCGGCGCGCGACGCCGAGCCTCAGCCGGCCGTCGTGACCTCGGGGAGCCCGTCGACGTAGACCACCCGGTTCGTGCGGACGGCCGGCACCGTCGTACCGGGAACGATCACCCCCACCAGGTTCAGCGGATCGACGGCGTTCACCGAGACCCGCTCGCCGGTCCGTTCGGAACGGCGGACCTGCGCGAGCTGGTCGACCACCTCGGGGAGCGCGTACTGCTCGCCGGAGAACCCGGTGACGAACCGGCCGCCGCGCACGAGTCCCCGATCTTCGAGGCGGCGCAGGGCCCACTGGATCTCCCGCCACGGCATCCGGATCGAATCACGCACCGCGAGGTCGCGGAACACCACGCCCCATCGTCGCAACAGCAGCTCCGCCACGGCCTCGGCCAGTTCGTCGCGGTCGACATCGGTCGCGCCGCGGGCCACGAGTGACCATCGACCCGCAGCGGGAGTCGCCGCGCTCGCACCCCGCAGGAGGCGGGAGATGCGGCGCGTCTGCGTTCGGCGCGGGCGCGCCCACGCGGGTGCGCACCGCGCCGAACCCGTCGGCGGTGACGAGCCCACGGGCCACGCCGTCCCACAGCGCGCGCTCGATGTCTTCGGGGAGTCGACCCGTTGCCGCGCCGAGCTCTCCCGCGAAGCACGCGCCGCGGGCTCGCAGCACCTCGATGACCTCGGCCGTGGCGCCCACCGTCGGTTCGACCAGCGGCTCCGGGCCCCGCGCCGCGTCGAGCAACCACGGGGTGTCGTCGCGGAAGACCACCGCGATCCGCGTCGCCTTCGACGGCGCGCCGACGGGCGCGTCGCCGGCGCCCGGGGTGGTGTCGCGCGCTCGAGGGGTCAGCCGCAGCCAGCCGATCTGGCCGTCGTGGCAGAGGTGGTCGAGCAGATCGGGTCGGTACCCGTCGACGCGGGACGCGAGCAGCTCGGGTTCCCACGCGACCGCCGCGGCCTCGAAGCCCTGGAGCTGGTCGAGCACGGTCACGAGGCCCGCCTCGCCCCGCACACGGGTGGCCGGGGCGACGTGCTGCCAGCGGAGCAGGAACCGCATGAAGTCCTGCGCGCTCACCGCCTGCGTCGACGACCGGCGCGCGCCCCGGGAGTACGAGTGCATCCGGGCCAGCAGCCGGCGTGCCACCCACTCCTCGACCCGGGTGTCCCCACCCGTGGGGTCACCGTTGGGGTCGCCGGTGGGCGTCGGGGTGTAGCGGCCGCGCAGGGCGAAGCCGTGCTGCTCGAGGACCGCCAGGCCCGCCCGCACCCGACCGAGCGGCAGGCTGGTCGCGGCGGCGAGGGATTCGGCCGTCGTGACCCCCGTGATCTCGAGGTGACCGCGCAGCACCGATGCGATCGCCGCTTCGTCGCCGCCGATCGCGACCAGCGCGTCGTCGCGGCGCTCGGTCGTGCACCAGAGCGCTTCGTGCGCCGGGCTCTCCACGATCCCGCCCCGACCACGCTCGACGAGCCCGTCCCACAGGGGCTCCCAGTCGGGACGGGGCCGGGCGATCACCAGCGCGCTCAGGAGATCGTGGAGGTCGTCGACGCTCGTCGGGGTGGGCGCGATCTCGTCGTGCACCCGCTCGACCGCGGCGGGATCGAGGGAGCCGATGGTGCTGAGATCCACCTGCAGCCCCCGCCGGAGCGGCACGGTGCCGGTGCGACGGTTCTGCGGATCGTCTTCGTCGTCGAGGAACGCATAGGGCGCAGCGGTCAGGATCTCGTGGGCGAGCACCGACGGCTCGGTGGTGTCGCAGCAGTGCACGGCGACGGTTCCCGCCTCCATGCGCTCGAGCAGGTCGCGCACGCCGTCGATGTCGAGGGCTTCGTGCAGCGTGTCGGCGATCGTCTGGCGCACGAGGAGGTGATCGGGGATCTCGATGGGTCCGGTCACGTTCTCCTGGCAGGCCGCGGCCTGGGGGAAGAGCGCCGCCATCATGTCGTCGGCTTCCATGCGCTGGATCGGCGGTGGGTTCTTGCGCCCGTTGCGGAAGCGCAGGATCAACAGGCTGCGGTTCAGGTTCCACCGCCACCGGGACAGGAACATCGGTGAGTCGAGGATCGCCTGGCGCAGCGTCTCCTCGACGGTGGTGCTCGTGACGTAGCGGGCGACTTCGTCGAGCGGGAAGCTGTGGTGCGGGCCGAGCGAGAGCACGACCGCGTCGTCGGTGGCGGCGGCCTGCAGCTCGAAGTTGAACGTCCGGCAGAACTTCTTGCGCAACGCGAGCCCGATCGACCGGTTGATCCGACCGCCGTACGGCGAGTGCAGCACGAGCTGCATCCCGCCCGTCTCGTCGAAGAACCGTTCCAGCACGAGGGTCTGCTGGGTCGGCATCGCGCCGAGCACCGCCCGACCCACCCCGAGGTACTCGACCACCATCGCCGCGACCTCGGCGCTCACCCCGGCCGACTCGGCGACGTAGCGGCGGGCGCCGTCGGGATCGCCGGCGGTGAGGAGCTCGTCGACGTGACGGCGCAGCTCCGACACCTCGGTCGACAGCTCCGCGGTGCGCGCCGGTGCCTCTCCGGTCCAGAACGGCACCGTGGGCGCGGCGTCGCCGGCATCGCGCACCCGCACCACGCCGGGCTCCACCTTCATGATCTGCCACGAGTGCGTGCCGAGCAGGAAGATGTCGCCGGCCATCGACTCCACGGCCCAGTCTTCGTTCACGGTGCCGACCAGGGTGTCGTCGGGCGAGGCGATCACCCGGTAGTCGCCCGTCTCGGGGATCGCGCCGCCCGACGTGAGCGCGGCGATGCTCCCCGAGGTGCGGCCGCGCAGCTCGCCGTTCACCCCGTCGTGGTGGACGAACGCGCCCCGGCGGCCACGACCCGTCTCCACGCCGTTCGATACCAGCTCGACGATCTCGTCGAACTGGTCCCGGGTGAGGTCGCGGTAGTGGGCCGCCTTGCAGACGAGCGCGTAGAGATCATCGGTCTTCCACTCCTGCGCCGACGTCTCCGCGATCACGTGCTGCGCGGCGATGTCGAGCGGGAGGAGCGCGGGGACGATCGCGTCGAGCCGGCCCGCCCGCACTGCGGCGAGGAGCGCGGTGCACTCCACGAGCGCGTCGCGCGTCAACGGGTAGAGACGTCCCTTCGGGGTACCGGCCCGCGTGTGGTTCGAGCGGCCGACCCGCTGGAGGAACGTGGCGATGCTGCGCGGCGAACCGATCTGGCACACCAGCTCCACCGGGCCGATGTCGATCCCGAGCTCGAGCGACGCGGTGGCGACGAGCACCTTCAGCTCACCGGCGCGGAGGCGGCGTTCGACCCGCAGCCGCCGGTCCTTCGAGAGGCTCCCGTGGTGCGCGGCAACGACACCCCGCACATCGCCGGCCGTCGTGCCGGCCCGAGCGTCGGCACCCTGACCTTCGGGCGTGGCGTCGAGGCGTTCCCCGAGCAGGTGCGCGACGCGCTCCGCGAGGCGGCGGGTGTTCACGAACACGAGGGTCGTGCGGTGCCGGCCGGCCTGCTCCGCGATCTGATCGAGCACGTCGGCCATCTGCTGCGCCGACGTGACGGCCTCGAGCTCACCGTCGGGCAGTTCGAGCGCGAGGTCGAGATCGCGTTGGTGGCCCGCGTCGACGATCTCGGGCAACGGACGATCGCCCACGAGCATCCGGGCGACGATCTCGACGGGCTTCTGCGTGGCCGACAGGCCGATCCGCACCGGGCGGGTGTCGCACAGCGCCTCGAGCCGCTCGAGAGTGAGCGCGAGGTGCGCGCCGCGCTTGTCGCGCGCCACGGCGTGGATCTCGTCGACGATCACCGTCTCGGTGGAGCGCAGGAGGTTGCGACCCTTCCCGCTCGTCACCAACAGGTAGAGCGATTCGGGTGTGGTCACCACGAAGCTCGGCGGCTTGCGCAGCATCGCGGCCCGCGCCGACGCGGGGGTGTCGCCCGTGCGCACCGCGACCCGGATGTCGGGCGCGGTCATCCCGATCTCGACCGCGATCTCGGCGATCTCCGCGAGCGGCCGTTCGAGGTTCTCGGCGATGTCGACCGCGAGTGCCTTCAACGGCGACACGTAGACCACGCGCGTGATCCCCGCGACCTGTTCGCCCGCCTCGTGGGCGCGGTAGAGCCGGTCGATCCCCACCAGGAAGCCGGCGAGCGTCTTGCCCGATCCGGTCGGGGCGGCGACGAGCGTGTCGGACCCGGCCGCGATGTGCACCCACGCGGCCTCCTGCGGCTCGGTGGGTCCGAGCGGGAACCGCCGCCGGAACCACTCCGCCACCGCCGGGTGGAACCCGGTGCGATGAGCACGCGCGCCGTCGACTTCGACTTCGACGTCGACTTCGGCCAGCGAGAGCTGGCGGGTCGGCTGTGGGGGCGCGACGGTCACGCCCCCATCCTCGCACCCGGGTGGGACACCCGGCCCGGGGATCGGCGGCGGTGTTGCCGTTCGCGGCGTTCGTCTGGTTCGATGGTGGTCGTGCGGAGCAGGCGGTGGATGTGGGCTGCAGTGCTCGTCGCGGTGTCGGCCCTGGTCGGGGGCGCCTGCGGCAGCGACGACACCGAGGGGTCGGGCGCCGACGGCTCCGACCCGTCGGCCTCCGCGTCGGAGCGTGCGCTACCGACCGCGTTCACCGGGCCGACCACGACCCTCGCCATCGCCGCGCACGCCGACCTGTCGGACGACGACGGACCCTTCCCGACGTTCGACGACGACGTCGGGTTCGGCGGCTACCTCGGCAACACGTACACGTTCGGGGTGTATCCCGCCGACTCGACCACGGTCGCCGGTTACGGGACCGACGACTACGGGACCCTCACCACGGTCGAGGCGTGGTTCGACAGCACGTCGAGCCCGTCCGACGCCGGGTTCGGGATCGTGTGCCGACTCCAGGACGACGGCAAGACCTACTACCGCTTCGGCGTGGGCAACGACGGCACCTACTCGATCTCGCTCGTCGTCGACGACGAAGCGACCGTGCTCACCGGTGGCGGCCAGTGGGTCGCGAGCGACCTCATCGATCCGGCCGACCGCTCGTTCCTCATGGAGGCGACGTGTGACGACGACGAGCTGACCCTCACGGTCGGCAACGAGGTCATCGACTCGGTGACCGACTCGACCCTCACCTCGGGTGGGGTCGGGGTGTTCGCGAAGACGTTCACGCTCGGCGAGGCGGCCGTCGACCTCTCGGTGTTCGAGGCGATCGGCTACCTCGACCCCGACACCGTCGAACCGGCTGCCGCAGAGGAGTTCGAGCACTTCTTCGGAAGCCGCCCTGGCCCGATCTCGCGGTGCGACCTGGGCGACGTCGCGGAGACGGGCCTCACCACCGAACCGATCTTCGTCGCGAGCTGCGACGGCATCCTCTACGCGTACACCGACACCCCCCGCGACGCGGAGCGGATCTTCGCCGAGATCCTCGAACAGACCGATGTCGAGCTCGACTCGACCGAACGCTTCCCCGACTGCACCCGACGGACCGACGTGCGGGGTCCCCTCTCGACCCGGGCCGGCGAGGCCGAGGTCGCCTGCATCGAGGTCGGTGACGAGACGTTGATCACGTGGGTCGACCCGCAGGCGCGGTTCGTCGGCGCGCTGACGGTGCCCGCCGAAGCCGACAACGAGTTCACCAAGTCGTGGGCGCAGGACTGGTGGCCCTTCACCGCCGAGATGAAGCCGGGCTGACCGGAGTTGAGCGAAGATGACGCCGTGCCCCGACGTCGTGTCCCCCGCCGCCGTGTCC
Source organism: uncultured Actinomycetes bacterium (assembly GCA_963837715.1). GTDB lineage: Bacteria > Actinomycetota > Acidimicrobiia > IMCC26256 > JANYLB01 > JANYLB01. The sequence goes on along the minus strand of CAWIOF010000003.1, from coordinate 36,800 downwards.
TCCGTCTGCCCACCCCGGTCGTCACGCTGGTCCTCACCCTGCTCGTCGTCTCGCTCGCCGGTTGCGGGATCGTCGGCGACCTGCTCGGCGAGGAGTCGTCGCCGAAGGCCCCGAACACGAAGCCGTGCGCAGGCCCGAACGGGGTCGGCGGCCCGGTCCCGGCCGGCCTCGGACCGGGTGACCTGGTCGGCGCGACCGAACTCGACGGGAAGGCCTACACCGAGACCGAGGGGTACCCGAAACGGGCCCGGGTGTTCCGGATCCTGTACGTGTCGACCGGCCTCGACGAGACCGACCTCCAACTCGTGTGCGGACTCGTCGTCGCGCCGGGCGCAGGCCCGAAGACCGACTTCGCCGGTGTGGCCGGCGGGGTCGCGGCCGCGAGCGGGACGGGTCGGATGCTCGCGTGGGCCCACGGCACGATCGGTTTGGAGCAACGGTGCCAGCCGTCGAGCGGCACCGCGTTCTGGGGCCCGATGCCCTCGGGAATCGGCGCGATCGAGTGGGGCACACCGATCCTGTTCAACTACCACAAGGGTCGTTCGCGCGACGGCATGTTGCAGTACGCGATCGACCAGGGTTGGGTCGTCACCGCCACCGACTACCAGCCTCCCGACACCTATCTCGCGGGACGCATCGCCGCGGCCAACGTGCTCGACGCCAACCGGGCCGGCGCGCAGCTCGTCGCGCAGCAGTGGCCGACCACCGCGCCCCGCGCGCTACCGCGTCGTCGTGAGCGGGCACTCCCAGGGCGGCCACACGGTGATGTTCACCGGTCAGCTCGCCGAGCCGTACCTCGCCGCGACCGCACCATCGCGCCCGACCGCATCGTTCGAGCTCGTCGGCCTCGACGCCGAGGCGCCCGCCACCAACTTCGTCGCGCAACCCGCCCGGCAACCCGGCGTGGCGCTCGGCGACGGCCTCGCCGACTCCGAGATGCACCAGACGGTGAAGCCGTTGCTGATCGACCTCTCGGCCGTCACGTTGCAGATCGGGCCCGCGCTGTTCTCCTACATCTTCGGTTCGTGGTCGGAGCTGTCGAAGGCCACCCCCGCCCCGGGCGCGGTGCTCCCGGCGACCCCCGCGACCGGCCCGCTCGATCTCGGGGCGATCGCGACGGCGGAAGGTGAGCAGACCGTCGCCGAGATGGCACCGATCTGCCTCGACGAAGCGAAGCCACTCAAGGCGGCCACGGGCAAGTACCGCAACGCGGCAAAGCACGCGATGCTCGAACCCGCGATCTGGAACCTGCCCGCCGACTACACGAGCGGCGACTACTTCAAGGGTGGCTTCGACCGCGTCTGCGCCACCGCCGGCGCGACGACCACGACGACCACGACGACCACGACGACGAGTCAAGCTGCCGAGACGGCTCGGTGGTGCGACTGGGTGCGGTGGAACATCCCGGGGCCGCTCGGGGTGAACCCGTACCCGAAGATCCCCACCGTCAACGGCACACCCGTCCCGGTGCTCATCGCGCAGGGTCACGCCGACACCGTGGTCAACTGCGTGGCGCCGAGCGGCATCCCCGCCGCCGAACCCGCAGGCGCCGACCGCTGCTCGTCGCGCACGCTCTACGACGCACTCGCCACCGAGGGCTACTGCCGCCCGGGCGAAGCACCGGCCGGCTACCTGCAGATGGACCAGTACCGCCCGATCCGGTTCCAGAGCCCCGCCGACCACTTCTCGATCCGGGGCCAGACCGCGTCGAAGGGTCAGAGCAAGAGCGCCGACGACCTCACGTTCGAAGGATCACGGATGCAGCGGTTCGTCGACGGCGCGTTCGACGGCACGCTGCAGCCGCGGTGCAAGGTGACGGTCGCGAACGCGGGGAACTGACGCCGGAACGCCTTGGTACCGTGAGCGCATGACTTCCACCGAATCGATCGACTTCAACGAGTTCAACCGCAGCCTGATCGAGGAGTTCCGCGCCAACGACGGCGTGGTCACCGGCCCCTTCGCCGACGCGCCCCTCGTCCTCGTCACCCACACCGGCGCCAAGAGCGGGATCGAGCGCACCACGCCGCTCGTGCACACCCGCGACGGCGACGACGTCGTGATCATCGCCTCGAAGGCCGGCTCCCCCGCGCACCCGCACTGGTACCTCAACCTGCTCGCGAACCCAGAGGTGACGGTCGAGCTCCCGGGGGAGACCTACCGGGCAACCGCCACCGCCCTCACCGAGGGTCCCGAGCGCGAACGCCTCTACCGCGCCCAGGCCGAGCTCATGCCCAACTTCGCCGAGTACCAGGAGAAGACCGACCGGCTCATCCCGGTCGTCGTGCTCCGCAAGATCGTGACCCTCACCGGTCGTCCTTCCGGGGCGGCGGCCGGCGACCGTGCTCCAGGTGCCACTCCTCGTTGCGGAGCCGCTTGCGCCACAGGCGCGGATCGTCGTCTTCGAGGGTGCGGGCGTGGGCTTCGAGCGCGTCCGCTTCGGCCGTGAGCTCCGGGCCACGCGCCGCCATCGGCGCGTGCGACCGCAGGGTCTCGGCCGCGAGGTGCAGCGCCGACCGCGTGCCGTCGGCGTCGCCGCGGTCGGCCGCCTCGATCGCGTCGCGCCGGGCCTTCGCCGCCGACAGCAACCAGATCTCCTCGGTCACCTCGCTGTCGATCTCGGCGACGGCCGCTTCGTCGGAGCTGACCAGGTTCACGACCACCGGGATCGTGATCTCACGCGCGGTCGTGTCGTCGCCGACGCTCACGTAGCGCAGCACGACCTCGGCCACCTTCGCGGGGCCGAGGGCCCCGAGCTGCGGGATGTGCAGCTCGAACACCACGCGCCGCTTCTCGCTGCCGTACGCGTCGCCGAGGTTCACCTGCAACCCGCCGGCCACCTCGACCGTCGGGTACTCGTTCAGCACCCCCAGCACCTGCACCTGGTCGTTCGGGCGGATCTCGACGCTCACGTTCTGAGCGACGAGCGACGCGAGCCCGTCGAACTCGGCCGCGAAGATGCCGGGCGCGTCTTCGGGCGTCTCCGCGAAGTAGGTGTTGGCACCCGACGCGTCGGCGATGCCACCGAGGAGATCTTCGTCGAAGCCCTCGCCGAAGCCGATCGTGGTCGTGCCGGCGTGGTCCTTGCCCGCGGCCGCGATCTGCACCAGCTGGTGCCGTCGGGTGATCCCGACGTTGGCCTGACCGTCGGTCAGGAGCAGCACCCGGCGGGTGGCGTCGCCCGTGGCCCGGCCGAGCTCCTCGATGCCCTTGAGCCAACCGCCCGACAGGTTGGTCCGGCCCCGGGGGTGGATCCGGGCGATGCCCGCGGCGAGCGCGGTGGGGTCGACAGGGGCGAGGGGCGTGATCAGCTCCACGTCGTCGTCGAAGGCGACGAGCGCGAGCTGGTCGGCCGGCCGGAGGCGTGACGCCAGGAACGCCGCGCACTCCCGGGCCGCGGCGAGCTTGGGCCCGCTCATCGAGCCGGAGCGGTCGATCACGAGCGCGATCTGCAGCTCCGGGCGGTCGACGTCGGGCGCGGCGGGGGCGTCGAGCTCGAGCATGCAGTGCACGGAGTGCTCGGACTCGACGGCGAGGAGGTGGTGGTCGAAACGGACATTGGCTTGCATCGCTTGCTCCTGTTCGAGGGGCCCGGTCGGGGCCCGATGGGTACGGGAGCAAGTGTGCGAAGAGGGTGGGACGATTACATCCTTGTCATTTCGGACTCGACCGGCTCGGTGGGCCGGGCCCGCGCGGAGCGCGGTAGTCTGAATCCCCTATGAGGTATTCGGGCAGTTGTGGCCGAACCGGCGTTCGCGGGACGTACCGACCGTGAGACGCAAGCGCGCCCGCGAGCAGGCCGCGAAGGAACAGGCCGCCGCGGAGGCCGCCGCGCCCACTGCACTTCCGCCCGGGCGGCGGGCCGTCTCGGCCCCGGTCGCGTCGGGTTCGCCGAACCCGGGCCCCGAAACCGCCGCGGCTCCCCCGAACCCCGGGGTGCCCGCCACCGCCCCGCCTCCGTTGCCGCCCGACCGCGTCGATGCGCTCACCGAGGCGATCGGCGGGGAGCTCGGCCGACTCCGCGGTGAGATCCGTGGCCGCGACACCGATCTCGTCCAGGCCCTCCAACAGGTGGCCGCTTCGTACGACCGGGTCGCGGCCCGGCTCGACGACGAACGCCGGGTCCAGACCCTGCTGGCCGAGGCCCTCGTGCGGATCGACCGGCGCCTCGCCTCGATCGAGCGCCAGGGGATCGAACGCCGGAGCGCCAGGGTTCCGCAGCACCGGCGGTCGAAGGACCGGCAACCGAGACGCCCGCGCTCGAGGGCCCGACGCGCGACGACCTCCCGCGGACACAGCGGGTCATCGGCGGCTCCATCGCCCCCCGTCAGGACATCCCCCGCCTCGACCGCTGAACCGCCCGGTTCAAGTTCGCGCCGGTTCAAGTTCGCCGAGCGCCGGTTCAAGTTCGCGCCGGTTCAAGTTCGCGCCGGTGAGATGCCGACACTGCAAGTGGGATGCCAAGTCTTCGCGAGGACCAGCAGCCCGATGCGGTGATCGACCTGCGTCACGGTTCCCTGCAGCGGGCCCAGACCGACGAAGTCCTGCTCGTCGACGACGGACTCCCGGAGCTGCCGGCCGCACCGGCCTTCACCATCGAGCCGGTCGTGCTCGACTCCCCCGGAGCGAGCCGCAAGAAGCGTCGCGTCGCCGACCTCGAGGAGATCGTGGCGACCAACGCGCGAGCCGCCCTCGAAGCACGCGCGGTGGCGCTCGAACAGCACCGTCACCTCGCGGCCGCGACCGATGCGTGGCGATCGACCGCAGCCGACCTCGCCGATCTCCGGCGCGACCTCAAGGGGTTCGCCGCGGCCCGGGCCGACCTCATCGCCAAGGAACGCGCCCGCGCCGAGCAGGCCGCCCGAGCCGAGGTCGCGGCCGAGCTCCAGCAGCAGGAAGCCGCGCGCGTCGAGCTGCAGGCGGAGATCGACCGACTCCGTGCCCTGGTCACCGAACAGCAGGCAGCGAGCGCCGACAGCACGCAACGTCTGCGCGACGAGCAGCATCAGCGCGCCGACGCGGAGAAGGAAGCCAAGCGGGCGATCGCCGCCTACGAGACGGCCGAACGCCGACTCGAGACCGTGAGCGACGCGCTGCACCGCCACGCCACCGACGAGCAGGACCGCATCGAAGCGGCCGAGTCGGCCCGCGCCGCCGCCGAGGCCGAGCTCGAGGCCCTCGGCGGTGGCGGGCAGGTGGCCAAGTTGACCAGCCGGGTCGAAGACCTGGTCCAGCAGCTCGGCGAGCTCGACACCGAGCTCGCGGCCACCGAGTCGCGCGCCGATCGGGCCGAGACCGCGGCCGCGGCAGCCGCCGCGGAGCTCGACGTGGCCCGCGCCGAGTCGGCCCGAGCGGAAAGCGAAGCGCGCCGGATGCGCGAACAGCTCGACGACGTGGTCTGTGAACGCGACGAGCTGCGCCGGGAAGCCGAATTGGAGGTGTCGGCGGTGTCGGAGCTCGAAGCTGCCCGCAACGCTGCGGTCGAGGAAGCCGAGGACGCGAAGAACCGCGCCACCGTCGCCCGCGTCCGCCTCGACGAGATCGCGCACGAGCGCGACGACCTCCTCGCGACGATCACCGGCCTCGAACAGGCCGCCGACGAACGCGAGCGTCGGGCCGCCGACGACCTCGCCCGAGCCGAGGCTGCCCTCGAACTGGCCGACACCACCGATCTCGAGGCCGCGCTCGTCGCGGCCCGCTTCGATGCCGAAGCGCTCCGGGGCGAGACGACCGCCCTCGCCGCCCAGCTGGAAGACGCGTGGTCGCAGGTGGAGGAGGCGAGACGGATCGCGCAGGCTGCCGCCCAGACAGAGGCCAACCACCGAGACGGCCGCGCCGACAGCTCCGAAGCCGACGCCGCCTCGGCGGGAGCCGTCGACGGCGACGCCGACGGCACCATCGACGCGGCATCGAGCGAGTCTTCAGGCCAATCACCGAGTGACGCGTCGCTGCTCGACGCCTTCGCCGACCTCGTGGTGACCCCCGAGGTGGACTTCGACGGAACCACCGACGACGACGAGGCCGCGGCCCGTCCGGTGGAGCGCGAGGTCCGCATGGCGCCACCCGCGCCCGATCCCGAGGACCCCGACGCCCGCCGGGCCGCCCTCGGCTTCCTCAACTCGCTCGCGCGCGACGACTCCGGTTCACGCCCGCACGGGCGCTGACGCGCCTCAGTCGCCGGATCCGATCGCGAGGACGAGCGGGTACACCGGACCGCTGCCCGCCTTGCGCAGGCGGGCGCCGGTGACCGAGAGCGTCCACCGGGAATCGGCGAGGTCGTCGACGAGGAACACCGGCCCGTCGGGAACACCGGCGTCGTCGCGGGCTCGAGACCGCCGGCGTCGATCTCGAACGCGCCGGCGATGTTCTCGTACTGCTGGGCGCTGTTCTGCATCTCGGCCTGCGGCGGCGTGTCGCGGGTCTTGCGGAACACGGCGTGGAGCGGGCAGGTCGAGGCGGCGGGCGAGCCGTTCGGCGAACGACGACACCAGCCCCGGCGCCCGCGTCGACGGGACGAACGTGACCCACGTCGGCCGGTGCTCGGGTCGCCACTTCCCGGCCACGTCGGCGAGCGCGTAGACGAGCTCGTCGGAGAAGTGACCGGTCGGCCGCTGCTCCTGCACCAGGCGGCCCCACCCGCCGTCGCCCCACTCGCAGAGCGCGCGGCCCGCTTCGATCTGCACGTCCTTGGGGATGCGACCACCCGCGGCCCGCATGCGGCGGGGCTCGACCACGAGCGGATCCCGGCGGAGGAACTCCTGCGCGGCGCGCACCAGCGCGGGATCGAGCTCCACCTCGATCCGTTCGCCGGTGCAGCGCGAGCACCGCCCGCACGGCTCCGCGGTGGGATCGTCGAGCACGCGCCCGAGGAGCTCCATGAGGCAGCGGTCGCTGTCGAGGTACTCCTCCATCACCTGCTGCTCGACGCGCCGTTGCGCGGTGACGTGCTCGATGCGTTCGGCCGGGTAGGCCCACGGCTCGCGCGTCCGCCGGTAGGAGAAGCCGTTGCGCTCGACCGCGCCCTCGACCTCGAGCGACTTGAGCATCGACGTGAGCCGACCCCGACGGATGTTCACCGTCTGCTCGATGTCGCCGAGCTTCGTCCAGCCGGCAGAGGTCGGGCCCGGCTCACCGGCGTCGGCCGCCTCGGCTGCATTCGCGTCGAGCAGCGCGACCACCGCTTCGGCCTGGTCCTGGGGCGGGAAGGCCGAGCGGATGAAGTAGTCCTGGATGTCTCGGTCTTCGTAGCCGGAGAGCAGGATCCCGTGCGCGTGCTCGAGGGCGCGTCCGGCTCGGCCGACCTGCTGGTAGTACGCGATGGGCGAGCCCGGCGACTGGTAGTGGATGACGAACGCGAGATCAGGCTTGTCGTACCCCATACCGAGCGCCGACGTCGCGACGAGCACGTCGAGATCGTTGGCCAGCAGTCGGTCTTCGAGCCCGCGTCGCAGCTCGGAATCGGTCTGGCCGCTGTAGGCCGCCGCGTCGATGCCCTGCTCGCGCAGCCACCCCGCGACGCGGTCGGTGTCGGCCACGGTCATGCAGTAGACGATCCCGGTGCCGGGCAGCTCGGGGATCACGGTGGCGAGCCACGCGAGCCGTTCGGGCTGACTCGGGATGCGACGGGTGTCGAGCGCGAGGCTCGGCCGGGCGAGCGGGCCGCGGATGGTCGCGAGCCCCGCGCCGAACTGGGCCTCGATGTCGGCGACGACGCGGTCGTTGGCGGTCGCGGTGGTCCCGAGCACCGGCACACCGTCGGGCAGGAGGTCGAGCAGGCGACCGATGCGGCGGTAGTCGGGGCGGAAGTCGTGACCCCAGTCGCTGATGCAGTGCACCTCGTCGACCACGAGCAGACCGACCCGAGCCGCGATCTTCGGCAACACGTCGGCCACGAAGCCGGCGTTCGCGAACCGCTCCGGCGATACGAGCAGCACGTCGATCTCGTCGCGGTCGAGCTGCGCGGCGATCTCGTCCCACGAGTCGCGGTTGTCGCTGTTGATCGTGGCGCTGCGGATTCCGCCCCGTTCCCCCGACGCGATCTGGTTCCGCATGAGCGCGAGCAGCGGCGACACGATCACCGTCGGCCCCGAGCCTTCCTCGCGCAGCAGGCGGGTGGCCACGAAGTAGACGGCGCTCTTGCCCCATCCGGTCCGCTGGACGACCAGGGCCCGGCGGTGGTCCTCCACGAGCGCGGAGATCGCGTCGAGTTGGCCGTCGCGGAACTCGGCGGTCGGCGACCCCACCAGCTCGCGCAACGCCGCCGTCGCGCGGTACCTCGAACTCGGGTGCCTCCACCTCCGGATGGGCCATGCGGGCGACCGTACCCGCCGGGTGGGACACCCACCCCGTCACGCAGGGTTCACGTTCGGGAAACGGTCGACCGTGAGGCGGGCCGTACCGTGTCCCCGTGGATCTGCCCCGCGTCGATCTGCCCCGCGTCGATCTGGTCGTGCGCGACGTGAGGCTGTGGGAGCACGGCCGGACCCGCCGCGTCGACCTCGCGATCGACTCCGGTCGCATCGCGGCCGTCGGCACCGACCTCGCGTACGCCGGCACCGAGATCGAGGCGGGCGGCAAGCTCGGCGTGGCCGGTTTCGTCGACACCCATCTCCACCTCGACAAGTCGCGCCTCCTCCCCCGGTGCGCGGCCGCGGGTGGGCTCGACGCGGCGATCGCCCGGACCGCGGTCGCCAAGGCGGAGTTCACCGTCGACGACGTGCGCGAGCGCGCCGGCGCCACGTTGCGCGGATGCGTGGTCAACGGCACGACCCGAATCCGCACCCACGTCGAGCTCGACCCGACGGTCCGGCGCCGCGGACTCGACGGCGTGCTCGCCGCCGCGGCCGACTACGCCTGGGCGGTCGATGTCGACGTGTGCGTGTTCGCCCAGGAGGGCCTCACCCAGTCGCCCGAGACCGACGCCCTGCTCGTCGAGGCACTCGAAGCCGGCGCGACCTCGATCGGCGGCGCGCCGTACACCGACGCCGACCCGGTCGGGCAGATCGCCCGCGTGTTCGAGCTCGCGCGCCGGTTCGACGTCGACGTCGACCTGCACCTCGACCTCTCGGAGTCACTCGACGGCATGCAGCTCGACGAGGTGTGCCGCACGACAGTGGCCCACGGCTGGGAGGGTCGGGTCACGGTGGGCCACGTGACGCAGCTCTCGCTCCTGCATCCCGACGACCTCGACGCGACCCGCGCGTCACGTCGCCGACGCGGGGGTGGCGGTCACCGTGCTCCCGTCGACCGATCTGTTCCTCATGGGTCGCAGCCAGGCGTACGCGAAGCCCCGGGGCGTGGCTCCCCTCGGGCCGTTGCGGGAGCGGGGTGTCACGTGCTCGTTGGCCACGAACAACGTGCTGAACGCGTTCACCCCCTTCGGCGACGGATCCCTGCTGCGCCAGGCCAACCTCTACGCGAACGTCGCCCACGTGGCCGACGCCGAGGGACTCGCCGACTGCCTCACCATGGTGACCGCCGACGCGGCGCGCGTCACCGGCGCGCTCGACTACGGGTTCGCGATCGGTTCCCCCGCCGACCTCGTGCTCCTCGACACGACCGATCCCGCACTCGCGGTCGCGCAACCCGCCGACGTGCTGTGGGGCATGAAGGCGGGCGTGCGCACCTTCACCCGCGACCCGGCCGTGATCCACCACCCCGCGCGCACCGCACCGGGGCGAGGCTGACGTGACCCCGCCCGAGACAGCACCCGACGCGCTCCCCGAGGACCGGTTCGGCGCCTTGCGCGTCGGTCCGGCCGTGCTGCTCGAGCCGACGGGAGACGGCCCGCTCCGTGGTCTCGACTTCGTGGCCAAGGACGTGTTCGACGTGCGCGGCGAGGTGACCGGTGCCGGGAACCCGACCCGGCTCGTCGAGGAACGCCCCGCGGAAACGTCGGCTGCGGTGGTCGACGCGCTCGGGGCCGCCGGCGCGCGCTGCATCGGCAAGAGCCACACCGACGAGTTCGCGTTCAGCCTGGCCGGGATCGAGAGTCAGTCGGGTTCTCCACGCAACCCGGTCGATCCCGCGCGGCTCCCCGGTGGGTCGTCGAGCGGCTCGGCGGTCGCGGTGGCGAGCGGGCTCGTACCGTTCGCGCTGGGCACCGACACCGGCGGGTCGGTGCGCGTCCCTGCGTCGTACTGCGGGCTGGTCGGACTGCGAACCACCCACGGTGCGGTCTCGCGCCGGGGCATGGTGCCGTTGTCGTCGAGCTTCGACACCGTCGGGTGGTTCGGCCGGACCGTCGAGACGGTCGCGCTGGTCGGCGACGTGGTGTTGCCGCCCCGCAGTCCCGAGATGCCCGCGATCCGATCGCTGCTGATCCTCGACGACGCGCGTGCGGTGCTCGACCCGCGTGTCGCGCGCGCGTTCACCGCCGCGGCCACCCGGTTCGCGCAGGAACGGGACCTCCCGCTCACCTCGGTGCAGCTCCCCGAGGGCCGACTCTCGGAATGGGTCGAGGTGTTCCGCACGATCCAGATGGCCGAGGGATTCGCTCAACACGGCGAGTGGCTGGACCGGCATCCCGGTTCGGTGGCGCCAGGAGTCGAAGCCCGCATCGTCGCAGGTGCCGCGATCACCCCCGTGCAACTCGAGTCCGCGAGGGACGCGCGCCGGAGGTTCGTCGAGATGCTGGCGCGCCCGTTCGGCGACGGATCGGCCGCGCTGGTCCTCCCGTCGGCGATCGGTCCCGCCCCGTTGATCACCGACACGCTCGGCCCGACCGGCGACGTCGTGCGCATCACCACCCTGCAACTCACGTGCACCGCCGGGCTCCTCGGCGCGCCCGGCCTCGGCCTGCCGCTCGCGACCGTCGACGACCTCCCGGTCGGCGTGTGTCTCGTCGGTCGACCCGGCTCCGACCACGCCCTGCTCGACATCGCCCTGCTCGACATCGCCGCATCCGACGGATCCGGATAACGTCCGGCCCGCCGACCGAGCGGAGGTGCCGGTGCAACGAGCGGACCCGTTCCGGGAGAAGGTTGCGATCGTGACCGGCGGCGCCTCCGGGATCGGCGCGGCCATCGGTGCGGCTCTCGTCGCGCGCGGTGCCCACGTCGTGCTCGCCGACGTCGACGGACCAGCGGCCACCGCGACCGCAGCCCGACTGCAGGATCGTGTTCCCGTCCGCGACGGCTCGGCCATCGGCCGCGCGCTCGACGTGCGCGACAGCGACGCAGTGCAGGCGCTCGTCGCCGGCGTCGCCGAAGCGCACGGTCACCTCGATCTCGTCTTCAACAACGCCGGGATCAGCATCGGCGGCGAGAGTCACACGATGGCGTCGGAGGTCTGGCGCCGCGTGATCGACGTGAACCTCACCGGCGTGATCAACGGCGTCACCGCCGCGTACCCCATCATGGTCGGACAGGGCCATGGCCACATCGTGAACACCGCGTCGGCCGCAGGGCTCGCTCCCGCGGTCATGACCGCGGCCTACAGCGCGTCGAAGCACGGCGTGGTCGGGCTCAGCCTGGCGTTACGACCCGAGGCCGCGCAGCACGGCGTTCGCGTCAGTGTCCTCTGTCCCGGCGCCGTCGACACGCCCATCCTCGATCAAGCGCCCCCGGCCGACCTTCCCCCGCTCCCCGACGACACCCCGACCGGCCGGGAGTACATGGCGATCCTCGGTCTGAAGCCCCGCCCCCCGGATGCCACCGCCCGGACGGCCCTCCGCGGGCTCGAGCGGAACCGGGCCGTGATCGCGGGCGACGCGCTCACGCGGGCGATCTGGTACCTCCAGCGCGCGTCCCCGGCGGCCGTCGACCTGATCGGCCGGGTCACCGCCCGCCGCGTGCTGGATGCGATGGCGCGACCTCCATCGGTCCGCCGACAATGAGCAACGATCACGGATCACCACCCGAGCACGACCGGCGACGAGGGGGAACCATGCAGCTCTGGACCGACGAGGTGGAGGCGATGCGCGCCGAGACCCGGGCCGCGGTCGACGAGACCCTCCCCGCGATCCTCGAGATCATGGGCCGCTCCGACGACCCTGCGCCCGACCCTGCGCTCACTGGCGGGCCGGTGGAGCTCGACCGCGACGAGCAGGTGGCCCGGTCGCGCGCCGCGATGGAAGCGATCTACACGCCTTCGGCCGAGGCCGACCTCCGCGAGATCGCCGGGGTGTCCTGCCGGGTCTTCACACCGAAGGAACCGGCGACCGCGGTCTACCTGCACTTCCACGGGGGCGGGATGATCATCGGCGCTCCCGAGATGAGCGACCTCGCGAGCGTCGATCTCCGCGACCGCTTCGGGATGGCGGTCGTGTCGGTCGACTACCGGCTCGCGCCCGAGCACCCGCATCCGGCCGGCCCCGACGACGGCGTCGCGGTCGCCGAGTGGCTGCTCGAGAACGCCGAGCGTGAGTTCGGTTCGGGTCGCCTCCTCGTCGGTGGTGAGTCGGCCGGCGGCTACATGGCGGCGATCGTGCTCCTGCGCATCCGCGACGAGCTCCACGCGTCGCACCGCGTCGACGGAGCCAACCTCGTGTTCGGCGTGTTCGACTGGGGTCGCTCCCCCAGCCAACGGGGCATCCGCCCGATCGCCGGACCTGACCTGCTCGACCCGGTCGGCATCTCCTTCTTCACCGACTGCTACCTCCCCGGCCTCACCGACGACGAACGTCGCGATCCGTCGATCTCGCCCGCGTTCGCCGACCTGCGAGACATGCCGCCCGCGCTGATGAGCGTCGGCACGTCGGACCATCTCCTCGACGACACCCTCATGCTCTCGACGCGCTGGGCCGCGGCCGGCAACGAGGTCGACCTGCTGGTGCTCCCCGAGATGCCCCACGGCTTCATGGCCGTGCCCGGCCCGATGACCGCACTGTGGGCGAAGCACACCCTCACGTGGTTCGCCGACATCCTCGCCCGCCCACCGCGCGCTACGGGGAGCTGAACGGCTCCGGCGAGCCCTCGCGCAAGAACGCGTCGCGCGTCGGTTCGTCGTCGAAGTAGACGAGGACCCATGCGCTCGGCGCGCCCGCTCGGACGAGCGCTTCGTACCGGTGGTTGCCGTCCTGGAGCAGGAGACGACCGTCCTGGTGCTCGGCGAGCAGCGGCGGGGGCTCCCACCCTTCCTCGACGCTGGCTTCCATCGACGACACGTCGTCGTCCCACTCGTCGTCGGCGATCGGCACCAGTGCGTCGTCCTCGGGCCCCGCGAGCCGGATGAGATCGTCGAGCGGGACGAGGATCGGCCCCACCCACCAGTGCTCTCGCTGCGCGAGCGCGGCGGCGAGCACCTCGTTGTCGCTGCCCGGGCTGGCGAGGAAGTCGCCGACCCACAGCGCGGTCCGGTCGTGCTCTGCGGCGCGCCGGGCCGATCCGAGATCGAACCGATCGGTCGTTCCGGTCCCGCCTTCTGCAGCCATCACCTCACTGTTCCCAGTTGGTGGGAACCCGAAACGGTCCGTGGCATCACGCGCCGCGGATGCGCTCCGCCAGCTCAGCGAGCGACGCGACGCGGTCGAAGTCGGCGTCGACGTGGAGACCCAGTGGATCCATGAGGAACGGCCGCAGCCCGGCCCGACGGGCGCCGACGACGTCGAAGGCGGGCATGTCGCCGATGTACCAGGCGGCGTCGGCGGCGACGCCCAACGCCTCGAGCGCGATCTCGAAGATGCGCGGATCGGGCTTCATCACCCCGACCGCTCCCGAGTCGATCACGCACCCGACCTCGACGCCGATTCCCGGTCCGACCTGGAGGATCTCGAGCTCTCGCAGGCGGGCTCCCATCACCCCGTCGGCGTTCGACACCACCCCGAGGTCGACACCGGTCTCGACGATGGCCCGGAGGCCCTCCCGGCACCCCGGGACGACCGACATCCACAGCGCGGCGTCGGCGAACTCGCTGTCGAGGTGACGGTGCACCTCCTCGCGGTCGGCGTCGCCGACGCCACAGGCGTCGATGTAGGCCTCGAGGTAGCCCCGCCAGCTCCCGGCCCAGTCGGCGTCGACGTCGACGTCGGTGGAGAAGCTGGCCGCGGCCCGGTAGTGCGCGTCGTCGAGGCGATCGGCCGCCACGTCGACCTCGGCCCGGGAGAACGCGCCGAGGACCCGGTCGTGTTGTGGAAGGAGGAAGATCCCGCCTGAATCGAACAGCACCGCACGGGGTCGCGACATCCGTTCGACGCTACCCGTCCGTATCACCCGTCGTATGCGGGTGTGATCGGGACCGCTCGGGGGTACCACCCGATGGTCGAGGCCGGAGCAGGCGCGCCGAACGGCGCGCGGAGGAGCAGTCGGATGACGTCGTTCGGGTACACGCTCATGGGCGAACAGGCGGGGCCGAGGCAACTCGTGCGCGATGCCGTCACCGCCGAGGCGGCCGGGTTCGACTTCCTCGCCGCGAGTGACCACTACTTCCCCTGGCTCGAGGAGCAGGGCCATTCGCCGTACGTGTGGTCGGTGCTCGGAGCGGTGGCGCAGGCGACCGAGCGCGTCGACCTCATGACCTACGTGACCTGCCCCACCCAGCGGTACCACCCCGCAGTCGTGGCCCAGAAGGCCGCCACGATGCAGCTGCTGTGCGACGGCCGGTTCACGCTCGGCCTCGGCGCCGGCGAGAACCTCAACGAGCACGTGACCGGCGATCCGTGGCCCCAGCTCGACGTGCGCCACGACAAGCTGCGGGAGGCACTCGACATCATCGTGGCGTTGTTCGGCGGCGAGACGCTCACCTACCGCGGCGAGTACCTCCAGACCGAGAACGCCAGGCTCTGGGACCTCCCCGACGTGCTCCCCGCGATCGCCCTGGCCGTCTCCGGTCCGCGTTCGTGTGAGATCGCCGGCCGGCAGGCCGACGCGATGATCGCCGTCGACGCCGACCCCGTGCTCGGAGAGCTGTTCGACGCGTCGGGCGGCACCGCCAAGCCGCGCATCGGTCAGGTCGCGCTCTGCTACGACGCCGACGAGTCGACGGCCCGCAAGCGGGCGCTCGAACAGTTCCGGTGGTCGGTCGGCGGCTGGAACGTGAACGCGGAGCTCCCCTCACCCCAGAGCTTCGACGGCGCGGCGGAGACCGTGACCGAGGACGACATCGTCGAGCAGATCCCGTGCGGACCCGACACCGACGCCCACGTCGCCGCGGTGCAGCAGTTCGTCGACGGCGGGTTCACCCACATCGCGCTCGTCCAGATCGGCGGGGAAGCCCAGGACCCGTTCCTGGAGTGGGCCGAACGCGAGCTCCTCCCCGCCCTGCGTTGACGCGTCGGGGCCGGTCAGGTCGGACCGGCTCAGGCGCAGGTGCTCACGGCGGGCACGCCGGCGAGGCGTTCGTTCAGCCAGGTCGCGATCTGGGGACGGGCGATCCCGAGCGCGGTGTCGTGCGTGCCGCCGGGCACGGTGATCTGCCCGACGGAGTCACGCACGCGGCAGAGCTGGTCCCGCAGCACGGCGGTGCGTTGGGGGAGCACCACCACGTCGGCGGTGCCCTGCACGAGCAGGATCGGCGCGGCGGTCCGGACGTTGCCCGGGTTGTTGGCCGCCGCGACCGCCGTCGCCGGCCAGGTCGTCCGGGGGTTCCGCACGAACAACTGGTCGGAGGGGATCCCGGCGATGGTCAACCCGATCTCCGCCACGCACCCGGTGTCGAGCACCGATGCCTTCGCCGCGAGCGCCGGCGTCACGTAGTCCTCGGGGTGGATCTGCGGATGGTCGACCGCGTTGCCGTACAGACTCATGATCGTGATCGTGTCGACGAGGAGCTGGGTGTCGCCGGGGTAGGTGTCGAGCAGCCCCGACCCCGGCGCGGCTGCGACGACCCCCACGAGATCCAGCTCGGGTGCATAGCTGCGCGTGAGCTCGCCGGCGAAGAGCGCCGCGTGACCACCCTGCGAGACCCCGATCGACACCCACCGCTTGCTCGCGTGCGCCTGGGGGATCTGGCGGACGGCGCGCACGATGTCGATCATGCTGTGGCCCTCCGACTCACCCGACAGGTACGGGTGCCGCTGCCCGAGCGGACCGAGACCGACGTAGTCGCTCGCGACCGCGATGCCCTGCACCCCGAAGAACGACCCGGTCGCGCCGCCCCGGCTCGGCGCGCACTGCGACGCCATCCCCGACGTGCCGTGGCCGAACGACACGACCGGCCACCCGCCCGCGGGCGCGGGGCCGTTCGGATAGCTGACGGTTCCGGTGACGGCGACGTCGCGATTCTGGGCGTCGCGCGAGTGGTACATCACCCGCAGCGAGGTGAGGCCCGGCCCGGCCGCGGTGGCCGGCTGGACCCAGATGATCTTCCCCGGGGCGCCCCGGGGCAGCGGGTCGGGCGCCGCATAGAAGTCGCCGGGAGGTGCGGGCAGGCACGACGAGAACACCGCGAGGGCGGCCACGACGATCGCGAGCATCCCCAGCCGGGCCCTGATCCGGCCGGGCCGTTTCGTCCGCCGTGTCGGCTCGATCCCCGTCATCGTTCCCCCCGTTCCCGCCGGCATCCGCCGGGAGACGCAGAGCATCGCGGCCCGGCAGTGAGCCCGTCGAGTCCACCTCGATGGTCGAATCCGCTGCGCCGGCTCGATCGCTCACCCATGCACGGCCCGCGCGGCGTGCCCGCCGGCTCCGCTCCTTCTCCTGACCTTGACGGTCGAATCCGCTGCGCCGGCTCGATCGCTCACCCATGCACGGCCCGCGCGGCGTGCCCGCCGGCTCCGCTCCTTCTCCTGACCTTGACGGTCGAATCCGCTGCGCCGGCTCGATCGCTCACCCATGCACGGCCCGCGCGGCGTGCCCGCCGGCTCCGCTCCTTCTCCTAGCGGATCGGGGTGACGGTCGGGGTGGTCGCCCGTGTGTCGAGGGCGCCGGGGCGGGCGAAGAGGTAGCCCTGGAGCGTCGCGATGCCGAGCGTGCGGGCCAGGTCGGCCTGCTCGGGCGTCTCGACCCCTTCGGCGACGACACCGAGTCCGAGCGACGCCGCGATCTTGACGACGGCGTCGACCACGGCCCGGTCGAACGGCCGGGTGGTCATGCCCGCGATGAGCGACTGGTCGATCTTCAGCTCGTCGATCGGCAGGTCGCGGAGGTTGGCGAGGCTCGCGTAGCCGGTGCCGTAGTCGTCGAGCGCGACGCGCGCGCCGCGCTCGCGCAGCCAGGCGAGGTTCTCGCGAACGGTGGTCGTGTCGGCCGCGAGCACCGTCTCGGTCAGCTCGAAGCCCAGTCGGGCGAGCGACACGTCGGCTTCGATCGCGGCGGTGGTGATGCGTCGTGTGTGGCGCGGGCGAGAGAGCTCGAGCGCGGAGAGGTTCACCCACACCCGGGGGAGGTCGGCGTCGCGTTGGAGGTCGGCGAGCACGCGCCCGAGCACCACCTCTTCGACGCGCGCGCTCAAGCCGCACTGCGCCGCAACGGCGAGGAAGTCGGACGGCGGAAGGAGGCCACGGGTGGGGTGCTGCCAGCGCACCAGGGCTTCGAGCCCGATGACCGCGCCCCCGACCGCGGCGACCAACGGTTGGTAGTGCACGATGAGCTCGTCGTTCGCGACGGCCCGACGGACAGCGGTCTCGAGGTCGAGTCGCGCCTCGGCGGCTTCGCGCAGCCCGACGTCGAACCGGACGATCTGGGCCCGACCGAGGTTCTTGGCCTCGTACATCGCGACGTCGACGTCGCGCATGAACGACACCGGGTCGGGCGGTGTGGAGATGTCGGTCACGTTCACGCCGATGCTGGCGTCGACGTGGATGCGACTCGACCCGAGGAACACGTCCTGGCTCATCGCGTAGAGCAACCGGGCCGCGAGCACCTCGGCCTGGTCGAGGTCGGTGTTCTCGGCGAGGACCACGAACTCGTCGCCACCGAGCCGGGCCACGAACGCGTTGTCGCCCGCCACCACCCCGATCCGTCGAGCCATGATCCGGAGCAGCTCGTCGCCCGCCCGGTGGCCGAGGCTGTCGTTGACCCGCTTGAAGTGGTCGAGATCGACGAAACACACTGCGAGCGGCTCGTCGATCTCCGCGCGTGCCGCCAGGCGCGACTCGAGCTCGCGCTCGAAGGCGAACCGGTTCGGCAGTTCGGTGAGCGCGTCGTGGTTGGCAAGGTGATCGAGGTGGGTCTGGTGCTCATGGCGTTCGGTCACGTCGGCCGCGTTCACGACCACGCCGGCAACGTCGGGATCGTCGAGCAGGTTGGTCACCACTGCGTCGACCCACCGGAACTCCTCCGACTCGCCGGCGAGCTTGAGCCGGAACTCGATCCGCCGGGTCGTCCCGGTCGGGGCGGCGAGCAGCTCGGCGAACTCGTGCTCGATGAGCGGGAAGTCGTCGGCGTGCAACATCTCCGCGTGCAGCACCTCGGAACCGGGCGCGAGCGTGCCGGCGGTCGCCTCCACCACCGAGGGGCTCGCGTACACGAGCTTGAAGTCGGCGTCCCACACGAGCGTGTACTCCGACGCGTGCGCGACGAGGGACCGGAACCAGCGGTCCTCACGGCGCAGCGCCGACTCGGCGTTGCGTCGGTCGGTGATGTCCCGCGAGTTGAGGACGATCCCCCCGACGTCGGGATCGTCGCAGAGGTTGCGGGCGTAGGTCTCCAGGATCCGGTAGGTGCCGTCGGCGCCCTGCACCCGGAACTCGACCGCAGTCGTGCTGTCCCACGTTCCCGCCACGAGCTGGCCGAACGCGTTCACGGCCGCGGCGAGGTCGTCGGGGTGGAGCAGCGAGAAGATCCCGCCCTCGGGGTCGTAGCCGGGCTGGTGACCCAGGAGCTCGGTGCCCGCCGGGCTCGAGTAGCGCCAGGTTCCGTCGACCTCGAGCACGGTGAGGATGTCGAGCGAGTACTCCAGGAGCATCTGCAGCTCCCCCGAGATCGCGGGGATGCCCTGGTTCGGGCGGCCCTCGTTCGGTCGCGGAGCAGCTTCCGGCATACCTCCGTTGTCGGCCGAAACCCGGCCCTCCTTGACCCTCGGGCGGGGACGGTCCGGGGTCCGGCCGATGACTTCTCCACCCGGGTGCGGTCAGAGCGGGTGGCATGTCGACCGAGCCGCGAACAGGAGCATCGATGAGCGAGCGGGCATTCACCGAGGGCGGACTCGAGCGACTCCAGGAGACGATGGCCCGGCACGTCGCCGACGGTTCGCACCCCGGCCTCGTGTGGATGGTTGCGCGCCCCGGCCACGTACACGTCGGCGCGCTCGGGAACACCGACCGCGACACGATCTTCCGCATCTCGTCGATGACGAAACCGGTCACCGCGACCGCGGCGATGATGCTCGTGGAAGACGGCCGCCTCCGCCTCGACGATCCGGTCGACGATCTGCTCCCCGAGCTCGCCGACCGGCGGGTGCTGCAGGCACTCGACGGCGCCGTTGACGACACCGTCCCCGCGCGGCGACCGATCACCGCGCGCGATCTGCTGACGTTCCGGTGCGGCTACGGGATGTTGGCCGCGCCTGCGGGAGCGCCGATCCTGGGCGCGATCGCAGACGCCGGCTTCGCGCCGGGTCCACCCCAACCGGCGAACGAGCCCGAACCCGACGAGTGGATGCGTCGGCTCGGAACGCTGCCGCTCGCACACCAGCCGGGCGAGCGGTGGCTGTACCACACCGGCGCCGACATCCTCGGGGTGCTGATCGCGCGCGCGTCCGGCCGCTCCTTCCCCGAGTTCCTGCGCGAGCGCATCTTCGAGCCGCTCGGCATGGTCGACACCGGCTTCCACGTGCCGCCCGCGAACGTCGACCGCCTCGCCACCGCGTGCTTCGCCGACCCCGAATCGGGTTCGCTCGAGGTGTTCGATCCTGCGGCAGACGGGCAGTGGACTGCACCACCGGCGTTCCCCTCGGGCGGCGCCGGTCTCGTGTCGACGATCGACGATTTCCACGCGTTCAGCGTGATGCTCGCGAGCAACGGATACTTCCGCGGTGAGCGGCTGCTGTCGCGTCCGAGCGCCGAGCTGATGATGACCGACCAACTCACCCCCGCCCAGAAGGCTGCGTCGGCGATGGGCGACGGCTTCTTCGACGTGTTCGGGTGGGGCTTCGGGATGGCGGTGTGCACGAAGCGGGTCGACGTCGAGACGAACCCGGGCCGCGTGGGTTGGGACGGCGGCCTCGGGACCGCGTGGACCGTCGACCGCAACGAGACGCTCGTCACGATCCTCATGACGCAGAAGCTGTGGGACTCCCCCGACCCGCCGCCGGTCGTCCGCGACTTCCGCACCGCCGCGTACGCCGCCCTCGACGACTGACGGGCTCGGACACGACGGAGCGGCTCCTGAGCCGTCGCTGGGTCACCGCGACCGCGGGGCGCACCAGGGTCCCGCTCGGACGTTCGACCGATCCGTAGGCTGCGCGGACATGTCGTACGCGGAGGCGATGGACGGGATCGCGAAGGCGGTCGAGATCGTCGGGGTCACGATCATCGTGGTCGGCGGTCTGATCGCCCTCGGACGCGCCGGGGTCGAGCTGCTGCGCGGGACCGCCGTGTCGGCCAGCTACCGCAGGCTGCGCAGCTTCCTGGGCCGCAGCATCCTGCTCGGCCTCGAGGTGCTCGTCGCCGCCGACCTGATCCGCACCGTTGCAGTCGATCCGTCGGTCGAGAACGTCGCGGTGCTGGGGCTCATCGTGTTGATCCGCACGTTCCTGAGCTTCTCGCTCGACGTCGAGATCGAAGGTCGGCTCCCCTGGCACCGCGACCCGAGCACCTGACCGGCGCCGCACGAGTGGTCATGTGCACCCCGCGGTGCGACGGCTGGTGCCGTCGTACGACCGCTGGTGCCGTCGTACGGGGTCAGCGCCCGGGCGCGCGCGTCAGGAGCGGGCTCCCGCCCGAGGGATGCTGCGGGCCCGACGGCCCGCCTCCCGCCGGGACCGGACCGGGGCGCAGCCCTCGGCCGTATCCGTT
Organism: uncultured Actinomycetes bacterium; assembly: GCA_963837715.1. Lineage (GTDB taxonomy): Bacteria > Actinomycetota > Acidimicrobiia > IMCC26256 > JANYLB01 > JANYLB01. The sequence goes on along the minus strand of CAWIOF010000003.1, from coordinate 15,970 downwards.
CCCCGGGCGCTCCAGACCGGGCCGGATCCCGCCTCCGTGTGGAAGTCGCTTCATCTCGTCCTCTCAGCCCTCCGCCACTGGGAGTGAGACGCGTGAACCCGCCACCGGGTTCCCGAAAACCCGTGAAAAGTATGGGCGAAATGCACCAACGCCTTGACGACCGGCCCGGCGTCGGCAACCCTGCCCGACCACACCGAGAGGCCGAGCATGTCGACCACAGACCACGTCGCCACCAGCGTCGCCGGCACGTTCCTCACGGTGCCGCCGTCCGCCGCCACCCGGCGTACCTCCCGGGCCGGCTCGCTCGCTGGTGCCCGTGAGGAGTTCGGCCAGCTCGTCGCGGTGCACCACCAGCGGCTGGCACGCCTCGCGTACCTCCTGTGCGGTGACCGCCAGCAGGCGGAGGACGCCGTCGCCGAGGCCTACGCGAAGGTGTGGCCCCGCTACCGGCGAGGGTCGGTCGACGACGCGCGGGCGTATCTCCGCCAGGCTGTGGTCAACCAGATCCGGGGTGGCTTCCGGCGCCGCATCCTCGAGCGTCGGGAGGAGCAACGCCAGGTCGTCGCCCTCCGCGACGTGGAGCCGGAGGAAGGAACCGTCGACGCCCGGGCCTCGCTCACTCCCGCGATCGACGCGCTGCCCGGCCCGCAGCGGGCCGTGATCGTGTTGCGCTACTTCGAGGATCTCTCCGAAGACGAGACCGCGCGGTTGCTCGGGATCAGCGTCGGGACCGTCAAGTCCCGTTCGGCGCGGGGCCTGCAGCGACTCCGCGTCCTCGTGGGTGACGACCGATGAGCCGCTTCGACGACCGCATCCGGCGAGATCTCGCGGATCGGGCGGCGCGCTTCCAACCGTCGACCGACCTCGAGTCGAGGGTCGACGACGCGATCACCCGATGGCAACACCGCGCTCGGGTCACGACCGTCACCGCCACGGCGATCGCCACAGTCGCGGTCCTGCTCATCCTCGGCGCGTTCGTCGTCGGGTCGGGCGACGATCCCGTCACGACCCAGGCGGCGAAGCGCGCGCCGGCGACCACGAACACGTCGTTGCGCACGCCCGTGGGCGACCGGGCGGCGATCCCGCCGTCGGACGCCACGACGACCCCGCCGACCGACGCCGGGTCCACCGCCCGAACCGATCGGTCGGGCCGAAGCGACACCGACGATCGCCGCCCCGACGATCGCCGCCCCGACGCTCGCCCCGACGGCCAACGAGACGCCCAACGAGACGCGCAACGATCCGACCGGCCCACCGCCGCGACGCGAACGCCGCGATCGACCGCCCCGCCCGGCGACGCGACCCCTCCGGCGATCACCGCGATCTCGATCACCGAGCCCGACACCGCGGGCGTCTGCACCGCATCGTGGACGGCCGACGACGGTGGCACGCCGATCAAGGAGTACCTGGTGAGCACGGAGCCGGCGGTCACCCCGCCCAGCACCGAGCCCGTCGCCGCGGCCGGTTCGGGCGCCCCGACCCCCGAGAGCGAGACCCCGACAGACGTCGTCGAGGAGAAGACGACCGACGCGTTCACCGATGCGCCGGTCGGCGTGTCGCTCACCGTCACCGCGCGCAACGACGTCGGCACCAGCGAACCCACGGATGCGGTGATCTGCGGCAACTGACCCACGCTTGACGGGACGGAACCCGGAGGGCAGGGTGTGCGGTCCTCACGAACCGGCCCAGGAGCGCGCGATGTCGCTCGAGGAGCCCGACATCGCCACGGCCGGCACCGGAGACCACCCCGACAGCGGTCGCCCGCGAGAGCAACGCGTCGCGCTGCTCCTCAGCACCGTGCTCCTGGTGATCCTCACCGCGGTCTCCATCGCCGTCATCACCTGGGGTCCCGACCGGACGTTCCGTGAGCGCACCACGGCAGCGGAACGCGCCGATCGGAACGACGCGGAAGTCGCCGGCACGAGCATCGTCGACCCCACCACCCCGTCGACGCCGGCCGGCAGCGCGCTCGCTCCGGTCCCCACCGCGCCGGCCGGCCCGGTCCCGAACGCCGGCCCGAACAACCCCCTCACGCCTGCGAGTGCACCGGCACCAGCGCCGGTCGCGCCCGGCGTACCGGTCGTCTCGATGGGCCCCGCCGGGCCCGGCAGCTGCGCGGCATCGTGGACCGTGACCGACGGCGGCGCCGCGATCATCGAGTACCTGGTGACCCACGAGAGCGAGGCGGCACCGCCCGGCCCCGGCGGCGTCGACATCGGCGCGGCGCTGTGGGTCGAGCGCACGACCGCGACCACCGCGACGGTCGATGCCGGCGGGACGATCCGGGTCTCGGCCCACAACGCGATCGGCGACGGCCCGACGAGCGAAGCGCGCCGCTGCGACTGACCGGAGAGCCGACCCATGAGCCGACCGTGAGCCGACCGTTCGGCCGGCCCGATCAACCGGTGGCCGTCAGCCGGTGAACGTCAACCGGTGAACGTCAGCCGGTGAACGTCGTCCGGTGAACGTCAAGCTGTGGACGTCAACCGGTGAACGTCGGGTCGGCCACGATCGGTGTGGCCGTAGCCGTCGCGCCCGCAACCGTGACGATCGTGCCGGCCCGCACCGGGAAGTCGGGTCCGAACGGATCGTTGGCGAGCTCCGCCGTGACCTCGTTGACGATCGGTGCGCCCGCGGCGGCCGACGCGCTCACGGTCCCGTCGACCGTGAACGTCGCGACGCCTCCGCTCGCAAGGGTCGGTGCGGTGCACTCGAGCGTCGCGCCCGACGCGCAGGTCCAGGTGCCGTCACCGCTCACCCGGCGGATCGCCGCGTTGTCGAGCAACGGCGGTGGCGTCTCGAAGACCCGGACGTCGCTCGCCGGGTTCGGCCCCGTGTTCGTGACCGTGATGGTGTAGGCGAGTGCCGCACCGGGTTCGACCACGGTCACCGTGGTCGTCTTCTCGATCTCGAGGAACGTGTCGGTGTCGTCTTCATAGACCTCGACCTCGTCGCAATCGGACGCGATGTCGGTGCTCGCAGTCGTCACCGACGCACAGGCGTCGACGGTCGCGGCCGGCCCGACGACCGTGAACGACGCCGTGAACGAGTACTCACCGATCGGGAGGGTTCCCCCGCCGGGGATGAAGGTGCAGGTGGTCCCCCCGGAGCAGTCCCAGTCGCCCGGCACGGTGTCGGCCGTGAGGGCCGCGGTGGCGAACTGGGCCGGCGGGGTGAACGTGACGCTCGCGGTGGGCACGTTCGAGAACGCCTCGACCGTCAACGGGCAGGAGTTCGACGTCCCGATCGCGACGCTGTCGGGGCAGTCGACGTGCACGTCGGCCTCGGCCGCGAGGTCGATCGTGACCGTGTCCTCCGCTCGCACGAAGAAGTACTCCTCGGGGAACCGGAAGAACTTCGTGGTCTCGCTCACCGACCCGACGTCGAGCGGCGTCGTGTAGGTGAAGCGGAACTTCTGGTCGAGACCGGCGCGGTGGTGGTCGAAGCGTGCGCACACGTCGACGAGCGTGCCCACGATCGGCAACGTGATCTGGATCTGGTTCCAGCCGGGCGAGAGGCACTCGACCGATTCGAGCGTGAGGTCGGTGGGGTTCAGTTCGGGTTCGACGACGCACTGGAACAGCAGCGTGTGACAGATCGCGTTGGAATCGAGCGTCGCCTCGATCACGATGCGCCAGCCACCACCCGAGAGGGGCTCCCGGTCGACGACGTCCTGCGTCAGATGCGACCGGCTCCCGTCGGGCGCGGTCTGCGCGTCGGCCCGGAGGTCGTCACCGGTGATCGGCACGAGCACGGCCGCCGCGAGCAGCAGCGCGGCGAGCACGAGCTGGAGCAGTCGGACCCCTGGTACCGCGCGTCGACCCGTCATCCTTCCGACGCTAGCGACGCCCCGGCCCGGGTTCGCGGACGCTCTCGGGACCGTTTGCGAATTCTGGTCAGTTCGACCCGGAGTGGCCGATATCTCGGCGTCGCCCGCGAACCGAGTGAGCCGACCCCGGGTCACGAGACCTCGCTGCCGTCGGGTCGAAACACGCGGATGATCGTGCCTTCGAGTTCGGCTCGCCACCCTGGTTGATGCAACACGTGATGGTGTCGGTCGCAGAACAGCGCCGCGTTCTTCGACGACGTGACACCGCCGGAGATCCAATGCACAAGGTGGTGGGCGTCGCACCACCCCGGTGGGCGGTTGCATCCCGGGAAGCGACAGCCCTGATCGCGCGCGACCAGGGCCCGTCGCATCGGGGGTGGGACGGTGTACCTCGCACGACCCACGTCGAGCGGTTCGCCCTTCGGCCCGGTGACGACCCGCGACACGGAACAGTCGCAGAGCAGCTTCCGCATGTCGTCGGGATGGATCGGACCGGTGAACACGCCGTCGCAGACGCCGAGCGTCCCGTCGGTGACGGTCTTCCAGTCGACGACCGCCGTGACCGCCGCCTTCGGTCGGTTCTCCTCGCCCAGATGGGCGATCGCGACCTCACAGATCCGCACGAAGGCCGCCGCTGATCGTTCCGAGGTGGAGCGGGGATCGTCCTTCTCGGGCGGATCGGTGTAGGCGTGCAGTGCAGTGGTGATGGTCTCCGCCGCGAGATCGCCGAACTCGCCCGACAACACGGTGCGGTTCGCGAACGTCTTCGAGAAGTGCAGACCATCGGGAACGCGTGGTGCTCGACCGTCGGCCCGAGCCAGGTTGCGGAAGTGCGCAGCGGCACGACGCAGGTCGTGCAGGCCGCCTGACCGCGCGAGCTCGAGGAACGACTCCTCGCAGCGCTGGAACTCATCGTCGTGACCTTCGACCCGAGCCGCGGCGATGGTCCGGGCCGCGCCGGAAGAGATGTCACCGGCGCGCCACGCTCGACCGGTCTTCGGGAGCAGCTCGCTCACCGCGCCACATTCGATCGACGCCTTGGCATCGCCTTCTCGCATCCCGGTGCGGTGCCGCAACCATGCGACCGTCGACGCCGCACCGTCGGCTGAACCCACCCCGCGGGTGTGGCCGGCGTGGACGAGCCGGGCGAACGCGGCCTCCTGGCGGTCCATCGCCTGTCGGAACGCCACGAGCGTGTCGGCGAGTGCGCCGTCGGAGAGCTCGGCCGGGTCGATCGCCACCAGCGCGTCGACCGCGCCCACGAGCCGCGCGAGCACGCCGAACGTCGGCTCGAACGGAGCATCGTCGCAAGAGGTCCCGTCGAACCCCGGATCGTCGAACCCTGGTGCGAACACCGCTGTCGCCACTCGCCTCACTCCCGCGTCGAACCGATCAGAAGGACCTGCGGGGGAAGCAGAGGAAGTACCCAGGACGATACCGAACGTATGTTCGCCTGTCAAGGGTTTCCTCATCGGAATGCGCGGCCCCGCTCGTCGGACAGCAGCACCGGGAAGCACGCGAACCGCGATCAGTACGGGTCGTTGACCTCGACCCGTCGTGTCCGTACCGTCCGCAGCAGGTCGACTGTGACGACACGGGGGACGACGATGAAGAAGCCGCTGGCTGTGGTGATGCTCGTCGCGTCCGTCGCCCTCGTCGGAGCCGGGTGCCGGCCGGTCTTCCCTTGGCACCCGACCTCACTGCCGCCGGCACCCCGCAACGTGATGCTGACACCGGGCGATCGATCGATCACGGCAGCATTCACACGGGGCTTCGGTCCCGTGTTGCCCGGGCGAGTGACGGGATACCGGCTGACGTGCAACGCGCCCGGCGGCTACTACATCCCGCCGAACGGTCCGGGTTGGACGCAGAACGTGCACTACTGGAACGGCGTGGGCGTGAGCGTCGACGGGCCAACGTCTCCACTCGTGCTAGCCCTCCCCGATCAACTGATCAACGGCCTCACGTTCTCGTGCACGGTGCAAGCGGTGAACCGCCACGGCGTCGGAGAACCGTCCGCGCCACAGGACGTCACCCCAGTCGGTCCACCCCGGGTGGCGTCTTCCTCTCCGGTCCCGGCGGGTCCGGGCGATGCGCTCGTCTTCGTGAACGTGTACCTCGAGAGCGACGACTACGCGAACTTCTCCTGCGTCATCGAGTCGCCTGGGATCCTCTCGACTGTCCGCAACAGCTGCACCTTCGACGTCTCGGGGCTCGAGCCCGCGACCGTCTACACCGCGACCGTCACGCCGAGCACCAGCTACGGCACCGGTGAGCCGTACACCTTCACGTTCAGAACCGGCGCCTGAGCACCGAGGCGGCACCGAGGTCCAACAGCGTCGAGGGGGCAAGGACGACGGAGCGCGTACCAACGGGGTGCGACCCGGTTCGCCACGGATCACGGGCCTGGATCCACGGGCGCGACGATGGTGGCCGACAGGATCCACCGAGACCGGAGAGGAGCGACGGATGGCCCGACTCGCCGACCGGCACCCCGGCAACGTCGACGGCGAGTGGTACGTCGACGACCGTTGCATCGACTGCGACGTCGCCCGCCACCACGCGCCTGATCTCATCCACGCGCTCGCCGACGGCCAGTCGGTGGTGGTCCGCCAACCGTCGACCCCGACCGAGGAGGAGCTCATGTGGCGCGCCGCGCTCGCGTGCCCGACCCGCTCGATCGGCACGGTGACGCGACGACCCGATCCGACCGACGTCTATCCGTGGGAGATCACGCCGGGCGTGTGGATGACGGGCCACAACGACCGTCGGTCGTTCGGCGCGTACGCGTGGTGGGTGCCGCGCCCCGGCGGCGGCCTGCTCGTCGACGCGCCCCACTGGAACCGACAGGTCGTCGACGCGATCGCCGCACGCGGTGGCCTCGCCCACGTGCTGCTCTCCCATCGTGACGACATCGCCGACGCGGCCCGCTACGCGGAGCACTTCGGCGCGCGCGTCTGGATCCACGAAGCCGACCGCGACGCCGCGCCGTTCGCGACCGACATCCTCACCGGCACCGAAGAGCACACGGTCGCACCCGGGGTCGTGGCGTTCCCGGTGCCGGGACACACGCGCGGGAGCGTGCTCTACGTCGTCGACGACACGTGGCTGTTCACCGGCGACAGCTTCGCCTGGTCACCCGAGCGCACCGAGCTCTACGCGTTCCGGAACGCGACCTGGCACTCGTGGACCGAGCTGCGCGCTTCGCTCGAACGGTTCGCCGCGTCGCCACACCGCTTCGAGTGGGTGCTCGCCGGCCACGGCCACTGGCACGGGAGCACCCGAGACTCGATGCACGACGCGCTCGACACGCTCGTCTCGAGAATGTGACCGCACCGGGCCGCTGACCGGATCGCCGGCCCCGCCGCGCGCGGCTACGTGCGGATGCCGTCGACGAACAACCCGAAGAGGCGGTCGGCGGTCGCGCCGCTGTCGGGAGCATCCGCCGACGTCAACGCGATCGCGTTCACGAGCCGCATGAGGTCGTCGGCTTCGAGGTCGCCTCGCACCACGCCTGCGGCCTGCGCCGCGCGCGAGCTGCGTCGCGGCCGTGGCACGGAGCGCGGCACACGCGGTCTGTTCACCACACGCGTTCACGGGCGACTCGTCGCCCAGCTCGCTGATCATGAGCGAGGCCGCGAGCGACTGGTAGGTCATGGCGTGACCCAGCTGGGCCCGGAGCCAGTCGACGAACGCGTCGGCGGGATCGTCCGACTCGCCGCGCGCCTCGGCCTGCGCGCACAGCTCGTCGACGCTCTCGCGGAACACGGAGTCGAGCAGCGCGTTGCGGTTCGGGAAGTGGCGGTAGAGGGTGCCGATGCCGACGCCGGCCGCTCGGGCGATCTCCTCGAGCGACGCATCCTCGCCGCGGCTCTGGAAGGCGACCTGGGCCGCCGCGATGATGCGGGCCCGGTTGCGCTGGGCATCGGCGCGCAACGGCCGGGTCGGAACGTCGGCGGTGCCGGGTCCACCGGTCGGCGCGCTCATGCCCCGGTCCCGCTCTCGGTCCCGGTCTCGGGCGCCTGCTCCATGACCTGCTCCATGACGGTCCCCCGACCTCCTCCGACCGGGACGCAGAACGTCCCTTGCAAAGCGGAGGCTGCCTCCGTATAGTACCGGAGGTCACCTCCGGATAGTAGTCGCCGCGGCTCCCCAGTGCGGGGTGGCGTGACGGGTGCGCCGGGGCCGACCGTACTTCGACGACTGGATCCCGCATGGACGTTGCCCTCTCCCCCCATCCCGCCCCGGCCGAGCCGGTGCCCGGCGCGGGCCTCTCCCCGATCCGGCGCAACCTCGTGCTGGCCGTGATGTGCCTCGCGGTGCTCATGGTGGTGGCGTCGGTGACGATGCTCGCCAACGCGCTGCCGGCGATCTCCGCCGACCTGGGCGCGAGCCAGTCGCAGCAGCAGTGGATCGTCGACGCCTACGGGCTCACGCTCGCCGCGCTGCTCCTGCCCGCCGGTGCTCTCGGTGACCGCTACGGACGACGGGGCGCGCTCGTGATCGGCTTCGCGATCTTCGGCGGCGCCGCGCTCGTCGCGGTCGGAGCCGGCTCGCCGACGCAGCTCATCGGGCTCCGGGCGCTCATGGGGATCGGCGCCGCGCTCGTCATGCCCGGCACCTTGTCGACGATCACGAGCATCTTCCCGGCCGAGGAGCGGGCGAAGGCCGTCGGCATCTGGGCCGGCTTCGCGGGCATCGGCGGCACGCTCGGTCTGCTCGCCGCCGGGCTGCTGCTCGAGTCGTTCTCGTGGGCGTCGGTGTTCGTCGCCACTGCCGTGCTCGCGATCGCGCTCATGGTCGCGGTCGTCGCGATCGTGCCGTCGACGGTGTCGTCGCACCACGTCGGCCTCGACCCGCTCGGCGCGGTGCTCTCCGCCGTCGGCATCGGTGCGCTGGTCTTCGGGATCATCGAGGGTCCCGACCGCGGGTGGAGCGATCCGGTGACGCTCGGCGCGCTGATCGGCGGCGTCGCGCTGGTGGTGGCGTTCGTGTTGGCGGAGCTGCGCGCCACGGCACCGCTGCTCGACCCCCGCTACTTCCGCCACCGCGGGTTCACGACCGGATCGGTGTCGGTGTTCCTGCAGTTCTTCGCGATGTTCGGGTTCTTCTTCGTGGCGCTCCAGTTCCTGCAGCTCGTGCTCGGCTACTCGACGCTCGCGGCCGCGGCCGCGATGGTCCCGATGAGCGTGGTGATGATCCCGCTGTCGGCGATCGCCGGGACCCTCGCCGACAAGCACGGCCACCGGCTGATCGGCGGTGCCGGCCTCGCCATCTCGGCCCTCGGGCTCCTGCTCTTCACCACGCTCAACCCCGACAGCGGCTACCTGCAGTTCCTCGTCGCCTCGTTGGTGCTCGGCCTCGGTGCGCCGTTGGCGATGACGCCGGCGACCACTGCGATCGTTGCGTCGCTCCCGTTGGAGAAGCAGGGCGTGGCGTCGGCGGTGAACGACACCGCCCGCGAGATCGGCGCCGCGTTCGGTGTCGCGGTGCTCGGGAGCGCGTTCAACGTCGCGTACCGCGGCGCGATCGACAGCCACCTCGGCGGCCTGTCCACGAAGCTCGCCGAGCAGGCCCGCGAAGCCCCCGCACTCGCGCTGAAGGTCGCGCAGGGCGGCGGTAACAACGCGCTCGCCGACGCCGCGCGCGACGCGTTCACCGTCGGCATGCGCTGGGCCATCGGCCTCGGGGCCGCGATGCTCCTCGCGGGCGCCGTGTTCGTGTGGTTCCGCGGCGCGTCGAAGGCCGAGGAGATCGTCGAGGACGAGATCGATCTCGCCGCCGACGCCAGGGTCGACCCGAGAGTCGAGGCCCTGGTGGCGCTCGACACACCGCCCGACACGGTCGCGGTCGCTTCCGTCCCCTCCCCCTCGGACTGACACCTGAGAAGCTCAGCGGATGCTGGGTTCCGTCGGAGACGTCGACGCTGACGGCGACGAAGCGGTGCACCTCGTCGCTCGGGGCATCGCGACCGCGGTGGCGCCCGAATCGGGCCTCACCGACGTGCAGGCGGCTCTCCTCGAGGCGATCGCCAGCGCGCTGACCGGGGTCGAGGTCGACTATCGCGTGCGAGCGAGCCTCCTGGTCGCCGTTCACGGGGTTCTCGACCATCTTCGGCGTGGGAGACGGGCGGATCTCTTGTCCGATCTGCGAAATGTGGTCCAGCTCGCCCGATCGCGGCCGATACACGTGGAGTCGCCCGCCCATCGAGCAGGCCGAGAGATCGAGAACCCCTCATGGCGGGACCCGCCCACGCTGCACCCCGAGGCGCCGTCGCGCGCCTCGGCGCCCTCGTCGTCGTCACACTGCTCGCGATCGTCGGCGCGCTCACCGGCATCGGGCAGCCGGTCGGCGCGAGTCCGCCGCTGGTGCTGACGCTGGTCGCGTCACCGACGTCGGCAGTTGCCGGCACCGCGGTCACGTTCACCGCCTCACTTCCCGACTGCCCGTCGCAGGGCATCGTGATCGACCTGCTCGGCGATGGCGGAAGCATGTTCCCGATGAACGTCAACTACGACAGCAACACCGACGGCTGGATCGGCGACGTGACGCTGATCGCCGGGACCGACTTCCCGATTCCCGAGACCTTCCAGGCGCAGTCGTCGTTCATGGCCTGCAGCAACGTCGACATCGACTCGAACTCGCTCACCATCGCGGCACCGGCTCCCCCGCCGCCCACCCCGACGTCGACGCCCGCGCCGGTCGTCGCGCCTGCGTTCATCGGCAGCCGGTCGAGCGTCGCCGCCGGAGCCACGGTCGCCGTCGACGGCACCGGCTTCGCACCTGATGTCGACGTCGACATCACCCTGCACTCGACGCCCGTGCACCTCGCCACGTTCCGCACCGACTCGACCGGCGCGTTCTCGGGCTCGGTCCAGATCCCCACGGATGCACTCGGCGGCGCCCACCAACTGATCGCCACCGGTCTCGGCGCCGACGGATTGCCCCACGCCCTCGTCTGGGACCTCACCGTGGTCGCCGACTCGAACTCGTTGCCGCGAACCGGGAGCTCCACGACCCCACTGCTCGTCATCGGTTCGCTCACCGCGATCTTCGGTCTCGTGGTGCTGCACCGTTCCGGTACGCGCACCCGCCGCGGCATCTTCGAACGCACGAACTGAGGCGTCGCCCCCGCCGAGCTCGGGCTCCAGAGCTACCCGGTCGTCGACCGGGAGCTGCGCGCCTCAGCGGTGGGCGAGCACCAACAAGAGACCGGTCGGCGCGCCGTTCTCGTCTGCGACGTCGTCGGTGCGGTCTACGGACCAACCGGCTTCGGCGAGCCAGCGCATCGCCACGTCGCGTTCGGGAACGGTGAGCACCGGTTCGCCCAGGTCGGCCAGGCGCTGTTCGTGCTCGAGCCGCGCCCGGCGCGCGGCGTCGTCGCGGTCGGGACTGCGCGTCGGGATCGTCACGACGAGCTCGCTCCCCGGCGCACTCACGACGGCAGCCGACTCGAGCAACGCTCGGAACCAGTGCTCGGTGAGGTACCGGACCACGCCCTCGCAGACCACGAGTGACTTCCCGACGGGATCATGGCCGTGCTCGGCGAGCATCTTCGCAAGGCCGGGCTCGGTGAAGTCGGCGGCGACGAACTCGATGCCATCGGTCGACGCGTCGACGGCAGCGAGACGTTCCCGCTTGTCGGCCTGGGTCGAGGGGTGGTCCACCTCGAAGAACGTCACGCCGGGCGAACGGAACCGCAACGCCCGGCAGTCGTAGCCGGCGCCGAGCAGCACGATCTGGGCGACGCCGGCCTCGATGGCGCGCACGACGGCGCCGTCGACGAACCGCGTGCGGGCGGTCACCCACTCGGTGAGCGCATCGCGTGGCAACGGTCGCCGATCGTTCGGGTCGACGCCGAGCGACTCCCCCAGTCGCGCCTCGGCCGCCGCATCGCCGGTGGGGCTCTCCGGCCGCTCCAGTCTCGAGCGGACGAGCGCGACGCCGAGCGCGGTGATCGAAGGACCATCGGAACGCATCCCGACATCTCATCACGCCTGAGCGCCGACGGGTCACGACCTCGTCGTCAGCCTCGGGAGCACGCGGCCACCACACCCATGCCGGTAGCGTCGAGACGCACCCATCCGGATCGCCGTCCGGACCGGACCCGTCGAGATGTCGGAGCGCGGCGTGAGTCCAGAACCCGAGGGAGCACCGGCCGCCGCTGGGGACGACGACGACGCAGCCGACGCCGGAACTGACGCCGGAGGCGGCGACGGGCCCGAAGGGCCGACGATCGCGACCCGCTTCCTCCGGTTGACGAGCCCCGTCCGGCGGACCGCGGGGTTCCTCACTCCCGGGGCCGCGGCGAGGCGCGGCCGGCGATTCGACGGGTTCGGGATCCCCCCGCCGGGCCGGTCGCCGGCGGTTGCCTTCCACGTGGCCCTCGACGAGCTGACGCTCTCGACGATGAAGCTGCTCCGACGCGAGCCGCCGGCGGCGTTCTGGGAGACGGCGCGACGCGAGTCCGACGATGCGGTCGAGCTGTTCGAACGACGGGGGTGGACGGCCGACCCGGCCGCGTACCTCGGGCAGCCACCCGGAGCTCACCGACCCCGCGATGCGGGTCGTGCGCACGTCGGCCGGACGACTCCTGCGCGTGTCCTTCCCGAGCGGATGGCAGCCCGACCCCGAGGAACCGGGCGCCGACCGCTGGACCGCAGTCGCCGCGAACCAGCGGGCCCGGGCGCACGTGCTCGAGCACGGGGACGTGCGTGGTCGACCGTGGGTCGTCCTCGTCCACGGCACGGGCATGGGCTACCCCGAGGCCGACGTGCGGTCGCTCGGCGCGAACCACTTCTTCCGGGAGCTCGGCTGCAACGTGGTGATGCCGATCCTGGCGATGCACGGCTCCCGTCGCGATCGGCGCAAGGCGATCTCGTTCCCGGGCCTCGACGTGCTCGACGACGTCCACGGACTGGCCCAGTCGGCGTGGGACGTCCGGCGGATCATCTCGTGGATCCGCGCCACCCGGGAGCCGACGGGCGTCGCGGTCGCGGGCATCTCGCTCGGCGGCTACGTGGCCGCGCTCGTCGCCGGCCTCGAGACGCCCCTCTCCTGTGTGGTGTGCATGGTCCCGGCGAGCGACTTCCCGGCGTTGCTGCGCCGTCACGTCCGACGCAGCCTGCGCGAGCAGCGACGCGTTCGCGGCGTACCACGAGCGATCCGAGGTCCTGCACCGCTCGGTCTCCCCGTTGGCGTTGGAACCGGCCACGCCGGTCTCCCGTCGCTTCATCGTGGCGGGCACCGCCGACCGCCTCATCGACCCCGTCGAGCAGGTCGGTCCGCTGTGGCGCCACTGGGGTGAGCCCGAGATCCACTGGATCCCGCACGGCCACGTCGGCCACATGGTGCGGCCCGACACCCGGCGCTTCGTCGACGACGCGTTCATCCGCTCGGGGGTCGTCCACCCCGGGCGCTGATTCCGGTCGCGGACCGTTGCGGTCGAGGTGGCGACGGTGGAGACTGCCGCCGGGCAGACCCGAGCGAGGAGCGCGATCGGTGCGACGACTCAGCGGCATGGACGCGGCGTTCCTGTACCTCGAGAACGCGGGCACGACGATGCTCGTGCAGGCGATCATGCTGCTCGACCCGTCGACCGTTCCCGGCGGGTACTCGTTCGAGAAGGTCAAGGATCACCTCGCGCGAAGACTGCCGCTCCTGCCGGAGTTCCGCCAGCGCCTCGCGTTCGTGCCGTTCGACCTGCACCGGCCGGTGTGGTTCGACGACCCCGACTTCGACATCGACTACCACGTCCGCCACATCGCGGTGCCGGAACCCGGGAGCTTCGATCAGCTCACCGACATCATCGGCGACATCGCCGGGCGACCGCTCGACCGGTCGCGACCGCTCTGGGAGTTCTGGGTCATCGAGGGCGTCGAGAACAACACGGTCGCGGTGCTCGCGCGCATGCACCACGCCACGATCGACGGCGTGTCGGGCTCGAGCCTGGCCACGAGCATCCTCGATCTCGAGGCCGAGCCCGCGGCGCCGCCCCCGATCGACCACTGGGATCCCGAGCACAAGCCGTCGGACCTCGAGCTCGTGCGCCACGCGATCATCTCGCGGCTGCGGCGCCCGATGCCGCTCGCCCTCGCGCTCGCCACGCCGAACATCGTGCGGAGCGCGTTCAACGTCACCCGCCTGCGCCGCGACCCGAACCCGACCCACCGGGGGCGTGCCGCTCATGGCGCCGCGCACACCGTTCAACGCGCCGCTCACCCCGCACCGCCGGGTCGCGATCGCGTCGGTGTCGCTCGACGACGTGAAGGCGGCGAAGAACGCGCTCGGCTGCACCGTGAACGACGTCGTCCTCGCGACCGCGGCCGGCGCGCTGCGCACCTACCTGCAGGACCTCGACGCGCTCCCCGACCGGCCGCTGCTCGTCGCGTGCCCGGTGTCGGTGCGCGAGGGCAGCGAAGACATCGAGAGCGCCAACAAGGTCTCGGCGATGTTCGTGTCGCTCCCCACCCACCTCGCCGACCCCGAGGAGCGGCTCGCCGCGATCCGCGAGGCCACCAAGGGAGCCAAGAACGAGCACCACGCGGTCGGCGCCCGCACGATCATGGAGCTCGGTGAGCTCGGCGGTCCCCGCACCTTCGGCCTCGCGAACCGCTTCCTCGGCGGGCTCGCGGCCCGCGGCCTCGTGCCCGTGAACCTGGTGATCTCGAACGTGCCCGGGCCGCCGTTCCCGCTCTTCCTCGGCGGCGCGCGCCTCGTGTCGATGCTCCCGCTCGGCCCGCCGATCGACGGCGCCGGCCTCAACATCACCGTGTTGAGCTACCTCGACCGCATCGACTGGGGCTTCATCGCGTGCCGCGAGCTCGCCCCCAAGCTCCGCAAGCTGGCCGACGGCATCGAAGACGCCCACGCCGAGATCATGAAGCTCGCCGACCTGTAGGCGAGCGTCGTACCCTTGCGGTCGTGAAGCTCTTCTTCGACGACGAGGTATTCGACGGCCAATTGCAACGCAGCGTGGCCAAGACCGACGCCGGCATGGCCAACGTCGGCGAGTGCCTGGCCATCGCTTCGCGGATCACCCCGGGCGATCGCGACAGCTGGTACTCGGCGTGGTCGGGTTTCGCGTCGACGCTCGAGCAACAAGCCGAGGGCGCGCTCGCCGCGGGCCACGAGGTGAGCGCACGCGACTGCTGGCTCCGCGCCGCCGAGTACTACCGCCAGGCCTTCTTCTTCCACCGCGACGACCTCGACGGCACCGAGCTGCGCACCGCGTACGCGGCCGGCGTCCAAGCCTTCCGCAGCGCGCTGCTGCTGCTCGACAACCCCGGCGACCTGCTCACCGGCGACACACCCGGCTACTTCTTCGCACCGCCCGACGGCGAGGGGCCGTTCCCGACGATCCTCCACATCGGCGGCTACGACGGCACGGCCGAGGAGCTGTATCCCGCCGTCGCCCCCGCGCTCGACCGCGGGTACGTGTTCGCGGCGCTCGACGGTCCCGGCACCGGCTCGGTCCTCTACGACCAGCGGGTCCCGATGCGACCCGACTGGGAGCACGTCGTGCCGGCGATGTTCGACCTCGTCGCGGCCCGGCCCGAGGTCGACGCCGAACGGATCGTGCTCGTGGGTCGCTCGTTCGGCGGTGTGCTCGCGCCGCGTGGCGCGGCGGGCGAGCACCGCCTCGCCGCGATGATCGTCGATCCCGGTCAGTTCGACATGGCCGCTGCGATCGAGTCCCGCCTCGGCGACCTGTGGAAGTCGGTCGACGACCCGACCGCCGACGAGCAGTTCGAGTCGCTGCTCACCATCCCGGCGGTCAAGGCGGTCTTCGCGCCCCGCATGGTCACGCACCAGATCACCGGCGTGCGCGAGTACTGCGCCGATCTGCGGCGTTACAACAACCGTGGCACCGCGGCCGACGTCCGCTGCCCCACGTTCGTCACCGACAACGAGATCGACCCGGTGTCGACCGGGCAAGGACAGCAGCTCTTCGACGCGCTCACCTGCGCCAAGACGTTCCGCCGCTTCACCGAAGCCGAGGGCGCGGGCGGCCACTGCGAGGGCCTCGGCTCGATCGTGTTCTGGACCGCCGCCTACGACTGGCTCGACGACATCCTCGCTTGAGCGCTACTCGCCGCGCGAAGCGCGACTCAGCAGTGGGCGAGCACCGGCACGCGTTCC